>NZ_CP014507.1:0-1495500 GCF_001577465.1 Burkholderia sp. PAMC 28687
AATCAAGATCTCCAGCACGCGATCGATCGGTCTTGAAAACGGCGATCCGACCCCGCTCGCCGGAATCAGCACCACGATGACCAGCGTGACACACGCAAGCCGCAAGGTCGGACGCCACGCGGCAAGCGCCGCAAGCGGCACGAGTTCAATGGCAAACACCATCAGCGGATGCGTCCCGCGAACGATGGCAAGCAATCCGAGCACGCCGAGGATTGCGCCGATCACCGCGCCGATAATCTGGTCGCGTCCCGTCGTCAGCGCCTGGTTGAGGCTCGGCTGCGTAACCACGATCAGCGAAGTGATGATCGCCCAGTAAAGCTCGGGCAGGGTTGCGAGTTTGGCCGCGCCGTAACTGAGCAAGCAAGCGATCAGCGTTCGCGCAAAGCGCCGCGTTTCTGCACCACCGGGTTTGAAAGTAATACGTCGTAAGTCTTGAAAGGCGGCTAAGGGCATGGAGCGATACCGGATTGGACGCTTGAATTATGGCTGACCGTGCGCATTTTCCTTGTACGCATTCATCCCTGATAAATCCGGTCGCCTGCAACATCGGGCTGGTCGCGTTACCATTGATGGTTCAGTATCGCGCCGCTTTCATCGCTGGCGCGCATTGTCACCGGTTTCATCGATCACACTCAATCAGGAGCCACGCATGAGCCAAAACACCCAATATCCGAGCACGCAGTTGTATATCGATGGCGCATGGCGCGCAGGCGCTCGCGACACGGCTGTCGTCAATCCGGCAACGGAAGGGGAAATCGGCCGCCTGGCGCTGGCCGGCGAGCAGCAGCTCGCGGAAGCCGCCGAGGCCGCCGGCCGCGGCTTCAAGGCGTGGCGCAAGGTATCGGCGTTCGAACGCAGCAAGCTGATGCGCCGTGCCGCACAAAATCTGCGTGATCGCGCGGAAGAAGTTGCCGCCATCATGACCATGGAACAGGGCAAGCCGCTGGTCGAAGCGCGCATCGAGGTGCTGGGCGCAGCGGATACCATCGACTGGTTCGCCGAGGAAGCGCGCCGCACGTACGGCCGCGTGATCCCGGCCCGCGCGGAAAATGTGCGCCAGATCGTCACGCGTGAGCCGGTCGGCCCGGTCGCCGCGTTTACGCCGTGGAATTTCCCGATCAACCAAGCGGTGCGCAAGGTGTCGGCCGCGCTGGCTGCAGGATGCTCGGTCGTGCTGAAAGGACCGGAAGAAACGCCGGCAAGCTGCGCGGCGCTGGTTCAGGCTTACGTGGATGCGGGCTTGCCCGCCGGCGTGCTGAACCTCGTGTTTGGCGTTCCCGCCGATGTCTCCAAGTTCCTGATTGCGCATCCGCTGATCCGCAAGATCTCGTTCACGGGCTCGACGCCGGTGGGCAAGTTACTGGCGGCGATGGCCGGCGAGCACATGAAGCGCGCCACGATGGAACTGGGTGGCCACGCGCCGGCACTCGTTTTCGCCGACGCCGACATCCCGCGCGCCGCCAAGCTGCTGGCTGGCGCCAAGTTCCGCAACGCCGGCCAGGTCTGCATTTCGCCGACGCGGTTTATCGTCGAAGAGTCGGCTTATGAGGAATTCACCGAGCATTTCGTCGCGGCTACCAAGAAGCTGAAGGTCGGCAATGGGCTGGAAGAGGGCGTGCAGATGGGCGCACTAGCCAACGGCCGCCGCCTGCAGGCGATGGAACGCCTTGTCGCCGATGCCGTCGAGCACGGCGCCAAGGTGCTGACAGGCGGTGAGCGCATCGGACGTGAAGGGTTCTTCTTTGCACCGACGGTGCTGGCCAATGTGCCGCTCTCGGCTCGTATCATGACGGAAGAGCCGTTTGGCCCGATCGCGCCGATCTCCACGTTCAAGTCCTACGACGAAGCCATCACGGAAGCCAATCGCCTGCCGTTTGGTCTCGCGGCTTACGCTTATACGCGTTCGAGCGCGACATCGGCGTCGGTGGGTGAGGATATCGAAAGCGGCATGGTGTCGATCAATCACCACGGGCTGGGTATTCCGGAAACGCCGTTCGGTGGCGTGAAGGAATCGGGCTACGGCTCGGAAGGCGGCAGCGAAGCGATGGAAGCGTATCTCGTTACGAAGTTTGTGAGCGAGGCGCGTTGATGCAATCGCGGCTTTGATTGAAATTAGCGACGTGACCGACCGGTTGCGTCGCTTTTTTGTTAGGAGCGTCTATTCGAACGGGTTGTGGGTTCGAACGCCAGTCGAGGCAAAGTGCTTCACGTTGCGTGTAGCGACTGTCAAATTGTGGATGATTGCCGTGGCCGCGATCAGCTTATCCAACTCATTTTCTGGATTTGGAACGCTAAGTCGTCCCCAGAGTTGCGCGACGTCCGAGCCAATACTTAAAACATTCAAGGCGGACCCGCTAAGCACCTCGCTCATCCACGTTTCAAGTGATCGCGCCTGTTCTTCATCGCCGCGATGGCGAATAGAATCAAGTCCCCGTCGCAGTTCGCCTACGGTTATGACGGAGATGTGCAGGCCGTGGCCCTCGCTCTCTGCGAGCTCGAAGAAGCTTCTGACACCTTGATCCGCACGAAGCCCTTTGCGCATCTCGCTTATCACATTCGTATCAATCAAATACACCCGGCGCCCCGCTCGTGCTTTGTACTCTTTCAAAATCGGAGTCTTCGCCGACGTTTGGCATGCTAGCCAATACTTCAGCGAAACTGCGTCGCTTCGGACGGCCCAATGCTGCGACCAGAATGATCCGATGTTCCGCTTCCGCGCTGCGCCCATGTGCCGCAGCTTGTTCCCGCAGGCTTTGGACTACTTCGTCGTCTATTCCTCGTACAAGAAGACTGGCCATTGTAGCCTCCAAATTTAGTGATAGCAATGATATCACTAAGCAAGTTTCTTGTTATGCTGAACAGCTTTGCATTGCACAATCACTGTGGCTTACCGACGAACAAGCAAGCGAAAAAAAACCCGGCCAAAGCCGGGTCCAATGTTCCCGCGCCCTGATCTCAAAAGGGCGCGGTCACCTGCAAAAACTAATACCTCAAGCAGCCAATAATGACCGCAACACGAAGGGCAAGATCCCGCCGTGCTTGTAGTAATCGACTTCGATCGGCGTATCGATACGCAGCAGCACCGTCACGCGCTGCTCGCTGCCATCCTTGCGATGGATCACGAGCGTCACTTCCTGTTGCGGCTTGATATCGGACGAGAGGCCTTCCAGGTCGAACGTTTCTTCGCCGGTGATGTTCAGCGACTGGACGCTGTCCGAGCCCTTGAATTGCAGCGGCAACACGCCCATGCCAACCAGGTTCGAACGATGAATCCGCTCGAAGCTGCGCGCCACGACCAGCTTCACGCCGAGCAATTGCGTGCCCTTCGCAGCCCAGTCACGCGACGAACCCGTGCCGTACTCTTCACCCGCGAACACGATGGTCGGTGTGCCTGCTTCGATGTACTTCATCGCTGCGTCATAGATCGACAGTTCTTCGCCGCTCGGCTGGAATATCGTCAGACCGCCTTCCACGCGCGAACCGTCGGCCTTCAGCGGGATCATCAGGTTCTTGATCCGCACGTTGGCAAAGGTGCCGCGCATCATGACGTCGTGGTTGCCGCGGCGCGAGCCGTAGCTGTTGAAGTCGGCCTTCTGCACGCCGTTCGCCTTCAGCCACACGCCTGCGGGCGAGCTTTCCTTGATCGAACCGGCCGGGCTGATGTGGTCGGTCGTGACCGAGTCACCGAAGATGCCCAGCGGACGCGCACCCTTGACGGCCGGAATGCTGTCGGCCGGGGTCATCGAGAAGTCCTTGCCGAAGAACGGCGGCTCAGCAATGTACGTCGACTTCGGCCAGTCATAAACCTGACCCGCTTCGCCTTCGATCTTGCTCCACAGATCGCCGGTCTTCGTGAGTTCCGCGTAGTTCTTGCGGAACGCATCGGCGTCGAGCGCGTACTTCAGCAGCGCATTGACTTCTTCGCTCGTCGGCCAGATGTCGCCGAGGAAAATGTCCTTGCCGTCCTTGCCCTTGCCGACCGGTTCCGTCATCAGGTCGACCGTCATGTTGCCGGCGATGGCGTAAGCCACGACCAGCGGCGGCGATGCCAGGAAGTTCGCGCGGATGTTCGGGTGAATACGTGCTTCGAAGTTGCGGTTGCCGGACAGCACAGCGGCGGCCACGATGTCGTTCTTCGTGATGGCGTCGTTCAGTTCAGGCGTCAGGTCACCCGCGTTACCGATACACGTCGTGCAGCCGTAGGCGGCCAGCGTAAAACCGAGCTGGTCGAGATACGTCAGCAGGTTCGTCTTCGTCAGGTATTCCGTGACGATCCGCGATCCCGGAGCCAGCGACGTCTTGATGTGCGGTGCGACGGTCAAACCGGCTTCGACAGCCTTCTTCGCGAGCAAACCGGCAGCCAGCAAAACGCTTGGATTCGACGTGTTCGTGCATGACGTGATGGCGGCAATCAGGATGTCGCCGTTCTTCACGTTAACGTTGTTCGTCGTCGTATATTGCGTGTTCAGGTCCGCAGCTTTCTTGCCGAAACCGTTGTCGCTCACAGCCTTCGAGAACAGCTCGGTGAAGTTCGACTTCACGTTCGTGATTTCGATGCGGTCCTGCGGACGCTTCGGACCCGCCAGCGACGGCGCAACCGTGCCGAGGTCGAGCGTCAGCGTCTTCGTGTAGTCGATCTCGCCGGCCTTGGGCACGCCGAACAGGTTCTGCGCCTTGAAATACGATTCGAACGCAGAGATTTCAGCGTCGGTACGGCCCGTTCCCTTGAAGTAGTCGATGGTCTTTTCATCGACGGGGAAAAAGCCCATGGTCGCGCCGTATTCCGGTGCCATGTTGCCGATGGTCGCGCGGTCCGGCAGCGACAGCGACGCCGTGCCTTCGCCAAAGAACTCGACGAACTTGCCGACGACCTTCTCTTTACGCAGCATTTCCGTGACGGTCAGCACGAGGTCGGTTGCCGTCACGCCTTCGCGAATCTTGCCTTTCAGCTCGACGCCCACCACGTCCGGCGTCAGGAAGTACACCGGCTGACCGAGCATGCCGGCTTCAGCTTCAATACCGCCCACGCCCCAGCCCACCACGCCGATACCATTGATCATGGTCGTGTGGCTGTCCGTGCCGACGAGCGTATCCGGGTAATACACGGTGTCGCCTTCCAGCGTCTTCTTGTGCACGCCGCGAGCGAGATATTCCAGGTTCACCTGGTGAACAATGCCGACGCCCGGGGGCACGACCTTGAACGTATCGAAGGCTTGCATGCCCCACTTCATGAACTGATAACGCTCGTTATTGCGCTGAAATTCCAGTTTCATGTTCAGGTCGAGCGCGTCTTTCTGACGGAAGTAATCGATCTGCACCGAGTGATCGACCACCAGATCGACCGGCACGAGCGGCTCGATAGCCTTCGGGTCCTTGCCTGCACGTTGCGCCACGCCACGCATTGCAGCGATATCGGCGAGCAGCGGCACGCCGGTAAAGTCCTGCAGCACGACGCGCGAGACCACGAACGGGATTTCATCGGTCCGATCCGCGACCGGCTTCCAGTTCGCCAGTTGCTTGATGTGTTCTTCGCCGATCTTCTTGCCGTCGTAATTGCGCAGGACCGATTCCAGCACAATGCGAATCGATACCGGCAGACGTTCGATCTTGATGTTCAGCGCCTTGCCGAGCGCAGGCAACGAGTAGTACTTGCCTTTGCCGGAACCACTGTCGAATTCCTTGAGCGTTTTATGGAGATTGTGGGCCATGTTTTTTTTCCTGGGTTTAAACGAGGAAACACCTTCAGTACTTTCAATCTAAAGAACGTGTCACGGATGCTGACTAAATCACGTACAGATCAACATATTCATTGACCGGCATTGCCTCAAGCGTTGCCTGGTCCAGCGATGCCGCAATGATCGCCTCTTGCTGCTTCGCCGGAAAACGCCGTGCGAGGTTGGTCCTGAACTTCTCGACCAGGAGAGGAATGCCGTCTTCGCGGCGGCGCTTGTGTCCGATCGGGTATTCGACGACCAGCTCGTCGAAGGTGCTGCCGTCATTGAATTCGACGCTCAGCGCGTTGGCGATCGAACGCTTCTCGGGATCGAAATAATCCTTCGTGAATTGCGGGTCTTCCACGCATTCGATCTTCGCGCGCAAGGTATCGATACGCGGATCCTTTGCAATCGAATCTTCGTAATCCGATGCCGTCAACCGGCCGTAGATCAGCGGCACGGCCACCATGTACTGGATGCAGTGATCGCGGTCGGCGGGGTTATCGAGCGGACCTTTTTTATCGATGATCCGAATCGCCGCTTCGTGCGTGCGGATCGTGATCTTCCTGATGTCTTCGACTTTCTTGCCGGCTTCAGCGAGTTTCGTGTTTAACGTCATTGCCGCTTCCACCGCGGTCTGCGAGTGGAATTCGGCCGGGAACGAGATCTTGAAGAGCACGTTCTCCATCACGTAAGAACCGTATGGACGCTGGAACTTGAATTCGTTGCCCTTGAACAGGACATCGTAAAAGCCCCACGTCTTGGCGGTCAGAACCGACGGATAACCCATCTCGCCCGTCTTCGCGATCAACGCGAGACGCACGGCGCGGGAGGTCGCATCGCCGGCGGCCCATGATTTGCGCGAACCGGTATTCGGCGCGTGACGATAGGTGCGCAGCGAATGGCCATCGACGAAAGCCAATGAGACTGCGTTGATCAGCTCATCGCGCGTCAAGCCGATCAACTGGCCGACCACCGCCGTCGATGCCAGCTTGACCAGCAACACGTGATCGAGCCCGACCTTGTTGAACGAGTTTTCCAGCGCGATACAACCTTGAATTTCGTGCGCCTTGATCATGCCGATCAGGACGTCTTTCATCGTCAGCGGCTTTTTGCCGGTGGCGACAGCGTTGCGCGAGAGCCAGTCAGCTGTGGCAAGAATGCCGCCGAGGTTATCCGACGGATGCCCCCATTCTGCTGCAAGCCATGTGTCGTTGAAGTCGAGCCAGCGGATCATCGCGCCAATGTTGAACGCGGCCTGAACCGGGTCGAGCTGGAACGATGTACCCGGCACCTTGGCGCCGTTGGGGACGATCGTGCCGGGCACGATGGGTCCCATCAGCTTGGTGCAAGCGGGATAGGTGAGGGCTTCGAGTCCGCAACCGAGGGTATCGATCAGGCAATTGCGCGCGGTGTCGAGCGCAATGTCGCTGTCGATCTTGTAGTTGAGAACGTAGTCGACTATGTCGACCAGTACGCGATCCGGCTCGGGCCGGACGTTTGAAATCGGTGCGGACATCGAAAATCCCTGTGAAAACTTACTTGACGTTCTTGATCAGCTCGTTTGCTTGCGTAGGCGCCGGAGCGCCGGTTGCCGCCATTTCAGCCGTCTTGCATTCGTCGGCGAGACGCGCTTCGTCCTTGTCGGAGAACAGCATGGCCTTGGTCGGGATCACGACCAGGTCGAGGCCGGTGGCGGAATCATGAAAACGGTCAGCGCCCGTGGTCGTGGCTTGACGCGGCAGTTGGTAATCCTTTTTCGCCCAGTTCACGGTGACGATCTGGTCGCGTTTCATGTCGCCTTTCAGGTAGAAAGCCAGGCCTTCGTTACACGACCATTTGGTTGCGCCATCCGGAACCGGGTCAACCTTTGCTGCCAATTTGGCTTCGGTTGCGGGTTTACGCTTGATCAGGCGGCGTGCCGGCGCCGGGCGTTTGGCTACTGCTTTCTTAGCCGTGGTTTTTGCGGGTGCGGTGGATGCATCCGCGGCCAGCGCGCTCGTGGTGGCAAGCATGCCCGACATGGACAGGGCGCCGACAACGGCAGCGATCAGGAGTTTGTTCATCAATGACAGCCTTTCTAGATTTCGTTTAAATGTTCAACCCGGGTCTTTATCGGCAAGATATTTCGATGTGAAATGGTGCGCCGCATTGGCCCGTTTTGCGAAAGCACGCACGCCGGTTGGACCATCCGGCACACGCAGCGCGCTATTTTCGCTTATTTAGTGATTGGAACTTCAGATTTTCGGGTCCCGTGTAATTTGCGCTCGGGCGAATGATCTTGTTGTCGATACGTTGTTCGATGATGTGCGCGCTCCAGCCCGACGTGCGCGCGATCACGAACAGCGGCGTGAACATGGCGGTGGGCACGCCCATGGCGTGATACGACACCGCGCTGAACCAGTCCAGGTTCGGGAACATCTTCTTTGCGTCCCACATCGTCGTTTCGAGGCGCTCGGCGATGTCGTACATTTTCGTGTCGCCGGCTTCCTTCGACAGTTTCTTCGATATGTCCTTGATCACCTTGTTGCGCGGATCGGAGATCGTGTACACCGGATGACCGAAGCCGATCACGACTTCCTTCGCTTCCACGCGGCGACGAATGTCCGCTTCTGCTTCGTCGGGCGTCTGATAGCGGCTCTGGATCTCGAACGCGACTTCATTTGCGCCGCCATGTTTTGGGCCGCGCAATGCGCCGATACCGCCGGTTATCGCCGAATACATGTCCGATCCCGTGCCCGCGATCACGCGGCAGGTGAACGTCGATGCGTTGAATTCGTGCTCGGCGTACAGAATGAGCGATGCATGCATCGCATCGACCCATGATTTCGATGGCTCGACGCCATGCAGCAAATGCAGGAAATGCCCGCCGATGGAATCGTCATCGGTCTCGGTCTCGATGCGCCGGCCGTTATGCGAATAGTGGTACCAGTACAGCAGAATCGATCCCAGCGATGCCATCAGGCGGTCGGCGATATCCTTTGCGCCCGCGACGTTGTGATCGTCCTTCTCGGGCAACAAGGTGCCGAGCACGGAGACGCCGGTACGCATGACGTCCATGGGATGAGCGGAAGCGGGAATCCATTCCAGCGCGGCCTTCAGGTTCGCGGGCAGACCACGCAGCGCCTTGAGCTTCATCTTGTACGCCTTGAGTTCGGCGGCGTTCGGCAATTTGCCGTGCACGAGCAGATACGCGATCTCCTCGAACTCCGAGGTTCCTGCAATATCCAGAATGTCATAGCCACGATAATGCAGATCGTTACCCGTCTTGCCGACGGTGCAGAGCGCGGTATTGCCCGCCGTCACGCCCGAAAGCGCGACAGATTTCTTGGGCTTGAACCCGCTGGCGGCGGGTGCTTCTTTCGTCAAGGTATCGCTCATTCGACCCAGTCTCCTGATAGGTAGGTCAAGCTACTTCGTCCTGTGAAAAAAGCGTCTTCGCGCTTTCGGGAATTTCCTGCGCCGACGCTTTCGCGCGTCGCAGCACTGACCAGTAATATCGATAACTCGCGCGATCGTGCAGCGTATCCTGATACCGCGTCGGGCCCCACTGAGCGTTCTGCGCGGCGAGCAGGATCTCCGTCGCTGTAGAGATTTCATCGCTGCGCGGCAGGAAGGCATCGACGATCGGCTTGATCTGGTCCGGGTGAATGCTCCACATGCGCGTGTAGCCGAACTCGTTGCGGGCGCGCCGGGCATCGTTTGCGACCACGCTCATGTCGCGCACTTCGGTGCAGACGTTATGCGACGCCACTTTCCCGTGCGCGTGGCAAGCCGCCGCGATCTCGAGCTTCGCGCGCCGCACGAGCGGGTGATCGAACTGGCCGGGAGAGCCCATGGCGGTATCGGGAATTGCGCCGTTATGCGCCGACACAAAATCCATCAATCCAAAACTCAGCGCTTCCACGCCGGGCAGGGCAGCGAGGTCGAACACCTCGGCCAGCGCGCCATGGGTTTCGATCAGCAATTGGCACGGGATGGCGTGCTGGATTCCGAACTCACACCGCGATGCTTCGATAAACGCGACCATCTCCGCGGCATCGAACACGCTGCGGATCTTCGGAAGCGTGATGTAGGCAGGCGCCTTTTTGGCGGCGCGCAGGATGATGCGGACATCGTCACGCCACGCGCGATTTTCGAAGTCGTGTATCCGTACGCCGACGCGGCCGAAGCGATCATCTTCGCTGCCCAGAAACGATGCCACCAGCTCCGCGTGCGTTGCTTCCTGGCCGACCTGGGCACCGTCTTCGCAATCCAGCGTGATATCAAACACCGGGCCGAGTTGCGCCTGCAATGCGAGCGATTTCCGGATCAGCTTCTCACTTCCAGCATAGTGATCGCACGGGGGCATCACAGCAGGGGGCACATCACCTTCAAACAGCACTTCGGCGGGGGTGAGAGCGCGCATCGTCGGCGTCGGGTTTGCTTTAGAGAGGGTGGGAACTGCGGATTCGAATACGTTCGGTTGTGTGCAGAGCTTGCCCAAACGCACTCGAATCAGCCGCGAGCGCCCGCGTACAACGGCGCTCGCGTGACTACATCAGCCTGCTTACTTGCCCAGCAGATGCGCAACACCGTCGCGCTCTTCAAGCAATTCGTTCAGCGTGCCAGTCATCTTCTCGCGCGAGAACGCATCGATTTCCAGGCCTTCGACACGCTTGTATTCGCCGTTTTCGCACGTCACCGGCACACCATAGATGATGTCTTCCGGGATTTCGTACGAACCGTCCGACGGAATGCCCATGGTGACCCACTTGCCGTTCGTGCCGAGCACCCAGTCACGCACGTGGTCGATTGCCGCATTGGCAGCCGATGCTGCCGACGACAGACCACGCGCTTCGATGATCGCGGCGCCGCGCTTGCCGACCGTCGGGATGAAGGTGTTGCGGTTCCATTCGTCGTCGTTGATCAACTTGGTCAGCGACTCGCCTTCGACCGTGGCGAAGCGGAAATCCGGATACATGGTCGGCGAGTGATTGCCCCACACGGCCAGCTTTTCGATGGCAGCGACCGGCTTGCCCGACTTCGATGCCAGTTGCGACAGCGCACGGTTGTGGTCCAGGCGCAGCATTGCCGTGAAATTCTTCTTCGGCAGGTCCGGCGCCGATTTCATGGCGATGTACGCGTTCGTGTTCGCCGGGTTGCCGACAACCAGCACCTTCACGTCGCGGCTTGCCACGTCGTTGAGCGCCTTGCCTTGCACCGTGAAGATTTCTGCATTGGCGGACAGCAGGTCTTTACGCTCCATGCCCTTCGAACGGGGACGTGCGCCGACCAGCAACGCCACGTCTGCGTCCTTGAACGCGACCTTCGGGTCGGCCGTGACGACCACGCCGGCCAGCAGCGGGAATGCGCAGTCTTCCAGTTCCATGACTACGCCCTTGACGGCGCCTTGCGCCTGCGGCAGGTCGAGCAACTGAAGGATGACCGGCTGGTCCTTGCCAAGCAGATCGCCATTGGCGATGCGGAACAGCAGCGAGTAACCGATTTGACCTGCGGCGCCGGTGACGGCAACGCGCTTTGCGGACTTAGCCATTGAGACACTCCTGAACGGTGCGTGAAACGCTAGGGGAAAACGCCATTTTAGGCGCGTTACGCGAAGCGTTGATGAAGCAAGTGATCCGAACTGCGCGGGCAGCCCTGAAAAGCCAATGGCAACGCGCCTGAAGCGGGATTGTCACTGACCGTCCGTAGCATGCCGGCAATCGCAGCCCGCTCCACATGCTGGAAATCGGGTCTTGCAAGCGGGAGTTTGCGCAGAGTCAAGCTTCTTCGGCGCCACCCAACGCTCCGGGCGTCGCGTTTTCCGTCGGGCGCGGGCGTTGCAAGAGCGGGGCACTGGCAGCGGCCAAGCGAACACGAAAGCCGTTCGGCTTGAAGCGATGAGCGAGAGGCATATTGGCGCGAACCCGACGCGGATCATGAGAAGCCCATGCGAAACGCGCCCTGCTGACCAACGGGCCGGATGCACCGAATGACGCGTGCGCCACCCCGCAAACCCTTGCTCGCCAAGGAGTGTAGAATTCGAATGATGCAAAGTCAACCATATCATATGTCTTATATAAGACATAGGAATGACCGGGAAACCGCTGGACGCGGCTCGGGCCTTTATGATGAAATGCGCGGATGAATTCGAATCCAGCGAGCACGACGAACCCTTCCGGCACGCCCGGTGCGACTGACGCCGCGCCCGCTTCGTCGCCGACGTTCAGCCCGCTGTACCAGCAAATCAAGGCCCTCATCACGCAAGGGCTGGAATCGGGCGAATGGAAGCCCGGCGAAATCATCCCCAGCGAAGTCGAGCTTGCCGCCCGTTACAAGGTGAGTCAGGGCACGGTGCGCAAGGCCATCGATGAACTCGCAGCCGACAATCTTCTTGTAAGGCGCCAGGGGAAAGGCACATTTGTTGCGACGCACAACGAAGATCGCGTACAGTTCCGCTTTCTACGGTTGCTGCCTGAAGATGGCGATGTCCACCCCCACGTCAGCCGTTTGCTGGAGTGCCGCCGCGTGCGCGCACCCGCCGAAATTGCCCGCCAGCTCGACTTGAAGCCTTCCGATCCGGTGGTGTGCATCAAGCGTCTGCTGCAATTCGACGGCGAAACCACCGTATTCGATGAAATCTGGCTGCCTGGCGCGGTATTCCGCGGCCTGACGGCGGAGCGGCTCGCAGACTACAAAGGCCCGCTTTACGCCATGTTTGAAACCGAGTTCGGTACGCGCATGATCCGGGCATCGGAAAAAATAAGAGCGGTCGGCGCTGACGTCGCGGTCGGAGAATTGCTGGGAGTAAGCGAGGGGTCACCGCTTTTATCCGTCGAGCGTGTGTCCTATACCTACGGCGACCGGCCGGTAGAAGTCCGGCGCGGCTGGTATGTCACGAACGGCTATTACTATCAAAACGATTTGAGTTGAAACAGAACGTGGACGGCTTGATGACGAACCTCGAGGGTCGACATAAAAGCCTTTCTCACGCGATTAGCAATAGCTTCTTGTGAGGCATTTCGCTGCAGCGCGATATGAAAAGGCGCTAAAATCGCGGACTAGTGTGATAACAAAGTTGGGGTCTAGCATGGCTGAAGCTGTAAAAAAACCAAGGCCTGAGTACCGGAACATCGGACTTGCTCAGCTCGCAACCTACCGCTTGCCACTAGCGGGGAAGGTTTCGATTCTGCACCGCATCAGTGGTCTGCTTCTATTCGTAGCGCTGCCGTTTCTGCTTTATCTGCTGGACCAAAGCCTGACATCGGAAATCAGTTTCGATGCATTCAAGGGCTTTCTCGCCAATCCTCTCGTCAAGCTCGTCGTGCTCGTGCTGTCGTGGTCCTTCCTGTTCCACTTCTGCGCCGGCATCCGTTTCCTCCTCCTCGATACGCACCGTGCAGTAAGCAAGGAAGGCGGCAAGCAGACGTCCATCGTGGTACTGACGGTGTCGACCCTGCTGACAATCGTCGTTGCGCTTAAACTCTTCGGAGCCTTCTGACAATGGCCGCGAATAACAACAACCGAATCGGTCCCAAGCGCCTTGTAGTGGGCGCGCATTACGGTCTGCGTGACTGGCTCGCGCAGCGCATTACCGCCGTTGTCATGGCTTTGTACACGCTGGTGCTGCTGTTCTGGTTTTTCGGTGCACGCGATTTTTCGTATGACGGCTGGGCGTCGATCTTCGCCATGCAATGGATGAAGCTTGCAACCTTCGTAGCCCTGCTCTCGCTCTTCTATCACGCGTGGGTCGGCATTCGGGACATCTGGATGGACTACGTGAAGCCGGTCGGCTTGCGTCTGCTCCTGCAAGTGGCGACGATCCTCTGGCTGGTCGGTTGTATCGGCTACGCGGCACAGATTCTCTGGAGAGTGTAAAGAATGGCTGCAATTAAAACGTCCCTGCCGCGTCGCCGTTTCGACGTCGTGATCGTGGGTGCAGGTGGTTCCGGCATGCGCGCTTCGCTGCAACTCGCTCGTGCGGGTTTGTCGGTCGCGGTGCTGTCCAAGGTATTCCCCACGCGTTCGCATACCGTGGCCGCGCAAGGCGGGATTGGCGCGTCGCTCGGCAACATGAGCGAAGACAACTGGCATTATCACTTCTACGACACCATCAAGGGCTCCGACTGGCTCGGCGACCAGGATGCGATCGAATTCATGTGCCGCGAAGCCCCCGGTGCTGTCTACGAACTTGAACACATGGGCATGCCGTTCGACCGCAACGCCGACGGCACGATCTACCAGCGTCCGTTCGGCGGCCACACGGCCAACTATGGCGAGAAGCCGGTTCAGCGCGCATGCGCCGCGGCCGACCGTACCGGCCACGCGTTGCTGCACACGCTGTATCAGCAGAACGTCGCGGCCAAGACGCACTTCTTCGTTGAATGGATGGCGCTGGATCTGATCCGCGACGCCGACGGCGACGTGCTCGGCGTGACCGCGCTGGAAATGGAAACGGGCGACGTCCACATCCTCGAAGGCAAGACCACGTTGTTCGCAACGGGCGGCGCGGGCCGGATCTTCGCGGCATCGACCAATGCGTTCATCAATACCGGCGACGGACTCGGCATGGCCGCGCGTTCGGGCATCGCCTTGCAGGACATGGAATTCTGGCAATTTCATCCGACCGGCGTGGCCGGCGCGGGCGTGCTGATCACCGAAGGCGTGCGCGGCGAAGGCGGCATCCTGCGCAACTCGGACGGCGAACGCTTCATGGAACGCTACGCACCGACGCTGAAGGATCTGGCGCCGCGTGACTTCGTATCGCGTTCAATGGACCAGGAAATCAAGGAAGGCCGCGGCGTGGGTCCGAACAAGGATCACGTGTTGCTTGACCTTTCGCACATCGGCGCCGAGACCATCATGAAGCGTCTCCCGTCGATCCGCGAAATCGCGATGAAGTTCGCGAACGTCGATTGCATCAAGGAACCGATTCCGGTTGTTCCGACCATCCATTACCAGATGGGCGGCATTCCGACGAACATTCACGGCCAGGTGGTCGGAACGCTCAAGGGCGGCTACGAAGAACCGGTCAACGGCTTCTACGCTGTCGGCGAATGCTCGTGTGTGTCGGTGCACGGCGCGAACCGTCTCGGCACGAACTCGCTGCTCGACCTCGTGGTGTTCGGCCGTGCGGCCGGCAACCACATCATCAAGCACGCGAAGGAAATGAAGGAGCACAAGCCCCTTCCGGCCGATGCAGCCGACGCAGCACTTGAACGCCTCGCCGTGCTGGAAAACTCGTCGTCGGGCGAATACACGCAGGCCATCGCGAACGATATCCGCGCGACCATGCAGGCACACGCTGGTGTGTTCCGCACGTCCGCGCTGCTGGAAGAAGGCGTGGGCAAGATCAAGGAACTGTCCGAGCGCGTGAAGCACGTGCACCTGAAGGACAAGTCGAAGGTCTTCAACACGGCGAAGGTCGAAGCGCTCGAACTCGCGAACCTGATCGAAGTGGCGCGCGCCACCATGATTTCAGCGGAAGCGCGCAAGGAAAGCCGCGGTGCGCATGCGCACAGCAACTTCGAAACGCGCGACGACGACAACTGGATGAAGCACACGCTGTGGTTCAGCGAAGGCGACAAGCTCGACTACAAGCCGGTGCACATGACGCCGCTGACGGTCGAATCGGTGCCGCCCAAAGCGCGGACCTTCTAAGGCAAAGGAATCGAAATGGCAAAGCGTACTTTTGAAATCTACCGCTACGATCCGGACAAGGATGCGGCGCCCCGCATGCAGACGTACGAGATCGAAATCGACTCGCACGAGCGCATGTTGCTGGACGCGCTGCTGAAGCTGAAATCTGTCGATGAAACCCTGTCGTTCCGCCGTTCGTGTCGAGAAGGCGTGTGCGGTTCGGACGCCATGAACATCAACGGCAAGAATGGCTTGGCCTGCCTGCAGAACATGAACGACCTGCCGCAGAAGATCGTGCTGCGTCCGCTGCCGGGTCTGCCGGTCGTGCGTGACCTGATCTGCGACTTCACGCAGTTTTTCAACCAGTATCATTCGATCAAGCCGTACCTGATCAACGACACGCCGCCGCCGGAAAAGGAGCGTTTGCAGACGCCCGAAGAACGCGACGAGCTCGATGGCTTGTACGAGTGCATTCTGTGCGCCAGTTGCTCCACCTCGTGCCCGAGCTTTTGGTGGAATCCGGACAAGTTCGTGGGTCCGGCGGGCTTGCTGCAAGCCTATCGTTTCATTGCGGACAGCCGCGACGAAGCGACGGGTGAACGTCTGGACAACCTGGAAGATCCGTACCGTCTGTTCCGTTGCCACACGATCATGAATTGCGTGGATGTGTGCCCGAAGGGACTGAACCCCACGAAGGCAATCGGCAAGATCAAGGAATTGATGGTGCGCCGCGCTGTCTGATAGGGACTGTGTCATGAATGACTCCGGGCATCAGTCCGACCCTCTACGTCGTGCACGCCTTAGGTGGCGGGCGCGGCGCGGTCTGCTGGAAAACGATCTGATCTTCGAACGTTTTTTCAGCCGATATGAGCATGACCTCAGTGACACGGACGTCGGCGTGCTGACGCAACTGCTGGAACTGAGCGACAACGACCTGATGGACTTGCTGCTGGCACGCAAGGAACCGGATGGCGAACTGGCCTCGCCGGATATGACTCGCGTGCTGGAGATGCTGCGCTCAGCCTGAGCCAGTCACGCGGTTGTGCAATTGTCGTGCGAATTATCGAAAACCTGTTTCCATACTTCGATTGAGGATGTGCTATGACCCCGTCAGATGTTAAAGCCACGCTATCGTTCAGCGACAACTCGCCGAGCGTCGAAATGCCGATTTACAAGGGTACCCTGGGCCCGGACGTAATCGACATCCGCAAGCTGTACGGCCAGACCGGCAAGTTCACCTACGATCCGGGCTTCATGTCGACGGCGGCGTGCAATTCCGCGATCACGTACATTGACGGTGACAAGGGCGAGTTGCTGTATCGCGGATATCCGATCGAGGAACTCGCGGTCAAGGCCGACTTTCTCGAAACCTGCTACGCGCTGTTGCATGGCGACCTGCCGACCGCCGAGCAGAAGGAAGAGTTCGTTGAAACCGTCACGAAGCACACGATGGTTCACGAGCAGATGCACTTCTTCTTCCGCGGTTTCCGTCGCGACGCACACCCGATGGCCGTCCTCGTGGCAGCCGTCGGCGCATTGTCGGCGTTCTATCACGACTCGCTGAACATCAACGATCCGCGTCACCGCGACGTATCGGCTATTCGCATGATCGCGAAGCTGCCGACGCTGGTGGCCATGGCGTATAAGTTCACGATCGGTCAGCCATTCGTGTATCCGAAGAACGACCTGTCGTACAGCGCTAACTTCATGCACATGATGTTCTCGAACCCGTGCGAAGAGTACAAGGTCAACGACGTGCTCGTGCGCGCGCTGGATCGCATCCTGATCCTGCATGCTGACCATGAGCAGAATGCATCGACATCGACCGTGCGTCTGGCCGGTTCGTCGGGTGCAAATCCGTTTGCGTGTATTGCTGCCGGTATTGCTTGTCTGTGGGGTCCGGCGCATGGCGGCGCGAACGAAGCTGCGTTGAACATGCTGGAAGAGATCGGCTCGGTCGACAACATTCCTGAGTTCATCAAGCAGGTCAAGGACAAGAACTCAGGCGTGAAGCTGATGGGCTTCGGGCATCGCGTGTACAAGAACTACGATCCGCGTGCGAAGCTGATGCGTGAAACATGCCACGAAGTGCTCGAAGAACTGGGTCTGCATGACGACCCGTTGTTCAAGCTCGCAATGGCGCTGGAAAAGATTGCGCTGGAAGACGAATACTTTGTTTCGCGCAAGCTGTATCCGAATGTCGATTTCTACTCGGGTATTGTTCAGCGCGCGCTCGGCATTCCGACGGCCATGTTCACGTGCGTGTTTGCAATGGCGCGTACCGTGGGCTGGATTGCGCAGTGGAACGAAATGATCGCTGATCCGGAACAGAAGATTGGCCGTCCGCGTCAGTTGTTCATCGGCGATACGCCGCGTGAAGCGAAGGCGATTGATCAGCGCTAAGCGGTAGTTGCAAAGGTAGTTGTTTGAACAAAGCTCCAGCGGATATCCGCTGGAGCTTTTTGCGTTTCTGGGCGGTATTGTTCCGCTCGCCCGGGCTCGCTCCGTCTCACCTCCAACACAACTTGCCCGGGCCAAAACTCACTCGAACACGATGTTTATCAATACCCGAATTGTGTAGTAATGCCAAGATATCTGGGCTTACTGACCCCGCGGGTATTACCCGCATCTTGTTTGAGGAGCTTCCAATGTTTCCCGAATTCCGCGACCTGATTTCCACACTCAAAACCGAAGACGCGCATTTCGCCCGGCTGTTCCAGCGTCACAACGAACTGGACCATCAGATCAAGAACATGGAGAACGGGCCGTTGCCGGCGGATGGACGTTCTATCGAAACGCTCAAGAAGGAAAAGTTGCTGCTGAAGGACAAGATCTATGTCGTCTTGAAAAAGGCTGCTACGCCAGCTTGAGCAAGGAGTGCCCCGAACGACCTGGACACGCGGGGCACCTGGTTATAAGGAAAATACTTTGACATCACAGCACGACAAATTCGATGCCCGCGACTCAGCCGTGAGAAACGTTGCGCGCGGCGACGTACTGCCGACCAGCACGCCGCGCGCCGCGCAGATCGATGAAACAAGCCGCGGTATCGATGCAGCCAATGAACACATTGCAAGCACCGTACAGCATGTGCTGTCGACCAGCGCCACGCAGGATCCGGCCGCGCTGATGGAGACCATCAAGAGCTTGATGAGCGGTCTCTCACCCGATGAGGCCGCGACCTTCCGTAGCATCACGCTCGAAGGCGATCCGGCGTTATGGCAAACACGTGCTTCGCGTCATCCTGACAACGAGTTGGCGCGGAATTGGCGCACGGGAGGGTACCCATATCGGAATCTGATGTTGCGGCGCGGGTATGAGAAGCAGAAGTATGCGCTGCAGGTGGAACTGCTGAAACTGCAGGCGTGGGTGCGGGAGACGGGCGAACGTCTGGTGATCGTATTCGAAGGACGCGATGCAGCGGGGAAGGGCGGCGCCATCAAGCGGTTCATAGAGCACATGAACCCTCGCGGTGCGCGCGTCGTTGCGCTTGAAAAGCCGTCGGAATCCGAGCGCGGCCAATGGTATTTCCAGCGATACGTGCAGCATCTACCGACATCGGGTGAAATCGTTTTGTTCGATCGTTCCTGGTACAACCGCGCCGGCGTAGAGCGCGTGATGGGTTTTTGCTCGGACCAGGAATATAACGATTTCATGCAGCAGGTTCCGGAGTTTGAACGCCAGCTTGTTCGTAGCGGAATCCACGTGGTCAAGTTCTGGTTCTCAGTAAGCCGGGATGAACAGCGTCGACGGTTCAAAGAGCGCGAGATTCATCCGCTCAAGCAGTGGAAACTGAGCCCGGTCGATCTGGCATCGCTGGATAAATGGGACGAATACACCGCAGCGAAAGAAGCGATGTTCGCGCAAACAGATACGGCCGATTGCCCTTGGGCGGTGGTTTTATCGGATTGCAAGAAACGGGCGCGGCTTAATGCAATGCGCCATGTGTTGCATAAACTGCCGTACACGAACCGCGATATGCGGGCAATCGGGACGGTTGATCCGTTGATCGTGGGGCGGGCGTTGTAAATAACTTGCAGTACACGGTAAGCGGGCGAAAGCGCAGATAGCGTTATCGCCCTCTTTCATTGGCGGCTGATTATTCATATCCGCCTGCGCATTGTCGAAGGGTTCCATGCAGCCCGGTATTCCCCATACAGGTACCACAACTACCACCCTAACCCCATGTTTTATATCGGTTTTTCCCCGAGTGGCAGCGCAATGCGCCGATCTGCGTGGCATAATCATCAAACCAAAAAACATACCCCGCAGTTACAACCGGCAAAAAGACCATGGCCCAGACGCTCTACGACAAGTTGTGGAATTCACATGTGATCCACACCGAGGACGACGGCACGTCCATCCTTTACATCGATCGTCATTTGTTGCATGAAGTGACGAGCCCGCAAGCGTTCGAAGGCCTGAAGCTGGCCGAGCGGCCGGTCTGGCGCATCAGCGCGAACCTGGCTGTGTCGGACCACAACGTGCCCACGACCGACCGTTCGCACGGCATCGCGGATCCGATCTCGAAGCTGCAAGTCGATACGCTCGATGACAATTGCGACGCCTACGGCATCACGCAGTTCAAGATGAACGACTTGCGCCAGGGCATCGTGCATATCATCGGGCCGGAGCAGGGTGCGACGCTGCCGGGCATGACCATCGTTTGCGGCGATTCGCACACGTCCACGCACGGCGCGTTCGGCGCGCTGGCGCACGGCATTGGTACGTCGGAAGTCGAGCACGTCCTCGCCACGCAAACGCTGCTGCAAAAGAAAAGCAAGAACATGCTGGTCAAGGTCGAAGGACCGCTGCCGCGCGGCTGTACGGCGAAGGACATCGTGCTCGCGATCATCGGCAAGATCGGGACGGCCGGCGGCAATGGTTATGCCATCGAATTCGGCGGCTCGACCATCCGTTCGCTTTCAATGGAAGGCCGCATGACGGTCTGCAACATGGCCATCGAAGCGGGCGCGCGGGCTGGCATGGTCGCGGTCGATGAAACCACCATCAACTACCTCAAAGACCGGCCTTTCTCACCGCAAGGCGTGGAATTCGAGCAAGCCGCCACCTATTGGCGCGGTTTTGCCTCCGACGCCGACGCAAAATTCGACCGCGTTGTGGAATTGAACGCCGCCGAAATCGTGCCGCAGGTGACGTGGGGTACATCGCCGGAAATGGTGGTGTCCATCGACGGCCGGGTGCCCGATCCCGAACGCGAGAAGGATCCGGTCAAGCGTGACGCCATCGAACGCGCGTTGAAGTATATGGCGCTCGAACCGAACACGCCGATGCAATCCATCAAGCCGGACAAGATTTTTATCGGCTCGTGCACGAATGCGCGGATCGAGGACTTGCGTGCAGCCGCGTATGTAGTGAAGACGCTCGGCCGCCGCGTGGCATCGAATATCCGTTTGGCGATGGTCGTGCCGGGCTCCGGTCTCGTGAAGGCGCAAGCCGAGCGCGAAGGACTGGACAAGGTGTTTACCGATGCCGGCTTCCAGTGGCGTGAACCCGGTTGCTCGATGTGCCTCGCCATGAACGCCGACCGGCTGGATCCGGGCGAGCGTTGCGCGTCGACATCGAATCGCAATTTCGAAGGGCGTCAGGGCGCGGGCGGACGCACGCATCTGGTGAGCCCGGCGATGGCGGCGGCAGCGGCCATCGAAGGTCATTTCGTCGATATCCGCGAGCTCGCATGAAACGCGTTGCAACCTTACTGGTGTTGATCGGCGTCGCCCTCGGCGCAGCGGGCTGCAACACGGTCCACGGCTTCGGCGAGGACGTGCGCGCCACCGGCAACGCAATCAGCAACGCGGCCAAATAAACCCAACCGGTTACGGATCATGGAAAAATTCACTGTACATAGCGGGCTCGTGGCGCCGCTGGATCGCGCGAATGTCGACACTGACGCGATCATCCCCAAGCAGTTCCTCAAGTCGATCAAGCGCACGGGCTTCGGCCCCAACGCATTCGATGAATGGCGTTATCTCGATGTCGGCGAACCCGGCCAGGACAATTCGAAGCGCCCGCTGAATCCCGATTTCGTGCTGAACCAGGCGCGCTACAAGGGCGCGTCGATCTTGCTGGCGCGCGAAAATTTCGGCTGCGGCAGTTCGCGTGAACACGCGCCGTGGGCGCTGGACCAGTACGGCTTTCGCGCGATCATCGCGCCGAGTTTTGCGGATATCTTCTTCAATAACTGCTTCAAGAACGGTCTGCTGCCGATCGTGCTGACGGACAGCCAGGTCGACAAGCTGTTCAACGAAACCTACGCGTTCAACGGCTTCACGCTCACAGTGGACCTCGAACGCCAGGTCGTGCTGGCGGGCAACGGCACGGAATATCCGTTCGAAGTGCCGGGTTTCCGCAAGTTCTGCCTGCTGAACGGTTTCGACGATATCGCCCTCACGCTGCGTCACGCCGACAAGATCAAGCAATTCGAAAATGAACGCCTCGTGAAGCAGCCGTGGCTGAATAACCGCCTCGTGCGCTAAAAACGAACCAACAAAGACAAGGAAACACCATGAAGATTGCAGTGCTGCCCGGCGATGGCATCGGTCCGGAGATCATCAAGGAAGCCGTCAAGGTCCTGAACGCGCTCGGCGAGAAGTTCGAGATCGAAGAGGCGCCGGTCGGCGGCGCGGGTTACGAGGCGAGCGGTCATCCGCTGCCGGACGCGACGCTCGCGCTGGCGAAGGCATCGGATGCAATCCTGTTCGGCGCCGTAGGCGACTGGAAATATGATTCGCTCGAGCGCGCGCTGCGTCCCGAGCAAGCCATTCTCGGTCTGCGCAAGCATCTGCAATTGTTCGCAAACTTCCGTCCGGCTATCTGCTATCCGGAGCTGACGGCAGCTTCGTCGCTGAAACCGGAGATCGTGGCCGGGCTGGATATCCTGATCATCCGCGAACTGAATGGCGATATCTATTTCGGCCAGCCGCGCGGCGTGCGTTCGTCGCCGGATGGCTTGTTCGAAGGCGCGAAGGAAGGTTTCGACACGATGCGTTATTCGGAGCCGGAAGTGCGCCGCATCGCACACGTGGCGTTTCAGGCCGCGCAAAAGCGGGCGAAGAAGCTGACGAGCGTCGATAAAGCCAACGTGCTCGAAACGTCGCAATTGTGGCGTGACGTGATGATCGATGTATCGAAGGAATATGCGGACGTCGAGCTGTCGCACATGTACGTGGACAACGCGGCCATGCAACTGGTGAAGGCGCCGAAAGCGTTCGACGTGGTCGTGACCGGCAACATGTTCGGCGACATTCTCTCGGACGAAGCGGCCATGTTGACGGGATCTATCGGCATGTTGCCCTCGGCTTCGCTCGATAAAAACAACAAGGGCTTGTACGAGCCGTCGCATGGATCGGCTCCGGATATCGCCGGCAAGGGCGTGGCGAATCCGCTCGCGACCATCCTGTCCGCCGCGATGATGCTGCGTTATTCGCTCGGCAAGACGGAGCAGGCGGATCGCATTGAAACAGCCGTGAAGAAGGTGCTGGCACAAGGTTTCCGCACGGGCGATATCGCCACGCAGGACGGTCGCACGGTCGGCACGAAGGAAATGGGCGACGCGGTTCTCGCAGCCCTTTAAGCTTCTTCGGCACCGCAACTCGCTTTTCCGTTGGATGCATCGGCGAAAAATTCCCGCGGAAAAGCGTCTCGCGATCGACGCATTATCAAGATACCGTCGATCGCGACATTTCATCTCGATTCGTCGCTATTGACGCACGAAACACGTCGAAACAGCGTGTTTTGTTCCCTGCGGGAGACGAATATGCGGGTTATCGTGTAGACTCTTTTGTTATGGCGAAGATCTCCAAAATCTCTCAGGACTCGATTTCATGCGGCGGCATTGAAGGCGCCCGCACGAATCGTCTCGCCATTACGCGTTTGAGCACTGTCACGTGCCTTAAACGCATTACGAAAACCATTTCCCTCAAAACGATCACGTTCCGCTGATCGCCTGTCGTGTCCGCCCATCTTCCCCGCGCGGTCACGCCGGCGGAGGGTCTGGCTGAAGCGGGGAAGTGTCCACAATAAAGGTTAGTCATGAACGTAGGTCTCGTTGGTTGGCGCGGCATGGTCGGCAGCGTCCTGATGCAGCGCATGCAGCAGGAAGGCGATTTCGACCTGATCGAACCGGTGTTTTTCAGCACCAGCAATGCGGGCGGCAATGCGCCGTCGTTCGCGAAAAACGAGACGAAACTCAAAGATGCGACAAGTATTGACGACCTGAAAAAGTGCGACGCGATCATTACGTGCCAGGGCGGCGATTACACGAACGACGTATTTCCGAAGTTGCGCGCCGCCGGCTGGAAGGGTTACTGGATCGATGCGGCTTCGTCGCTGCGCATGAAGGACGACGCGGTCATCATTCTCGATCCAGTGAACCTGAACGTCATCAAGGATTCGCTGGTGAAGGGCGGCCGGAATTTTATCGGCGGCAATTGCACGGTCAGCCTGATGCTGATGGCGCTCGGCGGCTTGTTCAATTACAAGCTGGTCGAATGGACGACCGCCATGACGTATCAGGCGGCTTCCGGCGCGGGCGCGCAGAACATGCGCGAACTGCTGCAGCAAATGGGCGTGCTGTACGGCGCGGCCAAGGAGGATCTGGCGGATCCGTCGTCGGCCATTCTGGATATCGACAAGCGCGTGCAGGCGGCCATGTCGAGCGAACGCATGCCGGTCGATAACTTCGGCGTGCCGCTCGCCGGCTCGCTGATTCCGTGGATCGACAAGGACCTCGGCGACGGCATGTCGAAGGAAGAATGGAAGGGTGGCGCGGAAACCAACAAGATTCTCGGGCTTCCCGCCATGGGCGAACAAGGTTCGGTTCCAGTCGACGGCTTGTGCGTGCGCATCGGCGCAATGCGTTGTCATTCGCAGGCACTGACCATCAAGCTCACGAAGGACGTGCCGCTGGATGAAGTGCACGGCATCCTGGCATCGGCGAATGACTGGGTGAAGGTCGTTCCGAACGAACGCGAAGCATCGATGCGCGATCTGTCTCCGGCCGTCGTCACGGGTTCGCTGACGGTGCCGGTCGGCCGTCTGCGCAAGCTCGCGATGGGCGGCGAATATCTGTCGGCGTTCACGGTCGGCGACCAGTTGCTGTGGGGCGCGGCCGAACCGCTGCGCCGGATGCTTCGCATCCTGCTGGACAAGTAAAGTAAACTACGCGCCACGACGCGCGGCAGTTTGACTAAAGCGTCGCGCTTGCGCGGCGCTTTTTCGTTGTGCGGCGGGTTTATCGCGGTTCCTGGTTCCTGGTTCCTGTTTTCGTTTCTGTCCACTCGCCTGGAGTTTCAATGATCGTTCGTCCGAGTCGGCCATTTCATTCGCAGCCCCGCCAATTCACTCGTGCGCGGCGCGCGGCGCTGATCGCGGCGAGTGCCGCGAGTGTGCTGCTCGGGACGTCGTTGTTCTCGAATGCCATGGCTCAGGCGAGCGCTGCGTCCGCGCCTGTCGCTGCGTCCGACGCGCCCGCGGTGACGCAATACAGCGTGAAACCCGGGCAATCGCTGAGCGATATCGCGACGCAGATCACAGGTTCGACTGACCGCGCCACGCGTGAAAAGATGTCCCGCGCGCTCTTCGATGCCAATCCGAATGCGTTCATGGGCCACGATCCAAGCCGGTTGAAGCTGGGATCGGTTTTGAACGTGCCGCAGGGTGATGGGGCGGCGAGCGCCTCGGCGGCTTCTGGGGCGTCAGCGGCTTCATCCGCTCCGGCTCCGGCTGTGCCTGCCGTTGTTGCGTCATCGCCTGCAACCGCCGCGCCGGTTGTTACGGCAAGCGCACCGGAAACTGCGGCCGTTCCAGCGGAGGCTGCGTCCTCCAGTACCACGCGCGTCCCCTCCGGCGCTGAGGTTAGCGGCGCGGTGACGGCGAGCACTGCAAGCGGTGCATCGGCTGCTTCCGAGGCTCAGCCGGCATCGGGCGCGAGCGAAATCGCAGCGGCTTCTGCGCCGGTCGCGGCGTCAGTGCCGGCCTCGGCGCCAGTTGCATCGGCTGTAACGCCGGCTTCGACGGCGAGCTCCGCGCCGACGTCCGGAAATGGGCCAATTGGCTGGATTATCGGCGTGGTCGTGGCGATCGGTCTGCTCCTCATCGCGATGAGAGCAAGCAAGCGCCGCCGCGCCGTCGCAGTGCCGGAAGTCGATCAAGTCACGCCGGAGCCGCCGGTGGTAGCGCCGGCGCCACAAGCACCGGATACCCCGGTGCACAGCATCCATTCGCATCAGGCGACTGGCGCCGCCGACCTTGAAGGCGTGGCCGTGCAACGTGGGCAAGGCGAGCTGAACGCCGTTGCGGCGAGCATGGAAAATTACGATGCCGCCCAGGCCTTCGATACCCCCAACGAAGACACGCCGCTCAGTTCAACCGAAGCCAAAGCCGCCGATAACAACGACGATGATGACGCTGCACATGTAACGCTCAGCACCGCAGTCCCGGCTCAAGAACCCGAAGCCAGACGCGCGCCGTTCATGCCGGATGCGCCGGCGGCGCTTCATCGTGATTTCACGCCGCCCCGGCCGGGTGCGGTCGAGGCAGCGCTGGCTGCCGAACGCGCTGCGACCGAGCGTGCCGTGGCGCTGGAGCAGGCGACGCGGGAAGCCGTCGAGCGGGAAGCGAAAGAGGCAGCAGCAAGGGAAGCGGCGGAACGGGAGGCCGAAGCGCGTGAGGCCGAGAAAGTGGCGGCAGAAGCACGGGAAGCGGAGGCCCGTGAAGCTGAAGCGCGCGAGGCGGCTACGCGCGAAGCAGCGGCGCGTGAAGCTTCAGAACGCGAAGCCGCAGCCCGCGAAGCCGAAGCCGGAGAAGCCGCAGCCCGAGAAGCCGCAGCCCGCGAAGCCGAAGCCCGAGAAGCCGCAGCCCGAGAAGCCGCAGCCCGAGAAGCCGCAGCCCGAGAAGCCGCATCACACGCAACGCCACCGGCCGATCACGCAACCACCCCGCACGACGACTCCTACGACGAAGAACCGTCCTCCCCCGCGTCGCGTCTGCCGCAGCCCAAATTCCCCCAGGAAGCGATCGAAGCCTTGAGCGCGCTCGATTTCGGCTTGCCGCCGCGTCAGGAAGCGCCCCTCGAAAGCCCCGAACCGCCACCGGCTTCCAAGAACGCGGAAGCTGAAACACAAGAAATCGCACCGGCGTCGGTCACCCCGCAACCCATCGCGGACCCGGCTGTCCTCGACCAGCAGAACGAGCAGCATCGTCATCCGGATGCGTCGTCCGACTTGCCCGCGGCTTCGGCTGCCGAGCAAATCGAAACGGGAACGGCAGGCGCGGCGTCGGTGGCGGGACTCGGCGCATCGCGCTTCGGCCCGTTGAGCCTCGACTTCGACTACAACTCGCCGTCGAGCCAGACCGAGCCGCTGCCGGCGTTCACGCCGGAGCAGATTGCGACCATCGCGCGCAACAAGCTCGAACTTGCCGTCGAATACATCGAACTCGGCGACTTGTCGGGCGCGCGCACGCTTTTGCAAGAAGTCATCGATTCGAACGATGCAGCCACGCGCCAGCCCGCCGCCACGTTGTTATCCACGCTCGCGCCGCTCTCCTGACATGGCTTTGAAACGCATTGCACTTGGTATCCAGTACGACGGTTCGGCGTTCAGCGGCTGGCAGACACAATCGGACGTCGAGACCGTGCAGGATGTGCTCGAACGCGCTCTCGGCAAGTTCACGCAAGCGCGCGTGCAAACCGTCGTCGCGGGAAGAACCGACACGGGTGTGCATGCGCTCGGCCAGGTCGTCCATTTCGACACCGAACTCGAACGCACCGACTTCGCCTGGGTTCGCGGCACGAACGCGTTCCTGCCGCAAAGCGTCGCGGTGCAGTGGGCGCGGCCGATGCCCGATGATTTCCACGCGCGTTTCGGCGCCTTCGAGCGCACTTACTACTACGCGCTGTACGTCCACCCCGTGCGCTCGCCGATGATCCCCGGCCGCGCCGGCTGGTGCTACGCGGCGCTCGATGCCAACGCCATGCGCGAAGCGGCGGCGCTGATCATTGGCAAGCATGATTTCACGGCGTTCCGGTCGTCCGAGTGCCAGGCGAAGACGCCGGTGAAATACCTGCGTCAGATCGATATCATCGAACAGGGCGACTTCATCCATTTTCGCTTTCGCGCGAATGCGTTCCTGCATCACATGGTGCGTAACCTGATGGGATGTTTCGTTGCGATCGGCCGCGGCAAACATCCGCCGTCGTGGCTGCGGGAGTTGCTCGAAGCGCGCGATCGCAAGCGCGCCGCGCCGACTTTCATGCCCGACGGCCTGTATCTGGCCGAGGTCGGCTATCCTGAGAACTTCGCGGTACCCGCGCCGCGCCTGGGAAGCTACCCTTGGAGCGCGGTCTGGCAAGGAATTGAACGTGCAAACTAACGTGGGCCATAACGATCTGCATAGAACGCGCATCAAGTTGTGCGGTTTGTCGAAGACGGAAGATGTCGATGTCGCCGTCGATCTCGGCGCGGATGCCGTCGGTTTCGTGTTTTATCCGCCCAGCCCGCGTTCGGTGAGCGTGGGCCACGCGATCGATCTGGCCGAACGCGTGCCCCCGCTGGTATCGGCCGTGGGTTTGTTCGTCAACGCGACGCCGGAATGGGTTCGCGAGGTGACATCGAATGTCAGATTGTCGCTTCTGCAGTTCCACGGCGACGAAACGCCTGCGCAATGCGCCGCGCTCGCTGAAGTTGCCGGTTTGCCGTGGTGGCGCGCCGTTCGGGTAGGGCCCGATGCCACCGCGCATGATTTGGTAGAATCATCTCTTAATTATCTGGCAGCCAACGGTTTGCTCCTCGACGCTTATGTCGATGGCTACGGTGGCGGTGGAAAGGTATTCGATTGGTCACTTATCCCAACAGATCTCGGGCATCGGGCCGTTTTGAGTGGTGGGTTGAACGCGCAAAACGTCCATGACGCCATCCGGCTCGTCCGGCCCTACGCGGTCGATGTCTCCAGTGGCATCGAAGTAGCGGGGGTCAAGGGCGTGAAAGACCACGCCCGAATGGCGGCGTTCGTTCGCGCGGTGCGCGAAGCGGATGCCGGATGATCAACGTGGGCAAGCGCAATGCTGCCACGTACCGAGAGAGTGACACACATGTACAACTTACCTGACAATCGCGGCCATTTCGGCCCTTATGGCGGCACGTTCGTCTCCGAAACGCTTGTTCACGCGCTCGACGAACTCCGCGACGCTTACGAAGAATGCAGCAAGGATCCGGCTTTTATCGCCGAGTATGAGTACGAACTGAAGCATTACGTCGGCCGGCCTTCGCCGATCTATCACGCCAAACGCTGGAGCGAGATGCTCGGCGGCGCGCAGATCTATCTCAAGCGCGAAGACCTGAACCATACCGGCGCGCACAAGGTTAATAACGTCATCGGACAGGCGCTGCTCGCGCGCAAGATGGGCAAGCCGCGCGTGATCGCGGAAACGGGCGCAGGACAGCACGGCGTGGCGACTGCGACCATTGCGGCGCGTTTCGGCATGGAATGCGTGGTCTACATGGGCTCGGAAGACGTGCGGCGTCAGGCGGCGAATGTTTACCGCATGAAGCTGCTCGGCGCGACGGTCGTGCCGGTCGAATCAGGTTCGAAGACGCTGAAGGATGCGTTGAACGAAGCCATGCGCGACTGGGTCACGAACGTCGAGAACACGTTTTACATCATCGGAACGGTGGCGGGTCCGCATCCTTATCCCATGATGGTTCGCGACTTCCAGCGTGTCATAGGCGACGAATGCAAGGTGCAGATGCCCGAGATGACCGGCCGCCAGCCCGACGCGGTGATCGCGTGTGTAGGCGGCGGTTCGAACGCGATGGGGATCTTTTATCCGTATATCGATAACAAGGACGTGCGGCTGATTGGCGTCGAAGCCGCCGGCGACGGCATGGATACGGGCCGTCACGCCGCGTCGCTGATGGGCGGAAGCCCGGGCGTGCTTCACGGCAACCGCACATATCTTCTGCAAGACGATAACGGCCAGATCATCGAGACGCATTCGGTGTCGGCGGGGCTGGATTATCCCGGCGTCGGCCCGGAACACGCATGGTTGAAGGATGCCGGGCGTGCCGAATATGTGGGCATCACTGACGAAGAAGCGCTGAAGGGTTTTCACGATTGCTGCCGGATCGAAGGGATCATTCCCGCGCTCGAGTCGAGCCACGCGCTCGCATACGCCGCGAAGCTCGCGCCCACGCTGCCGAAAGACAAGCTGTTGCTCGTCAATCTGTCTGGTCGCGGCGACAAGGACATGCATACGGTCGCCGAGCGCACCGGCATCACGTTCTGAGCCCACAACCCATGCGCGATGAAATCGTCAATGCAGGAACGGACCTCGCCGAGCGCGGAATCCGCTTGCATCACCGCGATTTCCTGGCCGATGCAGCGAATCTGCCGGATGGCTCTATCGACTTGATCGTGGCCGATCCGCCGTACGGTCTGGGAAAGGACTACGGCAACGACTCGGACATGCGTTCGGGCGAAGCCTTCCTCGACTGGACTTACGGCTGGCTCGAGCTTGCAATCCCGAAGCTCAAGCCAAGCGGTTCGCTTTATATTTTTTGCACATGGCAATATGCGCCCGAGATCTTCGTGTTCCTCAAGCGCCGCCTCACAATGGTCAACGAGATCGTGTGGGACCGGCGCGTACCGAGCATGGGCGGAACGGTGCGCAGATTTACGTCGGTGCATGACAACATCGGTTATTTCGCGGTATCGAAGGATTACTTCTTCGATCTCGATCCCATCCGCATTCCTTATGATGCAGTGACCAAGAAGGCGCGTTCGCGCAAGTTGTTCGAAGGCAGCAAGTGGCTGGAGCTGGGATACAACCCGAAGGACGTCTGGTCCGTTTCGCGGTTGCACCGGCAGCACGCTGAGCGAGTCGATCATCCGACGCAGAAACCGCTGGAGATCATCGAACGGATGGTTCTCGCAAGCTGTCCGCGCGGCGGCCGCGTGCTGGATCCGTTCATGGGCAGCGGCACCACCGCCGTTGCGTGTGCGCGGCATGGGCGCGAGTTTGTCGGGTATGAAATCAACGCCGACTATCACGCAATTGCCCAAGCGCGAGTTGCGCAGACGCCGCCAGCGGTCGTGCCGGTTGAGGAGCCGGTAGCTGTCGTTGAAAATGCTTCTATCGATCAAGCGTGAACTTCGCCAAAGTCGCTGCTAAAAAACGCCAAACGCGCCGATAAGCGCAGAAGAGATAATCATGTCCCGTATCATGAGCACATTTGCGGCACTCGCCGAGCAGGGCAAAAAAGGCCTGATCCCGTTCATCACGGCCGGCGATCCGAATCCCGAGCAGACCGTCGAATTCATGCACGCGCTCGCCAAGGGCGGCGCGGACGTCATCGAACTGGGCGTGCCGTTTTCCGATCCCATGGCCGACGGTCCCGTGATCCAGCGTTCTTCGGAACGTGCGTTGGCGCGTGGCATGTCGCTCAAGCACGTTCTCGCCGATGTAAAACGCTTCCGCGAGACCAACGCCAAAACGCCGGTCGTCCTGATGGGCTATGCCAATCCGATCGAGCGCATGGGCACCGAAGCCTTCGCCAAGGCGGCGCAGGATGCTGGTGTGGATGGTGTGCTGGTCGTGGATTACCCGCCGGAAGAATCGGTGGAATTCAGCCAGGCGATGCTCGCTGCCGGCATCGATCCGATCTTCCTGCTGGCGCCTACATCGACCGATGAACGCATCGCCGCCGTGGGCAAAGTCGCCAGCGGCTATGTGTATTACGTGTCGCTAAAAGGCGTGACCGGTGCGGCAAATCTGGACGTGGCGAGTATCGCGAGTAAAATCCCGGCCATCAAGGCGCATGTGGCGTTGCCGGTGGGTGTTGGCTTTGGCATTCGCGATGCCGCTTCAGCCCGGCTGGTGGCCGATGTATCGGATGCGGTCGTGATCGGCAGCCGTCTCGTGCAATTGCTCGAAGAAGCATCGCCAGACACGGCGGCTGAGAAGCTGACGAGTTTTATCGCTGAAATCCGTGCGGCGCTCGATTCTGCAAAATAACCCGTGATCGCGGCCAAAAAGATTCAAACAGGCCGCGTAATACGCGAAACATGAAGGAAAAACGATGAGCTGGCTCGACAAACTGTTACCGCCGAAGATCAAGCAAACCGATCCGAAAAGCCGCAAGGGCATTCCGGAAGGACTGTGGATCAAGTGCCCGTCGTGCGAAGCGGTGCTGTACCGCAATGACGTCGAGGCAAACCTGCACGTTTGCCCGAAGTGCAGTCACCACATGAGAATCGGCGCGCGTGAACGGCTCGACGGCCTGCTCGATCCGGAAGGCCGCTATGAAATCGGCCAGGAAATCCTGCCGGTCGACGCGCTGAAGTTCAAGGACAGCCGCAAGTACCCGGACCGCCTGAAAGAGGCGATGGAAGATACGGACGAAACCGACGCCATGGTCGTCATGGGCGGTGCGATCCATACCATTCCGGTCGTGACCGCGTGCTTCGAATTCTCGTTCATGGGCGGGTCGATGGGTTCGGTTGTCGGCGAGCGTTTTGCCCGCGGCGCCCGCAACGCGCTTGAACAGCGCACGCCGTTCATCTGCTTCACCGCATCGGGCGGCGCGCGGATGCAAGAAAGCTTGCTTTCGCTGATGCAGATGGCGAAAACCACGGCCATGCTGACCAAGCTCGCCGAAGCCAAGCTGCCGTTCATCTCCGTTCTCACCGACCCGACGATGGGCGGGGTGTCCGCCAGCTTCGCGTTTCTCGGCGACGTGGTGATTGCAGAACCGAAGGCGCTGATCGGCTTTGCCGGACCGCGCGTGATCGAGCAAACCGTGCGTGAGAAGCTGCCGGAAGGCTTCCAGCGTTCAGAGTTCCTGATCCAGAAGGGCGCCATCGACATGATCGTCGACCGCCGGAAAATGCGCGAGGAGATCGCGCGCCTGATCGCATTGCTGACGCTGCAACCGGCTGATTCGGTCGCCTGAAGCATAGGCAGCAGCGCATTGTTTAATGCGCCTTCCAGGCAGCAATGGCGCGGAAGGTGTCAAATGATGACGGCCCAGGCGCCGCGCGCGAACCCGCCCCGGGTCGCGCGCGGCGTTTTCGTTTTGGCGTTTCCCCTCAAGCACTTTCTCATGACGACTTCTTCGGTTACTTTTCCTTCGCTCGACGCATGGCTTACGCATCTGGAATCGGCGCATCCGGTCGGTATCGATATGGGTCTCGCGCGCATCAGCCAGGTTCGCGATGCGCTCGGGCTCGATTTCTCGTGTCCGGTGATTACCGTGGGCGGGACGAACGGCAAGGGCTCGACGTGCGCGATCATCGAGACCATCTTGTTGCGCGCGGGATATCGCGTGGGGTGTCATACATCGCCGCATCTGCTCGCGTTCAACGAGCGCGCGCGGCTCAATGGCGTCGATGCGACGGATGCGGAGCTGCTCGAACACTTCGAAGCCGTCGAGAAGGCGCGAACAAGTTTTGCCGAGCCGGTCTCGCTGACGTATTTCGAATTCACGACGCTTGCCATCATGCGGCTGTTTGCATCGCGCGAACTGGATGCCGTGATCCTCGAAGTGGGGCTCGGCGGGCGGCTGGACGCGGTCAATATTGTCGATCCGGATTGTGCGATCGTGACGAGTATCGACATTGACCATACGGAATATCTCGGCGATACACGCGAAAAAATCGGCTTCGAGAAAGCCGGGATTTTCCGTCCGGATACGCCTGCGATCTGCGGCGATCCGTCACCGCCGCAGTCGCTGATCGACCACGCGAAGGCCATCGGCGCGGACCTGTGGCTGGTGGGCCGCGATTTCCGCTATGAAGCGCAGGGCGGGAACGAGCGTCAGCAGTGGAGTTACATCGGCCGGACGCAGCGGCGCTCCGCGCTGGCTTACCCCGCATTGCGGGGCGCCAACCAACTGATCAATACGTCGGCGGCGCTCGCGGCGCTTGAGTCATTGCGCGACCGGATCCCGGTTTCCGCACAGGATATCCGCCTGGGACTGGCGAACGTGGAGTTGCCGGGACGCTTCCAGGTCGTGCCGGGCAAGCCGCAAGTGATCCTCGATGTCGCTCATAACCCGCACGCAGCGGCCGTTCTGGCGCAAAATCTCGGCAACATGGGCTTCTTCCCGTACACGTACGCCGTGTTCGGCGCCATGTCCGATAAAGACATCCCGGGCGTGGTGGAGCACCTGAAAGGCGAGATCGATCACTGGAACGTGACGGCGCTCCCGCTGCCACGCGCAGCCTCGGGCGCGGCGCTCGAAAGCGTTTTACGCGATGCCGGCGTCAACGACACTGCCGACAGCAGCGTTACACAATTCAATAATCCGGCCGACGCTTATCAAGATGCGTTAAAGCGGGCGTCCGAAAATGATAGAATTTTGGTTTTCGGCAGTTTCCATACGGTCGCCGGTGTAATGGCGTACCGTAAATCGCAGCGTCATTGAACGGACGGCCGGCCAGCCTCTCGCACAAGCCAACCATGTCCTTTTTTTCGTTCGGCAAGAAAGACGACGCGCCTTCGGGTCGCGATGATTATTCCGACTCCTCGCGCGGCTCGCGTCAGACCGTCCGCACGGAACGCCGGACGCGCCGCAGCGACCGCCCTGAAGCCGATGCAATGATGCTCGACCCTACGCTGCCCGAAAAGCAGCGTGCGCGCCGCCGTCTGGTAGGTGCGCTTGCGCTGGTCGCGGCCGCCGTGATCGTCCTGCCCATGGTGCTGGACTCGCATCCGAAGCCTGTCACCGACGACATTTCCATCGACATTCCCACGCGCCCCGCGGCGCCGTTGCCAAAGACCACGCATAGCGATACTGCGGCGGGTCCGGCAACTGATTCTCCAACCGATACCCAGGCGGGCGTTGCGCCGGATAGTCCGGTCGGCGACGCGGGCAACGCGACGACTGCTGCCGCGCCGGTGACGAAGCCGGAATCGAAGCCAGAATCGAAGCCCGCTGCGAAGCCTGCCGAAACGCAGGCACAGGCGAAAGCCGCTGTGCCCGCCGCTCCTGCGCAGAAGCCCGTAACCGCACCAGTAACGCCACCCGTACAAGCTGCAAAGCCGCCCGCCGACGCACCGGCGGCGGCTGCCGCTGCTCAGAAGAACACCCCGGCATCGCCGGCCGGCAGCCGTTTCGTGATCCAGATCGGTACTTTTGACGAAGACGCCGTCGCACAAAGTTGGGTGGCCAAGTTGAAGGCGGCGGGAGTGCCCGCATATGTTGAGCGTCGGAAGGAAGCTGACGGCACGACGCGCGCATTGTTGCGTGCGGGACCGTTTGCCGACCGGGCGGCTGCATCGGCGGCGCTCGGCAAGGTGCGTCAGGCTGGTTTGGGCGGCGGCGGCAACAGCGCATCGGCGAACTAGCATTTGATGTTCACCAGTTTCGACTACGCGGTGATGGCCGTGATCGGCCTCTCCGCGCTGCGCGGAATGTGGCGTGGCTTGCTGGCCGAAGTGTTCGGCCTGATCGGCTGGATTGCGGCCTTGCTGGTCGCGGGCCGATTTGTCGGACTTGTCGTGCCGTATATCCCCGCGAACTGGCCGGGCGGCGCGCTGACACAATGGCTGATCGCGTTCCTGCTGATCGTGGCGGCCGTGCTGGTGGTATCGAGCGTGGCTGGCGCGTTGCTCTCGCGTGTGACCGAAGTGGTCGGGCTGCGCGGTATCGACAGGTCGCTTGGACTTTTGTTTGGCCTCGTGCGAGGCGCAATTCTGGTAGTGATCCTGGTCGCCCTGGCGGGCTTGACCGAACTGCCGCAACACGATTTCTGGCGTAACGCGTTGTTCCGGCCCGCGGTCGAACAAGGCGTGCGAGAACTGAAACCGCTGCTCCCCGATACGCTCGCCGCGTATGTGCGCACCCCGCCGGACGGCTCGCAAGAACCTTCGGCGCCTCCTGCGCAATAACGACCAAGGCGTGCTACACGGGATTTGCGTGAAGGCTCGGCGCAACATCCACATAGTCCAGATGCCTTGCAGGTGTTTTGGGACCGTTGCACCGATATGCCCTTTCGACCCGTTTCGACTCTTTGAAGGACCAATGCCATGTGCGGCATCGTAGGCGTAGTTTCCCAGACTCCCGTCAACCAGTTGATCTATGACAGCCTGCTGCTCCTGCAGCACCGCGGTCAGGACGCAGCCGGCATCGCGACGGCGGACGGCAACAACTTCCACATGCATAAGGCCAACGGCATGGTGCGCGACGTGTTCCGCACGCGCAACATGCGCAGCCTGCCGGGCAATGTCGGCATTGGCCAGGTACGTTACCCGACGGCCGGGTCGGCATCGAGTGAAGAAGAAGCCCAGCCGTTCTACGTGAACGCGCCGTTCGGCATCATCCTCGCCCACAACGGCAACCTGACCAACTGGCCGCAACTGAAGGAAGAGATGTTCCGGATCGATCGCCGGCACATCAACACTGCGTCCGACACGGAAGTCCTGCTCAACGTCTTCGCCCACGAACTGCAGTTGTCGAGCTCCGGCCTGCAACTCGATCCGGCTGCGTTGTTCAAGGCGGTGAGCGGCGTCCACAGGCGAGTGAAGGGTTCGTACGCGATCGTTTCGCTGATCGCCGGCTACGGGCTGGTCGCTTTCCGCGATCCGTTCGGCATTCGTCCGCTGGTCCTCGGCAAGCAGGAAACGGCGACGGGCGTGGAATGGATGGTCGCGTCTGAATCGGTGGCGGTTGAGGGTATCGGCTTCGAATTCGTGCGTGACGTGGAACCGGGCGAAGCGATCTTCATCGATAACGACGGCAACCTGCACAGCCAGCAATGCGCCGAAAACCCCAGCCTCAACCCCTGCATCTTCGAACTCGTGTATCTCGCGCGTCCGGATTCGTGCCTCGACGGCGTGCCGGTCTACAACGCGCGCCTGCGCATGGGCGATTACCTCGCCGAGAAGATCAAGCGCGTGCTGCCGGACGTGGCTATCGACGTGGTGATGCCGATTCCGGATTCGTCGCGTCCCGCCGCCATGCAAGTGGCCGCGAAGCTGGGTGTGGAGTATCGCGAGGGTTTCTTCAAGAATCGCTATGTTGGCCGCACATTCATCATGCCGGGCCAGGCCGTGCGCAAGAAGTCGGTGCGCCAGAAACTCAACGCCATGGCGATCGAGTTCAAGGGCAAGAACGTGTTGATCGTGGATGATTCCATCGTTCGTGGAACCACATCGCACGAAATCGTACAGATGGCGCGCGATGCCGGCGCCGCGAAAGTGATTTTCGCGTCCGCTGCGCCGCCGGTGAAGTTTCCGAACGTGTATGGCATCGACATGCCCACGCGCGGTGAACTCGTTGCGCATGGCCGTTCGGACGACGAAGTCGCGCGCATGATCGGCGCGGATCATCTGGTGTATCAGGACGTCGCGGATCTGAAGCAGGCCATTCGCGACATCAACCCGGCGCTGAAGGAATTCGATGCATCGTGTTTCGATGGCAACTACATCACCGGCGATATCAACGAAGCCTATCTCGACCGTCTGGAAACGGCGCGTCTTGCGCCGTCCGCACAGTCGGATCGCGACGCCGCAAGTGAAGCAATGGAAGGCGGTGTATCGCGTTCGCAGTTGCACTTGCAGTTGTCGGTGGAATGACGCGGTTGGCTGCAGCGCGCGAAAACGCGTGATAGGATTGGGTTTGCGTCGATTTGAGATCAGCTTGCGGACGCGGGTTTCGATGGCTTCATCAATCGGAACCCGAAACAGCTAAAGCGAACCGGTGGAGAGTCCGACGAACATCGACTCCCTTCCCGGCGACGCTACAGGCTTTTTCGCACCGAGCCCGCTCATGCTGACGCAGAAGCGGGCTTTTTTGCGTCCCGGTTTTTGAATGCCGCCGGGCCACCACGAATGGAAGAGATGGAAAGAATGGACGATACGAACATGGACGACAACCTCAACTTCGACACGCTCGCCGTGCGCGCGGGAACCCTTCGCAGCGACTTCAACGAGCATTCGGAAGCGATTTTCCTGACATCGAGCTTCGTGTTCGAAAGCGCCGCGCACGCCGCGGAAAGCTTCAAGAACGCCGAAGAGGCTTACACGTACTCGCGCTTCACGAACCCGACCGTTGCGATGTTTCAAAAGCGCCTGGCCGCGCTCGAAGGCGGCGAGGCATGCATGGCGACGGCGTCGGGGATGGCCGCGATCATGTCGGTGGTGATGTGCTCCATGCAGCAGGGCGACCATCTGGTCAGCTCGAAGAGCCTGTTTGGATCGACGGTCGGCATGTTCTCGCAGATCTTCACCAAGTTCGGCATTACGACCACGTTCGTCGATCCGACCAATCTCGACGAATGGCGCGCCGCCGTGCGTCCCGAAACGAAGATGTTCTTCCTCGAGACGCCGTCGAATCCGCTGACCGAGATCGCCGACATTGAAGCGATCGGGAAGATATCGAAGGAAGTGGGCGCGCTGTTCGTCGTCGATAACTGTTTTTGCAGCCCGGCGTTGCAGCAACCCTTGAAACTCGGCGCGGACGTCGTGATGCATTCGGCCACCAAGTTCCTCGACGGGCAGGGCCGAGTGCTCGGCGGCGCGCTCGTCGGATCGAAGCAGTTCATCATGGAAAAGGTCTTCCCGTTCGTGCGCAGCGCCGGTCCGACCTTGTCCGCGTTCAACGCGTGGGTATTGCTCAAGGGCATGGAAACGCTCTCGCTGCGGGTGGAGAAACAGTCGTCGAATGCGCTGGAGATCGCGCGCTGGCTGGAAACGCATCCGGCTATCGAGCGCGTGTTTTATCCGGGGCTCGAGTCGCATCCGCAGTACGCGATTGCGAAAAAACAGCAGAAGGCGGGCGGGGCGATCGTGTCGTTCGAGCTTAAGGGCGCGACGCGGGAAGAGCAGCGGGCGAACGCGTGGCGCGTGATCGATTCTACGAAGATCTGCTCGATCACCGGTAATCTCGGCGATACACGCACGACGATCACGCATCCATCCACGACCACGCATGGTCGCTTGACGCCGGAAGTTCGTGAGGCCGCAGGGATTCGGGAGGGGTTGATCCGGCTTGCGGTGGGACTGGAAAACGCCGGCGATATCCGTGGGGATCTGGAACGCGGTTTGAACGGCCAGTAATTCGACAGCGGGGTCGGGATTCGATCCCGGACCCCGCTGTTGCAAAAAATCAAACGTCCAGCAATTCCACATCGAAGACCAGCGTGGCATTCGGCGGAATCACGCCGCCCGCGCCGCGCACGCCGTAGCCGAGTTGCGGCGGAATCGTCAGCTTGCGCTTGCCGCCGACCTTCATGCCCTGTACGCCTTCATCCCAACCCTTGATGACCATGCCGCCGCCCAGCACGAACGCGAACGGATCGTTGCGGTCATGGCTCGAGTCGAACTTCTGGCCGTCGGTCAGCCAGCCCGTGTAATGCACGCTGACCGTCTTCCCGGCGACGGCATCCGCACCTTCACCCACGACCAGGTCTTCATACTTGAGGCCCGAGTCTGTCGTCACAATCGCCATGTTTCTCTCCTTGTGTACGCCGGCTTCATCGCCGGCTGAAATCGAAACCGGTATTGTAGGGCTTTCGGGCGCATCGTCACATCCGGCGAAGCGTGCACGGCGTTTGCTGCACACTCTGGCCGTTATCCTGTAATTAATCGCGTGAGGCTGACTTGCCCCGGATCGAGAGGCCTTAGGCACTCCCCTATAATGGCCAGTCATCTCGATAAAACCGGGCAAGGTCCTCGCATTTATCAACGCTCAAGGATTTCCAATCGTGACAACGTCTTTCTCAGGCACGGTCGAAACGGGGCGCGCTCCCCGTCCTGAAGCGCCGGTCGCGGGCACGGATGGCGTGCTCGTCCTGAATGCCGCGCAGCGCTGCCTCTCAGCCGACACCGTTCTCACGCATCTGTTCGACCTCGACCCCCGCGCGTTCGAGGGCCAGGCGCTTGCCGATACCCCTTTGCCAAAGCCGCTCATCGCGGTGCTTGCCGAAGCCGCCGATGCCGCGCTCGCCGCAGGCAGCGTCCGGCGTGCGCGGGTATCGATTGACGAGGGCGGCACGCGCGCTTTCAGCATCCTCGCGCTGCCCGGCAAGGACAGCGTGACGCTGATCGTGTCGCCGTGCAGCCTGGACACGGCCGCGCAGACGCAGCAGAAGCAGACGGATGAACGCACCGCCCACTTGCGCGCCGAAGCGGCGCTGTTCATGCGCGATCACGTGCTGGGTGTGGTATCGCACGACTTGCGCGGACCACTGAACGCCATCCATAGCTGGGGTTACGTGCTCGAGCGCAAGGTCGATACCGCCGATGCCTCCGCCCAGCGCGCCCTGGGTGGTATCCGCTCGGGTGTCGAGCAGCAGGTGAAGCTGATCGAGCAATCCATCGATACAACCCGCGCCGAGACCAAGACACTCGCGCTGAACCGCGTTCCGCTCGCGCTGCGTCCGTTGCTGGAGCACGCGGCGGCCGAAGCGCGAGCGAGCCTCGCGACGGCCCGCGAAGTGTCGCTGCAGGTGAAATCGGCGCTGGCGGAAGAGCAGATCATCGGCGATAACGAACGGCTGACGCAGGCGCTGTGGCTCATGCTCGCGTTCGCCACGGAGGGCAGCGTGGCGGGATCGACAGTGATTACGGAGGCGCGCGTGGAAGACGGCGCGTTCGTCGCTGTTGTCAGTTTTACGGCATCGGTGAAAGCGCTTACCGATCCCGAACTGCCGCACGCGCTCGAAGCATTCGCACGCAAGCAAGCGACCTTGCCTCGCGAAGCGGCGCGCATTGCATGGGGACTGGCGCTCTGCAAGCGCGTAGCCGAAGCGCATGGCGGCACGTTTGAACACGACGACGTAACCGATGGCGCCAACGTCACGCTCAAACTGCGCGTTTTGTTGAGCGGCACCTGATTTAACTTTCGAGCAGCTTGCGCCTCTATACTGGCGTTTTATCTTGTGGAGCAAGTTGCTTTGAATCAGGTTGTTGCGCTAATTGGTGCCTTGTTGCTCGTCGCGCTGAACGGGTTTTTCGTCGCGGCCGAGTTCGGGCTGGTCAAGCTGCGCGCCACGCGCGTCCAGGCCATCGCACGGTCGAACGGCTTGCCCGGACGCCTGCTTGCGAAGGTTCACGGCAAGCTGGACGCGTATTTGTCGGCGTGTCAGCTTGGCATCACGCTGGCGTCGCTCGGCCTCGGCTGGCTCGGCGAGCCGGCTTTCGCCGCGTTACTGCATCCGCTTTTCGCGCTGGCGGGCATCGAATCAGCGAAGCTGATAGATGCAGTCTCCCTGTTCTTCGCTTTCTCCTGCATTTCCTTTCTGCACATCGTGGTCGGCGAACTTGCGCCGAAATCGTGGGCGATCCGGCGTGCCGAACAGGTCGGTTTGTGGGTGGCCATGCCGCTCTACGGCTTCTACTGGGCAATGTACCCGTTCATCTGGGTGCTCAATTCGAGCGCGAACTTCGTGCTACGCCTGTTTGGATTGAGCGGCGAACATGGCGGCGACGCCCACTATTCCACTGACGAACTCAAGCTGATCCTGCGCGGGCGGCGATTGAGCGGGGCATCGACTACGCCAGATACACTGGGGATTTCAAGTTCGCACGCGGATTCCAGCTACAACGCCGACGAATGGAACACCATCGCGCATTCGCTGGATTTCAGCCGCATGACGGTGTCCGACCTGATGCGTCCAAGCCACGAGATGGTCGGCCTGCGCAACGACCTGCCGATGCGCGACAACATGCAGGTGATCGCGCGCCATCGTTTCAGCCGCTATCCGCTTTTTGCCGATGCGACCAGCGAACGTGTGCTCGGCATGATCCACTTGAAAGACCTGCTGCTCGCACGCGATGGCGCCGGGCGTGGCCTTCTCCATGGCCTGACGCGACAGGACACGAAGCAGGATTCCCTCGAGCGGCACGTACGCCCGGTTCAATACGTGGCCGGGAATCTGTCAGCGCTCGAATTGTTCCGGCGCTTCCGCAAGGGCGCGCCGCACTTTGCGCTCGTCGGCCGCAAGGGCGCAAAGCCGATAGGTTTCCTCACGCTCGACAACCTGCTGGGCGCGCTCGTCGGCCAGATCCACGACGAGTTTCGTCAAGGCGATGCCGACTGGTCCCGCATGGACGACGGCACGCTGATGGGCAAGGGCAGCTTGCCGGTGGTGTCACTGGAGCGGGCGTTGGGGATCGATATCGACGAGGGGCAGTCCGAGTCTGTTGGCGGACTCGTGATCAATGCGCTGGGCGATCTTCCAAGCGAAGGCCAGCGTGTGGGCTTCGATCGTTTTGATATCGTGGTGAAGAAGATGAACGGACCGCGCATCGTGCTCGTTCGCGTTTATCCGCATGAAGAGGTCGCGGAGGAAGCGGATTGATTCTTCCGCTTACTCTACGTTGGTTCATCAGACTCGCGGCACGCCTTCTTCCATCAGCAAAGCAACCGGCATTGAAGCCAGCGCATCGCGCATGAACAGGCGCTGACCATCGGACTTGGGCGCGTTCGGGCTCAGCCAGTCGAACAACGCCCGCGAAGCCAGCGCTTCCGGCAACACGACCGCCGTGTCGCCCCAATGGGCGGCATCGACCAGGGGCAGCGCGGTATCGTTTTCAGCGAGCAATGCGTCGGCCAAGCGCGTCGCGATCACGATCACATATGCGCTTCCCGCGTGCCGCGCATACGCGATCACGCTGTCCGCATGCGCACCTTCCACTTTCAGCGGTATGTACGAACCTTGCTCGAAAAGCGCTGGTGAATGCGCCCGCAAGGCAAGCGCGCGACGCACGATACCAAGCTTCACGCGGCCATCTTCCCAATTCTGCAACTGTTCCGATGGCGCACCCTGCGCCTCGCCTTCAGCAAGCCACGTACGCCGCTGCTCGAAGTCGACGGGACGGCGATTGTCGGGATCGACGAGACTGAAATCCCATAGTTCGGTGCCCTGATAAAGATCCGGCACGCCCGGCGATGTCAGCCGCAACAACGTCTGCTGGAAACTGTTGATGGCGCCGGTTTTCGCAATCCGCGCGACGAACGCCGGCAACTCGCCGAGGAAGCCATCGCGGCGTTGGGGCGCGAGGATATCAAAAAGAAAATCGCGGCATGCGTTTTCATAGGCTTCGTCGGGCGCAAACCAGCTCGTGCGCAACTTGGCTTCGCGCATCCCCTTCAACTGCCACGCACTCACGCGCTCGGCAAGTTCCTTGACGCCGGCTTCGTCGTCGGGAGAAAGCGCAGGCGGCCAGCAGCCTACGAGCGTCTGATAAAGCATTGCTTCGCCGGCAGCGCCTGGCGCCCAGTCGTTTTCATCGGCATTCAGGATGCGGCGTTGCGGCGTGTTCAACGTCGACCAGCTTTTCAACGTTGCGGTCCACTCGTCGGGGATCTCGCTTAAAGCCGCGATCCGCGCACGGACGTCTTCGCCGCGCTTGTGGTCGTGCGTGGCGGTCGTGAGCATGGCATTCGGGAAGCGTTTGGCGCGCTCCTCGTTGCCTTCGTGAAATTGCTCGACCGATAACGAAAACTCGCCCGGATCGGCACCGACTTCGTTGCGCGAGATGAGCCGGCCGTATCGGTAACACGCTGTGTCTTCGACGGCTTTCGCTGCCACCGGCGACGTCAGTTGCGAGAACAGGGTTTGCGCATTGCGTCGATGAGAACCAATCGAGTTCGACCCGTTGACGCTCGCCGGCGCGCTCTGGGATGGGCTGCCCGGACGCTCGCGTCCATGGCGGTCGAGCATACGTTCGCGCGGCGGCTTTTCTTCAATGGGCTCTTCGCCGCCCGGGCCGCCAAGCCATTGCGCGACCTGATCAAGAATGCCGTGGTCCGCCGGCGCTAGCGCGGCCTTCGCACCTTCATAGGCCATTGAGAAAAAGCGTTCGTCTTCAGCGCTGCGTTGTCCGCTGACCGGATAGATCCGGTACACGGGGAAGTGCACGACGAGTTCGGACGTCACCCGTTTCAGCGATGAAAACGTGAAGTCGCGAGTGGCGGGCAAGTCACGTGCGATCCGATGCAGTGCGCGGGCAACGCGGTCGAGTTCGGCGGAAAGGTTCTCAGCCAGGATCTTGCGACGCGCGGCTTCGGCTTCGACTGCGAAGTCGGCCGGACGTCCGGACAACTCGGCCCAGCTTTGTGCGAGGGGTTGAGCGCCGCGCGGATCGTGAAGCAGCGCGCCGACGTCGTTCATGAAATCGTAGCCGGTGGTGCCATCGATTTGCCAGTCGTCGCGCACGGGCTCGCCACGCGCGAGGATCTTCTCGACGACAAAATACGTGCGCGCTTGCCGCAGGTTCTCGGGACGCTGTTGCGCCAGCTCTTCCAGGCGATGGCGCAAGCGCTGGCAGTATTCGCGCGGCTCGGCGAGTCCATCGACGTGATCGATCCGCACGCCGTCTATCAGCCCTTCGGTGAACAGACGGAAGATCAGCGCGTGCGATGCGTCGAAGACCTCCGGGCGCTCCACGCGCATGCCGCCGAGCGTGGAGACATCGAAGAAACGGCGCCAGTTCACTTCATCCGCGGCTGTGCGCCACCATGCGAGCCGGTAATGCTGGCGTTCCAGCAAGCGATGCAGACGGTCGCGGCCCGTTACGTTGTCGCCGCAATGAGCGCGCACGGCGGTATCGATGGCCTTCTTGCCTTCCTCCGATGCCGCGAATTCCTTGAGCGCGGCACGTGCTTCGTCGGCGCGCGGCTGGTCGGCGGGTTGCGTCGACAGACCCGTGAAGCGCTGCGCCATTTCTGGCGCGCTGTCCTGCAGGATCGCCGCGTAATCGAGCGGGCTCACCGGGAACGTGTTGCTGTAGTACGTGACCTTGAAACGGCCGTCGCTGGCGTCGAAGGTAAGCTTGATCTTGTTGCCCTTCAGTTCCTCGCCATACGCGGCGCCCAGGAACGGCGCGAGCACCTTGCCGCGCAGTGCGGGGTCGGGCGAGTGCCAGTCGACATCGAAATAACGCGAATGGGCGGCGTGACGGCCCCATTCGAGGATATCCATCCACCAGAGGTTCTCGGAGCCGCCCACGCCCATGTGATTCGGCACGACATCGACGATCACGCCCATGTCGTGTTCGCGCAGTTTTTCGACAAAGCGTTTCAGTCCTTCCTCGCCGCCGAGTTCAGGGTTCACGCGCGTGTAGTCGACGGTGTCGTAACCGTGCGTGGAACCGCTCGTGGCGGTGGTGATCGGCGATAAATACGCATGGCTGATCCCGAGCGACGCCATGTAGTCGACCTGGCGCGCGGCGTCGTCGAACGTGAAATCCTTGTGAAGCTGCAGGCGAAGCGTGGAGCGCGGGACGGTCATGGTCTTCAGTCAGTGGGTGATGCGTTATGCGCGGTGTCATGCGCGGCCGCCTTCGTATGGGCGGATTTCTGTCGGGCCTGGTCGACGGCAAGCAGACGGTCGACGAACGAGTCGTCATCGAACAGTTCGGATACGGGAACCGCCAGCCGCCGGCGCCAGTTCGGATGCTCGTCGATGGACCCCGGCAAGTTCGGCATCTCGGCGAGCGCGAGCAAGTCTTCCAGCGGATAGGTGACGAGCGGTGCGGGCGTGGATGCTACGAACGCGAGCGCTTCGTCGACCGGCGCGGTCTGCGGTGAGATATCGGCCGGAACGTCGACATCCGGCGCGGCAACGCCGGCTTCCTGGAAAGCAGTCCACAGCAATTCGCGATCCTCGCCGCGTTCCGCCTGCGCCATCTCGACGGCGTCCTTGCCATCGGCGCGTACGGCGGTCTGGCCGATCTTCGAGCGCCAGACAATGTCCTCGCCGATCCACCAGCCGGTGACGGTCGGCAGATCGTGCGTGGTCGTGGTCGCGGCGACATCGCGATCCCAGTCGGCGGGCGCCTTGAAACCCGGACCTTCTTCGGCGCGCTCGAACCACAGCACGCGAATGCCGAGCAGACCATGTTCTTGCAGCCGTTCGCGGAAACCCGGCGGCACGGTGCCGAGGTCTTCACCGATCACGATCGCCTTATGGCGCCACGATTCGAGCGCGATCAGTCGCAACAGGTCTTCGAGGGGGTATCGAAGGTAGGCGCCGTCCTTCGCGCTTTCGCCGTCGGGCACGAGCCACAAACGGCGCAGGCCGAGAATGTGATCGATACGGATCCCGCCTGCGAGCGTGAACGCGGCCCGCAACATGTCGATAAACGCCGTGAAGCCCTGCGTGCGCATGGCGCGCGGGGAGAACGTGGTCAGTCCCCACGATTGCCCCTTCTGGTTGAACAGATCAGGCGGCGCGCCGACGGACACGCCTTGCAGCATTTCATCGCGATACGACCACGCGTGACTGCCGGCGCTGTCACAACCCACGGCGAGATCCGCAATCAGGCCGATCGCCATGCCGGAGTCGCGCGCCACGTGTTGCGCGTGCGACAGACCCTTTGCCGCGAGCCATTGTGCAAAGAGGAAAAACTCGACTTCTTCCTTGTTTGCGGCTGCAAATTCGGCGACCGCATTGCTGCGTGGATTGTTGAGATCGCCGGCCCAGTTGCGCCAGTGGCCTTCACCAAACTCCTTCAACTGCACGGCCTGCAGCGCTTCAAAACGCGCGTGATCTTCAAGCGCGCGTCCGCCGTGTTTGACGAACTTCGCAAAGTCCTTGTGCAGCGAGTCGTTGCCCTGCGTGCTGAACTGCGCAAACAGCGCACGCAGCACGGCGAGCTTCGCCGTCACCACGCGCGGCCAGTCGATCAGCTGCAGCGCTTCGAGTTCGGCGAATTCATCGGCGACGCCGGCTGTCTTGATCGCGGCCTGGGCTGCTTCGGCGCCCATTACTGCAGCCGGATCGATATGCGCGATGTTCAGGAACAGGCGCGACGACGGCGAATATGGGCTGAACTTGTTCGGCTCGGCGCTGAACATGGCGTGCATCGGACTGATCGCGACGGCGTGGCTGCCGCGCTGCGCGCTTTCGGCAGCGAGGGTAGCCAGCGCCGTGTAATCGCCGACACCGCCATCGCCCGTGCGCCGCAATCCGTAAACCTGCGTGGCGATGCCCCACATGGGCGGCGCCTTTTTTGCGTTGGATTCGATCGCGCGCCAGGCGTCATCGACGGTATAGCAACGTGCCGGGGCGACCGCGAGCGTGGTGCGCTGCTCGTTGATCACGAGCGCGTGATAACCCGGCTCGGAGATCGGAGATAGCAACGCGGTTTCGCCGCGCGGTGACGTGAACCGTCCGTCGATGACAGCGCCGCTTTCCAGCTCTATCCGATACCGCGCGCCCGTTTTCACCGCAGCGACCGGCAGCGCTATGGCGCGGTCGACCTCGGCGGTCATCAGCGGTGGAAGTTTGCGGCCGGTCAATTCGGCATCGAGCGTGGCGGTGCTTTGTTTCAGCTGCGTGGCGTTGCCGCAGGGCAAACCGAGTCGTTCCAGCAGGACGGTCAGCGTTGCTTCGGGCACGCGCTGCGTTTGCTTGTGCGCGTCCTGCCATTCGACTTCGAAGCCGGCCTTGATGGCAAGCGCCTCGACAGGACTCGGCGGCGTGGGTGTCTGGCCGGACGTGGCCGGCGGTGTGGTGATCGTGCTCACGAGGTTTTCCCCGAAGCTTTGACGCGGCGGGCGTCATGATTGAACGCGGCATCGGCGAAATCGCCTGTCAGCCACGCGATAAAAGTCTCGGCGCCGAGCTCGCCCTTGTCTGCGGCATCACGTGCGCGAGCCGGCGTTTCGAAGACGACCTTGCCAGGCGGATGACCGGTGAGCTTCACGGCTTCCTTGCCGAGATTCAACGCGACGGAATAGGTACTGCCATCGCCGAGACGCCAGTTCGCGACGACCGCCTTCTCGCCGATAACCTCTGCGCCCAGCGCCTCTGAACCCTTCAGACGCGGCATCAGCAACTTCGCGCGCACGGCCAGCGCCGATCGATAGAAATGCAGCCAGTCGTTGTGATCGGCGGCGAGCCTGGACTCATCCGGCGACGACATCCTGAACGTGTCGATATGGTTCGGATCCGGGATTTGCGCACGGCGTTTTTCGTCGGTGAATGCGGTGAACTTCGCGAATTCCTTGCGGCGGCCTTCGCGCACGGCATCAGCCAGTTCGTCGTGATAGTCCGTGAAAAACAGGAAGGGTTGCGTGGAACCGTGCTGTTCTTCCATGAAGAGCATCGGGATTTGCGGCGACAACAGCATCAGGCCTGTCGCTGCGTAAAGCGCGTCTTCGGAAGTCAACGTTCGCAGGCGTTCGCCCATTGCGCGGTTGCCGACCTGGTCGTGATTCTGCAGGAACATCACGAATGCGCTCGGCGGCAGATGGCCGCTCGGCTCGCCGCGCGGTTTGTTGTCGTGAATGGGCGAGGGCTCGCCTTGATACACAAAACCTTCGCTCAGGACGCGGGCGAGTTTCTGGATCGGCTCTTTGCTGTACGCGCCGTAGTAGCTTTCATCCTCGCCGGTCAGCAGCACGTGAAGCGTGTTGTGCGAGTCGTCGCTCCACTGCGCGTTGAAATGCGATTCCAGGAGATTGGACGTGTTGTGCTCGTTCTCCAGCACGAGATGCACGTGCCGCCCATGTTCCACCGACGAACGAACGCGGTCGGACAGCTCGCGCAGCCATTCGTCGTCGTTGATGGCGTGCACGGCATCGAGGCGCAAGCCATCGAAACGATATTCGTTGAGCCAGTAGATGGCGTTATCGAAGAAGAAATCGCGCACTTGCGGACGCTCGAAATCGATCGCCGGACCCCATGGCGTGTTCACGCCTTCGCGGAAAAACGTCTTTGCGTACGCGCTCAGGAAATTGCCGTCCGGGCCGAAGTGGTTGTAGACCACGTCGAGGAAGACCATCAGGCCGAGACCGTGCGCGGTATCGATAAGCGTCTTCAATTCATCCGGCGTGCCGTACGCCGAATCGGGCGCATACGGCAGCACGCCGTCGTAGCCCCAGTTGCGGGTACCGCTGAAATCATTGAGCGGCATCAGTTCGATGGCCGTCACACCTAGATGCGCGAGATCCTTGAGTTGCCTGGTCACGCCGGCGTAACCGCCGAGCGTGCCCACGTGCAGTTCGTACAGCACGGTTTCTTCCCACGGACGACCATGCCATTCCGTGTTTCCCCAGCGGAACGCACGCGGGTCGATGACCTCGCTCGGACCGTGGACATCCTCTGGCTGAAAGCGTGATGCGGGATCGGGTACGGCCAGATCGTCGTTCAGGCGATACCGGTAGCGGGTACCCGCGCCGCCTTCGGCCAGGGCTTCGTACCAGCCGTCGCCAGTCGGGTTCATCTGCGTCAGCGTGGGTTTCTGGTCGTCGTCATACAGCTCAAGCTGGACCGAATCGAGCGATGGCGCCCAGAACCGGTAGCGCGTGTGGCCGGCATCGGTGAGATGGGCGCCGAAGGGCAGGCAATGAGCGTGTTGGCGCTTGTGTGGATCGATGGGAGTTTCAGACATGGTCTCTTTGCCTTCAAGGGCGCTTTCAAATACTTGGCTAGGGTGCGCAGGCTTCGACATCCGCCACGTTCGCCGCATTTATCGCTTCAACAATCAACTTTCCTGTTCGCCGGGTGACTTCCAAGGATCCGGCGTGCGCCTCGCTCCGGTTGTGCCCGGGTCAGGCGGCAAGGCGGTCAACAAACGCGGGCCCTCATGTGCTCCCGCCATCCATACGGCCTGCCAGTCGGCGTCGCCGGTCGGCTGGGCGAGCAGGACCACCACGCTATGCGCCTGCACCTCCAGTTCCGTGCCAATCAACGGATACTGCAGCGCGTCGGGCACAGCGCTATCCGTGAGCACATTCCATTCCAAGTGCGGTGCAGGCGCCGAGAAAGCCAGCGCCTGTGACGACGCGTTCATCATGATCAGCATCACATCGATCTTGCCGTCGAGCCCGGGCCCCGCGCGACGCAGCGTGAGCGCGCGGCCTTCCGGGTCCTGCCACGCGTCGGTGGTGAGCGCGCCGCCGCGTTCGTCGAACCAGCCGACGTCGTAGAGGCCCGGGAGGACCTCCTTGTCGCCCTTGAGGAAACGCATTTCCCTCAACAGCGGGTAGTTTTTTCGCAGCGCAATCACGCTCGCGATGAACTCCGTCATCGTGCGGCCGGCGGGGGTATCGGCGAGACGCCAGTCCATCCACGAAATCTCGTTGTCCTGGCAATATGCGTTGTTGTTGCCGTGCTGTGAGCGGCCAAATTCGTCGCCGCCGAGGAGCATGGGCGTTCCGAGCGAAAGCAGGTTGGTTGCGACCAGCGCACGCGCGACGCGTGCGCGTGTTTCGAGGATCTCGGGGTCGTCGGTCGGACCTTCCACGCCCCAGTTCGTGCTGCAGTTCTCGTTATGGCCGTCGTTGTTGCCTTCCTTGTTCATCTCGTTGTGCTTCTGGTCGTAGGCCGCGACGTCGGCGAGCGTGAAGCCGTCGTGCGAGGCGACGAAATTGACCGATGCCCACGGTTTCCTGCGCCGGCGGGAAAACAGCTCCGCCGATCCCGTCAGCCGCGCCGCGAGGTCGGGCCGCACGCCGGCGTCGCCGCGCCAGAAACGGCGCACGCCATCGCGGAATTTATCGTTCCATTCGGCAAAGCCAGGCGGATGATTGCCGACCTGATAACCATCGGGCCCGATATCCCACGGCTCCGAGATCATCTTGCGCGTATTGAGGATCGGATCCTGGCGGATGGCATCGAAGAAGCCGGAACCCGGATCGAAACCGTGGCCTTCGCGGCCAAGAGTCACGCCGAGATCGAAACGAAAGCCATCGATATTGAACGCCGTCGCCCAGTAGCGCAGCGAGTCCATCACCATTTGCAGCACGCGCGGGTGCGAGAGATTGACCGTGTTGCCGCAACCGGTATCGTTGATGTAATGGCGTTCGTCGCCGGGCATCAGGCGGTAGTAGCTGGCGTTATCGAGGCCGCGCCACGACATGGTCGGCCCGAGCTCGTTGCCCTCGCACGTGTGGTTGTAGACCACGTCCAGGAACACTTCGATGCCCGCTGCGTGCAACCGGCGCACGGCAATGCGCATTTCGTTCAGGCGGTTGGTCGAGAGGTACGACGGTTCGGGGGCGAAAAAACACGCGGTGTTATAGCCCCAGTAATTTTTCAGGCCACGTTCGACGAGAAAACGGTCGTTGAGAAACGCGTGCACCGGCAGGAATTCGACGGCGGTGATTCCGAGCTTTTGCAAATGTTCGATAAACCAGGGCGACGACAGCGCCGCGAACGAGCCGCGTTCGTGCTGGCGGATATCGGGGCGAAGCATCGACGTGCCGCGCACGTGCGTTTCGTAGATGACCGTTTCGCCCCAGGGGATGTCCGGGCGTGTGTCGCGGGACCAGTCGAAGGCGTCATCGGTGACGACGCATTTCGGCATGGCGGGGGCGGAGTCGCGCCGATCCATTGAAAGGTCCAGGCGGTTCGAGTGCACGCGATAACCGAAGAGTGCGTCGGACCATCGCCATTGGCCGACGAGTTTCTTGGCGTAGGGGTCGAGCAGGAGTTTGTGCGGATTGAACCGGTGGCCGTATTGCGGCTGGTAGGCGCCGTGGGCGCGGAAACCGTAGACCGTGCCGGGGTGGGCGCCGGGGAGGTAACCGTGCCAGATTTCATCGGTGCATTCAGGGAGTTCGAAGCGGGTTAGTTCTTTGCGGCCGGTTGTGTCGAAGATACAGACTTCGATCTTTTGCGCGTTCGCGGAGAAGACGGCGAAGTTGACACCCAAACCGTCCCAGTTTGCTCCGAGCGGGTAGGCCGCGCCCGGGAGTAACTTGTCGGGGAATGAATTCGGCATAGAATTTTCGTTCGCACTCGAGGGGTAGGTTTTGGAGGGGGTGGGTCGTTGTTAGTGGTCGGGGGTGGTGCCGGGGTGCTGCTTTTTACGCTACCGCGCGTTCAGTTCTAGCTGACTTCGTTAGCACTATTAGCCACTGTGCGTGGCGGCACTTCATTTCACCGGTTATGCGCTGGCGTTCGGAACAGTGTTCATTGCGGTCGGGGTCATTGTCGGGTTGTTGCTTTCTGGGCTACCGCGCGTTCGTTGCTAGCTGACTTCTTTAACACTATTAGCCACTGTGCGTGGCGGCACTTCATTTCTTTTTCCAACGGCGAAAAAGAAACGAAGCAAAGAAAACGCCTCTCAACCGAGGGCTCATAAGTGTCCCGAGCGTGCAGTGACAACTGTTTGGTACGTCAGAAGAACGGTCGCCGTCATAACCAGCAACACTTGAAACCCTCCCCCTCCGTCAACAGATACCCACACGCTTCGCCACCAGTAACTGTGGCAGTCAATACGGAAACCTGGCCCAAGTAAACAATGGGTTGAGCACATGACGGCGCTACAGCATCCTGAACTTGCCGAGGTTTTGCCGCCGGTGGTCCCAGGCTCGCGCGAGCACAACGGAACCAGTACAGCCAACCCTGCGTTTGGGCGTCAGCGCGCGCAGCGGGGAAGCCTGATTTGCGGATTCCCACACTGGTGGCGAAGCGTGTGGGTTGCCGTTGACGGAGGGGGAGGGGTTCAAGTGTTCTCAAGTCCGGCGTCGAGCGTTTTTCTGAAGTACCAAACAGTTGTCAGTGCACGCTTGGGACACTTAAGAATTAGCGGTTGAGAGGCGTTTTCTTTGCTTCGTTTCTTTTTCGCCGTTGGAAAAAGAAATGAAGTCCCGCCACGGACAGTGGCTAATAGTGCTAAAGAAGACGCCTGACAATGAACGCGCGGAAGCCTAAAAAGCAGCAACCCGGCGCCAACCCCGTCCCCGCCTTGCCCAACCCAACCCCGGACGCTAGTCCAACCTCAGCACAATAGTAGCCAACGGCGGCAAAACCAGCGCAGCAGAAAACTCCCGCCCATGACTGGAAACATTCTCGGCGTGAATCACGCCCCCATTCCCGACATTGGATCCGCCATACACCGAGGCGTCGGAGTTAAGAATCTCCGTCCATCGCCCGCCGCAAGGCAGACCCACCCGATACCCCTGCCGGGGCACCGGCGTCATGTTCGATATCACCACGCACTCGCGACCCTCGCCATCGGTGCGCCGGAACGCAAAAACGCTATTCCCGGCGTCGTCCCCGACCAGCCAGTCAAACCCGCGCGGATCACTATCAAGCTTATGGAGCGCCGGTTCGTCCCCGTACACCCGGTTCAAATCACGAACCAGCTTCTGCAAACCACCATGGTACGGATCATCGAGTAAATGCCAGTGCGGCGATGCATCGTGATTGAACTCCGCGAACTGACCAAACTCGCCGCCCATGAACAGTAACTTCTTGCCCGGATGCGTCCACATGAAACCCAGGTATGCGCGCAAATTGGCAAATTTCTGCCAGTGATCGCCCGGCATCTTGCCAATCAACGATCCCTTGCCGTGCACGACTTCATCGTGGGAAAGCGGCAGGACAAAACGCTCGGAATAGGCATACACCATCCCAAACGTGAACATGTTGTGGTGGTACTGCCGGTACACGGGATCTTCTTCCATGTAATGCAGCGTGTCATGCATCCACCCCATGTTCCACTTGAAATCGAAACCCAGTCCGCCGTCTTCAACGCGCGCCGTCACTCCCGGCCATGCCGTCGATTCTTCAGCAATCGTGATCGCACCTGGAATCTGACGCACCTCGTGATTCAGGCGCTTGAGAAACGCAATCGATTCGAGATTTTCACGGCCGCCGTAGATGTTCGGCACCCACTCGTCGGCCTTGCGCGAATAGTCCCGGTACAACATCGACGCCACCGCGTCCACACGCAATCCATCGACGTGATACCGCTTCAGCCACGCCAGCCCGGATGCGACCAGGAACGCACTCACCTCGTTGCGGCCGAGGTTGTAGATCATCGTGTTCCAGTCCTGGTGATATCCCTCGCGCGGATCGGCGTGCTCATAAAGTGGCGTGCCATCGAACTGGAAAAGCCCGTGGGCATCGTTTGGAAAATGCGCCGGCACCCAGTCGAGAATGATCCCCAGTTCAGCTTCGTGCGCACGATTCACGAACTCGGCAAATTGCTCCGGTGTCCCGAATCGTGCCGATGGCGCGAATTGCCCCAACGGCTGGTATCCCCACGAACCGCCAAACGGATGCTCTGCAATCGGCATGAACTCGAGGTGCGTGAAGCCCATGCTCTTCGCATAGGGAATCAGGCGCTCGGCAAGCTCATGCCAGTTCATGCCGCGGTTGCCTTCTTCCGCCACGCGCAGCCACGATTCGGCGTGGACTTCGTAGATGGAGATCGGCGCGTTGACGGTCTGCTTCGGGCCGCGCTTCGTGTTCATCCATTCGCTGTCGGTCCAGCTATATCCATCGATGGCATCCGCATCCGCGACCACTGAAGCCGTCGCCGGCGGCAGCTCGCTTTGCAATGCGCAAGGGTCAGCCTTCAGCGGCAAGGCGTGGCCCTCGCGCGAGATGATTTCGTACTTGTAGCGCGTGCCCGCGCCCAGTCCCGGCACGAACAGTTCCCATACGCCTGCGTTGTGGCGCAAGCGCATCGGATGACGACGGCCATCCCAAGAATTGAAATCGCCGACTACGGACACCCGGCGCGCATTGGGCGCCCAGACGGCGAACCGCACGCCCGATACCCCGTCATGAACGACCGGCCGCGACCCGAGGCATTCGAGCACGGCATACGGGTCGCCCCATGAGATGCGGTTCAGTGCGTCTTCGTCGAGAACGGGGCCAAACGAATAGGTATCGGCGACTTCCTGCGGCGTGCCGTGCCAGTCGATATTCAGGCGGTAGGCCTGAGCCTCATCGATAAACCCGACAAACAGCCCCGCCGGATGAATCTGCGTGAGCGTGCCGAGCGGCGCGCTGCTGTCGCGCGCGAGAACCTGCACGCTGGTCGCGCCGGGCAGCAGCACGCGCACGACGGGCCCTGCATCGGTCTGGTGCAGCCCGAGCTTTGAAAACGGATCGGGATGGCGCGCTTCGACAAGTGCGTCGATATCGAGCGGATGCAGCCCTTCAGTCAGGCTTCGGTCGTCGGTGCGCTTATTCATTTTCGTTTCCATCGGAGATGTCCTTTTCTGCGGCGTCCGCGGGACGCGAGCCGGGCGCGAGCGGTGCGCCGGTGTCGCCAAGCAGGCGGCTCGCAAGCGACGCGAGGCCACGCAACGGCAAGCCGATCCAGGTCGGACGGTTTGCCGCTTCATAGCGGATTTCGTAGGCGGCCTTTTCGATCAGGAAGAGATCGAGCAAGGCGGCCAGGGTGGCTTCATCGCCGGCGACGGGCTGCGGGGAAGCTGCAACCGCCGCGTTGTATTCAGCAAGGAAACCTTCTTCGCCATGAGCGCGCAGGCGCTCGAACAGTGCACGTTTGCGATCGGCGGCGGCTGCCGGTGCGTTTTCGGTCGTCGGCTGCGCAGCGGCGCTGGCGTAGGACAAGGAACGCAATAAGCCGGCCACGTCACGCAACGGGCTCGACTTTTTGCGGCGTTCCTCCAGCGGCCGCGCCGGTTCGCCTTCGAAGTCGATCAGGAAAGCATCGCCTTGCGCCATCAAGACCTGGCCCAGGTGGAAGTCGCCGTGAATCCGGATACGCAGCGCGTTGGCGCTTTCCGGCACGAGTTTCTGCACGGCTGCGAGCAACAGATCGCGGCGATCGAGCAGGCTCTGCGCGAGTTCGCGATCATGCTCGCTGAAGTCGCGGATCTTGGCGCCGAGGATATCGAGCGCGGTGACGAGCAGCGTATGCGTGCCGTCGTTCCATGCGCGCACATCTTCCTTCGATGCCATCTCGGGCGCGAACGCCGGATCGTCGGACGGCGAGGCGAGCGCGACGTGCAGTTCGCCCAGACGACGCCCGATGATCCCCGCAATCGTCCGGTATCCCTCGATGCCTTGCATCTCCTTCTCGCGATCCATCGAATGGTCTTCGGTGTCCACTGCCAGCGCGAGTTCATCGACGGTGCGGCGCAGATAATCGAGCGCATAGTTCCAGGCATCGCCCTGGTTGTCGATGAACCCCTGCAAGATGCAGAGCGTGTGCGGCACGCCTTCCGGATCGACGCGCACGACCTCGCCGAACAGCGGACCGGTGTTCGCATAGCCGAGCTTCGTCAGGTAGCGGCTCATCTCGGCTTCCGGATGAATGCCGCCAACGAGGCGCCGGACGAGCTTCAGCACGACCTGGTCGCCAATCACGAGCGAGCTGTTGCTCTGCTCGGCGGCAAGCCAACGGATCTCGGGCAGCGGTTCGCCCGGCTTGAAATTGAAGTTCAACGCATCCAGACGTTCGGTCGGGATGAAGCGGATCTCGCTCTTTTGCACGGTCGGTACAACAGCGCGTTCCTTGAGCTTGCGCAGCACGCCATACGTAAATGTCGGGACCGCGAAGGCGTCGGTGATATGGCCCATGTTGCGGCTCTGGCGCACACGAGCCAGCGCCAATTGCATATAGAGCGGCGACGTGGTTTCCGTGCCCCACGCAATCGTCAGCGGCAACACATACCGTTCGGTGTGATCGCCAACATCGGCTTCCACTTCGGTGAACGCGAACCCGGCTTCGGGGATCGTGGTCAACGCGGCAAGGCGCACGCGCTTCAGCGTCTGGTCCTTCGATGCAAACCAGCGCCGCTTGCTCAAGTAAGACGGCAGTACTTCGGATTCGAGCAGGCGCACATTCTCCGGCGTCGGGCCGGTCTGCCCGGCGCGAATCACCATGGTCACGAACTCGGGCAATTGCTCCGACGGCGCCTGGCTCCATGCCGGACGCTGATTGCCCGGGCAAAGCTGGAACCACAGGAAGCCATACGGCGGGAACGTCAGCAGATACGTCAACTGGCCGATGGGCGGAAACGCGGAATCGGCGGTCATTTCCAGCGGCACGGAACCGGCGTATTCGGACAGGTCGAGTTCGACGGCTTGCGGCGCACGCGAAAGATTCGCGACACACAAGATCGGCGGTTCGCCTTCGATCTCGCGGATATACGCCAGGATCTTGCGGTTGTTCGGGCGCAGGAAGCGGATCGTGCCACGGCCGAATGCATGTTTCGCGCGACGCACGGCGAGCATCTTGCGCGTCCAGTTGAGCAGCGAGTGCGGATCGCGGCTTTGCGATTCCACGTTGATCGCGTCGTAACCGTAGAGCGAACCCATCACCGGCGGCAACACGAGCTGTTCCGGATCAGCGCGCGAAAACCCGCCGTTCCTGTCCGATGACCACTGCATCGGCGTACGCACGCCGTCACGGTCGCCCAGGTGGATGTTGTCGCCCATGCCGAGTTCGTCGCCGTAATAGATCACAGGCGTACCGGGCATGGACAGCAGCAGCGAATTGATCAGCTCGATACGGCGGCGATCCCGTTCCATCAGCGGCGCAAGACGACGGCGAATGCCGAGGTTCAGGCGCGCACGGCGATCGCTTGCATACGTGTTCCACAAATAATCGCGCTCCGAATCGGTCACCATTTCGAGCGTGAGTTCATCGTGATTGCGCAGGAAAATCGCCCATTGGTTGGTCGGCGCGAGATCCGGCGTCTGACGCATGATGTCGGTGATCGGGAAGCGGTCCTCGCTCGCAATCGACATGTAGATGCGCGGCATCAGCGGGAAGTGGAAGGCCATGTGGCATTCGTCTTCATCGCCGAAATACTCCTTCACGTCTTCCGGCCATTGATTCGCCTCGGCCAGCAACATGCGGTTCGGATATTCCTTGTCGATGGTCGCGCGGATCGTCTTCAAGATTGCGTGCGTCTCGGGCAGGTTTTCGTTGTTCGTACCTTCGCGTTCCACGAGATACGGCACGGCATCCAGCCGCAGACCGTCGATACCCATATCCAGCCAGAAGCGCATGACGGACAGCACTTCCTTCAGCACGGCAGGGTTGTCGAAGTTCAGGTCGGGCTGGTGATTGAAGAACCGGTGCCAGTAGTACTGTCCCGCAACAGGATCGTGCGTCCAGTTGGACGGCTCGGAATCAATGAAGATGATCCGCGTGTCTTCGTACTTCTTGTCGGTATCCGACCAGACGTAGTAATTGCGATGGTTCGAGCCGGGCTTTGCAAGCCGGGCGCGCTGGAACCACGGGTGTTGATCGGAGGTATGGTTGATGACCAGTTCCGTCACCACGCGAATGCCGCGTGCGTGCGCTTCCTGAATGAAGCGCTTGACGTCGGCGAGCGTGCCGTAATCGGGATGCACGTTGCGATAATCGGCGATGTCGTAACCGTCGTCGCGTCGTGGCGATGGATAGAACGGCAGCAGCCAGATGCAATCGACGCCGAGTTCCGCGATGTAATCGAGCTTGGCCAGCAGGCCTGGAAAATCGCCGATGCCGTCGTTGTTGGCATCGAAGAAGGACTTGATGTGGATTTGATAGATGATCGCGTCTTTGTACCAGAGCGGATCGTTGCTGAGAGTCGAATTCTTGTTGCGCTTCACGTGTCGCTCCTTGAGCCGGTGAGGTGCGTCAAGCGCACTGCTACCGGCTGTGTGAGTTGTTCTGTGCCACGTCGGCCGATGCCTTCGTGATGATCGCCTGCGCGCCGTTCAAAGGCACGCAAGCGCTTTGACTTCAGGCTGCGATGTCCTTGCGAGGCAGGCCCCACGTCGGTGCGATTCTCCAGATCGCAAACGGCCGAGTGTTGGGATCGAGTCGAATGTGCTGCCGTTTGCCGCGCCATTCGAAACGTTCGCCCGTCATCTGGTCCTCCACGGCCAGCGCATCCCACTCCTGAACGCCCCAGTCGCTCAGCGTCTTCCACGGCAGTTCGATATCCGCCCCTTGCTCGTTGAACGGATCGAGGTTGATTGCGACCAGCACCACGTTGTCACGCGCGGCGTTGGCTTTCTCGAAGAAGAGAATGTTGTCGTTATGCGCGAGCAGGAAGTTCACGCCGAGATGCGAGTGCAACGCCGGATTCGCCTTGCGGATACGGTTGAGCGCCGTGATCTCCCCGACGATATTCCCCGGCCGGTTCCAGTCCCACGCGCGAAGCTGATACTTTTCCGAGCCCAGATATTCCTCGCTGTTCGGCAACGCGGCGGCTTCGCACAGTTCGAAACCGCTGTACACGCCCCAGAGTCCCGAGAGCGTGGCCGCGAGCGCGGCACGAATCACAAACCCGGCGCGGCCCGAACGCTGGAGGAAACGCGGGTTGATGTCGGGTGTATTGACGAAGAAGTTCGGACGGAAGAAGTCCTTCGCGTCGGTCTGCGTCAGGTCGTGCATGTATTCCACGAAATCGCGCTTCGACTCACGCCACGTAAAGTACGTGTACGACTGCGAGAAGCCAAGCTTGGCGAGGCGGTTCATCACGCGCGGCCGCGTGAACGCTTCGGCCAGGAACATGACGTCGGGGTGACGCGCACGCACGTCGCCGATCACCCATTCCCAGAACGGCATGGGTTTGGTGTGCGGGTTGTCGACGCGGAAAATCTTGACGCCCGCCGCGATCCAGAACAGGAACACGTCGCGCAGCGAAAGCCACAATTCAGGTTTCGCGTCCTTCGCATAGAAGTCCGGATTCACGATGTCCTGATACTTCTTCGGCGGATTTTCGGCATACCGCAAGGTGCCGTCAGGACGCCATGCGAACCATGTAGGGTGTTCCTTCAGCCACGGATGATCCGGCGAGCACTGCACCGCGAAGTCGAGCGCGATTTCCAGGCCGTGCGCACGCGCGGCATCGAGCATGCGCTTGAAGTCATCCAGATTGCCGAGTTCCGGATGCACCGCGTCGTGACCGCCTTCCTTGCCGCCGATGGCGTAGGGGCTACCCACATCGCCGGGCTGGGCCGTGAGCGTATTGTTCTTGCCCTTGCGGTTCGCAATGCCAATCGGGTTGATCGGCGGGAAGTACAGCACGTCGAAGCCCATCTCGCGGATGCGCGGCATCTTGCCGATCACATCGATAAACGTGCCGTGACGGTTTTCATCGTCACTCATGGAGCGCGGGAAGATCTCGTACCAGCTTGCAAAGCGCGCGGCGGCGCGTTCGGCGTCGATCCGGTAGGTCACCGGATCGCGCGACAGGAACGGACGATGCCGCGCCGCGTCGATCGCCTGCGCCGTTTCCGGCGACAACGCCAGCGCGAGACGTGTCTCGCCATCGGCTTTCGCGAACTGCTTGACGATGCCTTCCAGCGGTTCCGTTTGCGACCCTTCCGTTGTCTTCACTTCGGCGAGGATCAACGCGAACAGGTGCCGCAACTCCTCGAGTTCCAGTTCGACGGTCTGCTCGGCCTTGAGCTTTTTCTGCATGTGATCGATGAGCGATGCAAAATCGTCGCGCCACGCGATCACCGTGAATTCATGCCGGCCGAGCCGGTCGAGCGGAATGCTGGTCGTCCACAAGTCGTTGCCAAGCGGAATGACCGGAAGCATCTTGGCTTCGTGCCAGTCGGTCTCATCGGCGGCGCGCCACTGCACGGCAGCCGCGATCTTGTCGTGCCCCTCCGCGAAAATAGCAGCCGTGATTTCGGCAGCTTCGCCCACGATCCGCTTCGCCGGGAAGCGCCCGTGATCCACCGACGGTTCCACGCTTTCGATCATCACGCGCGGGGCGACGAGCGCCTCGTTGACCGATTTTTTATCGGCGGATTTCGCGCCGCGTTTGACCTGGGGCTGCGCAAGCAGGATCGGCGGCTCGGACGCGCCGCGCAGCAGGCGGACTTCGCCCGGCTGCAGCAGGAAAGGTTTCAGCGGCAGCGGCGTTTCGGTGGTGTCTTCATCGATCGCGCGGAACCGCGTGAAGTTGCCTGGAGCACCATCGAGCAAATGACGTGTATCGACATAGACCGGCTTTGTCAGGTCGGCGTTCAGCACGATCAGCGCGGCTTCGCTCGCTGTCCGCAAGTCCGGGCCGCTGCCGCGCAGGATCGCCGCATACGGCGTGCCGGGACCCGTCAGCGTGCGCAACTCGCCGGTACTGGCTAGCGCCGCGGAGTTGCGTTGCAACGCGTTTGCGTGTGCCACTTCCGCCGATACATTGAAGCGCGCGCTTTCCGTCGCACGATGAAATTCTTCCGCGCTGCCGTGGTTGTAAGAGAGCGGTTGCGTGAGGCCGTACTCGAAACCCATGGGAACCAGCACGCCGGTACCTATGCCCGCCGCCGTGTACAACGCGCGCCTGTAAGCCCGTTCCACAAGCGATGAATCGCTGGTGTCGGGAAGATCGTTGAGCAGGCGCGTGCCGTACGGTTCTTCGGGAAATGCGATCGGCGGCGCAATGCGGAACAGGGCCGCGTGTTCATCGAAGAGCCAGTTGCTTTGAAAGTCCCACCATCTCGCCGATGAAAACACCGAATCGAAACCGGCATCGGCGAGGTTCGCCAGATCATGACGGTTGACGCCGACCGTCCACGCAAGCCATTTGGTTTGCGGATGACGTTCGCGCACAGCCGCGCCCAGGCGGCGCCAGACATGCGCGGGCACCTTCTGCGGCGCTTCGAAGCGAAAGCCGCCAATGCCGGCATCGGCGATCAGCATCAATTCGCGCGCCCACCATTCGGTTAGCGCGTGAGCGGCTTCGCCATCGCCGAAATTGGCGTGCGCGACGCTTTCCTCATGCGGTGCGGTGCGCGGATCGAGCCGCGCTTCGGCCGCTTCGAACGGATGAAACCAGTGACGGTTTTCCTGGAACAGGCCGCCTTCGGCGCTGACGCGGTCGAGGTTGATATCGACCAGCAATGTCAGCCCGTGCTTCTCAGCCTGGCTTGCGAGCAAACGCAGGCCTTCCGCTGCTGGAAGATCGGACTCAAATGCGGGATGCAGCTTGTGATGGTCGGCTACCGCCTGTCGGTGCCCGTTCTTGCCGGGCAGAAAGGGCGCGCCGATCAGGACATGATCGAAGCCGAGAGCTGCGGCGTGCTCGAATTGTGCAGGCCATTGAGGCAATGGTCCGACGAGAAGCGGGTCGATGAAATAGATTCGTGGCGCATACGCGTGAAGCATGTGATGGTGTTCCATCGGTCGTCTTTTCCAGTTCGTCCTGCTATGGCGTGGATGCGGGAAAACGCGATCGCGCTCAACCAGGCAATAAACCAACCGCACGAACGGCTACGGCAGACGAGCCTCAGACAGTCTTCAAGCACCAATTCCGGGGTTTCGAGTGCGGTACGTATCTTTATGGAGCTGTCATGCGCGATACGTCGTTCGGTGCGGCGCCAGGGTCGCGTTCTAGGACACAGCACGTAGCGTGCCGCGCCGGAGCTGACTTCCGGCTTGGGCGTCGGGGCCTCGCTTCAGGTCAGACGACCACCGCCCGCCGCGCTTCTATCAGCGTGGCGGGCGGCAACCGCATAACCGTATCATCGAACAGCGAGATGCGAACGCTTTCAGGCGCTGCGTGCGACAAATTGCGACCGTTCTCCATCGTGACGGTCGTGACGGCTTGCAGCGGCAGCGGGCGCTGCCATGGCGGCGATGGCCGGTACCGCCGGCGTATGAACCGGCACGCGGCGTGTGCGCAGCGGCGTCTTTGCGGGACGTGCGTCCGTGAGGCCTGCGTAGAGCTGGATGTATTTGGCAACTGCATGGTTCCAGCCGTAGTCGCGGGCCATTGCGTTGCGTTGCAGCGTGCGCCATTGTTGAGGGCGCATGAAAGCGTGAATGGCGCGCGTGACCGCAACCACCATGTCATGAGTCGCTTCGCCATCGAAGAGAAAACCGGTAGCCGGACGTGACGATGTCGCGCCTTCGAAGCTGCCCAGGCTTTCAACCGGCGAAGACTGAAAGCCTTCCTGCAACGACGATGCTTCGGCCGCATCCACGATGGTGTCCGCCAGTCCGCCCACACGCGATGCAACCGGCAGGGTGCCGTAACGCATCGCGTAGATTTGCGTCAGGCCGCACGGCTCGAAGCGGCTCCCATGCAACAGGATATCGGCGCCGGAATGCAGGACATGCGCGCGACGCTCGTCGTAGCCAATATGCACGCCGATGCGATCCGGCCACGTTTGCGCCAGACGTTGGAAGGCCGTTTCGAGATGCGCTTCGCCTTTGCCGATCACCGCGATCTGCAAACGCGGATGCTGTTCGAGGAGGGCGGGGATGGCGTCGATCACGACATCGGCCATTTTTTGCGATGTCATCCTGCTGCCGATGGCAATCACCGGCGCGAACGGATCGACAGGTAGCCCGAACATCTGTTGCAGTTCGCGCTTGCAAGCGTGTTTGCCGCGCATATCCTCGAAACAATAGTTGCGCGCGATCTGCGTGTCGGTCATCGGGTCCCATGCGCCGACATCGATGCCATTGATGATGCCCGACAGCTTCTCTGCATAACATTGCAGGACGCCTTCCATCAAATGACCAAAGCGCGGCGTGAGAATTTCGCGGGCGTAGGTCTCGCTGACGGTCGCGACGTGATCAGCGTGGACGATGCCCGCTTTCATCAGACTCAACGCGCCATAAAATTCGATGCTCTTTTGTTCGGTCAACGCCGGCACGAGCCACTTGGCCGGAACGCCGAGCGCTGCACCAAGCGAGAGCGAATAGTTGCCCTGGAACGCCAGATTGTGGATCGTGAAAACGCTTTTTGCGTGCACGCCCGCGTGCTTCATCAAGAGCGGCGTGAGGCCGGAATGCCAGTCATGCGCATGTACGATGTCAGGCTTCTTGAAGCCGCGAACGCCTTCGGCCAACCGGACCGCCGCCGCCGACAGCGAAGCGAACCGGATAGCGTTGTCTTCGTAGTCGCGTCCCTTGGCATCCTGGTAAAGCCCGTCGCGTGCGTACAGGTGATCCATGCGCAACAGGATCACAGGCACGCCGGTGTCGGGCATGCGGCCGCGATACAACGCGCCGTCACCGCCCGGGAGGCCCGTCAATGAAGCAACCTTCTGCAATCCATCGACCATTTGCAATGCGTTCGGATACGCCGGCAGGAGTATGGCGGCATCGACTCCCGCTTCACGTAACGCCGCGGCGTATGCGCTGACCATGTCACCCAGTCCGCCAGTTTTGGCAAGCGGCACGGCCTCCGAAGCGACAAGCAATACGTTCAAGGACAAAGCTGACTCCTGGCGTCTGAAGGATGAAAAGCGATGGGCTGCGCTCGGCCGGTTTAATGGCGGCGCACGCGACCGGTGCTCTTATCGGAGGGATGAGGGATGCGGAGTTCTTAGAGCAAACGTTGTGCCATGCAGCATGGTTTTTCCCGAAACCGCGGGAAAGCGTTAGGTACGCCACTCACAAACGAACACGCTACGCCGGACAGAAGACAGACATTTGACGCCGTGTAAAAAAGCACCCGTCGGAAACGGCGTTTTTACACAGCGGTAACTGGAATGCTTATACAAATCGACTCAGGAAATTAAGACCGAAAGTTAATAAAGCGCCAGCAATAATTGCTCGCCGGCACTTTTACGAGCCTAATAACCCGGCAGCAGTGTTCACGCACAAACCCAGCACGGCCGCATTGAAAAAGAACGACAAGACCGATTGCGCCAACGCAGTGCGCCTCACTTCCGTAGACCGCAATACCACGTCAGACGTTTGCGATGCCACCGCGATGGTGAACGAGAAATACAGGAAGTCCCAATAGTCGGGTTTCAGATGAGTATCGGGAAATTTCAGCGACGTCTCGTCTTGCGACTGATAGTAATGACGCGCGTAGTGGAGAGTGAACATGGTCGGGATGAGGAACCATGCGCCGAACATAGTGATGCCTGTCAGCAAATAGTTAGGCAATGCGCTGCGAAAGCCCATGTTCTTTGCACTGGCGAGTTCCGCGATGATCGCGACAATACTTGCGAGCGCCGCAAGACTGACGAATAGCAAAACCATTCCGGCATTTTCATCCTCGCGCGCGGCGAGCTTCTGCACTTCGTCCTGGTGCGCCCGCCACATTTGAATCCATATGAGCACGAGATACAGCCATACGGTAGTGTCCCAACCAACGAGGCCACGCACGAGCGGGCGCAAGTCATATGGAACCAAAATTGCGGCAATCACACCAATGATCAAAGCAATAATCGCCCTCGGGCGATATCGGACTACGTCGGGAAGCATGAAATTCATTTTTATCGTGGCTCTGTGGTGGCGGTAATCGCGTTAAGCTGTCGCGCCGCGATTATTGCCCGTGTAGCTTTCAAACTTCAACGGGCGTCGAGCGCGGTTCTTCATGTTGACGCGCGCTCTGACTTCACCCCACGGCCTCAAATCATTTTCAAAGATATCGGCAATGCATGTCTGACAGACCGTGTCGGACCGACCGTGTCTAACAGACCGTGTCTAACAGACCGTGTCTAACAGACCGCGTCTGCCCGCTCTTGCCGATCATCGCCTTGGGCAAAACGCGTAACGGACACCAACCCCGGACAACCAACCCATGAGACAGCTTCAAGATCCCCCTGCGCCTGCTGATTCAGCCAGGCACTCCGCCGCCCGGCGGCGTTTCGTGCTCGGCGCGTGCGCGTCGGCGGTGGCGCTCGCTTTTGCATCGGCGGGAATGGGCTTTCCATCGTTATTCACACAGGCTTTCGCCGATACCCCGCCTGCAGGCCTTGAAGGCTTCCTCCTGCTCTCGCGCAAGCTGACCGGCCGCTCGAGCTTCGACCCCGCGTTGGCGCAGCGCGTGTATGACGCGTTATCGAAGTCGGACAGCGAGTTTGTCGCGAACGTGAGCGCGCTCAACGTGTGGCTTGCGGCGCATGGCGGGGTGCCATCGGATACCGTCACGCAGGCGCTCAAGGCAGACACGCCCAAGCTTGCCGGCACCGTCACGGCTGTCATACGCGCGTGGTATCTCGGTCTTGTCGGCGACGGGCAGCATACAAGCGTCGTGGCGTACGAACGTGCACTCATGTTCGATTCCGTAAGCGATGTGCTGACCATCCCTTCATATTGCCGCGATGTGCCGTTCTACTGGACGCAAAAGCCGCCGGCAGTCGGCGCGCCCAAGGCCGCCTGATCCGAGCCATATAAGAATCACGCGGTCGCGCTGCTGGACAGCGCGACCGAAGCATAAAAGCAGCACCTCACAGGACAATACAAAAATGGCAAATTCGAATTCGGCCGATGTCGTGGTCGTCGGATCCGGTGTCGCGGGCGGTCTGGTAGCCCATCAGCTCGCAAGCGCGGGCGCATCCGTGATCCTCCTCGAAGCCGGGCCGCGCATTCCGCGCTGGCAGATCGTCGAAAACTTCCGCAACTCGCCCGCGAAAGCGGATTTTGCAACGCCGTATCCATCGACGCCTTATGCGCCGCATCCCGAGTATTCGCCCGAGAACAACTATCTGATCCAGAAGGGCGAGTACCCGTATGCGTCGCAATACTTGCGGCTCGTGGGCGGGACGACTTGGCATTGGGCCGCCGCGGCGTGGCGTCTGCTTCCCGCCGACTTCAAGATCCGGACGCTGTATGGCGTGGGCCGCGACTGGCCGATCTCCTACGAAACGCTCGAACCGTGGTATCAGGCAGCCGAGGTGCAACTGGGTGTATCGGGTCCGGGCCATGATGTCGATCTCGGTTCGCCGCGCTCGAAACCGTATCCCATGGACATGCTGCCGCTTTCCTACATGGATCAGCGTTTCTCCGATGTCCTCAACGCCGAATCGTTTCACGTCGTGCCGGAACCGGTTGCGCGCAACAGCCGCCCGTACGATTCGCGCCCGACCTGCTGCGGCAATAACAACTGCATGCCCATCTGCCCGATCGCGGCCATGTACAACGGCGTCACGCATGCCGAAAAAGCCGAACGCGCGGGCGCGAGGCTGATCCCGCAAGCCGTGGTCTACAAGATCGAAGCCGACGACAAAGGCCTGATCACCGCCGTCCATTACAAGGACCCGAACGGCAACAGCACGCGTGTGACGGGCAAGCTGTTCGTGCTGGCGGCGAACGGCATCGAAACGCCGAAGCTGATGTTGCAATCGGCTTCGGATACGTTCAAGAACGGCATTGGCAACAGCTCCGATCAGGTCGGCCGCAACCTCATGGACCACCCCGGAACTGGCGTCACGTTCCTCGCCAACGAGACCTTGTGGCCGGGACGCGGCCCCATGGAAATGACGTCCATCGTCAATTTCCGCGATGGCGCGTTCCGTTCCGAATACGCGGCGAAAAAGCTGCATTTGTCGAATGGCGTGCCGACCATGGCGATCACCGCAGATCTCATTGCGAAGGGTTTGAGCGGCGCCGAGCTCGACCGGCAGATTCGCGACCGCGCTGCACGCACCATGAACATCAACAGCTTCCACGAGCATCTTGCCGAACCGCAGAACCGCGTGTTGCCCTCGTCGGATCACAAGGATTCGCTCGGCATTCCGCAGCCCGAGATCTATTACTCCATCAACGACTACGTGAAGAAAAGCGCCGCCGATACACGCACGCACTACGCGCGCATCGCGGAATTGTTCGGCGGCACGGAGATCACCTTCGACGACAAATTTGCCCCGAACAACCACATCATGGGCACGACCATCATGGGCGCGGACCCGAAGGATTCCGTGGTCGATACCGAATGCCGCACGCACGACCATCCGAATCTGTTCGTGGCCGGTAGCGCGGTGATGCCGACGGCGGCATCGGTGAACTGCACGCTGACGTTGTCCGCGTTGTCGCTGCGTCTCGCCGACAAACTGAAGAAAGAACTGTGATGGCGCGCCGACGGAGATCCACGATGAAGAACCACCAACCCCGCGACGCCCGCATAACCGCAAAACGTCTTGGCGGTGCGCTCGCCGTGCTTGCGCTCGCCGTAGCCGGCGCGATGAATTTCCACTCACTGATAGAACCCGCGCAGGCGCAAACGGCCGCTGGCGCTGCGAACGGTGCGGAGACGGCCACGACCGTCAAGGACAATCAGGCCGGCGCCGACCTGATCAAGCGCGGCGAATATCTCGCGCGCGCGGGCGATTGCATCGCGTGTCATACCGCCGACAAAGCCCGCCCCTTCGCCGGCGGCCTGCCCATCAACACGCCGTTCGGGACCATCTACACGCCGAACATCACGAGCGATCCGGACACGGGCATTGGACGATGGACCGACGCCGATTTCGTGCGCGCGATGCACGAGGGTATCGGCAAGGGCGGCGAGCGTCTGTATCCGGCGTTCCCGTACGCGGACTACACGAAAGTCACCTCCGGCGATGTGCTCGCCATCCGCGCCTATCTCAACACGCTCGCGCCGATCCACTACACGCCGCCGCGCAACGAGATGTCGTTTCCGTTCAACCAGCGCTGGCTGATGGTGTTCTGGAACATGTTCAACTTCAAGGAAGGGCGTTTCGTGCCCGACCCGAAGCAAAGCGCCGAGTGGAATCGTGGGGCGTATCTGGTCGAAGGCCTGGCGCATTGCGAGGAATGCCATACGCCGCGCAACGTCACGCAAGGCCTGAAGTCCGGCGAACGTTTCAGCGGCGCCGAACTGTCGGGCTGGCACGCCTACAACATCACGCCTGACAAGAACGCGGGCGTCGGCAACTGGACGGACGATGAACTTGCGCAATATCTCGCCACCGGCGCCGTGCATGGCCGTGCGAACGCAGCCGGCCCGATGGCCGATGTGATTCAGAACAGCACGCAATACATGACGCCTGAAGACTTGCGTTCCATGGTCGCCTACTTGCGCACGGTTCCCGCGCAAAGTGGCGGCGATACCCATCCGCGCGATTCCTTCGGCAAGCCGACCAGCCAGGACGTCATCGCAATGCGCGGCACGCAGGTGAGCGGCGTGAACGGCGCGCAGTTGTTTATCGCCAATTGCGCTACCTGCCATAGCTGGACCGGCGAGGGACGCGGCGGCAGTGCGGCGGGCGCGTATCCGTCGCTGATTCATAACAGCGTGGTCGGGGCATCGGCGGCGAACAACCTGACCATGGTGATGCTCCACGGCGTGAATCGCGAGACGAAAACAGCAAATGTCTTCATGCCGGCCTTCGCCGATCAACTCAATGACGAGCAAATCGCCGCCATCAGCAACTACGTCACGAAGACCTTCGGCGATCCGCAATCGACCACAACCGCTGCTGAAGTTGCCAAATTGCGCGCAACACCGCAGTAGAGGAACGAAAATTGCGTAGTAAATGCAAGTTTGTGCGGTGCGGCACGGCAAATTTTGCCTTGTCGCGCCGCGAAGATTGCTTATCGGCGTCACCGGTTTCAAAATGTGAACTTGCTTTTTGGTTTGGGCGCGCTTGTGCGCCGTGTACGAAGAAGATTTGGCTATGACTGCTGCTACATATCCCGTCGTTTGCTGGCATCCGGCGAACAAATCAGGCCGTGACCTCGTGGTTGGCGACGTGCATGGTTGCGTCGATGCGTTGCGTTATCTGCTCAACGAAATTGGCTTCGATGGCACGCGTGACCGGCTGTTTTCCGTCGGCGATCTGGTCGATCGCGGCAGCGACTCGCTTGCGGCGCTCGATCTGATCGATCAACCCTGGTTTTATCCGGTGCTCGGTAACCACGAAGACGCCCTGTGCGCCGTCGCTGACGGGCGCATGAAGCGCCACGTCTGGTATTCGATTGGCGGCGCGTGGGCGTCCAATCTGTCCGATGAGCAGTTGCAGCGCCTCGCGGCAAAGCTCGCAAGCGTGCCGCTCGTGCGCATAGTCGGGGACGGCGCGTCGCGGTTCAACGTGCTGCACGCGGAGTTTTTCGGCAGCGACGCCGACCTCGAAGTGGCCTATTTCCCCGATGAAGTCCGCCAGCAACTGCTGTGGGGAAGGTCGCTCGCGCTCGGAACGGGAAAGCCTTCCATGCAGCGGGGTTTGTCGCCAACGTACTGCGGGCATACGCCGGTGAAGGCCATCAAGCAGATCGGGGCGCAGATCTTCATCGATACCGGTGCGTACACGGACGATGGCCGTCTGACCATTGTCGAGGCTGGAACGGACCAACGCTGGTCAGTCAAGCAGGGCTGGGCGAAAGGCGCCGGTTCGCTTGCCGAGGGGTTCCGATAGTCCGGGAGAACGTCCGCGGCATTCCTTTTGCTTAGATCTCGTAAACCGCCCGACGGGCGACTCTTGCGAGACTAGCAACAATGCCGACCTCATCAGTCACCGACTCCGTCATCGATTCATCCCCTGATATCAAAGGCTGCCCGGAAGACTTGCCGCCGGGTCTGCGCTATGTGGACGACGCCCGCGCGGGCTACACGCGCGAGTGGAAAAACGGCGCGTTCATCTACTTCAATACGCAGGGCAAGCAACTTTCCGACGATGCCGACATCAAGCGCATCAATGCCCTGGCCATTCCGCCTGCGTACACGAATGTGTGGATCTGCCCGGACTCGCGCGGACACCTGCAAGCCACCGGACGCGATGCGCGAGGCCGCAAGCAGTACAGATATCACCCGCAATGGCGTGAAACCCGCGACGCCACCAAGTACGAACGCATGCTCGCCTTCAGTGCGGTCCTGCCGAAACTGCGCGCCCGCGTGGCCCGCGATCTCGATCTGCAGGGCATGCCGCGCGACAAGGTTCTAGCGACCGTCGTCAGGCTGCTCGACACCACGCTCGTGCGGGTCGGCAGCGAGGAATATGCGCGCGAAAACAAGTCCTATGGCCTGACCACGCTGCGCAAAAAGCATCTAAGCGTGAAATCCGGCACGCTGCGCTTCCAGTTTCGCGGCAAGAGCGGGATTGAACACGATGTATCGGTGAGCGATCCGCGGATTGCGAAAATCGTGAAGCGATGCATGGACTTGCCGGGACACGAACTCTTCCAGTATCTCGAAGCCGATGGCCAGCGCCATGCCATCAGTTCTTCGGACATCAACGACTATCTCCATGAAATCACCGGCGCGGATTTCACTGCGAAGGATTATCGGACGTGGGCGGGCAGCGTGTTTGCGCTCGCGGCGCTGCGCAAGCTCGCGTGGGAAACCGTCACCGAAGCGCGCAAGCACGTGGTGGGGACGATCAAGGAAGTATCGAAGATGTTGCGCAACACGCCAGCCGTCTGCCGCAAATGTTACGTGCATCCGGCGGTGATCGAAGCATTCGAGGCAGGCCAGCTCGCCGATGAACTGCCAGCGTCGCGCCGGTCGGGGCTCAAATCCGATGAGGCCACGCTCGCGATATTTCTCGAGCAGGACGCGAAGCGCCGCGCGCGCGAAGCGGCTCGTGCGAGGAAAGGCAAGGCGAATACGGCGGACCCCAGCCTGGCCCGGCTGCTGACCAAGTCCAGCCAGAAAGCTGCGGCGTTGAAAAATTCGGGGAAGGACGTGAAGGCGGAAGCGCTGGCCGCGGTAAAAGCGGCGTCGGTCAAGCCAGCATCGCCAAAAGTGAAATCGAAGGCGGCGCGGCCGGCGACGAAAAAGATCGGACGCGTCCGATCGCCGACGGCGGTCGCCATCGGCTGATCAGCGCAAGATTCAACCGACCTTGCTCATCTCGTAGACACTGGTCACGGTCTCGCCGTCCCATTCGTATTCCAGATACGCAGCGTGGTGGCAATCGTGCAGCAAGGTCGTCCGGAATGCGGCGAGGCATTCGCCACCCTCATCCCGCACCGACGGATACGCAATACCGCGCACGCCGGCTTTGCGCGCCGCGCGTCCGAGCGCCTGCCCCGCCGCATAGTCCGATGGCGAAAGGATCTCCGGATCGAGCGAATTTTGCGTCAGGCGTCCGGCGCAGAGATCGAGCACTTCCCCATGAGCCGATACCGTGTAGAGCCGCATCTGCTGTCGCAGCGGCGCCTGCCGGGTATGCGCGAGAAAGAGCGCGGAGTGGTATCGCGTTTCTTCGATGGCAGTGCGTCTTTCGCGCGCGCAGTAAAACACGCCGTAGGTGCCGTCGGAGAAGCGGCTGCCGTTCGGATTCAGATGGGTGAACGCGGCCATGATCGGGCCGTAACCCGCGCCGAAGCGGCGTTCGTCCGACGGGACCAGGTCCAGATCGCCCAGCTCGGTTCGCAGACGGTCGTTGGTCATGGCTTCGAGCGCGTAAAGAGCATCGAAATCCTGCGGCGACGCTACGCGATCAAACAGATTGACGGCCGGAAAACGCGTCGGTATCACGCGATACGCCGGTGTCCAGTCAAATTCAGCATGCGGCCAGCGAGCACGCCAGTCGTTTTCCGCCTCTGGCACATTGGATAGATCGCTCACGCCCAGCCGCCTCGCATTGCGTCCAGATATTGCCGCACCGCCACCAGGTCGCTCACATTGCCCGCCAGCATGCGGTCGAGCGCGCGCCGTCCGCCGAAGGGCGGCGCGGTATTCGCGCGTTTGATCCAGCCATCGGACGCTTCGGGTTGGGGCAACAGGATTTGCAGCGCTTTGTAGATGCCGAGAATCAGCGAGAGCCGCTCGAGCGTGTCGCGGCCAAGGCGCGCGGTTTCCGGCGCACCTTTCCATTTGAAGAACGTTGAACGGCCGGGAGAGCCGAGCAGGACAATTTGCTCGTCGGCGGAAAGGGTCCAGTCACTCGCGATATTGAAAAACGCGCGCAGACCGGCCGCGGACATATCGGCAATGGACGGTTGGGGCGCCGATACGGGGCGCGGGACGCGTTGAGCGCGGGGCATGGGGTGAGTCTCTTTTTGAACTGAAATTCTATATTAGTCCATTTATGGACTTAATCAAGTTCTTTTGAGAATCTGCCTGCACCCACCCGCCAGTCAGATGCTTCCGTCGGAATCCGTCGGTCCGTAGCGCCGCCCGGTTATATGCGCGCGAAGCACTTCCGCAATTTCCGATGTCGTGAATTCCGCCGGCACCACGCTCAACTGGCTGCACGGATCGCTCTTGCGCGCCCATTCAACCATCCTGTACGCCTTGCCCCAGGGCCGCTCGACGGCTTCGGACAGGCGGCACTGATGCAACGGCAATGCGTGCTCGGTTTTCATCGTCGATTTGATGTTCTGAAACGATGCGCTGGCGGCCATGGCGTGTCCTCGCGTGAAAGCCCCGGTGAAAAAGGCGCCAGAGACTGGCGGTAATGAAAGCTCGCGTTTTGAAATGTGCCCTCCGACAATTAAGCGCAGCTTAAATGCGACGGGTTCACACGCATACTTCCCTTCCCACGCGAACGCCGCACGCAAGTCTCACCAAGACTTTTCTCCCGCGTGGCATTACTGTATATTCATACAGGTTGATGCTCTTGCATAGACACGAAATGAACCGTCCTGATACTGATTCTTCTGCTGAGGCCGCCGCGCTCGCGCGCTATGTGCAGGCAACGCGCGCGGTATCGGCAGCGTTCGACGCCACCCGCGCCGAACCGGAACCCGGCGCTGGCGGCGGCACGGTCGCTCTGGCGCTGCAGAGGCTTGACAGCGCCTTGCTTGAGCTCGACACATCGCAGCGCTCGCTCGACGCTATACTTTCGCGCGCTGGTGGACACTGAACAATCTGGAGCGTTTGCTGTGAGACCTGTTTTATCCGCACTTTCCTCGAACGTCGCGCTTGCTTTGCTGGCTGGTTCCATCAGTTTCGGCTCTGCCGCGGCCGTGGCTGCCGAACGTTATGTCGAAGTCTGGAATCCGCCCGAGTCGCAGTTGCATACGCCGAAGACCAGGACGCGCAGCGTCGTGTCGGCGCAAGCAAAGAAAAAGCGCAAGGGCGGACCCGCCGTCAAGCAAGTCGCCGACAGAACCACGACCCCGCCGCCGGCATTGACGGTTGCGCCTTCGGCATCTCCCTCAAGTACGGGGCACGCGAAGACCGCGCCGAAAGGGATCGATTCGTTGCCCAAGCTGCCGCCGCTGATCGGCCCGGACGGGCGCGTGCTTCGCGTGTAATTTCGGCCACCCAGTACAGTTAGAACGCCGAACGCACCACGCCGCCGTCCACGCGCAACGCCGCGCCGTTCGTGGCCGATGACGCTTCGGAACACACATACACCACCATGTTCGCGACTTCTTCGGTGGTCGCGAACCGCTTGATCAGCGAACTCGGCCGTTCAGTTTCGAAGAAGCCTTTCTCGAACTCGGCGAATGTCTTGTCGCCCATGCCTTTGGCGGCCATTTCATCAAGTCCGTCCGAGTGCGTCGGACCCGGCAACACTGCGTTCACGGTGACGCCCGTGCCCGCACAATCCTCAGCAAGTCCACGCGACAAACCCAGTTGCGCCGTCTTCGTCACGCCGTAGTGGATCATCTCCACGGGGATCTGAATCCCGCTTTCGCTGCTGATGAACACCACGCGGCCCCAGTTCTTCTCTTTCATCTTCGGCAAATACGCGCGTGAAAGACGCACGCCAGACATGACGTTGGTATCGAAGAAACGTTGCCAGTCTTCGTCCGGAATGTCGGCGAACGGCTTGGGGTCGAAGATCCCGAGGTTGTTCACGAGTACATCCACGACCGGATACTGTGCGACGACCGCCTTGACCTGGGCAGCATCGGAGAGATCGCCGGCGAAACCTTCGACATTCGCATCGGGTACGGCAGCCTTGAGCTTCGCGATGGCTTCATCCACCGACGCTTGTTTGCGTCCGTTTACGATCACATGCGCGCCTTCACGCGCAAGGCCGGTGGCGATTGCGAGGCCAATGCCTTTCGTCGATCCCGATACGAGTGCGAGTTTGCCTTCGAGATGGAGGTCCATGAAGTCGATACTCCTTGAAAAGGGTTGGCAATGTAAATCGCCCGCCGGCAGGAACGTTCCCCTGACGGCGGGCGATGACGCTATGGCCCGAACTGCAACTGCCTGCTTGCACCGCTGCGTTTGGCCGGATGCGGTAGGCGCGGCTTGTTAAGCCGCGGCCATCGAGTTATAGCCGGCCCATGAGCAGCAGCACGATCACGATGATCAGCACCACGCCCAAAATCCCGCTTGGGCCATAGCCCCAGCTACGGCTGTGCGGCCACGACGGAAATGCGCCGAGCAGCAACAGGATCAAAACCACCAGCAAGATTGTTCCGATAGTCATTCCACTTCTCCTTAATTATTGGCGTCTGCTGAAGAGTGAATGGCGATGCCGCATGCGGGGCGGCGTGGGTATCGGCGGTGGTGAAGCTTGTTGTGTCCCGCACCACCGAAACCCTCGCGATTGCCCGTTGCTTTTAGCAAGCGTTGTGCCATCGGCGCAAAGGCTTGCTGGGTATGGGTCGGGATCAAAACTCGATAGCGGCGTGGACAAAAGCCGGTCAGCGGTCGGGAAAATTTGCAAGCGCGTCGGCGGTATAAGGAAGCGCCGACGCGTGGGAGAAAAATAGCGGTGAGAGAACGCTCAGAACAACCCGCGGAAGACCCAGAACAACCCGGCCGCCAACGCGATGGAAACCGGCAACGTCAGCACCCAGGCCAGCGCCAGGCTGCGAACTGTTTTCCATTGCAATCCGGAGCCATTCGCGGCCATCGTCCCCGCCACGCCCGATGACAACACGTGCGTGGTGCTGACCGGCAGGCCGTACATGTCGGCGGCGCCGATAGTCACCATTGCGACCAGTTCCGCCGATGCGCCTTGCCCATACGTCAAATGCGTCTTGCCGATGCGCTCGCCCACCGTGACCACAATGCGCTTCCAGCCGACCATCGTGCCGAGTCCCAGTGCAACAGCGACGGCGACCTTCACCCAAGTCGGGATGAACTTGGTCGAGTGATCGAGCTGGCCTTTGTAGTTCTTCAGCACGGCGGCGTCTTCGGGCGCGAAGGCCGGCGCATTCTGCTTGTCCATCAGGCGCAGCGCTTCGGAGCTCACGTACATGTTGTTGCGCACGTTGCCCACGATGTTTTGCGGCACGGTCGCCATGGAATCGGAGGTACCGACTTGCCCGTCGATGATATCGGTGAGCTGTTTCAACGCGACGATCGTATTCGGCTCGACCGTCTTGGTCTGCACGTAATGCTGCACGATAGCGCGCGGATCGGCGACCGGCGCGGCGCCGTTCGTGTACTTGCCGAGCACTTCGGATGCGTGATGACCGACCGACAGGAAGGTTTGCGTCTCGGCGGGTGTGACCGCCTTGTTCAGCGCGTACGCTGTCGGCACCGTCCCGATCAGGATCAACATGATGAGGCCCATGCCTTTCTGACCGTCGTTGGAACCGTGCGCAAACGAAACGCCGGTGCAGGTAAGGATCAGCAGGCATCGGATCCAGAAGGGCGGCGGCGTGTTTTTCTTGGGCTCCTTATAAAGCGCGGGAACACGCACAACGAGCTTCATGATGTAGAGCAGCAGGCCGGCCAGCACAAAACCGATCAACGGCGAAAACAGCAGCGATTTGCCGACCGCGAGCGCCTGGCCCCAGTCCACGCCCGATGTACCCGACGTGCCGTGCAGCATCTGGTTCATCAGCCCGACGCCAATCACCGATCCGATCAGCGTATGCGAGCTCGACGATGGAATCCCCACCGCCCACGTCCCGAGGTTCCAGATGATCGCGGCGATCAGCAGGGCGAAGACCATCGCGAATCCCTGCGATGTCCCCACGCCCAGGATCAGCTCCACGGGCAGCAGTTGCAGGATGCCGAACGCGACCGCACCGCTCGATACCAGCACACCCAGGAAATTCCACGCGCCCGACCAGACGACCGCGAGATTCGGCGCGAGCGAGTGTGTGTAGATGACGGTGGCGACGGCGTTGGCGGTATCGTGGAAGCCATTTACGAATTCAAAGCCGAGGGCAATCATCAGTGCTACGCCGAGCAGGACGTAAGGCAATATGGATGACTGCTGGACTGATTCCAGGTCGTGCAGCAAGTGCGTGACGCAATAGATGATGCCGCCGGCAATCACGACCAGGAACAGCGGCATGCTCAGCCGTCGTCCGAGCGTTCGTCCCTGCGTGTTGTTATCGGGAAGGGTCAAGTCAGGCATGTAACGTCCTTTGTGCTGGGCTGCGCGTGAAGCGGCGGGTTAGCGTGCTGATGGTGTAAATCGGCGATGCGAGGCGTTGTTTCTTGATTCGTTCAAGCGGCATCTGGCAGTGACGTTGCTCATGTTTGCACGCGCTTTATTGCGTTTTGATGACAGTGGCGAGCATTGAAATTCGTCTGAATTGAAAAGCGCGGCGTGGGATTTGCTGCCTTATCAAGTGTCGCGTTCATGGTGGAGAACTTATGTTGCAACTTGTCGAGTTGGTGATGATTTCCCATGACGTTTCAAACACGCCGCCCGATAAGGCGCTGTCGGAGCTGGGTTCGTTTTCGAGCGCAAGTCGTTCTGGCTTCATGTTGCAGACGCAAAAAGTCGAAGCGGATTTGCACGGCTGGGAAGTGAGCATCGAAACGCGCGGAGAACGGAAGGTGTTTGTGGCGAGTCATCGTGAATGGCCGTTTGTCCGGCGCGTTGAAGCTGCGCCCGACGCGCAAGATGATCTGCGGTCGTGGATCGCGTCGGAAGAGGGGCTTGCCGATCTGCAGAAAATACTCGGCGACAGCGACGTCGTTCTCGGCGAAGTCTCCAAAGTGGAAGCAAGCGAATGGAACACATCGGACGCGATTCGCGCGACGCTCCAGCCAAACCCGAACGGCTCCACGACGTTGACGCTGGCAGCCACGCCTGAATCACGTGAAGCGCTTTACGCCGTCGCGCATGAGATCACGAAGACGCTGCCGTTCGTGATCGCGCCTGTTCATATCGATCCCGCCGCGCTAGAACCGGTCAAAGCCGCCAAGCTGAAATTGCCGCGCCACGCCACGCCAACCGATGCCTTCGCCGAGATCGGCAAGTCGGTGGCGGCGCATTGGTTCGGCAACGACGCGGCATCGCGCGGCGGACTGGAACCTGAGCACGTGCATCAATTGCGCGTGGCGCAGCGCCGCCTCAAAACTGCGCTCAAACTTTTCCCCGAATGGATCGATGAAACCTGGAACACGCAGATCGCGCCCGACTTGAGATGGTTTGGCGATCTGCTCGCCGATGCCCGCGACTGGGATGTGTTCGCCGATACCACGCTCGCCACCTACGCCGTAGCCGATGACGAACATAGCCAGGATTCCTGGTCGAGGCCAAAACACGCCGCCGATGCAAACCGCATGGCCGCGCGCCAGCGCCTGCAGGACGCGATGAACTCGCCGCGTTACGCGAGTCTCGCGTTATCGTTCGTGCAATGGTTCAGCGCGCTCGAAGCGCCGCCCGAACTCGCGCATAGAACGCTCGCGGAGCATGCGCAGAAGCGGATCGCCAAGCATTATCGGAAGATCGAGCGTGCGCCGGATCTGACCACCATCAGTGCCCCCACGCGGCACAAGGTCCGTATCCATGCAAAGCGTTTGCGGTACGCGCTGGAATTTTTCCGCTCGATCGTCACGCGATCCACGCGCAAGCATGTCGAAAAGGCGCTGGGCAATCTGCAAAGCGTCTTAGGCGACGGCAACGACGCAGCCGTCGCCGCGCAACGTCTTGCATCCCTGGAAGAAGCCGATGATTTCCAGAAGGGACTGGCGAAGGGCTTCGCGGTCGCGGCCCAGCAAATGCACGCCGCCGAAGGCGAGCGTATCCTGCGCAAAATAAAAAAGCCGCGCGTCAGCTGACTTTTAGGCATCCAATATAATCGCCGTACTCTATAACCAGCCTTCGACGCAGCCATGACCCAGGAAACGCCTGATAAGCCGAACGAGTCCATCGAAGTCGGCGGCGCCGTGTGGTTTCGCAGCGGCAACGAAACACTGGGCGGGGCGGCGCGCATTGCATTGCTGGCGGCCATCCGTCAAACCGGTTCGATCACGGGCGCGGCCAAGGCGGTCGGGATGAGCTACAAGGCCGCATGGGATGCCATCGATGCCATGAACAACCTGGCCGGCGCCGCACTCGTCGTGCGTGCAGCGGGCGGCAAGGGTGGCGGCGGAACGACGCTGACGCCGAAGGGGCTGAAGCTGATCAGTACATATGGCGCCATCGAACGTGAACATCGGCTGTTCCTCGAACGCGCGGGCGCGGCAATAGAAGGCTTCGAGCAGGACTGGCAACTCATCGGACGGATCGGCATGAAAACCAGTGCGCGCAACCAATTATTCGGCACGGTCAGGAAGATCACGCGCGGCGCCGTCAACGACGAAATCGAACTCGCGCTCTCGGGCGGCCAGTCGATCGTTGCCGTCGTCACGCACGAAAGCACCGAATCGCTTGGTCTTAAAGAAGGCTGCGACGCGTTTGCTTTGGTGAAAGCATCGTGGGTGATCCTGATGGCGGATGAACCTGTCCGGATCTCGGCGCGCAATCAGTTGAAGGGCCGGGTCTCGAAGGTGACGCGCGGCGCGGTAAACGCGGAAGTGTCGCTGGCGCTCGATGACTCGACCACGGTCACCGCCGTCATCACCAATGGAAGCGTCGAGACGCTCGGGCTGGCAGAAGGGCAGAGCGCCATCGCGGCGTTCAAGGCGTCGAGCGTGATACTCGGTGTGACGGGTTGAGCTCGTTGCTACCGTCGTGAATCTGCACGATACCCTCGCGCAGATTCACCACCTGATCGCCGAACATGGCGACATCGTCGGGATCGTGCGTGATGAGCACCATGGGAATATCGAGCCGGCTTTGCAGGTCGGCGAGTTCCTGACGCATGCGCTGGCGCAACGCCATGTCGAGTGCGGAGAAGGGCTCGTCGAGCAACAGCAGTTGCGGATGTGGAATCAGCGCCCGGGCCAGCGCCACGCGTTGCTTCTGCCCGCCCGATAACTGCCCCGGATACTGACGCGCGACCGGCTTCAGGTCGAACGCGTTCAGCCAGTAGTCGATATCGGCATGCGCCACGTGCTTCGATGGATTCCACCAGCCGCGCTTCAGCCCAAATGCAATGTTCTGCCGCACGTTCAGGTGCGGGAAAAGCGCGTAGTCCTGGAACAGATACGCGATGCGCCGCGCTTGCGGTGTCAGGTCGATACCCTTGGTTGTATCGAGCAGCGTGGTGCCGTTCAGCACGATCTCGCCTTCGTCCAGATGGATCAATCCGGCGATGGCCTGCAACGTCAGGCTTTTCCCTGCGCCCGAAGGTCCGAACAGCACGATGCGCTGACTCGTGGAACGGAATGAGACGTCAAGCAGGAAATCACGCTCGGGCGTGATGAAATGCTTGCGCAAATGCACGGAAAGGGCCGTCATCTCAGCGCACCGATGCCGTCGAGCGCTGCGGCAACAATCGCCCCGCCGCGAGCAGGATCACCACGCACGTCACCGATGTCACGATCACGAGGACGTTCGCCGTGGTGTCATCGCCGGCTTGCACGGCGGCGTACACCGCGACCGAAAGCGTCTGCGTCCTGCCCGGCAGGTTCCCCGCGATCATCAGCGTGGCGCCGAATTCGCCGAGCGCCCGCGCAAAAGCGAGCAACGCGCCGGCCAGGATGCCGCGTGCGGCAAGCGGCAACGTGACGCGAAAAAATACGGCAGTTTCATTGATGCCGAGCGTTCGGGCGGCGCGCTCGAATTGCGGATCGACGGCTTCAAACGCGGTACGGGCCGATTTCAGCACGAGCGGAAACGCGACCACCGCCGACGCGATCACGGCGCCCTGCCAGGTGAACACCAACTGGATATCGAACTTGTCGAGCCACGCGCCGATCACGCCGCGCCGGCCGAGCAGCACCAGCAGGTAATACCCCAGCACCGTGGGCGGCATGACAAGCGGCAGTGTCAGCAACGAATCGACAAGCTCACGCGCCGACGACCGCCAGCGCGACAAGCCGAACGCCACCGCGACGCCAAGCACGACGTCGATCGCCGTGGCCCATCCCGCCACTTTCAGCGATAACAACAGCGGTATCCACGCGTGCTCCATGAAGATTTACTTTACTGGCGGCTTGAAGCCGAATTGCGCGAGCGTCTTCTGACCTTCCGGCGACAACACATACGCAATGAACGATTGCGCGTCGGCGGCATGCTTGCTTTGCGCGACTTGCGCGATCGGATAGGTGATCGATGTTTGCGTCGGCACGGTCAGCGCCACTTTCACGCGCTCGGGCATCACAGCGGCGTCCGTGCTGAACACGAACCCCGCGTCCACTTCGCCGCGCGCCACATAGTCCAAGCTTTGGCGCACGTTCGCCGCAAGCACGCCCTTCGCGCTGACCGCGTCCCAAGCGCCCGCGTCCTTGAGCGCGCCTTCCGTGTAACGGCCAACCGGTACCGACGCCGGGTCGCCGTAAGCGACCCGTTTCACGCTGGCTTCGGTGAGGTCCTTCACGGCGGCCGGCGCGAACGCGCTGTCCTTCGGCACGATCAACACAAGCGAATTCGCGGCAAAGTCACGGCGTGATTCGGTGGCGATCACTTTTTCCTGGATGGCCTTGTCCATTGCTTTCTGATCGGCCGATGCGAAGACATCGGCGGGCGCACCCTTCACGATCTGCTGCATCAGCACGTCGGACGCGCCGAAATTCATCAGGACCTTCGTGCCGGGATGCTGCTTTTCGTACGATTCGCCAATCGCCTTGAACGCGTTGGTCAGGCTAGCCGCTGCGGAGACGACGATTTCATCGGCATGGGCGGCGCTTTGCAACGCAATGGAAGAAGCGGCGAGGACGACAGCGATCAGCGATGGTTTGAATTTGAACACGATGGCCAGGGCGAAATGAACGGAAAGCGCATCGTAATATATTCGCGGCTATAACGGGAAGCTCGCGCTCAATTGATGCTCGATTCATACCCGTCCCGGCGCGATCAGGATTCGGTTGGACCACCGAACCGGACATCGATATGCCTTGCCGGCGCGGCGGCCGGCTTGTCGTATTGGCCGGCTTTCCAGCGCGCCCGGATAAACGGCTGATCGCGGCCGGACAACTGCAGCGCGATGTCGGTAATCCAGCGCTGCGTGGGAACCGGGATCCCGTGCAGCACCACCGCGACGATCGCGAGACTTACCGCGACAGGTGCGGGAGACAACTTGCCTGATTCCGCACGCCACGCATAAGCCACGAAGAGAAGCGCTGTCAGCGCGCCGAGCCCGCAACCAGTGACGACTTCCGAGAGCGAATGCGCATTCAGAAGGATGCGTGACACGCCGACCACGATTCCAATCAGCAGTCCAAGGACGACGCCGAGCGCTCGAACCCATTGCCGCTCCGGCAGGCAAGCAACGAACAACGCGACCGGCAGTACCGCCGATGAAATCATTGCGTGGCCGCTGATTCCTGTGAAATCCAGTTCGCGCACGCCGATGCCCCAGCCCATGAACGCCAGTTTGGTAAGAAAAACAAGACCGCTTGCGCCGCCGAGCACGAGAAGCCAGCACGCGGCGTAGCGCCACGGATATCCAAGCGCAAGCCAGACGGCTACGACGATAGCAAGCGGAATCATTACGCCGACACTTCCGACGGACGTAATGGAGAGCCAGAGTGATAGTGGCAAGTCAGGCATGAAGTTTGTTCTGCAAAGCGGAAAAAGCAGACATTATAACCGTCAGCCCATCTCCTAAACTTATTGCAGTGATCCTCGAGACTGACGGAGATGAAACACAAAATCGGCTAAATCGCCTTCTTCGTATGGCCAAATATCAACAATACGCAGCAAGGTGAAATTCTGTGTCGCGCGCAAGTCTTTCGAATAAATGCTATTGTGCACTGCACAACATCCGTCATTCCTGTTGGGTTTGACGGCCGACTTATCAAGTGCGCGGGATCTGATTCGATGCCTAAAAGTCTGACAAAATTGTGGCTGAAAGGCTTGAAACGCCTGGTCGCTACACAAATTGCGCCGTCAAGAACGCCCAAGCCGCGGACGTCGACTCGGCCGGTGATTCCCAAGGCCGCAAAATCCGCGGCAAGCCCGAAGCCTGCGGTCAGGCCGCGCACGCCAGTAAAGGCCCGAGCCGAGCGTGAGTCGCGCGTGCGGCCGCGTGCATCGGCATGGGCGGCGGGGAAATGGACCCGTTCGTTCCATTCGGCGCCCCCGGCTGCCGGCCGTTTCGTGAACCATCTGGCATACGCATTGTATTTGCCGGCTAATGCTGCCGCTGCACCCATGCCGCTGCTGGTGATGATGCACGGCTGCCAGCAATCGGCCGAAGACTTGGCGCAAGGCACGCGCGTCAACTTGCTGGCCGACCAATACGGCTTTGCAGTCTTGTACCCGGAGCAGTCGAAAACTGCGCATGTGCATCGTTGCTGGCACTGGTACGAGGAATCGGCGGTATCGGGCGGTGGCGAGGCGGCGTCGGTCGTTTCGCTCGTGCGTGAAATCGTCGCGCAGCACGACGTGGACAGCGAACGCATTTACCTCGCTGGAATGTCGGCCGGGGCGGGGCTTGCGGCCATGCTCGCGGTCAAATATCCGTCGGTTTTCGCGGCAGTGGGACTGCACTCCGGCGTGGTATTCGGCGCTGCGAAATCCGGCATCGATGCAATGGACATCATGCGGCGGGGCTCACGCAAAGACCCGGTGGCGCTGATCGACGCAGCCACCGATGTTGCCCGCTATCCCGGCATGCCGACCGTGATCGTTCATGGCGAGCTGGATTCTGTGGTTTCGAAGGTCAACGCCGAGCAACTGACGGCGGAATTCCTGCGTCTGAATCGCTTTACCGATGCCACCGGCGCGTGGCGCAGCGGCGAGCGCCGTGAAGAAATGCAGCCCGAAGGCGTATTCACGGATTACGTGAAAAACGGCCGGCGAGTGGTGCGGACGTGCATTGTGCGCGGCCTCGGGCATGCCTGGAGTGGCGGCGACGACACCGTGCCGTTCCATTCGGCGAAAGGTCCGGATGCTTCAGCCATGCTCTGGGAATTCTTCAAGCATCAGCGACGCGTGCAGGCAACGGTTCGGGACGAGACGCTCGCCTAGAGCAAGTGTTGTAAAAAAGTCTTTTGCGTCAAAGGTTCTTTTGAATACTTGCCCGTGACTAGGGATTACCCTATACTTCGTTCAAGCACTAGGTAATTACCCCTATATCACCAAGCGAGGTTCACCATGTATCTGCTCAGCCGCCTCTTTCTGTTCCTGACGAAATCCGCCGACCAGCGTGACAAGGAGCGTAACGACGCTTACCTGGCCGAAGCCACGGACATTTACGACCTCGAGTACCGCATGAAGAAGCTGGATCGTCGCGCATCGGCACGTCATCCTTCGTGGCTCGCGCAATAATTCGACCGTCGTAAGAAGTACATGCAGGGCTCGGTACGCCGAAAACGGCGTTTATCGAGGCAAAAAAATGCCGGCGCTCGTGGCCGGCATTTTTGCGTTCTGGCGCTGTAACACTCAGGCCAGCTTGACGCGCACGTCCACGTTACCGCGCGTTGCGTTCGAGTACGGGCAGACCTGGTGAGCGGTATCGACCAGTGTTTGAGCATCGGCCGCGTCCATTCCTGGCAACGAAACACGCAGCTCAATATCCAGTGCGAAACCGCCCTTGTCATTTGGGCCCACGCCAACATCCGCGGAAACGGTTGTATCGGCGGGAATGGTCTTCTTCTGCTGACCGGCAACAAACTTCATCGCGCTCAGGAAACAGGCCGAATAGCCGGCCGCAAACAGTTGCTCGGGGTTCGTGCCCTCGGCACCCGCGCCGCCGAGTTCTTTCGGCGCACTCAACTTCACATCCAGATTCTTGTCCGACGATACTGCCCGGCCATCGCGACCACCCGTGCTCGTTGCGTGTGCAGTGTAAAGGACGCTCATGATCTTCTCCTGTTCAATGGTTGCCGCTCGGCGGCAGAAAGGGTTTTTGGAACTGCGCTAACCACGGGGATAAATATAGCGCGCTAATCATTAGTGTGCAAATTAAATTGGCGCTTGGAGCGATTGGTATTTGCTATCGATTTGTTAAGTCTCGTTGTGTTCCATCAGCGATGAACGCAATTGCATGAGTTCGTCGCGCAATTTGAGCAGGCGGTCAGCGTCGGATCCGGCCGCACAGTAGATCTCGCCGGGAATGCCTCGAATCGATTTTTTGAGCGCGCGGCCTTCATCGGTGAGATGAATGTGAACCTGCCGTTCGTCCTCTGTGCTGCGCACCCGTTTCACGAAACCTTGTGCTTCGAGTCGCTTAAGCAAGGGCGTCATGGTCGCTGAATCCAGACTCAGCCGTTCGGCCATCTGCTTGACGGTCAGCGCGTCGCCTTCCCAGAGCACGAGCATCGTCAGGTACTGGGGATAGGTCAGTCCGACCTTTTCCAGCAGCGGCTTGTAGGTCTTTGTCATCGCGAGCGAAGTGGAGTAGAGCGCGAAGCAAAGCTGGGCGTCGAGTTCAAGCGGAATGTGCGGAGCAGAAGTCATGGCGATCGGTTTACTGCGCTTTTGGGACGATACATAATGATACTGCATGCGAATCGTTAGTGCACGAAGCAAATGGAAAGAGCGAAAAAAACGCCGGTGACCTCGACAGTTACCGGCGTTTTTTTTACGCTTCGATGCGTTTCAGGCCGTGGGTCCCGACAGATCGGGAATGTCGTCGGCCGGGTCTTCCGACTGCAGGCCGAAACAGCCGCGATACGTCGCGTAGAACGAGCAATACAGCGCGGTGGTGACCAGGATGGACGCCGGCATCAGTACGGCCAGCGCCATTTCCTGCCCGACGCCTAATACCTGCATCAATGCGCTCAATCCAAACGATACCGCCAGCGCCACGCCAATCCACAGCGCGCCATATAGTACAAACGCCCCACGATTGCGCCAGCAGCCGATAAAGCTGAAAAACAGTGCCTTGGCCGGCGGGACGTCGTGCCACGCGACGAGAATCGGCGCAAACCAGAACAGCATGGCGACCGGGATGTAGCACGCCATTGCAACCAGGACCGCGAGCGGATTGAAGCTTGCCGCAATGGTTTCGGGGTCGCCGGCCGGCCCATTGCCGATCATCAGGTTGAGCAGCACGCCGTCATCGACGAGCGCCGACAATGCAAACACCACGCCCATCGCGACGACATACGCCACGCCCAGCAAGAGCAGCCGCCGCGCGACGATCTGTCCGTACGATCGGAAACCATCGACCAGCACGGTCGGCCAGACCGGTTTTTTGGCGATGGTATTGCGGCAAGCGGCCATGAATCCCACCGCGACGCCTGGTATCAGCAGCAGCGGCAGCACCGGGCCGACCACGGGCAGCCGCGAGATCAGCGTCATGGCGAACAAATAGGCGAAGAACACCGTGAGAAACGCGAGGGGATTCCGGCGAAACAGCCAGACGCCCTGGCGGAACCATACATAACCGGTTTTAGCGGGGACTTCGATCAAATGCATTGATTAATTACCGTCGGCGGGAGGGGGCGCAGTTTTGATGCGCTCGCGCAAAATGCGTTCGAAGTGGCCAGGATCATGCGGTTTGAGCATTTCGGCTTCGCGCGGCCGATAAAAGTCGTATAGGCGCGATACCCAGAAACGCAAGGCGCCCGCGCGCAGCATGTCGCTCCAATGGTGTTCTTCGGCCGGCGTGAACGGACGCACCGTCTGATACGCGCGCAACAGCGCGTCGGTACGCGCGGTATCGAGTGCGCCGGTAGCGAGATCGACACACCAGTCGTTCACGCAGACGGCGACATCGAAAAGCCATTTGTCGTTGCCGGCAAAATAAAAGTCGAAAAAGCCGCCAAGACGCGTTTCGTCTGCCGTGGGATGCGCGAACAACACGTTGTCGCGGAACAGGTCGCAGTGGCACGGGCCTTCGGGCATGGCAGTGTATTCAGCCGATGCAAAAAAGGCCGCCTGATGCGCGAGTTCATTGGTAATCAGCGCGCGCTGCTCGGCGGTGAGGTGCGGCAGCACAGCCGGTACGTTGTCCTGCCACCATGCAAGGCTGCGCAGATTTGGCTGATACGTCGCGAAATCACGCCCCGCGAGATGAAGCCGCGCCAGCATGTGGCCCACTTCGATACAGTGCGCCGGACCCGGCGACAACTCCGGCGCGCCATCGAGTTTCGTCACGATAGTGGCCGGCTTGCCGTTAAGCGTGCCAAACAACGCGCCATCACGACGCGGCATGGGGTCCGGAACGGGCACCGCATGTGACGCCAGATGCCGCATCAGATCGAGATAAAACGGCAATTGCGTGGCCGTCAGATTTTCGAAGAGAGTGAGGACGTACGCGCCGCGCGTGGTCGTCAGGAAGAAGTTGCTGTTCTCGATACCGGATGCAATGCCACGGAAATCGGTGACTTCGCCGAGTTCGTAGTTCTGGAGCCAGTCGGTGAGCTGGGAATCGGAGACAGCAGTGAATACGGCCATGCGGGAGAACGTCGGTGAAGTTGAAGGGCGCGCGGACCGGCGTACGGATCAGTGGCGGGGACAGCGGCGAACGCCGTGCATAGGCTTGAACGCAGCCCGGCGGTCATGAAAGCTCAGTAGGTCAGGTTCCACGACGGCAGGCGCGTGCTTGCCTTGCCGTTGTCGCGCACGGTCGGCGACGTGTCCGCAGGCGCACTCATCTGATAACGCGTGCCGAAATTCGAACGCACGTTGATTTCAACGGGTTTGCCCTTGTCGCGGTATTCGGTGATCTCGGTGCCGTTCGTGCTCGTCTCGTGATAGCTCGGCAGGCGCGGCGGCGAGATTTCGACTTTCGAGCTGGCTTCCGCGGCCGGGCGGTTGATCGCCTTCAGGTCGGGCAAGCCGGCATTCTCTTCAGGCGACATGACGTGCGCCGGAGTTGCATCCGTCGCGGGCGCCGGCTGAGCGGGCAGGCTCTGCGCGTGAGCACTGATGCTGGCTGCGGCAATAACAGCCGCGATGGCGACAGATTGAAGCGACTTCATGATGTTTCTCCAGATGAGTCCCCGAATTTTAGCAAAACGCACCAGCTTGAGGGACGTTAAGGGGGAATTGAACCGTCGCAAAAGCCTCATTTTGCGCTGGTTTCAAATAAAGCACGGCGTTGTGAGGCGATGTGTTGAAGAAACGCATCGGCGGGAGGGGTGTTCATGGGCGTGTTGTTCTTCCGTGTTAATGTCGATTCATCACAAGAGCGCATGAAGAACATGACAAACGACCGGACTCAAGCCACTCATTCCACTCCCGCCAGCAACTTCCCCACGGAATCGTTCGATGACCCCGTGGCAGCGGTCGCGCGGGTATCGGCCATCTATGAAGCCAACACCGGTTTCCTGCGCGACGCCTTTGCCCGATATCGGAAAAACGAGCCGTTTTCGCATCGCGTGCGTGCGTGTTATCCGTTCGTGCGCGTGCGCACCGAGCTGAATACGCAGATCGATTCACGTCGTTCGTACGGCTTCGTCGCGGGGCCGGGGATCTTCGAAACCACGCTGACGCGGCCGGATATGTTCGGCGACTACTATCGCGAGCAATTGCGGCTGCTTGCCAAGAACCATCATGTCGGGATCGAAGTGGGGGTGTCGGCGCAGCCCATTCCCATTCACTTCGCGTTTGCCGAAGGCATTCACCTGGAAGGCGACTTGGATCGCGACAGGCTGCTCGCCATGCGTAACATCTTCGATATGCCCGATCTCGCGCTGCTCGACGACCGAATCGTGAACGGCACGTACGAACCGGGTCCGGGCGAGCCGCATCCGCTCGCGCTGTTCACGGCGGCGCGCGTGGATTTCTCGTTGCATCGGCTGAAGCACTACACCGCGACTTCGCCCACGCATGTGCAAAACTACGTGCTTTATACGAACTACCAGTTTTATATCGATGAATTCGTGAAGCTCGGCCGCAAGATCATGTCCAAAACGGACGATGAAGAAACGCGGAAGTACCGCAGCGAATACACATCGTTCGTCGAACCGGGCGATGTGATTACGGGTAATGAAAACCTGGGCGGCGTACAGGAAGAGCTCCAAGGTGTCGCGCCCGCGCGTCTGCCGCAAATGCCGGCGTATCACCTGAAACGCGCCGATGGCAGCGGCATCACGATGATCAACATTGGCGTGGGGCCATCGAACGCGAAGACGATCACGGACCACATTGCCGTGCTGCGTCCGCATGCGTGGATCATGCTCGGGCATTGCGCGGGATTGCGGAACACGCAGCGCCTGGGCGACTACGTGCTCGCGCACGGTTATGTGCGCGAGGACCATGTGCTCGATGCCGACTTGCCGTTATGGATTCCGATTCCCGCCTTGGCCGAAGTCCAGGTCGCGCTCGAAAAAGCCGTGGCGCAAGTGACCAAGCTCGAAGGCGTGGACCTGAAGCATGTGATGCGTACCGGCACGGTCGCGAGCGTGGATAACCGCAACTGGGAATTGCGCGATCACCGCGAGCCGGTGCAGCGCCTATCGCAAAGCCGCGCCATTGCGCTGGATATGGAAAGCGCGACCATCGCGGCGAATGGATTCAGGTTTCGCGTGCCGTACGGAACGCTGCTCTGCGTCTCCGACAAACCCCTGCACGGCGAACTGAAACTGCCCGGCATGGCGGACCAGTTTTACCGCGCGCAAGTGGATCAGCATTTGCAGATCGGCGTGATGGCCATGGAGTTGCTGCGCATGAACGGGCTGTCGAAGTTGCATAGCCGGAAGTTGCGCGGCTTTGCCGAGGTGGCATTCCAGTAACGCAAAAAGCGGCTCCCGAAGGAGCCGCTTTCAACCTGCCAGGCCTTCAAAGATAGAACATCCGGTCTTCGTCGGACTTCCCTTCGGCGGGCTGTTCTTCCGCGGTCTCACGATCTTCGTAGAACTGCAGCACCGCTTCTAGCACCTGGTCCGGATCGTCGATAACCTGCATCAAGTCCAGATCCTTCTCGCTGATCACGCCGGTCGGAACCAGTGTGTTGCGGAACCACGAGAGCAGGCCTTCCCAGAACTCGGCGCCCACCAGCACGATGGGCACGTGCCGCGACTTCTTCGTCTGGATCAGCGTGAGCACTTCGGCCATTTCGTCGAGCGTGCCGAACCCGCCGGGCATGACGACCACCGCGTCCGAATTCTTTACGAACGTGACCTTGCGCGTGAAGAAGTGACGGAACCGCAGCGAGATATCTTGCCACTGGTTGCCCGACTGCTCGTGCGGCAACTCGATGTTCAAACCGACCGACGGCGACTTGCCCGCATGCGCGCCCTTGTTCGCGGCTTCCATGATGCCGGGACCGCCGCCGGAGATCACGGCGAAGCCCGCGTCAGAAAATTTCTGCGCGATTTCTATGGTGAGCTTGTAGTACGGCGACTCAGGTTTCAGGCGCGCCGAACCATAGATGCTGATGGCAGGGCGGATCTCGGAGAGGTACTCGGTCGCCTCGATAAACTCTGCCATAATCGTGAACATCTGCCACGATGCGCGAGCCTTCTTGGCCGTCGCGCGCTCTTGATCTGCGAGCGATCGCAGACTCGGAATCACTTTTCTTTTGTTCATAATGCCTGAAGAACTTAATCTTGAAGGTAAGACCCTGCTATTGGTCGACGGATCCAGCTATCTGTATCGGGCCTACCACGCCATGCCGGATCTGCGCGGGCCGGATGGCGGACCGACAGGCGCGTTGTACGGAATGATCAACATGCTGCGGCGCCTGCGGAAGGACATCAATGCAGAGTATAGCGCGTGCGTATTCGACGCCAAGGGCAAGACATTTCGCGACGACTGGTACGCGGATTACAAGGCAAACCGGCCATCCATGCCCGATGACCTCACGAAGCAGATAGAACCCATCCACGAGACCGTTCGGGCGCTCGGCTGGCCGCTCGTGATGATCGAAGGCGTGGAGGCCGACGACGTCATCGGTACGCTTGCAGTGGCCGCCGAAAAGCGCGGCATGAAAGTCATCGTGTCGACGGGCGACAAGGATCTGGCGCAGCTTGTGACGGATCATGTCACCCTCATCAATACGATGTCCAACGAGACGCTCGATCGCGCCGGGGTGCTGAATAAGTTCGGCGTGCCGCCGGAGCGGATCGTCGACTATCTCTCGCTCATCGGCGATACGGTCGATAACGTACCGGGTGTCGAGAAGTGCGGGCCGAAGACGGCGCTGAAGTGGCTCACACAATACGACACCCTCGATGGCATCGTGGCACACGCGAGCGAAATCAAAGGTGCGGTGGGAGACAATCTGCGCAAGGCTCTCGACTTCCTTCCCATGGCCAGAAAGCTCGTTACCGTACATACGGAATGTGATCTGGCGGCGCAGATCGCGTCTATCGAGGAAACGCTGCCTTCACGGCCCGAAGCGCGCGACGAGTTGCGCGATCTCTTTACGCGCCACGGCTTCAAGACGTGGTTGCGCGAAGTCGAGATCGCCGACGCCGTGGAAGGTCCCACGGATACACCGCCCGCGGCCGCCACGGAAATGGAACGGCATTACGAAACGGTGCAGACATGGGAACAATTCGACGAATGGCTTGCCCGGATCAACGCTGCTGAGCTAACGTCCTTCGATACGGAAACCACCGCCCTCGATCCCATGCTCGCGCAACTCGTGGGGTTGTCGGTATCGGTCGAACCGGGACGCGCGGCCTATATCCCTGTTGCGCATCGCGGGCCGGATTCGCCCTTGCAATTGCCGCGTGACGAAGTCCTGCAGAAACTGAAATCGTGGCTGGAAGATCCATCGAAGAAGAAAGTGGGACAGCACCTCAAATACGATGAACAAGTGCTCGCGAACTACGGCATCGAGTTGAATGGCGTCGAGCACGACACGTTGTTGCAGTCCTATGTGATCGAATCGCACAGGCCGCACGACATGGACAATCTCGCGTTGCGGCATCTCGGCGCGAAAACCATCAAGTATGAAGAGGTGGCGGGCAAGGGCGCGTCGCAGATCGGCTTCGACGAAGTCGCGCTCGATCAGGCCGCGCCCTACGCTGCCGAAGACGCCGACATCACGTTGCGGCTGCATCAGGCGCTTTATCCGCAACTTGTCGACGAAGCGCAATTGCTGAAGGTGTATCGCGATATTGAAATGCCTACGGCGCGCGTGTTGCGCAAGATGGAGCGCAATGGCGTACTGATCGACGGCGAGTTGCTGCGCGTGCAAAGCGGGCAGATTGCGACGCGTCTGATCCAGCTCGAGGCTGAAGCGTACATGCTCGCGGGCGGCGAATTCAATCTTGGATCGCCCAAGCAGATCGGGCAGATTTTCTTCGAGAAGCTGCAATTGCCGGTGGTCAAGAAGACACCGAGCGGCGCGCCTTCCACCGACGAAGAAGTGCTGCAAAAGCTCGCCGAAGACTATCCGTTGCCGAAGATTCTGCTCGAACATCGCGGTTTGTCGAAGCTCAAGTCGACTTATACGGACAAGTTGCCACGCATGGTCAACGCGAAGACCGGCCGCGTGCATACGAACTACGCGCAGGCTGTTGCGGTGACGGGGCGTTTGTCATCGAATGAGCCGAACTTGCAGAACATTCCGGTGCGTACCGCCGAAGGCCGGCGCATTCGCGAAGCATTCATTGCGCCGCCGGGAAGCAAGATCGTGTCGGCGGATTATTCGCAAATCGAGCTGCGGATCATGGCGCATATCTCCGGCGATCCCTCGCTCATGCGCTCCTTCGCCGAGGGCGAGGACGTGCATCGTGCGACGGCCTCCGAGATTTTCGGCGTGATGCCCATCGAGGTGTCGAACGATCAGCGGCGCATCGCGAAGGTCATCAACTTTGGCTTGATCTATGGCATGAGTGCGTTCGGACTGGCATCGAATATCGGCATCTCGCGTGATGCGGCGAAGCTTTATATCGACAAGTATTTCCAGCGCTATCCAGGCGTTGCCAACTACATGGACGAGACCCGCACGAAGGCGAAGCGCGATGGTTTTGTGGAGACGGTGTTCGGGCGGCGTCTGTGGTTGCCCGAGATCAACGGCGGCAGCGGACCGCGCCGGCAGGGCGCCGAACGCGCGGCAATCAACGCACCGATGCAGGGTACGGCCGCCGACCTGATCAAGCTGTCGATGATCGCGGTGCAGGACTGGCTGGAAGCATCGAAGATCGAAACGAAGATGATCATGCAGGTCCACGATGAACTCGTGCTCGAAGTGCCCGAAGCCGAGCTGCCGGAAGTGCGCAAGCGTCTGCCGGAACTCATGTGCGGCGTCGCGAAGCTGAAGGTGCCGCTCGTCGCCGAAGTCGGCGTGGGGAACAACTGGGAAGAAGCGCATTGAGCGAGTCTCAACGGCGCCATATGGGAGGTTAGATGCATCGTTTCATCATCGTCGGCGGCGGGGCGGGTGGGCTGGAACTGGCCACGCGCCTGGGCGACAAGCTCGGCAGCGCCGATGGCAAGCGCACGGCGCGTGCGCAGGTGACGCTCATCGACAGGAATTCCACGCATATCTGGAAGCCGTTGTTGCATGAAGTCGCGGCTGGCAGCCTCGATCCGTTCTCGCAGGAATTGTCGTATGCGGCGCAGGCGCGCTGGCATGGATTCGAGTTTCAGCAGGGCGATCTGCTGGGCGTCGACCGGACGGCAAGAAAGGTCACGCTGGGGCCGCTTCTCGACGACGAAGCCGGCGAACTCCTGCCGCAACGCGATCTCGAATACGACACGCTGGTCGTGGCGATCGGCAGCACGACGGCGTTTTTCGGCGTGCAGGGCGCGCAGGAGAATTCACTCGCTCTGGATACGGTCGACCAGGCCGAGCTGTTCCGCAAGCGGCTGATTGCCGCGTGCATTCGCGCGGAATATCGGGCGCCTGATCCGGCTACCCTCACTCCTGTCGACGCCGCTACAAGGGCACCGCGGATCCAGGTCGCGATTGTGGGCGGCGGTGCGACGGGCGTGGAGTTATCGGCGGAATTGCGCAATACGGCGCAGGTCCTGCACGCTTACGGACTGCACAAACTCGACCCGAAGAACGATATCGGCATTGTGTTGATCGAAGCCGGTCCGCGCATCTTGCCCGCGCTGCCCGAGCGCGTTTCCACGGCGACAGCCGAATTGCTGGAAAAGCTCGGCGTCAGGCTGATGACCGGCGAGACCGTGGCCGAAGTGTCGCGGGACTCCATCCGCACGGCGAGCGGCAAGACCATCGCGGCGGATCTGACGGTGTGGGCGGCGGGGATTCGCGCGCCGGCCGTGCTTTCCAAGCTCGATGGCCTCACGACCAACCGTCTTGGCCAGCTCATCGTGCGTCGTACGCTGCAAACAGAAATCGATGACAACGTGTTCGCCCTCGGCGATTGCGCCGCGTGCGCTTGGCCGGGCGGCGAGAAAGAAGGGCGCAACGTGCCGCCACGTGCGCAAGCCGCGCATCAGCAAGCGAGCTTCTTGCTGAAGTCGTTCGAGCGCCGGCTGGAGGACAAGCCGTTGCCGGACTACACGTATCGCGATTTCGGTTCGCTTGTGTCGCTTGGGCATTTCAGCGCGGTCGGCAGTCTGATGGGCGGTTTGATCGGTGGGAACATGCTGATCGAGGGGCTCTTCGCGCGGTTCATGTACCAGTCGCTTTACCGCATGCACATTGCCGCGCTGCACGGCTGGGCACGCATGGCGCTCGATACCGTCGCGCACTGGCTGCGCCGCTCCACCGTGCCGCGCGTCAAGCTGCACTGATGCTTCGCGTGGATATGAGCAAGCGTCGTAAAGCTGTTTAGAATGGGCGGCACGCTTTGGAAGCGGTTTCGTTCAAGGCGCGGTCGTAGTCAAGGTCCTTGCCGTGTCTCACCGTCCGGCGCTTCAGCCGGGCAGCGAGGCTCACCCGTTCTGGATGGTCCGGTGCGCTGCAGCACGGCGCCGGCCGCCCCTTCGCGGCCCCATGCCGCTGGAGCTTTGCATGCTTACGCCTGAAATCGACAGCCTCGTTCCGCATGTCCCGTTCAACCGGCGCACGTTCATCAAGGCGGCTGTCGGCAGCGGTTTTGCCGCCTGCGTCTTGCCGGTTTCCGCGCAAACCATCATCACCGACAGCAACGGTCTCGAAGCCGGCCCCGTAGGGTTCAAGGCCGCCGACGGCACGCTCGTGCCCGCGTACCGGGCGCAACCGCTGGGCAAGACGCACTTGCCGGTGATCATCGTGATTCACGAGATCTTTGGCGTGCACGAACATATCGCCGATGTCTGCCGCCGCTTCGCCAAGCTCGGTTATCTCGCCGTGGCGCCGGATCTCTACGTGCGTGAAGGCGACGCGTCCAGATATCCGTCCATGCAGCAGCTCAACGATCAGCTCGTCTCGAAGGTTCCGGATGACCAGGTGCTGTCGGATATCGATTCGACCGTGGCATGGGCGGGCGGGCATGGCGGCGACCTGAACCGGCTCGGGATCACAGGGTTCTGCTGGGGCGGCCGGATCACGTGGCTCTATGCCGAGCGCAATCCGCGCATCAAGGCGGCGGTCGCGTGGTATGGACGTGTGGTCGGCGCGAAGACTGCGAACAATCCCGCGAATCCGCTCGACCTTGCCGCGAATCTGAAGGCGCCGGTCCTAGGTCTTTACGGCAAGCTCGATCAAAGCATTCCGCAGGACACGCTCGCGCAGATGAAAGAAGCGATTGCGACCGGCCCGGCAGTGGCGCGCGGCTCGCAATTCGTGGTCTACGATGACGCGCCGCATGCGTTCTTCGCGGATTACCGGCCGAGTTACCGGAAAGCTGATGCCGAAGATGGCTGGAAGCGCGCGCTCGCGTGGTTCAAGGAACACGGCGTCAAGTAACGCCCGGGGGCGGCCGGAGTTCTTATGCCGCCGCGCCGGTCGCCACGGGCCGAGAAGCGTCCGAGCTCCATTCGCTCCACGATCCGGGATACAGCGCCGCGCCGTGCAAGCCGGCGATCTCCAGTGCCAGGGCGTTGTGGCAGGCGGTGACGCCTGACCCGCACTGCAGCACCACACGATCCGGCTGCGTTGCGCCGAGCAGCGCGCCGAACGTCTCGCGCAATTCATGGGCGGTCTTGAAGCGGCCGTCCGCGTTCAGGTTGTCCTTGAAAAAGCGATTCAGCGCGCCGGGAATATGACCGCCGACGGCATCGAGCGTCTCGTTTTCCCCGCGATACCGGTCGGCTGCGCGGGCATCGATCACCACGCGCTCGCGCGTATCGATATTGCGCAAGACCCCGTCTGCATCGATGGTCACCGACAGCGGCGCGCCCGCCTTGAACGTTCCCGCCGATGTGGCCGGCGCCGCCGATTCCAGCGGCTGCCCGGCCGCTTGCCACGCTTGCAGGCCGCCGTCGAGCAGCGCGACGGAATCGTGGCCTAGCCAGCGCAACAGCCACCACAGACGCGATGCATACATGCCGCCCTGGGCATCGTAGGTAACGACTTGCTGGCCTTCGTTCAGGCCGATTTCCTTCAGCTTGGCGACGAGCGCCGCGCGCTCCGGCAACGGATGACGGCCGTTCTTGCCGGTCTTCGCGCCCGACAGGTCGCGGTCGAGATGCAGGTAATGCGCGCCGGGGATATGCCCAGCGGCATAGGCGTTTTCACCCGAATCGGGTGTGGCCAGATCGAAGCGGCAATCGACGATAAACACGCTGCCAGGCGCAGCGGCGATCCGCTCGACGAGATTGCCGGCGGAAATCAGCGTGGTGTAGTGCGTGTGAGGCATGACGGCTCCTGATGCAACGCGCGATGTTATGAAATGTCGAGCTTGAAGTCTAAACAAAAAAAGACGGGCCAAAGCCCGTCTTCCTCAACAAAACCGTGCCGCTTTAAATCTTGCCCAACTGCCGCCGCAAAAACTCATGGAAGTGCTGCATGCCTGATTCCATGGGACTCTGATACGGCCCGACTTGCGACTCGCCGCGGTTCATCAGCGCGCGCCGTCCGGCATCCATGCGTTCTGCGATTTCGTCGTCCTCGCGCGCCGTTTCCATGTAGGCGGCACGCTCGGCCTCGATGAACTCACGCTCGAACAGCGCGATTTCCTCAGGATAATAAAACTCGACGATATTCGTGGTTTTCTGCGGCCCTTGCGGAATCAGCCACGACACCACGAGCACGTGCGGATACCACTCGATCATGATGCCCGGGTAGTACACCATCCAGATCGCGCCGAATTCCGGCAGCTTGCCGTTGCGGAACCGCAATACCTCGTCGTGCCACTTACGGTACGTGGGACTGCCGGGTTTCTCGAGATTCTTGTGCAGGCCAACAGTCTGGACGCTGTACCAGTCGCCGAATTCCCAGGTCAGGTCATCGCAGGACACAAAACTTCCGAGACCCGGATGGAACGGCGCGACGTGGTAATCCTCGAGATACACCTCGATAAAACTCTTCCAGTTGTAGTTGCACTCGTGCACTTCGACGTGATCGAACATGAAGCCCGAAAAGTCAAAATGTTTGGCCGGCCCAAGTCGGGCGAGATCGGCCGCGACATCGCGTCCGCTCGCTTCGAACAACAGTCCCTGCCAGTTCTGCAAAGGGGATTTGCCGAGGTTCAGACAGGGTTTGTCGGCGAAATGCGGCGCGCCGAGCAACTGGCCGTCGAGGTCGTACGTCCACCGGTGCAGCGGACACACGATGTTCTCCGCCGTGCCGCGCCCATTGAGCATGATGGCCTGGCGGTGACGGCATACATTCGACAGCAGCTCGATCTGGTCCTGTTTATTACGGACGAGCAGGCGCCCTTCACCTTCGCCGGGCAAAGCAAGATAATTTCCCGCCTCGGGCACCATGAGTTCGTGGCCGATGTAGCGTGGACCGTGCTTGAAAAGCGTGTCGATTTCGCGCTTGAGAAGCGCTTCGTCAAAGTAAGCCGTGACTGGCAACTGACTGTGAATTGCGTTCAGTTGCAATGCATTGCTCAGATTGGACATTCCCACTCCCGTGAAGACGTGAAAGCAGTGAACAACCCAACCATCGAGGATTCGATTTAGGGAGACCGCGAATTATAACGAAAACCCTTTCAATGGGGCGCCCGAGGACTTGTTTTGGGTCAAATCCCAGCGCGGAGTTCCGGGCTTTTGCGGGACTTTTCAGGATTTTTACAAGCAAGCGAAGGCAGCCTGAGACGCGCTACTGGCATGGGTCAGCGCATGGCGGAGGTCGGAAAAGCCGCTTTTGCCGTAGAATGTCCGACTTGTTTCCCGAAATCCGACATTACACCCACGATTCATGGCGAAAACCGCAACGCAGGATGGCTCGGCAAGCGCGGACAACGCGCCGCTCCCGGAGAATTACGAGACGGCGCTGGCCGAACTGGAGGGGCTCGTAGCGCGCATGGAAGGCGGCGCGCTGAGCCTGGAGGAATCGCTCGCTGCGTACCGCCGTGGCGCGGCGCTCGTCGGCTTTTGCCAGCAACAATTAGAAAAGGTCGAGCAGCAGGTTCGCGTGCTCGATGGCGACACACTAAAACCGCTGCCCGCCGAATTGCAGCGCGCCACCCAGGGCGCAGGCACATCGGCAGATAACGGGGACGACTTATGACTTTTGACCAATGGATGCACGCGAGCCTCGATCGCGTCGAAACCGCGCTGGAACATTACCTGCCGGGTACGGACATCGCGCCCGCCAAGCTGCATGAAGCCATGCGCTACGCCGTGCTCGGCGGCGGCAAGCGGGTGCGCCCGCTCCTGTGCCACGCAGCCGGTGAACTGACGGGTGCGAGCGCCCAGGCGCTGGACGCCGGCAGCGCGGCTCTCGAGATGATTCACGTGTATTCGCTGGTTCATGACGACATGCCTGCCATGGACGACGACGCTCTGCGTCGCGGAAAACCAACGGTACATGTGCAATATGACGAAGCGACGGCACTGCTCGTCGGCGACGCGCTGCAGTCGCAGGCGTTCGTTGCGCTGACCGGGGACAATAACGGCCTGAGCGCCGCCCAGCAGGCCGCTCTCACGCGGGAACTGGCGCTGGCGAGTGGTTCGGTGGGCATGGCGGGCGGGCAGGCCATCGACCTGGAGAGCGTCGGACGCAAGCTGTCGCGCCCGGAACTCGAGACCATGCACCGAAAGAAAACCGGCGCCTTGTTGCGCGCGGCCGTAAGAATGGGTGCACTCTGTGGCGAAGCACCGGACGCGGCCGCCATGAGCGCATTGGATTCGTATGCGGCCGCAATTGGCCTGGCCTTCCAGGTCGTGGATGACATTCTCGACGTCACCGCAGACTCCGCCACGCTTGGCAAGACGGCGGGCAAGGACGCAAAGGACGACAAACCGACGTACGTGTCGATCATCGGACTCGATGCATCGCGCGAACTGGCAGCTCAACTGGGCCGCGATGCCCATGCTGCACTAGCGCCGTTTGGCCCGCGGGCCGCCCGACTGGGCGAACTGGCCGACCTGGTTGTGAACCGGGTGAACTGAAACATACGATAAAACGCGGAACCGGCAGGCGTGCAAGATGCTTGCAGACCTGAACGGCTTTCGCCAGTTTTCCTAAATGGGACGACGATGTACGACTTGCTGAAAACCATCGACGATCCAGCCGCATTGCGAGCGCTGGACCGCCACGAACTAAAACCGCTGGCCGAAGAGTTGCGTGCCTACGTGCTCGACAGCGTGTCGCAGACGGGCGGGCATTTGTCGTCGAATCTCGGAACGGTCGAGCTGACGATAGCGCTCCATTACGTCTTCGATACCCCGAACGATAAAATCGTCTGGGACGTGGGCCACCAGACTTATCCGCACAAGATCCTGACGGGCCGCCGCGACCAGATGAAAACGCTGCGCCAGGCTGGCGGGATTTCCGGCTTTCCGCGCCGTAGCGAATCGAAATACGACACCTTCGGCACAGCGCACTCCAGCACGTCCATTTCGGCGGCGCTCGGCATGGCGATCGCGAGCAAGCTGCAGGGCGACAACCGTTATTCCATCGCGGTGATCGGCGACGGCGCAATGACCGCCGGCATGGCCTTCGAAGCCATGAACAACGCTGGCGTGGCCGACGACGTGCCGCTCCTCGTGATCCTGAACGACAACGACATGTCGATCTCGCCGCCGGTCGGCGCGCTGAATCGCCATCTTGCGCGCCTGATGTCGGGGCGTTTCTACGCCGCCGCACGTGCCGGCGTGGAGCGTGTGCTGCGCGTGGCGCCCCCCATGCTCGATCTCGCCCGCAAGCTCGAGGAACACGCGAAGGGCATGATCGTGCCGGCCACGTTGTTCGAGGAGTTCGGCTTCAATTACATCGGACCAATCGATGGTCACGATCTCGAATCGCTGATCCCGACGCTGCAGAACATCAAGGAGCTGCGTGGTCCGCAGTTCCTGCACGTCGTGACGAAGAAAGGGCAAGGCTACAAGCTCGCCGAAGCCGATCCGGTGCTGTACCACGGGCCGGGCAAATTCAATCCGGCAGAGGGCATCAAGCCTTCTACGGTGCCATCGAAGAAAACCTACACGCAGGTCTTCGGCGAATGGCTCTGCGACGCCGCCGAGCAGGATTCGCGCGTTGTCGGCATTACGCCGGCCATGCGTGAAGGCTCGGGCATGGTGGAGTTCGAGAAGCGCTTCCCGGATCGTTATTTCGATGTCGGTATTGCCGAGCAGCACGCCGTGACGTTTGCGGGCGGTCTGGCCGCCGATGGCATGCGCCCGGTCGTCGCGATCTACTCGACCTTCCTGCAGCGTGCGTATGACCAGTTGATCCACGACGTCGCATTGCAGAACCTGCCGGTGGTGTTCGCCATCGACCGTGCGGGTCTGGTCGGCGCGGACGGTGCGACGCACGCCGGCAACTACGACCTCGCGTTCCTGCGCTGCATCCCGAACATGACGGTGATGGCCGCGTCCGACGAAGACGAATGCCGCCAGATGCTTTACACGGCATTGCAGCAGCCGAACCCCACGGCCGTGCGTTATCCGCGCGGCGCGGGCACGGGTGTGAAGATCGTCAAGAAGATGACGGCCCTCCCGCTCGGCAAGGGCGAAATCCGGCGCGAATCGACGCAAAAAGTAGGTTCGGGCTCGCGCATCGCGATTCTTGCGTTCGGCACCATGGTCGCACCCGCGCTTGCCGCTGCCGAAGAACTGGACGCGACCGTAGCCAACATGCGTTTCGTCAAGCCTATCGATGCCGATCTGCTGCGGGAACTGGCCGCCACGCACGACGTGCTCGTGACCGTCGAAGAAGGCGCGATCATGGGCGGCGCGGGCTCGGCCTGCGTGGAAAGCCTGCTGGCCAGCTCGGTCATCAAGCCGGTGCTGCAACTCGGCTTGCCGGACGTATTTATCGATCATGGCGATCCAGTCAAGTTGCTAGTGTCGTGCGGGCTGGACGGTGCGGGGATCGCGAAGTCGATTCGCGAGCGTTTCCTGAAAGACGCCGTCTCACACGACGTCCAGAGCGACACCGGCAAGCTGACCAAACGCGTCGCTTGACTTCAAAGATTGCAGTGCTACGGCGGGCGTCGGGGACGTCCGCCAGGTTGCATCGCCGCTGCATCCTCGCGTGATAACGACCACAATGCGCGCGACGGACAAGGAAATTCAATGAACCAGATGAATCCCGCCTTTGCGATGCCCGATGTCCAGAGTTCGCTCGACACGCGGCAGATCCCGATCCAGCGCGTAGGCGTTAAAGCGGTGCGATATCCGCTGACCATCCGGACATCGACCGGCCAATTGCAGCCGGGCGTGGGTCTCTGGAATCTCGACGTCCACCTTCCCGCCGATCAGAAGGGCACCCACATGTCGCGCTTCGTGGCCTTGCTCGAAGAGCATCGCGCGCCGCTCGACCAAACCGCTTTCCGTTCCATGCTCGCCGCGATGCTGCTCAAGCTCGAGGCGCATTCGGGGCGTATCGAAGTATCGTTTACGTACTTCGTCATGAAGACCGCGCCGGTCTCCGGCGTGCAAAGCCTGATGGACTACGAGGTCACATTCACAGGTGAGATTCGCGCGGGCGAAACGCGGACGTCGCTGAAAGTGCTCGTGCCGGTGACGAGCTTGTGCCCGTGCTCGAAGCAGATTTCACAGTACGGCGCGCACAACCAGCGCTCGCATGTGACGATCAGCGCAGAGTTCACGGGCGAGCTGGCCGTTGAAGACCTGATCCGGATTGCGGAAGAAGAGGCGTCGTGCGAGTTGTGGGGTTTGCTGAAGCGGCCCGACGAGAAATTCGTGACCGAGCGCGCGTACGAAAATCCGAAGTTCGTAGAAGACCTTGTACGCGATGTCGCCACGCGCCTGAACGAGGATGCGCGGATCGTGGCTTATGTGCTGGAAGCGGAAAACTTCGAGTCCATTCACAATCACAGCGCCTACGCAGTGATCGAGCACGACAAGCGGGTTTCCTGACCCGTCTTGAAACTACATTCTTAAACTAGGCGGCCGCCAGGGACGTCAGATCCCAGCGCGGCTTCACCGTGAAAGCGTAATCGCGCACGGCTTGATCGGGCCAGCGCGCAAGCCTCAAGGCGCCGGCGAGCGCAATCATCGCGCCGTTATCGGTGCATAGCGACAAGTCAGGGTAGTGCACCTCGAAGCGGCGCTTTTTCGCAGCCGCCGACAACGCCTCGCGCAACTGCCGGTTCGCCCCCACGCCGCCCGCCACCACCAGCCGCTTCAAGCCCGTCTGCTTCAATGCGGCGATGGACTTCGCCGTCAGTACATCGACGGCTGCATCGACAAAACCGCGCGCCAGATTCGCCTTCGACTGCTCGCTGACGTCCGCGCCGAGCTTGCGGCTGTGAGTGAGCACGGCGGTCTTCAAACCGCTGAAGCTGAAGTCCAGGTCGCCGGAATGCAGCATCGGGCGTGGCAGTTTGACCGCGCCGGAGGTGCCGGATTCGGCCAGCCGCGAGACCTCCGGTCCGCCCGGGTAGCCCAGGCCGAGGAGCTTGGCGGTTTTGTCGAAGGCTTCGCCTGCGGCGTCGTCGAGTGTCTCGCCGAGCGTTTCGTATTCCCCGACGTCGGTCACGCGCATCAACTGCGTGTGTCCGCCCGATACCAGCAGCGCCACGAACGGAAACGGCGGCGGCTCGCTCACGAGAAGCGGCGACAGCAGATGCCCTTCCAGATGATGAATGCCGACGGTCGGCAGATCCCACGCCATGGCCAGTGCGTTCGCCACACTCGCGCCGACCAGCAGCGCGCCGGCGAGGCCGGGCCCTTGCGTGAACGCGATGGCGTCGATGTCCGCAGGCGCCGTTTTCGCTTCCGCCATCACTTGTTCGAGCAGCGGCAACGCGCGGCGAATATGGTCGCGCGATGCCAGTTCGGGCACGACGCCGCCGTATTCCCGGTGCATGGCGATTTGCGAATGCAGTGCGTGCGAAAGCAGGCCGCGCTCGGTGTCGTAGAGGGCAAGGCCGGTTTCATCGCAGGAACTTTCGATGCCTAGAACGAGCATGGCGGGGGACTTCTCGGGATGTTTGGGGTAGCGCACAAGTATACCAGCGGCAGCCGTTCTGCCCTCGGCAACCCCGGCGGCCAGCCGCTACAATGCGCGCCATGGAAACTTACGATATCGCCGTCATCGGTGCGGGCGCCGCCGGCATGATGTGCGCCGCCGTGGCCGCGCAAAACGGCCGCCGCGTGGTGCTGATCGACCATGCCGAACGGCTCGCTGAAAAGATCCGCATTTCGGGCGGCGGGCGCTGCAACTTCACGAATATCAACGCCGGGCCGGCGAATTTTTTATCGGCGAATCCGCATTTTTGCCGCTCCGCGCTCGCCCGTTATACGCCTCAGGATTTTCTCGCGCTGCTCAGGCGACATCGCGTGGCGTGGCACGAAAAACACAAAGGCCAGCTTTTCTGCGATGACTCCAGCGAATCGATCATCCAGGTCCTGAAGAGCGAATGCGACACGGGCGGCGTGACGTGGCGCCGGCCGGTCGGAATCGATACCATCAGTCACGACGGCGCCCGCTTCACGCTTGCAACGACCGCGGGCGCGATGTCGTGCGCGGCGCTCGTTGTCGCGACTGGCGGCCTGTCGATACCGAAAATCGGCGCGACGGATTTTGCGTATCGTGTGGCGAAGCAGTTCGGCCACAAGCTCATCGATACCCGTCCCGCCCTCGTGCCGCTGACCTTCGCACCGGCCGACTGGGAGCCGTTCGCGGCGCTATCCGGGCTGTCCGTACCCGTTGAACTGAGCGCCGGCACGGGCCGCCAGCGCACGGAATTCTCCGAGGATCTGCTGCTCACGCACAGGGGTTTGTCGGGGCCGGGCGTGTTGCAGATTTCGAGCTACTGGAACCCGTCGGAGCCGATTTGTATCGACTTGCTGCCGGGCGTGGATGCGACAGGCGATCTGCTTGCCGCCAAGCGTGAATCGCGCAAACAGGTCGGTACGTTCCTGGCGGAACGCGTTCCGGCGCGGCTTGCCCAGACCTGGCTCGACGTCCAGCGCGTGCCGGCGGATTCGCGTCTTGCCGATCTCCCCGATAAAACCCTGCGTCAGATCGGCGAATCGCTGTCGCGCTGGACACTGACGCCAAACGGCACGGAAGGCTACCGGAAAGCCGAAGTCACCCGCGGCGGTGTGGACACGCGCGAGCTTTCGTCGGCAACGATGATGAGCGCGCGGGTCGCGGGTTTGTATTTCATCGGCGAGGCCGTCGATGTCACCGGCTGGCTCGGCGGATACAACTTCCAGTGGGCGTGGGCGTCCGCGGTGGCGGCGGGAAAGGCGGCGGCCGAGCAGGTTCGTGCCTGAAACGTTCAAGCAGGCCCCAAACCCTTGACCAGCATGGTTTTAGCCGATGATTTGCAAGATGGATCAAGCCCGCTTCTGGCTTAGAAAACCTGTTTTCGACCTGCTATACTGCCTCGTTAGTAGCGACAATCGGCGCAACTCAATAGAGTGCAATCGGGGCGGTGATCCATGAAAAACAATTCGATCCCTTCCCAAAACACGCTGGCAGGCGCACAGCGCCACGCCGGCCGGTTTCAAAAGTACTCGAAACACCCTGGTTCATGATCCCGCTTGAGGAAACCCTCTCAAGCGGGTTTTTGCATTGAGCCATGAACGGCAGAATTCTTAACACAGCATCAGCAGAGTCCCAAGCAATGAGCCTTAAAGACCAGATCACCGACGACATGAAAACCGCAATGCGCGCCCGCGAAACGGAGCGCCTCGGGACCATCCGGCTGCTGCTCGCGGCGATCAAGCAGCGCGAAGTCGATGAGCGCATCACACTGGACGACGCAGCGATCACGGCGGTGATCGACAAGATGATCAAGCAGCGCAAGGATTCCATCAGCCAGTTCCAGACAGCCGGACGTGACGACCTGGTTGCGAAGGAACAAGCCGAACTGGGCGTGTTGTCGGCCTACATGCCGGAACAATTATCAGCCGATGACATCAACGCCGAGATCCAGGCTGCCGTGACGGCAACGGGCGCGGCGGGTCCGCAGGACATGGGCAAGGTGATGGGCGTGCTGAAACCGAAGCTGGCCGGACGCGCCGACATGACGGCGGTATCGGGCCTGGTAAAAGCGGCGCTCGCCAAATAAAGCTTCTCATAAAGACTCAGCAAAAGACTTACTAAGTGATTCCGCATTCGTTTCTTCAGGACTTGCTGAACCGCGTCGATATCGTCGACGTGGTGGGCAAGTTCGTCCAGTTGAAGAAGGGCGGCGCGAACTTCATGGGCCTGTGCCCGTTCCATAACGAGAAAAGTCCCTCGTTCACGGTCAGCCCGACCAAGCAGTTCTATCACTGCTTCGGCTGCGGCGCGCACGGCACGGCCATCAGCTTTCTCATGGAGCACACGGCGCTGACCTTTCCGGAAGCGGTACAGGAACTCGCCCAATCAGTCGGCTTGACGGTTCCGCAGGAACCCTCGCGGCTTTCGGGCGGATCTGGCGAAGGCTATTCGCCCGCGCCAAGCAAGGCGGTCAGCGTCGCGTTGACGGAAGTGATGCAAACCGCCTGCGACTTCTACAGGAAGCAATTGCGCGGGGCGCCTAACGCCATCGAATATCTGAAAAAACGCGGTCTCACCGGCGAAATCGCATTGCGGTTCGGGCTGGGTTACGCGCCGGACGGCTGGCAGAACCTGGAAAGCGCGTTTCCCGATTACAAGAACGACAACCTGGTGGAAGCGGGCCTGATCATCGTCAGCGAAAAAAGCGACAACCAGGGCCAGTCCCGCCGGTACGACCGCTTCCGCGAACGCGTGATGTTTCCCATCCGCAATGTGAAGGGAAACGTGATCGGTTTTGGGGGACGCGTGCTCGACGGCGGCGAACCCAAGTACTTGAACTCGCCGGAAACGCCGCTGTTCAGCAAGGGCAGCGAGTTGTACGGTTTGTTTGAAGCACGTCTGGCCATCCGCGAACTTGGCTACGCACTGGTCGTCGAAGGGTATATGGACGTGGTGGCGCTCGCGCAACTCGGGTTTGCGAATGCGGTCGCCACGCTCGGGACGGCCTGCACGCCGGTCCACGTTCAAAAGCTGTTTCGTCAGACTGAAACAGTCGTGTTCAGCTTCGATGGCGATTCCGCTGGCCGTCGCGCCGCGCGTCGCGCGCTCGAGGCATGTTTGCCGCACGCCGCCGACAACCGCACCATCCGCTTCCTGTTCCTGCCAAAAGAGCACGATCCGGACAGCTACGTGCGCGAGTTCGGTACGGACGGGTTTGGTGAACAGGTCGATCGCGCCATGCCGCTGTCGCAATTCCTGCTCAACGAGATTTTGAACGACAAGGAGCTCGACCAGCCGGAAGGCCGCGCGAAGGCGCTGTTCGATGCCAAACCGCTGCTGCAGGCGCTTCCACCCAACGCGCTGCGCGTGCAGATCCTGCACATGCTGGCCGATCGGCTGAATACGCCGTTTGGTGAAATTGCGGCATTGTGCGACATCGATTCGCGCGCCGCGGCAGTTGCCCGGGCCGCGTTGCCGAAGAGCGAGCGGCGTCGCGTCAAAGGGCATGAACAACGTGCGTTGCGCAATCTGGTGATGTATCCATCGATTTATAAAACGCTCGATCACGAAAGCGAGCAGTCGCTCGTGACCATGACCGAACACGGCGAATTATTCAGCGAAGTGATTGGGCACGCTCGGGAACTGGGCGAGACCGCGGAGTTCCAGATGTTGTCGGATCTGTTGCGCAACGCCGCGAACGCCCCGACTTACGAGGATATCTTCCAGGAAATTCTCGCCTATGATGAAAATGTACGTGACTTGCTGATGCGGGACCCTGATGACGAGTCCGCCAACGAGCGTGTGCAGGAGCAGAAAAAGCTTCTGGCAGAGGAACTACAGGCAACCGTTGTCAAACTCCGGCATGACAGCTATAGGAATCGGCTGGATCAACTGGCGCAGCAGGCCAGCCTGACCGCAGAAGAAATTGCCGAATTCTCGGAATTATCGGTTAAAGCTGCTCAAATCAAGGCTGCACGTGGGGTAAGTCGGGAGGTGTAAATAGCGCATGCTACAATTAAAGGTTTTCAGCAAGTTGTTTTTTTGACTTTTGTGCTCATTTGCGAAAAAGAGGTGAGGCACGCATGGTTAAGACTGCTAGCGGGAAGAAAACAACGGCACGCGGCTCTAACGAGTCGAAACGGGCAGTGGCCCAAAGCCGGTCAGTTCCTTCCTCCGGAGCGTCCAGACGCCGCGCGTCAGCCGTCAAGTCACCTTCCGGTTTGTCTGCTTCAAGTAGTCAGTCAGGCAGTCAACCGGGCACTGAATTGAGCACCAGGAAGCAAGGCTCGGTTGCATCGGCAGTGAGTGCAGGGCCGGCCAGAGCGGCGAAAGCCGTCAGGCCGCCAGGCAAAAAAACGCTGGGTCAGTCGACAAGTCGGGCCGGCAGCATTTCCGGCCAGTCGGATGCGGCGGGCGAAGCGGAGAAGGCCGGAAGTTCGGCCGGCAAGCAAGCGAGTGCAACGGAAGCGGCTGCTAATGCGGGCCGGAAACGCGTCACGAAGCAGGAGTCGAAGCAGGCTCGCATGCGCGTCGTGAAGCGAGGTCCGGCGCAGGACCCCGGACGGCGTAATGCCCGGAAAGTCGTGTCGACGCAGGACGAGGCAGCGCGCACACATTCAGTATCCACGGTTCCATCGGCTGTCGTCCAGCAGCCGCGAGTCGAGACTAATGCCGGTACGGCGAACTCCATGACGAAAAAGCTGAACGAAGTACCCGTCGATGACGACGCAACGCAAAACGCGCAAAACGTCCAGGCCGATCCTGCGGTGCCCGCAGCGGATGCCGTAGCCGCGCCTCCGGTCAAGGTCGAGAAGGTCAAGGCGCGCGACCGGCGTGCCAAGGAAAAAGCGCTGTTGAAGGACGCGTTCGCCTCCAGCGCGCCCGGTACGGTTGAAGAGCTCGAGGAGCGCCGTGCGAAACTGCGCGCGCTGATCAAGCTCGGCAAGGAACGCGGCTTCCTGACCTACGCGGAAATCAACGATCACCTGCCCGACAACTTCACGGAAACGGAAGCGATCGAAGGGATCATCAGCACGTTCAACGACATGGGCGTAGCGGTCTACGAACAGGCGCCGGACGCTGAAACGCTGCTGCTCAACGACAACGCGCCGGCCGCATCGTCGGATGACGAGGTCGAGGAAGAGGCCGAAGTCGCACTGTCCACTGTCGATTCCGAATTTGGCCGTACGACCGATCCGGTGCGCATGTACATGCGCGAAATGGGCACAGTCGAGCTGCTCACGCGCGAAGGCGAAATCGAGATCGCGAAGCGCATTGAAGATGGCCTCAAGCACATGGTGATGGCCATTTCGGCGTGCCCGACGACCATCGCGGACATTCTCGCGATGGCCGAGCGCGTGCAGAACGAAGAAACGCGCGTTGACGAACTGGTGGACGGTCTGATCGACCCGAACGCCGCCGACGCCGATGGTTTTTCCGAGCAGGAAGCGGAAGCCATTGAAAGCGAGGACGAAGAGGAAGCCGACGAAAGCAGCGAAGACGAGGAAGAAGTCGACGAAACCACCGCTCAGGCGAACGCCAACGCCGCGCAACTGGAAGCGCTCAAGCGTGCATCGCTCGAAAAATTCTCGCTCATCAGCGAGTGGTTCGACAAGATGCGCCGCGCTTACGAGAAGGAAGGCTACAAGTCGAAGGCTTATCTGAAGGCGCAGGAAGCCATTCAGAGCGAGCTGATGACCATTCGCTTTACCGCACGTACCGTTGAGCGCCTGTGCGACACGCTGCGTGCGCAAGTGGACGAAGTACGTCAGGTGGAACGTCAGATCCTGCATACCGTTGTCGATAAATGCGGCATGCCGCGGGCCGAATTCATCGCGCGTTTTCCGGGTAGCGAGACGGATCTCGAATGGTCTGAGAAAGTCGTTGCCGAGAATCATGGCTACAGCGTGATCCTGGCGCGTAACGTTCCCGCGATTCGCGAACAGCAGCAACGTCTGCTCGACTTGCAGGCGCGGGTCGTGTTGCCGTTGAAGGACCTGAAGGAAACCAACCGTCAGATGGCGGCCGGCGAACTGAAGGCGCGTCAGGCCAAGCGCGAAATGACGGAAGCGAACTTGCGTCTCGTAATCTCGATTGCCAAGAAATACACGAACCGCGGGCTGCAGTTTCTTGACCTGATCCAGGAAGGCAACATCGGCCTGATGAAGGCGGTGGACAAGTTCGAATACCGTCGTGGTTATAAATTCTCGACTTACGCCACATGGTGGATTCGCCAGGCCATCACGCGGTCGATTGCCGACCAGGCGCGCACCATCCGGATTCCGGTTCACATGATCGAAACGATCAACAAGATGAACCGTATTTCGCGGCAGATCCTGCAGGAAACCGGTCTTGAGCCGGATCCGGCAACGCTCGCCGAGAAGATGGAAATGCCGGAAGACAAGATCCGCAAGATCATGAAGATCGCGAAGGAGCCGATCTCCATGGAAACGCCGATCGGGGACGACGACGACTCGCATCTGGGTGACTTTATCGAAGACACGAATACGGTCGCCCCGGCGGATGCCGCGCTGCACGCCAGCATGCGCGACGTCGTGAAGGACGTGCTCGATTCGTTGACGCCGCGCGAAGCGAAGGTGCTGCGCATGCGTTTTGGTATCGAAATGAGTACGGACCATACGCTAGAAGAAGTCGGCAAGCAGTTCGATGTCACCCGCGAACGGATTCGCCAGATCGAGGCGAAGGCGCTGCGCAAGCTTCGTCATCCAAGCCGTTCGGACAAGCTGAAGTCGTTCCTGGAAGGGAATTGATGGTCGAGGCGTGAATGAAGCATCCGAGCGGGGCGGTCCAGGTCGGGCCGCCCCGCTTGTTTTATGGCTCGTTTCAAGGCAAACTCGCAGACCTTCGCGAGTGTGTTACGAACGAAGTTCGTGATCACGGCAGTGTTGATCTGCGTTCCGCTGCACAAAGGGCCGGAAGCTTAATTGGTATAAGCTGTCGACTCATAATCGACCGATAGTGGGTTCGAATCCCACCCGGCCCACCAGGATTCCCGAGCGTTTCACGCTACTTCCATTTGCCGTTAAGCATCGCATACCCTCCTGGGGGGCATGCTTGACCGCACGATTGGCCATACTTTGCTTTCTCGGCGCGTTGAGGCGGGGCAAAGTCAAATTGTCGTCGCCGATAAGTCTCCCTGTACATTTCAAACCGCGCTGTGTCAGCGCGGTTTTCGCATTTGGGCGACGCCTTCCGATGAGAGGGGTCGCTGGCGAAAAAGCGGGCAGCCGATTCTTGCTTTACCATTTGAGACCGCATCTCCGCTTGCCTTTATATGGCATGGATTTCGCCAAGCGCAGCCGAATTCATTCACCGTTAGGAATAGCATGACGAAAGAAACCAGCAATGCCGCTATCGACGACTATCTCTTCGAACCCGTTCAACTGGGGCCGCTCTCGCTGCCCAACCGCATTGTGATGGCTCCTCTCACTCGCAGTCGCGCGAAAGAGGGCGATGTACCGAGTGAACTTGCCATCGAATACTATTCGCAGCGCGCGTCGGCCGGTTTGATCATTGCCGAAGCGACTCAGATCTCGCCGCAAGGCAAAGGTTATGTTTTCACACCGGGCATCTACAACGACGAACAGGTTAAAGCCTGGAGGCGCATCACTGATGCGGTTCACGACAAAGGTGGCCGGATGTACCTCCAACTGTGGCACGTCGGACGTATTTCGCATCCTTCCATCCAGCCGGATAATGCATTGCCGGTCGCACCCTCAGCGGTAAAACCCGAGGGGCAGGCTTTCACCAACGACGGTTTCGTGCCGCTCGTCACACCGCGTGCGCTGGAAACGTCAGAACTGCCGGGTATTGTCGAGCAATATCGAACAGCCGCGCAGAATGCGAAGACAGCAGGTTTTGACGGAGTGGAGATTCACGCCGCCAACGGCTATCTGCTCGACCAGTTCTTGCGCGACAAGACAAATCGACGCACCGACCAGTATGGCGGTTCGATCGAGAACCGGGCCAGGCTCCTGCTTGAAGTGGCTGACGCCGTGGTCGGTGTGTGGGGTGGCGACAGGGTCGGTGTGCGAATCTCTCCACTAAGCAGCTTTGGCGATATCTCGGATACCAATCCAGAGCCGCTTTACACCTATGTCGTTGAAAAGATCAACGCGCTGAAGCTGGCTTATCTCCATGTCATAGAGGGTGAAACCGGCGGTACTCGCGACGTTCCAGGTGCATTTGACCTGCAAGTATTGCGTCGGGCTTTCGATGGCTTGTTCATGGCCAACAATGGTTATGACAAGGCGCTCGCACAATCGACATTGGCCACAAAACGTGCCGACCTTATCGCGTTCGGTCGTCCGTACATTTCGAACCCGGATCTTGTCGAACGCCTGAAGGCAGGCGCCGCGCTCACCGAGCCGGATCAGGCCACCATGTATGGAGGCGATGCGAAAGGATATATCGACTATCCGTCAATGAGTGACGAAGCGGCTGTCCGGTAAAAGGCAAGTGCTGCGGTCGCATCTGGACTGTGGCTAGGATTCCTTCACTTGTGCTGACACGCCGCTTCCGAAACCACGCAATTGCCGCTCGTTCACTGTCGACGTACAACGGCGACGAGCGAGCGGCGTTTTTGTATGAGGCACAGGCGTTCCGGTGCGCGTTGCGCGACCGGCAGCCTCATACGGACCTCGTCCAGGATAAGCTGCTCGGTTTTCTGCCGCTTCGACAACATCTAAAAAGCAGACACTGTTCGACGCGCGCATTCCGACAATGCAATGTACGAAAGCCACTGAATGTGATCATTCTTATCGGACGCTTCCATCCGTTAAAGAAAGCAGAATGCAAGATCGGGAGTGCTTTTCATATATTGCTTTCCAAGCGCAAACGTAGCGACATCCATTTGAATCGGAGCCGCTGAGTACGTCTCGAAACTACTTGGCAACCCTGTCCAAGACGAAATAGAACGGACGGAGGGCGCATGCAATTTGAATATCGCGGGTTCAACATCGAGTGTGCCGCCGTGCCCGGTGATGGCAACTATGCCGGGAGCGTGTCGATATGGCGCGTATCGAATGGTGGCGACGATCCTTTCAATTCGTGCACTTTGAAGCCATTTCCGACGCCTTTGCAAGCGATCAACTACGCACGCGTGTGGGCTGAGATATGGTGCGATTCTCAACTCGACACGGCCCGTCCTGCTGCGATCTTAAGAAGACGATGAGGCTCACGACCTTACCGGCAACACGCGCACCCACCCATGTGCCGCATCCCGTACCCCCCGCCAGGCTCGGGCGTCTCGCCTGACAACGACGGCGCACCGACCATTACTCGCTGCGCGGTCATCCCACACTGAGGGCAAGCGGTCGCGTCATTGCGCTCAGCAATACGTCGAGCGGTTTCGAACTGGCCGCATTCCGGGCATTCGTAATCGTAAACTGGCATGGTGTTGAGCGTAAGGCGACGGTTCACACGAGACATCTGCTTCAGGTGCTTAGGGTAACGCCTCCGAGGAATCCGCGGAAGTGACGAAAGCCGGCGCCGGGTAGTGGAATGTGACTTGCTGTTTGTATTGACCACGGCAAACGGACAGGAACGCATCATGACCCAGACAGAACGCGAGAAGAATAGCGGCAAGCCGTTAGGCGACAGTGGTTCAGGCGCAAGCGGGGGTGGATCCATCGGCAACTTGCCGGGTGGCGCCGCAACGGGCGCTGATGCTCATCAGGGCGTACGTCAGCCCGACGCACCGTTGCACGAGCCCGATGCAAGAGTGGATACGCCCGATACTGAAGGGACTGATGCCGCACAGCGCCCTGCAACACCGACGGAAGGCAACGATTACGCCCAGGCCGAAAAGGCGAAAGGCGCATCGTCAGGCGGGGACGACTCGGCGAACAGCACACGACCGCAGACGGCGACGGAAGCTGCGTTACCCTCGACTATCGATAAAAACCCGCGCCCTTCGTAGTAAGGCGCGTGCTGGCAACTTGTCCAAGCCTCATTTCTGGTCCAGCGCGATCCCCCGTGCTGCCAGATTCGTATACAGCGCCCGGACGCCGAACGTCCACGGCGTGATCTCTTCCGAGCGGCGCACGGTGTTCACCAGCGCACCGAGTGCGGGCGCCGAGATTGTCACGGCGTCGCCCATGTGGTGAGTAAAACCGCTGCCCGGGGTGTCGCGATCCTTGATCGGCGAGAACATCGTGCCGAGGAACAGCATCAAACCGTCCGGATACTGATGATGCGCCCCGATCGTCTGCTCGACGAGGTCGGCGGGGTCGCGGCTGATTTCGCTCATATGGCTGATGCCATCGAGCGTGAAACCGTCGTCGGCGCCTTCGATCCGCAGCGAGACGCTGGCCTGGCGGACGGAATCGAGTGTGAACTGGCCGTCGAAGAGGCGAATGAACGGACCGATCGCGCATGACCCGTTGTTGTCCTTCGCCTTGCCGAGCAGAAGTGCGCTGCGGCCTTCGATGTCGCGCAGGTTCACATCGTTACCGAGCGTCGCGCCGACGATCTTCCCTGCGCTGTTCACGGCCAGCACGATCTCCGGCTCGGGGTTGTTCCACATCGACGTCCGATAAAGCCCGATATCCGCGCCAAGTCCGACAGAGGACATCGGCTGCGATTTGGAAAACACCTCGGCGTCCGGCCCAATGCCGACTTCCATGTATTGCGACCACGCGCCGCGGCGCTCGAGTTCCGCTTTCAGCTTTTCCGCGCTTTCCGAACCCGGCACTATCTTCGAAAGATCTGCGCCGATCAGCGTGTTGATGGTCTCGCGCACTTCCTTGGCCTTGCTGGCGTCGCCGCCGGCCTGCTCCTCGATTACGCGTTCGAGCAGACTGACCGCGAAGGTCACGCCGCATGCTTTCACGGCCTGCACGTCGCACGGCGCGAGCAATTTGACGCCCGTGGAGTGCGGATCGAAGCTCGCGCGCACGATGTCCTCGATCGAACCCAGGGATTCACCTTCGGCATTGCGGACGATATCGAGTGCATCGGTACGTTCGAACAGATCGGCCGTAGTCGGCGCGATATGCGTGATGTCGATGACCTGGCCATTGCGAACGCAGACCACCGATGGGCCATTGACAGGCGCCGGGCGCCACACGCGTCCAATGAGCACTGCACGGTCGAGATCGTCAGGAAGGCATGCGGAAGGGGAAATCGAGGCCATGAATAGGTGTCCGGGCTGGTGGAAATCAGGGCCTTGATCGTATTATCGGGGTATCGAGTTGTCCATTATGTTGTAGATAATTCCAACCTGTTGGACACACAATCCGCCCCATCAGATGAAAAACGATACCGCCGAACGCGTCTACGAAGTGCCCGCGCTACGACGCGCCAACGACGTGCTCGAGGTCCTCGCCAACGCGCGCACCCCCGTGCGAGCGTCCGCGCTGCACGAGGCCACGGGTTTATCGCGCAGCACCTTGTATTTGCTGCTGGACTCGCTCGAGCGCCAGTTCTGGATCGAGAAGCGGGGCGATGGCTACATCATCGGCGTGAAGCTGTTCGAGTTGGGGAGCGCCTTCGTTCGCCACGATGGCTTTCAGGCGGCGTTCCGGTCGCAGGCGGCGGCGTTCGTTGCGACGCACAACGAAGTCGTGCAACTCGCCACGCTCGATGGCCGCGACGTGGTGTATATCGCGCGGGAAGATTCACGCCGGGCGGTACGGCTGGTATCGGATCTCGGGTCGCGGCTGCCGGCGCATTCGTGCGCGCTTGGCAAGGCCTTGCTGGCGACGCTGCCCGATGACCAACTGCTCCAGCTCCTGCCCGACAGGCTCACGGCCGCCACGCCGCGCACCATCACGCGACGCGCCACCTTGCTGCGTGAACTTGCGCGGGTCCGGGAGACGGGGCTTGCGAGCGAATGCGAAGAAGCGGCGGCAGGGCTCACCTGTTTCGCGGCGTACGTAGGGGAGACGCCGCACGGCAAGCGGCTCGCTGTCAGCACGAGTGTGCCGACGGGGCGCATGGATGCCCGGCGCGAGAAACGCATCTGCGTCGCGATCGCGCGTATGGCGCAGCAGATTGGGGCCAAATGCGCAGAAGCCTGAGCGGTCCCAGGACCGTCGCGTCTTCCATACCCCCTTTTACGCAAAGGTGATTTCGATGCAAGGCGCTTCTGCGCCGGCCATCCCTTCCTTAAAGTGGCGTTACCCCATTGAACGCCACTCGCAAGGAGCTCACGATGTTGAACAAGACATCCCCCGCCACGCTCGCCGAAGCATCGCCCGCGACCGATGACGCGCAGTACTTCGAATACACGTCGTCAGCGAATCCTGTTGGCGCAAAGCTCATCTCGCGTGTGCCGTTCCGCAACTTCTCGCCTGCGCTTTATGCGGATGGCGAGACCCGCATCGTGCCGCTCGACTTGTCCGCTGAGCTGAACTGCCCGAGCCCCGCGACGGGTCCAAGCCTCAGCGCGAACTTCGTGCGCATCAACGCCCGCGATGAACTCAAGCTCGCGCCGACGGCGACATCGCTGGTGTGGTACGTGATCAGCGGCGCCGGACATGTCATGCAAGGTGCGGTGGATTTCCCTTTCGCACAGGGCGACTTCTTCACGCTGCCGGGCGGCGAATCCGCGAGTCTTCGTTCCGACATCACCGCCACGCTCTACTACGTGAACGATGCGCCCCTGCTGACCTATCTCGGCGTGACGTCGGTGCAGCCACGTTTCGCCGCGACGCTTTATCCGGCGGCGCGGGCGCAGGCTGAGTTGAAGAAGGTCCGGGAGGACGCGAACGCCGCCCGGCGCAACCGCATCAGTGTGCTGCTCGGCAACGTCAATTTCCCGCAGACGAGGACGGTGACTCACACCCTCTGGGCGATGTTCGGCGTCGTGACGCCCAATTCGGAGCAGAAGCCGCACCGGCATCAATCGATTGCACTTGATTTCATCGCGGGATGTCAGGCGGGTTGTTATACGCTGGTCGGCACCGAGCTGGACGAGAACGGCGGGATTTCAAACCCGACGCGGGTGGATTGGAAGCCTGGGATGGAGTTCGTCACGCCGCCGGGATACTGGCATGCGCATTTCAACGAATCCGATGGCGACGCCTACGTGATTCCGATCCAGGACGCCGGTTTGCAAACCTACTTGCGCACGCTCGATATCCGCTTTGCGCATTAAGGCGCATCGTTCAGACGTCAAGACCGTCGTCCCAGTACGGCGGCTCGCCGGTCACTTCGGCGAGAAAATCGACAAACGCACGAACTTTCGACGATACGATTTTCTTCGGCGGATAAACCGCCCAGATCGCCGGTTCGGCACGCGCGGTGCGTGCTTCCCAATCGCCGAGCACATGGATGAGGCGCTCATCGCGTAGCGCTGTTCCGACAAGCCACGTGGGCAGCAACGCCACGCCGCAACCCGCAAGCGCGAGTTGCAGCACGGCCTCCGAATCGTCGCCGCGAAAACGCCCCTTCAACTCCACGAGCGTGTGCTTCGGCTTTTCGGGCGCGTCCTTGCGCTTCATGAAAAACCATCGGTCATCGGGTTGCAGCGCGAGCCGCAGCGATTCGTGATGCGCAAGATCATCGGGTTCGGCGGGCGTGCCGTTGCGTTCGAAATACCCCGGACTCGCGCATACGATCCGGCGGTGCGGCGCGAGCCGACGCGCCATCAACAGCGAATCGGGCAACGCGCCGATCCGCACCGCGACATCGACGCCCCCTTCTATCATGTTCAGCGTCTCGTCGGTCACGACGATATCGACGCCAATATCCGGATAGCGCTTCATGAACGCCGGCAAATGCGGCACCACATGCCGATGCCCGAACGCCACGGGCATGGTGATGCGCAGCACGCCTTGCGGCGTCTGGTTCAGCGATGACGTCAGCTCGCGGGCGTCATCGAGTGCCTGCAGCGCAAGAAGCGCATGTTCGCGAAACACGCGGCCGCCTTCAGTGAGCACGAGCCCGCGGGTGGACCGGTTGAACAGGGCGATGCCCAGATCCTTTTCCAGCTCGCTCACATAACGCGAAACGGTCGATGTCTTGACGCCCATTTCAAGCGCCGTCTTGCTGAAGCTTTGCCGTTCGGCTGCATGAACGAACGCGCGTACCGCTGCGAAATAATCCATGAGTTTGTGCGTTTGCCCGTCGCGTTTCCTGAGAAACGCCAAGACTAAAGCAAAAACCCGTGGTGGATTTTATATCGGTACGCGCAGGGGCCTAGAACTTCGCCCGGACGCCGGCGCCGAAGGTCTCGACCGTCGATTGACTGGTGATACGGTCGCTCATGTAGGCGGCGTAGAGATCAGTGCGTTTGGAGAGCGGATAGTCGTAGCCGAGTGCCCAGGTTTGCCGCGTCTGGTCGAGGCCGCCTGCGTCGCGCGAATAGGCGTAGGAGGCCATCACGGTGCCGGGGCCGAGAGGCACGGTCACGCCGCCTTGCGCCGTGTTGATATGGAAGTTGCCGGTGCGTACGGTGTTATCCGTGTACATGTATTGACCGAAAAGCTTGACCACACGCAGGTCGTAGGACACGCCGAGCTGCGCCACGGCCTGGCTCTGCATGCCGGAAACAAGCGAACTCAGGTCGTCGGGCTGCGTGTTGAAATTCACGTATTGATAGACGCCCGTTGCCGCGAACTGACCGCTGAGATACAGGAACTGCGCGCTCAGCTTGTGCTGGCCGTTTTCGCCGGCCTTGTCGCCGAATGCGTACATGGCTGTCCCGCTCAGACCGTGATAATCCGGCGTCGAATATGAAATTGCATTGTCCCAGCCGGAGTCGCCGACCACGCCCTGGTCGGTCGTGTAGGCGGGGAAGGTGCCAAGGCCGAGGTACACGTGATAGACCATCGGCGAGAACGTGTAAGAGTCGGCGAAGGGATTGAAAAGTATCGTCGATACAAACAGCGACGTGGTCAGCCGCCCCGCGGTCAAGGTTCCATAGGGCGACTGGACGCCGACGTAGGCATCGCGCGAGAAGAACGAGTCGCCCTGGAAGCGGCCATATGCGCCGTTCTGCGGCCGGAAGAAATCTTCGAGCGCGAAGATCGCCTTGTATCCGCCGCCGAGGTCTTCCGCACCCTTCAAGCCCCAATACGATGTCGACATCCCGCCGCCGCCCAGCGTCCACGCACGATCGCCACCGGGATATTTCTGCGCGCCCACCCAGGCGTCCACTTGCCCGTAAAGCTGGACGCTCGACTGGGCGCTGGCGCCGCCGCTGCACAGCATCCCGGTCGCCAGCAAGGACGCAAGCGCCGCGATTCCCTTTGAATTAAAACCGAAGCAGTTCTTCACGCGTTCCTCCGACAGTAAAATGCAGGCGAACGAACGCGGATCGCACTGCGCAGTGCGGATCGGCCGTTCCAACCTGCGTGAAATTGGAAGTGGTGCCCGGATCACGCAGCCAGCGGGTAACGGAATCCATCGCCTGACGGACTGCGCTCGTAGACCTGTTCGCCCGCTACGTATGTGGCCTTGATCGCGCGGTCATCGCCGAGCGTCATCAGCACGAAAAGCTGCTCCACGATGTCCTTGCAATAGCCCGAGCGGAACGACATCAGCGGCGTCGCCTTGCGATCGAGGATCACGAGGTCGGCCTCATAACCCTTGGCAACGGTGCCGATCCTGTCCTGCAGGTACAGCGCTTCCGCCCCGCCGCGCGTGGCGAGATAAAACGCCTGGATCGCATTGAGCTTCGTCTGGTTCATCTGCGCGACCTTGTAGGCTTCGTTGAGCGATTGCAGTTGCGAGAAGCTCGTGCCTGCGCCCACGTCCGTGCCGAGGCCGACGCGTACAGGGCGCTTCGGGTTCTTGGCATCGAAGACACGGAAGAGGCCGCTGCCGAGGAAGAAATTCGATGTCGGGCAGTGCGCCAGCGCCGCGCCGGTCTGGTGGCACGTGCACAGGTCGTCCTCGGTGAGGTGGATGCCGTGGCCGTAGATCGAGCGGGGTCCGACTATGCCGGCGTGCGCGTAGACATCGAGATAGCTCCGGCGCTCGGGGAACAGCGCCATGACCCAGGCGATTTCATCGACGTTTTCGCATAGATGCGTTTGCACGTAAGCGTCGGGCGTTTCCTTGAGCAAGGTGCCGCAGACGTCGAGCTGCGCGTCCGTGCTCGTGGGCGCGAAGCGCGGCGTGATGCAATACAACTGGCGTCCGCGCTTGTGCCACTTCGCGATCAGGTCGGAGCTCATGGAGTACGCGAGTTCGGCGGTATCGAGCAGCGCCGGCGGCGCGTTGCGATCCATCAGCACCTTGCCCGCGACCATGCGTGTGTTGAAACGCGACGACTCTTCGAAAAATGCATCGACCGAACCCGGATGCACCGTGCAATAAACGGCGGCCGTCGTGGTGCCCGAGCGCAGGAGTTCGCGCAAGAACACCTTGGCGACCATGTCGGCGTGATTTTTATCGGCGAAATTCTGCTCGGCGACGAACGTGTACGTGTTGAGCCATTCCAGCAACTGCTCACCATACGCACCGATCATCTCGGTTTGCGGATAGTGAATGTGGGTGTCGATAAACCCTGCCGAAATGATCGCGTCCGGATAGTGCTGAACCTGAGTTCCCGCGGGCAGGCGAGGCGTTACTTCGGAGGCGGGGCCGACATCGACGATCTGACCCTGGTCGATGACGACCATGGCATCGGGTATATGAACGAGGCATTGCTCGGGCGACTGGAGAAACGGATCGCCGCTGAAGGTCACCACGTCGGCGCGCAAGGCTTTTAGTGCGGTCATGTCGAGTTCCTGGGAAGTGCGCCGGCCGCGAGGCCGGCTTTCGTATCGGAGAAGGGATCGGCAGAAGAAGGTCAGCGGCGCCGTGCCGGATGCGATTCCTTCATGATCAGCGCGAGCACAAAGGACGCGATCAACGAATAGGTGATCGGCGTCGCCGCGTATTCCGCGATGGCCAGCGTGTGATCGGTCAGTCCCGCAGCCATGCCGGACACCACTCTCGAGCCGGGCGCCGCAATCATGATGCCGCCCGCAATGAACGCCAGGCCGTTCACAAACGCCGCCGACGTACCGATCAATTGCGGCGGGACCACGTCCGCGGCGCTGCTGAAGCAGAGCATGTGCGCGGCGTTTGCAAAACCGAACAGGAAGTTGAGCGCCATCGCAACAGGAATCGAGATGGACGGCAGGTACAGCAACGCGCCCGCGCACGCGAGTTGAACCGCAATGCCGATCACGATGGGCATCTTGCGCCGCTCGATCTTGTCGGAGAGTGCCGGAATGACGAGGCAGCCTGCGGCGAGCCCGAGCCACAACAACGACGAACTGAATGCTGCCGTGGCAGGGGAAGCGCCGCGCGTCTCCATGAGCATGGGTGTCCAGACTACGCCCGCTGCAAGCATGCTGCCGAACAACGCAGCGCAGATGAGCGCCGAAATCCAGACGTGCGGCACCTTGGCGACCTGGAAAAGCGCATCGAGCACTGAGTGGATGAACGCGCTCGCGCCCCCCGCGCCCGTCGATTCGACAGGCGTCGGGTTTTTCAGAAAGAGGAATGCGAGCACCGACAACACCACGCCTGCCACACCCACGAAATTGAACAGCTCGCGCCACGGCATTTCGCTCAGGCCCCACTGCAGCGCGTTGACCGAAAACGCCGATGAGAGCGACGCGCAAAACTGCACCAGCCCGAACATGAAGTTGAAGCGGCCCATGCCGAACCATTGGCCGCCTATGTACCCCGCGCCCACAAAGCCGGTACAGGCGCCCACGGCCATCACGAACTGCGAGACGAGCAGCGTGCCGTAACTCCCCGCGTTGGCGAACAGGAACACGCCGGCCGTGACCAGCACGACGGATATGGGCAGGACCTTGTGCGCACCCAGCCGGTCCAGCAACGCGCCGCCGAAGAACTGGCAGACGGCGAAAACCCATGTGTAGACCGCCGCGATGGACGCGACTTGCTCCACAGTCAGCGACGCGCTTTTCTTCACCTCGGGATTGACGATCGAATATCCCGTTTGAACGCTGAAGAGATAAATGACGAAGGCCACGGACAGCGCCCAGATCCACCAGGCCCGGGGACCGCCAAGCTGAAACGTTGCGACTGGTGTGTGTTTCGATGAAACCGTGTTCATGGACTTTCTCCAGGCGAGTGCAACTCCGCGATCGGTTGATCGCAACTTAAAAATAATTAATAGATATTCCGGAGCTTCACGCCGATCGAGGCGCTGAATGAATCGCGAAGACGGTATTGATTACGAGTTTTTCATGAATGAAATCAGATGCGATACGTTGCGGCTTGTTGAACGGTTCGCCCTGCGGTGGATGCACGCATCCGCCCGTGCGGTGCGTGTGCAGTCACGTTGAGAGCGGTTGGGAATTCGCCTAACTTAACAACTGGCCCGTGCTTCTTCAAGCTTTTAATTTGAACGTTGACGGGAAGCGATTAAATGGCCCAGTCCATTTTAATTATGAGATGACCGGATTCATATCAAGAGCGCCGGATTGTTTTAAGAGGAAATAAATCGACGCGATAAAACCGGAAATCAATGTTTTAGTTTCATCGCGAGAAAAACAAAAAGCCCGCATATAGCGGGCCTTGATTGAAATCAGGAAAACGGATGCTTCAGGCCGCCGATAACGACCGTTCCAACGCGGCAACCCCGGACGGCAAATCGACCGGAACGCCGAGATCGACCATCGTGCGGCCGAGCGCGTGGATGGTGCGAAACAGATGATGCTCACGGCATTGTTCGCCCATCTGCCCGATCCGCACGATTGGCGCACCGAACGATCCTGCAATCTCCACATGATGCTTGCGCGAGATGTGCGCGCAAATATCCGCGCCCGTGACGCCCTTTGGCACTTCTATGCCGACGACCGAATTCAAGCGGCTTTCCTTCTGCACATAGAGCTTCAGGGACAGCGCCTCGACGCCAGCTTGCAATGCCGTCGAACAGCGCAGATGTCGCGCGAAACGCCGTTCCAGCGTCTCGGCGCACACAAGGCGCAACGCTTCATGCAGCGCAAGCACGCCCGAAACCGGCGCCGTGTAGTGATAAGACGCGTTATGCCAGAAGTTCGCCGCAAGCGATGCGTCGAAGCACCAGTGCGTGTGCGGCACCGGTCGTGACGTAATGCGGTCCCACGCCTTTTCGGAGAACGCGAGCAGCGACACGCCCGGAATGGACGACAGTCCTTTCTGACCGCCCGTGATCACCGCATCGATACCCCACGCGTCCATTGGCAGGGGCATGGTGCTGAGCGTACAAACGGCATCGACCACGACCAGCGCGCCCGCGGCGCTCGCCACCGCCGCGATGGATTCGAGGCTCCGGTTCCAGACGGTGTTCGATGTTTCACCGTGAACGATGGTCACGACTTCCGGCCGGAAGCGCTCGATCGCTTCGGCGACTTTCGTGGTATCGGCGGCGGTTCCCTCGCTGACCTTCAACGTTTCCACGACCGCACCCGTGCGCCGCGCCATCTCGGCCATGCGCTCGCTGAAAAAGCCGTTGCAGATGCTGAGCACGCGCGAATCCTTCCACGCCAGGTTCGTGATCGCCATTTCCATCGCGCCCGATCCCGGACCCGCCACGCCCATCACCCATTTCGATTCCGTCTGGAACACGTAGCGCGCCATGGTCTTCACCTGGCCGATGACCGCCGCCATGGTCGAGCCGAGGTGGTTGATCACCACGCCATTGGCCTTCGCGACGGCATCGGGGATCGGCACCGGGCCGGCGCCCATCATGAGGAGCGGCTCTTCGGGAAGTATCGATGAAAGCGGCAGCACCGTAGGGCAAGCCACGCCGAAGGCGTAAGATGTGCCCGAAGCGTCAAAGGAGTTGAAGGACGGAATTCGATCGTTCATTTTGTTTTATCTGCATTCGTTGAATGGCAGGGCTGGCCGGCCCCGCGCCATTCACATTGCTCGCGTCCTGCGCTGACCCATACGCGCCAGCATCCAGTAAAGCGGCAAAGCGAAACGGCGCATGCTCGAAAATACCGGCGCCGACGCCAGCATGAAGCGGCTGTCCGGCTCCGATGCGCTGATCCACACCTTCGATCGCGGCGCGAGCTCGAGTGTATCGCCTGCGCGCAGCCACCAGTCGGCAGTGTCACCTTCAATGGTAAGCCACACTGTTCCCCGGCACACAGTCAGGGTATGAGGGCGGTCGATCAGCCAGCAGGCTGGCGCTTCGCTGGGTTGCTGCTCCAAAGTCCGGATTTCACGCATGATGCTCTCCCATCCTGGCCGCTCACAGAGAGACGGCCTCTTGACTCCATTATTTATTTAAACTCCAATCTTGGAAATGTACAGTCGCGAACAGTTGTGCCGCACTGTTCAGTGATTTTGCCTGCACACTTTTTGAGATGACACGATGAACCCCGGTATCGACCTCGCGATCAATACAAGCAGCGGCATTCCGATGACTGACCAGCTCGTGTCGGGCATCACGAACCTGATCCGCACGCGCCAGTTGCTGTCGGGCGCGAAGCTGCCGTCCATCCGCGCGCTGGCGGAGAGCCAGCAAATCAGCCGCTTTCCGGTGATCGAGGCGTATGACCGGCTTTCCTCGCTGGGAATGATCGTGCCGAAGCACGGTTCCGGATTTTTTGTCGCCAATCAAATGGGCGGTGACGACGCGGGCGGCGGTTCGGATCCGCGCCTGGCCGAAGAGGAATCGAACCAGATCCTCCAGCAATTCAACTATCCCGGCGAGACACTGAAACTCAGCAGCGGCTTCGTGCCCGAAGCGTGGCGCGATCTGGAAGGCATCATGCAGACCGCGCGGCAGGTCATGCGCATGGACCCGGCAAGCGTGATCGACTATGCAATGCCGCATGGCGATGCAAACCTGCGTCATCAGATTCAGATGCGCCTGGCGCACGTCGGGGTCGAGGCCGACGTGTCCAACATCATCGTCACGAGCGGGGCAAGCCAGGGACTCGACCTGATCGTGCGGTTCATGCTGAAGTCGGGCGATACCGTGCTGGTCGAAGATCCCGGGTATTACAACCTGTTCGGTTTGCTCAAGCTTCAGGGCGTGAGGATTGTCGGCGTGCCCCGATTGGCGACGGGACCCGATGTCGATTTCGCCGAGCATCTGCTGAAGACGATCAAGCCGAAGCTGTTTTTCATCAACACGGTGTTCCATAACCCGACCGCGACCAACGTCGCGCCGCAAGTCGCATTCAAGTTGCTGCAGCTCGCGCAGCAGCACGACTTCACCATCGTGGAAGACGATATCTATGCCGACTTCCAGGCAACGCCGACACAACGGCTGGCATCGCTCGACCAGCTCGATCACGTGATTTATCTCGGCGGCTTGTCGAAGACATTGTCATCGTCGCTGCGCATCGGGTATCTGGCTGCGAAGCGCGAACTCGTGAAGGATCTCGTCGATGTCAAAGTGCTCACGAGCCTGGGCGGATCGCGTTTCAGCGAATGCGTGGTGGCGGCGCTGCTCGAGCGCGGGACGTACCGGAAGTATCTCGAGCGGTTGCGCAGAAGGGTGCGCGACGCGTTATCGACGGCCGTGCAGCGGATCGAGGAACACGGCTGGGAAGTCTTCGATGAACCCACCGGCGGCAATTTCATCTGGGCACGCGTGCCGCATATCGACGATTCCATGGTGCTGGTCGAGCAGGCGCTCAAGTTCGGGATCACGCTCGCGCCGGGGAGTTACTATCGGCCGAACGGGGAGTCGTCGGCGTGGGTGCGCATCAACACAGCCCACGCCGATGACCCGCGCGCGCTCAGGTTTTTCGAGCACATGGCGGGCTTTCGGATCAACGGCGGATGAGGCGCTAGATCTTGCCCGCGTGTTGCGCGGTGACGGCGCGTTCTTCGTCGGTGGCGATGCGCGCGACCGGCGCGGGTTCATCGATCCACGCCGTCAACAGGGTCGAGGTCACCGCCAGGATCACCGGTCCTATGAACAACCCGACAATCCCGAACGCGAACATGCCGCCGAGCACGCCGGAGAGGATCAGCAGCATCGACAGATTGACGCCGCGCTTGATCAGCATGGGCCGCAGAAAGTTGTCGAGCATGGCGACCATGACCGACCACACGAGCAGCAGGATGGCGGCGAGTTGCGAGTCGTGCCAGAAGAGGTAAGCCACGCCGCCAAGCAAAGGCAGCAACGGCCCGATCTGCGCAAGACACAACATGAGCATCAACGCAGCCAGGATGCCGGCCGCGGGCACGCCCGCGATCCACAAGCCGATGCCGCCCAAGGTCGATTGCACGACCGCTGTCACGACGATGCCCAACGCCACAGCGCGAATCGCGAGTCCCGCGAGCTTGACCACCGCGGCGCCGCGCTCGTTGGCAAGCCGCGTGGCAAAGCGTGTGACGAACCGCGCCGCCTGGTCACCCTGGCTATAAAGAATGCCCGAAATGATGATGGTCACGAACATGTGGATCACGAACACGCCGACGATTGCCGCGTGGCCGAGCAGCCAGCGCGCGGCAATGGTCACATAGGGTTCGAGCCGCGCCAGGATGCCGCCCGGACCGGAGTCGGACAACGTCTGCCATTCATGCGCAATGCGATCGCCCGCAAGCGGAATCTCGCTGATCCAGCCGGGCGGCGGCGGTAATGCGTAGTTCGGCAGGCTCTTGATGGCGGCCATGATCTCGCCGCCGTGCAGCGCGAGGGTCGAGATCGCTTTATAGAGCGGCAGAACGATCACGATCCCAAGGATAATGAGCATGATGACGGTGGCGGCCCATCGGCGATTGCCGACACGGCGCTGCACCGCGAGCATGACCGGCCAGGTCGCGACCACGATGGTCGTAGCCCAGATCAGGCCCGGAATGAATGGCCGAAGGATATAGAGGCTGCCGATCATCAGTCCCGTCAGGATGACGATCACGAGCAGATGCCGCGCGATATCGACCGGCGGGCGCGGCTTTGCTTGTGGGTCCGCTTGTGGGTTCACTTGGTACTCCCGACTAGGATTTGCCAGCATTGTGCCTCAATGCCTTGACACGGCCTTCCCGGTAACGAACTCCTCGATCGTTGCATCGAGCGAATCGGAGCATTGCCTGTGCGGCGAGTGGCCGCCGGCGGGCAACTTTGCGAGCATCGCTTGGGGAGCGTGCAAGGCAATGGCATCGATCTGCGCCATTGTTGCGTATTCGTCGTCCTCGGCTTGAGCCGCGAGAAGCGGGCACCTGATAGACGATAAAAGACGCGTGATATTCCAGTCCCTGAACGCGGGGCTCAGCCAGATATCGTTCCATCCATAGAAGGCCGAGTCCACATCCGCGTGATACCGCGCCAGGCGGCTGCGCAAGTCGCCCTGCGTGTACTGAACTCTCGCCTGGCCGATCATCTCCACCGACATCGCTTCGACGAACACATGCGGCGCAATCGCAATAACGCCAGCCAGCGCGTCAGGAAACGCCGCCGCGTAGAGCAGGGCGATGGACCCGCCGTCGCTGTGTCCGATCACCCACATCCGGGCGCGCTCGGCGTGGCCTATGTCAAGAACATCGAGTAATGCCGGGAGCACGTCTAGTGCTTGCGCGTGCAGGAAATCAACCGGCCATTCCGTGCCGGCCTCGCGCGGCGTGGACGCGCCGTAGCCTGGCCGCGAATACACCAATCCGCGAAAGCCGAGCCGATTGCAAAGTGCCTGCGGCCAGTCCTTCCACATTGCAACCGAGCCGAGCCCCTCGTGCAGGAACACGGCGATGGGAGCATCGGTCCAGTTCGCGTTCAACCATTGATATTCAATGCGCAGCGAATTGCGACCATTCTTCGCCGGTAATTCTGCGAAGGAAGGCGATACCAGTTGATCCATGTTTGCGGCGGGTGAGTTAGATGTTCGCGCTTCTGGCGCGAGCGAGCGCGCCCATTAGCACAGATAGGGCGCCGCGCTAAACCGGTTGCGCGTCTTTTGCCTAATCCGCCGGGCGTTTGTCGGCGAGCGCGCGCCTGCATTCGTCGAGCACGCGTAGGACGAGTTCCGACTGATAGTTCAGATCGTCGCTGTCCAGGATTTCTTCGACCGCGTCGCGGGCCCAGTCGGCATCGACCAGTTCTGAATGCCGTTGCGCGAGATCCGCCGCGATCCCCGACAATTTGGCAATGGCGAGCCATTCCGCTTGCCGTTGATGCCTGTCGAGCCATTTATGAGCGGCTTGTACGTGAAAGGCCGCGGTGGGCCAGGAACCGTTCAGGTAATACGCGCCGAGGCTCCCGCACGTGAGCCAGCAGAGCAATTCCACGCGGTCGTTAGGGCCGAGACTGTGGCGTACGTCGTTCATGGCATTGCTCACCAAGATGATTGATGTTTTCCGGAAGTTTTGATTCCGACAGGAAAACGATATCACGCCACAGTGCAATGCGGAATCAGCCATTTGGGCGGTAGGTGTGAGGCCCCGCAAAAGGCTGTGCTGCTGATGAGAGGCTGCGGTCGACACATGTTCCGATGTTACGTAACGACATGCGGTGTTGCGCAGGCCCTAATGATGCATGACGAGGTGCGCAGGCGCTCCCTGACGAAACTCCGGAGTCGCCATCGCCGCGGTGATCTCGCCAAACGATGACTGGAGCAGGTCGATTTTCTGGCGCAGATCATCCAGCCTGACGGCCGCCATGGTGGCCAGTTCGCGGACGTTGCGCAGCAGCTTTTCGCATAGCGCCGAGTACTGTGCCGCAACGATATCGAGCAGCGCGCGCGACGGCGCGCCGGGGACATCGACGACTGCGTCCTGGGATTGGGCAATCCGCATGCGCTCGGTTGCCTGCGCGAAAACCTCCACAGGAGCGATAGCCGTGGTGATGGATGCGTCCACTTCGTCGAGCGCGGCGCGGAGGTCGAGCGCGCTTTCTTCCATGGACACGGTCAGTCCGTGCACCTTCTTTGCCGTCATCCAGCCGCGCTCCACAAGCGTTTCACTGGCGCTGACGAGCGCGGCAGTAATCGCCGATACCGCCACCCGTTCTGTTTCCACACGATCCTTGAGCTCCGTGCACTCGGCAAGCACTTCGCTGAAGGCTGTCATTTGTAATTCGATCACTTGGATGGTTGGCATGTGGCAATCAAAAATAGGGCGGCGGAAAATCGAAAATAACGCACGAACTATGCCAATTGACGGGCGGAGCGCAGATTAAAAAAATGCCTTGGTTATATTGCTTTAGGCCGACCGTCTTAAATGGCGAATTGCGATTGTCAGTCTGAGGCACCGTGTGAATAACTGTAAAGTAAAGCTGTTACCCCAAGGCAAAATTTGTATAAATTTGACAATTTTTCAATATGCCGGATTAAACCATAGAAACTGAAATTATCAGCGGTCTAGTTTCGTTGAGGCTATGCAAGCTATTGAATGTAGGGTGATTTATCGTAAACTCTCAACCTTCGACTTGGCAACGACGCCGATAGCGTTTTGTTTGCGATTTGTCGGGTTTTCGATGTCGAACGCGCCCCGGAATTCCCTGCCTGCCGCTTTTGAACATGCGCAAATTCCCTACTGCCAGTGCCCCGACCGAACTTTGGTGATTTGCTGAAATCGCTTATCACTCGGGTTGACATGTTGCGCCACAGGCCCGTCAGACGTTTCTTCACACCTTTAAAATTCTGGGTTATCTGAGATTGAGGCGATTTCGAAACTGTGTCTCAAAAGTGTTCGGTCTAGACGTGTTTAATAGCTAGACAAAAATAAGACTTTGAGTAGGTAATTAGGGACTGGCGGTTAGATGATTTCGACTCGCGCCACCGATTCTCAAGTTTGGAACTGGGCTGTGGACATCTGGTGAAGTGCGGCGCGAATGAAATCATTTTTCAAACGGCATCACCGTGTCGCGCGAGACCACCCGTAACTGTTTCCTGTGAGTATGAGGCCGCAGCCTGAGGGCAGGCCGTTATCTCTCTCGCGTTATTTGTGCTTGCGCTGCGTGCGGATCGCAAGCACACGGCAATTTTCCGAACGTCCGCGCGAAACAAGACAATTTGCGAAATGAACCTTGCTGAGGTTTAATTTGTGTTGCCGCTGGCTTTTATCGCGGCACCTAAAGGAGCAAGACATCTTTCATACACACCTTCCCCGGATAACGCCTTGACGCCGCGGCTGCGAAACATCTGGCGTCTCGCCTTGTTGTTCGTTCGTGAGAGCCGGATGACGGACGCCGGCAGGTCCGAGCCGATCCACCGGGTCATGCGCTCGTTCACGGCCGGCATGCGCACTCATGGCGCCACGAGTCTTTCCCAGCGCGCACCATTGCTGCAAAACCTCTCCGGCGTGTTGAGCATGGCATCGGGCGTGCTCGAGCAGCATCCGGCATTGTCGGAAACGGCGGTGCGGGTTGCGCTGGCGGAACTCGATACGCTCAAGACGCCGTTGAAAGGCGCGGCATTGCGGCAGGCACTTGTTACAGCGTTGCCGCCCGGGCGTGCCGCTGCCTTGATCGAGGTGGAAGACGAACCCGAGCGCTGCGGAATTGCCGAGCAGACGCATCGCGCTTCGGTGCGGTTGAATGAAACGAGCCTGGGCACCGCGGGATTGCCCGTCAGCGCCCGGCTCACGCTGATTCGTGCCGATACCCGCAAGGAGCTCGCGCAGGATCTCGACGTGGCGGGCGCGGCGGCGCGCCTGGCCGAACGCTTTTCCCGCGAGGTGCGCGCGCAGAACGTCGGCGCGCTGATTGCACGTCTAGGCGATACCGTCAATGCAATGCTCGACCTTCGCCAACGCGCCGCCGATCAAAGTTTCCTGCGCTACCGGCTGCACGAGGTGAACAACGACGTCCGTGTCGTCGTGCCCGAAGTGCTCTGGGATCTATGCAGCGATACCGCGCTTGTTACCCGATCAGTGCGTAGTGTGCCGATATCGGACGTGGCTGCGTTGCGCGCTCACGGCATCGAACCGGTCGATCTGATCGCAACGTGGATCGAGGCGTTCTTCGAGATCGCGCTGGGCGAGGGCGTCTATCACGCCGGTCTTGAAGCGGCGGGGGCGGCGGTCAGCATCGAGCCGGATACGTTCGGCCGGCTGGTGCTCGATGGCGACTCGCCGCTCACTTTTTTCGCGGCCCATGAACGCAGTTTCCTGGTCACCGGATCAGATGCGCTTTTGCGAGGCGACCACAAGGCGGCGGCGCGCGAACACATGCGCCACGGCACGCCCGGCAAGCACGAAGGGCACGAAACCCAGCAGACGGTGCGGGTCGAGGCGACGTACCGGCGGGAGGCAGAGCGTTTTGCCGGCGACGCACACCGCCACCGCACCGTCTCCGATCTATTCACGGCGCTCGGCAAGGGCCCGCTGGAACATGCTTTCGCCGATGCCCATACGGGCATTGCATCGCGGGCGGCATTGCTGGCGCGCTCGGCCCAGAGCATCGAGGAGATGGCGCAGCGGATTGCGCCGGATATCGATGTCTGGAAGATTGCCCGTCGCGTGATCGTGCGTCTGGCGCTTGATCAGTTCAGCTCGCACGGGGTCATGGCGCAGGTTGTGAAGGAAGCGGTGCACTGGCCGCACGCATTGCCTCGCGTGCCGAATCTGCTTTCCGACTGGGTGGCGCGGCAGAACCGGCGTGGCGTCAGGGCGCGTTCGGATCCGATCCGTTAGGCAGCATCCTCGCCGCCGGGGAACGGGTGTTGCTGCCTTTGGTTCTGTACCCGTCCAAAAAGGAGCAGATCATGAGCGCAACAACGAAGTCGGAACCCGGCGAACCCGATAACCGCGACCTGAAACAAAACCCGAAGCAAACTGCCGAAGTGCCGCTTGGCAGCGGTGACTCGCCCGAGCCGAGCGGAACGGGCGGTTTCGGCTCGCACAGCTCTGAGCCGGAAGGGGTATCGAAAGGGACGTCGAGGAAATCGAGCCTGCCTTCCACTGATCGCGTGGACGGCAAACCCGAAAAATAAACCGCGGCGGCCGCTCTCAGGGCATGCCACCAAGCGAGGGCGAGATGATGCTTCCAGGCTGAAGGTCGTCCGCTTTTTCCTCATTCGCGGCGCGGGATGAAACCGGCGCGTGATTGGCGCTGCATGTATCGACGGATTCCTGGCCGATACAACGCAAGAAGGCGTCCGCGACTGTGCTGTCCGAAAATGTATAGACAGTTGTCTCAACCAATACTTCCGTGTCCGACAGCCGGTTTGCAGTAATGGTCATGATGTTCCTCCGAAAGTTTTTACCTTCGGGAATTCAGCATCAACCGCGCCCGGCCTGCGCCTATAGAAAAAATGGGCGAAAAAAAACCGGCCGCGCCTCGAGGCGCGGCCGGATTCCTCAACACAGCTCAAATTACCGCTGCCGCGCCCAGATCGCGCCGAGTACGAAACCGATCGCACCAGCGACCAGCACGCCGTTGATCGGCTGCGAAATGACCGCTTCGCGGACGTTGTCGAGCGTCTCGCCGTAATTGCGCTGAATCGTGCCGAGCGCTTGCCGCGCCTTGCCTTCAGCTTGCGTCGATGCATCGCCGGTAAGTCCGCCTACCGCATCCTGAACCTTGCCAACGACGGTTTGCGCCGCGCCTTCTACCTGATCCTGCACCATGGTGCCTCCCGTTCTAGTGAAGCGGTTTATCGAAGAATCCGGCGTACCGGAAAACTCTTTTGAGCAGGGTTCGTGCCCAGGCACGGTGGAACGGCTCAGGCCGGACCGATCAGGCGCGTCACGATCGCGATCAGCGAATCAATTGACAGCGGCTTGCGATGAAACTCCAGCTTCGGATGCGACACCTCTGGTGTGCGCGCAGCGGCGCTCGAGAGTATGACCGGGATCTGCGCCAGGGTGTCATCGGCCGCAAGTGCGTGGCAGAGCGCGAGGCCGTCCATGACCGGCATCATCCAGTCGGTCACGATCAGGTCGGGCGGATTCGCACGCGCCGATTCCAGCGCCTGCAAGCCATTGGACGCCGTGCCGACCTCATAGCCTTCCATCTGCAGCACGAGCCGCCAGGTGGTGAGCAGGTCGAATTCATCGTCGACGACGAGGATCTTTTTCATGTCCGCGTGCCGGCGTCCTGTGCGGACAAGGTCGGCGGGATCGTGCCGCGCGCCGACAAAAGCGTGCTCGTGCCGACGAATCCATCGCTCAGGTGCAAGCCGTTTTCATCGATCACAAAGCGCCGGATCGACGGATCGTGCGCCGCCTCGCGCTGTTTGACGATCGAGATGATCCGGTGCAACGACGTGGTCGTCTCGATATAACGCAACAGCACGATGTTTTCCGTCATCGCCGATGCCCGGATGGACCCACCGTGCGTCATGTCGCCGTAAAGCGGCAGCTCCTCGGTCAGCAGCGTGGTGACGCTTTCCTGACGCAAACGGTGCGTAAGCGCGTTCAGGAACAGGCCGAAACGCTCGGTGCGGTTCGCGAAATCGTGGAAACCTTCAATGCCGTCGACTACGAGCCGTGACGCGCCTACCCGTCTCACTACCAATCCACCAAAGTTAAGGATTCCGTACATTAAATTATAAATAGATCAAAAACCGCTTGACACACCTCAAAAAGCGCGTCGCGCAGTGAGATTTTTTCCTCATTGGCGACCATGTCTCTTCCCGCTTTTTTTACCGATCTTGCCGCGCGATTGCAGTCGGCCGAGTTTCTCCAAATAGCCCGGCATTCCGAACATCCCGGCGCGTTTACGCGTCATCGCAAGTTGCCCTTGCCCTCTCTGGTCGCGTTACTACTCACCGGCATGCGCATGAGCGTACAGGCTGAACTCGATGTGTTCTTCGCCCATCTACGGCAACAAGCGCAGCTGGTGCGCCACGTCTCTGAGCAAGCCTTCGCGCAAGCGCGCGCCAAGCTATCCTTGCGCGCCCTCCCGCAGCTCAACGACTGGGTGATCGAGCGCGCCGAACATTATGGTTTTATACCGCGCTGGCGTGGTTTGCGACTGGTCGCCGCCGATGCCTCCACCATGCGCTTCGGTCTGCGGGCCAGCCATGTCAAGCGCGCGGCGCTGGCCGATCAAATCGCCTTTGGCCTGTTTCTCCCCGGCGCCGAATTGATGCTTGCCGCCTCGCTGCACAGCGTTCATGAGCGTGGCGAGCGGCAGATGTTGTTCGAACATCTCCATCGCCTCTCCAGCACCGATTTGCTGCTCCTCGACCGAGGCTATCCTTGCCGCTGGCTGGTGGCCGTGTTGAACCAGCTTCAACTTCCGTTTTGCATGCGTGTCGATTCCTCCGGGTTTGCTTGCGTGCGCAAATTCCTGCGCTCCGGACTGCTGGAACAGATCGTCACGCTGGGCGCTCCCAATTGCCGCGACGCGCGCGACTACGAGTGCCCGCGCGAACCTCAAACGGTGCGCCTGGTCCGCCACGTCGCCCCGAACGGCAATGTGCGCGTCCTGATGACCACCTTATTCGACTCGGTACGCTTTCCCGCCAGTTGCTTCGGTGACCTCTACCATCAGCGCTGGCGAATAGAAGAAGCATTCAAACGACTCAAGCATCGCCTCAATCTAGAACACGTCTCCGGTCTGTCCCAGCAGGCCGTCGTACAAGATGTCGCGGCCAAGGTCGTGACCGACAACTTGCAGGCATTGACCACGCTGACCGCCCACTGCCACGCCGAACTGCCCGCATCACAGCGCATCAACCGGGCCTATGTCCACACCGCCCTTAAGCCTTTGCTGCCCGCGTTGCTGCTCGGGATGAAGGTCGAAAAACTACTCCATAACGTGCTGCGCCTGGTCGCTCAGCAGACCTATCGTCATCAAGAAAATCTGTCAAAACCACGCAGCAAGAAACCGAAACCCCATAAACCCATGACCCAAAAACATTGTTGATGAAATGTTCTTTTCTTAACTTCGGTGGATTGGTCTCACTACGGACAGCAGCTCCGCCGCGAGTTCATCGATCGCAAGTTCTACGGCCGGACGCCATTCGACAATCAGGCGGCCATCAGCGACGGCCGCGGCAAGCTTGATCGACACGCCTTCTGCTTTTGCGACCAGGCGCTCCGGCGATTCATAGAAGCCGAAATAAACGCAGCGCTCGCCCCGGGTGGCACCTGCTTCCAGGAATTTCAGACCTATCAGCGTCTTGCCGATTCCCGATGGCCCGATCAAGGTCGTGGTCGATCCCTTGACCACGCCGCCGCCGAGCATGGCATCAAAATCCGGCAGCCCGAACGCGAGCTTCGACTTCAGATCGGGCGCGCCTTCACGCAGTATTGAACGGGCTTCCAGGCGGGGGAATGTGACGAGGCCGTCGGCGGTGATCTTGAAGGAGTGCCGTCCCAGCAGGTGATCGCGGGCGCGCAGTTTGTGCACTTCGATTTCCCGTGTGCGCCGCATGCCGGTCGCGAACCGGTTCAGTTCAACAAGGCCATCGACAAGCGTGTGTTCCGGATGCGGCTCGTTGCCTGACAGAGGCGCAAGGATCAGCGTGGTGCAGCCTGCCGCCGATACAAACGCGCTCAGTTCGTGGATGAACTGAGACAGCTCGAGCTCGGTCGAGCTGAATTCGCGCGCGCTGCGAAATCCATCGATGACCATGAAACGCGGCCGGTTCGTCTTGATGGTCGAGGCGATCAGCGCAAGAAAACCGCTGAGGCCGTCGCGCATCAACTCGTGATAACCGGAGACGAAGAACATCTTGTCCGAAATGGCGTCGGCGTCATAGAACGACAGTGCTTTCAGATGCGACAGCAGCTTGGAATGCGATTCGGCGATCAGCGTGATATAGAGCACCGTGTCGCCCTCGGTCACGCGATGAAACCCGATCTGCGTCGACAGGATGGTCTTGCCCGCGCCTGCCATGCCTTCTATCAGATACAAGCCGCCCTTGAGCAAACCGCCGCCAAGTATGTCGTCGAGTCCCGGCACGCCGGTGGTGACGGTGTTCGGATCGGAAACGGGCGGGGTCGAGGGGATTGCTTGATCTGTCATGAATATCTCGGGTGGAGTAGCCCGGCAAGGATGGTGCGTAAAGCGGGATTATCGCCGAGAAGACCCACTATGTCGGCATTTGTGAACTTCTTTGAAATCATTTCGATGCGGCGACGCTGTGACCAAACCTATCCGCACGTTCCGCGCCCGGGGGGCAAGAGCCGCCGCAGCGCCTCTGCAACCAATGTCTTTTGAGAGAAATTAAGAACTTGCTCATGGTCCGAAAAGCAGGCGAATGGTCTCATCTTGCTTTGCCGTACACGTGTTGCGTCGATCCCCGCACACGCGTTCGTTTCCAAGTTTCACGCCTGTTCGAGTCCGCAGTCCACTGGCCGTTCGCGCAGGCATCCGGCTGCGAGACCACTCATGTTCCAAATTACTGCTTTGTCCCGTTTCGTATTGATGGCCACAAGCCTGTTGGCCCTTGGCAGTCTGGCGCACGCCGAATCCCGCATGGCCGCGACGTCGGTCGATCCAGGTATCTACTCCGGCGCGCCGTTCGCGTACCGGTCGGATGGCGCAATCATGTCGGCCGTACCCGACCAGCCCGCTGATAACCGCATCTTCTCGCCGGTCAGCAACATGGGCGATATGCATCCGCGCCAGCCCGGTCCGGATCATCCCCGATTGCGCCACGATCTCTAAAGCGCAGGCTGAAACGCTTCAGGAATTCTTGCCGAAGTTGCTAAAGAATCGCTTCAGGAATCGTTCTAAAGCATGGAGTGTTTCAGGTGGCGAAGTAGTTAAAAAAAGCGGGCCTACGCATTTTCCGCTTTACCTTTTCTATCTGCCATAATTCCGATGTTTTCGCATTCTTAATTGCGTTCAACCCGGAAATTCCATGAACTCCAACAAAACAACGAGAGGCGGGGCGCTGGTCTTGGCATGGTTCATCCTGTGCGGCGCGGCGTTCGCGGCGGGGCCTGCAGCGTCCGCGCAAAGCAGCGCCGCACAGGACGATCCCCTGGGCGGTTCGGGGACGCGGCGGAGCCTTCTGACCAACGGCGCCGCGGATGAGCCGCAGGCCACGGCGAACGGCAACATCGCGGAATTGCAGCAAATGATTCGCGACGGCAAGGTAAAGGAACTGCGCACGACGTATAACGGCAGTTATGGCGCAAGCATGTTGTTTTACCCGGACGAAATGACTTTCTACATTGCGTTGTTCCAGCAAAAGAAATTCTGGCGCGTCATCAAGACTCAAGCCGACGCACGGGCGGAAACGGTTTATGCGGACTTTGCGAAGAACAGCGCCGCGCTTGCCGATACAGAAATCCGCCGAACCAAACTCGAGGCGGAAAAGAACTTTGCGGATCGGCTGATCGCGGTTCAGCAACAGCGCGCGAACCGCTTGCAGGCTGACCTTGAAGTGGCGCGTGCACAGCAAAGCCAGGTGGTGGACCGCCAGGCGGAGCAGCAGGAGGCAATCCGGTCGCTGCGTGCAGAGCAGGATTCGGCGCAAGCGCAATTGCGCGCGTTGCAAACCAAGGTGCAGGACCTGCAACGTCAGTCCGACACCGACCTGATGCCGTTGCCGTTTCCAAAGTAACGTGCGTCTGACGGAGCGAACGTTGTAGAGCGTTCCGCCGCTGCCGGGTTCCGGCAGCATTCCAAGTTGTGAAAAAACGGCTGCCTTCGCAGCCGTTTTTTATTGCTGCAACAGTAATAGCCTGCCAAAACTTTTCTTAATATTTACATTTAAAGCTTGTTTCCAAAGTCGTCCCGCGCTGTTTCATTAATTAGGAATTATCCAGTAAGGAATGCTTGATTCCACGTGCTAACATTTCGCGCGATTTCGGATTCCAGATCATTTTAGGATTATCCGAATCGAAGGCTTGAGGCGAATAAGGTGGCTGTGGAAATCGGGTAATTGTCTGATGGCCCGACCAGTACGCGTTTGTCTCGATATCTCAGTCACATGTAATTTCGAAACGGTAAACAGGATGTCTAATAAATTAATCGCTGCAGGCTTGTTGTCAATCGGCGCCCTCGCTGGCTGCTCCAGTGCTTCGGGTCCCACGTTCAACGCAAATCAGATCCAGACCGCCAATGGCGCGCAGGTTTATCGCGTGGAATGCCATGGTTTGTTTGAAGGCGTCGCTGAGTGCGTGAAACAGGCGCAGAAGATTTGCGGCGACAAGCCCGCATACAAGCTGGAGACCATGGAACGCCTGCGCGCTCCCTCGGAAGATGCTCTGGACCCGCGCGTCCTGACGTTCCAGTGCGGCGCACCGGCTCAACCGGAAGTGGCCCCCGCACCGGCTCCGGCACCCGTGCCGCAAGCTGCGCCGGAAATGCCGCGTCAGATCGACCTGAGCGGCGACGCGAACTTCGCAACCGACAGTGCCACGCTGACGCCGCACGCGAAGAGCACGCTTGATGAGTTCGTTGCTGCTGGTCAGAACGTTCAGTTGCGTCAGGTCGAAGTATCGGGTTACACCGACTCCACAGGTTCGGCATCGCACAACCAGCGTCTGTCGCAGCGCCGTGCGGAATCGGTCATGCAATACCTGAAGAGCAACGGTCTGCGCTCGCAAAACTATTCGGCGCAAGGTTTCGGCGCGGCGAACCCAGTGGCGTCTAATTCGACGGCAGCGGGCCGCGCGAAGAACCGTCGCGTGGAAATTCGCGTCAGCACGCAGTAATCGCGGCGGGCGTTTCTACCAACGCCACGACGTAAAAACCCCGCAAGCGCGTAGCGCTTGCGGGGTTTTGTGCTTGGGGCGACGCTGCCGTATGTTTTGACCAGTTAGAACAACGTGAGTTGAGCGCGGCCGGGGCCGCCTTCCAGCGTCAGCAAATGTTGTTTGCGCTCCATGCCGCCCGCGTAGCCTGTCAGTTCGCCATCAGCGCCAATCACGCGATGACACGGCACGATGATACCCACCGGATTGCGCCCGTTAGCCGCGCCCACCGCTCGCGATGCCCCCGGCGCATAGCCCATGCGGCGCGCGAGATCGCCGTAAGTCCACGAATTTCCGAACGGAATTTCCAGCAATGCCGCCCAGACGCGTTGCTGGAAGTCGGTTCCATTCAAGCGTAATTTGACGGAAAACGCGGTGCGTTCGCCAGCGAAGTACTCGGCGATCTGCTCCATCGCTTCAGCGATAACCCGCGACCGCGGCGCGCCGGTATCGATGAGACCTGCGGGAAAATGTTTCTGCCCGACGAAGAACAGGCCGGTGAGATGTTCATCCTCAGCGCGATACGCCAGATGGCCCAGCGGACTCGGTGCAATGTGACATTCAATCAACAGTGTCTCCCATCGTTTATCAAGTCTGGATGGCGCTGGTTTGCAGCCTAGATAAACGGATTATCGGTCTTGCCGGCCGGTTTCACCGGCTCGGCGGCCAGTTTGACAGGCAGCGCGGCGTCGTTTTGCAGTGCATCGACGATTGCGTTAACGGCTTTCTGCAGCGCCAGCGCAGTCGCCAGCCCGGCCTTGTCGCGGGTGATCGTCAGATCGCCGGACACGGACAAGCGCGCGGGATCATTTGCGATCACGAGTGCGTCGCCGTCGATGTTGAGTGTGTCGGTATCGTTTGAGAATGGCTTAAACACCTTTCAGTCCTCCAATGCGTTGATCTTTCAGCGAGTCGGGAATGCCTGGAAACTGCAGCCCGCTCATGGCTTCCAGTTCGTGGACCGTCTTGACCGTGTATTCGTTCGTGGGCGTGTTGTCCACGACGACCGCGAACGCCAGCTTGCGTTGTGGCATGTACACCACCTTGTACAACTGGGTAGGCACCAGCACGCGCGACTCGCCAATGGTCTGCAACTGCCGTCCGGAAAAAATCGGTCCGGTCACGACATAGGCCTCGCCGGATTCTTCCACCAGCCGTCGCACCGCTTGCTCGATGCGCGACCAGATGCGCCGGTTGTTCGACGGGTTTTGCGGCACGACGTTCGCAAGCGAAAACGATTCGGCCATGCTTTTCTTGTCCCATCGGTCGCCGGCCGGGCTCATATGGCCGCGATCGTAACCGCTGCGCTTGTAGTCGGAGAGCGTGGCGCTGTCGCCGGGCGGCAATTGTTTATCGACGAAAAAGCGGTTCGTGCGCGCGTTGTCGCGAGCGTCGTCGATGTGTTGCGCCGTCAGATGTTCAGCCGACCACAAAGGCCCGTGTGTCACGCCGGAATGGAGGACCGCGAAGTCGGAATAGCAAAGCTGCTGCGTCGATGCCCGCATCTTCGCGTTCACCACGATGGGCGCGCGGCCGTCCGGGCTGAACTGCGGGCAATCGGCCGCAAGCGCGGTCAGGGACAGCGTGCAGCCTAGCGCGGCCAGGAAAAGTGTGAAGTGTGTCTTGAACTGCGAGATGCGGATCTGCATGTGAAAGGCGGGATGGTCGTTTGTGCGAGGCGGCAGTATAAGCGCACGGTATGCGAAAAGCGGTCGTTAGCGATCAGCGCTCGCACACGATAAAATTCCCTCGCCGCGGCAGCGTGGCCCAAGCGCCCGAAAATGTCGGTCCTTCCTGTTTTTATCTGCGAGTTCTTGCGCCCATGACTGTGACCCGCCGCATGTTCTGCGCTGTTGTAGCTTCGGTTTCCTTGCTTGCATCGCCGGTGTTTGCCAACGCCGTGTCAACGGACGGGCCGGCATCTGCCACCGCGCCCGCCGCCGATAACGACGGTCCCGTCTACGGTCCCGAATTGCAGGGCTTCGACTATCCGTATCCCGTCGGCCAGTTCGCAATTTCATCGCAAAGGCAGATCGTGCGCATGGCGTACATGGATGTGGCGTCGAAGAACCCGAACGGCCGGACCGTGGTCCTGCTTCACGGCAAGAACTTCTGCGCCGCGACGTGGAAAGAGAGCATCGATGTGCTGACGAACACGGGTTATCGCGTGATTGCGCCGGATCAGATCGGTTTTTGCAAATCGACCAAACCCACGCGTTATCAGTACACGTTCCAGCAACTTGCCCGCAACACGCACGCGCTGCTCGAGGCGCTCGGCGTGAAGAAGGCGACGCTCGTGGCGCACTCCACCGGCGGCATGATCGCCGTCCGATACGCGCTCATGTACCCGCAGGAGACCGAGCAACTCGTGCTCGTGAACCCGATCGGCCTTGAAGACTGGAAGGCGAAGGGCGTGCCGTCGATTTCCATCGACGACTGGTATACGCGCGAGCTGAAGACTACCGCCGACGGCATTCGCAAGTACGAGCAGTCCACCTATTACGCGGGCCACTGGGACGCGCGCTACGAGCCGTGGGTGCAAATGCTGGCGGGGATGTACCGCGGGCCGGGGAAGGATCTGGTGGCGTGGAACTCGGCGCTGCTCTACGACATGATCTATACCCAGCCGGTGGTGTATGAATTTGGCCAGATCCGGACGCCGACCTTGCTGCTGATTGGCGACAAGGACACGACGGCGATCGGCAAGGATCTCGCACCTGCGGATATCCGGCCGACGCTCGGGCGGTATCCCGAACTGGCGAAGCAGGCTGCGGCGGCGATTCCGGGCGCGAAGCTCGTCGAGTTTCCAGATTTCGGCCACGCTCCGCAAATGCAGGATCCGCAGGCGTTTCACAAGGCGTTGCTCGAAGGGCTTTCGGCGCGCAACTAGTTTCAATGCAATGCGCGGCGGTAAATGCCGGCCGCGCATTGGACACCGCCTCTAAAATCCACGTTCAAGAATCCGTGACCTGGCCTGCCGTGCACCAAACGGGGGCAGGGCGCGGATGACGCTTGGCATCGGCGAAATCCGGTCGCACCTGTTTGAAGCAGCGCCCCCGCATAACCCGCCAAAACAATGAGTAAAAACAAGTATTAAAAAAATGGCACGGCTGTTGCTTTATTGGGGATACTGAAACTACGAGAGCGTCGGACAAAAGGCGTGGCCAGGCGGCAGCATCTATATCGCCGATCCACCCACGAGCGGCATTCGCGCCGCGATCAAAAAAGGACGCACAGATGCAGATCTACGACGAAATGCGTCACGAAGAAACCGTGCGGGCGCACTACGCGCGGTTTTCCCGGTGGCTTTCCACGCAAAGCCCCGAAACCATCACGCGCAAACGCGCCGAAGCGGATCTGCTGTTCCGGCGCGTGGGCATCACGTTCGCCGTGAATGGCGACTTGTCCGGCACCGAGCGCCTGATTCCCTTTGACATGATTCCGCGCATCATCCCCGGGGATGAATGGCGCAAGCTCGAAGCGGGTCTCAGGCAGCGCGTGCGTGCGCTGAACATGTTCATCCGCGATATTTATCACGATCACGACATCGTCCGGGCGGGGAAGATCCCGGCTGAGCAGGTGTACACCAACGCGCAGTATCGGCCGGAAATGCAGGGCGTGGATGTGCCGCTCGATGTCTATGCGCACGTGGCCGGTGTCGATGTGGTCCGCGCCGGCGACGCGGGCGAGTTCTACGTGCTGGAAGACAATCTGCGCGTGCCGTCGGGCGTGTCGTACATGCTCGAAAACCGCAAGATGATGATGCGGCTCTTCCCGGAACTGTTTGTGCAGAACCGCATTGCGCCGGTGGCGCACTATCCGGATTTGCTGCTGGAGACCCTGCGCTCCATCGCGCCGGCCGGCGTTGACGATCCCAACGTGGTCGTGCTGACGCCCGGTATGTACAACTCGGCGTATTTTGAGCATTCGTTCCTCGCGCAGCAAATGGGCGTTGAACTGGTCGAGGGCAAGGATCTTTTCGTCGATGAAAACTATGTCTTCATGCGCACGACGCAAGGGCCGAAGCGCGTCGATGTGATTTACCGGCGGCTCGACGACGACTTCATGGACCCGCTCGCGTTTCGCACGGACTCGGCGCTGGGCGTGCCGGGCTTGCTGACGTCGTATCGCGCGGGCCGTGTGGCGTTGGCGAATGCAATGGGCACAGGCATCGCCGACGACAAATCCATCTACCCGTTCGTGCCCGACATGATCGAGTTCTACCTCGGCGAGACGCCGATCCTGAACAACGTGCCGACGTTCCAGTGCCGCAAGCCTGACGATCTCGCGTACACGCTCGCGCATTTGCCGGAGCTCGTCGTGAAGGAGGTCCACGGCGCGGGCGGCTACGGCATGCTGGTCGGGCCGGCATCGACGAAAGCCGAGATCGAGTCCTTCCGTGAACGCCTGATCGCGCGGCCCGATGGGTACATCGCGCAGCCGACGCTTGCGTTGTCCGCGTGTCCGACTTTCGTGGAATCGGGTATCGCGCCGAGACATATCGATTTGCGGCCGTTCGTGCTGTCCGGCAAGGAAGTGACGATGGCCGCCGGCGGCCTCACGCGCGTGGCATTGAAGGAGGGTTCGCTGGTCGTGAATTCGTCGCAGGGCGGCGGCACGAAAGATACCTGGATGGTGGATTAATCACTCGAAGGGCTACGGCCTCGAGCGTGGCGCGGTTTCAGCGCTGCATAACAACGGAACGCCATCATGATGCTAAGCCGTACAGCCGATCACCTTTTCTGGATGGCCCGCTACATGGAGCGGGCAGAGAACACGGCACGCATGCTCGACATCAACCTGAAGGGCATGCTGCTGCCGCAGACGCCCGAACAGATCGCGCGTGCGCAGCGCTCAGTGTTACGTATTTCGGAGCTCGAATCATTTTTCGAGCAGCGTTTCCCGGGCTCTGATTCGCTCGAAGACATGCTGCATTTCATGGTTGCCGACTCGGGCAATCCGTCGAGCATCATTTCGTGTCTGCACGCGACTCGAGAAAACGCGCGCGCCGTTCGCGGCACATTGACCACTGAAGCCTGGGAAACCATCAACTTCACCTGGCTCGAATTCGGCGAAAAGCTCGCCGCCGGCGAACTCGAAAACAGCCCGGATACGCTTTTCGAATGGGTCAAGTACCGCTCGAACTTGTGCCGCGGCGTGATGGTCGGCACGGCGCTTCACGACGACGCCTTCTGGTTCATCCAGCTCGGCATGTACCTGGAACGCGCGGACAACACGGCGCGCATCCTGGACGTGCGTTTTGCCGATGCCGAGCCCAACTCCCGCGAAGCCGCCCGGCAACTGGAAGACTTCTATTACTGGACATCGATATTGAGTTCGGTGTCGGCGCTCGAAATCTACCGCAAGGTGTATCGCGATGTCGTGACGCCTTCGCGCGTGGTCGAGTTGCTGATCCTCAACGCGCAAATGCCGCGTTCGTTGCTGGCATCGCTCGATGGCGTTTGCGAGACGCTCGACAAGCTGCGCACGAACGGATCGAACGATTGCGAGCGCTTTGCAGGCAAGCTGCGCGCCGACGTGCTGTACACGGATATCCGCCAGATTCTCGAAACCGGTGTGCACGCCTATTTGACGCAATTCCTGAAACGGGTCGATGAGTTGGGTGTACGCGTGATGCGTACGTTCCTCATGTTGCCTCTCGCCTGAACGCATCCGTACTGGGAAAAATCATGCTTCTGACCATTCGGCATCACACAAGTTACCGTTACGCCGTGCCCGTGCAGTATTCCATTCAGCAACTGCGCATGACGCCGGCCAACGGCTCGGCGCAGATGGTGCGGCGCTGGCATATCGATACCGTCGGCAAGCTCGACGTCACTCGCGATGCGTATTCCAATACCCTGCATACGCTCGTGCTGACCAAACCGCATACCGAGATCAACCTGTCGGTGACGGGGCAGGTCGAGACCACCTTGCTGGACGGCGGCCGCCTCAACGACGGCCCCGGCCGGATTCCGCTGCAGCATTACACGTGTCACACGGCGTTGACCGAAGCCGATGCGTCGATCCGCGAGCTCGCACATTCTGTATCGAAGATCGACTCGCCGGCGGCACTGATTGCGCTGGCTGAGAACATCGAAGGGAAAGTGCAGTTCAAGGCGGGCGTGACAGCCGTCACGAGCACGGCGGCCGAAGCGCTGAAACTCGGCAACGGCGTGTGTCAGGATCACGCGCATCTCATGCTCGCCTGCTGCCGCTCGCGTGGCGTGCCCGCGCGTTATGTGAGCGGTTACATCGATCCGGGCGATGTGCCGCATGCCGCAAGCCACGCGTGGGTGGATGTGTGGCTCGACGACGTGTGGGTATCGGTGGATGTGACGCACGCCGCGTTCGCGAGCGGCCGATACTGCCGGCTCGCTGTTGCGCGCGACTACGAAGCCGCGGCGCCGGTGCGCGGCTCGCGGGTGGGCGGCAAGGAAGAGCGCATGAGCGTGGATGTATCGGTGCAGGCAATGGCCGATCAGTAACCAGGCGGCAGCCGTTGATTTTCGCTCAAGTGCACGCCGGATTTGCCGATATGTTAAAAGTAAATGAGCGGTGAGTTTCGGCACACGTTTTTCAGCACCTTTCTGGCCCGGTCCGGCGAGAGCGCGCTTACAATACTGGTTTGCTTCTTTCAGGGATTCGACGGATGACTTATTGCGTGGCAATGCGCGTTGACGAAGGACTGGTTTTCCTGTCCGATACACGCACGAACGCCGGGGTCGACCACGTCAGCGCGGCCCGCAAGATGGCGGTCTTCGAACAACCCGGCGATCGCGTCCTGGTGCTGCTTGCGGCCGGCAACCTGGCCTTGACGCAAGCTGTCATGCAGTTGTTGTCGGAACCGGCTCCTGAAGACAAGCTCACGCTCTACAACGCGCCTTCCATGGCGGATGCGGCAAGGCTCGTTGGCGAAGCCGTGCGCGAGGTCCACAGGCGGGACGCGGCGACGCTTGCGGAATTCAGTGTCGACTTCAATTGCAGCTTCATTCTTGGCGGACAGATTCGCGGCGCGAACACGCGCCTGTTCATGATCTATTCGGCGGGCAATTTTGTCGAAGCGTCGCTGGTGAGCCCGTATTTCCAGATCGGCGAATCGAAATATGGGAAGCCGATCATCGATCGCGTGATCACGCCCTCCACGCCGCTCGATGAAGTCGCCAAGTGCGCGCTGGTTTCGATGGACTCCACGTTGCGATCCAATCTGTCGGTAGGCTTGCCGCTCGATCTGCTGGTCTACGAGAAAGACTCGCTGCAGGTGACGCGTTTTTCCACGCTCGATCACGACAACCAGTATTTCCAGATGATCCACCGCACGTGGGGCGAACGCCTGCGGCAGATCTTCGGCGAGATTCCGAATCCCACATGGGCCGATCCGGCAAATGTACCGCTGCGGGCGCGCGAGACGGTATCGAGCGTGCCGCGCGTGGTGCACGGCGACGCGTTGACGCAGCCGGACACATCGGCGCCGCCGTTCCAGACGCTGATGCAGCCGGATACCGGACGATCTCAGCAGTAGGTTTTCCGCCGGATGCCGTCACGAAAAAAGCCCGCTGTCGAAAGACAGCGGGCTTTTTGCTCGATGGTCGTCACGTCTTGACGGTTGCACATAAAAAAACAGCCATCGACCTGGGGCCAATGGCTGTTTCTTGAATCGAAGCCGAAACCGGCTTCAGATCCAGCTTTAGAACTTGTGACGGATACCGACGATCACGAGTTCCTGGTTGCTCGTACCAGCGTAGCCGTACGAACCGATCGAAGCTTGCGCAGCCTGATCGACGCGAACCGTCTGGCCTGCTGCATTCGTCGTGTACGTAGCTTGCGTACCGCTTGCGTGCTGATAAGCCGCTACAGCGTAGAAGTCCGTACGCTTCGAAACCGAGTAGTCCGCACCCAGCGAAGCCTGGTGGTACTTGGCCGACGTATCGCCGCTTGCCTTCTCGTACGTGTAGCCTGCGCCCAACAGCAGAGCCGGCGTAGCCTGGAAGTTCACGAACGCGTTGCCGATGTTGTACTTCTGCGTCGACGAGTATGCCGAGTTGCCGTCCGGTGCGTACTGCGCATTGCTGTACGACGCGCCGACCGTTACCGGGCCGATTGCGTACTGGGCAGCAGCGCGAGCGATACCGATCGAGTGAGCGGTCGTGTAGCCGTTGTTGATCGGGCCATCGAACAGCGAATCCGACGACGGGCTGTTCCATGCCGGTCCGCGGCCAGCGCTCGGGTTGCTCGAGTAGAAGTAACCAGCAGCCAGGCCCAACGGGCCGTTGTTGTATGCAACTGCGCCCGACCACGTCTGGCCTTGGCCAGTCGTGCCAGCGAGGTTGCTGAAGCCGTACAAACCTTCAACTTGCAGGCCGGCCCAGTTCGGCGACACGTACTTGACAGCATTCGACGTACGCAAGCTGTTGTCGTAGTTGTCTACGTCGCCCGGGGTTGCGAAGGCCGAACCGAAGTAGTTGTCAGCCGTGATGCCTTGCACCATGTCGACCAGCGGGTCGTATTGACGACCGATCGTGACCGTACCGTACTGGTCAGCGGTCAAACCGACGAACGCTTGACGACCAAATTCGCGGCCGCCCTGGCCAAGACGGCCTGTGCCCACGTCAAAGCCGCTTTCCAACTGGAAAATTGCCTTCAGACCGCCACCAAGGTCTTCCTGACCCTTCAAGCCCCAACGATCGCCCGACAGGTTGCCGTTAATCATGCCGACCAGCTTCTGATTGCCTTGTGCGTTGTGCACGTAGCCGATGCCCGAGTCGATCACGCCGTACAGCGTCACGCTATTTTGCGCTTGGGCTGCGCCAGCTGCGCCGAGCAGTGCCAGCGAAAGGGAAGTCAGTGCGAAACGTTTCATCGAGTTCTCCACGCGAAGATTTAAATTCGTTGTTGCCGGCGCAGAGAATAACGCAGCGTTACAACAGTGAAGAACCAGAAAATAAAACGTGTCTCGAAAATCAGACACTTTGCGCGTTGAACAGGAAGAAGCATTGCAGTCAAGCCTGTCAAGGGCTTAGCGCGGGATTCATCTATTGAAATAAGCGGGACTGGACTTTCCTGCGAAAGTTCCCGTTAATGAATGGCCGGTAGAAGTCGGTCCAAATCTTTATTAGTTTTTTACTAATTCAGCGTTATAGCAATACGTTATGGCGTATTACTCGATACAGTCTTTTTGAGCAAAGCCGGCACCGCAGAACGATGCCGGGCATTGCCCCTTTAGTCCATGCGCGGCGGCTGATCCCGCCCCGACAGCAGCGCGAGCGCAATGCCTGCCCCACCCGCGAGCAGCACGGCGCGCCACGGATGACGCCGCACCAGGTCATTCGCCCGCACCGCCTTCCTGCCGCAACCAAGCATGGCTTGCGCCGTCGCTCTGGTGGCGGTCGTTTCCGCTTTGGCAAGCTTACGGCTGAGCGTGAGTGCCGTACTCAACGCCGAGACCTTTTTCCGTGCTTGCTGCGTGAGCTTCTGCGAGCGCTCGGCACGCTGTTCTATCGATGTACGCGCCGCGCCAGGTATGAGCGCAGCGCTGTGGGATTCGGCGACAGATGCATCCGTGGAGCGTCCGCTGATAGTGGACCCTGCAAGCATTGATCCGATCTTGGCGCGACTGCCGGGCGGAACACGGCCGCTTTGCTGGCCCCATGCGCCGCGCGGATCATGAAGGCGTGCGCGCGCAGCGGAGAATTCCGCGCCGAGCAGCAACACCGCCGCCGAGAAGTACAACCACATCAGCAATACCGCGAGCGAACCCGCTGCACCAAACGAATTGGCCGTACCGGCATGGGTCAGGTAAAACGCGAACAATTTCTTGCCGACAGAAAACAGGATGGCCGCGACCAGGCCGCCTACCAGCGCGTCGCGCCACTGCACGCGGGCATCGGGCAGGAATTTCAGCAGGGCGCCGAACGCCATGGACAAGATGACAAGACCCACGGCAAGCTGAACAATGTCGCCGATGATCACGAACGACGAATCGCCCCACAGCCATTTGCCGACGGCCTGGATGGCGGTATCGAGCACGAGCGACACGATCAGCAGAAAAGCTACGCCGAGTACGAGGCCGAACGAGATCAGCCGGACGCGCACCAATGCGAAGACGCTCGACTTTTGCTCGCCGGCGAGCGGCCAGACAAGATTAAGTGCGGTATTGAGCGATGAAAATGTCGCTGATGCACCCACCGCCAGCAGCACGAATGAGATGACGGCCGCGATCCCGGTTCCGCCGCTGCGATGCGCATTTTCAACAATGCTTTGCACGCTTGCTGCGGCCTGGTCGCCCAGCATGCCGTTGACCTGGTGGAACAACTGGCCGCGCGCCGCTTCGGCGCCGAATACCCAGCCAGCGACTGCGATCACCATGACCAGCGTGGGAGCGAGCGAAAACGCGGAGTAGAACGCGATGCTTGCTGCCATTGCCGCGCACCGGTCCTCGCCGAATTTCTTGAGGGCGCCCATGACCCAGGATGCATCCTTCTTAACGACAGCCTGGAGTTTCTCGGTCGACAACGTGCTCATGGCAGCCTCAAATTCGTTTAGCGGTAAGTTCTGACGGTTTGTAATGCCACGAAGCACGATGCGTTCCACGGTATTGACGCGGAGAGCGCCTGGGCCGGGAGGGCGTAACCAATCAAGCATCGGCTAACAGGAGGGGTGTTGGCAATGGTAAAGCGGATGCATCGGCCATTCGGTCGAGTGCAGCGCCGTCTTTCAAATCGGAGTGTCCAATCGCGGCAGTCGACCGCTTACGCGGTTTCGTCGACCATGACTGTTGGATGGCGGAAGAGAAACGCGCACGTATGTCTCTTTTTATTAGACGATTCCGGCGTTGTTCAGGCAAACATGCTGAAGCTATGCGCGTAAATCAAATCCATCGAGATAAGCGGCCGGATCTTGCCCATCCCACATTTGGCCATCGATAAGAACATCGGCGCGTAGTTCTTCGGGTACGCGCACTTCCATCAACGCAGCCGCCTCGCAATACAGCGCTGTCTCCGAGAGCGCGGCGGCGATCGCGGCATCGTCCTGATCGCCAGAGAGCATTCCCCATCGGCGGTATTGCGTGAGGAACCAGAGGCCATCCGAGGCGCGCGGATAATTCACGGCACCGTCGTTAAAAAAACTGACGCCCGGCGGCTGCACGGCGAACTGCGCCGGGTCGTAGTGGCCGAGCAGCCGTTGCTCGATCAGCGCCTGCGGCGCGTCGACCACATCGGGTGCCGCGAGCCACGCTGAGATATCCATACGATGCTTCGGGTAATCGAGCCATCGGCAAGCTTCCAGCATGGTCTGGATCAGCGCGCGCGATGTGTTCGGGTTTTGCGCCACAAAATCGCGGCGGCTCGCGAGCACTTTCTCCGGATGCTCCGGCCAGATCTGGCTCGTGACCGCGACCGTTTTGCCCGCGCCGCGCGCTTCGGCCACGGCGTTCCAGGGCTCGCCGACACACAGGCCGTCGAGTTCTCCGTCAATCAGCGCGTCGACCATTTGCGGCGGCGGGATCACGACGCTGCGGATATCGCGTATTGGATGCACGCCCTGAGACGCGAGCCAGTAGTAAAGCCACATGGCGTGGGTGCCGGTCGGGAAAGTCTGCGCAAACACTGGACGACGCCCTAGCGTGGCAAGCGCGTCTTTCAGGTTGCCGTGCTGTTTCAACGCCGCGGTCAGCCGGTTCGACAACGTGATCGCCTGCCCGTTGCGATTCAGGACCATGAGCACGGCCATATCGCCCCGCGGTCCGCCGATACCCATTTGCACGCCGCACACGAGACCATATAGCGCATGCGCCGCATCGATCTCGCCCGAAAGCAGCTTGTCGCGCACCGCCGCCCACGACGGCTGCCTGCACAACTCGAGCGTCAGGCCATGCCGATGACCAAACTCGAGGACCTTGGCGGCGACGAGCGGCGCAGCGTCGCTCAACGCCACGAAGCCGAGGCGGATATGCGTTTTCTCGGGCTTGCCGATGGAAGAGGGCGAGGAAATATTCATGTCGTTGCAGGCTACCCCAATAGATCAGCCATCGATACCAGTTGCCGGGCGACTTCAGCGAGCTTCATCCCCTGGTCCATCGCGCGTTTGCGCAGCAGGGCGTACGCGTCCTGCTCGGACATCTTGCGCCGGTCCATCAGGAGGCGCTTGGCTTTGTCGATGAGCTTTCTGTCCGCGAGTTCCGTCTCGGCATCGGCCAGGCGTTTGAGCAATTGCACTTCGCGTGCGAAACGCGCGAGCGCGACCTCTAGAATCGGCGCGAGCTTTTCCGCTTCGAGCCCTTCCACGAGATACGCGCTGACGCCGGCGCCGACGGCATCGCGGATCAGTTGCTGGTCGCCATCGTTGCTGAACATGAGGACCGGCCGCGGCGCGGTCTCGTTCATCACGGCGAGCTGCTCGAGTGTGTCGCGCGATGGCGATTCTGTATCGATGATCACTACGTCCGGACGCTGCTCTTCCACCACTCTCGGCAAGGCCGCCGGGGTCGCGACTTCGGCGAGCATGTCATAACCCAGGCGTGCAAGTGCCTGGCGCAAATCGCCGATGGGTTTGTCAGTGTCGGTGACGAGAAGCACGCGAAGCATGGGGCAAGTGCCGGTATTTTTATTCAGGAGCAGCGAAGGCACTTCAGGGGCAAATCGCGCCGGTCAAGCGGCGCGCTGGACATCGGGCGCTGGTTGTTGCATGCACTGCATGGCCTCGCCAATTGCGTTGCCGATCAGGATCACTGCGGGGCTGCTCAAGCCTGCTTCGGTTGCATCGATAGCCAGCCGATCCAGCGTCCCGAGCCATCTGCGTTCGTCTGGCGTCCCTGCCCACTGCACGACGGCCGCGGGCGTGGAAGCGGGCAACGCGCTCATGAGCGAAGCGCACAGGCTTTCGATGCGCGTCATGCCCATATAGATGACGAGCGTTGTTCCGGTCGCGGCGAGCGCGGTCCAGTTCGGCTCGCCGTGGTCCTGTTTGTGCGCGGTGACGAAGGTCACGCCCTGGCAATGCTCGCGATGCGTCAGCGATACACCCAGGCTCGCCGCTGCAGCAAAACCCGACGATATCCCGTTGATGATATCGACGGGAATTTGCGCACGTCGCAACGCCGCGAGCTCTTCGCCGGCACGGCCGAACAACAGCGCGTCGCCACCTTTCACGCGCACGACGTGCAGGCCCTTCAACGCATAACGCTGCATCAGCCGTTCGATGAAAGCCTGCGGCGTCGATTTGCATCCGCCGCGCTTGCCCACGCGAATCACGCGTGCGCGTGGCGCCAGCGACGCGATCCCGGGGTTGGCCAGATCGTCGAGCAAGACAATATCTGCGAGCGCGAGCGCTTTCGCGGCCTTGATGGTCAGCAGGTCGAGGTCGCCCGGGCCTGCGCTTAGCAAAGTAACCTTGCCGGTAGTCATGATGATGATGTCCTTTGGCGGCGTTCCAAAACAAAACGGCATCCGCTCGTGCTTATGCACGAAGGGACGCCGTTGTCCTGGATCGCCGAAAGTAAGCGCAAGACGTCGTTGCCATGCGCTTGAAGGTAAATGCAATAAGCAGGCCAAGACGCGCAAGCAAGCATGGACGTGAACGCCATTCGTCTGCCCGCACGTGCGCAGTGCCGCAGCGCACCGTAGCTGTGCTTTGCTGCATCAAAAAGCATCGGCGCTCATTTTGTGAATTGACGACAAACCCCGTAAAGCCCCGTGCTGCCGTATCCGAGCCCGCATGGCATACACCTTGCGTTTGATGTCGCCAACGGATCAACGACGATCTCGTCTTTTTGCCTCACGCAGCACCGTACTGCAGCACCCTATTGCAGCAGCCCCTATGGGCTTCTTGGACAACGGCGTCCCCTGAATTCAGTCAACTGGCTGGAATCACGGGACGCCTTTTTGTTTTGTGGAACGGCCATGTCAGATAAAGCAACGCGGATCGACCTCTTCAGTTTTCGCACGGCGCCAATGCGCGCTTTTCACCTCACGTGGATGGCATTCTTCGTGTGCTTCTTCGCGTGGTTCGCATGCGCGCCGCTGATGCCATTGATCCAGCGCGAGTTCGGTCTGTCGATCGACCAGGTTGCGAACATCAACATCGCAGCGGTCGCGGCGACCATCCTCGTACGCCTGATCATCGGCCCGATGTGCGATCGATACGGCCCGCGCAAGGTCTATACGGCGTTGCTTGTCCTGGGTGCTTTTCCAGTGCTGGCGGCGGCGCTTTCAGGCGGTTACACGAGCTTTCTTCTTGCGCGTCTGGGGATCGGTGCAGTGGGCGCGAGTTTCGTGATCACGCAATATCACACGTCGGTGATGTCCGCGCCGAACGTGGTCGGCACGGCTAACGCAACGAGCGCCGGATGGGGCAATGCAGGCGCGGGCGCGGCGCAAGCGCTGGTGCCCTTGTTGCTCGCAGCAATGCTTGCCCTGGGCGCAAGCGATGCATCGGCATGGCGCTACGCGCTCGTGGTGCCGGCCCTCGCCATGCCGCTCATGGCGGTGTTCTACTGGCGCCTGACGCAAGACTGCCCGCAAGGCAACTTCGATGAACTGCGCGCGCAAGGCATCACAATCGATGGCGGCAAGAAAGGCGGCTGGGCGAGCTTTCGTGCAGCGTGCGCGAACTATCGCGTATGGATGTTGTTCGTGACCTACGCCGCGTGCTTCGGCGTCGAGGTGTTCATCCATAACATCGCCGCGATCTATTACGTCAACCATTTCCATCTTTCGTTGAAAACCGCGGGCCTTGCAGCGGGCAGCTTCGGCTTGCTCGCGCTCTTCGCACGCGCACTGGGCGGCTGGCTGTCCGACAAGTTTGCCGCGCGCCGCGGACTCGATGTGCGCTCCACCTTGTTGTTCGTGCTGATCGCGGGCGAGGGCCTCGGCTTGTACTGGTTTTCGCGTGAAACCAGTGTCGGGCTCGCCGTTATCGCGATGCTCTGCTTCGGTCTCTTCACGCACATGGCGTGCGGCGCGACGTATGCGCTAGTGCCGTTCATCGACCGCAAGGCGCTTGGCGGCGTGGCCGGGATCATCGGCGCGGGCGGCAACGTGGGCGCAGTCGCAGCAGGCTTCCTGATGAAAGGTCTCGGCAACGTCCAGCAAACTCTGGCAATGCTCGGCGTGCTCGTCTCGATCTCCGCACTCTGCGCGCTGGCCGTGCGCTTCAGCACCGAGCACAAGGCACGCGAAGCCGAATTGCGCGCGGATGCATTGGGCATCAATAACAGCATTGCAAACTGAGAGCGTTCACATCATGAAAATCGTCGTCATCGGTCATGGAATGGTGGGGCACAAGCTTCTCGAATGCATCGCCGAAAAAGCAGGGCATGGACTCGACATCACTGTACTTTGCGAAGAACCGCGACCCGCCTATGACCGCGTGCATCTGTCGGAATTTTTCTCCGGCAAGACGGCGCAGGATCTGTCACTGGTCGAAGCGGGATTCTTCGAGCGCGAGAACGTGCGGCTCGAGCTCAACGTGAAAGCGGTGTCGATCGATCGCATGGCGCGGACGGTGACCGTGTCGAGCGGCGAAGTGCTGGGCTACGACAAGCTCGTTCTCGCAACCGGGTCCTATCCGTTCGTGCCGCCGGTGGCGGGTAACGACCGGGCTGACTGCTTTGTGTATCGGACGATTGAAGATCTGGAAGCGATGAAGGAGTGCGGCGCGCGATCCCGGACCGGTACGGTCGTGGGCGGCGGTCTGCTGGGACTGGAATGCGCGAAGGCGTTGCGCGATCTCGGGTTGCAGACGCATGTAGTGGAATTCGCACCGCGCCTGATGGCCGTACAAGTCGATGACAGCGGCGCCCGCGTGCTGCGCAGCAAGATCGAAGAGCTGGGCGTGACGGTTCATACGCAGAAGAATACGGTCGCGATCATCGACGGCGAAGCGGGCACGCACCGCATGCAATTCTCCGATGACACGCATCTCGATACCGACATGATCGTGTTTTCGGCCGGCATTCGCCCGCGGGACGAAATCGCTCGTATCAGCGGCCTCGAAGTGGGTGCGCGCGGCGGTATCGTGATCGACGACAACTGCGTGACGAGCGACGAACACATCTACGCGATCGGCGAATGCGCGTTGTGGCAAGGGCAAGTGTTCGGTCTCGTCGCGCCGGGTTACGACATGGCGCGCGTGGTCGCGAAGCAGTTGCTCGGCGAAGCGCATGCGTTCGCGGGAGCCGACATGAGCACGAAACTGAAGCTCATGGGCGTGGACGTGGCAAGTATTGGCGACGCCCACGGCAAGACGCCGGGCAGCCGTGCGTACCAGTTCAGCGACGAACGCAAGCAGGTCTACAAGAAGATCGTCGTGTCGGATTGCGGCAAGTTCCTGCTCGGCGGCGTGATGGTCGGCGACGCGAACGAGTACGGCACCTTGCTCCAGATGATGCTGAACCGCATCGAGTTGCCGGAGTCGCCAGAGTTCCTGATTCTCCCTTCTTCCGATGGCCAGCAGAAGCCGGGTCTTGGCGTCGATGCGCTTCCTGTCTCGGCGCAGATCTGCTCGTGCAACGACGTATCGAAGGGGACGATTTGCGAAGCTGTGTGTGCCGGCGCGATGAGCATTGGCGCCTTGAAGTCGGCGACCAAGGCAGGAACATCGTGCGGCGGGTGCGTGCCGCTCGTCACGCAAGTGATGAAGGCCGAGATGAAGAAGCAAGGGCTCGCGGTCAACAATCATGTGTGCGAGCACTTTGCGTTTTCGCGGCAGGAGCTTTATCACCTTGTGCGCGTCGAGCGCATCAAGACCTTTGGCGAATTGCTTGCCAAACACGGTCATGGACTGGGCTGCGATATCTGCAAGCCGACAGTGAGCAGCATTCTTGCATCGTGCTGGAACGAGTTCGTGTTGAAGAAGGAACACGCGAGCCTGCAGGACTCGAACGACTACTACCTCGCGAATATCCAGCGCGACGGAACGTACTCCGTCGTGCCGCGCATGGCTGGCGGCGAAGTGACACCCGATGGTTTGATCGCCGTCGGACAGGTCGCGAAGAAGTACGGGCTTTACACGAAGGTAACAGGCGGCGCGAGGGTCGACCTGTTCGGCGCGCGGGTCGAGCAACTGCCGTTCATCTGGGAAGAACTGATTGCCGCCGGGTTCGAATCGGGCCACGCGTACGGCAAGGCGGTGCGTACCGTGAAGTCGTGCGTTGGTTCGACGTGGTGCCGCTTTGGCGTGGGCGATTCCGTGGGCCTCGCGATCGATATCGAGAACCGCTACAAGGGCTTGCGCGCGCCGCACAAGATCAAGTTCGGCGTCTCCGGCTGCACGCGCGAATGCGCGGAAGCGCAGGGCAAGGACGTCGGCATCATCGCGACCGAGAAGGGTTGGAACCTGTACGTCTGCGGCAACGGTGGCATGAAACCGCGCCACGCTGAACTCCTTGCGGCGGATCTGGATGCGGTGACGCTCGTGAAATACATCGACCGCTTCCTGATGTTTTATGTGCGCACCGCTGACCGCTTGCAGCGCACGAGTGTCTGGCGCGACAACCTCGAAGGCGGTCTCGACTATCTGATCGATGTTGTCGTGCACGACAAGCTCGGCCTCGCCGCCGAACTCGAAGCCGAGATGCAGCACGTCGCCGATACCTACGAGTGCGAGTGGAAAAAAGCCGTCACCGATCCCGAAACCCGCAAGCGGTTCCGCCATTTCGTGAACAGCGACGCGTCCGATAACAACGTGAGTTTTGTCGAGGAGCGCGGGCAGATTCGTCCCGCTACGCCCGCTGAACGCAAGTTGATCGGCATCCCTGTCGTTGTCGAAACCGTTTGATGGAGGGCGTCATGAACATTGATCGAATTCCCGCAGCGTGGGTGCCCGTGTGCGCGCTCGATGACATCCTGCCGAACACCGGCGTATGCGCGCTGATCAACGGCACGCAAGTCGCGGTGTTTCATCTCGCCGATGGCGAAGGCGGTGTGTTCGCCATCGATAACTTCGATCCGGGATCGCAGGCCTCGGTGCTCTCGCGCGGACTGATCGGCAATCTGGGCGATCGCATTGTGGTCGCATCGCCGATCTACAAGCATCACTTCGACTTGCGCACCGGCGAGTGCCTCGAGATTCCCGCGAACTCGGTCAACGCGTTTGCAACGCGCGTCGAAGACGGACAAGTCTGGGTCGCGGTCTAACCGAAATGAACACCAGCACCGTCAAGTCTGTTTGCCCCTATTGCGGCGTTGGCTGCGGAATGGTCCTGCATGTCGAGGACGGGCAAGTGGTCAAGGTGTCGGGTGACAAGGAACATCCTGCCAACTTCGGGCGTCTTTGCACGAAAGGACAGTCCGCGCACGTTGCCTTGCGCAAATCGGGGCGCCTTGAAAGCGCGTTTATTCGTCACGCACGCGGTCAGGACCCAGTACCGCTTCCGATGACACAGGCGCTGACCGACACCGCTCACCGCCTGCGCGCCATCCTGGACAAACACGGCCCCGATGCGCTTTCTTTTTACGTCTCCGGCCAGATGTCGATAGAAGCGCAGTACCTTGTCAACAAGCTCGCAAAGGGGTTCGTGGGCACGAACAATATCGAGTCCAACTCGCGGCTGTGCATGGCGAGCGCAGGCAGCGGCTACAAGCTTTCGCTGGGAGCGGACGGGCCGCCGGGGTCGTATCAGGACATCGACAAGGCCAACCTGTTTTTTGTGATCGGCGCGAACATGGCCGACTGCCACCCGATCCTGTTTCTTCGCATGATGGACCGCGTGAAGGCGGGCGCGAAGCTGATCGTGGTTGATCCGCGCCGCAACGCTACCGCCGACAAAGCGGGTCTCTTCATGCAGATCAAGCCCGGCACCGACCTCGCGCTGATCAATGGTTTGCTGCATCTGTTGTACGAAAACGGGCATACGGATGCAGGTTTCATCGATGAAGCGACTGAGGGTTGGGACGCGATGCCCGCATTTCTCGCGGACTATACGCCCGCCAAGGTCGCCGCGATCACCGGCATTCCTGAAGCCGATATCCGTCGCGCGGCGCAATGGATTGGTGAAGCGCCGGAGTGGATGAGCTGCTGGACCATGGGCCTCAACCAGAGCACGCATGGCACGTGGAATACGAATGCCATCTGCAATCTGCATCTCGCGACGGGCAAGATCTGTCGTCCCGGCAGCGGCCCGTTCTCACTCACCGGTCAGCCCAACGCGATGGGCGGCCGCGAGATGGGCTACATGGGTCCGGGCTTGCCAGGGCAGCGCTCGGTGCTCGTCGATGAAGACCGCAAGTTCATTGAAGACCTGTGGCGCATTCCGGAAGGCTCGCTCAGGACATCGGTGGGGAACGGCACCGTGGATATGTTTTCACGCATGGCCGCCGGCAGCATCAAGGCGTGCTGGATCATCTGCACGAACCCGGTCGCAAGCGTGGCGAACCGCCAGACCGTGATCGCGGGATTGCAGGCCGCGGAGCTCGTCATCACGCAGGACGCCTTCCTCGATACCGAGACCAACCGCTACGCCGATGTCCTTCTGCCCGGAGCGTTATGGGCCGAAGCCGAAGGCGTGATGATCAACTCCGAGCGCAATATGACGCTCACGCAAAAGGCTGTCGATCCGCCGGGAACGGCCATGCCCGACTGGCAGATCGTCGCGCAAGTGGCGTGCGAAATGGGCTTCGCCGATGCGTTCAGCTATGCATCGGCAGAAGATGTGTTTGCGGAGATCGTGCGGACATCGAACGCGAAGACCGGCTACGACCTGCGCGGCGCGAGCCATGAACGGCTGCGCGAGTCGCCACTGCAATGGCCCGTTGAGAGAGACGCGGCATCTGATCGCAACCCGGTGCGTTACATCAACGATGGTGTACATCAGACATTGAAAGTGTCGCCCGACGGCAGCCGTCCTCGGCTCGTGTTTCCAACCGCGAGCGGCAAGGCTGTGTTCTTCGCGCGCCCGCACGTGCAGCCAGCCGAGATGCCGGACGTGGAGCGTCCTGTCGTGTTGAACACGGGTCGCTTGCAGCATCAGTGGCACACCATGACGAAGACCGGCAAGGTCGCAATGCTCAATAAGCTGAACCCGAAACCCTTTGTGGAAATCCATCCTGAAGATGCGGCGGCGTTGGGCATTGAAACGAAAGACGCCGTCGAGATCAGGTCGCGTCGCGGTCGTGCTGTGTTGCCGGCCGTCGTGACAGATCGCGTTCGCGCCGGCAACTGTTTTGCGCTGATGCACTGGAACGATGTCTATGGTGACGAGCTTTGCATCAACGCCGTGACCAATGATGCGGTCGATCCCATTTCGCAGCAGCCCGAATTCAAGTTCTGCGCCGTTGCGCTGAGTCGCGTTGCGCCTGGAACGAGCGACGTCATACCCGATACGCACGACGATCACACCGACATCACTCAGGAACCGGACATGTCCCGCATAGATGCCCTCTCCGCGTTGCTCGGCATTCCGGAAACGCCGGCGCCTCGACTCAGCGAGGTGGAGCGGTCGTACGTCGCCGGGTTCATGAGCGGGCTGAGGTCGAACGAGAGCCGCGCGGCTCAAGGTGTTCCCGTGTTGCCCCCCAGCGCGCCGTTTGCGCCGCAGACCCGCCTGTGGTTCGATGGCGTGCTTGCCGGTTTGTTCAGCCGCGCGGAAGGGGCCGTGGCTGTCCCACAACAGGCGCATGAACCGGCGCATGAAGCGGCGCATGAGCCGGCGGTTCGCATCGTGCGGGCACGGCCGAAGGTCACTTTGTTGTGGGCATCGCAGACAGGCAACATCGAATCGTTGACCGAGCGCTATGCGACTCAGCTCATGGAGTCGGGCTTCGAGATTCGTACATCGTGCATGGATGATTTTGCGGTATCGGGCCTGGAAAAAGCGCAATTCGTGCTGCTGATGACCAGCACGTTCGGCGATGGCGATGCACCCGATAACGGCCAAAGCTTCTGGGCCGAACTTCAAGCCGATAACGCACCGCGTCTGGACACCGTGCATTACGCGGTGCTCGCTTTCGGCGATCGCAACTACGACGCGTTCTGCGGCCACGGACGAAAACTGGATGCACTGATGCTGGAGCGCGGCGCTAGACGCCTCGCCGACCGCGTGGACTGCGATGTCGAATATCAACCCGATGCCGACGCCTGGCTCGAACGGATTGCCGCGCGCATCAAGGCGGAAGACGAAGCGCTGCATGCAGTTGCCGCCGATGGAATGATCCCTTCCGTTTTGCCTGGGACTGTTGCTTCGAAGGCGCATCCGGCTACGTCGCGGCTTGTAAAGAACTTGCGGCTGAACAAGCAGGGCGCGACGAAGGACACACGGTATTTCTCGCTAGCATCGAAGGAGTCGGGCCTTGAATACGAAGTCGGCGATGCTTTGGGCGTGTGGCCGAGTAACTGCCCTGAACTCGTAGATGAACTCATCGGCCTGAGCCATCTTTCGCCCGATGCGCCTGTCACAGTAGCGGGTGCGGGCGAGATGCGCCTGGCCGATGCACTTGGCAAGCATTACGAAATCGCGCGGCCAAGCGCTGACGCGCTTGCGTTCATTGCGGCACGGACGGACAACGGCACGTTGAAGGACATGCTCCGGGAAGATCGCAAAGCTGATCTGAAGAAATGGCTCTGGGGCCAGCAGTTGGCGGACGTCCTGCACGAGTTTCCGGTGAAGCTTTCCGCGAATGAACTGACTGGAATGTTGAAGCGCATGCAACCGCGCCTGTATTCGATCGCGTCGAGTCCCAAGGCGCATGCCGACGAGATCCACCTCACCGTGTCGGCGGTACGCTACAACAATGGGCGGCGTCATCGAAAAGGTGTGTCATCGACTTTCCTGGCTGATCGCGCAGAAGACGCCAATGTCCCGGTGTTCGTGCAAAAGTCGGCGCATTTCCGGCTTCCGCGCAATGGCGATGTACCCATGATCATGGTCGGTCCCGGCACGGGGGTGGCGCCGTTTCGTGGCTTCCTGCATGAGCGCGAGGCCCGAGGCGATACCGGCCGCAACTGGCTGTTCTTCGGCGAGCAGCATGCCGCAACCGACTATTACTACGGCGATGAACTCGATGAAATGCGTCGCAAGGGCCTGCTGAACCGCCTTGATCTTGCGTTTTCTCGCGACCAGGCGGAGAAGATTTACGTGCAAGACCGGATGCGGGAGCAGGGCGCCGATCTGTGGAAGTGGCTCGAGGAAGGCGCGCATTTCTATGTTTGCGGCGACGCCAGCCGCATGGCGAAGGATGTGGATGCTGCCTTGAGATCCGTAATGATTCAGCAGGGCGGCATGAGCGACGACAGGGCGCGGGACTACGTGGGCCGCATGGTGAAGGAAAAGCGCTATGTGCGGGATGTTTATTAAAGCGGTCCGACAGCGACCCGTCTGAAAAAATCAGCCTTTAGCCAACGCTTCCCGATGCGCTTGCGCAAGCTCTGCCATGCTCGTGAACTTGAAGTCGACGCGAGGTTGCTCGCCCGGATTCATGGTCGCGCCAAAACCCTGTTGCGCATGACGTCGGTAGATCCAGCACGATGCCAGTCCAAACGCATTAGCCGGCTTGTGGTCATGAAACAGGCTCTCCGCGGTGTGCAGAATTGCGCTCTTGGGAATGCCCATTCCGCCGAGCTTGTCCAGCATGTACTCAAAATTGCGGGGTGACGGCTTATACGATCCCACGTCCTCGGCGGTAATCACAGCGTCGAACGAAACCTTGAGCTTTGCATTGCTATAGGCAAAACTCTCGTTGTCGATATTGGAAAGGATTACCAGCTTGAAATGCTGCTTGAGGTATTGCAGTGCCTCCGCCGAATCCTCGAACGCAGGCCAATGCTGAACGGACTGCCCATACGTCACGCATTCTTCGCGCGTGACGGGCACATTCCATTCTTCGGCGATCCGCTTATACACAATTGGAAGCAGATCGCGATAGCGCGTGGCCGGCGTGTAGAGTTGCTGCGACGACTCATGACGTGCGTGCGCTTCGAGCACGGCGTCGCGCGTAAGCGGTTGGCCCACGCGCTCGATCAGCGGCCTCAGGCCATTCATGATGCCGCTTTCCCAATCGATAAGCGTGCCGTAGCAGTCGAAAGTGAGAGCCTTGTAGTCGGTGAGTTTCATATGAATTGGCTAATGGAATGATCCGCTAGTCTAATGGATGGCACCGCGATTCATCCATCAAAAGCGGGGGCTTAGCCGCGCAGTTGCGTAGCTGCTATGTCCTCGAGCGAGCGGCCGCGCGTGGGCACACCCATCACCACGACCGCCAGCGCGCCGACGACCAGCACGAAAGTCGTCGCGCCGAACACACCACCGAAACCCAGTATTGGATAGACATACCCCACCAGGATGGGCGCCGCGATCGCCCCCAGCCGTCCAATGGACGAAGCCATGCCTACACCGGTCGCGCGCACGTCGGTGGGGAACACCTCGGGCGTGTACGCATAAACGCCGGCATACGTGCCGTTCATGAAGAACGACAGCAACACCCCGGACGCCATGATGCCGGCATCGCTGCGCGTGAGCGCAAGACCAAGCGCGGAGACGCCGCCGAGGACCATATACGATGCAATCGTCGCCTGCCGTCCGATTTTTTCGTTGAGCCACGCGCCCGAGAAATAGCCTGGAATCTGAGCGATGTAGATCACGAGCGAATATGAAAAACTGCGCGTGATCGTCATGCCGTTCTGCACGAGCAGACTGGGAATCCACGTGAAGAATGCGTAATAGCTGAAGGTTATCGATAGCCACATGATCCACGTCATCGCCGTGATGCGTGCGAGATTGCGCGACCACAAGGCCTTCACGTTCGCAAGCGCGGACGCGCGTTGAGCGGACGCGCGTTCAGCGGCTATCGGCACGACGGAGGCTGCGGCGGCATCGGTCTCGGGCAGCGATTCGAGCTTGACGCCCGCAGCTCTCAGCTCGGCTTCGGCTTGCGCCACGATTGCTTCGGCTTCGTCGTGCCGACCGCGAGCGACGAGCCAGCGTGGCGACTCCGGCAACGCACGCCGCCACCAAAGCAACATCACGATCGGGAGCGCCGTGATCACCATCACCCAGCGCCATGCATTGGGCGAAAGCGGAATCACCAGATAACCAAGCAATGCAGCCGCCACGAAGCCAAAGGAGAAAAAGCCCGCAAGGCTGCCCGTGAACGCACCGCGATACCGCCGCGCGACGAACTCGGACAAGAACGGCGCCACGATCGCGCTTTCCGCGCCCGTGCCGAGCCCGGCGACGATCCGCGTGGCGAGGAAAAACGGCCAGTCGTGCGCGACCGCGCTCGCAAGCGACGCGATGCAGTAGATCACGAGCGCATACATCATCACGCGCTTGCGGCCAATCAGGTCCCCAAGAATGCCCGCGAGCATCGCGCCAAGGAAGTAGCCGATAAACGTGCCGCTACCGAGCACGCCGGTTTGCACGCTGGTCAGCATCCATTCCTTGCGCAAGACCGGCAGCAGGAAGGCGAGCACCGCGGCGTCCATGGCGTCGAACGTGTAGCCCAGGCCGCCCATCAAAAGCAGCCTGCGATGAAACGAGGAAAACGGCATACGCTCGATACGGGCGGAAATCGTCGACATGCTTGCGTGCCTCGCTGGCAGAAGTTGCGGTTGAGATCTTGTCTTCGCGGTGCTGCTCAAGTTGCTGGATCAGGCGCGTTCGAGTTCGTCGAAATGAATATGGCCGCCTTTCATCACGAAGGGGATGTGCTCGCCCTGACCCAGCAGGCAGTCGACGGACTTCAGCGGATTGCCGTCGACCACGAGTACGTCGGCGAATGCGCCCGGCATGATGCGGCCGAGTTTATTGGTCATGCCGAGCACATCCGCGCCGACCAGCGTGGCACTTGCTATGGCCTCCGCTGGTGAGAGGACGTCGGCTCGCAGCCGGAATTCGTCGCTCTGCATGTGCTGCGCTTCGCCGAGCAGATCGGTGCCGAAGCCCATCTTCACGCCCGCACGTTTCATGATTTCAAGCGAGCGCAGGCCGGCCTGATGCACGTCGGCGACTTTCGCAAGGCTGGCCGGGGGCAAGCCGTATTTGTCGCCAACGCTTGCCAGCGCTTCGTAGGTCACGAGCGTCGGCACCACGAATGCGTTGTGTTCGACGATCAGCCGGGCGGTGTCCTCGTCGATAAGATTGCCGTGCTCGATAGTCCGCACCCCACACCGTACTGCCCGAGAGATGGCCTCGGGCGTGTAGGCGTGTGCCAGCACATAGGTTTGCCGGCCACGCGCTTCGGCGACGATCGCGCGAATTTCGTCTTCCGAATAGCCCCATGCGCCAACGGGATCTGTCGGCGATGCCACCCCGCCCGATGCCATGATCTTGATCTGGTCCGCGCCCATCTGCAGTTCTTCGCGCACGGCGCGGCGCACTTCATCCACGCCGTCCGCCACGCGCCCGAGCGCGCCGACACGCACGCAGCAACCGCATGGTGCATCGGGCGGCATGTAGTCGGTGCGCGCGCGCATGTCGCCGTGACCGCCTGTCTGGCTCAGCGCGCGGCCGGAGACGAACATGCGTGGACCTTCGGCCAGCCCCGCTTCGACCGCTTGTTTGAAGGGATATCCCGCGCCGCCCGCATCACGGATGGTAGTGAAGCCGCGCCGCAACATGGCGCGCATCAGCGGAACGGCGCGCAGCGTAACGAGCACGTTGGGCAGGGTCGCGACGCGCGGCAGGTTGAATTCGACGGCAATGACGTGAACATGCAAGTCGATCAATCCGGGCATCAGCGTCTTGCCCTTCAGGTCGATCACGCGGGCGCTGTTCGATTTGATCGGCTGGTCGGAAACTTCCTTGATCAGCCCGTCTTCCACGAGTACTTCATGGCCGGTGAGAAGCTCAGGTTGTGTCGGGTCCAGCAGCGAGCCGTTTCTGAATAACACGGACGACATTGCAATTCTCCAGGGACGATTGAATCGAACGCGTGAGCTGCTCAAGGCGGACGCGCTGGTTTGCACGATGAGCAGACTATACGCCGCACATAAACGTATGTGCCATGCACGGACGCGCTCGAAATCGTCGGACGGAGAGGGAAGAGGGAAGTTCCTTGGGTCAGGACCGGCGTTGCACAGTCGCGGTTGCCTGATTGTCGTTGGTGTTGATGGTGTCGCCGGATGTCGCCGCATGCGAGAAGCCTGCGCGAATGCGTTTTCTCATGGGTTCTTCGTAGAACCTGAAGACCACGACGCTCGCCGCGACAGCGAACACGACCGCGAGCCATCCGTTCGACTGTCTGAACCCGGCTATGTAGGCAAGATACGCAATCGGCACATGGATCAGATACAGTGAATAACTTGCTTCGCCGAGCTTGATCAGGATGCGCTGGTTGAGGAAGTTGATCACCGGACGATCCATCAGCGCGAGCCCGAGTATCAATGCGGCGAACAACGGCGAAGCCAGATAGAACGCCGGGGAAATCGGATGCCAGAGAGCGAGCACGACCAGCGCGATCAATGATCCGCTGATCAATTTGAGGGCCAGCGCATGCCTGTCCGCACGCGCTTCACGCAGCTGAAGAAACAGGATTGCGGCATAGATTCCGGCAACGAACTCGAACAGACGCGTGAGCGGCAGGCCAACGATAAAAAAACCGCTGCGCGACGCGGGCAGGCAGGTCTGCAAAAACAGGATCCACAATCCTTGCAGCAGAAAGAACCCGACACATGCGAGCGTCAGCCGAGCAATGGGCACGGACAACATCTTGCGAAGCATGAGCGGAAACAGGAGGTAGAAGAAGGCTTCGCATGACACGCTGTCCGATGGCCCGTTCCACGGCTGGTTGATCGCGGCGAATGGAAACCACGCGTTCAGCAGCAGCAACTGGCAAAGCAGGCTTGCGCCTATCGCCAAGTGCACAGAGCTTTTTACCGCGTACCACTGGAGCAGCAAGGACGGGTTATCGCCATGAAGCAAATAGAGCGTGGTGGGCACGCATAAAACAAGACCCAGCAACACCACTGGATAGATGCGTGCAAACCGCGCCTGATAAAACGCGGCATTGCCTTTGATAGCCAGTTGATCGCGATAAGTGAATGTGAGGATAAACCCCGACAGCACGAAAAATAACGATACCGCTGGACGGCCGCCATCGAAGAATTCGAATATCTCCCTTGGCAGATTGAGTAATCCGAGCTCGGAATAATGTGAGACCACGACAGTGATCGCCGCGAGAAAGCGGATGCTCGTCAACGCGGGGAGCGAACCGCCTGAGCTGGAAATCGGCGCGTGCACTGTTCTCTCCCGTGGTCCGGAATTTACCGTGTACGCAGCCTATCACCGACATTAAAGGAATGAATTACCGGATTGGTTCAGTGCGTTCGTTTGGCGGGAGCCCGCTTGAAAATGGCGAGTTTCCACGTGGCATGGCGAACGTTCAACGGCATTTGAGGTAAGCAACCGTACCGCACAGGTCGTCCGGCATCGTGCTTGTAGCTATGGCTCGCGCAGTGTGCATTGAGGCATCATTGTCGGAGTACACGCTATACGGTCCAATCATCAAGCCCCTGAACAAAGGAAACACCTATGAGCAGCATGGAGGTTGTGCAAACGGAACGCGCCAAAGAGATCGCATCGCGTGTCGAAGCGTTCGTGCGAACGGTCGTAGTCCCATACGAACGGGATCCGCGCTGCGGCAGCCACGGACCGAGTGAGGACCTCGTGCGCGAATTGCGCGGCAAGGCACGCGCTGCCGGGGTGCTGACGCCGCATATCCTCGCCGATGGCGGCCATCTCACGCAACTCGAGACGGCAACGGTTTTGAAGCGATCCGGTTTGTCGCCGCTCGGCCCGGTCGCAGTCAACACGGCCGCGCCTGATGAAGGCAACATGCTGCTCATCGGCAAGATTGGAACCGATGCACAGAAGACGCGTTTTCTCGCGCCGCTGGTCTCGGGCGACGCGCGCTCGGCATTTTTCATGACCGAGCCGGCGGTGGACGGCGGCGCAGGTTCCGATCCATCGATGCTCAAGACGTCGGCCCGACGCGATGGAGATCACTGGGTGATCGATGGAACGAAGGCGTTCATCACAGGCGCTGAAGGCGCATCGGTTGGCATTGTGATGGCGCGCAGCAACGCGGACGACGATACCGACAAGGTCAAGGCCACCATGTTTCTGGTCGACCTTCCGAATCCGGCCATACGTCTTGAACGAATCCTTGACACTATCGACAGTTCGATGCCGGGCGGTCATGCCGTCGTGCGCATCGAGGGCTTGCGGGTTCCGGACGGCCAGGTGCTGGGCGAAGTCCATGAAGGGTTCAAGTACGCGCAGGTCCGCCTGTCGCCGGCGCGGCTATCGCATTGCATGCGCTGGCATGGCGCGACCACGCGCGCGCATGAAATCGCAACGCAATATGCTTGTACGCGCCGCGCATTCGGCAAGTTGCTGATCGATCATGAGGGCGTTGGATTCATGCTGGCCGAGAACGCGATTGACCTGCAGCAGGCCGAACTGATGATCGACTGGTGCGCTGCGGTGCTCGACAGCGGGTCGCTCGGGACATCGGAGAGTTCCATGACGAAGGTCGCGGTGGCCGACGCGTTGTTCCGGGTCGCAGATCGCTGCGTGCAGGTGATGGGCGGCACAGGTGTATCGCGCGATACGATTGTCGAACAGGTGTTTCGCGAGATCCGTGCGTTCCGCATTTACGACGGCCCGACAGAAGTACACAAGTGGTCGCTTGCGAAGAAGCTCAAGCGCGACACGCTCGCAGGTCTTGAACGCAGCTACGCAGCTAAGGCGTGACGAAGGCACTTGTACGCAGGGCATGAACGGGCGAGGAATGGCAAATGCTTTGTTGCCTCCGACCCGATCGATTGCCAGGCTTGCAAGGAGCACACATGGACCAAACGGACCGCCCTGACTCACAAGACCTCATCCCCGAGGATAAACCGGCTTCTCAATCCGGTCGCCGCACATTTCTCCAGCGCAGCAGCGCGGGCCTTGCGGCAGCGCTTGCAACCGGCGCGGCGGGCACGGCATGGGCTGCGGGACCACCTGCCGCCGCAGCCAATTCGGTCAAGCTGCCCCTGATCGCGGACCCCAGGACCGAGCAGAAGGAAGAAACGCCGGATGCAAACCTGCCGCCCGATGATCGCATCGGATATGCAATCGTCGGGCTGGGCCACCTGGCGCTCGATCAGATCTTGCCGGCGTTGTCGAACTGCAAGTACTCGCGTGTGGCGGCGCTGGTTTCGGGCGATCGCAACAAGGCGTTGAAGATCGCGCATCAGTACGGCGTGCGCGAAGCGGATATCTACGACTACCAAAGTTTCGAACGTCTCGCCGACAACTCGCGCGTGCAGGTCGTCTATATCGTGCTGCCCAATGGGATGCACAAGGAGTTCACGCTGAGGGCAGCGAAGATCGGCAAGCATGTGCTGTGCGAAAAACCGATGGCAACGAGCGTGGCCGATTGCCAGGCGATGATCGATGCATGCAGCAAGAACAATCGCAAACTGATGGTCGCCTACAGAAGCCAGTACGAGCCAATGGATCGCATGATCGCGAAAATGGCGAAGGAGAACAAGCTGGGTCCATTGCGCGAATTCATTGCCGGCAACTCGCAGAACCAGAGCGGTCCTTCGCAGTGGCGGTTGAACAAGGCGCTTGCCGGTGGCGGTGCACTGCCGGATATCGGGCTTTATGCGCTCAACGCTGCACGGTTTTTCAGCGGCGAAGAACCCTACGAAGTCTCGGCCTCGCTCACGCAACCCGCAGCCGATCCACGCTTCAAGGAAGTCGAGGAATCGGTGCACTTCATCATGCGGTTTCCGAGCGGTTTCACAGCGACATGCATGGCGAGTTACGGATGCCACGAGTCACGGTTTTTCCGCTTGCAAGGGACCGACGGCTGGGCAGAAATGGACCCGGCTTTCGGCTACAACGGTTTGCGCATGCGTTACGGCATGCTTGTCGACGGCAAGTCGGCGAACACGGAAATCACCATCGATCCGAATAACCAGTTTGCCCGCGAGATCGATCACATGTCGCTTTGCGTGATCAATGACAAGATCCCGCATACGCCCGGTGAAGAGGGTTTGCAGGACCAGCGGATCATGGAGGCGATCTACGAATCCGCGCGGACCGCACGCGTAGTGAAGATATCGAAGCCACAAGCTTCGACCCGCGGCCCCGATCCTGAGGAAGAAACGTTTTGAGCGTTGCCTAGCCGTTCTGCGTACTGCTCTTCAAAGTTCCCGTTGCGGTAAGTCCCTTGAGGACCAGCATCAGATGGAAATAAAGGCGTTTGTTGAGTCCATAGTCGTACGCATACAAATGCGAAAGCGCGATACCAAGCGCCAGTGCCGGTTGATGATTTCGCGCATATACCGAAACCACAATCGGCACGATCCGCTTGAGCGCGAGTTCGCGCGCCGGCTCAAGTTTCTTGTCAAGCTTGAGCGACTTGAGGAAGTCATAAGCGAGGACGGCGGCCGCTGTCGTTGAGCGCGCGGTCGTCTTCGACATCGATACATCCGTCTTGCGGTAATACGACACGTATTCCTTGAGGTAGAACACCTGCGCGGCCGCAATGCAAATCTGTGCGCCGAAGACGTATTCGCAACCAATGCCGTATTGCTTTCTGTAGCTGATCTTCTTGACCAGGTCCGCGTTCGCGAGCCAGCCATTGTTTGGCATCATCTGAACCAGACCGGTTCTGCCGGGATCGGTTTGCAATCCGACTACTGCGTCCGTGCGATGGTAGTCCGTGTTGAGCTTCTTGCTGGCTTCAATATCCACTACGCCGTGGTCGTTCATCTGATATTGATCGCCGAACGCAATATCGAGATCGGGATGGAGATCCCACGCCGAGAGCAGGCGCTCTATGCAATCGGTCTTGAGGGCATCGTCGTCGTGGATCAGCAGGATCTTGTCGCCGGTGGCGCGATCGAAGAGGCTGGCAATGTTATCCGCCTGTCCGAGCGCGGGTTCGTTGCGGACATAGACTACGCGCGGTTCATGCAGGTAAGTCGAATCGATCAACGCCTGCGTGCGGTGATCCGACGAATCATCGCCAATCAATATCTCTATGTTCTCGTGCGTCTGCGCAAGGCACGACATGAGTGATTCGACCAGCAACTCGGGCCGGTTGCACGTCGGCAGGCATATGGATATTTTCGTCGTTTTCATGATGTCGTCACCGGAGGTTGCTTGGTGCAACTTTTATACGGACGGTGATTTTTTTCGTCAACGCGATTAAATCAAAGCAAGCCGGCAGCGATTTATTTTATTTATTATCCCGTGTCCGCTTAAAACTGGATGCGCTCATTCGCCTTCGAGGTTGTAGCCGCTAAAGCCCATCAGCGCCGACAATTGTGACGCCATGTCTCCCACCATCCGGCAGACATCGTCGAATACGGGGTTGAGCTTTTGATCGATGCGTTCAAGATAAGGCACGTTCACCGCGGCGATTGCATCGCCGTTACTGCCTATCACGGGGAACGCAACGTTGGTTACGCCACGCATTTGCCGGCTCGGCACGATCTCGTGTCCGGTGGCGCGTATTTCATCGAGTAAAGCGAGCAAGGCCGATGGCTCTACATCGTTTTCGCCTTCCACGCGCGTATGCGCGGCGAGCATCCGTTCGCGCTCGGCGGGATCGCGAAACGCCATCAGCACGTGACCCGATGAAGTATCGGTCAGGCCCATGACGGCGCCCACTTTCAAGCCGAATGACCATCGCTCGGGGCTGTCGACTTGAGCGATCACCGCCACGCGCCCGCTGTGGTAAATCGATAAATGGCACGACTGCCGCGTCACGTTCGCAAGATCGCGCAACAGCGGCAGGGCCATGGCGGTGAGCGAACGGATCGGCTGCTGCCTGTGCGCCATTTCGAACAGCTTGAGCGTCAGCGTGTACCGGTCGTTGTGGTCGCCTTGCACGTAACCGCGCCGCTCGAGCGTCACGACCATGCGAAAGATTTCGCTGACCGTGCGCCCGAGCTTCACCGACAGTTCGTTGAGCGTGTAGCCTTCGGCGGTATCGACCAGGACGTCGAGAATATCGAGTCCCTTCTCGAGCGCGGGGGCCGCGTAACGGGGGCTCTCGGCATTATCGGCGGATGCGTTCTTCGGTGGCTTCAGTACTGTGTTCATGGCAGGTCAAAAAAAATTTCAAAGCGCTTGATCCCGGTCCGCGATCCGCGCCGGCAAGCCGAACAGGATCAGCAATGCAGCGAGGATCAGGACGGTGGCGATGGCATACAGGCCGCCCGACGTGGCGCCGGTGAGATCGACTACCTTGCCGACCAGATACGGACTGATGATCCCGCCAAGATTGCCGATGGAGTTGATCAGCGCAATGCCGCCCGCCGCTGCCGTACCGCTGAGAAACGCGGGCGGGAGGGTCCAGAAGACGGGCAGGCAGCCGATCGCGCCAACCGACGCAATCACGAGCGAGATCATGGCGAGCGTGGTGTCGTGCGCGAAGTACGCGCTCAGCGCATAGCCGATACCGCCCACCGCCACCGCCAGCCCGAGATGCCAGCGGCGCTCGCCGTGCCGGTCCGAACTCTTTCCGAGCGCGACCATGCCGATGCCGGCCGCCGCATACGGAATCGCTGTGAGCAAGCCGATGGTCATGGGGCTCGTGATGCCGGTGTTCTTGATGAGTTGCGGCATCCAGAAGGTGAGGCCGTACAAACCCATCAGCATGAAGAGATAGATCAGCGAGAGCAGGAGGGTGCCGGGCTGGCGCATCGCATCGATGAATCTATGCGACGTGCCCTTGTCCTCACGATCGATATTGGCCTGCATGACGGCTTTTTCTTCGGCGCTGAGCCACTTTGCGTTGCTGATACGGTCATCGAGGATCGCGAGCACGAGCAAGCCGAGCAGCGCCGTCGGCAAGCCTTCGAGCACGAACAGCCATTGCCATCCGGCAAGTCCGCCGACGCCCGCGAAGCGCGTCATGATGAAGCCCGACAACGGGCCGCCGATCACGCCGGAAATGGATATCGACGTCATGAAAAGCGCATTGATTCGTGCGCGCCGCTTCGCCGGAAACCAGTACGTGAAGTACAGGATGATGCCGGGCAGAAACCCGGCTTCGGTCGCGCCAATCACGAAGCGCAGCACGTAGAACCATGTCTCCGATGTCACGAACATCATCGCCGCCGACGCAATGCCCCACGAGATCATGATCCGCGCAATCCAGACCCGCGCGCCGACGCGGCTCAGGATCAGGTTGCTCGGGATCTCGAAGATGAAATAACCCACGAAGAAGATGCTCGCGCCGAAACCATACGCAGCGTTCGAGAGGCCGAGATCGCCCTGCATCTGGAGTTTGGCGAAGCTGATGTTGACGCGGTCGAAGTACGCAAAGATGAAGCAGACGATCAGCAAGGGCACGATCCGCCAGACAGCCTTGCGATACGCGTTTTCTTCGAGCGCGCTGGCTTCTGCCGCGCTCCCGGCGAGTGGAATCGATCCCGACATGGGGCGGTCTCCTGAGGTGTGTAGTTGTTATCGGCAGGAGCGCGGATCAGTTCGACCAGCCGCCGTCGATCATATGGATCGTGCCGGTGGTGAATCCGGATTCGTCGGAGGCGAGATAGGTGACGAGCGCCGCCACTTCCTCCGCACGACCAACGCGTCCAATGGGCTGGCGCGCAACAAACGCCGCACGGACCTTCTCTTCGTCCACGTTGGACGCCGCAGCCTGCGTTGCAATACGCCCGCGCAGCGACGGCGACTCGATGGTTCCCGGGCAGATCGCGTTGCACCGGATCGCCTGGCCGACGAAATCGGCGGCAACGGACTTCGTCAAGCCGATCACAGCCGCCTTCGATGCCCCATATGCGAAGCGGTTCGGCACGCCTTTCACGCTCGACGCCGCCGATGCCATGTTGATGATCGACGCGCCTTTGCCGCTTTCCAGCATGCCCGGCAGGTAAGCGCGAATGGTCCGGTACATGGCCTTGACGTTCAGGTCGAAGCTGAAATCCCAGTCCTTGTCGTCGCACTTCAGGATGTTGCCGTCGGCCACGAAGCCGGCGCAGTTGAACAGCACGTCGATAGGGCCGGTTTTCGCGGCGAACGCGGCAATATCGGCGGCATCGAGCACATTCAGGCGCGCGGTGCGCAAGGTCGAGCCCGTGCCGGCGTCACGCGCGAGTTCTGCGAGCGCTTCCTCGTTGATGTCGGTAGCCCAGACAGTTGCGCCCTCTGCCGCCAGCATCAGCGCCGAGGCCCGCCCAATGCCGTTTCCAGCCGCCGTGACCACCACATTCTTGCCTTCGACCCGCTTGACCATTGCTGCTCCTTTCACGTTGTCAGGTTCCATCGAACGCAGCTTTCCGTTCGATTCCAACGCTGATTTTCACATATGAAAATGTTTTTTATAAGTGAAGGTAAACGCGGAGTTACGGCTTCTTCCGGAAACCCGGCTTTTCCCGCCGATCCCGAACAGACACCATAATGTCGTTCGCCCGTTACTTCGCCGGACCTTCTGAATGACTGAGATCAAGTTGAACGCCAACCCGTCGCCGCGCCTGACAAGCCTTTCCCATGGCGGCGGCTGCGGCTGCAAGATCGCGCCGGGGCTGCTTGCCGACCTGCTCAAGCGCAGCACGCCCATGGCCTTGTTTCCCGATCTGCTGGTCGGCAACGACACGGCGGATGACGCGGCGGTTTACCGGTTGAACGACGAGCAGGCGATCGTCGCGACGACCGACTTCTTCATGCCGATCGTCGACGACCCCTACGATTTCGGCCGCATCGCCGCAACCAACGCGCTTTCCGACGTCTACGCGATGGGCGGCAAGCCGATCCTGGCATTGGCGCTCGTCGGCATGCCGATCAACGTTTTGCCGCACGACGTGATCGCAGCCGTCCTCAAGGGCGGCGAATCCATTTGCGCTGAGGCGGGCATTCCTGTTGCCGGCGGCCATTCCATCGATTCGGTCGAACCTATATATGGTCTTGCTGCAATCGGACTGGTGCATCCGAAGCGGGTGAAGCGCAACGCGGCCGCGCGCGCCGGCGACGTGCTGATCCTCGGCAAACCGCTGGGCGTGGGGGTTTTATCGGCGGCGCTGAAAAAGGATCAACTCGATGCCGCGGGGTACGCCGCCATGATCGCCGCCACGACCAAGCTCAACCGGCCGGGCGCGGATCTCGCGGCGCTGGACGCAGTCCATGCGCTGACCGATATCACCGGCTTCGGCCTGCTCGGCCATACGCTCGAACTCAGCCGGGGCGCGAGGCTGACCGCGCGGATCCGCTACGGCGATCTGCCGTGGCTGCCGGGCGTCGAGGCTTTCGCGAAGGCGGGGGTGTTCACGGGCGCATCGGGGCGCAACTGGGCGGCGTATGGCAAGGACATCCGGCTGGCGTCGTCGTTGCACGATATGGCACAAACCCTGCTCACCGATCCGCAGACTTCGGGCGGCCTGCTGGTATCGTGTGCGCCTGAAGCGGTCGATGAAGTCCTCGCCATCTTCCGCGCGGACGGCTTCGACGAGGCGGCTGTGATCGGAGAAATGATCGACGGCGAAAGCCGCGTCGAAGTGGTCTGAATCCGCGACTTCCACCCAAGTTCATCACGTTCAAAAAACCTGAACACTCGCCGGGAGCCCGATGAAAGAAGAATCGCCGAAGGCCATTTTTTACGCGCTCGCCGCCAACTTCGGCATTGCCGTGTGCAAGTTCGGCGCCGCGGCATTCACGGGCTCCGGCTCCATGTTCGCCGAAGCGATTCACTCGACCGCCGATTGCGGCAACCAGCTTCTTCTGCTGTTCGGTCTCAAACGCTCGCAGGCGCCCGCCGACGTGCTTCATCCGCTCGGCTCGGGCCGCGAGATCTACTTTTATTCGATGCTCGTTGCGTTGCTGCTGTTTTTTGTCGGCGGCGCGTTCTCTGTCTATGAAGGCGTGCATCGGATCTCGGCGCATGAGCCGGTCACGAATCCCATTGTTGCGCTGGTCGTGCTCGGCATCTCCGTCGTGCTCGAAGCGTTTTCACTTGCCGGCGCGTTGAAGGAGATCCGCAAGACCTCCGGCAACAAATCGCTCTGGCGATGGTTCCGCGAAACGCGCGAGTCCGAGCTGATCGTCGTGACGGGCGAAGATGTCGCGGCGCTGGCCGGTCTGGCGATCGCGTTCTGCGCGGTGCTGATGACCATGATCACCGGCAACTCCGTTTATGACGCAGCGGGTTCCATCGGCGTGGGTGTGTTGCTGATGGTGATCGCGTCTCTGGTCGCACGCGAAGTCAAGTCGATGATCGTGGGTGAATCAGCAAGTCCGGAAGTGCGCAGGGCGATCGATGCACATCTGCGCGCGCGTCCGGAAATCGTCCGCGTGCTCAACTTGATCACGCTGCAGTGGGGCAAGCAGATCGTGGTCGCGGTGCAGGCCGAGATGGTGGAATACGAAAGCGGCCGCGCCATGGTCGATGCCATCAACGTGATCGAAGAGGACCTGCAGCGCGCGTTTCCTGAAGCGCGCTGGGTGTTTTTCGAACCGGACATTGCACGCGCGCCGGGAACGAAAACCGAGGACCGCACAGAAGCGCAGGCCTGACGCGACGGGCCTGCAAAACGATCACGGCAAATGCGCCGGAGGGCGATCGTGGTGCGGCCGCGGCGTGTCCGGCGTATCGGGCAATTGCGTGTTGCCGGTTGCCGGAAGCTGCGTGGTGCCTTCATCGAGTGTCATCATGCTACCGGGGTCGCTTACCGACGCCCCCGCCGGCGGCGCGGTTTTCAGGTCCCTCGCGCTACCCGGGGTGTGGGCGGCAACTGCACGCCCGGGCGTGAGAAGTGCTAGCAGCAGTCCGGCCGCGGCAAGCGCGGCGGCCGTCAGAAGCCTGGCAGTTGGCTGGTTCTGGACTCGCATGCGAAGGTCCGGTAGTTTTGATCAGACCTTTCATGCACGAAGTATTCCAGCTTGTACTGCGATGACCGCAGGTTCAATCGTGCTCGAGGCCGAGCGCATCCGTTGCGGAATCCATAACAGAGTTCCTCATCTCGCCTATGCGCAAAATTGTCCTTTCCATTTCCCTTCTTTTCGCGTTTGCCCTGAACGGTGCTTTGTCTTTTCCGGCAATCGCCGCAACCAGCGCAAGCAGCGCTGCAAAGCAGGCGCCCGTGGCATTGACACCCGAACAGGCGCGCACCGCGCTGGCGGTGCTCAACGATCCCGCACGACGCAGCCAGATCGAAGATACGCTGCGCGCCGTCGCGGCGGCGGGGGCGCTTGCCGTGCCGATATCGGCGAGTGATGCCGCGGCGGCCTCCGGCGCAACCGCTGCGAGCGACGCGTCCGCAGCGTCCGGTGCATCGGGCGCGGCGGGCGTCCTGGCGAAGTCGCTGACGAGCAACGGACTTGCGTCGCAGATCACGCACCAGGCCAGCTCCTGGATGGTCGAGATCAGCACTGGCTTGCGCCGCTCGGTGACGGCACTCCTCGACTATGGATCGGTCATCCAGTGGTGGCGTCAGCGCACCGCGACCGAAAGCGGCCGGGCGCTCGTGGGCGAGGTGCTCTGGGCCATCCTCGTATCGCTGTTGCCTGCATTGCTGCTCGAATACCTGAGCGCCCGGCTCGTGCGCGGGCAGCGTGCGCGCATTGCGGCGAGGGGAATCGTCGATGTCGATGACACCCAGCCCGAGCTCAAGAAGGACGAACGCGCGGCCGTGCATGCGGAAGCCGTGGCGGAACGCTCCGGCAACGAGGTTGCCATCCAGATTGCAGAGCAAAAGGCCGATACCGCCCGTGGCGTGCGCCACGCCGCGCGTCACTGGACCTTGCTGCAACGTTTGCCGAGCGCGATCCTGCACAGCCTGCTCGCGCTGCTGCCGCTGGTCGTCTTCACGATTGCGGCGACGGTGCTGATGTCCATCTTCATCGATGAGGGCACGCCCCAGGGCCGCTCCGTCGCGGCGCTCGTCGATGTCTACCTGATCTGCCGCGGCATCGTGATCGCGAGCGGGTTCTTCTTCGCGCCGCGTGCTCCGGGTCTGCGCCTCATTCAGATGAGCGATGAATCCGCCGCTTTTACACATCACTGGCTGGTCGCGATCGTCTCGGTCGCGGGCGCGGGCATTGCGCTTGCCGAGGGCGCCGCGCCGCTGGGACTGACCAACGTCGCACATGATTCGATCATCAAGGCGGTCGCGCTCGTGGTCCACGTGCTGATTGCCATCGTGATACTGAAATGCCGCGTGACCGTCGCGCAGTGGATTCGCGACAGCATGCGCGGACGCCGTCCGTTTGTGTTGTTCGGCAACTGGATCGCCGACATGTGGGCCGTCGCCGCCGTGTTCCTGGTGATGGCGCTGTGGTTCGTCTGGGCACTCGACGTACACAACGGTTACCGCACGCTGTTTCATCTTTTCGGGGTGTCGCTGCTCGTGCTCGTCGCCGCGCGCGTGATCGCGATCGTGGTGTTCGGCGCGCTTGGACACATGTTCCACACGGCCGCCGAAGAAGAGGATCTTGCAACGAAGTCGATCGCGCACCGGCATGCATACCGCTACTACCCGCTGCTGCGGCGCGTCCTGCAAACATTGATCATCATAGGGCTCGTCCTGACGCTGCTGCAGGTCTGGGGCCTGCACGTCTTCTCGCTGTTCTCATCGGGCGGCGTGGGACACAGGCTTGCTTCGGCGCTGATCACGATTGCCGTGGCTGCGCTATTCGCCGTGATCGTGTGGGAAGGCGCCAACGTGCTGGTCGAGCAGCGGCTCGAGCGCTGGACCGCGAGCGGCGACCGCTTGCGCGCGGCGCGGCTCCAGACCCTCCTGCCGATGATGCGCACGGCGCTTTTCATCGTGATCGCGATGGTCGTTGTCATGACCGGACTCAGCGAGATCGGCGTGAACACGGGGCCGTTGCTCGCGAGCGCGAGCATCTTCGGCGTGGCGCTTGGCTTCGGTTCACAAAAGCTCGTGCAGGATCTGATCACCGGTATCTTCCTTTTGATGGAAAACGCCATGCAGGTCGGCGATTCGGTCACGCTCGCGGGCGTGTCGGGAACGGTCGAATATCTGTCGATACGGACCGTGCGTCTGCGGGGCGGCGACGGGTCGCTTTTCACCGTGCCGTTCAGCTCGGTATCGACGGTGAACAATACGAATCGCGGCATTGGCAATGCGGCGGTCCGCGTGAGCATTGCGCTCGGACAGGATATCGGACTGGCATCGGATACGCTCAAGGAGATCGGCGCTTCGCTGCGTGAGGACGATGCATTCAAGGACGGCATTCTCTCGGACTTCAGCCTCTGGGGCGTTGACGCGGTCGATGGCTCGACAGTCACGCTCGCCGGCCAGATCCAGTGCCGCGATACCGCGCGATGGGGCGTCCAGCGCGAATTCAACCGGCGCATCGTGGATCGCTTTACGGAAGCGGGTATCGAGATTGCCAATCCGCAGCGCAACTTTGTGATCTTCAACAGCGCGGAGGGCGAGGAGATGACCGCGCGCTCGAAGGGCAGCGAAGACGGCGAGTTGCTGAACGCGCCCGCACAACCGCAAGCAACGGACAGTGCGGGGCGTGATCCCTACAACGACGCGGCCGTGGACAGCGAAGCCGATCAATCCACTTTGCGCGGCGCACGTACGAGTACGGGCGAGCCTTCGAACTCGCCGCCTGATCGCTCGAAGCCGAGCCGCTCGTAGAACGCCTCGAGCGCCGCGCCGTCCGGCGCGGCGCGATCCACGCCATCACCTTTCAGCGCCAGCGGCTTCGGCACGAGCGACAGCATCACGCCATGCCGGTCGGCCAGCGCGACCAGCCGTTCCATTGCCGCTCGTGCATGTCCACGGTGATGCTCCCCCTCCGACCACACCGCTTCGAGCGCGACGGCGCAATCGCCGTTCGTCTCCAGCCACATCTCGACCTCTTGCCGTTCTTCGACATGGCTCGCATGAAATGCATCGATCATTTTTGAAGCTGCGGTGGCATGCATGGAGATCCTTGAAACCCGTGGAAGATGCCTTGCAGGGTAGTGCGTAATCCGTACTTGCAGCAATTTGTATTGCACGCGGCGCTTCTATAATGCTTTCGGCGAGTGATCCTTACAGTGTCTTACCTGGCATGCGCGTTACACGTCAACAATTCACCTCGCGTTTCACCTGTGTTTCCACATCCTCTTACGGTGCCGCCCAGATGAAATCAAATGTCCGTTCCACGTTTCTTCCTCGCATTTTCAAACATTTCCCCGCATCGCGCTTGACCGCCGTCGCCGCGACGCTTGCTTTCAGCGCGTGTGCGTCAACGTTTGCGCAGGACTCCGACGACTTTCGCAGCAGCAATCATGGAGGGCAGGACGTAAAGGTTATGATCGTTTCCATGTTCGGGCCGGAAGGTCAGGTCTGGCTCGACAAACTCGGTCCCTGGAAGACGATCAGCGTGCCCGGCCTCTCGCCGGACTACCCGGTCGTACATTGCAACCGGCAGGAGATCTGCGTCATGACCACGGGCATGGGGCACGCGAACGCCGCGGCATCGATGATGGCGCTGACCTTCTCCGATAAATTCGATCTGCGCCGCACGTACTTCATGATCGCGGGCATTGCCGGTATCGATCCAGTACAAGGAACTGTCGGATCGGCGGCGTGGGCGAAATATCTCGTCGACTTCGGAATCCAGTGGGAAGTCGATGCCCGCGAGAAGCCGGATAGCTGGCCGAGCGGTTATCTCGGCATCAATACGAAGGGCCCTGCAGAGAAGCCACCGCTCGACTACAAGACCGAGGTGTTCCAGTTGAACCCGGCACTCGCCGATGCGGCGTATGCGTTATCGAAGAATGCCGTGCTCTCCGACAGCGCCGAAGCCCAGGCTGCGCGCGCGAAGTTCGGCTATGCGCCGGCCAACCAGCCGCCAAAGGTGATCCAGTGCGACACGCTGGCTGGAGACACGTGGTGGTCGGGGAAATATATCGGCGAGCGGGCCCGTGACTGGACCAGGCTGCTCACCGACGGCAAAGGCGTCTATTGCACGACGCAGCAGGAGGACAACGCGACGTACGAAGCGTTGAAGCGCGCGGCGAGCGCCCATAAGGTGGATTTGAACCGTGTGGCGGCGGTGCGGACAGGCTCGGACTTTGACCGGCCCTATGAAGGACAGACTGCCTCGGACAATCTGCTGAACTATGCCGCGCAAGGCGGTTTTACGCCGGCTATCGAAAATCTGTATCGGGCGGGTAATCCGCTGGTGCAGGACATTGCCATGCACTGGGGCGAGTGGCGCGAAGGCGTGCCGCAACGCTGATCAGCGTCAATTGTTTCAACGGCGCGGACGCATCATGCGTCGGCGCCGCTCGAGCCGGATAAAAAATTCCCGTCGATCCGGGACTGCCCTGTTGTTACAAACCGCCCGTAACAAGTTCGCCCATTCCCGTTTCGGTAATTTTTTTCTGCGAATCGAGCCCGGCAAACTGAAAGGCGGACGACAGAAGCGCCATGCGGGTTTTCCTTGTGGCGCATTCCTAAAATCCTGAGTCCAGTTGTAACAAATTCCGGCTGAACATAAACCTGTTAATTGTGAAATCGTGTCAACCGAGTGAATGGGGTCTGCGTTTTTTCCTTAATAAAATCAAAAGCCAAGCAATTTATCTGGCAAAAGCAGCGGCGCAAAAACAACGTTAAAAACCGGTCACTTTTTCCTGTTACAAAGTTAAGAAAAAACTACCGATCCGCAGTGTTGTTTTATGGAAATTTATTATTGAGATGAGCTTGATTTCCCGATGCACGCTACTTACAATCCGTTTCACAGTGTTGTTACAAGATGTAACTCGCTGAAACAAGTTTGAATGTAGCCCGACAGAACAAACGTTTGGCTAGGCAAAGAAAGCCGGTAAAAAATTCGGCACGGTGCTCGGGGTTTATATCGAACGCAGGAACATCATGAACGGTCGCGAAACGCTGGACTCGATTCGAGAAATCAACTTGTCGTACATCATGCTTGCGCAGCGCATGCTGCGTGATGACCGTGCTATCGGGATGTTTCGACTCGGGTTGTCAAAAGAACTCGCCGATCTTCTGTCAGGCCTCACGCTGGCACAGGTCGTCAAGCTGGCGTCTTCAGACCAGTTGCTGTGTTTCTTCCGCTTCAATGATCACGCGATGTTGACTGCACTGACGGCGCCCGCGAAGCATGCGGATATTGCGCCGACACACGCAGCCATCTTGCTGGCCGGCCAGCCGGCAGAACAGTTCGTTTAAGCACGAGAGCGCGCCATGCTTAAGAAAAGCCTCACCGAAGATGCACAAGAAGTTTTCCGCGCGATCGCATTGATCGAACTCGGGGCGCGGATGCAGGTGCTCGAAAGTGAACTGACACTGTCGCGTGACCGGATGATCCGGTTGTATCGCGAAGTGAAGGGTGTTTCGCCACCGAAGGGCATGCTGCCTTTCTCGGCGGACTGGTATATGACGTGGCTCGCGAACATCCATGCTTCGCTTTTCTACAACACATATGTGTTCCTGAAGAAAGAAGCAGGCTGCTCGCACCTCGATGCACTGACCAAGGGGTATCGGCTGTATCTCGAACATTGCAGGAATAGCGATGTCGAGGCGGTACTCGATTTGACGCGGGCCTGGACCCTTGTGCGCTTTTTCGATGCAGGCATGCTGCAGTTGACCAAATGCTGCCGCTGCACTGGAAAGTTCATTGCGCACAAACATGATTTGCAAGAAAACGTGGTGTGCGGGGCCTGCCAGCCGCCGTCACGCGCGGGGAAGACCAAAAAAGCGGCGGCCGCCAGACAGGCGAGCGAGCAGACCGCGCTGGTGGAGTTGAGTGTTGTGTCGACCAATGAAGTGCCGGAACCGACGGTACTCGAAAACGCGGCGATGCTACAGCCGCGCACAGAAAGCCTGATTGCACAGGCTGCTTAAGGTAGCGTCGTTGCAGTCCCGAGGACCGTCCTTGACGGTGTGGCTGCCGGCTTGCTGCTGATACATATAAAAAGAATTTTTGGGCTGCCGAGGTTTGGCAGCCCTTTTACTTTTCAGGCGTTCGGTGTGTCATTCGCGTCCTTTGCATCCTTTGGGAAGGGCTTGCTGAGGAACTTCGATCCGGCGAGGCCAAAACGCCAGGGCACATCCATCGCTTTGGTGATTCCAATGCGCGGCCCCGCGATAACCGGACCTTCTTCTTCCGGCATTTCGATGGAAAACGGCGCCTCGAGCAGCGACATGCCATTGTTTCTATGAGTAATGCCGAGCGCCTGCGCCAGGCGGCCCGGTCCCGAACACAGCAATTTCGCCGGCTCCATACCGCGCCGTTGGCGCATCGCATCGAGTCCGGTCAGCGGTTCGACCGCGCGAATCAGCACCCCCGCGCCATGTCCGGCTTCCCGGCAGACAAAGTTCAAGCACCAGTGAATGCCGTAGGACCGGTATATATAAGCGTACGCGGGCGGGCCGAACATCACGGCGTTGCGCGGTGTGGGCCCGGAAAAACTATGCGATGCCGGGTCCTCGCGATCGTAGGCTTCCGTTTCCACGATCCTGCCGCCCACGCCATCGACGCTCAGGATCGCGCCGATCAAACGGCGTGCGACCTGCTCGGACGGCGCATTGAAATCGTCGGGCGTCGCGGCGCGCAAGGTAGTCGATGTCATGAGCGATGAATTGGTCCGAGCGGATTCGACCGTCACATTAACAAGAATCGCGCCGCTTCATTGGTTTTCGCTTTTAGATTTCAACGCATTCACCGAAAAGTCACCGTCTCGAAGTCAGCCGATGTCCCCGCCGCCTGGCTCGCAAGGTCCCGGATCGCGATGGTCCGCGTGCTCGCCTCGTTCCATGGATTGGTGTACGTCAGCATCATGTTCGCCTTGTCGATACGAATGATCGCGAACGCATGTCCGTCGCCCTTGGACCAGTCGCCGTTGCGCGCGGGTTTGCCGCCAAAGACCATGGCGTAGCGGCTGCCGGCGCCATCCGCGTGTTGCAATAAGTAGCCGGTGATCTGGTCGGGTGTGCTGTGGACATCGGCGAGACGATCGTGATCGCCCGCATGGCCGGCGAGCAATTCCATGACCTTGTTCGTCGGCAGCGCGCCTTGCTTCGGGTCCTTGTGGAAATACTGGAACATTGCGCCGACCACGGCCGCCGCGCCCGGATCGCCTTTGCCGAATTGATCGAGCTCGCCCGGATTCAACCGGTAAACCGTCGCGGGATCGCCCGGCAGGCTGACGTTGTAGCTGCCATCGGAAGTCAGGGTGACTGCCCGGCGCAAGATGGCCGCGCCGGTTTGCGTATTGGAGAACGCCTTCACCACGGAAATGCCGACGCAATCGCCTTCGCTGCTTTGATTCAAATGCGTGCCGATGGGACTCGCGATCTGGGTTCCTGGCATCGACACACTCCACTTGCCGAACTCGATCGCGCTGCCCTTGGCGTCGCGCCGAAGCGCATTGACGCTTGCGCCGGCGTTGAATGTTCCATCGGATAATGACGCGATGATGTTGTGCGCGTCCGTCATGAGGTTGTCCCGCGCGCCGCCGTCACGTTGCATGGCGTCCTGGAAATTCTTCGCAGCCTGGGTGATTTGCGTGCGCTCTGCGTTGCCGATGGTACCGTTACGGCTCTGCTGAAGCGCTTGAACAAGCTGGCGATACGTGCTTTCTATGTCGCCAGACTCCGCATGCGCGATGCCTGCAGCGCCGAACGTCAGCGCGCACGCCAGGAGTGAAAGTCGCGACAGTGCAGCTCGGGTCATTGTTTCCTCTCAGGGACAGTGGTTCGTTGAGAGGGACAACAATCTATGCCCGGGCTTTATTCCATCGGTTCAGCCTTGGCGTCGCGATGATACGCGCGTTGATCGTCGCGGCTGATGACAAGCAGTTCGAAGTGACGACGGATGGCGTTCAATGGTTGAGCATCGATAAGCGATCCGTTCACTCAGCCCTGTAATTCCTACAACGAACTCAATGCTTCAGCTCGTTCTTCATCAGCGCACCTGAACGCGGATCGACGTGGATGTCGTAGAACTGGCCTTGTTTCGTGGCTTCGCCTTCCCAGTGTCCATCGTCGGCTTCGAGGCGCACCGCGTCGTAACCCAGCGCCTTGACCTTCGCGATGGCCGCATCCTTCGATATCCAGTCGGCGCCCGGCTGGTCGTGCGCGAAGGCCGCACTGCTTGTTGCAAACGTGAAAATACATGCGAGGGCAATACCTGCTTTCTTCAACATTGGCTGTCCTTAATGAATCAAATATGATGGCCTTCAAAATCTAACATAAGGCTTACGTGCAAGTGTGTGATTCATTGTCGCGACATTCGGCCAGGGCGTTGGCATAGCCATTGCAAGGTTTTCCTCGTCGGACCAACGACGGTCTTTAATAGGAGTCCATCATGCCGGAGAAGAAAACCATCGAACGTGCGCACGCGGCGAAGCGCGCGGGTAAATCGTCGAGCACGCAGGCCGGTGCGTTCGTGAAGGAGCAAGTCGATCACGTCCGCGAAGGCAAACATGGCGCGAAGTCCGCGAAGCAGGCGATTGCGATCGGGCTGTCGGAGGCACGCAGATCGGGTGTCGGCGTGAAGGCGCCGAAGAAAGGTACGACATCTGAAGGCGCACGCAAGAAAGCGGCGAAGGATACGCAAGCAGGTCAGCACAAGACGAAACGCAGCGCGAGCACGGAATCGAAGGCGAAACGCTCGGCCACGTCCACGCGCGTGCTCAAGCGCGAAGGCACAAAGGCGGCTTCGCGCACTGCGCTGTCCCGCCAGACGCATGCGAGCGCGAGCCGGCGTTCGGCGGCTGACCGTTCCGCATCGGCGAAAAAGGGCTGGGCCACGCGGCGTAAAGCGGCTTCATCGAAGGCGAGCACTGCAAGGCCCGCGCGTTGAAGCGGGTTTTTTTGATGCGAAAAAGGCCGTTCCGGTCAATGCTGGAACGGCCTCTGTACTGTCACGCCAACCGCGTTACTTGACCGTTTCCAGCACCTTGCGAACCGTGCTGAAAATCTGCTCGATCTGATCATCTTCAATGATCAGAGGCGGCGAGAACGCCAAAATATCGCCCGTATAACGCACGAGAACGCCTGCTTCGAAGCACTTCACAAATGCCTCATACGCACGCGCGCCCGGGGCGCCATCGCGAGGCTGCAACTCGATACCCGCAACCAGTCCGAGATTGCGGACGTCCTTCACATGCGGCGCATCGCGTAACGCGTGGGCTGCTGCTTCGAACTTTCCAGCCTTCGATGCCGCGCGTTCGAACAACTGATCGCGGGCATACAGGTCGAGCGTGGCGATGGCGGCAGCGGCTGCCATGGGGTGCGCGGAATAGGTATAACCGTGGAACAACTCGATGCCATTCACCGCGCCCGCGTTGACGACCGTGTCGTGCACGTTGCGATGCGCGGCCACGGCGCCCATTGGAATGCTGGCATTGTTGATGGCCTTGGCAAGCGTCATCAGGTCCGGCGTCACACCGAAGAACTCAGCGGCGGTTGCCTTGCCGAGACGGCCGAAGCCGGTGATGACTTCATCAAATATCAGCAGGATGCCGTGCTTCGTGCAAATCTCGCGCAGCTTCTGCAGATAACCTTGCGGCGGCACGAGTACGCCGGTCGATCCCGCGAGCGGCTCGACAATAACAGCCGCAATGGTCGATGCGTCGTGCAGCGCGACAATGCGTTCGAGTTCATCGGCAAGATGGGCGCCCCATGCCGGCTGACCCTTCGAGAACGCATTGTGATCCGGCGCATGCGTATGCGGCAGATGATCGACGCCCGGCAGCAACGCGCCCGAGAACGTCTTGCGGTTCGGTCCAATCCCGCCGACCGAAATACCACCGAAACCCACGCCGTGATAACCCCGTTCGCGGCCGATCAGCTTCGTGCGCTGTCCTTCGCCTCGCGCGCGGTGATAGGCGAGGGCGATTTTCAGCGCGGTATCGACTGATTCGGAACCGGAGTTCGTGAAGAAGATGCGGTCGAGCCCTTCGGGCATGATCGCCGCGACTTTCGTGGCTGCTTCGAATGCAAGCGGATGGCCCATCTGGAAGGTCGGCGCGAAGTCGAGCGTGGCGGCCTGATGCTGGATGGCGGCGACGATTTCGTCGCGGCAGTGGCCCGCATTCACGCACCAGAGGCCGGCGCAACCGTCGAGGATTTCGCGGCCATCGGTCGATTTGTAGTACATGCCCTTCGCACCTTCGATCAGGCGCGGCGCCGCTTTGAATTGCCGGTTCGAGGTAAAGGGCATCCAGAACGACGAAAGGTCGTCGATGACGGGGCGCGAAGTCATGTGAAATCTCCTGTTAGAACACGCAATGTAGTCCTCGATAAAAACCCACGGCATAGACAGTTGTCCTGTCGCGCGAAGAACTGTGCTGGCAGAATGATGGGAACTGTATTGGTGACGCCGCCGCAGGTGCTGCACACTGGTCCGGCTGGTTCACTTCCTTGATCATCCTCTTTTCAGCGATTCATGATCGAACTTCAACTGGACCGCGACCGGGCGCAGGCGACGCTCGTCGAGCAACTCGTGACTGCGTTCTCCGGCGCGATCGAACAGCAGACGCTGCGAGCCGGGGCGTTGCTGCCATCGGTACGTCAGCTTGCACAAACCGAACGCCTCAGCACGTTCACGGTCACCGAGGCATATGGACGGCTTGTGTCGATGGGACTCGTCGTCGCGCGGCGCGGTTCCGGCTACAGGGTGGCGGCGCGCACGGCGGCCGCGCCCAGGCGCAGCGTCGCGTGGCAACCGCCGAGCCTGACCGCAACCTGGCTGCTGTCCGATGTCTTCGCCGATCACTCCGTGCCGATCAAGGCCGGCTGCGGCTGGTTGCCCAATGAATGGGTCAACGAAAGCGGCCTGCATCACGCGTTGCGGTCGGTGAGCCGCGTACCTGCCGCACGCATGGCGGACTACGGGCATCCGTATGGTTTCGCGCCGTTGCGCGAACGCATCGCCGAGCAGCTCGACAGGTACGGCCTGCCGGCGGACCCGGCCGCCAACGTGCTGTTGACCGCGGGCGCGACGCAAGCGCTCGACCTCATCGTGCGCACGCTTTTACGGCCCGGCGACAAGGTGATCGTCGAAGATCCCGGTTATTGCAATCTGCTGCAGATCCTGCGGCTCGCAGGGCTGACAGTGCTGGGCGTGCCGCGTACGCCGGCGGGTATCGATACCGATGTCCTCGAGCGGCTCGTCCTCGAACACAAGCCCAAGGCGATCTTCGTCAATACGACGCTGCAGAATCCGACCGGCGCGACCTTCGGCATGGCGGCGGCGTTCCGTCTGCTGCAGATCGCCGAACGCCACGGCTTGTGGGTGGTGGAAGACGATGTCAGCCGTGAACTCGTACCGCCCGGCGCACCGCTGCTGGCGGCGATGGAAGGCCTGAACCGCGTGCTTTATATAGGCGGATTTTCGAAGACCATCACGCCGGGATTGCGCTGCGGTTACGTAGTCGCGGAGCGCGACGTGTTGCGCGAACTGGCGCGCACGAAGATGGCGGTGGGGCTGACTTCATCGGCGGCGACGGAGCGCATTGTCGAGAAGGTGCTGACCGAAGGACGCTACGCGCGGCACGTCGAAGCGGTGACCGAGAAGCTGAAAGATGCGCACCTGGACGTGGAAGAACGCATGGATGCGCTTGGACTGGAGGTGTTTTGCAAGCCACGCGCCGGGTTGTTCTTGTGGGCGCGCCTGCCGGTCGAAGCGGAATACGCCAATGAACTGGCCACGCAGGCGCTGGAACATGGCATCTGGCTCGCTCCTGGCTCCTACTTTCGTCCAGACGATGCCGCCAGCGAGTGGTTTCGGTTCAATGTGCCCTATTCAATGGAGGATGCATTGTGGAGGTTTATCGAAGGTTGGAAGGGGAGGTTGCGCTGATCTCTGCCCACGCCACACGCAAAAAAGCGCGGGCATCCCCGCGCTGTTTTGCGTCACAACGGTGTTCCTGGATCAGGAACACCGCGGCTTCATCGCCTGAATACGCCGAGCAGCAACGTAGCCAGGAAGATCACGATAAAGATGAAGAACAGGATCTTCGCGATCTCGGTTGCGCCACTTGCGATACCGCCGAAGCCGAAAAATGCCGCGATGATCGCGATGATGAAAAAGATGACAGCGTATCGAAGCATGAAGCCCTCCAAAGGGTCGATTTATCGGATTGGTTTGCGTGCTGGCTTGACGCCCGGCCGCTTTGATTGCTTGAAATGCCGCTGTGTCCTGCAGCGCGGTACTTAGAGCAACCCTCGTGCCCAAAATGCGCATCCCGCTAAAAAAGGGCGCGATAAACAACCAGGCCGCAACGGAGCCGCAAAAAAAGCCGCACTGCGTTGCGCAAGTGCGGCTGATGGGGAGCGCCGGCAGGCGCTGCAAACGTGAGAGACGTGTTATCGGCGGGGCGTGCCGGAGTCGGGTTCGTCGTCGAGATCGTCCTCGTCGGCGTGGTTTAGCGCGTCCGGCAGGTTGTTCTCGAGTTCATCGCGTTCAATCTGATCGGCGAGGTCGAGGGACTTGCGTGTTGCGGGACCGGACGGGCGGTTAGCTCCAGACATGGCGACTCCTTGGGAGATTTCAAAGCCGCGCCAACAGGGCGCGAGTTGATCGGGAAGCAAGCTTCATACGTGCCTGTCGATCCCCCGGTAGGGCGGAATGAGCGCAGTTCTTGCCGCTTTGAACGGCTAAAGTTGCAATGAGGCTGCATATTTTGCGCGGCGGCAGGCAGGTCCAGTATGCGCCGCCTTGAGCAAAATAGGCTGAATCCAAAAACGCGAAGCGTCAAATACGGCGTCCTCTGCGCAACGTATGGCTCGCTGATTACACGAACTACGCCAGCGCGCGCTCCACGATCGGGTACAGGGACAACACGAGCAAGGCGGCCATCGTCCAGTTGAAAAACCGTAGCGAACGCGGATTCGTAAGCACCTTGCGCATCGACGTGCCGAACGCCGCCCACATGATGATGCAAGGCATCCCGACCACGATGAATACCAGTGCCATGAGCACGGCGTTCATGGAGATGCTCGAATGCAGATGGATGGTCGTTGCGGCAGTCAGGACCATCATCCACGCTTTCGGGTTGATCCACTGGAACGCAGCGGCTTCGATGAAGCGCATGGGGCGGCGCTCGCCTTCACGGACTTGCACGGCCGATGAATTCGCAATCTTCCACGCGAGGTACAACAAATACGCCACGCTGAGCGTTTCCAGCAGCGTGTAAGCCCAAGTGAAGTGCGCGAATGCCTGCGCCACGCCGAGTCCGGCCAGAATCATCAGAATTGCCACGCCCACGCTGATGCCCAGCACGTGGGGCATGGTGCGGCGCAAGCCAAAGTTCACGCCTGATGCAAGCAGCATGGTGTTGTTCGGGCCGGGTGTGATGGAGGTGACGAGCGCGAACAACAACGCGGCGGGCAGTGCGGTCATCAAGGCGGCATCGAGATGCATGGCATTCCTGGTCGGACGGTTCTCAGGTTCAGAGCACGAGTGTATGAGGACTGATCGGTACAGTACCGGTACAGAACGGCAGTTCGTTCCCTGTACGGTGTTTTCCGGGACGTCATGCTGTTTTGCCGCGCTGCAGCGCCAGGCACGGTGCTTGCAAAAATCTTTCGATGAGCCTCGACCTATCTACCCGTGCCCTATCGTTAGGCCAACGCATGACAGACGACGCGTTTTTCCAGCCGGGCCGCAATTGCGACAGTGTTCGCCATGCTGACCGATTCAGTCTGCTGATCGACGGCTCGGATTATTTCCGCGTGCTGCGTGAGGCGATTACGCGAGCGCAGCGGACCGTGTTCATTCTCGGCTGGGACATCGACAGCCGCATGAAGCTCACGCCCGAAGGCGCCGACGACGGTTATGCCGACGCCCTCGGCGACTTCCTGCACGATGTCGCGGCGACACGAAAGCGCCTGCGCATTTACATTCTCGCGTGGGATTTCGCGATGCTCTACGCGTTCGACCGCGAGTGGCTGCCGGTCTACAAAATGGGTTGGCGCTCGCATCGGCGGGTCGCGTTCCAGATGGACGGCAAGCATCCGATGGGCGCATCGCATCATCAAAAGGTCGTGGTGATCGACGACAAACTGGCGTTTGTCGGCGGCATGGACCTGACGCGTTCGCGTTGGGACACGCCGCGGCACGACGCCAATGATCCGCTGCGCCGCGACGCGAACGGCGAGCGCTATCAACCGTTTCACGATGTCCACACGATGTTTGACGGCGACGCCGCGCGGTCAATCGGCCTTCTGGCGCGCGAGCGCTGGCAACGTGCATGCGGCCGGCGTTTTGCGATCCGCTCGCATCGGTCGATGAGCGAGAACGACCCGTGGCCGCCGTCGCGCAAGGTGGATCTAGAGAACGTCGAGCTCGCGATTTCGCTGACCGAACCCGCTTTCGACGGACGGCCTGCCGTGCAGCAGATTCGCCAGCAGTATCTCGATGCCATCGAGCGCGCGCAGCGCTCTATCTATATAGAGAACCAGTATTTCACTGCAGGTTCTGTCGGCGGGGCGTTGAAGGGAATGCTCGAGAAGCCGGATGGCCCCGATATCACCATCGTTTCCCCGCGCATGCAAAGCGGCTGGCTGCAGGAAATGACGATGGGCGTGTTGCGTGCGCGATTGCATCGGATGCTCAAGGGCGCGGACGCGCACGACCGCTACCGGCTGATGTCGCCTTGCGTGCCGGGGCTGGAAACCGGTTGCGTGAATGTGCACAGCAAGCTGATGTTCATTGACGACGATTTGCTGCTGGTCGGATCGGCGAACCTCAACAACCGGTCGATGGTGCTCGACACTGAATGCAACATCGCCATCGATGCCGACGGCGACCCGCGCATCCGGGCGGCGCTTGCCGGCATGCGCAATACGCTGATTGCCGAACATCTCGGCTGCGAGACTGCCGAGTTTGCCCGCGAATTCGACGCGCGCCAGAGCATGAACGACGCAATCGCAGCATTGATGAAAGATGCTGGCGAACATCGCACGCTGGAGCGTTTGAACCCGACCGTGACGCCGGATGTCGACCGGCTCGTGCCGCCGGAAGCGTTGATCGATCCGGAGAAGCCGGTGGAGGCTGATCAGCTCGTGGGTCAGTTCGTGCCGATGGAAAAGCCGCATCGGCTGATCGGCAGGTTTGCGTTGCTCGGCGTGCTGGCATTCCTGATTGTCGGATTCGCGGCCGCCATGCATTGGACGTCGCTTGGCGACTACCTCAATCTCGCCGCGCTCGCACGCCAGACGCGCCGTATCGATACGCTGCCGCTCGCGCCGCTTTGGGTCCTGCTTGCGTATGTGCTGGCGGCGGTCGTATCGATACCCGTCACGCTCCTGATTGCAACTACCGGCCTTGTATTCGGCGCGGCATGGGGCAGTTTTTACGCGCTCATTGGAACGCTCGCCGCGGCGGCCGTGACGTATCTGTTGGGCGAATGGCTTGGCCGTGATGTGGTGCGGCGCGTGGCCGGTGCGCGCGTGAACAAGCTCAGCGAACGCGTCGCGAAACGCGGGCTGGTCGCGGTCGTCATCCTGAGGATCTTGCCGGTTGCGCCTTTTACGATCGTGAATCTGGTTGCGGGCGCATCCATGATCGGCCTGCGGGATTTCATGCTTGGTACATTGATTGGCATGGGGCCGGGTATCTTGCTGACAGTCGCGTTCGCGCATCAACTTGTGGCGTCGCTGCGGCATCCGACCGCCGGGTCCTTTGGCGTGCTGATTGGAATTGGCGTGGTGCTGGTGGCGGTATCGGTGTTGCTGCAGCGGTTCCTCGGCCGCAAGGAGCGTGCGGAGGAAGGCGAGCGCCGGCGCCAGCGTGACGCGCAACCGCCGCATGAACGTGTTGTGGATGTCGAAGTCGAGGCGCCCAAGGAAGCGGCTCGCGAGGTAAGCCCATGACGTCGATGCACGAAGTTCGCATGGAACCGCCTTCGCCGTTGTCGTTGTCCCCGCTCTCTTCGCGCGGTCTCCGGATCGCCACATACAACGTTCATGGTGCGGTCGGCGTGGACGGCAAGCTTGCGCCGGAACGGATCGCGGCGGTGCTTGCCGAAATCGATGCCGATATATTCGCGCTCCAGGAAGTCCCCTTGGGCGGCAGCGCCGCGCCCGATGTGCTCTCGATCCTGCAACGTTTGACGGGTCTTCATGCAGTAGAGGGTCCCACACTCGATACCCCTGCGCGCCGTTACGGCAATGCGGTGCTTACGCGCTTCCCGGTGCGCGCGGTCCGCACGCTCGACCTTTCGTTCAAGAGCCGCGAACCACGCGGCGCCCTCGATGCGGATATTGATTGCGGCGGGGAAACATGGCGCGTTGTCGCGACGCATCTCGGGCTGGCATCGAGTGAAAGACGCGCGCAGGTCGAGCAGGTGCTGCAACGCTTCGATACGCCGGATCTTCCCGTGATTCTTCTAGGCGACCTCAACGAGTGGTTCATTTACGGCCGGACGCTGCGCCGGCTGGTTTCGCATTTTTATCGCGCGAGTTCGCCGAAGACTTTTCCCACGCGATATCCCCTGTTCGCACTGGATCGCATCTGGGTGCATCCCGGCGAGCGGCTCGTGAAGGTCGAGGTGCATAGGAGCGCGCTGGCGCGCGTGGCGTCGGACCACTATCCGCTGATTGCATATTTGTCAGCGCCGCTTCATGCACATACTCTCGCGCCAAACGTCAGACCGAATCTTCCAGAATGACACTCGTTGTTCCTGGCTCGCTTTGAAAGCCGGCCTCGTAATTGACGGTATGCGCATCGAAATGCTGGATCGCACGAAGCAGTCGCGGGGAGAACGTGGCGCCGAAATGAGCGATCAGCTTCTGGCGTTCGGCGGCGTCCGCATGGGCCAGGGCTTTCAGCTCCGCAAGCGGAATGCCGACAAAAAGATCGAGCGGGAAGGGCGGAGGATTATCGTCCGGGGAAGGCGGCGTGCGGATGCGCAGACCGGGCAGGAGATGCGACTCGAGTTCCATGGAGAAAACAAAAGCCTTGTTCTCGGGCGACGCAGTTTTGGCTTCGCTCAGAAGGCTCGGTGCGACGTCTTGAAGTGCGGATATTTCTTGTTCGCTAAGCATGACAAAATCCTTTCAGAACGCGGGGAGAAACAAATCGCCGTTTGTAAGTCCGGTAATGGCTGCATCCCGGATATTAATGAAAAGAGTACGAAAACCTGAGGCATGATGTTTGCTGCAGCACTCCGCTTGCGCTGAACCGCTTGCGGGTAAGACACCATCGGCGCCCGAACCCCTATCTGTCGACCTCTTGCCTGGCGTGAGGAACTGGTCCTGCGCGCTTCAGGCTTGAACGAGTGAGAGAAGCCTGATGCCTGATCAAGACGAAAAACCTGACCACGACGCCGAGCATTCCGACGATAAAAAGGAAGACTCAAAAAAAGACGATGCCGGCGACGACAAAGACAAATCCGGCGACGATAAAAAACAGGGTGATGACAAGGACAAAAAAGACGACAAGAAGAAAGGCCCTGGAAAAAAGCCGCTCATCATTCTCGGAATCATTGTCGTCCTGATCATCATCGCGGGGCTGATCTGGTGGTTCGCAACCCGCAATCAGGTGAGCACGGACGATGCCTACACCGACGGCGATGCGGTCACCATCGCGCCGAAGGTTTCGGGTTATGTCGTGGTCATGAATCTCGGCGACAACAAGTTCGTCCATAAGAACGACCTCCTGATCAAGATCGATCCCCGCGACTACCAGGCGCAACTCGATCAGGCGAATGCGCAACTCGGCCTCGCCAAGGCGCAGCTCAACGCGGCGCAAGTGCAACTGGCTATTGCGCGAGTGCAGTATCCGGCGCAACTCACGCAGGCCAAGGCACAGCAACAGTCTGCACAAGCGAATCTCACGCAGAGCCGGGCCGCGTATGAACGCCAGCATTCTGTGGACGTTCGCGCAACGTCGCAACAAAACATCGATACCGCCAACGCGCAGCAACAAAGCGCGCTTGCCAACGTCGCGCAGGCTCGCGCGCAGGTGAAGACCGCGAGCCTCGTGCCGCAACAGATCAGTCAGGCCCAGGCTACCGTCGACGAACGCCGCGAGCAGGTCCATCAGGCAGAAGCGCAAGTTGAAGCGGCCGCGCTCAATCTCTCGTACACCGAGTTGCGCGCCCCCGCCGATGGCTGGGTCACAAAACGCAATGTGCAATACGGGACCTTCCTGCAGGCAGGCACGTCGATCTTTTCCCTCGTGACCACCACTGTCTGGATCACGGCCAACTTCAAGGAATCGCAGCTCGAGCGCATGCGTCCGGGCGACGCGGTGGATGTTTCCGTCGATGCCTATCCGGACCTGAAACTGCATGGTCACGTGGACAGCATCCAGCTTGGCAGCGGCTCGCGCTTCTCGGCATTCCCTGCGGAAAACGCGACGGGTAATTTCGTGAAAATCGTGCAGCGCGTGCCGGTGAAAATCCTGATCGATAACGGCCTGCAACCCGACTTGCCGTTGCCGCTTGGTCTTTCCGTCGTGCCGAAGGTGATGCTGAAATGAGCGAGCGCGCCGACTGGAAGCCGAAGTCCAACCCGTGGCTGATCGCGGTGGTGGTCACGCTCGCGGCGTTCATGGAAGTGCTCGACACAACGATTGTCAACGTCGCGCTGCCGCACATTTCGGGCGCGATGTCCGCAAGCTACGACGAAGCCACGTGGACGCTGACCGCGTATCTGGTGGCGAACGGGATCGTATTGCCAATCTCCGCGTTCTTCTCGAAACTTTTGGGACGCAAGCGCTATTTCCTGATTTGCATAGCGGCTTTTACAATGTGCTCGCTGCTGTGCGGCCTCGCCACCAACCTGTGGCAACTGATCATTTTCCGCGTGCTTCAAGGTTTCTTTGGCGGCGGTTTGCAACCCAACCAGCAGTCCATCATCCTTGACACGTTTCCACCCGAGCAACGGGGGCGCGCGTTTTCGATATCCGCCGTGGCGATCGTGGTCGCGCCCGTGGTCGGCCCGACGCTCGGCGGGTGGATTACCGATAATTTGACCTGGCGCTGGGTGTTCCTGATCAACGTGCCAATTGGCGTGATCACAACCATCGCGGTGATGCAGTTTGTTGAAGACCCGCCGTGGGAGAAGAAAAAGGATCGTAAGGAACTCGGGCTGGATTACATCGGCATCGGCCTGATTGCGCTGGGCCTGGGGTGCCTGCAAGTGTTCCTCGATCGCGGCGAGGACGACGACTGGTTCAAGTCCGGCTTCATCACCACGTTCGCGATCCTGTCGGCGATCGGCATTGTTGGCGCGATATTCTGGCTGCTCTACGCGAAGAAGCCGGTCGTCGATCTGCGCGTGCTGAAGGATAAAAACTTCGCGCTGAGTTCCATTTGCATGGTCGGCTTCGCCAGCATTCTCTATGGCAGTGCGGTGCTCGTTCCGCAGCTTGCACAGCAGCAACTCGGGTACACCGCCACTCTTGCGGGGCTCGTGTTGTCGCCCGGGGCGATGATGATCGTCGCCATCATTCCCATTGTCAGCAAGCTCATGCCGATCATACAAACGCGCTTCCTGGTTGCGTTCGGTTTCTTCCTGATGTCGTGCGCGTTGTTCTTCACACATCACCTCGTGCCGAATATCGACTTCAAGACGCTGACCATCATGCGAAGTTCGCAATCCATTGCGATTGCTTTCCTCTTCGTACCGATAACAACCCTCGCGTATCTGACGCTCAAGCCGTCGGAGAATGCGGACGCTTCCGCGCTCTTCACAATGTTTCGCAACGTCGCGGGATCGATCGGCATTTCGCTTTCCACCGCGATGATCGTCGAGCGCACGCAGGCGAACATGGCCCACATGTCCGTGCACATGACAACGCTCAATCCCAATTACAACGATTCTGTACAACGCATGACGCGCACACTGATGGACATGGGCCAGACCATGCAACAGGCCATGACGACAGCAACCGGCCTCATGTACAAGCAGTTCATATCGCAGTCCACGATCCTGGCTTATCTCGATGTGTTCGGCGCCGTCGCGATCTTTGCGTTGTGCTTCGTCCCGGTGACGTTCTTCTTTTCACCGGTGAAAGCTTCGGGCGGCGGAGGAGGGCACTGAGATGAACAAACGCCTGACTTCGTTATCGATTGCATTGCTTGCGCTTTTCACGAGTGCCTGTTCCGTCGGCCCGAATTTTACGGAGCCCGACGCAAAAGCGCCTGATAACTGGCGTGATTTGCAACGCATGCAAAACCCGCCGGACGATATGCGCATCCCGCACGCGGGCGTGCCGACCATCATCGATACAAACGCCGATCCCGATCCGCGCTGGTGGCGCGGATTCAACGACGCCACGCTCAACTCACTGATCGATCGCGCCATTGCGGGGAATCTCGATTTGCAGAGCGCGGTGCTGCGCATCACGGGGGCGCGCGAACAAGCCGTGGCTGCAGGCGCACAAGGTTTGCCGCAAGTCAGCGCAAACGCGAGTTATATGCGCGAACAACTCGGACTCAAGGGCATCCTCGAATCGCAAGGCGCGTTCGACCAGATCAATGCGCTTGGGGCGAACGCACCGCGCGTGCGAAGCGCCATAGATTCGGCGACCGGGCCGGTCAATCTCTTCCAGGACGGCTTCGATGCATCGTGGGAACTCGATCTGTTCGGCCGCGTGCGACGCTCGGTGGAATCGGCCAATGCGCAGACGCAGTCGGCTGTCGAAAATCGTAACGATGCGCTCGTCTCGCTCGAAGCCGAAGTCGCGCAGACCTATTCGCAACTGCGCGGCGCACAGTTGCTCAAGCAGATCACGCTGGCAGAAATCGATTCCGAGCAACAGATTCTCGACCTCACGCGGGAACAGGCACGCGTCGGCCTGACGAGCCAGAGCGATGTTCAAAGCGCAACGGCGCAAGTCGGCTCGCTCCAGTCGCAGCTTCCCCAATTCGATGCGCAGATCGCGCAAGCCATGAACGGTCTTGCCGTGTTGACCGGCAGCGTGCCGGGCGCGCTCGATGCCGAACTCGAAACGCCCGGCGCAGTGCCGCCAGCGCCGCCGAGCGTGCCGATCGGCTTGCCATCGACACTTGCTCGGCGGCGTCCGGATATTCGTCGCGCGGAAAGCGATCTGCATTCGGCCACGGCCGAAGTCGGCGTGGCGGTCGCGCAGATGTACCCGGATATCTCGTTGACGGGCAGCGTCGGGACGCGTGCCACGCGCGCCCGCTATCTCGCGCACTGGTCGAGTCTTTTCTATTCGGTGGGCCCGAGCATTTCCCTGCCGATCTTCGAGGGCGGCGCGCTGCGGGCGAACGTGCGGATCGCGAAATCGCAAGCCGCGGAGGCGGCGCTGCAATACCGGTCGACCGTGCTGAAGGCGCTGCAGGACGTGGATAATTCGCTGGTCTCGTACAGGACCGATCAGGACCGGCGCGAGGCTCTCATGCGAACCGTGGAGGCCAACCGCATCAGCCTGCAGCTCGCCACCGACAGCTACAGGAAAGGGCTCGTGACGTTCATCACGGTTCTCGATGCCGAACGGCAACTCGCCTCCACGCGCCAGCAACTCGCGCAATCGACGGTCAGCGTGACGACCGATCTGATCGCGGTGTACAAGGCGCTCGGCGGGGGATGGGACGAGGGCGCAACGGGCTGAGGCTGCGTTTGCCTCGGCGATTGCGCTTGCGAATTCGCTTGCATTGGGCGGCGTGGTGAGTTCTGCTGTGGGTCCTTTGCACGCTCGCCAACTGCTTCCGTCATGAAGACCATCCTGCTTTATGTGCTCACCGCGATCGCCGAGATTGTCGGCTGTTATCTTCCGTATCGATGGCTGAAGGAGGGCGGCTCGCCATGGCTCCTCGTGCCCGGCGCGCTATCGCTGGCACTCTTCGCGTGGCTGCTCACGCTGCATGCAAGCGCGGCCGGACGTGTGTATGCGGCGTACGGCGGCGTGTATATCGCGGTGGCGATCATGTGGCTGTGGGCCGTTGAACGGATCCGGCCGTCGAGCTGGGACTGGGCCGGGATGGCGATCGCGCTGGTCGGCATGAGCGTAATCGCATTCCAGCCGCGTGGTTGAAGCTTTGCGCTTCGGGCTTACAAAGCCTCAGGCTTCCAGCGCCAGCAGCGCGAAGGTCGCAAGCCAGTGTTCGCCCATGTAGTCGCCGGCTACGTGCGCGAGTCCGGCCGCAAGGTGATCGTGGGCCGTGGCTTCGAGCGCGCTGATCCGGGCATCGCCGGGTTTCAGTGAACGTGCGAGCGAGCGCTGGCACCAGGCGCGGCTCAGGTTCAAGCCATCGAGGTGCGCAAGCTTGCCGTCGCTTCTGTCCGTGACCGTTGCGGGCGTGAAAAGCGTCGCCGGTTCGCGCGCAACAAGCCGTGGCAGGAAGCGGTCGAACCATCCTTCGAACTCGGCCGGCGGCAGCACGCGCCGCATCAACTCGGCTTCAATCAGCGACGAAGACAGGAACTCATCGCCGGCTGGTTCCCACGCCTGGCAAGCGGCATCGTTCAAGTACCAGCGACGGGCGGTATCGATGATCAATGTCTCGAACGCCGCGTTGCCAACCTGGCGCGCATACCCCACTGACAATGTCAGCGCGAACGCCGTATTGAAGTGCGTACCCACGCGCAGCGGATACGTGGACTTCGGCAGGAACTCCGTAAAGCGATTCACGAAGGCTGACGCGAGCGGCCTGAGCGTATTCGCCCAACGCTGGCCGTCCGGCGTTTTCATCGATTCAAGCTGTCCGGCGAGCGCGAGCAGCCATGCCCAGCCGTAAGGACGCTCGAAGCCGCGCGCCTCCGGACGTTCCAGATACGCGACTTCGGCGGCGACGTTGGCGGCCGTGAAATGGTCGTCGATCAACGCGCGGATTCGCGATGCTTCCGGAAAATCCGGAAACCGGTCGATCAGCCGTGCAATCAGCCAGTAACCGTGAACGCAGGAGTGCCAGTCGAAGCTGCCATAGAAGATGGGATGCAGCGCGCGCGGACCTTTGACATCGGCGGCGCTGCCCATCACGTGTTCGAGTTTGTTCGGATATTCGCGCGTGAGGTGGCCAAGCGCGAGCGCCGCAAATTTGGATGCAAGGGCGGCGTCGAGCGTCGGGTTCGATGACTGCGGGTTCATTGCGGTTCTCCAGAAAAAATCGAGCGTCCGCAATTATGGCAATAGTTGGGCTCGCCGTTTGTCTTGTCTTTTCGCCCGGTCAGGGTAATTACCAAGCGCTTGCAGAGCGCTTGTCTGTAAGCTTCGCGCGGGCGCGGCCGCACATTTGAGTGACCGGCCGGTAACCGTTGATAGGGCTGCAATCCTTGCTGCGAAAGGCACCTGCGTGAAGCCGATCATGACACCCGTCTTGTGTCGTGAATCTCGCTGTAAGCACAAAAGCGGGTAACTGTCATCACGCGCCAAGCCGGGCCGCGTCGTATAAACTTGCGCCCGAACGCCCTGGCTTACGCAGGCGTCATCTTTTCCACCGGCACCCGACCGGTTCAAGAGCGGCCACGAGCCGCCGTTTTTCCGCTGTTTTCATTACGCGACAGGAGTCCAATCAGCATGGCCGAACTAGCCCTCTCCAAATCCGCGGATACCCGGCGCCGCGTTCTCGCGATCGTCGGTGCGTCGTCGGGGAACCTCGTCGAGTGGTTCGACTTTTATATCTACTCGTTCCTCGCGCTGTACTTTGCGCCGGCGTTTTTCCCGAGCGGCAATCCGACCACGCAGTTGCTCAACACGGCCGGCGTATTCGCGGCGGGCTTCTTGATGCGGCCAATCGGCGGCTGGATGTTCGGCCGTATCGCCGACAAACACGGCCGTCGCACTTCCATGATGATCTCGGTTTTGATGATGTGCGCGGGCTCGCTTGTCATCTGTTTCCTGCCTACCTATTCGAGCATCGGCGCATGGGCGCCATTTTTCCTGCTGATCGCGCGGCTGTTCCAGGGTTTGTCGGTGGGTGGCGAATACGGCACGAGCGCTACTTATATGAGTGAAGTGGCGCTGCAGGGACGACGGGGGTTTTTCGCGTCATTCCAGTATGTGACGCTGATTGGCGGACAGCTCGCAGCGTTGCTGGTGCTTGTCGTCTTGCAACAAGTGCTGAGCACGGATGAGCTGAAGGCATGGGGGTGGCGCATTCCGTTTGGCATTGGCGCGCTTGCGGCACTCGTCTCGCTGTACTTGCGCAAATCACTCGATGAAACCACGACCGCCGAAAGCCGCAAGCTCAAAGAGGCCGGCACGCTGCGCGGCCTGATGCAGCACAAGACTGCGTTTTTGACCGTGCTGGGATTCACAGCGGGCGGGTCGCTGATCTTCTACACGTTCACCACTTACATGCAGAAGTATCTGGTGAACACAGCCGGCATGCACGCCAAGACAGCGAGCAACGTCATGACCGCTGCGCTCTTCGTCTACATGATCATGCAGCCGGCGTTCGGCGCGCTGTCGGACCGGATCGGCCGGCGTACGTCGATGATCTGGTTCGGCGTGCTCGCGACCATCTGCACCGTGCCCATCCTGCATGCGCTGAAGGATGTCACGAGCCCGATCGTGGCGTTCGTGCTGGTCGTGGTCGCATTGGCTATCGTGAGTCTCTACACATCGATCAGCGGATTGATCAAGGCCGAAATGTTCCCCGCCGAAGTGCGTGCGCTGGGCGTGGGTTTGTCGTATGCAGTGGCCAACGCCGTGTTCGGCGGCTCGGCCGAGTACGTGGCGCTGTTCCTCAAGTCCATTGGCAGCGAGTCGACGTTCTATTGGTACGTGACGGCGCTGTGCGCGATTGCGGGGATTGTCTCGTTCCGCATGCGCGATTCAGCTAAGGAAGGTTATCTGCGCGACGTGCCTTGATAATCGGGTAACGAGCCGGATAATGCGCAGCAGGACCTTCGGGTCCTGCTTTTTTATTTGTCCGGCATCGCTTCGAGCGCGGCGACGGTCTTGCGAAGTCCATCGAATATGCGGTCCGAGACTTTTGCCGGAAAATCGTCCGGCAATTGCGCCGCCACTTGCTCGATCACGCGCGGCGTGTCTGCAATCAGACGCTGGATGATCGGTTCTGCAGTATTGCCGTACGAACACCTCGGCGCCATGGCGTTGAAGTGCCGGCGCTGGATATCGCGAAACGCATAATGACGATGCTTGCCGGCAATGGCCATCGCGAGTTTCGCCTTGAACCACGACCACTGGCTTGCGCCTTTGCCCTCCACGGGCCAGATCGACATGACATCGTAGAGCGGCGTCAGCCTGTACTGACCGCGCGGCAGGATCCGGATGCTGAAGTTTTTCGCGTGGCCATCGGGCGCGGCAAGCAGCCAGAACAGAATCTGCGCGGTCAGCAAGGTTTCGACGTCGTCGCTTGCCTCGTTGGATTGCTGAAGCACGCGGGCCAGATCGATCACGCCCGGACCGCCTTCGTTTTCATATTTCTTGTGCGACGGCAGCCCCATCACCTGGCAGAAATCTTCTTGCGGCAAACGCAAAAGCCACTTGCCGCTCGAATGCATCTGGCGATCGAAACGCTTCACGCTCAGCACGCGTTGCTTGCCGAACGTCTCGATGCTCGTCTCCGCCACCGGCAAACCATAGGCGCGCAGCAGATGCATGCAGAGCCATTCGTTCTCCACTGACGTAGTCAGATCAGCGCGCCGGTTTCCGACCAGACCGAGCGGAAGTTTCAGGATGTGCGTAGTAGGCGTCGCGCCGTGGGGTTTCATCCATTGGCCGTCGTGCCAGAGCAGCGCGGTTTTTTCCTGCGCGCCGGCGAGCGAGATGCGGAAGTCATCTTCGTCATCCTGAGCACCGAAACCGAAGTTGCCGCCCGTCTGGGTCAGCAAGGTCTCGATTTCGCGCTCGGAGAGCGGCGTTCCGTCGATTTGCTGCACACCCGCCGGTTCGTCATCGATACCCAGAAGCTGGACCGCGCCCACGCAATCGCGGCCGATCGCCTGCAACAGGTCGAAGGTATCGAGTGTCTCGGTCCGGAAGCGCCGGCCGATGCGCTGGCGGATGGCTTCGCTGTCGGGCAGCAGGTTATCGAAGTAGTTCAGCACGCGCTCGCCTTTGAGCGGGGCGTTGTCGAGCGGAATGGGAAGCGACAGCGACAACGGCCGCCCGATGTCGGAAACCGCCCACGCGGCGTCGTACTCGAACTCCATGGGTCCGCGATTAGGAATTTGCCAGACGCCCATGCGCACACCGTTGGCCCATACGGACAACGCGCGGGAATGCGATTTGCGCCCGGTCATCACCATTCCGGTGTTGATTCCTGGGTGATTCGGATCGTGGCGTCGCCCCGGTCTTCGACCTGCAATTGCAGGCCGTATGCGCCGAAAAGCGCCAGCAACTGGTTGAGCGTCAACGCGCCGGAGTCGGCTTCGAGCGTCGAGATACGGCTTTGGCTCACCCCTATCCGGATGGCAGCTTCAGCCTGTGTAAGGCCAGCGCGCCGCCGTCCCGCTGCAAGGATTTCGCCCATTTGATGGGAGGTAGCAATAGGCTGCCGCATGGCGATTTATCTGTGACACGAATAAACGTATTTTATTCGTGCAGCGAATATTTGTCAAATATGCGTGTGGCGAATAAACGCCAATTATCTGCCACACGAATAATTTTCATTTATTCGTCTGGCAGATATCGGCTTGCCAGAGGGGGGCGGGGTGGGTCTGAAAGCGAAAAACCCGTCAAATTGACCGATTTTTTCCACCGCTGCGGGTTTTCACGCTTCTTCAGACAAAACGCACAATAATGAGATGACGGTAAGATGCGGTCAGATGCCCACAGGCGACGCCATTGCTTACATTTTCGGCAGCGTCGCTGCAATGACGGGCTCGCCAGGACCCGAGCGTCGAGCGCATGTGCCCCGCTGCGCGACGCTTGCGAGTCCGTCTGCTTGGAGACTAGCCCATGGAAGATTTCGATGAAACGTTGTATGTAGTATGGCGGAGCAACCTGAACGTGCTCGCGGGATCGCCGGCGGGCGGCGCGAGGATTGCGCGCATGATGAGTTTTTCGCCGTCGCATATGAAGCTGATTCTGGCCGGACGACGCGACTTCAGCGAAGAGTTCATCCGCGGCGTGGAAACGGTAACTGGCCTGCCGCCGCGCTGGATGGACGACCGTCACGACGGACGCGACATTCCGCCTGAAACGCAGCGCGCGATGGATGAGGAAGCGCCGGCGGCGGTCTTTCGCGGCAATGCCCACCCAGCGCCCAAACGGCCGGTGTTACGCGGGCCTGAACCGCTGCTGTCGCAAACGGAAGCCACACGGCGCATTGCCGACCAGGCGCTGCAGCAAGGCGAGACGCTGCGTCGCGACCAGATATTCCGGCGCAACCGTGATTTGCTGCTGACCGATCTGCGTCGCGTGGAGCGGCAATTGTCGATGGTGCAGCTCGACAGCATCAATGCGCGCGCGGAGGATATGGGTGCATCGGGCAAGCTGGACGGGCCCGTGCGCGCCGATCTCGCAGGGCGTATCGAACAGATCGACAAACATCGGGCCATGCTGATGCAGCACGTCGAAAAACTCGCGACCTTGCTGACCGGTCTGGAAGACTAGCCTGGCAGCTTTTTACGCAACTCGGCTTCGGGCTCGAACGAGATGGCGACCGGGTCGCTTGCAGGGAAGCTTTCGTCCAGTGCTTCGTCGAGGGCAGACTCGACGTGTTCGGCCTCCACGGACGCGGGCTCCGACTTTTGAGGCGGCTTGGCTTTCGATTTCGGCATGGCGGCTCCTTGAGTGAACCAGCAGGTTTTCACTATAGCGGTTCTGTCATGCCTCGCACGACCCGATAAGCCGCCGGCCGCACGCCTGTCCATTTCCTGAACGCGCGATGAAACGCGCTCGGCTCGGCGAACCCCAGCGCATGCGCGATTTCCGCGATGGTCTCGGTGGTATCGGCGAGGCGCGCGATGGCGATGTCACGGCGCAGTGCATCGCGAATGGCCTGGTAGGTCACACCTTCCTGCTTGAGACGCCGGCGCAGCGTGGCTTCTGCCATGTTCAACGCCGTGGCGAGCTGCTCGCTGCCCGGCCATTCGGCGGGCGGCATCTGCCGCAACTTGCGGCGGACCTGTGCGGCCAGTGAATCCACGTTGCGATACTTCACGATGAAATTTGCCGGCGCCGCCCGCAGGAACACCTTGAGCGAGGCGCCGGTCTGGACCACCGGCAAGCGCGCAAAATCCGGCGCGAGATCCACATACGATGCCGATTGCCCAAAGCGCATGTCGTCGCAGAACATCAGCCGGTATTCGGCGGCGGCGCGCGGCTCGGGACAGCGCAAATGCGCCGCCAGCACCGGAATACGCCGGCCCACGAGCCAGCACAACAAACCGTAGATCATGATGAACGCGGTCGCATAGGCGAACATCGGGTGCGGGGCATCGGCGTCAGTATCTGCAAGCCGGATTCGTACGCGCGTGGCGCTGACCTCGAATTCGCATCGCAGGTCGTCCAGCACCAGCCGCAGGAAACCGGCAATGCGGGTGAGTGCCTGGGCGCCATCGCGTGAGCCGATCGCGGCGTGACAGAGCAGTGCGAAACTGCCGCGGCGCATCGGGTGGCTGTCCTGGCCAAAAAATTCATCGTCGAGAGCGTCCGCAATCGCGCTCCATAAACGCCCGTATTGCGCCGCCGACACGCGCGCAAGCGGCGCTGCCAGCGATGCAGCGTGAATGCCCGCTTGCTCGAGCAGGACATCGCGCCCGATGCCGCCACGCTCGGCGCAACGCAGCGCTTCTTCGACGAGATCGACTGCGATCGTCCCGCGTTCATCATGTTTGCCGCTGGCTGTTTTTAGCCGGGGTCTGTCCACAGTTCGGGTAGTCACTAGGTGGCGGAATCGCTCAGGAAGCTTGATCGTTTCAGGCATCGCCGAAGCGGATTGCAGCGCCTACACTCCGGTTCGATGGCGCATTTTAAACCCGCGCCTCTTCAAGTATTCCACACGAGCCACACCGCCATGATCGACAGCTTCCTGACCGATGACCAACGCATGATCCGCGACGCCGCGCGCGACTTTGCCACCGAAGTGCTCGCGCCACACGCGGGCGAATGGGACCGCGCAGCCCGATTACCCGACGCAGTCGTGCGGCAACTCGGCGAGCTCGGCCTGCTCGGCATGATCGTGCCGGCGGAGTGGGGCGGCACGTTCAGCGACTACGTGGCGTACGCGCTGGCTATCGAAGAAATCGCGGCGGGATGCGCGTCGTGCTCGACGTTGATGGCCGTGCACAACTCGGTGGGTTGCGGTCCGATACTCGCGTTCGGCACCGAGGCGCAGAAAGCCGAATATCTGCCGAAACTGGCGACGGGCGAGATCATCGGCGCGTTTTGCCTGACCGAGCCGCAGGCCGGATCGGAGGCGAACAATCTGAAGACCCGCGCGGTGGAACGCGACGGCCAATGGGTGATATCAGGCGCGAAGCAGTTCACGACCAACGGCGCGTGTGCCGGCATGGCGATTGTCTTTGCGGTGACTGATCCGGAACTTGGCAAGAAGGGCATATCGGCGTTCATCGTGCCGACGAACACGCCAGGCTTCAACGTCGGGCGGCCCGAACACAAGATGGGCATTCGCGCTTCCGATACCTGCCCGATAACCCTCGACGACTGCACGATCCCCGCAGCCAACCTGCTGGGTGCGCGCGGCGAGGGTTTGAAGATTGCGCTGGCGAACCTGGAAGGCGGACGCATCGGCATCGCGGCGCAGGCGGTGGGCATCGCGCGGGCCGCGTTCGACGCCGCGCGCGCTTACTCGCATGATCGCGTGCAGTTCGGCAAGCCGATCAAGGAACATCAGTCGGTCGCCAATCTTCTCGCCGATATGCAGACCAACCTGAACGCCGCGCGTTTGCTGGTGCTGCATGCAGCCCGCATGCGTACCGAGGGTTTGCCGTGTCTGAGCGAGGCGTCGCAGGCGAAGCTGTTTGCATCGGAAATGGCGGAGCGCGTCTGCTCGCAAGCCATCCAGATCCATGGTGGTTATGGGTACCTGGAGGACTATCCGGTGGAACGTCATTATCGTGATGCGCGTATCACGCAGATCTACGAAGGCACGAGCGAAGTGCAGCGCATGGTGATTGCGCGCCAGCTTTGAGTGGCTGAGAATTCATAAGCCGGTTTGGTGATTCCGCTCCCGCAAAGGCTCACCCTTTCTCACGTCCCGATCAAAAAGAAAACCCCGCGCCGTAACTGCCGCGGGGTTTTTCTACTGCTTGCCGATCAACGACTTCCAGCAATTACGGACGGTTGTAATCAACCCCACCGCCTACCGATGCAACCGGTGCGCCCGACGCCGACGTACCGCTCACCGACGATCCATAGCTGCTCTGCGCCACGCCGTCTCGCGCAGAAACACGTTGCTCGGCGGCCTGGATGTTCGCCGGGTATTGGGTGCGATCCGATGCCGGGTTATAGCCGGCCTGTTCCAGTTGCACCAGCTCGCTGCGAACCTGCGCGCGAGTGACCGGGCTGTTGCTCTGCGCGAACGCGAAGCTCGGTGCGGCCAATGCTGATGCGATGACAACTGCGGGAATGAGTGCCTTGAACATGATGAACCTCCAATGATTATCGACTACGAAGCTTGCGGTGTCGGCGTTCCGGTGGGCTGGAAGCTGATCGGCATCGCTTGTTTCGATCCGTGAAAAGATCTTATTCCTCGGCGATCTAGGTAGAAACCCTTAAATAGTAAATACACTGTTGTGATCCGACGAATAAAGCGATCCGGGCTTCAAAATGACCGCTTACATAGGCAGCGACAATGCGTGCGGACGCGGCGCGTTTATGGGGAACCCCATTCTCCATCGGTGGATATACGCTTCATTCCGTCGCGGGAAGCATTGTTTCCTGCATCCACTGTTGAAGATCAGGAGGTCGCCATGTCCAAGCTTTTTTCGCCGTCCAAACTCGGCCGTTATGAACTCAAGCATCGTGTCGTGCTCGCACCAATGACGCGATTGCGTTCGGACCCGGACGACAGTCCGAGCGAGATGATGGTCGAGTACTACAGCCAGCGTGCATCCGAAGGAGCGCTGATGATCACCGAGTCGTCGCACGTGATGAAGAGCGGCCGCGGTTACGCCGGTGGTCCGGGGATCTACGACGATCACCATATCCAGGCCTGGAAGAAGATCGCCGACGCGGTACACGCAAAAGGCGCGCGCATCTTCATGCAACTCGTTCACGATGGCCGCCAGTCCCACGTCGACCTGACCGGCGGTTCGCCACCGATAGCACCTTCAGAAGTACCGTTCGAAGGACTCGCAATGACGCAGGACGGCTGGGTGCCGGTATCGATGCATCGGGCGGTGGGTATCGATGAAATCCCGGGACTTGTCGAAGCTTTTCGCCAGGGTGCGGAGCGTGCGCTCGCAGCGGGGTTCGACGGCGTCGAGATTCATAGCGCGAACGGTTATCTCATCGATACATTCCTGCAGGACGGCACCAACAAACGCACGGATGCCTACGGCGGTTCAGTCGAAAACCGCGCGCGCTTCCTGCTGGAACTGACCGAGGCGGTGAGCTCGGTGTGGGGCGCGGATCGTGTGGGCGTGCGTGTATCGCCCAGTGGTCAGTGGGGTGAAATCTCCGATAGCAACCCGGAAGCGACTTTCGGTTATGTCGCCGAACAACTGAACCGCTTCGGGCTGGCGTATCTGCACATCATCGAACCGCGTGTGAAGGGCGTCGAGACACTGCATGAGGATCAGGCGCCGGTCGCGTCCGTGTTCCTGCGCAAGATCTTCAAAGGGCCGATCATCGCGGCGGGCGGTTTTGACCGTGATGGCGCAGAAGCCATCCTGCAAAAAGGCAACGCAGATCTCGTTGCGTTCGGGCGCTGGTTTGCATCGAATCCGGATTTGCCGAAGCGCCTCAAGGACAACCTGCCGTTGAACGACTACGACCGTTCGGCGTTCTGGGGTGGCACGGAGAAGGGCTACACCGACTATCCGTTTTACACCGAAGAGGCCATGGCCTGCGCGTGAGCATGGATCACGGGGCGAGATCGCGATCCCATGGGGCAATTTCGCCCCAGGTCCGGGTCAGCAAATCGATGAAGATCCGCACCTTCGGTGAGAGATGCCTGCGCGTCGGATACATCGCGCGGATGGGTTGGGTCTCGGGCTGGAATTCGCGCAGCATGGGCACGAGCTTGCCGGCGCGCACGTTGTCTTCGAGCAGATACGTCGGCATGTTGATGATGCCGAAACCGTGCACGGCGGCCGCGACCAATGCTTCTGCGCTGTCCATTTGCAGGCGCGTCGCGTGGCTCACTTCGTTCGTGGCGGGATCATTGTACGTCCAGGGTTGCGGCCGTCCCGCGCTCATGAAAAACAGGCACTCGTGGCCAAGGAGATCGCCGGGCGTTTTCGGCGTACCGTGCGCCTTCACATAGTCTGGCGATGCGCACGTCAGCAAGCGCTGCTGCGCGACCGTGCGGGCAATGAGACGTGAGTCGGGACGCGGATCGCCGATGCGCAACGCAATGTCGATTCCTTCATCGATCAGGTCGACGAACCGGTCCGTGAAGCTCACTTCGGCGCGCACATCGGGCCATGTCTGCAGGAACGATTCGATGACCGGCATCACGTGCCGATGCCCCAGGCCCGAAGGCACGCTGAGCTTCAACACGCCGGTGGGCTTCGCGCTGCGTACGGCCATTGCGAGTTCGGTTTCCTCGAGGTCATCCAGTATCTGCGTGCAACGCGAAAAGAACACCTCGCCGTCATCGGTGAGGCTCAGGCTGCGTGGCGTGCGGTTGAGGAGACGCACGTTCAGGCGCTGCTCGAGACGCACGATGCTTTTGCCCACTGCCGAGCGCGTGAGCCCGAGCTGCTTTGCGGCGATCGTGAAGCTTCCCGCCTTCACCACGGCGACGAACATGGCGATATCGTTGATATTTCCGAGTGCCATGGGGCGAAGCTCCAGAGGATGGATTGCGCGAAGCCGGACGGCGTTTGAGCTGCGCCATTGTATTTTGATTCACCGGGGGCGGGGCTAAGGGACGATCCAACCCGCATGCAACCCGCATGCAGCAGCCCGTACACGGCAGAAAAATCCGCTTTCCGATACGCTGCAACACACGGCATTACCTAACCCGCAGTCCAGGAGCAGAAGCCATGACGAAGACAGTGAAGGTTCCAGGGCCCGATCATCCGATCACGATCGAGCCGAATCCGTCGCGCATCACGGTGTCCATCGGCGGGCGCGTACTCGCCGATACCCGTGAAGCCCTTACCGTGCGCGAAGCGTCGTATCCGCCGGTCTATTACATTCCGCGAAAGGACGTCGACATGTCCTTGCTCGAACGCACGGACCATGCAACGTACTGCCCTTACAAAGGCGAATGTTCGTACTACAGCATCCCGCTTGGCGGCGAGCGTTCGGCGAATGCGGTGTGGACTTACGAGGACACGTACCCCGCAGTTGCGGAAATCAAGGGTCATCTTGCGTTCTATCAGGACCGTGTCGATGCATTCGAAGTGCATGCCGCCTGATCGTGGCCGGCGGCTTTTGCGTTGAACGCCGTTTGTGCACGTTTTTGCCAGCCGACGTATTTTACGGATGGTGATCGTCCATGAACCATGTGCCTGCCTCTCTTGAACAAAAGACAAAAGACGCAGGGGCATCTCAATCAACGCTCGAGCGGAGCTTTATGACCACGCAACGTCGCTTGCGGCTGGGCGCTTTCATGCGCCCGGCCACCATTCACACCGGGGCGTGGCGTTACCCCGGCGCCTTCCCCGATGCCAACTTCAATTTCGCGCATCTCAAGCGCTTCGCGCAGACGCTGGAACGCGGGCGTTTCGACGCGTTTTTCATGGCCGATCATCTCGCGGTGCTCAACATGCCTATCCAGGCATTGAGGCGAAGCCACACGGCGACCTCGTTCGAACCGCTCACGTTGCTTTCGGCGCTTGCCGCGGTGACCGAGCACATCGGATTGATTGCAACGGCGTCCACAACGTTCGAAGAGCCGTACCACGTAGCGCGGCGCTTTGCGTCGCTTGATCATTTGAGCGGCGGCCGCGCCGGCTGGAACCTGGTGACGACAGCGAATCCCGATGCCGCGCTCAACTTCGGACTGGACGAACACGTCGAACACGGCGAACGCTACAAGCGAGGCCGCGAGTTTTTCGATGTCGTGACCGGACTCTGGGATAGCTGGGCCGACGACGCCTTTGTCCGCGACGTTGAAAGCGGCACTTTCTTCGATCCCGCGAAGATGCACGTGCTGAACCACAAGGGCAAGAGCCTCTCGGTGCGCGGCCCGCTCAACATCGCGCGGCCAGTGCAGGGGTGGCCGGTCATCGTGCAGGCGGGGTCATCGGAAGCGGGACGCCAGGTCGCGGCCGAAACCGCCGAAGCCGTCTTCGCCGCGCCGAAGACGCTCGCCGAAGGCCAGCGCTTTTATGCCGACGTCAAAGGCCGCATGGCGCGCCTTGGCCGTGATCCCGAACACTTGAAGATCTTGCCTGCCGCGTTCGTCGTGATCGGCGATTCGCTCGAGGAAGCACGGGAAAAACGCGCGCTCCTCGATACCTTCGTGCACTACGACAGTGGTATTGCGTCGCTTTGCATCATGCTCGGCCACGATGTCTCCGGCTTCGATCCCGATGGTCCGCTGCCCGAGATTCCCGAGACGAATGCGAGCAAGAGCAGCCGGGAACGCGTGATCGAATGGGCGGCGCGCGATAACCTCACGATCCGCCAGCTCGCGCAGCGCGTGGGCGGCTACTCGGGGCTTGAAATGGTCGGCACGCCCTCCATGATCGCCGACCAGATGGAGCAATGGCTCGTTGAAGCGGGCTCGGACGGTTTTAACGTGATGTTCCCGTACCTGCCCGGCGGCCTGGACGATTTCGTCGATAAAGTCGTGCCGGAACTGCAGTCTCGCGGCATTTTCCGGCGTGAATACGAAGGCCGAACGTTGCGGGAAAATCTCGGCCTGCCGCGGCCGGAAAACCGCTTTTTCAAAGCAGGGGCGTGAGGTGACAGGAACCGGTTGGAAGGCCGCGCGAAACTCCAGACAAGACAGCGTATAAAATCATTTCCCTGGGGCGCGTTTCCAGGCGCCCCGCCAAAGGACGAACGCAACTCATGGGACATTCACAAGCAGAGAAGGCGGCAACGCACCAGCGCATTGTCGAAGTGGCGGCGCGGCGCTTCAGGGAGCTTGGACTCGATGGTATCGGCGTCGCCGATGTGATGAAGGAAGCCGGCATGACCGTCGGCGGTTTCTACAAGCACTTCGAATCGCGCGACGAGCTGGTAACCGAAGCGCTCGACGTCGCGTTCGAAAGCCTTGATGCGTGGGAAGCACGGGTCGAATCCCTCGAGATGGGCGTGCGCGATTATCTGAGCGAAGCGCACCGGGATTCGCCAGGCAGGGGCTGTGCGCTGGGGGCGCTCCTGGGCGACGTCGCGCGCAGCAGCGACGCCACGCGCGACGTGTACACCGAGCGCGTCAAACACAACATCGGATTCTCGGAAAGTCTGCTCGATATTGCCGACCCCGCCGCACGCCGCGCTCGCGCCATTCTGCAGTTCACTGCGTGCCTTGGCGCAATCGGGCTGGCGCGGGCGGTGTCGGACCCGGTTTTATCGAAGGAAATACTCGACAGCGTCGCGGGACAGCTCATTACCCTGCTTCCCGGGCCGCCGGCGTGACTTCATGCGACTAAACCAGCGTTGTCGGTAGAAACTAGTGTTGAAGCGGTGCGGGCAATCCATTACATTCGACGCGTTGTCCAGATGTCGATCATCGGGCGTAAAACCGGATGATCCGCAAACCACTACAAAATGACGTTCCTTGGAGATTTACAATGAAAGCGATCGCACTGGTTTCCTTATCCGCGCTGTTGATGGCGGCATCCGGCCTGGCCATGGCCCAGAGCGGCGGCGGCAACGGCAACGGTGGCGGCGGTGGTGGTAATGCGCACGGCGCGGCAACGGCCGGACCGACCACGGGCGGCGACAACTCATCGACGCCGGGCAGCTCGCGCGGCAAGCCGCATCTGTTCAAGCACAAGCAGAAAAAGGCGGCCCCGGCTCCGGCCCAGTAATTCTGGACCGGGCAACGCGGCAGGTTTGCCGCGTGCTGCCTTCAATAGCGTGAACGACAAAGCTGTCATGACCGACGCATTTGGCCATGACAGCTTTTTTTCCGCCTGCGTTTTGTCGGCGATCGTTTCGAAAGGGGTTGAACAGAGAGACTTTGTCCGTTTTTATATTGCCGTTGTCGAGCGACAATGTGCGCGGGAAATTCCAGCGGGGTAGTATGGGACCACGATTTCAGTGAAATTTGAACTCCATGCACCGAACACGCTCGAATGGGGGCAAACAATGCGACGGCCGATGATCTGGCATCATTGACCCATGTTTCGGCGGATGTCTGCCGAAATGAGCCCGAAATACTAACGTCAGGTCGAATAAGAATGGCTACAGAATCCCAGCAGCAAAGTCAGAGCGATGTCTTGAACGCGGCTCGCAAGGAGCGCAAGCGTGTCGCAATTTTCCTCGTGAACGGGGTGCGGCTGGTTGGTCACATCGAATCCTTTGATCAGTACCTGGTCATGCTGAGCTCGGCTGCCGGCATTCAGGCGGTCTACAAGCATTCCATCTCGACCATCCAGGAAGACACCGGCAAGGCGTTCACCGCAGGCGCGGCGCGCACCAGTTCGGGCAGTTCGCGCGATGGGGATTCCAAGCGCCCGGTCGCGATCTCGCACAAACGCCGTTTGCCGACGAACGTCGGCGGCGAATAACGAAAAGCTGCACCGCATTTGCATCAGGCAAATGCTTGCTGCGCCGTAAAGCGAAAAAAAGGCGAAGCCCGTAGGGGCTTCGCCTTTTTTGTTATGGTCAAATTCACAAATTCGTCACAATCCGATCATGTGATTCGGAAAGCTCATCGTCCAGACGATGTTTTCTTATGCATCACCAGAATCGGATGATGGTCGACTCGCACGATCTCATTCGAATGTCTCGTCTCGGCCGCTGGCGGCATCGCAAGATCGAGTACGTCGGCAACGGATTCCAGCCGGGTATCCACCAGCACGCCGCTCTTCACGTTCGTAGTCCCGACGACATCAGCGACGACTGAGTCAGGTGCTGTGGCATGCCGCACATCTACTGTGCGGCAGCGGACATCGAACCCCACCGCGCGGATGATTGTCTCGCGCGTCTTCCAGAACGCCTCCGCGGTACGTGTCATTGGCCGCATGGCGACATATTCGATGATCACCGGATAACCTCGCACGCGTGGGTAAGCCGCCAGCAACTGGCCGGAGCGGACGTACTGCGTGTAACGATCTATCTTTTTCGTCAGCAACGAAAAATGCGTGGCTTCATCATCCCAGTCGAGGTCGTCGAAGATGCCGACGTACACGCGCTTGAACAGGATGTTCACGCCGACGTAATCGATAGTGTCCACGTCGAGAAGAGACATGGTATTTCTCGTTTGCCACAGGCGAAACCCTTGTGTAGACTGGGTTCCTTGCCCGGTAAGGGGTTTGGGCCGATTTCTATACCACGTGGCTATACCACACACGATATGTCAGACCATCTAATTCGCAAGGGATCAACGTACTATTACCGGCGTCGCGTTCCTGCCGATTTGGTAGGGGCGTATGGCAAAACGGAATACGTGCGGTCGCTTCGGACCACTACGAAACGGGATGCAGAGATGCTCTGCCGTCAGGTCGATGTGGAGGTGGATGCGCTGTTTATGATGTTGCGTAGGCCCGCTGAACTACCGCCCCTGTTTGTTGATCCATACACCGGCAAAACCTGGGACCCGGATTACCGTAGCCCTCCGGAAACGGACGCACAGCGAAGGGCGCGGGAAGAGTACGAACAGGACGAGATGGAATGGAACGATTCCCGGGATATCGGCCAGGAGGATGCGGACCAAGCTAAATGGGTAGCCAAGCAGGAACGCAAGGCGAAGAAGAAAGAGCAGCACATAGCCGATCTAGCTGAGGCGTTCCGCCGTGCGTTCGAAAATGCACCGCAGCACAGCCCCGCTGCTGCTCCCGTAAGTTCTCACCCTACGAAGCCAGCAACCAAGAGTACGCAGCCTGCTAGCGCCCCTCAGAAACGCACCCTCACGCCGACAGGCGGCAAGTCTATCCACGCGATTATGCGACTGTGGGCGAACGAGAAGAAACCCGTACCGCGAACCGTGGAGACTGCGGAGCGTGCGCTTAATCGTTTCCGGGAACTCATGGGCGACATCGAAGTGCCAGCAGTCACCAAGACTCATATCGTGGACTTCAAGGATAAGTTGATAGCTGAGGGCCACTCTGCAAACACGGTCAATAAGACACTCAATTACATGAGCATCATGTTTAACCACGCTATCGGGCAGGCATGGATAGACGTTGATCCTGCGAAGGGCGTTCGTATCGCTGTGAAGAAGAAGCCCAAGGGTAGCGGTAGGGTTCCTTTCAGTGAGGCCGCACTTAACGGGATATTTGCTCATCCGATTTATTCAGAAGGGATTAGGCCGGAGCTTGGAGCAGGCGAGGCCGCGTACTGGCTACCATTACTGGGCCTATACACGGGTGCTCGCATCGAGGAGCTATGCCAGCTTGCGCCCAAAGATATCAAGCAGGAGAAGTACCGGGATAGTAAGGGACTGTTGACGCCGACCCAAAAGTGATCCACTTATGATGGTTTCGCCGACTCAAAATTGACCCGGGCAATCAATCTAACCTGCTGCTTTTAGAGGCAGAGGTTTTGAGGATGATCCCGATGACAATGATTGGTAAGGTACGGCGAATGTTTCACCGCCAGGACAAGTCAGTACGCGAGATTGCGCGGCTCACGAGTTTGTCGCGCAACACGATACGCAAGTATCTGAAAGACGAAGTGCCGCAGGAGCCGAAGTACGAACGTGGGGTGGGAGCAACCAAACTCACGCCGTTTCACGATGGGCTGATCGAAGCGTTAGTCGTTGACGCACACCGGCCGAGGAAGGAACGGCGGCGCACGTGGACGCTGTTCGAGCAGATTCGGGCGGCGGGCTATGAAGGTTGCTATTCGCGGGTGACCGATTTTATTCGGGCGTGGCGGTGCGCCGAAGGTAAGTCGATTTCAACGAACGCGTTTGTGCCGCTGCGCTATGAGCTGGGCGAGGCGTTCCAATTCGATTGGAGCGAGGAAGGCCTGGTGATCGGCGGGATGTATCGCAAGCTGCAGGTCGCGCATACGAAGCTTTGCGCCTCGAGAGCGTTCTGGCTGACGGCGTATTTTAGCCAGGGCCACGAGATGCTCTTTGACGCGCACACGCGAGCGTTCGAGGCGCTTGGTGGCGTGGCACGCCGCGGCATCTATGACAACATGAAAACGGCAGTCGACAAAGTTCCGCGCAAAGGCAAGGGACGGCTGGTCAATGAGCGGTTCGCTGTCATGTGTTCGCATTATTTGTTTGAGCCGGACTTCTGCAACGTGGCCAGCGGCTGGGAGAAAGGCGTCGTTGAGAAGAACGTACAGGACAGCCGGCAACGGATCTGGGCAAGCGCGCGCGAGGAGCGCTTCGCAAGCCTCGCCGAACTGAACGCTTGGTTGGACTCGCGATGCCGGACGCTATGGGGCGAAGTGCGTCATCCGGACTACAAGGGCGTGAGCGTTGCTGACGTACTTGATCAGGAACGTGAGCATTTGATGCCCATGCCGGCACCGTTTGACGGTTATGTCGAGCGTCTGGCGCGCGTGTCGAGCACCTGCCTGGTGGTAATCGCGCGCAACCGCTATTCGGTTCCCTGCGAGTTTGCCGGGCAGATGCTGAGCACACGGCTTTATCCCACGCGGATCGTGGTGGTGGCGCAAAACATCGTAGTGGCGGGGCATGACCGGCTGGCTGGCGAGGGCCAGGTGCAGTACGACTGGCAGCATTACGTGACGCTATTGCAGCGCAAACCCGGGGCGTTGCGCAATGGCGCACCCTTTCTGGATATGCCTGAGCCGCTCAAACGCTTGCGCGTGGGGCTGCTGCGCGAAGCGGGAGGCGACCGGGTGATGGCGAAGGTACTGGCGCTGGTTCCGGCAAACGGGTTGGACGCGGTCTTGGCGGCAGTTGAATTGGCGCTGGAGCAGATGCCGTGCTCGGGGCGTGTGAGCGTGGAGCATGTGGAGAATGTGCTGGCACGACTGCGCGACGCGCAGCTTCCGCCGAAGATCGATACGCAGTTGCAGCTTTCGACGCCGCCATTGGCTAACACATCGCGCTACGACGGGTTGCGCAGCACGACCTCGGAGCTCGACCATGCGTGATCTGAGCGCCGAACTCAAACACCTGCGCCTGCACGGGATGGCCGCAGTCTGGGGCGAGCTTCTGGAGGGGGATGCGGAAGTTTCCTCGTTGAGCTGGCTGCTTGATCGTCTGCTTCAAGCCGAGACCGCAGACCGGGCGGTACGCTCGGTGAACAACCAAATGCTGGCGGCGAAATTCCCCATGCATCGCGATCTGGCGGGCTTTGACTTTGACGGTTCGCCCGTTGATCCAAAGCTCATCGTGAAGTTGGCCGAGACGACGTTCACCGAAGAGGCGCACAACCTGGTGTTCGTGGGTGGAACGGGTTCGGGAAAAAGTCATCTAGCGACGGCCATCGGCGTGTCGAGCATTGTGGAGCACGGCAAGCGTGTTCGCTTTTACTCAACCGTGAATCTGGTCAACGCGCTGGAGCAGGAGAAGGCACAAGGGCGTACTGGCCGAATCCTGGCGAGCATGCTGCGTCTGGACCTGGTGATTTGCGACGAACTGGGGTATTTGCCGTTTAGCCAAGCCGGCGGAGCGCTGCTGTTTCATTTGCTCAGCAACCTGTACGAGCACACGAGCGTAGCCATCACGACGAATTTGGACTTCGGCGAATGGGCGAGTGTATTTGGCGACGCAAAGATGACCACGGCCTTGCTCGACCGTCTCACGCATCACTGCCACATCGTCGAAACCGGCAATGAAAGCTATCGCTTCCGGCACAGCAGCTCCAACGCAAAGAAGCATATCCAGGCACGTGAGGGCATCGGAAAGAGCGGCGCGTCGAACAAGGGCGCGCCCTAACCCAAATGGCAGCGTCAGGAGTAAGTCGCTGCGGGCTACGCCCTTCGCGGCTTACTCCTGATAACGCTTGGCGTCAAAATGATCGAGGACAAACGAGACACAAAACCATAGACTTATCCACAATCGGCCGGTATTCAGACCGGTCACACCCTGGGTCAAAATTCAGTCGGCGCGGTGGGTCAATTTTAAGTCGGCGAAAACAGTAAGGGACGCGAGCAGACTGCCTGGGTTATGCATATCACTGGTACGGGCGAGGGGCAGAGCGTTAAGAACACGGGGAGCGATAGGCGTATTCCGATTCATCAAGAACTACAGCGCATGGGGTTCATTAAGTACGCACAGTCACAAAAGGGTAAGCGGATATTCCCGTTGCTTCGTGCGGACAAAGCCGGATATGAAGCGCCCAGGTGGTCCGTGTGGTGGCATAAGGCATTGCGTTATACACATCTCTGATCGGTGGTCGCTGAGCGCAGAGAAACATGTTTACTTTCAATGACATGGAGTGGGGGCTTGTAAACTTTCGGCAAATCGCGTTTACTTTCGCTTTTTGAGTGAACGTATTGGTCACCGAAACGACGCCCTGGACCCAGACGGAATTCGAGCAACTCGAGCTCGGCGATGCGCGCCTGAACAAGCGAGCGAGGCTTTTGATGCAACGATTGGCGGCCGACCCGATGGCCAGTGTCCCCAAGGCATGCCAGGGTTGGGGCGAGACGATGGCGGCGTACCGCTTCTTCGACAACGAGAACGTCGACTGGCACGCGATTCTCGAGCCCCATTGGCAGCACACGCAAAAGCGGATGGAAGCGCATCGTGTGGTGCTGTGCCTGCAAGACACCACGGAGCTGGACTTTAACGGTCAAGGCACGTTCGGACTCGGACCACTGAGCTATGAGGCCCAGCGCGGCATGTATCTGCATCCGACCTACGCGGTCACGCCGCAGCGCGAGCCCTTGGGTATTTTGGACGCGTGGATGTGGGCGCGCGAGAAGAAGGACGAATCGGGCAAGCGCGGCGGGCTGAAGGAAAGTCTGCGTTGGATCGAGGGGTATGAACGCATTGCCGAGATGGCACCGAGCCTGCCATCCACGCGCCTGGTGTACGTGGCGGACCGCGAAGCGGACCTGATGGCGCTCATGGAGCGCGCCCAAGCACTGGGTACGCCGGCCGACTGGCTGGTACGTGCCACGCATAACCGCTGCTTGCCGGAGGGAGACAAGCTGTGGGACCGCGCGACCCGTGGCGAATCCATCGGGCAGATCAGCTTCACAATGGCCTCGCGTCATGGTGTCAAGGCACGCACGGTGCGCCAGCACCTGTGGATGCAGCGCGTAGAGTTGCCCACAGGCCGAGGCAAGTGCGTGGCGGCCACCTGTCTGGTCGCGCGCGAGTTTGATGCGCCCGCGGGAGTCAAGCCGATCGAATGGCGCTTGCTGACCAACCGCGTGGCGACGACCTCGGAAGAGGCGATCGAATTGATCGACTGGTATCGAACGCGCTGGGAAATTGAGATGTTGTTCAACATCTTGAAGAATGCTTGCCGCGTCGAGGCGCTTCAGCTCGGCTCGATCGAACAGCTCGAGCGCGCATTGGCGCTGTTCCTGGTAGTGGCTTGGCGCGTGGCCTATCTGATGCGGCTGGGACGCACTTGCCCCGATCTGGACGCGCATCTTTTCTTTGATCCAGACGAAATTCGCAGTGCCTACCTGTTCACGAAAGTACCCCGTCCGACCCAGCCCAAGCTCAATGAAGTATTGCGCCTGATCGCACGCCTGGGGGGATTCCTCGGACGCAAAAGCGACGGCGAACCCGGCGCGAAAACGATCTGGCTCGGACTCAGGGAAGTTCATATTGCCGCAAAAACACTGCGCCTATTACGCGAAGCCGACGGCGACGACACTTGTGTATAACGCGATGGGCATAAGGAGATGCGCAAGGCAGGCGCGTTCGCAGGGACCAATATGGTGTTCCATAGCTTCCGGCATGTGTTCAAGGATTTATGCCGCGAGTGTGGAATAGGCAAAGAGCTAGCGGACGCTCTACAAGGCCACAGTGAGGGCGATTCATCGGGGGCCTACGGCGCGGCTTTGTACCCGCTTACGCCGATGGTCGAGGCGCTGAAGAAGTACAAGGTGCATGGGGTCAAGCTGCCCATCTAAGCAGTTTTGCGGAGATGGCGGCTGCGTGAGGCTGTTACGAGTAATGATGTAGAAACCATGTCTAGCCGTGAGATTGCAGTGTTGGTCGAAACTAGACACGACAACGTTAAGTTGTCTATCGAGAGGCTTGCTGCTCGGGGAGTAATCAAACTTCCGCCACTGACGGAGATTCGAACCGCGACCAATGCGGGCAAAGTCTACATGCTTGGTAAGCGTGGAGTTATTACTTCTCCCGCGCTGCGGGAAAAGCCCACTTCTGGTAGCAAGGCGTGTGATTCAACTTCCACAATCTGTGGGAGTCCCAATTCTGGCCTTGGACCTAAGAAGGTAATGGAGTACAGGCTAGCTCCTGCCAGCGATCCACGATAGCCGCTCGTAGTCGCACGTTATACCCGGAGACTAAAATCATGCACTCGCGTTTTGGAAGGTTGTACCCGGGCTGCAGCCGCCCATAACCGTCTGCGAGATCGGCTGAAAAATCAGCCAATGTCAGATCAAGCCCCTCGATCATCTTCCGGATGTCCGCCAGTACGTTCTTATGTTGCTTGTGTGTTCGCTCCGCAATCTCCCGGCTGCTCATGGTCGGTACGCCCTGCCCGTTAGCAGGCTGGGGACCTGAAACCCTTACCCAGTATGGCTTAGAGGCCTGTTTTGGGGTACCTCAAGGAGTCTTGGAGAGAAGCAAAGATTCCACAAAATCCACGATTAGGACTGATCCGTTATAGATCAATGGGTTACGGGCGATGTTCCACGATATGAAAACGTCCCCACGCTAAGGGATAAGAGAAAGAATATTCTTATTCGCAGGAGAGTTACCCTAGTAGTTTTAGTACCCGCCCCACAGTGCGGAACGTGGTAGCGCTTTGAGGACAGGGAGACAGCACTACTAGGATAAACTCCCCTACTACTAGGCTAGTCCACATGGTGGAATCACTACAGAGTCTTGGAGAGAACGAACTTTCCCGAATGGCTGTGCCTCCCGAAATGATGCCGACGCCCTGGGGCAGTTCCGCACAGCGAAACACTCCCCACGATGTGGAAGCGCGGTGAGTTGTAATGGATACGCTCCCGCGGCACTCTCACTGCTCAATCTGAGCAACATCAAATTCCCAGAGCACTCCGCCGCCCACTGCCTAATCCGCTGTGAGCATTCCTTACGTCTACTTTAGAGAAACTTAAATGGATAAGATTATCCCTTCCTCGCCTTATACCGACGCACGCGTTATTAGCGCCAAGGTAGCTCCCGATTTTCACCGCCAGATTAGAGAACTTGCAGCGCAGAAAGATTGCCTCGTATCACACGTGATTAAGGCTGCACTTGTGGATTACCTTAAATCTAACCAGAGTAATTGCCTATCGTAAAGTATTAAGTTTCACACATTAAGTTTCAAAAGTAGGTAAGCCCGTCACTGATCCTGGGTTTGCCGATAGCAGTTTAGATCACGTCGATGCCGGGAATTCTCCTTGCCGACACGGATATATAGTTAGGATGACAAATGAACATTAAAGACCTCGTAGCTCAAGCACTCGCAACGCCCGCATATCCCCGCGTTTCCATCAACCCTTACGACGATATCAGTACGTTCTCCGCTGTGGCGGTAACGCGGCTGGCTGCGGGCTGGGCACAAGATAACCGGGAGGCTCTTATGTATTCGGGGGAGTCGGCGGAATTGCTTCAGGCAGAGTTGCGGGCCATTGAGGAGAAGATGGAATTCCACAGTAAGGAAGTATTGCGTTTGCGCTCCGAATTGATTCGACAGACGGGCGGTCAGGCTGCGGTCAATGCCGCTACGGCCGCGGGCGTCGAAGTCGTGTATGACGCGGCACTTGTATCGGGGCAGTACGATAACGAGCGGGCACGTGCGGCATTGAGCGGGCAACGGGACAAGCTGAATAACCTGCTCGTTACGGCCAATGCTTCGGGGCGGGCTAAATCGGAACTGGTAGTCATCCTGAACGCATTGCTTTCTAACCTTAAATAAGGAATACACAATGATTGATTATAAAGAGCTAGGACAGTCGTATCGGTACTCGATGACTCCGGAGCAGCGTAAAGCTGCAATCGCCGGTATCACGAAACAGACGCTTAACCACAAGGCTACGTTCTCTGTCGTGGTCGGCCCTAAGTACGCACAGAAAGCCTTGTATCTCACGCCTGAGCAATTTGCGGAATTCAATGCTGGCTTTAGCCGGACTGATACACAATGAGCGCCCGGAACATTGCGGGTTACGCTAGTACGTCAGATTTGGACCGCACTGGCGATACCGTTGATGTGAGCGGAGCTACGTTTAAGCTACCTTTGCCTCTCCTGCTACAGCACGATCACAAACAGGTTATTGGGACAGTAACTAGCATGCAGTTGGTAGGGAATAAGCTATTGGCTAACGCAACGTTGCTTCCCGCTGGCGTAGATGCCCTCGCGGATAACACGTGGAGTAAGTTGCAGGCTAAAGCGCTTAGTTCTTTCAGCGTGGGATTTATGCCTATCGACGGCCATAAGATTGATACCGGCATGCACTACAGCAAGATAGAGATTCATGAATTGTCGGTTGTGAGTGTTCCTGCCAACTCAGGAGCACAGATCATTGCGGTAGCGAGTGAGGCTAAGTCCTTGCCCGTAGCTACTACCGGTATCCCGAAGGACGCTAAGCCTACGTATAACTTTACGAAGGACCCTGCGGCTAAGCCCCGCGAAAAGCTGGTACTAAGCTATAAGCGCTGGGCGCATCCTGTTTAAGTAATAACGAACTCACTGCCGGGGATTGTCTCCGGCAAAACTATTAAGGAATACATAGAATGAACGATACGAATACGAACCGTCTCCCGCTGCGTGACAATGAAACTTCTGCGGTGCTTTACTTTTCCCCGCAAGGATACGCACGTGTGCGCAATATGGGTTTCCTGCATAAGCGTTCAATGTGCAACATGGCTCGACTTCTGGTAGCTACTATTCTGCGCGAGGAACAGCCAAAGTTTAAGGATGCTGAATATAGCGCGTTCGATATGACTTGGAAGCTACCGATTACGTTGGAGACTAAGTCACTGAATCGGCTGATTGCCCGTGCTGAGAATCGGGGCGTTCCCGTCGAGTGCCTTGGCGAGTTTATCTCCAACTACACGGTGCAATCGTGACACGGGCTAGTCTGGTTCGCCATGCAAAGGCGCGGCACATTCCGCTTGTCGTGACCAAAGGGAAGGTCTCGTACCCTAAGGGGATGGACGATCTGCGTATTGAGTTAATGGAAAGTTTCTACGGGCCTAACCTTGGCGTCATCAAGGGCACGGCTCCTGATATCGATGCACGGATTGATTGGGCTGCAAAGACGCATGATGGTAAGTGCGGGCCTGATCTACTTAGAAGCCAGCTATGTATTTTCCTCGCTAACCGTGATCGTGCTGAGGCTAAGCGATTATCTGGAGAAAAGGTAAAAGATAGAGATGCTATCGCAGCTTTCTTAAATAGTTCGCGGCAGTATTTAGTCCTTGCGAACGTAGCGCTTAATCTGCATGGGATAGCAAAGGGCTTGCGTGGATACCCACCTGTGGATTATCGTGCTTCGCCATTTACGCTAGAGGATAACTAATGAATCTCTTTGGAAATGAATTCTCACTGCGGACACTGAGGAACGATGTTTGCTTTCTCGACGCGAGCGGCACAGAGACGCTGTACTCAATGGCCGTCAATGTCTTTGGCCGTGAGGCCTTCCAGTGGGCGCAAGGTAACGTTGCTTTTCACGATGGTACGCCTAAGTCGGATGAGTTGATTTGGGCCGCGCTGTGGGGAATGAACAAGGCTTATAAGTACCTGCAGGAAGCCCGGTGGATGTTTGTTCCGCTAAAACCATCTGAGAGACGCCCTGCGCTGAATGCCCCTAGCGAAGAAGGCCGGTGGGCAGTTGCGCACGCTGCACAAGTTGAGCTAGCCCGTGATGTGTTCTATGAACTCTCTAACGAGATACTTCGCAACAATCCCCTCGATGAGAAAGTGCATATTTTCTTCGCTAACCTGCTGAAAGATAGCCCGCCTCAGGTAACTGTAAAAGCATCCGCAAAGGTCCGAAAGATAGCGACCGAGGCTGGGCTTTGACTGAGACGCGAGGAGAGCGCAATTGCCGTTGGATCGAAAAGCACTTACGAGTGCCTAGTGGTCCAAAAGGTAAAGTAGGAACTCCCCTTAAGCTGGCCCCCTTCCAGAAGCGCTGGATACTAGCAATCTTCGATAACCCCGCAGGAACCCGCAGGGCGTACCTGAGCGTGGGCCGGAAGTCAGGGAAGTCGATGCTTGCCGCGTGCGTCGTGCTGCTGTTCCTGTGCGGTCCTGAGGCTATCGAGAATGCACAGATAGTATCGGGAGCGAACTCACGGGACCAAGCCAAGTTGATTTACCGGGCACTGTCGCAAATGGTCGCCCTGAGTCCCGCCTTGCGGAAGATAGTCAGGTGTACGGATCATACAGGGGTAGCCCGCTGCGGGAACACGGGGGCGCACTATACCCCTCTGGCTGCGGACGGTGCGCACGCAATGGGCTTGTCTCCTATCCTCGTTATCCTTGATGAGATTGGGCAGATACCGGAGCCTGAAAGCGCGTTCGTGGACAGCCTGACGACTAGCCAGTTAGCGTATGGTGCCTCCGCGCTGCTCCTGGCGATCAGCACGCAAGCCCCGCTAGATAGCTCCCTGTTCTCATTGTGGATTGATGACGCCGTTGGCAGCGAGGACCCTACCCTTGTGTGTCACTTGTACGCCGCGCCGCCTGATTGCGAGGTAGACGACGAGGGGGCATTGATTGCCGCTAATCCCGGCCTGGGCTACTTCCTCGATATGGAAGTGCTCAAGAAGGAAGCTGCTGCAGCCAAGCGGGGGACTAATGCTAACGCGTTCAGAAACCTGCACTTGAATCAGCGTGTGGATCAGACTGACTCATGGATGAGCGAGGACGTATGGCGGGAGACGTTCGGGGACCTGCTGGATTGGCATGAGTGCTCGTATGTAACCGCGGGGCTGGACTTGTCCGAGTCACAGGATTTGACCGCCTTTACTGTGGCGGGCGTTAGGCCAGTGGGTAACTGGTTACTGCCTGGGGCTAGCCGTGGTGGTGAATGGCAATTGCAATCTCACTGCTGGAAACCTGCCGATACCCTCCAGGCGCATTCCCTCCGGGATAAGCGGGATTACTCCGGGTGGGCTGCTGACGGAATCCTGAATACCACACGGGGCAAGACTATCGACTTTGTTGACGTTGCGAAGGATGTAGTACGGCTTATCAAGGCCAGTAACGTTAAGAAGGTTTATTACGATCCCGCTATGAGCAGCCGATTCCTTGCCGAATATAAAATAGCAGGTGGTGACTTGGATATTATGGAGCCATTGAAACAAAGTATCGTCCAGCTTACTGAACCGACGAAGGCATTGCGGGATAAGTTAATCTCCGGTCAATGCTGGCATAGCAAAGAAGATAAGCCGCTTACAATGGCTGCGCTAAACGCCAAGGACTATACCGATATAAACATGAATAGCCGATTAACAAAGAAGCGTTCTATCGGGCGTATCGATCCTATTGCTGCTGCGGTTAATGCCGTGCATGGGCTGGTTAATTTTACTGAGCCTGCAGACTTAAACATTTACTAAGGAGTGTTATGAGTAACCAAGTTACGCGAAAGCGGCGCAGTAAATCCGAGATTGCTATTTCTCGATTGCCGCGTCCAGTTTCACCATTATCCGAAGCAGCATTAATCTATTGGCCCATTATCTTAGGGGAGCGTGCTTCTGATGATTGGAATCCAGTTGACCTGGAGGTAGCTGGTAAGCTGGCCGAATCTATCGTACTGCACGCTAGAGCGAGTAATACTCTATCGACGCAAGATTTAACGTTCTCTACTCAGTCAGGCCAGATTAAACCTAATCCGCTAGTGGGTATCGTTACTCAATTGGCGACTGATACGCGCTCGTGGTATCGCACTCTGGGGCTTAAGAACCCGATTAGACCTAACCGGTTAGCTGCTAGGGCATCCAATGAGACCGAGGTAATAGACGACTCTGACGACTTCCCTGTGTTTAAGAAGAATAATAGAGCATATGAGTAGGCCACATAACGAGACACACCTAGAATCTTGGCGTGGTGGAGGTGGACTTTATAACTCTAAGTGGGCCACGTTCCGTAGTAGCTGGATTAAGCGATTCCCTATCTGTGCAGTCTGTGAGTTACGGGGCCGTAGAGTAACCGCAACGGTATTCTGTGACCATCTAAGGCCGCATAAGGGTAATTTAGCCCTATTTGGAGATACTAATACGTGGTCCGATATGGCCGATTGCATCGATCCCAATAACGTTCTTAGTCCTATGTGCCGTGAATGTCACGGTACTAAATCAGGAGCGGAGAAACTAGGATTCGATTGTAGGGCCAATGGATTACCCCTTACGGGCAAGGACTCTCGCCGTAGTTCCTTATGGGACGTAGGTTTCGACAGAGACGAGATGCCAATTAGAGCGAGGGATTACGTACTGTTCCTATCTGGCGGATACCGGGATATGATGGGATTAGGCCAGATGTAGATAGATATTCTACGGTTAAGGAGTATCCAGAGAAAAACGTACCTCTTTTTGGGACATCGCATTAGAACAACACGGATCTGCCGATCTTGAGACCTCGATAGCTGTATTTGAACATACCCCCCGTCATCTTAGGATATCCCTATCAACTATCGGCCTAGCTGATTGATTGAATTCACAATGTTGGTGCATGGTTGTATATATTACATTACGTCATTGTAATGATTTAGATAATGCATTGATTGCTATTTATTTCATTCTCGTTAGTTCTCACACGATAGACCACAGTTACATGTACATGGGCCATGTGTATATAGCACGAGGCATGCGCAATAGCAGGCCGAGTATAGATAACGAGTAGACAGTGTGAGGTGTAGATACAAGCGTGCGTATTAACACGCCCATGTGTAGAGTGTCTATATCAGACCCATTGTATTAACTGCTCTATATCTATCACGTTATAAATAACAATTCACATTTAAGGATCAACTATGCTTGAGGCTAAGTTAGAGCTACCTACTAAGCGTACTCATAGCAACAATGGTTATCGTATTAGACGAAAGTGTACTGCTGTGTCTAACGAGATGAAAGATGTTATCTCTAACCTAGCACATCAAGGAGCATCGTTCCTTAGCATCAAGGGTAATACGATTACTGTACGTATGAATAACGAGTTAATGATTATTAATGTACCGGATAAGGAATAACTCAATGTATGGACGATAAGGTAAAGGCTAAAACCGTCCTGGCTGCTAGTACATCTCCACAATTCGGGGAGGATTATCTAGATCAGGTAGCCAAGGAGCAGCGCAAAGTAGCACGTCACGAAGAAACTAAGAAAAGGTTGACTAAGCAGACTGAGGTTAATAAGGAGTTACGTGCTGACGGATACTATTCTAGCCTCCAGCAGATATCTAAGACGCCTGCGGACTGGCGTGAGCGATGGGCCGATATGGTTGTCGTGTTAGGTGCAGACGGTAAGCGTAGGCTCGATATTGCGGCGTTGGCATTACCTGCTGCGGCTGTAGCTAGCGCGTTAGGTGCACGCTTCGGCGAGGCATACGGAACACTTTCGAAGAATCGATTCTCCGGCCAGATTCCCCTTGTAGCCAGGAAGTCTACAGACCCCTCGATAAAGCGCATTATCGACCGCATTAACTCCTGGGGTCTGGACGTAGCTATGCCTGACGTAAAGCCTGAGGGACGGGCTAAGGTAGCCAAGCTGCGTATGTCGCAACTGATCGACCACTTACAGGGTATTCCAACGGAGCGACCTAACATGACACGAATTCAAGAGACGGTAGAGTATTTTCCCACCTACGTAATGTTGGCGGGGCGTAAGTGGTTCTGGTATAGCGAGACGTATCAAATGAAAGCCAAGGTGAGTCGTACTGGTTATCTCCGGCCTGCCCACGGACAAGGTAAGCCCCTGTCCATCGATATCCTAATGCTGCTCACCAAGGACTCTTTCGAGGACATTCTGCGGAAGTCCGGCATGGAGTCTGAAATTGCATCTACTAAGATATCTAGCGAGGAATCTACATGAACTACCTATGGGTTTGTTTTACTAGTGGTAAGCCCGTTTCTATGCAGCAGTTCCAGCGTAAGTTCCAGTGCTCGAGCCTAAATCGCCATGATTGAGCGCACCTTGAGCGGGAACGCCGTAACTTGCGCCGGAACTACGCATGTTTTAGACGACAACACAGCCGAAAGTAGCTACTTTGGCAAGCTCAGCAAGAATGGCAAGGCGTCATATCGGCGTGCGGTATATACCCTAACTGGGGACCTGCCTATATGGGCTAAGCCTTTGCGGAGGGTATATACCCAAGCCAATCCCAAGGTATATACCCAAGAGGAAGAGGTATATACCCAACAAGTAGTTACCTTGGTCGATGTGCCCATTGTGACCACATTACATGGGGACCGTACTGTGACCACGTTACCCATTGTGACCACATTAGACGCGCTGGAGGAGTTGCCTACCCTGACGTGTGAGGAGGAGCGATTGCAGCCTGGGTGGATTGATCCGCTATCTTTGGTCGATGCTTAGCGAACTAGGTGCCACGGAAAACCGTTTCATCTATAGCCACAGGTGGTATCACGTGATCCGACCTCTTTGTGTGCTGACTTCTTAGCAGCTACCTGCTTAACAGCTTGCGGGAGAGTTATCTCGCCGTGAGCTACTTTCTTCGATAACTCAGGATCAGCATACGGCGGAGAGGGGTGGCAACGTTGCCACCCCTCTTAGTACAACTTAACTCCCGCCAGCTTGTACCTAGCCATAGCCTCGACTTTAAATTAAGGACAATTGAACGATAAAAAGAGTACCTGTCATCCTGTATTGACTCAGGAAAGACTCAAGGAAGTATTGTATTACAGTGTGGTTAGCGGAAAGTTCTATTGGCGGAATGCCAGACGAGGGGCGTTTGTTAATGGCATTGCGGGGGATTTTAATAAGGGGTACGTCGGTATAGCGATTGACCAAAAGCGGTATCTCGCACACCGACTAGCATTCCTTTATCTAGAGGGTGCTTTCCCGCTGAATCATGTAGACCACGCAGACCGTAGACGAAGTAACAACGGGTGGATAAATCTCAGGCACGCTACGCCCACTGAGAACATGTACAACGTTGGTATCCCAACAAGAAACACAACCGGGTACAAGGGCGTTTCGTTCGACCGGAAAAGACTTAAGTTCAGCGCCACAGTTAGCGGAAAGAGTGCAGGCAGGTTCGCGGTTTTGAGTGACGCCGTTACTGCCGTCAAAGCACTGCGGGAAAATTTGCACGGGGAGTTCGCTAATCACGGAACAGACGACGCCCTCACAGAGTTACCAATCTCCACTCCCAGAATCAAACGGGTTAGCTCGTGGGTGCGGAATGGTAGGACGCCACCAACCACGCCCAGAACTTTGTTCGGACAGTAGACGATTTTCCTATACCACAAAGCCTGTCCACGGGGTACTTTAGGTCATAGATAAGTGATTGATTTATAATGATATTATCGGGAAATGGTATTTCCCCATCGCCCGATGCCGGGCAAAGATTGCAGGCGCGTATTGTAATGGACTGCGTCATCCTAAATAAGTACGCGGGGCGTGATTGCAACAGTGTACGACGCTCGAAAGCAATGTCATTCATCGTGCTGTGAAATTGACTGTTTTAAAGTGGCTCCTATTCGACAGTCGTGAATAGGAGGATACCTAAAAATACCCCGGTTCAATTGACATCGCTCATCTCGAAAAACAAACTGGGTTCACGTTTTTGAACAGTTTGTGCGATTGAACACCGGACAGCGCACGAGCAGACCCTCAGTGTCCGGCAGGAGCAGCAAAATGAAATCGAAGTCCAGTAAATCCATCAAGATCGCCATGATCGCGGCGGCATCCTCCGTCCTGATGACGAGCGCGTAGCGTCTATCGACGGCACCACGAACGTACGCATTGGCGGCAAGGTGCAATCGGTGGATACGGCCACACACAGCGTTACCGTGATAAACGCTCAGGGCGTCACGGAATCGTTCCAGGTCGGCCCCAACATCCCTAACCTCGACAAGCTCAAGGCAGGCACCGCAGTGTATGGCACGACAGCGCGACCGGTTCGTCTTACCGTGCTCGAATCTTCCAGACTTGCCGCAGTGCCCACGCAAGATGGCAGGGAGACTGTCGCCCAGGTAACGAGCGTGGATAGCCAGCGCGGCTCAGTGACACTCCGTGACACGCAAGGCGCCGAGTTGACCGTGCAGGCCAACTCGCCGGGAGCGGTTGCGGCGGTCGTGCCGGGTACGCGCGTTCTCGTCAATGCAGTGAATCCCGCTGCGCCGGCAAGTGGCCAGGTCCCCCGCTGAGCAGTCGGATTCGTCCGATAGCTCTACGCGTGTCAGGTCTTCATCATGCATGCTTCGTTGGTGATCCAGATCCCCGCTGGATGACGAATGGTGAGTGGGCCGGTTCCATACCGACTCGCTTAGCTTCCTCGGAAGCGCGGCGGCGCAGCAGTCAAGGTACCTCTGAGATCCAAGCGTAGTCGCAAAGAAAAATCCACCCGGCGGGAGCCGGGTGGATTTTTTTTTGCTCGCAATCTTTGAAAAGGGCACGTGCACGGAATCGCATTTCAATAAGGATTGCATAATAATTTTGATAGCAGGATTACTTCCCGAACGCAATTGACAAGCGCCCAACGCGGAAGACTGCGTGCTTTCGTTCCTGATCGTGCGCTCAAACTGAATTGTGCAAAGAAGCATTCGCGTCATTTCCATCATCGCAAATGCTGATTTGCATCTTACGTTTGTGCTACACGGAGGCATAAAGAGTTGGTTAATATACGTTCGCGTATCAGTTACCCGCACATAAAGATTACAAGGCTTACGAAGACCGATGCGCGGATAACCGGCACGTAACGAAACATGCAGGTCCAGCACGACAAACGCGGAAGACGCCGCCGGCGCTGCCGCACAAAAAAACCGCTTTTCGTGGAGAATCTCGATATGTACCGAATCCGCATGGCTGCATTGGCTCTCGTCGTATCAGTGGCAACTGCTGGAATGACCGCCCCGGTCGCAATGGCGCAAACCACCGATACCGCCGCTTCCACCCCGAAGCAAGTGCAAAAGGCGCAACGCAAGGCCGATCGGAAAGCAGCGCGCACCAAGAAAAATGCGGAACTGAAGGATCTGGAGAAGAACGGCTACAACCCGGCCGGCGACCAGACCAACTATCCGCAAAACATCCAGAACGCAGAGAAGAAGTCTGCGGCTGCAAAGGCTGCATCGGCCCCTTGAGCGGCGTTCAAGGTCTGTTCGATTGAAAAATAACCCGCTTCTTGCGGGTTTTTTTTTAACGCACAGGAAGTTGGCAGCAACGCCCAGTACGATGCGTCGGCAGGCTTTTTGGTGAACCGGTAGAATCGGATGCCGTTTTGCATCGGCCAATTCTCGGTCGATGCGCATGTCGGACATCGCGACGATTGCTCCGCGCTCTACGCCGGCCAGAAGCCGGCCTCACTTTCTACCAGGCGGCCTATGCGACGTTCCGCATTTTTCATCCGCATAATCGGCATCGGGATTCTGTTTCACGTGTATATCGGCGTGCGCCTCATTCCCGCGGCGCCCGTGGGGACCGCGCTCAAGATACTCGCGGTACTTGCGCTGGTGGTGTCGGTGATGTTGATTCCGCTCGGCATGATCGCGCGCAACATCGGGCAGCAGCCGCTTTCCGATCGCCTGGCGTGGATCGGGCTGCTGATAATGGGTTTCTTCTCTTCGCTGCTCGTGCTGACGTTTCTTCGGGACATCGTGCTGCTGGTATTGCACCTGGCGAGCAGCAGTGAAAATGCTGTAAACCCCTGGCCGGAATTCAGGGCATGGAGCGCCCTCGGCGTTCCGGTGGTGGCCGTGCTGGTGACAGTGTTCGGCATCTACAGCGCGCGCCGCCGGGCGGCAGTCAAGAACGTGGACGTGCCCATCGATAACCTGCCTGCAGCGCTCAATGGCTTCACCATTGTCCAGATCAGCGACATCCACGTCGGGCCGACCATCAAGCGCCAGTACGTGGAAAAGATCGTGGCCGCCGTCAATGCGCTGAAGCCCGACCTGATTGCCGTGACTGGCGACGTGGTCGACGGTTCCGTGCCGCATCTTGCTGCCCACACACGCCCGTTGTCCGAATTAAAGGCGCGCCACGGCGCGTTTCTGGTGACTGGAAATCACGAGTATTACGCGGGCGCCGACAAATGGATCGCTGAATTCCGCCGGCTTGGGCTCACTGTCTTGCTCAACGAACATGTGGTGGTCGACCACGATGGCGCGCGCGCGATCGTGGCCGGGGTGACCGACTACGGCGCAGGCAGCTTCGATCCCGCGCACAAGAGCGATCCGGCCAAGGCGATGCTCGGTGCGCCCGCCGACATCATGTTCCGCCTGCTCCTCGCGCATCAGCCACGCAGCGCGCCGGCGGCATCGAAGGCAGGTTTTACACTGCAGTTGTCGGGTCACACCCACGGAGGCCAGTTCCTGCCGTGGAATTTCTTCGTACGGCTGCAGCAGCCGTTTGTGGCGGGCCTCGAAAAGCTCAATGACCTATGGGTGTACACAAGCCGCGGAACCGGCTACTGGGGACCGCCTATCCGGATTGCCGCACCGTCCGAAATCACGCGCCTGCGCCTTTTGAGCGGCACGCGTCCCGCCTGAGACATCCGTCGCTTAACGACGCCCGGCTACGGAAAGGATTAACGACTCTACGTCGATAACCTTTCCTATTATTTTAATTATCGAATTGATTCAGTTATCAAAATACAAGACATAATCTCCGGTTAATCTGTAATTGACGCGGATCAATGGACAGTGACGCAAGCGCCGCGGTATAAATATCGTTAGCGCTTTAGTGCGTTTGCGCTTCTGATTCGAAATTAAAATGATTTGGAGCGCGATTAACTATTTCATCGTCCGGAGAAATGCATGAACGCAAAATGTGTATCGGCTCCGGTTGTTTGGACACACTTTTGCAGTTCAGGCGGCCAATTTCATCAGCCTTTCCTGACGGGCTTCGAGGGGTGATTTGAAGCCCAGCTTTTCAAGACGCCAGTCGCGGTTGTATCGATCCTTGAACGCGACAGCGGCGGCACGAACTTCCTCCAGGTTTTTGAAGATACGTCCATGAACAGCCTGCTCCTTCATGGTTCGGTTGAACCTCTCGGCCACGCCGTTGGTCTGCGGCTCGGCGACGAAGGCGTAGCTCGGCGCGATGCCCCAGAATTTGATCTGGTCGCGAAAGTTGTCCGAGGTGTACTGCGAACCATGATCCATGCGCAGCGACAGCCCGCGACCCGCGTCGGCACCCACGGAGCCAAACTCGCCCAGCAGCCCCTGGGAGATCGGCTCGAGGGCGGCGAAACGGTCACCAATTTTCGCGGCATGAATGCCGGTGCACATGCCGTCGCAGTGGTCGACGGCGCAGAAGATCCACACCATGCCGTCGTCCACGGTCGCGATGCGCACGCCGTCGGTACCCCACATTTCATTGGGGCGATCAGTTGTAATCCGGCCGTCGTGAAGGATGGGTTCGCCTCGCGCTTGACGATGCGGCGAGAGCAGACTGTGCTCCCGCATCAGCCGCAACACGCGGGTCCGGGAGACACGGATGTCATGCAGGATGCGCAGCCGTGCCCAGACCTTGCGATGCCCCTCGCCCTTGAAGGGCGAAGCCGCCAGATCGTCACGGATGGCCTTGAGCAGGTCAGCATCGGGCATCTTCGGCTTCGGCCCACGCCTGCGCACAACCATCGGCGTCACGCCGGCGCTCGCTCTGGCACGTACGGCGTAGATCGTCGAGCGCGGGAAGTCGAGCACCTGGCAAACCCGTTGCAATCCAAAGGGCTTGCCGACGCTCACGGAGATCTCGTGGCTCATGTCGATGATCTCCGAGCGCTCAAAGGGCGACGGGCCTGCCGCTCGCGTTCCTTGTTCAAAATCTCGATTGTCATCGTGAGCTCGCCGACGCGCCGGACGGCCTCGTTGAGTCGGGCTTCCAACGGATCGCTGGTGCGTGCCTTCAGACCTGCCTCCATGCCCGCCAGAGCCTGTTCACGCCAGCATTCAAGCTCAGCGATCGTCACGCCAACTTCGCGCGACACGGCATCGACTGGTTCGCCGCGCAGCAATCGGAGCACCACGCCACGTTTGCGCCCGGTCGACCAGCGTTTGACTTCGGGGGCGCCAGAGGCGCTTCCAGTCGCGCTACGCGCGCCTTCCAGCGACTCTGGCGCAACTGCATTCGCATCAGCTTTCTTCAACATGAACTACTCCAGTTTGGAACACACGTTTTACCCCAAATCTGTGTCCAAAAAAACCGGAGGCGCCGCAATGAACGCAAAATGGATTTTGGCTGCATCGCTGGCTGGCTGCTTGGCGACCGTAAATGTCAGCGCGCAAACCGATGATCAGCTTTCCACCGACGCCATTAAAACCGCGCTGGCCTCGGAGCCGCGCCATCTCCAGGCGCAGATCGTGGGGATCGATATCGGTTCCCGAACCCTTTCTCTCAAAGGATCCAAGGGACATGTCGTCCCAGTGGCGGTCAGTCCCCAGGTTACCAACTTCGATTCGCTCAAAATTGGTGATCGCGTTGATGTACTGATCAAGGAAGCCCTGTTGCTGAGAGCGGTCAAATCAACAGTTGCGGATGCTGGTCTGAGAAAGCGCGTCGATACGACGGCATTCGCCTCTGCGTCCGACGCATCGGGTTTCGGCGCGGCAAAGGAAATCGAGATTATTGCGACTGTGCAAAGTATTGATCAAAAGAAGAAAACGATTACGCTACGCGGACCGTGGCATACCGAAACGTTTGGTATCCCGCCGGAATTGGCCGCAAAAAAACTTAAAGCCGGAGATACCGTTCACGTGGTTTATATCTCTGCCACAGCGGTTGAAGTGACCCCGGTTTCGAAGTAAATACTAAATCCTGATCAGAACCGCGCCGGCCGTGACGAGGGCGCAAGCCACGACGCGCCGTGCGGTCAGCTTTTCGCTCAGGAACATCCAGCCGATCAGCACCGCAAAAATGGAACTGAGCTCGCGCAACGCGGAGACCATCGCGATCGGCAGGTAGCGAAACGCGATGACCACAATCCCGTACGCCACCATTGCAATTGCGCCGCCCACCATGCCCTGCATTGAACGGCGCGGGTCGCTCAGAAATAGTCGGCGCGGACCGCCGTATCGGTACAGCGCGAACACCGCGAACGGCACGTTGAAGAGCAGATACACCCATGCAATGTACGCAAAGCTGTTTCCCGCGACACGCACGCCAAGGCCATCAACGATCGTATAAGCCGAGATGAACGCGCCTGTCAGAAGCGCGGCCGGCACGCTTGCGGCGGCGAAACGGCGCTTGCGGAATGCGAGCGAGATGATGCCTGCCGATACCAGCGTCACCCCTGCCAGCGCCAGCGGCCGAAGATGTTCCCCCGCGAACACGAACGCGCCGGCGAAAACGAGCAGGGGCGAAAGCCCGCGTGCGATCGGATAGATCTGTCCGAAGTCCCCGGCTTTATAGGCTTTTGCGAGCGCCACGCAATAACCGAACTGCAATACTGCCGAAGCGCCGATGTACGGCCAGCTCTCACGCGCCGGTGCCGGCACGAGCAGCAGCGCAACAGCGGAACACACGATGTAGGGGAACGACATCATCCCGAACTGCCAGACGCGGTCCGCGCTGGAATGGAGGAATGCGTTCCAGGTTGCATGCAGCAGCGCGGAAAACAGGACGAGCAAGACGATGAAAGGCTGCATCAGAAGGTGCGGGGACGGGATGCGCGAACTCGGTTCGTGGCGATGTAAGGCGTTGATTGGCGAAAAGTGGCGGTCGGAAGCGCCTCATTATGACAGAGAACGGGCCGGGGCGACACGTGCCTCTCCTGGCGCATTTCATACGGCACAAGCCTTGAGTGCGTCAAAAGCCGCCAGGAAATTCCGCATATCGATCCCCGACTCCTGCTGCTCGATGATCGCGCCGCCGGCCTGACGGCGCCCAACCTCAAGGAGCTCGTGGCGAACGTCGAGGCGCGAGCTGAAGATCGCGCCATGCATCAATTCTCAGGCGGCCGTGGCCGGCGTCCCGCACAACCACGCCACGTCGACCCTTAAAAGCCTGGAAAGACGCCGGCATTGTCCGCTGCCCGGCAGCGTGATCCCGGCCCGCCAGAAGTGGACCTCGTGCTCCTTCACGCCCATATACGATGCAACCAGCCGGGTCGTGAACCGTGCCCGCTTGATCGTCATATCCAGTTTCGTTGAAAACAATTTTCGGAAACGGTCCGAATGCGTGTTTCTGTCCAGATGGACTTCCAGTTCGTTTGCGCGTCGCATGTTGCTTAACCTCGCTAACAGGTCCGACATGACTATCGTGTTTCGGCTTCCGGCACATCGGCATGACTGTTGCCGCGAATGTAGTGCTCCAGTTGATGTATCGTGAACTGTTGCTCCGCGATCAAGTTTTTCACCAGATCGCCGATCGACACCATCCCGATCAGCAATCCTCCATCGATAACCGGAAGATGGCGTATGCGGTTGTCCGTCATGAGCGTCATGCAATGCTCGGTCGTCTGGTTGAGACGAACATAACGAACCGCCCTCGACATCACGTCACCGACCGGCGTAACCCTGGACGAGCGGTCGAGCAACACGATCTTGCGCGCGTAGTCGCGCTCCGTGAAGATGCCGGTGATCTGGTCGCCAGACGTCACCACCAACGCGCCAATCTGCTTGTGGGCCATCAGCTTGATGGCGTCGAACACGCTCGCCGTGGCTTCTATTGTGTGAAACGACTGATCCGGTTTGGAACTCAGTAACTGCGCAACGGTTGTCATTCAGAACCTCGCTGATATCCGGCCGTTCAACGAAGGGCCGTGTTTGATTGATCGGAAAATCCGAAGCTTTGGGGCTTCAAGGCTTCAAGGTCAGCCGAAGTCGAACAGCTCGCCGAGCATCGACTTCTTCTTTTTGTATGGATGACGGCGCTCGCGATATTCGTCGTCGCGGCGATCATGGTCGTCGTAACGGATGCGCTCGTCCCGCCTGCGTTCAGTGCTGGCGTTCGTCAATATCGCAGCGGGCTGCGGCGCAGCGCTCTGCACGCGGCCTTCTTCCGCCGCACGGTCGATCAGTTTGTCGAGCTCCCCACGATCCAGCCATACGCCGCGACACGTCGGGCAATAGTCGATTTCGATGCCTTGCCGGTCAGTCATCAAAAGATCCGGGGTTTTGCACATGGGACATTTCATTCTCTTGGCTCCTTCGTTTTCGTCGCTACCGAAGCCCTAATGTATAGTAAGTAAGCATAATGTAATATACGTATTTTTAACATCGATCGTTCGGGAATATCGATGTATCGGGTGTCGCTTACAGGGCCAGGATGAACTTCAAGCACTTGTATTATTTTTGGGTCGCGGCGCACGCGGGTGGCATCGCCCGAGCGGGTGCGCAGTTGCACATCACGCCGCAAACGCTCAGCGGACAGATCAAACTGCTCGAGGAAACGCTCAACAAAAAGCTTTTCAAGAAAAGCGGCCGCAATCTGGAGCTGACTGATGCCGGCCGGCTCGCGCTCGATTACGCCGATGAGATCTTTTCCCTGGGTGCCGAACTCGAGAGCGCAGTCCGGCAGGAGAGGGAAGCAGCACGTACGCAACTGCGAGTGGGCGTGGCGGATTCGGTGCCGAAGACGGTCGCTTACCGGTTGCTCGAACCGGCCTTGAACTTGTCGACCTCGCTGAAACTGATCTGCAACGAAGGCAAACTGCATTCGCTGTTATCGCAGCTTGCGGTGCACAAACTCGATTTGATCATCGCCGACGCGCCGATTCCCCCTGATGTGAACGTAAAGGCCTTTAATCATTCGTTGGGCCGCTCCACGCTGAGCTGTTTTGCACCCAAGGCGCTGGTGACCCGCGGCGCGAGGTCATACCCGGCATCGCTCAGCGACATGCCCATGTTGCTGCCCGGAACGGAATCGGCCGTGCGCAGGAAGCTCGATCACTGGCTCAAGTCTCGCGGGATTACGCCGCGCATTGTCGGGGAATTCGATGACAGCGCGCTCACGCTCGCTTTCGGCCGCGAAGGCCGCGGTGTGCTGTTCGCCCCCACGGTCCTGGCGGCGCAACTCAAACGCGAACATGGACTGGTGGCGATCGGACATATAGAGACGATCGTTGAGGAGTTCTTCGCGATTTCCATCGAAAGACGTATCAGCCATCCCGCGATTTCATCGATCATGAATGCGGCGCGGAGTACGTTGTTCAACGGCTGAAAACCCGTCCTCCTTCCATCGCGATGTAAGCGGTCAATTTCTTTCAAAGAAATAACAAAAATAACTTACATTACGTTTAGCTTTCGACTATAACGGTCATACGTGTTGCGGACTGCCATGTCGCGCACCACGCCTCAGCCCGTCAGGCATGCCTGCGGGCTTTTTTTTGGCCCTTGAAAAGTCGTCGAGAAAATGTGAGGCGTTCTTTCATATTCCCTTCAGTAATAACCCGATCTGGTGAAAACCCTGTCGTTTCTTTCACTTGACTTACTTGATATATCACATATTGTGTATCCCATTGCTACCCCTCAAACGAGACGGCAATGAGGCAGACGTCAATTCGGCGTCCCGAATACAAGGCAGCAAATGCCAAGGAGACATTGATGGAAACGAATCGCCCAGTAGGAGAGTCGCGCCTGGCATCGCCATGGGTGCAGCTCGTGTTCGGCGTGATCTGCATGGCCATGATCGCGAACATGCAGTACGGCTGGACGCTGTTTGTCAATCCGATCGATGAAAAGCATCACTGGGGCCGCGCGGCCATCCAGGTCGCGTTCACGATTTTCGTCGTGACCGAAACATGGCTTGTTCCAATCGAAGGTTATCTCGTCGATAAATACGGCCCGCGTCCGGTAGTCGTCGTTGGCGGCTTGCTGTGTGCGGCTGCGTGGGTGCTCAATTCGATCTCGGCTTCCTTGCCAATGCTGTACTTCGCGGCCGCGGTCGGTGGCGTGGGCGCGGGCGCCGTGTACGGCACGTGCGTGGGCAACGCGCTCAAGTGGTTTCCGGATCGTCGAGGGCTGGCAGCGGGTATCACCGCGGCGGGTTTCGGCGCCGGGTCGGCTGCGACGGTCGTGCCTATTGCGCACATGATCAAGAACAGCGGCTATGAAGCGACCTTCCTGTGGTTCGGCCTGGGTCAGGGACTGGTCGTGTTCTTCCTCGGCATGGCGCTGTTCGCACCGCCGGCGAGCTTGCTGGCAAACGCCAAGAGCGCGTTGAAGACTGCCGTCTACAACGCCACCCCCAGGCAGGTAATGAGTTCGCCGATCTTCTGGGTGATGTACCTCATGTTCGTGATGATGGCGGCCGGCGGATTGATGGCGACTGCGCAACTGGGTCCGATCGCGAAGGACTTCGGCTTGCACGACTCGCCCGTTTCGATTCTCGGGCTGACCTTGCCTGCGCTCACATTCGCGCTGACCATCGACCGGGTGCTCAATGGTTTGACGCGGCCGTTCTTCGGATGGATTTCCGACAGGATCGGGCGAGAGAACACCATGTTCATGGCGTTCGCCATCGAAGCAGTCGGAATCCTGGCGTTGTCGAAGTACGGGCAAAGTCCCGTTGCCTTTGTGATACTGACCGGGATCGTGTTCTTCGCGTGGGGTGAGATCTACAGCTTGTTCCCGGCCACTTGCGGCGACACCTTCGGTCCGAAGTTTGCCGCGACCAATGCCGGTCTGCTTTATACGGCGAAGGGAACGGCCGCGTTGCTGGTGCCGTTCAGCAGCGTGATCACGGCGGCCACGGGAAGCTGGCACGCGGTGTTCATGCTGGCGTCCGGCATGGCGGCGCTGTCTGCGCTATTGGCTCTGTTCGTGCTCAAGCCGATGCGGCAGGCGCACAAGCAGAAGCATGCAGCGGCGCCGATGGACATGCCGTTTGCGTCGGTGGTGAAGGAGTGATGCAGCGTTGAGTTGCTCAATGCCCGATGGCCGGCCATATAGCCGGCCATCGGTCGTTTCAGGTCAAGCCTGTTTCCGGCCGACCAGATAAGACACGCCCTCGGGGCCATATCGTTCGCTGTGCGCTTCATTCGTCATGAGATGAAACACATCGCCGATCTGATAGCGCGTTTGTTTTCCCGCGACGTCCAGCGTCAGCTCACCTTCCAGGATCAGCGCCTTCGCCTCGAACGCGTGCGTATGATTTTCCAGAAAAGCGTCGGGTTCCCGTTCGACCAGCACGGTCGTCTGGAAACCCTCGCGCGCAAGCATTTCTATGAAATCGTCGCGTTCCATGATCGTTCCTTTGGGATTCGAGGCCACACCAGTCACTAATATAAGTTGAAACCGCGGGTTCTGCGGCCGATCGGGAATAAGCGTAAAATATGAGACTGTCCTCACATTTTCACGCGCATTGTCTTGCGCACGCTTTCAATTGGAGCCGTCATGTCTAGTCTCGATCTCAATCCTGAACGCACCGCGCTGATAGCCATCGATTTGCAGCACGGCATTCTGGCGCGTCCGCTCGGCCCGCATGCCGCCGCCGATGTCGTAGCAAACAGCGTGCAACTCGCCAACGCGGTGCGTGCGAAAGGCGGCCTGGTCGTCTGGGTTCGCGTCGACCTGACGGCGATCCTGCACCTTTCCGCCGATGCACCCACTGCGCCGCCGAAGGGTTCGCCGCCGCCGCCCGCGAGTGCGTCGGAATTAACGGCGGAACTTGGGATTCAGAGCGGGGATGTAGTCGTGACCAAGCGCCAGTGGGGCGCGTTTTATGGCACGGATCTGGAGCAGCAACTGCGCCGCAAGGGCATCCGGACAGTGATCATGAGCGGCATTGCCACGAATTTCGGCGTGGAATCGACGGCGCGCGGCGCATTCGATCGCGGCTACGAACTCGTGTTTGCGGAAGACGCGATGACGTCGCTGAGCGCCGATGCCCATGCGTTCGTAGTCGGGAACATCTTCCCGCGCATGGGGCGCGTGAGGGCGACTGCGGATGTGGTGAAGGCGCTGCAGGAAGGTTAAGACAGGAACGGTCCGATACACGTGTTGTGCCGGACCGTTCGGGATTTCAAACCTCCAGCCGCGAACCCTTCGCGGCTTCCATCTCCTGCGTCGATCCCTTCGCCGGCCGTCCGGCCCAATAGCCGGCCAGCAACGAACCGGACAAGTTGTGCCATACCGAAAACAATGCGCCCGGGAGCGCTGCTATCGGCGTGAAATACAGCTTGCCGAGCGTCGCTGCGAGTCCCGAGTTCTGCATCCCGACTTCGATTGCCAGCGTGCGGCACACGGCTTCATCGAAGCCGAGCAGGCGGCCGCCCCAATAGCCGCCAAGCAGGCCGATGCCGTTATGCAAAATCACCCCGAACATCACCAGCAGGCCCACAGACGCAATGCTCTTCTGTGTTCCCGCGACCACGGCGGAAATGATGAGCAGGATGGCGATCATCGAAATGATCGGCAACGCCGGTTCGACCGCGCGCACGAGCTTGTTGAAAAAGTGGTTGATGAACAACCCGGCGACGATCGGCAGCGCGACGATCTGGACGATGCTCATCAGCATGCCGTGGACATCGACTGCAATCGATGCATCCACGTACAGCCGCGTGAGCAAGGGCGTGGCGAACACGCCGACGAGCGTCGATAACGCACTGATGGTGACGGACAGTGCAACATCGCCGCGCGCCAGATAGATCATCACGTTGGACGCGGTGCCGCTCGCGACGCTTCCGACCAGGACCATGCCGGCCGTCAGGTCGGGCGGCATGCGCAACGCCTTGGCGATTCCCCACGCGGCGAGCGGCATCACCAGATAGTGCAGCCCGATTCCCGCAATCACCGGCGCCGGCCGCGTGAACACGCGCCGGAAGTCGGCGAAGGAGAGCGTGACGCCCATTGCGAACATGATGATGGTGAGCAGCGTGGTGACGTGGGGCGCGATGCCCGTGAACGAGGCTGGCGAGAAATAGGCGACGACCGAGATGAGTACGGCCCAGACGGGAAACATGCGGGTGACGCGTGAAAGCATGCTGATACGATCCTGGCTGATTTAAAGGGGGCGGGAAAACAGGCTGACCATGCCATCGATAAAAGCGGCCATGGGCGCACCGCACCACGAATCCTTATGAGATCCGCCGGCCGCGGACAAAACGCCGAACCGGATTGTAGCGGTTTGCCTTACAGCTCCCGCCCAGGTTACTTCAGCCGCGCCACGGTGCCCGCATCCGGTTCGCCGCCAAAATACGTATTGAGTGCGAGTTCGAACGGCGTCTTGTCCGTGGCGGCGTGGGCGAACAGGGTCATCGACGAATGGAATTTGAGGTCGTCCGGGTAGCCGAAAATCTGTTCCACCGAGCGTCCCTCGAGCGCGTTGACGATTTGCGTCAGCACCCGCAGGCGCTCTCCAAGCACAGGATGATCGAGGTATGCGCGTGCCTCGTCCACTGAAGATATGGCGTAGCGTCGCGCCATGTCACTATGTCCCAGCCCCTGGATTTGCGGAAACACGAACCACATCCAGTGCGTGCGTTTCTTGCCGGTTTCGAGTTCCGAAGTCACCGTTTCGAACAACGGATTCTGGGCATCGACAAAACGTTGCAGATTAAACGGGTCGCTCATTACCGCCTCCAGATCGTTGCCGGAAAATGCTGCAAGTGATGTTCCCGCCATGCCTGCAGAAAAGGCAATCCTGCCCGTTTGCGAACGATATGCCGCTTTCTGCTATCTTGGCGGCCATGCAAAACATCATCGAAATTTCGAATCTGTCGAAGAGCTATGCGTCCGGCTTCACGGCGCTGAAAAATGTCTCGCTCGATATCCGTCGCGGGGAGATCTTCGCGCTACTCGGGCCGAACGGCGCAGGCAAGACCACGCTGATCAGCATTGTGTGCGGGATCGTGAATCCCACAGAAGGCACGGTACGCGTGAACGGTCACGGCATTATCTCCGACTACCGCGCCGCCCGCGCGATGATCGGGCTCGTGCCACAGGAACTGACCACGGACGCGTTCGAATCCGTCTGGGCCACCGTTTCATTCAGCCGCGGCTTGTTCGGCAAACCGCCAAACCCGGCGCATATCGAGAAAGTGCTGCGCTCGTTGTCGCTCTGGGAGAAGAAGGACAACAAGCTTGTCACGCTCTCGGGCGGCATGAAACGCCGCGTGCTGATTGCAAAGGCTTTGTCGCACGAACCGGAAATCCTGTTCCTCGACGAGCCGACTGCCGGCGTCGATGTCGAATTGCGCCGCGACATGTGGAACCTCGTACGCGGCCTGAAGGCGAGCGGCGTGACGATCATCCTGACGACGCATTACATCGATGAAGCCGAGGAAATGGCGGATCGTATCGGTGTGATCAATCGCGGCGAGATCATTCTGATCGAGGAGAAAGCCGAACTGATGCGCAAGCTTGGCCAGAAAAAACTCGCGCTGCAACTGGAAGATGCAATCGCGCAGGTTCCCGCAGGTCTGAGCGGATACCGGCTGGCGCTCTCCGCGGACGGTTGCGAACTGACGTACACCTACGACGCGCAGGACGAACCGGGCCGCATCATTACATTGCTGAAGGATCTCGCCGATAACGGCGTCCAGTTCAAAGACCTGCAGACGACGCAGAGCTCGCTGGAAGACATTTTCGTGAGCCTGGTCGGAGAGAAGAAATGAATATTCATGCAGTCCGGGCCATCTACAAGTTCGAAATGGCGCGCACGTGGCGCACGATCATGGGCAGCATCATCTCGCCGGTAATCTCCACGTCGCTGTATTTCGTGGTGTTCGGCGCGGCGATCGGCTCGCGCATTCCCGAAGTGAACGGCGTGAGTTATGGCGCGTTCATCGTGCCGGGTCTCGTGATGCTTTCGCTTTTGACGCAAAGCGTCTCCAATGCGTCGTTCGGCATCTACTTTCCAAAATTCACCGGTACGATCTACGAACTATTGTCCGCGCCGATTTCGTATCTGGAGATCGTGCTGAGTTATGTGGGTGCGGCCGCGACCAAGTCGATCATCCTCGGCCTGATCATTCTCGCGACCGCGCGCCTCTTCGTGCCGTTGCATGTGGATCATCCGTTCATGATGATCGTGTTCCTGTTGCTGACGGCGATTACGTTCAGCTTGCTGGGATTCATCATCGGCATCTGGGCGGACGGGTTCGAGAAGTTGCAGGTGATCCCGCTGCTGATCATCACGCCGCTCACGTTCCTCGGCGGAAGTTTCTATTCCATCGATATCCTGCCGCCGTTCTGGAAAGCCGTCGCGCTGTTCAATCCGGTGGTGTACCTGATCAGCGGTTTTCGCTGGAGCTTCTACGGTATCGCCGATGTCAGCGTGGAAATCAGCCTCGTCATGACGCTGGTGTTCCTTGCGGTGTTCATCGGCGTGGTCGCGTGGATCTTCAAGACCGGCTACAAGCTGAAATCGTAAAGGGTGCGGAATATGCGCGATGTGTTGATTGAACAATTCGGGCTTCAGCCGCATCCCGAGGGAGGCTTTTTCCGCGAGACTTTTCGTGGTGCCGACAAGGTCTTTCGGGAGACCTCGCCGCAAGATGGACGCTCGGTGTCCACCGCGATCTACTACATGCTGTGCGACGGCGCGCATTCGGCGTGGCACCGGATCAGGTCTGACGAGGTCTGGCATTTCTATGCGGGCGAACCGATCAACATCCACGTAATCGATACCGCCGGCCACTTGCATACGCATCGACTCGGCAACGCATTGACGCATGCTGACGCCGTATTCCAGGCGGTTGTCCCGACAGGGCAATGGTTTGCCGCGGAGTTATGCGATCCGGCGACCTTCGCGCTGGTCGGCTGCACGGTCGCTCCGGGTTTTGATTTCAGCGAATTCGAACTCGCCGACATCGCGGTATTGACGAAAGCGCATCCGCAGCACGCGGATGTGATCGCCCGGTTGGGACCACGGGCCTGAAAAACGCCAGGCGAAAAAAAGCGGCGCTCTTCTGATAGAGACGCCGCTTTCTCGTGGCCGTTATTCCTATAGATTCGCTCTCACCGCATCGCGAACGGCATCCATCATGCCGCCGTGATTGAGCGGGATATCGAGTGAATCGGCGTAGACGTCCTGATCCGTCTGTGCGCGTGCCTCTTTCGGTTCGCGTAGCACTTGCGACTCATACGCTGTGTCTGCTGACCGGATGGTGTCACGAGCTACGGCGCGCTGCGCTTGAAAACTCTTCACGATGAACTCCTTGCAGTGATGGAGCGGCGGGAGACTGCGATTCTACGCAATTGCGATGACAAATTTACGACGCACGGTCCTGCCGATGCGCGTCATTAATCTGTCGGGCCGTTCGCCTGAACCGCGTTGCGCATCCAGCAATGAAAGTGCGGCTCTACAGTGTAATAGCTGTCACAGCGCTGGAATCGTACTTCTGGCTTATGAAACGAAGAGAGGTATATCAGCAGCGAGCACGGGATTTGGCTTGGAAATTGCCGAATCGAAGAGACGGTTGCAAGAGGTACATACAATATCCGCGCGGGTTACGGAACGCGCATCCACGGCAGCGCGATGCCACGCGGGCGAAAGCCTCGACGCAGATTTGCCTCGCCATGAGAACTTAAAGCGCCGCCTCAACATCAAAGCGGCGCAACGCGGTGTTTCATATTACGGAAAGCGCGTCCGTATTGTGCGGTCGCGCTTCCGTGGCATTTCTCGTGGCTAGATGGCTTGCTCAGGCGTGCTGATCCTGCAGATCGGCGTCGCAGTTCTCATTCTCTGGCATGGAAGCCGCAAGAATCATCGCCGATGCGTTTTGCGGTTTCGGATCCCGTTGCGACGGCCGGTAAACCGCGTCGCCCCGATGAATGATTTCGCCGGTCAGGGCGCACGCACCGTCGGTCGTCGCGGTGGTCACGCGCCAACCCTGATAACCGTAATGGCAAGTTGCCGCATCCGACCAATAAACAATCGCAGTGGCGCTGCTCGGCCGTTCGATGACACGCACCACGGCTTCGGGAAACGGCCGTTCGGATTGCGCCGGTGGCGCCGCAACGTGCGGGTGATCGCGCTCCCACGCTCGCGTGAGCCGCTCTAAAAAAGGATGGACGGCCCGTTGCCGCGGGGCAGTTTCTGCCGCGCTTGCGTGGGTCGCTGTCAACGAGCGGACCGTCTGTTGCCACGGGTCCGCGCTTCTGGCTAACGCTGTCATGGTTCGTTCCTGGCATGGTTCACGCTCGAACTTACGCAATCGGCGTGTTCCGATAAATACCATTCAGGTGAATACACTGTCTTGTTAGCGCGAATAATCGCAACCGACGCTTATGCAATAAGGCTTTGCCCGATGTTGCGCCGCCGCGGCCAACATGATTGAAGACGATTGAAACTTTTAATTATTGCGATAGGCCATCAATTCGCCGGGTATTCCGCATGCAGACATCGTTGCACCGATCGAAACGTATGGCATATGTAAGGTGTCAAACTTTGCGAGAAAGCCTTGGAATGCGTCTTGCGGACGCCATACTGGCTACCTACTACAACACTGAACGAGGTACTCGTGAAGAAAAGTCTTATCGTTACGGCAGTTTTGTTTTCGACTTTGGGCGTGGCATCAGCGGCATTTGCGCAAGGCGCTCCGGGCGGCCCCGGCGGTCCTGGTCACGATGACCACGGCGGTCAGCAGCAGCGCCCGGGCGGTCAACCGCCGCAGGGTATGCAAGGTCACGGCAACGGCTATCAAAATCAGAATCAGGCGCAAAACCACGGTCCGCAGGGCAACCCCGGCGGCCAGCACTATGACAATAACCGTCCGCCTCCCCGCGCCGACAACGGCCCGGGACACGGTGGCCCCGGCGGTCCCGGCATGCGTGGCGACAGCCCGCGCGAATGGCGCCGTGGAGACCGGTTGCCCAATGATTACCGCGACCGTCAGTATGTGGTCGACGACTACCGCGGCTATGGCCTGCGACAGCCGCCACGCGGATACCACTGGGTTGGCGTTGGCGGCGACTATGTTCTCGCTGCGATCGCAACGGGCGTGATCGCTCAGATCGTGCTCAGCGGCGGACACTAAAACCAGCCGGTTGGCGTAACGCAACGCAATGAGGCCGTTCAATGAACGGCCTCTTTTGTTGTGCCGGTGAACCGGCGCTCAACTTGGGTCTGCAATTGCCTTCACCACACGACCCAGCGACTTCAGCGTGGCGTCAGGCGAATCCTCGAATTGTGCACCGATGATGGCGCCATCCACGGCCATTGCCAGCGCGCGAGCATCCGCCTTGGCGGTCCTGGAACCGGCAGGCAGCAATGTCCTGATGACATCCGCCATATCCCGTTTGTGGCGCTGCGAGATATCGACCGCTTCAGGCAGCGTACCGCCCACTTCCACCACCGCGTTGATGAACGCGCACCCGCGATACACCTCGCTCCCGAACCATTCCGCGAGCGTGGGCACGAGCGCGTTGGCAACGCCGCCGTGGCGTTTGACGGCGTCCTCGAACCACGCCATCCAGTTACGATGCCGGTAATCCAGAAACGCCACGATCAGATCGCTTTTCGCCGGATAGTATCGATAAAACGTCTTCTTCGCGACGCCCGATTCTGCGATCACGCGATCGATTCCCGTAGCACGTATGCCATCGCGGTAGAACAGATTGTGCGCGGTAACGAGAATCCGTTCGGCGGGCGGCAGGTCCGCCGCGAAGTCCTTGGTGGAAGCAAGTAGGTTCATGATCGACCATTGTAGACAGGTCTGTCTACCTGCGCTAGAGTACGCCGGTAGACAGACCTGTCTACACTAGCCAAGCCGCTCGATAACCTCGCCAAGGACCCGACATGGAAAGCAAACCGCCGTTCCCCCGTTCGATGCTGAAACCGCCAAGCAGAAGGTCCGTCTCGCTGAGGACGGATGGAATTCGCGCGATCCCAAGCGGGTTGCGCTGGCATATAGCGAAGACACCCGCTGGCGTAATCGGGCGGAGTTCGTGTTGGGCCGTGCTGAAGCCGAGGCATTTCTTGAGCGCAAATGGGCGCGTGAACTCGACTATCGGCTGATCAAGGAGTTGTGGGCATTCACCGGTTCGCGGATCGCGGTGCGTTTTGCCTACGAATGGCACGATGATTCGAAGAACTGGTTTCGCAGCTTCGGTAACGAAAACTGGGAATTCAACGAAGCGGGTCTGATGACGCATCGGCATGCGAGCATCAACGACTTGCCCATCAAGGAATCAGAGCGCAAATATCACTGGCCTCTGGGTCGTCGTCCCGACGATCATCCCGGCTTGAGCGACCTGGGCTTCTGAAGCCGGTAGCATCCGGCGCGGCGGCTGAAGCCAGCGTTTGCGCGCGCTCCAGCGCCGACACGATCACATCGACGGCGCGATCGCGCGCAATTTCATCTTGCTGGCGAAGTGCAAACGACGGGTGATAGGTGGTGACCAGCCATCCGCCGTTGAACGGCAAGGTCTTATCCAGATGACTGCCAAGCGTGGCCTGTTTCCCAACAAGACTGTGCAGCGCGGTTGCGCCCAGCGCGACGATCACGCGTGGCCTCACCGTCGCGAGTTCCTGCTCGAGCCACACAGAACAGGCATCGACTTCACGCTGTGCCGGCGTCTTGTGCAGCCGGCGCTTGCCGCGCGGTTCCCACTTGAAGTGCTTGACCGCGTTGGTCATGTACACGTCGGCGCGATCGAGGCCGGAGCGTTGCATTGCCGAATCGAGCAGTTGTCCTGCGGGACCGACGAACGGACGCCCCTTCAGATCTTCCTGATCGCCTGGCTGCTCGCCGACCAGCATGATCGCGGCCTGTACCGGACCTTCGCCCTGCACGGCTTGCGTCGCTTCGCGCCAAAGCTCGCAGCGGCGGCAGGCATCGAGGGATGTGGTTGCATGGCGGGCAGGCTGGGCCTTTTCCGCTTCCATGATGATTGCCTTGCCGCTCGTCAGGCTGAGCGCGCCGACACCGCTCGCCTGCGCCACTTTTCCGGCACCGCTGCGAGCCTCGCTGATCATTTGCGGAATCAACGGGCCCTCCGGCAAGCCCTTCCAGAACCGCACAGGCATGTGCTGATGCAAGGCGGTTTCGTTGAGGCGCGCCGGATTGAAGGTGCTTTTGTAGTAAGTCAGCCAGAGTTTTTCGGCATCGTCTTCGTTTTCAGGAAGGTGGTCGGCCGCGATCGCGGGGCGTCGCTCGATGCGCAGTTCCGTCCCGCTCCACATGGCCGCGCCGTGCGGCGTGGTGATCATCCACGATGAGCGGCCCATGCGCTGGGCAAAGTGATCGGCGCTCCAGGCGAGGACATCGTGATCGGGTTCGTACCACGCGACATATTCAGGCGCGCCGAGGGCCGGGTCGCGTTTGCGGAAACGCACGTACGCGATCATGTCGTGTTGCGCGCGCCGTACCGATTTGGCCATCTTGTGCAGACGCACGCCGTCTTGGTCGGCGGCCGATTCCACCGCGCGGTCGCCTTGCGACCATCGCCAGATCAGCTTGTAGAGGAATGCCCAGCGTTCGGAATCGCGGAATGACGCCGCTTCCTTCAGCAGCGTTGCAAAAGTCTTGGAGATCGAGAGAACGGGCGCATCGGAGGGCAGGCCGGGCGGCTTTTCTGCGTCGAAAAGAGAGGGGTCGCTTGCCGTGTGGTCGCTGATTTCCCGCCATTCGATCAATTCCGGCGGCAGTTTCTCCGCGAGCGCCGACAACGCAGCCGCGCGCCAAGACGCATATTCACCATCGATGACAACCGTCCGCATCCGCATGAGCGCCCCGGCTTACAAAAGGGAGAGCTGAACCGGCGCGGCGGTGAGCGCGCGGCGCAGATGATCGGACGATACATCGCGAATTGGCGGCTTGTAGTCCTCCGTCGTGACGAAGGGCCGCACTTTGTCCATGCTGCACCTGAGGCGCACGAGGTCGTCGTAGCGAATCTTGCGGGACCGTCGCAAATCGACAATGCGTTTTGCGTTTCTCATGCCGATGCCCGGCACCCGCGCAATCATCCTCAACGCCGCCTTGTTCAGATCCACGGGAAAGCGCTCGCGATGCCCGAGCGCCCACGCGAGCTTCGGGTCGATATCGAGCGAGAGATTGCCCGGGCCATCGAGCAATTCGGACGCACTGAACCCATAGCCGCGCATCAGGAAATCCGCCTGATACAGCCGATGCTCGCGCAACAGCGGCGGCGCCTGCAAAGGCACGGCGGACGGGCTGTCGGGAATCGGGCTGAAGGCCGAATAGTAGACGCGCTTCAACTTGTACGACCCGTACAGCGTTTCTGCGGTGGCGAGGATGGTCTGGTCGTCGGTGGTATCGGCGCCCACGATCATCTGCGTGCTTTGTCCAGCCGGCGCGAAGCGCGGCGCCTTCGGTTCGGCCTCCGATTCCTCTTGCGCCACGCGGATCGAACTCATCGCGATCTTGATGGTGCGTCCGCTTTTTTCAGGCGCGAGCCGTTGCAAGCTGACATCTGTCGGCAATTCGATATTTACGCTCAGCCGGTCCGCGAACAGTCCAGCTTGCTCGATCAACCCGGGATCGGCGTCGGGAATGGTTTTCAGATGGATATAACCGCGGAATTGATGGTCCTCGCGCAAGGACTGTGCGACACGAACCAGTTGTTCCATGGTGTAGTTCGACGAGCGGATGATTCCGGAGCGGAGAAACAGCCCGTCGATGTAGTTGCGCCGATAGAAGTCGACCGTCAGGTCAACCACTTCCTGCGGGGTGAACCGTGCACGCGGCACATTGCTGGAACGGCGGTTCACACAATATTGACAGTCGTACTGACAAAAGTTGGTCAGCAAAATCTTGAGCAACGACACACAACGCCCGTCAGGCGTGAAACTGTGGCAAATGCCTGCGCCCGTGCTGGCGCCGAGCCCTTCAAGTCCACGCGATGACCGCTTCGGTGCGCCGCTGCTTGCGCAAGAGGCGTCGTACTTGGCGGCATCGGCGAGGATTTCCAGCTTTTCGGACAACTCCATTGCTGATCGCCGGTACTGTATATGCGTACAGTATCGGCGTCCGCCATGGTTGAATGCAAGTTCAAAATTGGGTGACAGATCGCAGCCTAGCGCCCGCGCCTTCGATAAAACGCCCACCAACCCGCGAGCACGGTGAACGTCGCGACGATCGCGACCATCAGCCAGAACCCATGCTTGTTCTCGGCGAGCGGAATGCCGCCCACGTTCATGCCCATGATCCCCGCGACGATGTTGATCGGCAATGCCAGCACCGTGACCAGCGTCAGCGTGAACAGCGTCCGGTTGCTTTGTTCGTCCAGACGCGCGGCGATTTCTTCCTGCAAGAGCTTGATGCGTTCTACAAGGCCGGCCACATCGCCGAGAACGAGGGAGAACTCTTCGGTGGCGTCGCGCAGATCCTGCAGGTCGAGCGTCTGCAGCCAGCGCGGCGGACGTGCAAGCAGCCGGAAGATCGATCCCGGCTCGGGCGCAAGCAGGCGCTGCAGGCGCACCAGCACTCGCCGCGATGCACCCAGTTCCGAGCGCGTGGCGGGGGCGCGCATGGAGAGAAACCGGTCTTCGACTTTATCGATGTCGATACTCGTGCGCCTTACGATCTGGACCAGCAAGTCGGCCTGATCGCGCAGCAAATGGATCAGCAGCTCGACGGTCGAGCGAAAGACTTCGCCGCCGCGCACGGCCTCGCGCAGGGTATCGATGGAGCGCAAGGGTTTCAGCCGCGCGGTGACCAGCAGCTTTTCGCGCGTGTAGACCCACAGCGTGGCGATCTCGGATGGCGTTACATCGAAATTGAACATCACGTCGTTGATCACCGCGAGCAGTGCGCCCTCCTGATGTTCGATGCGCGTGGAATGCGAGCCGTCGCGCAACGTTTCAAAGAAGGCATCGGGCAAATCGAGCTGCGTGCGCATCCAGCGTTCGCTTGCGCCGTTTGCCAGGTCGAAGTGCAGCCAGACAAAATCGCCCGCTTCCTCGCCGGCGTTGCATTGCGCAAGCCAGTTCAGCGCGCCGTCCGAATCAATGTGAACGCCCGGCGCGTCTTCGGCAAAACGAAAGCCGCACACGAGGCCGGAAAAGTCAGAGGCGTAGGGCAGGGCGGTGGTCATCGGCGGCGGAGAATGAAAACGGATCACCCACCGATTGTGCGTGCCAATTGCGGCAGTTCGGACGTCCTGTGCAACGAATTCGCGTTACTGTGGGGAGATTGCTGCGTGACACGTAACGGACTTATGGCTGTCACGCCTTGCGGGTAGACTCGCGCGGTGCAAGAAGGCCGTCGAGCGCAGCCTGACCCTTCTCGCTTCATTGCGCATCACGGGGATATACACATGGAAGATCGCGTCGAGCAGGACGAACCCACGCAGACCACGGCCGACGGATTGACGCGGCTGGCGGCAAGCATCGTCGAATTGCTGGGCGAGCAGGCCATCGACAGTCGTCTCGGGACGAAATTGCTCAAACGGCTCGAGAAGGAAGCGAAGCTGGTCGCGGAGCATGGCCCGCAAGCGTTGAACAAGACACAAAAACGCACGTTGCGCGATGCGCTGGACAAACTGGACGAGGCACTGCGTCAGTCCGACGCAAACCTGTTGGTTCTCGCGAATGCAAAATTGCGCTCGACGGATGAATCTTCCGGCAAAAAGGTCAAAGCAAAGTCCTGAACGCCCGACATGCTGGCGCCCATGATCATTCGATGAGCGCCGCTTTCAACCGGCCAACTCATTGTCAGACAAGACGTGTACGGGTTCTGGCCTCACCTCCGCATGAAACGCTTGTGACAATAGAGCAGGTTGGCGCGAAAAATGCTGCAGTTGCTGCACCTGCAAAATATAGAGCGGTCAATGCTTTCAGTTTCCTACTCCCCGAAATGCGCGCTGTGGACGAGCCGCAACGTCGACGCAGACCATGAGCAGTGGCGAATCCTGGTTGTCGATGACAACGCCGCGAGCGCCGAAGGTCTCGCGGCCGCCCTCAACGCAGACGGCTGCGACACTCGCTTTGCGCTGAGCGGTGTAGACGCGCTACAGGCAATCGATGGTTGGGTTCCACATGTCGTCGTGCTCGACATCAGCATGCCGGAGCACGACGGGTTCGCCACTGCCCGCGTTTTACGCCGAATCTCTCCCACCCGCAATGCGGGGATCATCGCTTTTACGGCGCTTGGGGAAGACTACGTGCGCTCGAAGGGCGTTCACGCAGGCTTCGATGGCTACTGCCAGAAAGGCAATGCGCCCGGCGTCCTGGTCAAATTGATTGGTCAGATCGTGCAAGTTCACTGAAATCGGTCGCCGAAGGTCGGTTTTCAACTTCATTTGTCCCCAAAACCTATCGCCGCAAGCCTTCTACAGGCTTGCTTCTGGCGTTTCCCCGGCGCACCCCATCCGCCCGATTATTCTTCGATCCTGAATAGTGTATTGAAGTTTATGGGGATAAAAAACCGATAGTAGGGGTATACACTGCATTTCATCGACGAAGCAGCAACGACGCATTAGCAAGACCGCTGCAACGCCTTGTGAACAGTCGTACGTCTACCCAATATCGGAGCTCATCATGAAAAAGAACCTTCTCGCATCCTTGCTTATCGCCGCTACCGCTTCTATCGCTGTTCCGGCTTTTGCCAGCGGCTACGGCCCGGCGCCTTCGTATCGTCCTTCGGTGGGTGCTCCGGCTTCGCAACAAGGCCAGAACACGCAAACGCTGGCTGCTGAAAGCCGTAATGCCGATGCAAATGCTTACGGTGGCTCGAAGTCGCTGATGCAGTCGGGTTCGACGAGCCGTGACGGCACCACCAAGTCGCAAGCAGTTTTCTTCGGTCAATAAGTCTTTGTGCTGTTGCGCGCACAACCGGCAAACATCAAGCGGTCCTGATCGCGTAAAGCTTCGCTGAATGACCGTGTAATGCGCAAATGCCCGCTGGACTCACGTCCAGCGGGCATTTGCGCTTTTGCGTCGAGGCCGGACGAAATGCTCAGGTGCCGGTCTTCAATGCGTTGCGCATCACGGTCGCGAGTTCGGCCGGCGCAAACTTCGATACATACGCGTTTGCGCCCACCTTGCGCACATGTTCCTCGTTCGCCGATCCCGACAGCGACGAATGGATCACCACCGGAATGGCCTGCATGCCGGCGTTCGCCTTGATGCGGCGTGTGAGCGTGAAGCCGTCCATCTCCGGCATTTCCAGATCAGTCAGCACCAGCGCGATTTCATCCGATGCAAGCCGTCCTTCCGACTCGGCCTTGCGCTGCAGGTCTTCCAGCACATTCCACGCTTCCTGGCCGCTCTTGGTCATGATGAACGACACGCCCATCGCGTTCAGGCTCTGCTCGATCAGGCTGCGGGCGACGCCGGAATCGTCGGCGGCGAGCACCTTCGTGCCGGGCTTCAGGACCAGGCGGCCCGTGCTGGACTCGTTGATCTCGTCTGCAGTTGTCGACGGCAGGACGTCGCGCAGGATCTGCTCCACGTCGAGCACCTGCGCGAGCCGCGAACCGTCCACGTTGCCGTCGAGCCGCGCGAAGCTCGTCACGGTCCGCCCGCTCGAATGCGATTCCGCCGATAGGACCTGGTTCCACTCCAGCCGCACGATATCGTCGACTTCCTCAACGGCAAAACCTTGCGTGGTACGTGCGAATTCAGTCACGAGCAGGATCTTCGGACCGTTTTTCGGCCGGCAACCCGTCACCTGCGCCAGATCGATGACCGGAATGATCTGGCCGCGGATATCGGCGACACCTAGGATTTCGGGATTCGCGCCGGCGACCACGGTGATCTCGGGCATCGCGAGAATCTCACGCACCTTGAACACGTTGATGCCGTAAAGCTCGCGCTGCTCCGAGCCGGGCGCTTCGCCCAGGCGGAACAAGAGCAGCTCGAACATGTTGTTGCCTGCGAGCCGAACCCGCTGTTCGATGTCGTGTTGTGAGCTGCTCAAAATGTTCTCCTGTTCGATTTATGCCGGGCTTTGACCAGCCGGTTCCTGATTAGCGGCGCGGTGCAGGGAAACTGAAGCTCAATTTTGCGGGTTTATGAACGCAGCGTTACCGTGCTGTGCGCATATCGAGTTTGCCGTATCGGGATTGACCCTTGGACGGACTAAAACCCGTGTTTTCGAGCGTCCGGGCAACCGGCAGGTGGCCTATACTTTTTGAATGGGCTGGGTAATTTTCATGTAAGGCAAGACGTGGCCCCATGTGGTACGCCCTGCCGTCCGGCAGGCGTCGCGCGGTTCAACGGAGGCGTTCGATGGCAACAGTCGCACAAGTTCTTAATTCGAAACCCGATCACACCATCTTCACGATTGCCGACACGGCTTCGGTCTACGACGCCATCGTCATGATGGCGGAAAAGCATATCGGCGCGCTGATCGTGACGCACGGCGAGGCCATTGTCGGGATCATGACCGAGCGCGATTACGCGCGCAAAGTGGTGCTGATGGACCGGGTTTCGCGGCAGACCCCGGTGCACGAAATCATGACTTCGCAAGTGCGTTTCGTGCGCCCGGAGCAGACCACGGACGACTGCATGGCGCTGATGACCGAAAAACGCATGCGCCATTTACCGGTCATCGACGGCGAAAAACTCGTGGGGATGATTTCCATAGGTGACCTGGTGAAAAACATCATGTCCGAGCAGGAGCTCACCATCCACCAACTCGAAGGTTATATACGCGGCGAACATATGTAGCCGGCGTTTGTAGTCGCTTTGCAGGCGCGCGGGGCGGCAAGCCGCGCGTCTTTTTCTTGGCGGAAGAAAATGTAAGCTAATTGTTATAATTGTCGGGCGCCGCAACGGCTACCCGGCAATGGCTGGCGACGCACCCGTTCAATCATCGAGCGTGCTCGATCCGACCTGACAGGAGCGCCATTCATGACGCCCGCCGAACTATCCCCAACGCCATCCGAAGCCGCTCCGCAGGCGCACGCACCTCGGACTATCGCCGCTGATGCGCCGTTTTTCATCGTGATAAACGCGGGTTCGGGGCGCAAACAAAACGATGAGACCCGCGCCGCGCTCGAACGAATGCTTGGCGAAGCAGGACGGAAGTTCGAGATCAGACTTGTCGACAACCCGGCAGAACTCGCCGATACCGCCGCCCAGGCGGTGCGCGACGCAAAGGCGCAAAACGGCGTGGTGGTCGGCGCGGGCGGCGACGGCACGCTTTGCGCCGTTGCGGGCGCCGTGCTGGGCAGCGGCTGTCCCTTCGCCGTCTTGCCGCGCGGCACCTTCAACTACTTCAGCCGCGACCACGGCGTTCCGTCCGATCCCGCCGAATCCATTGCGTTGCTGCTCAGTGCACGGGCGCATCCGGTGCAGGTCGGTTTCGTCAACGACCGCATGTTCCTGGTCAATGCGAGTCTTGGTCTTTATCCGAAATTGCTGGAGGATCGAGAGTTGTACAAGCAGCAGTTCGGGCGAAGCCGTCTGATCGCGCTCTGGTCGGCAGCCGTCACCCTGTTGCGCCGGCATCGGCATTTGCGTCTGCACATAGAGCACGATGGCACAATGCAGGAAATCCGGACTTCGACACTATTTGTCGGGAACAATCGCCTGCAGCTCGAACAAATCGGCATGGCCGAAGCGCCGCTGCTGGAACGCGGGTTGCTCGCCGCTATTGCACCGCGCGCCGTCGGGCGGCTTGCGCAAATTGGAATCACGCTGCGCGGCGCGACGGGCAGGATGAGCGACGCCGATAACGTTGTCAGTTTTGCATTCAAGCACATCACGGTGACGCATCCGTCGAAGCGCCGCCGTCTCGTGAAGATCGCAACCGATGGCGAAGTGACCTGGATGAACATGCCGCTCGATTTCCGCATCGCCCCGGAGCCGCTGTATTTGCTGAAACCCGAGGCCGATGTCGCCAACGCCAATCGCTCATGACCCTGCTGTTGCAAATTTCTGATCCTCACTTCGGCACTGAACAACCGCCGGTTGTGGACGCATTGCTGCGTCTCGCCGACACCCATCGCCCGGATCTCGTGGTCATGTCCGGTGACATCACGCAGCGAGCACGGCGTGCGCAGTTCAGCGCGGCGCGCGCTTTCGTCGATCAATTCGGCGCCACACCGTTCGTGATCGTGCCGGGCAATCACGACATTCCGCTCTATAACGTTTTCGCCCGCGCGATGCATCCGTATGCAAATCATCGGCGGGTGTTCGGGCATGATCTCGAACCCGTGTACGAATCGGATGCGCTGCTCGTGATCGGCGTGAACACGACGCGTCCTTACCGTCATAAGGATGGCGAAGTTTCAGTGCAACAAGCCGAGCGTGTGGCGCGGTTGCTCGAGCGCGCGGCGCCCGGGCAACTGCGCGTGGTCGTCACGCATCAGCCGGTTCTCGCCGCGCGTGCGAACGACGTGCATAACCTGTTGCACGGCCGCCAGCATGCGGTTCAGCGTTGGGCGAAGGCAGGTGCCGATCTGATCTTGGGCGGACATATTCATTTGCCGTACGTGCTGCCTTTGCATGCCGCCTACAAGGATTTGCCTCGGCGCATGTGGGCGGTGCAGGCGGGGACATCGCTGTCTTCGCGCGTTCGCGGAGCGGTGCCGAATTCGGTGAATCTGATTGAATACCACGATGCATCGGCTGCAGGCGAACGGCGCGCCGTCATCGAGCGATGGGACTTCAATAGCGAGCGTGTATCGTTTGAACCGGTCACGCGGCGCGAACTCGATTTCAGCACCGAAACGCTCGACGATTCTCTCGCCACCCTTTCATGAGTCAGCCAGATCCGAGATACGCCGAGTTGATTCATGCGGCGCATGTTGCGGGCGAGCATGCGCTCGCGGTGTACGGCGTGACGCTCCTGGTCGCAATCATTGCGGTGCTCGGCGCATGGCGGCTCGTGCAGCGCTACGGTTTGCCGCGTGAACAGGGCGGGTTGTCGCCGCGCGTTTTGCTCGTGGTCCATCTTGTAGTGAGCTTTGCGATCATCGTCGGGGCGGCTGCGCTCTTTGCCGCGATTGCCGACGAAATTGGCGACGGTGAGACACTCGGTTACGCGGATCAGGCTTTTGCCGATGGCATCGCCCAAGGCGTTCCGATCAGCGTGATCCGGATCTTTGCACGCGTTACGCATCTTGGCGATCCGTGGCTGCTCGCGCTTTGGTGCGGACTCGGCGCTGCGCTGCTGGCGCTGCGCGGCAAGCGTGCGATCGCGATCGGGTTTGTGATCGCGATCGCCGGCAACGGTGTCTTGAACACCACGCTCAAACGCATCTTCGAACGCGTGCGGCCGGTGCACGACCGGGAGATCGCCACTGCCGATGGCTGGAGTTTTCCAAGCGGGCATGCATCGGGATCGCTGGTGACCTACGGCATGGTCGCTTACGTGCTGGTGAGCGTCATGCCCGCACGTTGGCGTTTGCCGACGGCCATCGTGGCAACGGTGATTGCCGTCACGACCGCGAGCAGCCGCGTGTTCCTGCGCGTGCATTTCGCGAGCGATGTATTGGCCGGTTTCGCCTCGGGTACAGCGTGGCTGGTGGCGTGTATCGTCAGCATCGAACTCATGCGCCGGTACTGGCGCACCCGTCAGGGTTGAGCATATATCGACAGTTCCGGGAAACCCGTGCCGGAATCGAACTCGCGTGAAAAGCGGAAATCGTCGAGGCTGACGAGCAGGATTTCTGCCGTGGTCCTGACAATGCATCCCGCCGATACATGGCCGCCGTACACACGGCCTGCGGAATCCGAAACGGACATGTGGAGGTGCGCGCCATCGGGACCAAGTGAACCGGCCAACGTCAGGATTTCGAGGTCGCAGTCGAGGAGCGCGGGTTGATCGATACCGGCATAACGCAGGTTCGCCCCGTTCAGGCTGCCAATACCCTGAATCACGAACGCCGCGCCCAAGGCCTTGTTTCGTGCGAGGGCTTCGAGCGTGTTGCGCAGGTCGTCGCCGGGGACGAGACGCACAGGAAGGGTTTGCATGAGTAAATTTCCGCGTGTCTGCAGATGCGTCAATGATGGCATGATGAATCTGGTTTTGCCCGCACTTCAACCTAAAGAGCCACCATGACGACAGAACTCCATATCCTCGCCTGGGCGCTGGTGCTTGCGCTGATCCAGGTGTTGCTGCCATCGGTATTGCGCAGCCGCGAGACCGGTCTTGGCTATAACGCCAGCGCTCGCGACAAGCCGGCAGCGCCGCCCGGCAAGTTGACCGGCAGACTCATGCGCGCGCAAGCCAATCTGTTCGAGACGCTGCCTGTTTTCGCCATCGCCATCCTGATTACGCATATGGTTGGCCGCGAAGGCCCGTTGACGCTCACGGGCGCGTGGCTCTACATCGTTGCGCGGGTCGTGTACGTGCCCGTATATGCAGCGGGAATTCCGTTCCTGCGTTCGCTCATCTGGGTTGTTTCGCTGTTCGGCATCATCCTTATTCTTGTTCCCATCATTTGAAGTCATCCACACCGGAGTCCAGTTCATGACCGACTTGTTGTCCACCATCGACGTGGAAACCGCGCCGAATCCCGAGTTTGCCGTGATCCTCATGCACGGCCTGGGCGCCGACGCCAACGACTTCATCCCGCTCGTGCCGGAGTTGCGCCTGGGCGATCTGCCTGCCGTGCGCTTCGTGTTTCCCAACGCGCTCGAAATGCCGGTGACGGGCAACAACGGCTACGTGATGCGCGCGTGGTATGACATTCTTTCGTTCGATGGCGTGAACCGGCGCGTCGATGAAGCCGGTCTCAAGGCCTCCTGCGACCGCATTCGCGATCTGATCGCGCGGGAAAACGAACGGGGCATCCCGACATCGAAGATCTTCCTTGCAGGCTTCTCGCAAGGCGGCGCGATGACTTATACAGCGGGCCTGACACATCCTGAGAAGCTTGCCGGCCTGATCGTTTTGTCGGGTTATGTACCGTCGCCGGGTCTGATCGATGCCGCCTTTAGCGAAGCAAACCGCGAGACGCCGATCTTTGCTGCGCACGGCACGCAGGACCCGGTTCTTCCGCTGGAACTGGCCGTGCAGGGACGCGACTTCGCGCTGTCCCACGGCTGCAAGATCGAGTGGCATCAATATCCGATGCCGCACTCGGTCTGTGCCGAAGAAGTGGAGGCGTTGCGCGCGTGGTTCGGCGCGCAACTGAGCAATTAAAGCGCTTTGAAGAAAGTTTTTTTGTACAGGTCGAGCATGCCGGCGGCATCCACGCCGATGCACACGGATTGCGCCGGACGATCATCCCAGTCCGGCGCAGGCGCCTTCATGGTCGTCGGTTTCTGGATTGTTTCGCCGGTTGCAATGCCGCTTGTCACCACCCGCACGGGACCATTGCGCACGGTGTAGAGGTGGGGCGCGAGCACGTACGCCACCGCAGACGAATCGTGGACGTATATCCCTTCGAGTCCTGCGCTGTCCTTGTGGAATTGCGCGTAGTGACGCGAGACGTCCCACACGAAACGGCCGGCATCGCCCTGGTCGACAAATCCGGCGAGCCAATCGTTGGGCATGATGGTCTCCTGCGTCACGTCCAGGCCGACCACGGTCACGGGCCAGGGCGCGCCGAGCACGATATCGGCGGCATCGGGATCGCACATGATGTTGGCTTCGGCCGCCGGCGACACATTGCCGAGCACGCCCGCCGTTCCAAATGCGCCGCCCATGATCACGACCTGCTTCACGAGCGTTGCAATCTCCGGATCGGCTTCGAGTGCGAGCGCGAGATTTGTCAGCGGACCGACCGCGATCAGCGTTACTCCACCGGGCTGGGCCCGTATGGTATCGATAATGAATCGATGCGCCGAACGCTCGTCCAGCAATGTATCCCCGGGTTCGCCGAGTTCGATATTGCCCATCCCGTTGTCGCCGTGGATCCAGCCGAGCGGCGCGGGCGGCGCGCGATGCAACGGCGCCCCAGCGCCACGCGCGACCGGCACGCCGGGACAGAATCGCGAGCGCAGGTAAAGCGCGTTGGACGTGGTGGTACTGATGGTCGCGTTCCCATACACACTCGTGATCCCGAGCAGTTCGATATCCGGATGCAGCGCCTGGAAGACGAGCGCCATGGCGTCATCGACGCCCGGGTCCGTGTCGTAGATGACCTTGTGCTGTGTCATAGGTAGAAGGCGTCCGGAAGCTGTTCGCGGGCGGTGGTATCACGCGTCGCGCCCTGCAGGTTGCCAAGGCGGATGGCGAGCTCCGGGCCGCCCAGTTCGATGATCACCTGCCGGCACGCGCCGCATGGTGCGATGGGGCCATCGGTGTCGCCGATCACGGCCAGCGCCGCGAATTCATCGCGTTTGCAGCCCGCGGCAATCGCGCTGAAAAACGCCGTGCGTTCCGCGCAGTTGCACAATCCGTACGATGCGTTTTCTACATTGCAGCCATCGAAAATGCGGCCGTCTTTTGTGAGCAGCGCAGCGCCGACCTTGAACTTCGAATAGGGTGCATAGGCCCGTTCGCGTGCGGTTTTCGCCCGGTCGAGCAATTTGTCCATGGTCATGATCTTTTCCTTAATTGAGCGTCAGGAACATGCCTGCAATCGTCGCGCTCATCAGGTTCGAGAGCGTGGCGGCGAGCACGACTCGCAGGCCGTAGCGCGCCACTTCCGCGCGCCGTTCCGGAGCCACCGCGCTGAAGCCGCCGGTCAGGACGGCAATGGACGCGAAGTTCGCGAAGCCGCACAGCGCGAATGACAAGATCGCTATGGTACGCGGATCGAGCACCTGGAGACCCGCCGCGGCGACGCTTGCGGAGTCCTTCAAATAGGGAGACAGCGACGCATATGCCACGAACTCGTTCAGGATGATCTTCTGGCCGAGGAAGTTGCCGGCGAGCGCGGCCTGGTCCCACGGTACGCCGATCAGGTATGCGAGCGGCGCGAAGATGGCGCCGAGCACGGACTGCATCGACAGATGCGGCGCGCCGAACCATCCGCCGATTCCACCCACGATCCCGTTCAACAAAGCAATCAGGCCGACGAACGCAATCAGCATCGCGCCGACCATCACCGCGATCTTGAGGCCAACGGTTGCACCGGAACTCGCTGCTTCGATTACATTCGCGGGACGTTTTTCATCGAAGCTGAGATGTTCCAGTGTGACGCGGCTCGCTTCCGTCGACGGATGCAGAATCTTCGCAAACAGCAATCCGCCGGGAACGGCCATGAACGAAGCCGCGAGCAGATATTCGACTTTCACGCCAAGTCCGGCGTAGCCCGCGAGCACCGAGCCGGCCACCGCCGCCATGCCGCTTGACATCACCGCGAACAATTCCGCGCCCGTCATGTCGCGCACGAACGGCTTCACGACCGCGGGCATTTCGCTTTGCCCGAGGAAGATGGTGGTGACGGCAGAAAACGATTCGAGCTTCGAGACCCCGAGCAGCTTCTGGAAGATCGTGCCGAGAATGATCACGATCCAGCGCATGACGCCGAGGTAATAGAGCACTGCGATCAGCGCGGTCACGAAGATGATGGCGGGCAAGACCCGCACGGCGAAGACAAAACCGCCATCGCCGAAGATCTCGAACATCTTCGATTGCACCAGTCCGCCGAACAGGAATTCGATCCCAGCGTTGCCATACCCAAGCACGTGATTCACGCCTGCTGCGGCAGCCGCCAGGATGCTTTTGCCGAAGGGCACGAACAGGATGAACGCACCGATTCCAATCTGCGCGAGCAGTGCGGGTATGACGGTGCGCAAGCGGATGCCACGGCGGTTATTGGAGAAGATGAAAGCGATGAACAGCAGGACGGCAATGCCGAGCAGATTGCGGGCGATCAGGGCCATGTCTCTCTACGTCTGTTGTAAGAATGGCCGAGATGCTACGCCATATGGCGTATGAATAAAACCCGGCTTACGCGAAGAGTTCGATGACCGGCCAGTTGCGCTCGGCCGCGATCGCACGCAGCCGGAAATCGGGATTGGTCGCAACAGGATGCGTGACGCGTTCCATGAGCGGGACGTCGTTGACCGAATCGCTGTAGAAGTAGCTTTCCTTGAAGTCGCTCAGCTTCAATCCCTGCGATGCAAGCCATTGCTCGGTCCTGACGATCTTGCCTTCGCGAAACGTCACGACGCCCACGGAGCGGCCGGTGTAGCGCCCGAGCGGATCGTCGCCTTCAGTGTCCAGATCGATCGCCAGCAGGTGTTCCACGCCCAGCGCCTTTGCGATCGGCGCGGTGACAAATGCGTTTGTCGCCGTCACGATGCAGCACAGGTCGCCCGCGTCGAGATGACGGCGCAGCAGCGCGAGCGCTTCAGGGCGAATGGCCGGTTCTATGACTGACTTCATGAAGGCGTCGTGCCACGCATCCAGGTCCGCACGCGAATGACGGGCGAGCGGAGCGAGAGTCAGTTTCAGATACCCGTCCATGTCGAGCTTTCCGGCTGCGTACTGCTGATAGAACGCATCGATCTCCCTGACGTGGTCGGCACTTCCTTCGAAGCCGAGCGTGGCATAAAAGCGCGCCCACGACTGGTCGCTGTCGAGCGGCAGCAGCGTGTGGTCCAGATCGAACAGCGCGAGAGTTCGGCTCATGCCTTGGTTCATGCTTGCGGCCCTTGGATTGCAGGTAAAAAACGCGACAGAACGCAAGGGCATACGATGGCCCGCGCAGGGTCGATGAGTGCGGTCGATCCTATCGGGAAATACCCAAAACTACAACAATGCAAAATTGTACAACTCGTTTGCGTGGCATCATGTGTCAATGGCGTTACAGTGGGAACGATTAACGGAAGTGGCCACATGTTGACTCTCTTGAATATCCTGTCGGGCGTGGCGGTCCTGGTGTGGGGCACGCATATTGTCCGCACCGGCATCCTGCGGGTACTCGGCGCCGAGTTGCGGCGCGTGCTCGCGCGCAGCACGAACAGCCGCTTTCGCGCATTCGGCGCGGGCCTTTGCGTGACGAGCCTGGTCCAGAGCAGCAACGCAACGGCCGTGCTGGCGTCGTCATTTGCAGCGCAAGGACTGCTGCCGTTGGCGCCTGGGCTAGCCATCATGCTTGGCGCCGACGTCGGCACCGCGTTGATGTCGCGCGTGCTGACGCTCGATCTTTCATGGCTCTCGCCTATTTTGTTGCTGGGCGGCGTCATCGCGTTTTTGTCGTTCAAGCAAACGCGCGTGGGGCAGATCGGCCGCACGGTCATCGGGCTGGGGCTGATCCTGCTGGCGCTGCATCTGATTGTCGAGGCGGCGCGTCCCGTGATGCAGGGCGAGGGCGTGAAGGTCATGTTCGGCGCGCTCACGGGCGATTCCATGCTCGACACGCTGGTCGGCGCGGCCTTCGCCATGATCTCGTACTCCAGTCTTGCCGCTGTTCTGCTGACTGCGACGCTGGCATCGTCCGGCGTGATTTCGCTGAAGGTCGCCGTGTGTCTGGTGGTCGGTGCGAACCTGGGAAGCGGCTTGCTGGCAGTGATCGGAACGATGGGGCAGAACCAGGCCGGCCGCCGCCTGGCGCTGGGCAACCTGTTTTTCAAGCTGGTCGGCGCGCTGATCGTGCTGCCGTTCGCGCCGTGGATTGCGCAGGGGCTTGGCGCGGTGATCGCGTACCCGCGCGAGTCGGTGATCACATTTCATCTCGTCTATAACCTCGTGCGTTGCCTTGCGTGCATGCCGCTGGTCGAGCACGTTGCGCGCTTGTGTTATCGGCTGCTGCCGGACCGCCCGGATATGAATCCCGAGTTGCGGCCGCTCTATCTCGATCCCGTCGCGCTTTCCACGCCGACGCTCGCGCTGGCAAATTCGGCGCGCGAGGCGCTGCGCATAGGCGACATCATCCGCACGATGCTCGATAACCTGCTCGACCTGATGCGCACGAATGATCCGGTCAAGGCGCGAACGACGATCCGCATGGACGACGACGTCGATCAGTTGTACGCAGCGGTGAAGACGTATCTGGCGCGGATTTCCCGCGAACAGCTCGACGAAGCCGACAGCCGCCGATGGACCGACATCATCACGCTAACCATCAATCTGGAGCATGCGGGCGACATCATCGAGCGGGTGGTGATGAATATTCAGGAGAAGAAGATCATGCATCGGCTGGCGTTCTCGTCAGAAGGCCTGAGCGAGCTCGAGGACCTGCATGCGCGCGTGATCCTGAACCTGCAGCTTGGACTGAGCGTTTTTCTGAACAGTGATCTGCGCAGCGCCGAGCGCCTGCTTGCGGAGAAAGAACGCTTTCGTGACCTGGAGCGGAGCTATTCATACGCGCATCTGGACCGGTTGGCGGGACAGAGCGCGCGGAGTATCGAAACGAGTGCCTTGCACCTTGACATCATCAGCGATCTGAAGCGGCTCAACTCGCTCTTCTGCTCCACGGCCTATCCGGTGCTCGATGCCGCCGGCGCCTTGCGGGAGACGCGGCTGCGACGCCGCGTACTCGATGCAACGTATGGCAACGACAGCGTCTAGGCAAGGATCACTTGCGGCAGCTTCTTGCGCAATGAAAGCAACGCGGGACCTTCGGCGCCTTTCTTGTTGGTGATCAGGGTATCTACCCGGCTGATCGGGCAAAACGCGATCCGGCTGCATTGGCCAATCTTGCTGTAGTCGGCCAGGATCACCACGCGATCGGCATGCGCGACCATCGCGCGCGCGACTTCGGTCTCGGCGTGATCGAAATTGGTCGCGCCATGCCGATGATCGATCGCAACCGGCGAAAGCAGCGCAATATCGGCGCGGTATCGAATGATCTCGGCGACCGTCGTGCCGCCCACTGTCGCGAACGCACGGTCGCTGAGGGAGCCGCCGAGCAGGATGATCTCGTTGCTCGTCTCGGTCTTTTCGCTGGTCGAACGCATCTTCTGCGCGACGTCGATAGAGTTCGTGATGATGGTCAGGTTGGCGAGTTTTGCGAGTTCTTCCGCAAGGATTGCGGTAGTCGTGCCGGCATCTATGAACAGCGTCTGACCGCTGCTGACCAGCGCCGTAGCCGCGCGCGCAATCGCGTTCTTGGATTTGACGTGCGTGTGGCTGCGCTCGGCAATGGGCGCTTCGTCAGCAGGCCGCGTGACGCCGCCGTGCACGCGCCTCAATTCACCCAGTGCTTCCAGATCCACCAGGTCGCGCCTGACCGTCTCGCGCGACACGCCGAGCTCGGCCATGATGCGCTCGGTCGATACGCGCTCGAGCGTTGCAAGCAGCGCTCGAATTCTCTGATGACGATCTTCCTGCCACATGCGGCGTTCCTTGAGCGTTGAAGTCGGGCACATTGCCGTGTGCCCTGGCATGCGACCACAAAACGTGTGTCATCCGCATGTCGCCAATATTAATGAGCTGTTTCTAGAAGGTTTCCCCCATCTCTCCAACCGAAAGATTAACAAGAACCGATGACTTTCAGGTTGCATTTTTTTGGATACTTGCGAATTTGGGTATTTGAACTTAGTCTCTTCGTCACACTTGCAGATCGCTCCAGGCGTTTTCCTGCGGTGCTGAAATCAGTCTCGAATTACTGTCTTTTTAGCCGTCGTCATAGTTCTTAAATATTTGGCCGCCAGAGTCGCGTGCGCGCCAAATGTGTGCGCATTAAAACAAGTTTCGGATTCAGGCAGCAGGTACGCTGCAGCAACATTCCAAAAACGAAGCACGTCAGGCAGAGGATGGAAACACCATGAATCAAGACGGGTTGCGAGTGACTTCGACCTTTCGCAGGACATCGGCCAAGGCCTCCATCACGGCGGCCATCGCCACGCTCACCGCGCTCGCGGGCCATGCCGTGGGGGCGCCGCCGGCGGCGTTGATCGAGGCAGCGAAGAAAGAAGGGCAGTTGACGACGATCGCGTTGCCGCACGACTGGTGCGGTTATGGCGCGGTGATCGCGGGCTTCAAGGCGAAGTACGGCATCCAGGTCAACGAGCTGAATCCCGATGCGGGTTCCGGCGATGAAGTCGAAGCCATCAAGGCGAACAAGGGCAACACGGGGCCGCAAGCGCCCGACGTGATCGACGTGGGTCTGTCGTTTGGACCGACCGCGCAAGCCGCCGGCTTGCTGCAGCCTTACAAGGTGTCGACCTGGGCATCGATTCCTGATTCGGCCAAGGAGAAGGACGGCTACTGGTACGGCGACTATTACGGCGTACTCTCGTTTGAAGTGAATACCGACATGATGGACAAGGTTCCCGCCGACTGGCCGGACCTGCTCAAGTCGGACTACAAGAATGCCGTTGCACTCGCGGGCGATCCTCGTTCGGCGAACCAGGCCATCCAGGCCGTCTACGCAGCGGGATTGTCGCAAGCGAAAGGCGATGCATCGAAGGCCGGCGCCGCAGGCTTGAGCTACTTCGGCAGCATGAACAAGAACGGCAACTTCGTGCCGGTTATCGGCAAGGCGGCGTCGCTGGCGCAGGGCACGACGCCGATCATCGTGCGCTGGGACTACAACGCCCTGGCGGATCGCGATACCTTGAAGGGCAATCCGAAGGTCGCGGTTGTCGTCCCGAAGACAGGCGTGGTCGCGGGCGTGTATGTGCAAGGGATCAGCGCCTACGCACCGCATCCGAACGCAGCGAAGCTGTGGATGGAATACCTTTATTCCGATGAAGGTCAGCTTGGCTGGCTCACCGGTTATTGCCACCCGATCCGCTTCAAGGATCTCGAAGCCAACAAGAAGATTCCGGCTGCGCTGCTTGCCAAGCTGCCGCCGCCATCGGCTTACAAAAACGTCGTGTTTCCGACGCTCGACGAGCAGAATGCTTCGAAAGCGCTCATCACGAAGCAGTGGGACCAGGTGGTCGGCGCCAACGTGAAGTAATGCAATGCACGGGCGCTTCCGGACCTCGGGTTCAACCTGAGTTCCGGCCGTCCTTCCGGTTCGCGCTTCGGGTGGTCTTCCCGGCGCGGCCTGTCAGTTCAGAGCGACATCATGAGCACTTCATCGAAGATCGCCGCGCCCATGTCCGTGCATGAGGACCCCTCGCTGGGTCCCGGCATGAAAGCGGCGCGACGTGTGTCGCCGGCGTGGAACTATCTTGGCGTCCTGCCGTTTTTCGCATTCGCAGTCTTGTTCCTGCTGCTGCCCACTGCGTGGCTGATGGTCGGCGCGTTCCAGGACGCGCAGGGGCATTTCACGCTCGCCAACTTCCGCGAGCTGCTGCAACCCAGCGTACTCGATGCCTACTGGATCAGCTTCAAGGTCAGCGCGGCGTCGGCGTTGGGTGGCGGTTTTCTCGGGCTCCTGCTTGCATGGGCTGCGGTGCAGGGAAAGTTGCCCGTATGGATTCGTCCCACGTTGATGACATTCTCCGGCGTGGCGTCGAACTTCGCGGGCGTGCCGCTCGCGTTTGCATTCATCTGCACGTTGGGACGCGTTGGACTGGTTACGGTGCTGCTGAAAAAGTACGTGGGCATCAACCTCTATTCCACGGGCTTCAGCATCCTGAGTTTCACCGGCCTGACGCTGACCTATCTGTATTTCCAGATTCCCCTGATGGTTCTGATCATCACCCCCGCACTCGATGGCCTCAAGCGAGAATGGCGCGAGGCGTGCGATTGTCTTGGCGGCAGTGCTTTCCATTACTGGATGTACGTGGCGTTGCCCGTGCTCTGGCCGAGCGTGCTGGGCGCCACGCTGCTGTTGTTCGCCAATGCGTTCGGCGCGGTCGCAACCGCTTATGCGTTGACCGGAAGCTCGCTCAATATCGTGCCGATCGTGCTGTATGCGCAGATTCGCGGCGACGTGCTGCACAACGAGAACCTCGGTTACGCACTTGCGCTCGGCATGGTGCTGGTCACCGGCTTGTCCAACGGCGGGTATATCTGGCTGCGCTCGCGCGCTGAAAGGGGTCGTCGATGAGCACTGCCGCCACAGTCACTCTCACGCCCGACAACAAGGTACGTGCGCAGACCCGGGCGGGCGCGTGGATCGCGATGGTTATCGGCGCGGCGTATTTCCTGCTGCCGCTGCTGGCGACCATCGAGTTCAGCCTGAAGATGCGCCGCAACGAATATAGCTTCGACGCCTACCGCGTCGTGCTTACCGACCCGCATTTCCAGGCATCGTTCGGATACTCCATTCTGATGGGCGTATTTGCGATCGTGCTCGGCGTGCTGCTCGTGGTTCCGACCGCTTACTGGGTCCAGTTGCGCTTGCCGAAGCTGCGTCCGCTGATCGAGTTCATCACCTTGTTGCCGCTGGTGATCCCGGCCATCGTGATCGTGTTCGGTTATCTGCATGTCTACAACAGCAGTTCTTTCTTGCCGCTGACCGGCAATGAACGCGCAACCGATTTCCTGCTGATTTGCGGATACGTCACGCTGTGTTTGCCCTACATGTACCGCTCCGTCGACGCCGGCCTGCGCGCCGTCGATGTCCGCTCTTTGACGGAAGCCGCCGAATGTCTCGGTGCGACCTGGCCCACCATCCTCTTCAAGATCATCTTCCCGAACGTGCGCTCGGGAATCTTGTCGGGCGCGTTCCTGACGTTCGCGGTGGTCATCGGCGAATTCACGCTCGCGAGCCTGCTGAATCGTCCCGCGTTCGGTCCTTATCTGCAATTGATCGGCGCCAATCGCGCGTATGAACCATCGGCGCTTGCAATCATCGCGTTTGCCATTACGTGGGCCTCGATGGGGCTTATCCAGGTCTTCGGCTCGGCGCGTTCCATCGCCGGACAAAAAACTTAAAAGGTCGGTTTGTCATGGCACTTCTCGAGATCGAAAACCTGAGCAAGACGTTCGGCACGAACACGGTCCTGCATCAGTTCGACATGCAGATCGAGCGCGGTGAGTTCATCACGTTTCTCGGCCCCTCGGGCTGCGGCAAGACCACGGTGCTGCGCATGATCGCAGGCTTCGAAACACCGACGCGAGGCACGATCAAGCTCGGCGGCCGCGACGTGACCTACCTGCGCACGCGGCAACGCAAGGTCGGCATGGTGTTCCAGTCGTACGCGCTGTTTCCGAACATGACGGTGGCGGACAACATAGGGTTCGGGCTGAAGGTCTTGCGCCGCCCGCAAGCCGAGATCAAGTCGCGCGTGGAGGAGATGCTCGCGCTCATCAAGTTGCCGAAGCTGGCGGACCGATATCCGTGGCAGTTGTCGGGTGGCCAGCAGCAACGCGTGGCGCTTGCCCGGGCGCTCGCAAACAAGCCGCAAGTGCTGTTGCTCGACGAACCGCTTTCCGCGCTCGACGCCAAGATCCGCGTCTCATTGCGTGAGGATATTCGCAGCCTGCAGCGCGAGCTTGGCATTACATCGATATTCGTCACGCACGATCAGGAAGAGGCACTGTCGATATCGGACCGGATCGTCGTCATGAACGAAGGACGGGTCGAGCAGATCGGCACGCCATCGGAGATCTATAACTTTCCGCGCACGCGCTTCGTGGCGTCGTTTGTCGGCACGCTGAATCTGCTGTCGGGGCAAGTAGTCGACCCGGCGAGCGGCCGGATAGTGGTCGGCGGACAGGAATTGCGGACCTCGCATGCATTGAGTTCCAGCGATACCGGCAAGCAGCGCATGCTTGCCGTGCGCCCCGAAGCCATCGTGCTCGAAGCGCCGGCAAACGGGCGCAACACGCTTGCGGCCACCGTGGAAGAGGTGAACTTCCTCGGCGCGGTGGTGCGCATCAGGACGCGCGTGGACCAGTCCGTGATTTCACTCGATGTCTTCAACGACCCGAATCGACGCTTGCCCGAACGAGGGCAGCCCGTGGCGCTGGGCTTTTCGCACGAGAATCTGCTGGTACTGGAAGAAGGGGCTTGACAGGCAAAAGCATCGACCGGGTACAGTTGGCCTGCAAGTTATAGAGAACCGTTCCGCACATCGTGGAACGGTTTTTTTTTGCCATCGCGCGGCGCACGCATCGGCAACAACCTTGTCCTCCAGACTTTTTGCATCTACAATAAATGAAACAGTACGTGATGTTTGATTTGGAAAAGGACGCGTCGAATCAGCGCAAGCATGGATTGTCGCTGGCCGACGCCGGGGACCTCGACTGGAATGCTCTGCGTATTCAAGCGGATACGCGGCGGGACTATCGCGAAGAGCGGCTTGTCGGGTATGGCCTGCTCGACGACCGTCTTCACTGTGTTGTGTTCACGCCGCGGGACGGCGCTATTCGAGTCATCAGCCTTCGCCGGGCGAACTACAGAGAGATTAACGAACATGAGCAAAGTTAAACTGCTTCGGCATTCGCCGGAAGAAGAGGCTGCAATCAACCGCGGTATCGCCGCCGATCCCGACACGTACGAATTGTCGGCCGAGGAATTCAAGGCGCTGCGCCCGTTTCCCGAATACATGGCAGAACGCCGCATGGGGCGGCCGCCAAAAGAGCATCCGAAGGAGCAGGTCAGCGTCCGTTACGACGCGGATGTGATCGCAGCGTTTCGCGCAACGGGCGATGGCTGGCAGACGCGCATGAACAACGCGCTGCGGGTTTATCTGAGCGAGCATCCGTTGAAGATCGCTTGAGCCAGCCCGCCGTCGTGCGGGTCTGCCCGTCAGGGCCGTTCCGGGTCATCAACCGGAGCGGCCCTTGTTTTTTCGGCGCCGCTCGCCTCAGGACCGCGTCGAAACCCGGCACAATCTCCCCCGCCGTCTCAAAATGTTAAGGTAGGGTCCGGTTTATTTTGAGACGGACAGCTAAAGCGTGATTTTCAACACCCATTTCAAATTTGCGGGCGTACGTGCATCTGGCGCCTTTTTCGCCGCATCGATACTTCTTCTGAGCGCCTGTGCGCCCGTTCCTCCCGCCGAAAACGCCGCAACCGCGCTCCCCAGCGCGGCCTCGGCGGCTGTCGTCGCGGCTCAATCCAAACCGCAGTCGCGTAATCGTTCCGCCGAGGCGATCGCAGCCGGGGCGTCGGGCGCGCCGGGCGTCCAACGCATCGATGTCGGCGGCCCCAGCGGTTACAAGACCGAGGTTTCGATCACGCCGCCCAAGCAGGTCTGCGATCTCGACGCGTTTGCCGATGGCGTCGAGTATGGCTACGCGTACACGTGGAACCGCCTGCTCATGGAACAACTGCGCGACTCGGGCAAACCCGCGACGCCGCCGAAAGCCCAGTTCGATCCTGCTGGCATCCGTCTGCAGGACGAGCAATACAAGATTGTCTGGAACGGCGACCAGCGCGTGAATGCGTGCGCGTCCGACGGGTACCTGATCGGACGGATCGTCGGCACGCACCAGGCTTATGTCGATATGAAGGGCGGCGCGAGCTGAGCGCGAGGGCCGGTCAGTCGCACTTGTGGGCATCGGCCACGTACACCGCTGCGCCCACGATATCGCCGTAAATCGTATAGCCCGTGCCGTTCGCCGAGGGTTCTGCGTCGATCAGCAGCAGGGTCTCGCCTTTGGCGCCATGCACGGTGATGACGTCGCCGTCGGCATTGGGCGTGTATTCGCCCGTCTTAAGCGGCCGCGCGGCCCAATGTGCCTTCACGCATGCGGCGAATGGCAGCACGGCGAGATGCGACGTCCCGGAACCCACCGGCACGGTCTTCACGAGCGAATCGTATTGCGTCACGCAGCCGCCCAGGGCGAGCGCCGTCACAGCGGCGGTAACGGTCAAGGCAAGAGCGGCAGCAAGGCGTGGCGTTTTCATTCGGTAGAACCTTTTTTATCGATGATAGATGCACCGCCGGGGCGTGCACTGGAGCCAAGATGCTACCCGCTTGGCCGATTCCTCGTAAAGAAAGCGCCCGGAAAGCGCCGGAAACCGCTTGGCAAACCGCGCTTACCGCGCGATAACGGAACCCGCCGCGGATAAAAAGCATAGAATCGCCGACTTTTCTTAAGTCCAGTCAACCATCGCCGATATACAGGCGTTGCTAACCGTAACGTTCCGTTCAGGTTTATGAAACCTGGGAGCGCGGGGAAGAGCGACAACGGTCCGGCGCGCAGCCGATCAGAAACAAGAACCAACAAGAACGCTACATGGCCGCAAGGCTGGAAAGCGTTGGAGCAAGTCCGGTAATTCGCATGTCTCGCAGAAATGTCGTTCGTTCAGTTCTTCAGCCGGAATCGCTGCTCCGTTTAACACGGTCGTGGCGGTTGCAGCGTTTCACCGCCCCGGTCCTTGCGCTCGTCGTGTGCGCGCTGCTGCTGGTGGTTTTCCAGCACTTGTCGCACGCGGTCAACTATAAGACGGTCGTTCACCAGCTTCTCGCGCTCTCCTTCGAGGCGTGGGCCGGTGCGCTCCTTGCCACCGCGCTGAGCTACGCGGCGCTGGTCGGCCGCGATGCCGTAGGCCTCCGGTACCTCGACGCCAAAGTGCCGCATTCCGTGCTGTGGGTCGGCGCGACGGTCGCGTCGGCGCTTGGCAACGCAACCGGCTTCGGCGCTTTGACAGGCGGCGCCGTGCGTTGCCGCGTGTACGGCGTGGCGGGCATTACGCCGGCGCAGGTCGGCCGCCTGACGGTATTCACCAGCGTCACGCTGGCGCTGGCGCTCGCGCTGATGACGGCGATCGGCATGGTGTGCGCGGCGGATACGCTCGCGGCCATGCTGCACGCTTCGCCGGAACTGCTCCGGTTCAGCGGCGCCGCGATCCTGGCCATTTTTGCGGTGATGATCGCGCTGTGCGGCAAATCATCGCGAACGCTGCAGTCGCGCTGGAAGTGGCTGGCCGTCACCGTTCCGTCGCGCCGCGACCTGGTTGCCCAACTCATTCTTGCCGCCCTCGATGTCTGCGCCGCCGCGCTCGCGCTCTGGGCCGTGCTGCCGCATGCGCAGGTCGGTTTCGGCGAATTCCTGACGGTGTTCTCGGCTGCCATGCTGCTGGGTCTGATCGGCCATACGCCTGGCGGCGTCGGCGTGTTCGAGGCGGCGATGGTCTTCGCGCTCGGCGGCAGCGTCAATACGCCGGCCATGCTGGCCGCGCTCCTTGCCTATCGCGCGATCTACTTCGGCCTGCCGCTGATCGTGGCGACCGCCGTGCTGGCCGGTTTCGAAGGCCGCGCGCTGAAGGGCAGGTTCACGTTCCTCAATCCTTCGAATGTGTCGCAGCTCGCGCCCTTGTTCCTGAGCGTGGTGACGTTCGTGGTGGGCGGCATGCTCGTGATTTCGGGCGCGACGCCCGCGTTCGGCAAGCGCATCGCGGTGCTGCAGGCCGTGTTGCCGTTATGGGTGCTGGAAAGCTCGCAACTGCTCGGAAGCGTGCTGGGCGTGGTGCTGTTGTTTGTCGCGCGCGGGCTGCTGCGCCGGCTCGACGCCGCATGGTGGCTCGCAATCACGCTCGCGGTGGCCAACCTGGCGCTGTCGCTGGCGAAGGGGCTGGCGTTTGTCGAGACCGGCGTGCTCGCGCTGCTGATCGTGCTGCTGCTGGCCACGCGCGACCGCTTCAACCGGCGTTCGTCGCTGCTCTCGGAGCGCTTCACGGCGAGCTGGCTGGTGTCGGTGGGGATCGTGATCGTGCTGGCGGTCTGGATCATGTTGTTCGCCTTCCGCGATATCAACTACAGCCGCGATCTCTGGTGGCAATTCGCCTTCGATGAACGCGCCCCCCGCGCCTTGCGCGCCACGCTGGCGGCGGGCCTGTTTGCAGCGCTCTTCGCCGTCTGGCAATTGTTGCGTCCAGCCGCCGGCCGTTTCGAAAAACCCGCGGCGCAGGATCTCCTCGATGCCGCCCGCATTTTCCGCGCACAGGAACGCAGCGACGCCGGCCTCGCGATGATGGGCGACAAGAGTTTCCTCTTCTCTTCATCGCGCGAAGCCTTCCTGATGTACGCCAAGCACGGCCGCACCTGGGCGGCGCTTCATGATCCGGTCGGCCCGCGCCGCGAATGGGCGGAACTGATCCGCCGGTTCGTTGAAATGGCGCACGCGCATGGCGGCCGCGCCGCGTTTTACCAGGTTCGCGCGGATGCCCTGCCGCTTTATCTCGATGCCGGTCTCACCCTGATGAAACTCGGCGAGGAAGCGCACGTCGTGCTGGAAGATTTCGACTTGAAGGGCTCGCATCGCGCGCATTTGCGTTATGCGTTAAAGCGTGGCGAGCGCGATGGTTTCGATGTCGAAGTCATCGATTCCGCACAGGTGCCGTACGCCATGCCCATGCTGCGCGAAGTGTCCGATGCCTGGCTGAACGGCCGCGAAGCACGTGAGAAAAGCTTTTCGGTCGCGGCGTTCAACGACGATTACCTTGCGGCGCAATCCGTGTTGCTCGTTCGCCAGCAAGGCAAGCCGGTGGCGTTCGTCACGTTCATGACCACCGACATGAATACGGAAGCCACGGTCGGCGTGATGCGCCACGTGCCCGATGCATCGCCGTATGCAATGGAATATCTCTTCACCAAGCTTGCGCTGCATTTGAAGCAGGCCGGTTACCAGACGCTGAGTCTTGGCATCGCGCCGCTGTCCGGCATGCAGCCGACGCCGCTTGCCTCGCCATGGCACCGGCTCGCCGGTCTCGTCTGGCGCTTTGGCGGGCGTTTCTACAATTTCCGGGGCTTGCGCGGTTTCAAGAGCAAGTTCCAGCCGCGCTGGGAGCCGCGTTATCTCGCGGCATCCGGCTCGGTGGGCGTGTTTTTCACGCTTGCAGATCTCTCGTTGCTGGCGGGAGGCTGGCGGTCATGAATTTTTTCAGCAAGATTGCGTTCGTTTCATTGCTTGCTGTTTCAGCGGCCCATGCCGCCACGATTCCCGGCGGCCGTTACGGCGATGTGCAGTTCACGAAACCTGCTGGTCCGATGCGCGGTTTTATCGTGCTCTTCTCCGATAAAACCTGGACCCCCGCCGACACCCAGACCGCCGATGCGCTCGCCAAAAACGGCGCGATGGTCGTAGGCGTCGACACCACGCGTTACGCCGCGAAGTTGCCGTCGGAGAAAGAAAGCTGCCACAACCTCGTCGGCGATGCCGAAGCGCTCAGCCATCAGCTCGAACGCGAAGTGCAGTCGGACCGTTACTTCGCGCCGATCCTGATGGGTTCCGGCCAGGGCGGCGTACTCGCCACGAAGATCCTGTCGCAGGCGCCGGACAACACGGTCGCGGGCGCGCTCGCGCTGAATCCCGACGCGCAGCTCGACTCGCGTTTCAATCTGTGCCCGCCCGATCCGACCATCACGCACGCGAAAGGCCTGCCCGGTTTCTTCGATAAAACCACGCAGCCCGCCGCCACATCGAAAGCCGATGCGCTGCTGGCGCTCGCCGTGCCGCACCTGAAGATCGAGCCGATGCACGACGAAGACGTGTCCGATCTGCCGCTGGTCGAGCTGCCCGCCGCCCATCCGACGAACCTGCTTGCCATCGTGATTTCCGGCGACGGCGGCTGGCGCGATCTCGATAAAACCGTCGCGGAATCATTGCAGAAGGATGGGGTATCGGTGATTGGCATCGACAGCTTGCGGTATTTCTGGAGCGCGAAAACGCCCGAGCAGACCGCGCATGATCTGGCACGCGTGATCCAGGCGTACAGCGCCCGCTGGCATTCGGAGCACGTCGCGCTGATTGGCTACTCGTTCGGCGCGGACGTGATGCCGTTCGCCTACAACCGTCTGCCCGACGCGGTGCGCGCGAAGGTATCGATGGTTTCGCTCATGGGCTTTGCACCCGATGCCGATTTCCAGATCCGGGTGACCGGCTGGCTTGGCATGCCCGCAAGCAAGGACGCGTTCAAGGTGCGCCCGGAACTGGCGAAACTGCCGCCGGGAATCGTTCAGTGCATCTACGGCGAGGCCGAGGAAGACACGTTATGCCCGGCGCTGACCAGGACGGGCATCGAAGTGATCAAGACGAGTGGCGATCACCATTTCGGCGGCGACTACGCCGTGCTCGCGCGACGTATTCTGACGAGCTGGCAGAAACAGATTGCCGCGCGAACCTGAAGTCCGGTCAGGCGGATTGCATCGCGCCCAGGTAATCGAGTTTCCCGACCGGCACGCCGAGCTGGCGCAGGATGTCGTACGCGGTCACCACGTGGAAATAAAAGTTTGGCAGCGCGAATAAAAACAAGTAGTCGCTGCCACTGAACGTTATTTCACCAGCGCGTTGCTTCAGCGTGACCTCGCGCGTTTCGCTGCCTTCGAGCGTCGATTGATCGACGCTTTTCAGATACGCCAACGTTTTCGTCAAGCGTTCACGCAACTCGGCGAAGGTCGTTTCGGTGTCGTCGAAACTCGGCGCTTCGACGCCTGAAAGACGAACCGCCGAAAGCTTCGATGTATCGCTTGCGCGCTGGATCTGTCCGGTGAACGGCAGCATGTCTTCGATCAACCGGGTCGACGTGATGTCGGTGTCTCCCAGTCCTTTCTCCTTCGCGTGGGTTTCGGCTTTGGCGATCAGTGAAACGAGTACGTCGAGACCGCGGATGAATACAGGAATGCTTGCGCGATACATGGATACGGACATGGCGGTGTTCCTTTTTTACTCAGTCCTGACTGGACGGGGCCTCAGCATACCGGGACGCGACGTGTAGCGCTTTTTCGACTGATCGCGCCTGATTGGAACTGATTGTGCCCGATTTTGCTGGAAGCGGTCCCATTGATATCAGCGTTCGATTCGCATTCGTTCCACGGGCAATTCCGCGCCCGAAGCGCCGCCAATCCCGGCTATCATTCGTTTTTAAACGGCCGGGACGCCCGTCATGATCTCAGACGACCTTACACAAGAAACACAGCGCATCGACCGTGACGCTTTGCGTGAATTCATCGACCGCAAGTGGGATGACGAGATCCTGCCCGCGCTGACCGATTACATCGCGGTGCCTGCAAAGAGCCCCATGTTCGATCTCGACTGGATGAAGAACGGTTTCATCGAGCGTGTGATTACGGATGCCGCGCAATGGGCCGAACGTCAGCCGGTGCGTGGCCTGAAAGTCGAGATAATCCGCTTGCCCGATCGCACACCCGTGATCTTTTTCGAGGCGCCGGCCACGCGTTCGAACAGCCGCGACACCATCGTGCTCTATGGCCATCTCGACAAGCAACCCGAGTTCGACGGCTGGCGCCGCGACCTGGGCCCATGGTCGCCCAAGTTCGAAGACGGCAAGCTGTACGGCCGCGGCGGCGCGGACGACGGGTACGCGACGTACTCATCCATCAGCGCCATCGCCGCGCTCGATGCACAAGGCATCGAACGGCCGCGTTGCGTCGGCATCATCGAAACGTGTGAAGAATCGGGTAGCTACGATCTGCTGCCATATGTTGACGCGCTGCGCGATCGGCTCGGAGAAGTCAGCCTCGTCGTCTGCCTTGATTCGGGCGCCGGCAATTATGATCAGTTATGGCTCACCACGTCGCTGCGCGGCCTGGTTGCGGGTGACCTGGAAGTACAAGTGCTTGACGAAGGCATCCACTCCGGCACGAACGGCGGCATTGCGCCATCGACTTTCCGGATCATGCGCCGGTTGCTCGAACGGCTCGAGGATTCGAGCACGGGCAATCTGCTGCCGAAGGGGTTTCATTGCGATATCCCGTCGCGGCGTTTGACGGAAGCCGAAGCGACGGCAAAAATTCTCGGCGACGATGTCTGGAAGAAGTTGCCCTGGACCTGCGGCCAGAACGGCGGCACGGTATTGCCCGTCACCACCGATCCGCGTCAGGCGCTGCTCGACTCCACCTGGCGGCCGTCGCTGGCGGTGACCGGGGCGGCGGGTTTGCCATCGCTGATCGATGCCGGAAATGTCCTGCGCCCGCGCACCGCGTTCAAGCTCTCGCTGCGTTTGCCGCCGCTGGTCGAGGCAACTACGGCGCTCGCCGAACTCAAGTCCTTGCTCGAAGCCGATCCGCCTTACAACGCGAAGGTCACGTTCAAGGCCGAGCGCGGCGAAGCGACGGGCTGGAGCGCACCGGACCTCGCGCCGTGGCTCGACGAAGCATTGAACGACGCATCGCGCAGGCATTTTGGCGCAGACGTCGCGTTCCTTGGACAGGGCGGCACCATTCCGCTGATGAGCACGTTGCAGGCGGGTTTCCCACGTTCGCAGTTCATGGTGTGCGGCGTGCTGGGACCAAGATCGAATGCGCACGGCCCGAATGAATTCCTGCACGTGCCGTTCGCCAAAAAACTCACGGCGACGGTCGCCGAAGTGATTGCCGCAACGCCTTGAAGACTTGTCATCGATAATGAAAAGGCGCGCAGCTTCCAGCGCGCCTTTTCGTTTTGTATGGCCAGGCACACCATCGAATTTGTTGTGCAGCACTTTCATGTCAGGAGACGCAGTCGCATGAACACTGAAAACACGCCCGAAGCACGGATTCCCCACGATACCTTGCACGCCTATGTGAGCGCGATCTGGACGCATGCCGGCAGCACGCCGCGCGAAGCGCAACTGGTTGCCGATCACCTCGTGATGGCGAACATGTCGGGTCACGATTCCCATGGCGTCGGCATGATCCCGCGCTACATGGCCTCACTCGGCGACGGTGAACTGAAGCTCAACACGCACGCCGAAATCGTCCGTGACGCCGGCGCGGTGCTGACTATCGACGGGAAGAAAGGGTTCGGGCAGGTCGTGGCGTTCGAGGCGATGGAACACGGCATCGAGCGCGCTCAAAAGCTCGGCGTGTGCGCGGTCGGCCTGCGCAATGCGCATCACATCGGGCGCATCGGGCATTGGGCCGAGCAATGCGCGGCGGCCGGGCTTGTATCGTTTCACTTCGTCAATGTGGCGGGCGATCCCTTGGTCGCGCCGTTTGGCGGTATCGATCGCCGCTTCGGCACGAACCCGTTCTGCGCCGCGTTCCCGCGTGAAGGGCGCGAACCGCTCGTGCTGGATTTCGCGACCTCGGGCATTGCTTACGGCAAGACGCGCGTGGCGTACAACAAGGGCGTGCAGGTCGCGCCAGGACATCTGATCGACCATGCGGGCGTGCCGACCGTCGAACCGAAAGTCATGCATGAAGCACCGTTCGGGTCGTTGACGGCGATGGGCGCACACAAAGGCTACGGCCTCGCCGCGATGTGCGAGATTTTCGGCGGCGCGTTGTCGGGTGGCTACACGACGCATGAAAGCACGCTCGATACCACCAACGCCATCATCAACTGCATGACGTCGGTGATCGTCAATCCGAAGGCCTTCGATGCACCCGATGCCGAAGCGGAAGCGGACGCGTTCGTGGAATGGGTTAAAGCCTCGCCGCTTGCCGCGAATACGGACAGGATCATGGTTCCGGGCGAACCGGAGCGCGCGCGGCGCGCGGAACTGGAAGTGAAGGGCGTGCCCGTCGATCCGACGACGTGGCAGCAGATCCATGACGCGGCGGTGAAGGCGGGGATGCCTGCCGCGGAAATCGATGGCTATCTGAAAGCGCTGCGCTAGCCGCTTCAGCCGGATGGAAAACAGCGCGGCCGGTTTCGCAACCGGCCGCGCTGTTTCAGGCAATAAGCGCTTACTTGAGCATCTCGTCGCGAATCCAGTCGGTCACCGACGTGCGCTTCGGCGTCCATCCGAGCAATTCACGCGCGTGCTTGCCACGAACCCGGCTGTTCGATCCCAGCCCATACGACGCCATTTCATAGCCCCATTCCTTCTTCGCTTCTTCGAGCGGCCAGTCTTGCGGTTCGCCCAGATTCAGCGCCTCGGCCATCGCCCTGGTCATTTCGTGGAACGCCGCTTCGCCGCTCTCGACGAAATAGAACGTGCCCGCCGGGCTCTTTTCCAGCGCGCGAGCATAGAGGTCGGCGACATCGTCGATATGCACATTCGACCAGATATTACGTCCCGGCCCGACATGCCGGACGATGCCGCTTTTCTGCGCCTGGGAAAGCAGGCGCGGCAACTGGACGCTTTTCGCGGTTTTCATGGCGCCGTGACCGTAGATCAGCGTGTTGCACAGCACCGAGGCGCGCACGCCACGGGTGGCTGCGTCGAGCACGAGGTTGTCGATGGCTACGCGCGCCGCTTTATCGGCGGTCGGTTCCGGCAGCGTGTCCTTGTGGTAGATCGCATCCGAGCCTTCGCCGCCGGAAGCGTCGCCGACGATGCTTGATCCGCTCGTATGCAGCAACGGCTTGTCCGATCCCGCCAGCCCTTCGATCAACGCTTCCACCGCGCCGCGATGGTCGCTGTTCGCGGCGTTGATGACGCCATCGGCGGCCCTGGCTTCGGCAATCAGCAGATCGCGGTCATCGAGCGTGCCGATCACAGGCTCCACGCCCAGTTGCTTCAGTTCGGCCGCCTGATCGGCGCGGCGGATCAGCCCGCGAACCTGATGTCCGTTGCGCGCGAGGTGCGCTGCGATTGTTCCGCCGATAAACCCGCTTGCGCCCGTTACAAATACCTTCATGTCCATTCTCCTTTGATGATTCCTGAATCGATTGACCTAGTATCGCTCGGTTCTACTTTCGCAAAAACGGTGTTAGTCTCAAATCAATCTTGACTATGCATCAACAATCGCACGATGAAAACCACCACCGAAGAATTGCTCGCTTTCGTGACCGTGATCGACGCCGGTTCGATCACGGCCGCCGCGGAAGCTTTGCAGCAAACGGTTTCGGGTGTCAGCCGCGCGCTCACGCGGCTCGAAACCAAGCTCGATTCCACGCTGATTCGCCGCACCACGCGCCGGCTCCAGCTCACCGACGAAGGAGAACTCTTCCTTGTGCGCGCCCGGGCCATCCTCGCCGCAGTGGAAGACGCCGAGGAGTCCATCGCACGGCAGCGCGAACGGCCGGCGGGACGCTTGCGGGTGGACGCGGCGTCGCCGTTCATGCTTCATTGCATCGTCCCGCATGTGCAGGCGTTCGCCGCGGCTTATCCCGAAATCGTGCTGGAATTGAGCAGCAACGAGCGGTTTGTCGACTTGATGGAGCAACGCGTGGATATTGCGATCCGGATCGGCGCGCTGCAGGATTCCACGCTGCACGCGCGCTCGCTCGGCAGCAGTCGGTTGCGGATACTCGCGAGTCCTGGATATCTTGCCGAGCACGGCGAGCCGCGAACGGTGGCGGAGTTGAAGGGACATCGGCTGATCGGATTTACCGCGCCCGAGAGCCTGAACGACTGGCCTTTGCTCAGTGACGACGTCCGCTTCAGGATCGTGCCGGACATTGCGGCATCGAGCGGGGAAACCATGCGCCAGCTTGCTCTCGCCGACGGCGGTATCGTATGTCTCGCGTCCTACATGACCCACGCCGATGTCGCGGGCGGGCGCCTTCGGACCGTCATGGACAGCGCGTGGCTCGACGTCAGGCAACCGGTCAGCGCGGTGTTTTACCAGAGCGCGTCGATGGCCGGACGCGCCAAGGCCTTCCTCGATTTTCTTGCGGGACGGTTGGTGCTGTGAGCAGGTGGTCGTATGCTGCCGTCTGACATTTCTTAATATTCGAGTCTATTCATGCCTATCGAACGAATCAACGCACCGGGCCTTCCGGTTCCCGCCGGCCATTACAGCCATGCCACGCGCGCCGGCAATCTCATCTGCGTTTCCGGCCAGTTGCCGATGCGCCCCGACGGCACGCATACCGGCGACTTGCCGTTCGAAGAGCAGGCGCGGCAAACGCTCGAAAACGTCAGCACGGTGCTGGCCGCGGCCGGCGCGGCTCTGCAGGATGTGATCGAGGTGACTGTCTATCTGGTCGGCGTGGATCACTGGAAGGCGCTCAACGAGATCTACGCGAGCCACTTCGGCGAGTGGAAACCGGCTCGGGCAGTGGTGCCGGTCGGCGCGCTGCATTATGGATATCTGATCGAGATCGCGGCGCGCGCCTGGGTTGAATAGTCGGCAGTGAGTTGGCGCCGCGCGGTATCGCTTTTATCATGGCCGGGTTGTATCAATCACGCGGGTCCATCGAGGGTGACGTCATGATCCAACTCGTGTTGCTGCTGCTGGGCGTCGACTACTTGCGCCGCCGATGGATCACGCTGGCAGTGGCCGGCGGCATCTGGCTCGTGATCGGCGTGCTCGTTTTCATCGATGCCCTCGATGGCGTCCTCTACTTTCCCATTCACTTTTTCGCGTGGCTGTTGCTGATCGAGGGCATCGCAACGCTTGCCGCAGCGGGTACGGGCGTTGGCGGCCAGCGAACACTGCGTTACGTGAAGGGTGCGGCTTTCGTGCTGGCGGCGCTGCTGATCATGGCGGGTCATCATCACGGCAACTTCGTCTTGTCGATGATCTTCGGCACCTTGTTTCTCGCCGATGGCCTGCTGCAATCCGTCTCGGCGGTCGTTGTCCGTTACAGCCGATGGAGGATGGTGCTGGCGCTGGCGATCATCGAAATCCTGCTTGCTGTCTTCTTTTTCCAGCCCTATCCGACGCATTACGTGGGCACGGCACCTTATGCGATCGGGCTTGGACTTGCGTTCGGCGGCTGGAACATGCTGCTGATCGCGTTTCGCGTGCGTCGCATGGAAAGCCTGCCTCCCGAAACCAAAAAGACGCTGGCCCTGTCCGATGACGTCATTACCGATCCTGCCATGGCCGACAAATCGGCAGCCGCGAAAGCCGTGGCGAGTGCGAGTGCCACCGAAGCCGATGCCCCGTTCGAATGGGACGGGCCGCCCGCCGCCGACGAAAAAGCCCTGACCGTGCACGTCTGGACGCCGGTCGGCTCTGCGCGGGCGCAGGCAAACCGGCGGCTGATCGTGGACCGCTACATTGCCGCCGTCGATGCCAACGGCGTCATTTCCACCGGCCACGCGGCGCTGGAATCGCCGGAAGGCATTTATATCAGCCTGTATCCGGGGGTCGAGATCGATCGCTCGCCGGACGAGTTTGGCCGCATCCTCCGTGCGACGCGCGAGAACAACGTGCCTGGCGTGTTCCAGCCGGACTACCCGACGGAGTCGACGGCTTGGTGCGAATCCACGACACGCGTGCGTATCCGGAACTATCGACCGGAGCGGCTGAACGCGTTCTGGGAGAAGTATCGGGAGGACCCGACTTACAACCTGACTTACCGCAATTGTTCCAGTACCGTCTCCAATGCCCTGGAGGCCGCACTGGAAGGGACGGTAGGAACCTTTCATGGCCGCGACACCGGCTGGCGTTCGTTCCTGCGCCTGCTGGTCACACCCGAACTCTGGGTCGCGGCGCAGATTCGCAAGCGCGCCGCGACAATGGCGTGGACGCCTGGCCTCACGCTCGATTACGCGCGGGCGTTAAGCATGCTCGCCGATCCGCGCCCGTTCAGCTATCTCAAGATGACACGCCTCGCCGTGCGCAAGATGCTGCGCTCACGGCGTCAGTGGCGACAAGAAACATCCGACGCCGCGGATGCCCGGGCAGGGCGCATGGACGGCACGCGGGCTTCGTAGTGGCTTGTCCGGGGCTTAAGCCGCATCAAGCCAGATCGAGCGGCGCAGTCAGATCACCCAGCGGCGCTTCACCATTTGCCACAAACGCCCGGTCCCTCGCGACGACCCCCTCAAGCGGCACCAGGCCATGCACGCGGGTGATGAAGCGCAAGATCGAGTTCGTGTCGTAGACCGTATGGTCGACCAGACCTTTCTTTGCAAACGGCGCGATCACGAGCGCCGGAATGCGCGATCCGGGGCCCCATCGGTCGCCCTTCGGCGGCGCCACATGATCCCACCAGCCGCCGTTTTCATCGTGCGTGATGATGACGACTGTGTTGTCCCACTGCGGCCCGCGCTGAATCCGCTCCACGATATTCGACAGATGCCGGTCGCCCGATTCCACGTCGGCATAACCCGCATGCATGTTCAGGTTGCCCTGCGGCTTGTAGAACGCCACGGGCGGCAGCCGGCCTGCATCGATATCCGCGATGAACTTGTTCGTTGAAGCATCCTCGCCCACGCCGGCGTCGCGCAAGTGCTGGGTGCGTGCAAGCGTGCCCGGTGCGAAGCTGCTGAAATAGTTGAATGGCTGGTGGTGATACTGGAAGTCGGGAAGCATGCCGGTGTCGCGATGCGTGAGCGCGAACTCCCACGCGCCGCCGTACCACGCCCAGTCCACCCCTTTGTCCGACAAGCGGTCGCCGATCGTCGCATAGGTCTGCGGCGGCAACACCTTGTGATTCGAGGGATCGGCGAGCGTCGGATCGCCGCCTTCCGCGGGCCTGACGTTACTCGGCTGATAAGGCGGCGCCATGGTGTTGACCGCGTAGCCGTCGGCCGTAAGCGCGCCGTCGTTCACATACGAGGGTGGTCCGTCAAGCGCCGAGGCCGGCGAGTCGGGCGCGAGTTTGAGCCGCGTACCTAGCGGATCGTCACCGTCGAGCACGGACAGCAGCTTTTTCGCCGGCCCGTTGTGCGCATCGGGATATCGCGGCGCCTGACCCGAAATCAGGAAGATGTGATTGAGCCAGGAGCCGCCGAAAGCCGCCATGAAGAAGTTGTCGCACAGCACGTTCTGCTGCGCGATGCTCCAGAGTTTCAGCGACTCCGCCGAGTTGCGGTAATGCCCCATCACCAGGCCACCTGAATCACCCCAGGCAGCGAACTGGTTGTTGCGCCCGGCATTGATCTGCATCTGGTTCTGATAGAAACGATGTACGAGGTCACGCGTGATGACGCCGTTGGGCAACGGCTGGCCTTCGGTATCGACGAGATGAAAGGGTCCGTTGGCAATACCGTCGATCTGCTTTTCCGAGATCATGTAGCGTTTGCCGTCCACTTCCTGCGCCTGCGGCACGAGACCACCCCAGATTTTGGGCAGCACCGGCATAGGCGTGCGTCCGTCGCGGTCGAGCTGCACATAGCGAGACGCGGGCACGGCTTCGAGCGGATATTGCACGCCCGGATAATTGCCCCACAGATTGCTGAAACTGCGATTCTCGGCGTAAATCACCACGATATGCCGGACTTTTGCCTGCAGCGTGCGGTCGAGCGCGAGATCGGCAGCGGTCTCGGGCGTGCCCGTGCGGGAATCGAGGAGATCGCAGGCGCTCAGCGACAATCCGCCCAGGCCGGCGAGGCCCATGCCAGCGACCAGCAGGCGGCGGCGAAATGGATCCTGGGGCAGGTCGGACGCGGGTTGCTCGTCACGCGGATCGTCAGTCTGGCTCATGCACAGGCTCCTTCCTGGTTCTCGACAGGGCGCACCTTCGCGGTGCCACGGCTCGGTCGTGCGAAAGAATAGTGTCGAATTTTCAGAGTCAAAGCAACCCAGGCGCGCTGCTCCTCACATTTCGTCTCCTGAATCGTGCACGTATCCGCCGATCTCCGACAGTCGGCCAAATGGCATATGACGTGAAAACGAGATCGCGACAGCGAAAATGATCTCGTTCATAGCTCATATGCCATTCGGCCGACTGGAAAGCGTCACGTCTCGCGACTACTATCGATCGAACTACCCGGTTTTCAGCTGAACACGAGCTTCATGCCGACCAGGACGAGCGTCGCGGCCAGGACGTTACGCAGCAAGACTTCGGGCGCTCGGGCGGACAGCAGGCTGCCGATGACGATGCCCGGCAGGGAGCCAACCAGCAGGGAAACCAGCAGCGACCAGTCAACCGAGCCGAGCAGCCAGTGACCCGTGCCGGCAATCAGCGTAAGCGGCACCGCGTGCGCAATGTCCGAGCCCACGATTCGCGCCGTGGCGAGGCGAGGGTAAAGCAGCAAAAGCACCGTGACGCCGATCGCGCCGGCGCCCACGGAGGTGATCGACACCAGCACGCCGAGGACGGCGCCCGTCAGTACCGTCCAGCCGATAGTGCGCGTTTCGCGGCCCGCTGCGCCCGAGTCACCGCCGCGAGCCTCGCGTGCCATGCCGGTCTTGTAGGCGAAGCGTGCGAGTTGCGGGCGGAACACGAGCGACAGGGCGGTGATCAGGAGCGCGTAACCCAGTATTAGCTGGATGACCCGCGCGGCTGCGGGCGTGTTCAGGCCGTACCGGTGGAGCAGGAAAAGCGTGATGGCAGCAGCGGGAATGCTTCCTGCCGCAAGCCGTCCCGTAACGCGCCAGTCCACGTAACCTTTCAATCCATGGACCAGCGTGCCGGCGGACTTGGTCGCGGCTGCATAAAGCAGGTCGGTGCCGACCGCCGTGGCAGGATGAATGCCGAACAGCAGCACGAGCAGCGGGGTCATCAGCGATCCGCCGCCAACGCCGGTAAGTCCGACCAGAAAACCGACGGCAAGGCCAGAAGCCGAATAAAGTAGATCGATATGTGGGAAAGACATGCAGCTTGGAGAACCGGTTGGGTGAGCGTCGGTCGAAAAACGGTCGATGATAGCGGGTCCGCCGCGTGCACGCCTCCGGTCCCGGCAAATTGATTCGCAGGCTCCGGCCGTACAATCCGCCAACGGTGGCCGATATGGCCGGGCAAGCCGAGTGTCCAGGCAACTCTTTTTCAGGAAGGTGTAATGGAAACGAAGGAACAACAGCAGGCAAATCAGTCGCTCGACGACCAAAAGGCCGCTGCCGCTGGCCGTAGCCCCGCGCATGACGACCTTCCCGATCCGGTGCGCAGCACGGTCGGTGTGCGCGAAGTTGCTCCCACCACGCCCCTCGCGGTGACTGACGGCGCATTTATCGCAACAGAACACTCGAATTATGCGAATGAGCGTCAGTTCGTGCTCAAAGCAGGCAATACGTTCGTCGTGAACGACGCCAATGGAGACATCCGCGGCAACGACGACGGGCTCTTCGTCAACGATACCCGCGTGCTGTCGCAGTTGCGCCTGACCTTCGGCGGCCGCGCGCCGTCGTTGCTGTCGGGGAGCGTATCCAGCGACAACGCCGTTTTTACCGCACACATGACCAACCGGCCGCTGCCCCCCATCGGTGGTGCGACCACGCCGGAAGGGGTGCTCCATATCGAGCGCCGGCGCGTGCTGTCGCGGCACGTGCTGCACGAAGCCATTGTATTGACCAATTACGGCACGGAACCGGCGACGGTGCCGCTGTCCATCGACTTTGCGGCCGACTTTCACGACATGTTCGAGGTCCGCGGTTCCACGCGTCCCAAACGCGGGGAAATGCGCGAGCCGTGCATCGAAGACGGAGAAGTGGTGCTTCGCTACACGGGTCTCGATGAAGTCGAGCGGACCGCGCGCATCCAGTTCTCCCCCGCGCCGCATTCGCTGACGGTCAGTCGAGCCGACTACGCGTTGCGAATCCAGCCGGAAACGGCCATGTCGATTTACCTGTCGGTAACGGCGCTCACGCATGCGTTGAGCGACGCGAGCGCCGAAAGCAAGAAGATCGCCGAGGAAGGTGCGGAATGCGCGCCGGAATCGGGCCGCCCGGCGATTCGTGAGGCACTGGTCGATGCTCACAGGCGCATGCGCGACAGACGCCGCTCGGTCGCGCGGGTGCGTTCGAGCAATCCGCTCTTCAGCGAGTGGATCGACCGGTCGCTGGCCGACCTGGGATTGCTTACCACCGACCTCGAAACGGGACCGTATCCGTATGCGGGGATTCCATGGTTCTCGACCGCGTTCGGTCGTGACGCAATCATCACGTCGCTGCAGATGTTGTGGCTGGATCCGTCGCTTGCGCGCGGCGTGCTGCGCTTTCTCGCAGCCAACCAGGCGCGTGAGGACTCGGCTTTTCGCGATGCCGAAGTCGGCAAGATCATGCACGAGACCCGCAATAGCGAAATGGCCGCGACCGGCGAGGTGCCATTTGCAATGTATTACGGCGGCGTGGACAGCACGCCGCTCTTCGTTGCGTTGGCCGGGGCTTATGCGGAGCGAACGGGCGATACGGCGCTTATCGACGAATTGTGGCCTTCGCTGCAGTTGGCGGCAAAGTGGATCGCAGGTCATTGCGACAAGAACGAATACGGCTTGCTGAGCTACCAGCGCGCGACGGAACACGGGCTCGCGAACCAGGGTTGGAAGGACAGCCACGACTCGGTGTTTCACGCAGACGGCAGCTTCCCGATCGGCCCGATTTCGCTCATCGAAGTGCAGGGCTATGCATCGACGGCATTTGCAACCATGGCCCGTTTCGCGCGGCAACGCGGCATGCCGGATGACGCGGCGTCCTTCGACAAACGCGCACAGCACATTCGTGAGCGCGTGGAGACGATGTTCTGGATGCCCGAGTCGGAGTTCTACGGCATTGCGCTCGACGGCAAGGGCGAGCTGTGCAAGGTGCTGTCGTCGAACGCGGGGCACCTGCTGGCGTTTGACCTGGTCGAGCGCAGCCGGGGCGAGGCCGTGGCGCGGCAACTGGAATCGACCTTGTTCCACACGGGCTGGGGCGTTCGTACGCTTGCTGCCGGCCAGCCGCGTTTCAACCCCATGTCGTATCACAACGGTTCAGTCTGGCCGCACGACACCGCCATGTGCGCACGTGGTCTTGCACGATACGGCGACCGCGGCGGCGCAGTACGCCTGCTGCAGGCGCTGTTCGAATCCGCCGTCACCTTCGACATGCGCCTGCCCGAGCTGTTTTGCGGTTTCACGCGGCAACGCGGCGAGCGTCCTATCGGCTATCCGGTTGCGTGCCTGCCGCAAGCATGGGCGGCAGGTTCGCCGTTCATGATCCTCGAAGCGTGCCTGGGAATCGCCATCGATGCCGAGCGAGGCGAAGTGCGTATCGACCGGCCGCAACTGCCGGATGGTATCGACTGGCTCGAGATCGGCGAGTTGCGTGTCGGCGAAAAGACCGTATCGATAACCTTCCGGCGTGTGGGCGGGCAGATCGTGCCGTCGGTGGAAGGCGACGTTCGCGTGGTCGCCGTTCTCTAAATCGCCAAAGTACAGCGCTTAAACCGCGACGCTGCCGACGTAGTTTTCGGCCAGCGCCGTGGCGGCGGCGCGCGATGTCGTCACATGTTCCAGCTCGGCCACTTGCAGGCGCTGCTCGAACGGCGAGGTGTCGTCGAGCTTGTGCAGCATCCGGGTCATCCACCACGAGAAATGCTCCGCGCGCCAGACGCGTTTCAGCGCGGTTTCCGTGTAACGATCCAGTTGCTCGCTCGTGCCTTCTTCGTAGAAGGCACGCAACGCGGCGGTCAGCACGCGGACATCGGAAACCGCGAGATTCATGCCTTTTGCGCCCGTCGGCGGGACGATGTGCGCAGCGTCTCCGGCCAGGAATAGCTTGCCGGATTGCATCGGCGTGGAGACGAAGCTGCGCATGCCGACAATGTTTTTCTGGAAAATCCGGCCTTCGGTGATTTGCCAGCCGTCATGCGTATCCACACGGGCGTGAAGTTCTGCCCAGATGCGGTCGTCCGACCAGGCATCGGCTGACTCCTTGGGATCGCACTGGAAATACATTCGCTGCACGCTCGGCGAACGCGTGCTGATCAGCGCAAAGCCACGGTCGTGACGCGCGTAAATCAGTTCGTTCGACGAGGGCGGCGCTTCCACCAGGATTCCGAACCAGCCGAACGGATAGATGCGCTGGTAATCGTGCCGCTGCGCTTGTGGCATCGAGCCACGCGCAACGCCCTGAGACCCGTCGCAACCCACGATGAAGTCACACTCGAGCTCGTGTGCATCGCCTTCGTGTGAGTATTTGATGCGAGGCCGGCTTGTGCCTGCCGCTGATTCAAAATCATGCAACGAGACACCCGATACCCCGAATTTCAACGCGCCGTCCGCTGCCACGCGTGCGCCGACCAGGTCCTTGATCACTTCGTGCTGGGCATAGACGGTGATTGAATGCCCGGTGAGTTCGGTCAGCGCAATGCGGCGGCGCTGCCCTTCGAATGCGAGTTCAAAGCCGTGATGCACCGCGCCTTCGGCTCGCATTCGCGCGCCGAGTCCGGCTTCGTTGAGCAGGTCCATCGTGCCTTGTTCGAGTACGCCGGCGCGAATGGTGGATTCAATCTCACTGCGGTTGCGCGCTTCGAGGACGACCGATTCGATACCGCGCAGATGCAGCAAGTGAGAAAGCAGCAGGCCGGCAGGACCCGCGCCGACGATTCCGACTTGTGTACGCATGATTGTCTCCGTTATGCGTTGTTTTGATTGTGGAGAGAGTCTGCGGATGTGCACCATATCGCGCAACGCGATAGCGCAGATAGCCAATATTCCGATAGTCGATAAAGGTCATGGGCGTAGCTGGGTCCGGTGCTTGCTGAGGTTGAACATCCTTCAACCCTATCTGGAGCAACGCAAATGGCCCTGATCTCGTACCCGAAACCGCCGTTCCCCGAACAGCCGCAAAAGCAGCAGCCTGGCCACACACAGCCGATGGACCCGCAGCCCGATCACGGTGAAAAGAGCTACAAGGGCGCGGGCAAACTCGCGGGCAAGATTGCGTTGATTACCGGTGCCGACAGTGGCATTGGCCGGGCGGTGGCGATTGCGTTTGCGCGCGAAGGCGCAGACATTGCAATCTCCTACCTCGACGAAGACGAGGACGCGAAAGAGACCGCGCGATGGGTCGAGGAAGCCGGGCGCAAGTCGCTGCTGCTACCCGGCGACATCACTGATTACGCGCATTGCCGCGCGCTCGTGGCGAAAACGGTCGAGACCTTCGGGCGTGTCGATGTCCTCGTGAACAACGCCGCCTACCAGATGACCTACGATAGCCTGGAGGAGATCAGCGACGAAGAATGGGACAAGACGTTCTCGACGAACATCGGCGCGATGTTCCGGATCACCAAGGCTGCCGTGCCGCATATGCAGCCCGGTAGTTCGATCGTGAACACGACATCGGTGAACGCGGACGCCCCGAATCCCGGCCTGATCGCGTACGCGACGACCAAGGGTGCGATCCAGAACTTCACCGGCGGCCTTGCGCAGTTACTGGCCGAGAAAGGCATTCGTGCGAACGGCGTGGCGCCAGGGCCGATCTGGACGCCGCTGATTCCATCGACGATGGACCCCGAAAAGGTCAAGAACTTCGGCTCGCAAGTGCCGATGAAGCGCCCTGGCCAACCAGCCGAACTGGCGGCGGCATATGTGCTGCTGGCATCGGATGAAGGGAGCTATATTTCCGGCGCGACGATCGCCGTGACGGGCGGCAAGCCGATTATTTGAGGTGCGTCTTCAAAGCTCGGGGCGTGCATGCGACACTGCGCGTTCGCACATTCCTCGAGCCGGACGCCCATGTCATTCACGATCCGTCGTCTTACCTCCGCCGATGCCGCCGCGTACCGCGAACTCAGGCTGGAAGGCCTCGAGCAACATCCTGATGGCTTCGGCTCCGCGTACGAAGACGAGAAGGACAAACCGCTTTCGTGGTTCGGGCAACGGCTGACGGATGCAGCCGTGTTCGGCGGGTTTTTACAACGTGACGATGTGAACACGGAGAGTCTGGACGGTACCGCCGGCCTCATCGTGCCGCATGGGGCGAAGGTCAGGCACAAGGGCACGCTCTATGGCATGTACGTGCGCCCGGTGGCGCGCGGAACGGGTCTCGCCGCGGCCGTGGTTCAGGCCGTGCTGGACCATGCTCGCAGCGTGGTCGAGGAGATTCAGTTGACCGTTTCGCCGGACAACGAGGCGGCGTTGCGGCTTTATCGGAAGGCGGGATTCGTGGAATACGCGCGTGAACCGCGCGCATTGAAAGTCGACGGCAAGTATCACGACTCGGTGCTCATGACTTTGCCGTTCGACCCTTCCCGGAAGGATTAACCGTTGGATTCCTTCAACTGGTTCAACCGGTACTCGCCCGTACGTGCCAGCATCCAGCCCGGATATTCGCTTGCGAGTTGGCTGACTTCATCGAGCGCGGCGAGTTCGTCGTCATTCAGCTTGACGTTGGTCGCGGCGATGTTGTCATCGAGTTGCTCGATCCGCTTCGCTCCCACGATCACCGTGGTCACCACTTTCTGGTGAAGCAGCCACGCGAGCGCAATTTGCGCGATCGTCACGCCCTTGGCTTCGGCCATTTTCGCCATGGCGTCGATGCAATCGTGCGCACGCTCCATATTCACCGGCGGGAACTGGAAGTTCGTGCGGCGCCCTTGCTCGCTGGAACTGCCGTCGCGCTTGTATTTGCCGCTCAGCAGGCCGCCCGCAAGCGGACTCCAGACCATCAGCCCGACGTTTTCGCTCTTCAGCATAGGCACGATTTCTCGCTCGAGGTCGCGCCCGGCGATCGTGTAATAAGCCTGCAGGGATTCGAAGCGTGCAAGCCCGAGCCGTTCCGAAATCCCCAGCGCCTTCGCAATCTGCCAGGCCGCCCAGTTGGATACGCCGACATACCGCACGTGACCATGCTGCACGAGCGTGTCGAGCGCGCGCAGCGCTTCTTCCATGGGCGTGGCGGGATCGAAACCATGCAACTGGTACAAATCGATATGATCCAGTTGCAGGCGCTTCAGGCTCGCCTTCACGCCATCGATGATATGAAAGCGCGACGCGCCGCGCGAATTGACGCCCTTCGTGCCGGTTTCGCCGTGGATCTTGGTCGCGACCACGACGTTCTCGCGTGGCACTTTCAGGTTTTTCAGCGCCTGACCCGTCATGATTTCGGAGGTGCCGTCGGCGTAGACATCGGCGGTATCGAGGAAGTTGATACCCGCGTCCAGCGCCCGGCCGATGAGTTTGTCCGCGTCCGCCTGCTGCAGCCCGCCGATGTTCGTCCAGATGCCGCCTTCGCCGAAGGTCATCGTGCCGAGGCAGAGTTCTGAGACGAACAAGCCGGTATTGCCAAATTTTTTGTTGCGCATGCTGGGTTCCTTAGAATTCGTCCTTGGATGGTGCGGCCGGCGCGCACTGCCACACCGCCGCACCGGGATTACGAATGCGCAATGCGTGGACCGCGTGCGCGGCTTGCGCACCGAACGCCCGTTCGGCGCGGCGATGGCTGGCCGCGACAATCCAGTATCTGCCTGCGATATGCCGAAAGGCTAGCCTGATCCTGTCGGATCATTGCCCGATTCTGCAAACGCCACGTGCGGCGCTGGGCGAAAACGCCCGCGCGCGAGTAAGCTGAGTGCAATTCACCGGCAGCACTTCAAACGCCTCGCGTATCCGCAAACAGGCGAATTGCATGCAAACTGCATGCATCATTGAGGTCCGGCTGACGGTTATCCTTCTTCACCCCCGGCGCCGTTGTTGCCCGTTTTGCCGCGCAGACGCCAACTCACTGAATGCGAATCATGGCCCTGAATGAGACGGCGGATTCCGCCATCGATCCAAGACAACATGCCGACCATCCGGATCAGTCGGCACAACGCGAGCCGGTCAACGGTCACGATACCGCGCCGCTCGACCCCGGCCTGGATCACGCGCGCCTCGACCTCGTCGCCTTGCTCGAACGGCTTACCGCCGACCACGAGGGCTCGCACGAGACCGCGGTCAAGGGTTTGCACGTGCATCGGATCGTGCATTGCGGCGGTCCGAGCCACGGCATGCAGACGCCGGCGCTCGGCCTGATCGCGCAGGGGTCCAAGCGGATCATGGTCGGCGACGAACTTTATGTCTATGACCCGATGCATTACCTGGTTTCATCGGTGGATTTGCCGGTGATGGGGCAGGTGACGGGCGCAACCGAAGACAAGCCTTATCTTGGACTTCGGCTGGACATGGACGTGGAAGAAATCACCGCGCTGATACGCGACGAAAACCTGCCGCCGCCCACTCACGCCGATGCCACCCGCGGCCTTTACGTGAACCGCCTTGGCACGCCCATGCTCGATGCCGTGCTGCGGCTCTTGCGCCTGATGGACACGCCTGAGGACATCCCCATCCTCGCGCCCATGATCAAGCGCGAAATCCTCTACAGGCTCCTGATGAACGGCTCGGGAGCGCGCCTGCGCCAGATTGCGTTGCAGGACAGTCAGACGCAGCGCATCGCGAAGGCCATCATGATGCTGCGCCAGAACTTCGACCAGCCGCTGCGTGTGGAATCGATCGCGCGTGACGTGCACATGAGCGTGTCTTCGCTGCATCATCATTTCAAGGCGGTGACGGCCATGAGCCCGCTGCAATACCAGAAGCAGTTGCGGCTGCAGGAAGCGCGCCGGCTGATGCTGATTGACATGACGGATGCAGCCACGGCGGCGCATCGCGTGGGTTATGAAAGCGCATCGCAATTCAGCCGCGAGTACAGCCGTTTGTTCGGCGCGCCGCCTCTGCGCGATACCCGCAGATGGCGCGATTCGACCGGCGCATGAGCCACACGCGCACCAATAAAAAAGCCAGGGGACGTCCCCTGGCTTTTTTACTCGACCCGCGCAATCAATAGTACCGATGCGGCGGCGCATAGTGATGCGGCGCGTGCCGGCGTTCCCATTCACGACGTTCCCAGTACCGGTGGCCATCGTAGTAACGGTCGCCGTGCCAGCCGCGGCTGTCGACATGCACGTAGCCGGGGCGGAAATGCTCATCGGCGGATGCCGCGTTCGATACACCAATACTCGTCACGGCAGCAGCAGCAGCGAGCGATGCAAGCAACAAGCCTTTCTTGAGTTTCAACATGATGGTTTCCTTCGCGTTTTGTCAGTTATGAATGCCGTCGATGCGCGGGTCGTCAGTGCTAGTAGCGGCCGTAGTAGTCGTGATGGTGATATCCGCCACCATCCGGAACTACGATGCAACCGCCCAAGGAACTGCCGAGGACCACTGCAAGTGCGGCAAGAATCGCTAATCGTTTCATCGGTTTCTCCAAGTGAATCCCGTAAAATCAATTTAGCAATTAGATAAATGACAAGCCGTGTGCCTTTGTAAGGAAACGTATGCTTGGAAATATTCAGGAAAGGACGCAAAAGGGCGCAGGCGCCCGCGCTGTTACCGAACGATCTGCGGCTTTACATTTGGCGTGAGCGAAACACCAACCACGCGGCCGTCTTTCACGCCGCAACGGCTATCGAGCCGGGTCCACTGCGAATGGCCGCGCGTTTTTGCGAAGGCGCGCATGATGATCACTTCATCGACCGGAACAGGATTGCCCGCGCTGAAGACGGTGGTGTCGTCGTCGATCCTCGCGTTCAACACGCGCCGGTCCGGCACTATAAAGGTATCGTATTTCGGCGTAAGCGCGACCCAGTTGTCGAAAGCGGCGACGCAGCGGATCACGGGCTGGGGAACGTGCATGCGCGTGAGATACGCGTAGTCTTCCTTCGATGGGTCCGGCGCTTCCTGCGCGTGAACAAGAGAGAAAAAGGAGGCGGTAGCTAACAATCCGATTACAGCGGCGGGGGACGAGCGGAGCTTTCTCATGCTGGTGATTCTCAGTATCCTCGATACGCGCATCCATGAAGGACGCGGCCTTGTTGGTCCGATCTTCGCGCCCATGGCGAACGCGAAGGGCAAAAGACATTTCGCCGAAGTATACGCGCGGCTTCGGCGCGTTACAAAAACGTGACCTATACATTGGTACGTGAAATCGCCGGCTGCATGATGTATTCGTCTGGTTTGAACACGCTCGACGCCTTCCGGAATTTCCAGCTGAAGCCTGGCCATAACGCGGTATTCCTGCCTGAAGCCGGATCGATATACCAGCTTTTGCAGCCGCCTTTTGCCCAGATCGCGCGGTTCAATTGCTGCTGGATACGGACGTTGTACTCGGCTTCGACTTCCGGCTTTACATCGATGCTCGCCACGCCGCGATCGCGCATATAGGCGAGCGCTTCCATGACGTAGGTGACTTGCGACTCGATCATGTAGACCATCGAGTTATGCGCGAGGCCTGAGTTTGGACCGACGAGCATGAAAAAGTTCGGATAGTCCGGCAGCGTCGTGCCGAGGTAAGCGTGGGCGCCGTCGCGCCAGGTATCGGTGATACGCACGCCGCCGCGACCGATTATCACGCCGCGCGTGAAGGGCTTCGAGACCTGGAAGCCGGTGCCGAAGATGATGCAGTCGGCGGGATGTCGGACGTTATCGGCGGTGACGACTGCGTTGGGTTCCACGCGCACGATGGGCTGCGTCACCACCGACACATTGCTGCGCGATACTGCCGGGTAATAGTCGTTCGAGATCAGGATCCGCTTGCAGCCGATGGTGTAATCCGGTGTGAGCGCAAGTCTCAGCTCAGGATCGGCGACCTGTTTGTGCAGATGCCTGAGAGCGACCTTCTGGATCACTTTCATGAGGGCCGGATGCACGACGAACCCCAAAACACGCGCTTCGAGCATCCAGTAAAGCGTCGCGCGCAGCAGCCATTGCGCGAGCGGAACGTGCTTCAGGATCCATCGTTCGAGCTTGCCCAGTTTGCGGTCGTTCTTCGGCATGATCCACGGGGGCGTGCGTTGAAACACGTCGAGATGCGCCACGCGCGCCGCGATTTCGGGCACGAACTGGATCGCACTCGCGCCCGTGCCGATCACAGCAACCCGTTTGCCTTCCAGCGGCATCTCGTGATCCCAATGCTGCGAATGGAAACACGGTCCTTCGAATGTATCGATGCCCGGGATTGCCGGAACGGATGCCCGCGACAACCCGCCCATCCCCGCGATCAGCACGCGTGCCGACACCTTCCTGCCCGTTGAAAATCGCAGGATCCAGCGTTGCGTGGGTTCATCGAAGGTGGCGCGTTGCAGCGTTTCGTTGAAACGCAAATGCGCTCCAATACCGAACCGCGCCGCGCAATCCTCAAGGTACGCGCGGATCTCGGCTTGCGGCGCGTATAGCCGCGTCCAGCCCGGATGCGGCGCGAACGAGAACGAATAGACGTGGGCCTGCACGTCGCAGGCGCAGCCAGGGTAATGGTTGTCGCGCCATGTGCCGCCAAGCGACGCCGCCTGCTCGGCCACGAAAAAATCGTTCATGCCTGCCTGTTTCAGCCGGATCGCCATGCAAAGACCGGCAAAGCCCGAGCCTATGACCGCTATGTCGATGCGTTCGGGTTCATTCGCGGCGGGCGAGGAGGCGTCTTGAGGCACGGTTTCGGCAGTGAGCGTGACGGGCGGGGACAGACTATCTCAAATTTTGGCACCAAACGGGAGGCAGGCCACAGCCCTGGAATCTTCATTATCTGCAACAAACTGGCACGTTGACCGTTAAAATGCGCGCCGGCGCCAACACAAAGCGGCCACGCCACGGAGACATGAATCGATGACCACCCGCCAGGAATATGAAGTCCCTCAGGCCACAGCCGGCTCTTTATCGGCGGGGTCGATTTCTGCGCGGCTCGACCGTTTGCCTGCAACCCGTTCCATGTGGACGCTCGTCGTGTTGCTGAGCCTCGGTTTCTTCTTCGAACTCTACGACCTGCTGTACTCGGGCTACGTCGCACCCGGGCTGGTGAAGAGCGGAATCCTGACATCGACGACAGTCGGGTTGTTTGGCTTCACGGGCGTGGCGAGTTTTATCGCGTCGCTGTTTCTTGGGCTTTTCATTGGCACGATCGCTTGCGGGTTTCTCGCCGATCGCTTCGGGCGGCGCGCGATCTTCACTTACTCGCTGCTCTGGTACACGGCCGCGAACGTGATCATGGCTTTCCAGGACACCGCGGGCGGCCTCAACTTCTGGCGCTTCATGGCGGGCCTGGGGATCGGCGTGGAACTGGTGACCATCGGCACGTATATTTCGGAACTCGTGCCGAAGCACATTCGCGGACGCGCTTTTGCGTGCGAACAGGCGATCGGCTTCATGGCCGTACCGGTGGTCGCGTTCCTGTCCTACGCGCTGGTCCCGAACAAACCCTTCGGCTTCGATGGCTGGCGCTGGGTCGTATTGATCGGCGCACACGGCGCGCTGTTCGTATGGTTCATCCGCCGCGCCTTGCCCGAGAGTCCGCGCTGGCTGGCGCAAAAAGGCCGGCTGACGGAAGCCGACGCCATCATGACCGCCCTGGAAGCCAGGGTCGAAAAGGAATACGGCCGGCCGTTGCCTGTGCCCGCCGCGCCCGAACCCGTCAGCACGCGCGGTGCGTTCAGCGACATGTGGGTCGCGCCCTACGGCAAACGCGCGACCATGATGATCATCTTCAACGTGTTTCAGACGGTCGGTTTCTACGGCTTCGCCAACTGGGTCCCGACGCTTCTGATCCGGCAGGGCATCACCATCACGACCAGCCTCATGTACTCGACGATCATCGCGATCGCCGCGCCGGTCGGGCCGATCATCGGCTTGTTCATCGCCGATAAATTCGAGCGCAAGAGCGTGATCGTTGCGATGGCCGGCATGATCGTGGTGTGCGGACTGGTCTTCAGCCAGGTCTCGGGCGCGGCGCTCCTGGTTGCAATGGGCGTGGGACTCACGCTTGCCAGCAACATCATGTCCTACAGTTTCCATGCGTATCAGAGCGAGCTGTTCCCGACGAGCATCCGGGCGCGCGCCGTTGGATTCGTCTATTCGTGGAGCCGTTTTTCGGCCATTTTCACGTCGTTTTTCATCGCGGGCGTGCTGAAGGCGGCGGGAACGACGGGCGTGTTCGTGTTTATCGCCGGAGCGATGATCGTGGTCATGCTCGCGATCGGCTTCATGGGCCCGAAGACGCGCGATATGGCGCTTGAACAGATCTCGAGATGATGGTTTTTATAGCGATGTTGTCGGCATAGGACGCTATACGGTTGGCGTTCAGGCGGCAGACGCCGCCCTGCATGACGGCAAGATGACGCGTGTTATGCCAAAATCTGCATGACGCGATTAACTCTCCGTTATGCCATGTCCGACACGCTCACGCCTGCCGAAGCCGACCACGCAATGCGCCACTGGTCGTATGGTTCCATCGGCAAGATTCAGATTGGTTCCCCGCAGCACAAACGCATGTTCTGCGAAATGCTGCTCACCACGCACAACCCCTACAAGCCTGCAGTGATCGACTGGCCGTTACTCGCGCCGGCCGCGCTCAAGCGCATCACCTCGTTGCCCATCTGGGACATCGCGGTCCAGACGGAAGGGCGCGCGTCGATTCGTGTAGCGACGTTTGCCCACACCATCAAGGACCCGTTGCTGCGCGAAGCTGTCACCATGAATGGCGGCGAGGAAGCGCGCCACAAGATCGTGTTGTCGAGGCTCGTGCAGGCGTACGGCATCGACCTTGCGCCCGAACCGCCGTATCCAGCGCCCGACGATGCACTGCGCGCCTGGATGCTCACGGGGTACAGCGAATGCATTGATAGTTTTTTCGCGTTCGGTTTGTTCGAAGCCGCGAAGCAGACAGGCTATTTTCCCGATGAACTGGTTGAAACGTTCGAGCCGGTGATCCAGGAAGAGGCGCGCCATATCCTGTTTTTCGCGAACTGGGTTGCGTGGTATCGGCGGAATCTGCCCTGGTACAAACGGCCGTGGTTTCTCATGAAGACCGCGAGCGTCTGGATTTCGCTGATTCGAGACCGGATATCGCTGGCCAAGGGGTTCGACACCGGCGGCGCCGCGCAGGACATGAATTTCCCGGCGAACGTCGGGGATTCGGTGGGCGGGGGGATATCGGTTAAGGCGCTGATCGAGTTATGTCTGACCGAGAACGAGCGCCGGATGGGCGGCTACGATGCGCGTCTGCTTCGTCCAACGACAGTGCCCTGGTTAGCGGGAATTGCTCGCCGGTTCATGAAGTAGTTGATCTAAACGCAACTAACGGTCTATCCCGCCTGCGCCCATGGACCCGGCCGGTGCCCGCTATTTTGCGAGCCGCGACGCCTCGAACCGGCGCGACGCCTCTTCCACGTCCTGTCTGAACTGCGCAAGCGCAGTCAGGTTTGCAGCAGGTGGCTGCAGCGCTGTCCAGAGCACATCGACGAGTTCGGTTGCCGTCGTGTCGATCTGAGCCTGGCTCAGATGCCGCTTCGCGAGCGTCGCGTCCCACAGGACATGCTCCATCGGCCCGAAAACCAGCGACCGGAGCAAGCGTAGCGGCAGATCCGCGCGCACCTGGCCTATGCTCTGCCCGTGCGACAAAACGTTCATCAGCGGCGCGGTGTATCGGCGTTGCAAGTCCGTGAGCGTGTCGCTCAGGTCGTGATGTTTCGTGCGTCCCTCCGATAAAACCAGCGCACACAATCCCGTACCGTTCACCAGCATCAGTCGCAAATGCGTCTTCACGATGAACGCAAACTGCTGCCGCACGCTGCCATCGCGGGGAAGGCCGGATTCGAAGGCATCGATGATCTCGTCGTACCAATCCGCAATCACCCGCGCGCACAACTCCCGCTTGCCGCTGAAATAACTGAACACGGTCGCCTCCGAAATCCCGGCGCGCTGGGCGATTTCGGCGCTGGTGGCCGCGTCGTAGCCTTTTTCGGCGAAGACATCTCGGCCGGCCTGAAGAATGTCCTTCACGCGTTGCTGCGACTTGACGCCTGCAGGCGTGCGGCGATTTCCGGTGACGGGCGATGAGGACATGGCTTTGAGGTTGGATTCGACAAATGTGAGCGTAGCTCAAATCCCTATTGACGGAAAGTGGGGTTCAGCATGAAACTACCAAATATCAAGCAAATCGGTGTGTGTGAGTATCACTCACTGCTCCGATAGAGCCCCGCCGATACCCCGAAGGAGGAGACCCGCATGAACGACGTACCCGGTCTGAATTTCGCCCTGGGCGAAGACATCGACATGTTGCGCGACTCGCTCGCCAATTTCGCCGCAAAAGAGATTGCGCCGCGCGCCGCTGAAATCGATAAAACCGATCAGTTCCCCATGGACCTCTGGAAGAAATTCGGCGATCTGGGCGTGCTCGGCATGACCGTCTCGGAGGAGTACGGCGGCGCGAACATGGGTTACACCGCGCACATGGTCGCCATGGAGGAGATCTCGCGGGCGTCGGCGTCGGTGGGATTGTCGTATGGCGCGCATTCGAACTTGTGCGTGAACCAGATTCATCGCAACGGCACGGAAGCGCAGAAGCGCAAGTATCTGCCGGGGTTGATATCGGGCGAACACATCGGCGCGTTGGCAATGAGCGAGCCGAACGCCGGATCGGACGTGGTCAGCATGAAACTTCGCGCCGATGAAAAGGGCGATCATTACGTGCTCAACGGCACGAAGATGTGGATTACCAACGGTCCCGATTGCGACACGCTGGTCGTGTACGCGAAGACCGATATCGAGGCGGGTGCGAAGGGGATTACCGCGTTCATCGTCGAGAAGGGTATGAAGGGTTTCTCGGTCGCGCTGAAACTCGACAAGCTCGGCATGCGTGGTTCGCATACCGGCGAACTCGTGTTCGAGAACGTCGAAGTGCCGAAGGAGAATGTGCTCGGCCAGTTGAACGGCGGCGTGAAAGTGCTCATGAGCGGCCTTGATTACGAACGCGCGGTGTTGGCCGGCGGCCCGACGGGCATCATGGTCGCGTGCATGGACGCGGTCGTGCCGTACATCCACGATCGCAAACAGTTTGGCCAGGCGATCGGCGAGTTTCAATTGATTCAAGGCAAGGTCGCCGATCTCTACACGACGCTGCAAGCCTGCCGCGCGTATCTCTATGCAGTGGGCCGTCAGCTCGATACGCTCGGCGCGGGACACGGCCGCCAGGTGCGCAAGGACTGCGCGGGCGTGATCCTCTATACCGCGGAGAAAGCGACGTGGATGGCCGGCGAAGCCATCCAGATTCTCGGCGGCAATGGTTATATCAACGAATACCCGGTTGGCCGTTTGTGGCGCGACGCGAAGCTCTATGAAATCGGCGCGGGCACGAGCGAGATCCGCCGCATGTTGATCGGGCGCGAACTGTTCGCCGAAACGGCTTGAGGGCATAGACACTCATGCCGATCATCGAATCGAAACTGAATCCCCGTAGCGACGAATTTCGCGCGAACACGGCGGCGCTCGAAGCGCTGGTGGCGGATCTGAAAGAGAAGGTCGCGAAGATTGCGTTGGGCGGCGGGCAAGCCGCACGCGACAAACATCTGTCGCGCGGCAAGCTCTTGCCGCGGGATCGCATCGGGCAACTGCTCGATCCGGGCACGCCGTTTCTCGAGTTCTCGCAGCTTGCCGCATTCGGCATGTATAACGACGACGCGCCCGGAGCGGGAGTGATCACGGGCATCGGCAGGATTGCAGGGCAGGAATGCGTAATCGTCTGTAACGATGCCACCGTGAAGGGCGGGACTTACTATCCCGTAACGGTCAAGAAGCATCTTCGTGCGCAGGAGATCGCGGAAGAGAACCACCTGCCATGTGTGTATCTCGTGGATTCGGGCGGCGCGAACCTGCCGAACCAGGACGATGTCTTCCCCGATCGCGATCACTTCGGCCGCATCTTCTACAACCAGGCGAACATGTCGGCGAAGGGCATTTCGCAGATCGCCGTGGTGATGGGTTCGTGCACGGCAGGCGGCGCATATGTACCGGCAATGAGCGATGAATCGATCATCGTGAAGAACCAGGGCACGATTTTCCTGGGCGGTCCGCCACTAGTGAAGGCCGCGACCGGCGAAGAAGTCAGCGCTGAAGATCTCGGCGGCGGCGACGTGCACACGCGCCTCTCGGGCGTGGTCGATCATCTCGCGCAAAACGATGCACATGCGTTGGGGATCGCGCGAAGCATTGTCGGCAACCTGAATCGTGTGAAGCCAACGCCCTTGGTGCTCAAGGAATCGCTGCCGCCGCGTCATGATCCGCACAGCATCTACGGCGTGATTCCGGCGGATACCCGCAAGCCGTTCGATATCCGCGAAGTGATCGCACGCATTGTCGATGACTCCGCCTTCGACGAATTCAAGGCGCGCTACGGCACGACGCTCGTTTGCGGATTCGCGCATATCTGGGGACATCCAGTCGGCATCATCGCGAACAACGGCATCCTGTTTTCAGAATCGGCGTTGAAGGGCGCGCATTTCATCGAGCTGTGCTGCCAGCGGAAAATTCCGTTAGTGTTCCTGCAGAACATCACGGGGTTCATGGTCGGGCGCAAGTACGAGAACGAAGGCATCGCACGTAACGGCGCGAAGATGGTGACCGCTGTTGCGACGGCGAAAGTGCCCAAGTTTACGGTGATCATCGGCGGATCGTTTGGCGCAGGAAACTACGGCATGTGCGGGCGTGCATATTCGCCCCGTTTCCTCTGGATGTGGCCGAACGCGCGCATCTCGGTGATGGGCGGCGAGCAAGCTGCCTCGGTACTGGCAACCGTGCGCCGCGATGGGATCGAAGGGAAAGGTGGTTCGTGGTCGAAGGAAGAAGAGGAAGCGTTCAAGTCGCCGATCCGCGAGCAATACGAGGTGCAGGGGCATCCGTATTACGCGAGCGCGCGGCTGTGGGACGACGGCGTGATCGACCCCGCGCAGACCCGCGACGTGCTTGGGCTGGGACTGGCGGCGTCAATGAATGCGCCTATCGAGGACACGCGTTTTGGCGTGTTCCGGATGTGATCACTTCTTCCCGGGCTTCGTCATGTTCAACAAAATACTGATTGCGAATCGCGGCGAGATTGCGTGCCGCGTGGCCGCGACTTGCAAACGCCTGGGCGTGGGCAGCGTGGCAGTTTATTCCGATGCCGATGCACAATCGAAGCACGTCGCCGTCTGCGATGAAGCGGTGCATGTGGGCGGTGCGGCGGTGTCTGAAAGTTATCTGCGGATCGACAAGATCATCGATGCTGCGCTGAAAACCGGCGCGCAAGCCGTGCATCCGGGATATGGTTTTCTATCGGAGAACGAAGAATTTGCGCGGGCTTGCGAGAAGGCGGGACTCGTGTTTATCGGGCCGCCGGTCGAAGCGATTTCCGCGATGGGATCGAAGGCGGCGGCCAAGGCGCTGATGCAATCAGCTTCGGTGCCGCTCGTGCCGGGTTATCACGGCGACAGTCAGGATGCGGCGCTGTTGCAGAAGGAAGCCGATGGCATCGGTTATCCGGTGCTGCTTAAAGCAAGCGCGGGTGGCGGCGGAAAAGGCATGCGCGTCGTCGAGCAGAGCGCGGACTTCGCGTCAGCGCTGTTGTCGTGCAAACGTGAAGCCTCAAGCAGCTTTGGCAATGATCGCGTGCTGATCGAAAAATACCTGCAGCGCCCGCGCCATGTGGAAGTGCAGGTGTTCGCCGACCAGCATGGCAATGCCGTGTATCTCTTCGATCGCGACTGCTCGGTGCAGCGCCGTCACCAGAAGGTGCTCGAAGAGGCGCCGGCTCCGGGCCTTTCAGCCGAAGTACGCAAGGCGATGGGCGAAGCCGCAGTCGCCGCCGCACGTGCCGTGAATTACGTCGGCGCGGGTACGGTCGAATTCATCATGACCGGCGACGGCCAGTTCTACTTCATGGAAATGAACACGCGGCTTCAGGTCGAACATCCCGTGACCGAAATGGTCACCGGTCTCGATCTCGTCGAGTGGCAACTGCGCGTGGCGAGCGGCGAACCGTTGCCGCTGTTGCAGGATCAACTCAAGGTGGGCGGCCACGCGATCGAGGCGCGCATTTATGCCGAAAATCCTTCGCGCGGATTTTTGCCATCGACTGGAACGCTGAAGCATTTACGCTTGCCCGAAGCGGTCGAGTTTCAGTTTAACGGGAACGTGCGCATCGATAGCGGCGTGCGCGAGGGCGATACCATCACGCCGTTCTATGACCCGATGATCGCCAAGCTGATCGTGCACGGTCACGATCGTGACGATGCGTTGCTGCGCATGGCGCTTGCGTTGAAACAATGCGAGGTCGTGGGTCCATCGACGAATATCGAGTTCCTGCATCGGATCGTCGTAAGCGAACCGTTCGCGTCGGGCGATCTGGACACGGGCCTGATCGAGCGTCATCACGACACGTTGTTCGCACCATCGACCGTATCCAAGACACACACGCTCGCGCTTGCTTGCGCTGCGCTACTTACGCGCGAAGGTGGAGAAGTGCGTGGCGCGTCGCCGTGGGACGCGTTATCGCACTGGCGCATGAGCGGCGGTTACACGCAAGCGCTGAACTGGCGCCTCGCCGATTCCGACGATGAAATCGTGGCCGTCTTCAAGCGCGGTTCAACATCGGGCCGGGCGGACAACAAGCAGCTCGAGCTGCCCGGCGAGACGCTTGCATTCGACTGGTCGCACGGCGATGAGCCGCATTCGTTCGTGGTGCTGATCGGGGACACACGGATCAAGGGGCGCGTCTTCGTAGACGGCGATGTGTTCCATGTGTTCTACGCGGGGGTATCACTGGCGTTTGAATGGCAGAATCTGCTTGCCCACGCCGCTGATGCCGAACATGGCGAAGGCCGCCTGACCGCGCCGATGCCGGGCAAGGTGATCGCCGTGCTGGTGGAGGCCGGCGCCGTGGTGGAGAAGGGGGCGCCCTTGCTGGTGATGGAAGCCATGAAGATGGAGCACACGATCGTCGCGCCCGCGAGCGGCACCGTTGGCGAGATCCTGTTCGGTGTCGGCGATCAGGTCACCGATGGCGCGCAGCTCCTGATGATGGATGTGCAGGCCGTCAAATAAGCTTCACACAACGGCGCTCGACGGCGCGCGTCATTTCTTTTTGACGCGTCCCAGCAGCGTTTCTTCGGTCTCGGTCCTGACCAGAATCTCAACTCGCCGGTTCAGCGCACGCCCTTCGGGCGTGGCGTTGGACGCGATCGGCTCCGAAAATGCAATGCCGCGGGTCTTGATGCGCGCAGCGGGAACGCCGCGTGCGACAAGCGCATCGGCGACCGCGTTCGCGCGTGCCGTCGACAGGGTCTGGTTGTAGTCGAGCGGCCCCACGTTGTCGGTGTGTCCTTCGACCATGATGGGTCGTGTACTGCGCTTCAGCAGCACCGCTGCGCGGTCGAGTACGACGATGCCTTCGGGGCGCATCGATGCTTCATCGAAGTCGAACAGCGCCGATTCCTGAAGGCGCAGCTCAACGCCGCCGTGTGCGGGATGGACTACGATTCCGACCTTCTGGTTGATCGCTTCTTCCTTCGTCCGGTTCAGGCCCGACGCGCAACCGGCAAGCATTGCTGTTGTTGCACATGCGTTGACAATGGTTCGAATAGCTTTCACTGCAAATCTCTTGAACGGATGCCGGGGCGAGGGAACCGATTATAGGGAAACGGAAATTGGTGAGTGTGAAATTAGATCAAAAGATGCGATGGCAGATTGAAGCGCGGTTGCTGGGAAAAAGCCCCTTGATTCTGGCCGCTTCCCGCTCGAATTACAATGCGTGGCTGGCATCACGCTTCATGCGGATTACAAACAGATTTGCGTCGCCGCCACGCGGCATGCGTTTTATAAACATTTTGAGCTTCAACTTTGGAAGCAATTACAAGGACGTTTCATGAATCCACGCGATCAGACTTCTGACGACGAAAAGGATCGCACACGGCGGTTGCAACGTACCGCTTCGGGATTGCTATACACGGTCCTCGTGGCAGTCGCCATCTGGATGATCCGCGACTTCATCCCCGCCGTCGTGTGGGCAGCGGTGATCGCCATTGCTTTGTGGCCATTGCTGACATGGCTGGAAAAGCGGCCATTGTTCCGGAACCGAAGCACCTGGCTTGCAATCGGCATGACGGTGGTGCTCGCACTCGTGTTCGTGGTGCCGTTCATAGTGGTCGCGGCCCAGGCGGGCAGCGAGGCAAACGACCTGATCCGATGGGTTCAGGAATCGTTGCGAAGCGGGATCACCATGCCCGATCTGGTCAATCATCTGCCGATGGGATCGAAGCAGGTCGCCGCGTGGTGGCAGGAGAATCTTGCTACGCCTCTCGGTTCATCGCCGGCGGCCAAGCACTTTCACAGCGCAACCATTGTTGCGATGACGCGGCATTTCGGCGGGCGTGTCGCGCACGGGTTGATCGTGTTCAGCTTCATGCTCGTCACGTTGTTCTTCTTGTTCAAGGCGGGGTCGAAACTGGGTGAGCAACTGCTCGAAGGGTCGAGACGCGCGTTTGGATCGGATGGTGCGGCGCTTGCCCGGCGCATGGCGGATTCGGTTCGCAGCACGGTGACGGGTTTGGTCGTCGTGGGGCTCGGAGAAGGCGCGCTGCTGGGTGTGGCCTATGCCGTCACCGGTGTGCCACATGCGACGCTTCTCGGCATGCTGACCGCCGTTGCAGCCATGTTGCCGTTCTGCGCGCCGATTGTGTTTTTGGGCGCGGCTTTGTGGTTGCTGGCTCAAGGCGCAACGGTGGCTGCGATCTGCGTTGCGGTGTTTGGTTTCGTGGTCGTGTTCGTGGCCGAACATGCGGTGCGGCCGGTGCTGATCGGCGGCGCGGCGAGGTTGCCGTTCTTGCTCGTGCTCTTCGGCATTCTCGGCGGGGCGGAGACGTTTGGTCTGGTGGGATTGTTTATCGGACCGGCGTTGATGACTATATTGGTCGTGCTTTGGAATGACTGGGTGCATTGAGCCAGTAGCGTCCGAGTCATGAAAAAAGGCGGTACCCACTTTCGTTGGGCCGCCTTTTCCTTTGTCGGCGCCAGAATCAGATCACGTACAGATCAACATATTCATTGACCGGCATTGCCTCAAGCGTTGCCTGGTCCAGCGATGCCGCAATGATCGCCTCTTGCTGCTTCGCCGGAAAACGCCGTGCGAGGTTGGTCCTGAACTTCTCGACCAGGAGAGGAATGCCGTCTTCGCGGCGGCGCTTGTGTCCGATCGGGTATTCGACGACCAGCTCGTCGAAGGTGCTGCCGTCATTGAATTCGACGGTCAGCGCATTGGCGATCGAACGCTTCTCGGGATCGAAATAATCCTTCGTGAATTGCGGGTCTTCCACGCATTCGATCTTCGCGCGCAAGGTATCGATACGCGGATCCTTTGCAATCGAATCTTCGTAATCCGATGCCGTCAACCGGCCGTAGATCAGCGGCACGGCCACCATGTACTGGATGCAGTGATCGCGGTCGGCGGGGTTATCGAGCGGACCTTTTTTATCGATGATCCGAATTGCCGCTTCATGCGTGCGGATCGTGATCTTCCTGATGTCTTCGACTTTCTTGCCGGCTTCAGCGAGTTTCGTGTTTAACGTCATTGCCGCTTCCACCGCGGTCTGCGAGTGGAATTCGGCCGGGAACGAGATCTTGAAGAGCACGTTCTCCATCACGTAAGAACCGTATGGACGCTGGAACTTGAATTCGTTGCCCTTGAACAGGACATCGTAAAAGCCCCACGTCTTGGCAGTCAGAACCGAGGGGTACCCCATCTCGCCCGTCTTCGCGATCAACGCGAGACGCACGGCGCGCGAGGTCGCATCGCCTGCGGCCCATGATTTGCGCGAACCGGTGTTCGGCGCGTGACGATAGGTGCGCAGCGAATGGCCATCGACGAAAGCCAATGAGACTGCGTTGATCAGCTCATCGCGCGTCAAGCCGATCAATTGGCCGACCACCGCCGTCGATGCCAGCTTGACCAGCAACACGTGATCGAGCCCGACCTTGTTGAACGAGTTTTCCAGCGCGATACAACCTTGAATTTCGTGCGCCTTGATCATGCCGATCAGGACGTCTTTCATCGTCAGCGGCTTTTTGCCGGTGGCGACAGCGTTGCGCGAGAGCCAGTCAGCTGTGGCAAGAATGCCGCCGAGGTTATCCGACGGATGACCCCACTCTGCTGCAAGCCATGTGTCGTTGAAGTCGAGCCAGCGGATCATCGCGCCAATGTTGAACGCGGCCTGAACCGGGTCGAGCTGGAACGATGTACCCGGCACCTTGGCGCCGTTGGGGACGATCGTGCCGGGCACGATGGGTCCCATCAGCTTGGTGCAAGCGGGATAGGTGAGGGCTTCGAGTCCGCAACCGAGGGTATCGATCAGGCAATTGCGCGCGGTGTCGAGCGCAATTTCGCTGTCGATCTTGTAGTTGAGAACGTAGTCGACTATGTCGACCAGTACGCGATCCGGCTCGGGCCGGACGTTTGAAATGTGGCTCATATGCTCAGGATGTCTCCGTAATTATTTGCGTTTGTTCAAAGGCTCGAACTTGAGATTGTCAGGCCCGGTGTAATTTGCGCTCGGGCGAATGATCTTGTTGTCGATACGTTGTTCGATGATGTGCGCGCTCCAGCCCGACGTGCGCGCGATCACGAACAGCGGCGTGAACATGGCGGTGGGCACGCCCATGGCGTGATACGACACCGCGCTGAACCAGTCCAGGTTCGGGAACATCTTCTTTGCGTCCCACATCGTCGTTTCGAGGCGCTCGGCGATGTCGTACATTTTCGTGTCGCCGGCTTCCTTCGACAGCTTCTTCGAAATGTCCTTGATCACCTTGTTGCGCGGATCGGAGATCGTGTACACCGGATGACCGAAGCCGATCACGACTTCCTTCGCTTCCACGCGGCGACGAATGTCCGCTTCTGCTTCGTCGGGCGTCTGATAGCGGCTCTGGATCTCGAACGCAACTTCATTTGCGCCGCCATGTTTCGGGCCGCGCAACGCGCCGATACCGCCGGTTATCGCCGAATACATGTCCGATCCCGTGCCCGCGATCACGCGGCAGGTGAACGTCGATGCGTTGAATTCGTGCTCGGCGTACAGAATGAGCGATGCATGCATCGCATCGACCCATGATTTCGATGGCTCGACGCCATGCAGCAAATGCAGGAAATGCCCGCCGATGGAATCGTCATCGGTCTCGGTCTCGATGCGCCGGCCGTTATGCGAATAGTGATACCAGTACAGCAGAATCGATCCCAGCGATGCCATCAGGCGGTCGGCGATATCCTTTGCGCCCGCGACGTTGTGATCGTCCTTCTCGGGCAACAAGGTGCCGAGCACGGAGACGCCGGTACGCATGACGTCCATGGGATGAGCGGAAGCGGGAATCCATTCCAGCGCGGCCTTCAGGTTCGCGGGCAGACCACGCAGCGCCTTGAGCTTCGTCTTGTACGCCTTGAGTTCGGCGGCGTTCGGCAATTTGCCGTGCACGAGCAGATACGCGATCTCCTCGAACTCCGAGGTTCCTGCAATATCCAGAATGTCATAGCCACGATAATGCAGATCGTTACCCGTCTTGCCGACGGTGCAGAGCGCGGTATTGCCCGCCGTCACGCCCGAAAGCGCGACAGATTTCTTGGGCTTGAACCCGCTGGCGGCGGGTGCTTCTTTCGTCGGGGTATCGCTCATTTGTTCCAGTCTCCTTATCGGATCAACGCAGGAATAACGCTTTATTTGGTCTGATTGAACAGCGCGTCGAGCTTCTGCTCGAAGTCGTGATAGCCAATGCTCTTGTACAGTTCCTCGCGCGTTTGCATGCTGTCGAGCACGTTGGCTTGCGTGCCATCGGTGCGAATCGCGCGATACACATTCTCAGCGGCCTTGTTCATCGCGCGGAAAGCGGAGAGTGGATACAGCACGATGGACACATCCACGCTGCGCAATTCCTCGACCGTGAAGAGCGGCGTCGATCCGAACTCGGTGATGTTGGCGAGAACGGGGACCTTCACGGCATCGACGAATTGTTTGTACATCTTCAGGTCCGTCATTGCTTCCGGGAAAATCATGTCCGCGCCCGCCTCCACACACGCACGCGCCCGGTCGATTGCCGCGTCCAGTCCCTCGACCGCCAAAGCATCCGTGCGCGCCATGATGACGAAGTTCGCGTCGGTGCGGGCGTCCACCGCGGCCCGTACGCGATCGGCCATTTCCTGCTGCGAGACGATTGCCTTTCCCGGCCGATGACCGCAGCGTTTCGCGCCCACCTGGTCTTCAATGTGCATCGCGCCTGCACCCGCCTTGATCAGCGACTTGACCGTGCGCGCAATGTTGAATGCGCTCGGGCCGAAGCCGGTATCGACATCGACCATCAGCGGCAGGTCGCAGACATCGGTGATGCGACGGACATCGGTGAGCACGTCGTCGAGCGTGGAGATGCCGAGGTCCGGCAAGCCCAGCGATCCCGCCGCTACCCCTCCACCGGACAAATAGATCGCCTTGAACCCGGCGTGCTGGGCGAGCAGCGCGTGATTCGCGTTGATCGCGCCGACGAGTTGCAAGGGCCGTTCGGCCGCGACCGCTGCGCGGAACTTCGCGCCGGCGCTGAGTGCTGCAGTTGAGCTCATGGAGGTCTCCGGTTTTATGCATCTGGAAGCGCAAGTTGTTTGCCAGTGCCCAAGTTCTTGATTGGGAACAGATTAAGCTTTTTTATCGATGCCTGAAAATTTCAGAAATGAAATCATTGTTTGCAGAAGTGAATTAGACTGAAGCATTCGAGCCCGATCCTCCACGCCATGAATCCTCCTCCACGCATCTGGGCCGTAGGTATAAGCAAGCTCCGCGATCTGTATCGCGACATGGCGGCCGAATACGACGGCATTGCCGATCTGCGTATTGTGCCGCTCGGTTACGAGGACGCGGTGCACGAGATCGAGAACGCCGGCGATGCCCGCCCAGATGTGGTCGTTGCTGCCGGATCGAACGGGGCGTACCTGAAGGCGCGAATCGGCGTTCCGGTCGTACTGGTGAACCCGACCGGGTTCGATGTCATGCATGCGCTCGCGCGTGCGCGCCGCGAGGGCGAACCGGTCGGTCTCGTGATGCACGGCGAGACACCCGCTGAAGTCGCCCGCTTTTTCCGCGCGTTCGGTGCGGCGATCGAATGCGCGTCCTACGTGTCGGCGGAGGACGCGGAATCCTGCGTGCTGGATCTGCGTGACCGCGGCGTGCAGGCGATTGTCGGGCCGGGTCTCGTCACGGAACTCGCGGAAAAGGCCGGCATGAAGTCGGTGTTTCTCTACTCGCGAGCGTCCGTTCAGGGCGCGTTCGAAACAGCGCTGGAAGTGGCGCGCGCGACCCTCGGCGAGACGCAGCGCCGTCGCCGGCTCGATCAGGTCCTGCAACATCTGCGGGACGGCGTGATCGCGCTTGCCGCCGATGGCCGCATCGAAGCGCTCAGCGGCAAGATGGCCGAGATGCTGCGCCTCGCGCCATCGCAAGTCGTCGGCAAGCGCCTGCGCGACCTGGCGCCCGAAGTGGCTAGCGCCGTGCCGGACGAACCCGGCGAGTCGCTGGAGACGGTGCGCGGGGCGAGCTATGTGGTACATCGAAGCGCTTGGGGCGATGCATCGGCGGCTTCGGGGTCCATCGTCACGTTTCAGGAGTCAGTGGCATTGCAGCGCATGGACAGGTCGGTGCGTGCGCGGCAACGCTCGCCGTCGCTCGTCGCGCGATACACGATCGATGACCTCAGCGGCAGCACTCCGGCTATCGAGCAGGTTCGCCAGCGCGCTCGCCGATATGCGGGCTCCGACGCGACCGTGCTGATTCGCGGCGAGAGCGGCACGGGCAAGGAACTGGTTGCGCAAGGCATCCATGGCGAAAGCGCGCGGCGCGACTTCGCGTTCGTCGCGTTGAATTGCGGCGCGTTTCCGGAAACGCTGCTGGAAAGCGAACTCTTCGGCTACGAGGAGGGGGCGTTCACGGGCGCGCGTCGCGGCGGCAAGGCTGGACTGATCGAGTCGGCGCATCGCGGCACGCTTTTCCTCGATGAAATCGGCGAGATGCCGTTGCCGCTGCAAAGCCGGTTGCTGCGCGTGCTGCAGGAGCGCGAAGTCGTGCGGCTGGGCTCCACTGAACCACTGCAGGTCGATGTGCGGATCGTCGCGGCGACGCATCGCGCGTTGAGCGAGCGAATGAAGGCGGGTGAGTTTCGCGCGGACCTTTTTTATCGGCTGAATATCCTGAATCTGCACCTGCCGCCGTTGCGCGAACGGGCGGCGGATATAGCGGCACTGGCCGCGCAATTGTTGTGGCGCACCGGGCGCGTGGTTTCATTCGATGCCGCGCTCAAGGCACTCGACCCGGTCATGCCGATATTCACGAGCTACGCCTGGCCCGGAAACGTGCGCGAATTGCAGAACGTGATCGAAAGGATTTCGCTGGAGCTGGAAGATCCGGCCGCGAAGCCGTTGAAGTTGACGCCCAGGTTGATACGGTCGATAGCGCCTGAGCTCGAGGAAGAAACAATGAATTCGAATCAGGAATCGCTCAAGGCGCGCAGCCGCAAGTTGCAGGCCGATGAGATCCGAACGATGCTGGATTCGTTCGGCGGCGATCGCGGGAGGACGGCGAAGGCGCTGGGAATCAGCAAGACGACCTTATGGCGGAAACTGACGACACGCTGAACGGTAATGTGTCTAGCCGCGTTCCTGCACGCAAACCCACGGCGACACCACCACGGCCCACAACTCAGGGTTGCGCTGCGCCAGGTCAGCGGCGGTTTCTGCCGTCGTGCGTTCGAGCAGTCCTGATGACAACCACTCGGTCACGCGCTTCGTATCGTCGCCGGCAACGGCTTCAGCCACACTGACCAGATCGATATCGCGCGCCACTTTCAGCAACACGCCGCGCGCGAAGAATCGCTCCAGTTCGGACCATTCGATCTGGGCAGTTTCGGAGAAAAGCTTGAGGTATAGCGGGCTGGGAGTTTGATCGTCTTTCATGGCGCAGTGCAGGCGGGTTCGAGCGTCCGACATCATAAACCATCGATGCCGGACGTCCGTTTTTACCGCATGGCGCGACGCTTCAAAGATCGAAGAACACCGTCTCGTTCGGCCCTTGCAGATGAATATCGAACCTGTAAATCGTGTTCGACGTTTCCGGTTCACGCTTCGCAATCAGCGTTGCGCGCCGCTCTGCGGGAACTAGCGCGAGCACGTCGTCGCCGGCGTTGGCTTCCGTTTCATCGTCGAAATAAAGGCGCGTGTATGCGTGCAGCAGCATGCCGCGCATCAGCACGATCACATCGATATGCGGCGCCGAATCACTGCCTATGCTGCCCGGCTTGACTGTATCGACCACGTAGCGAAGCTCGGGATCGGTGCCCGTGCCGACCCGCGCGAAGCCGCGGAAACCGGACTCGCGTGCCTCGGCCACTGTGGTGACATAACGGCCGGTCGAGTCGGCTTGAACCATCTCGATCACCGCGTCGCCGATCACTTTTTCGTCGCCATCGAAAACCTGCCCGACGATGCTGATGTGCTGTCCCGCCGATTCCCGGTCTGCAATCGATGGCGTGAACAAGCTCTTCAAGTCGAAGTTGTACTGTTCGGGACACAAGCCGTAAGCGAAGTACGGTCCGACGGTTTGCGAGGGCGTCTGGCTAAAGGTCGTCATGTTCAAGCCTCCGTCGGGGTCTGGTTCGGGCCGCGCAGCACGATGTCGAACTCGTAACCGAGCGCATAGGCTTCCTCGGTCGTATCGATGGAAAATCGCGAGACCAGCCGGTTGCGCGCGTGTTCCGGCGTGCCCTGGAAGATCGGGTCGAGCGCGAGCAGCGGGTCGCCCGGGAAGTACATCTGCGTGACGAGCCGTGAGCCGAAATATTCGCCGAAGAGCGAAAAATGGATGTGGTTCGGACGCCATGCGTTCGAATGGTTGCCCCACGGATACGCGCCGGGTTTGATCGTCAGGAATCGATACCGCCCGTCGTTGTCCGTCATGCAACGCCCCGCGCCGAGGAAGTTGGGGTCGAGCGGCGCGTCGTGCTGATCTGCCTTGTGAACGTAACGTCCGGCCGCGTTCGCTTGCCAGATTTCGACCAGCGTATTGCGCACCGGCCGCCCGCGTTCGTCCATCACGCGCCCCGTCACGATGATGCGTTCGCCGAGCGGCGCGCCGTTTCTGGCGGCGTTGCGGGTCAGGTCGTGATCCAGTTTGCCGAGATCTTCCGCGCCGTAGACGGGCACGCGGCGGTCCTTCAGTTTTTCCTTGAGCGGAATCAGCGGCCGTGAAGGGCTGCGTAATACCGAGGACTTGTAGCCCGGATAAGAGTAAGGCGGGTGCGAATCCCAGTCGCGCGGGCTCAGGAGTGATGAGGGAGCATCCATTTTTGTCTCCGGCTTTTAAAATGTGAATCAACACTTTATCGAAGCGGTGAAGTTATGGAAAATGACGTTTTATGCATTCAGACATAACTGATCGTCATGGATAACGAATACTCTCTTGGCGCTGCGTCGGCCGCGGAATTGGGCAGCCTGACCAGCGGCCGGATCAAGTTCCGGCACCTGCAATGCTTTCTTGCCGTGACCCAGTTCGGGAGCGTGCAACGCGCAGCGGACAGCCTGTCGATCACGCAGCCGGCGGTATCGAAGACCATTGCCGAGCTGGAATCCATTCTAGGCGTGCGATTGTTCGAGCGCGGCCGGCGCGGCGCCGAGCCGACGCGCGAAGGACGTCTGTTCGCGCCCCACGCCGCGGCTTGCGTGGGCGCCCTGCGCGAGGGTGTGGACGAGTTGTCGCGTCATGGCGTCGAGCATCCGGGAACAGTCTCGCTCAGTGTGCTGCCCACGGTTGCACCCGCCTTGCTGCCGCCGACGCTCGCGGCATTCCGGGCACAGTGGCCGAGGGTATCGGTGAAAGTGTGGACCGGGTCGAACGGGCAGTTGCTCGAACGCCTCAAATCCGCCGATACCGATTTGGTCGTCGGCCGGCTTTCCGAACCCGAAGGCATGGTCGGGATGACCTTCGAGCAGTTGTATCGCGAACCGCTGACGGTCGTTGTGCGCAACGATCATCCGCTCGTGCACGAAAGCAATGTAACCGCGAGCTTGCTTGCACGCTTTCCAATAGTCGTTCCACCGTTCGGCACGTTGATCCGCCAGTCCGCCGAGAGCGTGCTGACGGCTTTCGGCGCCCAGGCATCGAGCTCGCTGATCGAGACGTTGTCGGTGTCGCTTGGACGCGCTCTTGCATTGCACAACGACGCGGTATGGTTCGTGCCTTCGAGCGTAGTCGAGCACGACATTGCATTGAAGTTGCTGACACGCCTGCCCATGCCTTTCGCAAGTGCCGATGAACCCATCGGCCTCATCCTGCGTCACGACCGTGCGAAGTCACCGGCGCTGGATAGTCTTATCGATGCAATCCGTGACGTGGGGCGTGAGCGCGAGGCGGTGCGTATCGGTATGAAATAGCTTGCTGGAGCGTGTGTTGCAGGCACTTGTTACCGCGCGAGCGGCATCGGCAAAACCCCATTAGCATACGTGCGATAAAAGCTATATAAGTGGCTCGAGGAAAGCGGTGCATGCACGTGAAGCAGCCTTGCGATGGACTACAGGCAACCTTACTGTAACTGCGCGCAAGATATCTTCGTGCAACCAAACCTTGCTTTGCGATGTCTCACTTGCCCGAACCTAATCAACAAGACGCCACCAAAGCCGCCAGCACGATGAAAACCGTATTGCTCGTCGACGACGATCCCGAGACCATCGAAGCGTGGACCCTGTGCATGCAGTCGGAGGAGTGCAAGGTGCTGTCGGCCTTCGACGGCAACAGCGCACTTGCGTTGCTCGGCGAGAACCTCGTTGATATCGTGATATCGGACTGGAAGATGCCAGGACTTGGCGGCGCACTGCTTTGCCAGACCATGAAGACCAACTCGGCGACGGCGCATATCCCGTTCTTGATGATCTCGGGCCATCCGCACCCGCCGGCTTTCGTTCATTACGATGGCTATCTGCAAAAGCCTGTCGAGATTGAAGCGTTGTTGTCAGCGGTAGACCGGCTTTGCGCTGCAAAACGCCGCCGGCCGTATTGAAGGAAAGCGGGGCTCACGCAAGCCGCGTCATCTCCTTTTCCATGCGCTCCTGAGCGAGCCGGTTCAACTCTTGCGGCACCACGCAATCAGCGGGAAGCGGCGCCATGACGATCACGCGGATATGGCCGGGCTGATCCGGCCAGCCCTTCGCGGGCCAGTACTTCCCTGCGTTATGCACGACCGGCACGGCCGGCACTTGCGTGGAACAGGCAAGCCGTACTCCGCCCGATGCCAGCTTCAACGGCGCATCATGCGCGACCCGCGTGCCCTCTGGAAAGATCACCACGACATCCCCAAGCGCGAGCTTTTCCGCGCATTCGCGCGTGACCGCCTGATGCGCCTGACGCGGTGAACCACGATCAAGACTCACCATGTCGAGGCCCTTGAGCACCCAGCCGAAGAACGGAATACGCTTGAGGTCGCTCTTGAATACGAAGCTGATGCGGCGCGGAAACAGCGCCATGAATGCGAGCGTCTCCCAGGTCGATTCGTGCCGACACAGCATGATGAACGGCTCGTCGGGGAGGTTTTCGAGTCCTTCCACTGAACACGACACGCCGGTAATCATGCGCATCATCTTGACCATGGCACGGCACCATTGCTTTGCAAGCCAATAACGGCCGCTGCGGCCGACGAACGGAAACAAAGGCAGAATCAGGATGGACCACACCGTGCCGCTGCCAAGCAGGTAGGTCGCGAATAGCCACTTGACGAAGGTTCGATGCATTAAGTATTGGACAATGGTAAAAACGTGGCTCAAGCGCCGCAACCGGCGATAAGGCGAATGGGCGAACAGGCGTCGAGGTGGCCGCGACCCTGCGCAAGACATGCAGACGCCAGTCAACCCCGCGTACGAAACCCGAAGGATAGCTTGTGCGGCGGTTCGTGTCCCGGGTTCCAAAATCCCGCCTTGCGGCCCAATCAAATACTGAGAGACGCGTGATCTCTCCAACGGAGTTCCAATGACGGACGACGCAGGCAACGAAGTGAAGACTCAGGTTCCGGAAGATTCATCGACCGTGAAGACCCCGGCTTTCGATGAAGGCATGCTCGATGTCGGCGATGGCCATTCGATCTACTGGCGCGCGCAAGGCCCGGAGGATGCGCCCGTAATGCTGATCGTGCATGGCGGCCCGGGCGGCGCGATGAATGTCAAATGGGGCGATGTGCTGGATGCATCGAAGTGGCGGATGGTCTTCTTCGATCAACGCGGCTGTGGCAAGTCCACGCCTTTCGGCAAGCTGGAACATAACGGCACCAAGGAACTGGTCGGCGATATGGAAAAGCTGCGGGTATTGCTCGGCATCGAAAAATGGGCGCTTTTCGGCGGCTCGTGGGGCACGACGCTCGCGTTGAGCTACGGCGTCACGCATCCGGAACGCTGCCTTGGATTTCTGTTGCGCGGGATTTTTCTTGCGCGCCAGCAGGACATCGACTGGTTCCTGTGGGACGTACAGCGCGTCTTCCCCGACGCCCATCGCAAGTTTCTCGATGCTATCGAAACCGCCAGCGGCGAGCGCCCGTTGAACTCGGCCGAGATCCTGTCGCTTACCGGCGCGCCGCTCGCCCGTTTCGACGATGCCGGCATCAGGCTCGCGCGCGCATGGGCCGGATTCGAAGCGACGTTGTCCGTGGTGAACAAACCGGCGCAGAAAGGTGAGGCGAAAGCCGAAGCGCCGGAAGCCGATCCCGCGAAGCCTGCCGCCACGCCCGAAGAAACTCGCGAGTCCAATGCCGCCGCCATCTCCATGTCTCTGCTCGAACATCACTACATGGCGCAGGAGTTGCCGCCCGAGCCGCTTTTGCCGCGCATCGGCCGAATTGCGCATCTGCCGTGTGTGCTCGTGCATGGCCGCTTCGACATGGTGTGTCCCGCCGACCAGGCGCTCGCGCTTGCAGATGCATGGCCCGGCGCGCAGCTTTCCATCGTCGATGCAGCCGGCCACTGGACCTTCGAACCCGGCAACGTGACTGCGCTCAAGGCAGGCGGCGAGTTTCTTGCGCGTGCTCTTGCAGCAGGTTGACAGGCAAGGGTTTGCGGCAGGCCAAAAGTTTCCTGTGAGGCATTCCAGGCGGTAAATTTGGGACGGGAATGGTACGATCCCGCCTTGCAACTCTCGGCGGGCCGTACCCGTCGAACGGTAATCAAGTTACGGAGGCAACCCAATGGCCCAACAGAAAACCAATCCGAAACTGGAGCAGGCGCTGACCCGCGGCGATCTCGCGATCCGTCAGGCCAACTCAGGCCGCGCGACCGCTGTGCTGCGCGCGCTCGGCAAGATGATCGTGGAAGCGTCGGCGACCATTGGCGTGGAAGCGTTTGTCGTGATCCACGACGGCGACAAGATCTACGATCCGGTCGACGGCATGTGGCCGCAACAACTTTTGATATCGCTGGACGGTCCCGTGGAGGATTCGGACCCGGATGAACTGCGCACGGTCACGTTGATGGCCGACACGCCCGCCACCGTGTTCCGCTGTGAGTGGCAACGCGCCGATGGCAAGATCGGCCGCCAGGAAGGGCGTCCACTCGCAATGGTCGCGTTCATCACCGACGTGGATATTCCCTGGCTCGACGACGAAGACTGAAGCAGGCGAATCTCTACACTGGCGGGCGCGCTGTCGTCCGCCGGATTCAATCACATCGCTTTAACGACCCACACTCCCTCCTGTTCGTATGGCATCAAGCGCCGCAATCGGTATCGAGTCATTTTTTCCTGTTCGGTAATTTAGTCGCTGCAAAGGCGCTAATTGCACGCCGGATTTAATCCCGCCGGCGATTTATAACTTGATACTCGCACGATGCCGGTGCATTTTCTCCGCGCCCGCATCCCCGTCGAATGCCGATAATCCAAACCCGCGCTGCATTCCCAAATAGATTTTCGTGTTACGAAACCGTTTGAGTGAAAACTGCGGGCGAATTCAAGAAACCCTTGGAAGCGTCGTTTTTTTAAGTATCTTTAAAGTTTTCTCTTCCATTCGACACTGTATCAATTCCCTTTGGGCGAGACTTAAATCGTCGCGCGTGTTGTTTGCATCAAGTCAAACGCACCGCGGCATCTCCTTCTCGCCAATATGGGGTAACAAAAATGGAACAGCTCGATGCAGGCCAAAGCAGTGTTTTAAGCAGTGATCGTTTGGAACGGGGTAACCGGATGGAGACGCTTGAGCGAACGGTACAAACGCTCAGGAAACGTGAATCGATGCCGTTTACTATAAGGATAGTCCGCGAAACAGCCGATCTCGATAAAGTCATCGATATCCGGCGTCTCGCGTATGCGCGGCATTTGCCATCCTTTGCCGAGAAACTCGGCATTGAAGATTGCGATCGCGAAGCGGGTGTAGCGGTGCTTCTGGCGGAGGCGAAACTGGACGGCGCGCCCGTTGGCACGATGCGTATCCAAACAAATGAATACGCACCGCTGGCGCTGGAACAATCGGTGCGTCTTCCAGACTGGCTGGGGAAAAGCCGGCTCGCGGAAGCAACGCGACTGGGCGTTGCGGGCGGTGGTATGGGCAGGGTCGTCAAGGTGATGCTTTGCAAGGCGCTCTGGCTTTATTGCGAGCAGCAACTGGTCGACTACATGGTGATAACCGCCCGTTCACCGCTTGACCGTGAATATGAAGCGATGTTGTTTGAAGATGTCTTTGGTGAAAGGCAATTCATGCCGATGGCGCATGTCGGCGGATTACCGCACCGGGTACTTGCCAAGGACGTCATGGCGGCGCGGCGGCGTTGGGAAGAAGCGAAGCATCCGTTATTCCAGTTCATGGTGCATACGGATCATCCGGACCTCGACTTGGATTTGCCGGATTTATCTTTCCGGCCGGAACCGGTACGATGCCCGGAAGCGTCGCAACTTGTTTATGGCAGGTAATAGAAGATAGCCCGGCTGCTTGACAGCCGAGGCCACAAGAGAGGGTGGTGGCGATTCAACCTATGCGCCGACAGGCGTTTATGGCTGTTTCGCCACTGCTGGCGCGGCTTGCGTCATGCATCACGGGGGAAATCCAGGTATGGCGTTGGTTGCCTTATTTTCGCGGGCCAAGTCCGGATATACCGGGTCGAATATCGATCGGTTTCTGTACGCGTTCGCTGTTTATATTGTCCCCACGCTCATTGCCCTCGCTACTATCGCGACCCTGATCTGGGGTACGCAGCAATTCGATTCCAAGGGCGGCGTCACCCTGCCTTTGCAGGTGGTGAGAGATGCCGCGGGCACGCTCGATCCGGCCACGGCGTTGCAGCGTATGTCCGGCGCTGTGACAACCAACCGCTTCAATACCCAGCTCTCGGAGAAGCCCGTCTGGTTTGAATTCACCGTTCCCAACATGAGCGCGGAGCAGTCGACCTATGCTGAACTTCCTTCACGGCACGCGCAAACGCTGTCGTGCTGGGTCGCATCGACCTTGCAGCCGCTTGGAACTGCAGACAGGCTCAACACCACCAACGAATTTTCGCCGGTCAAGGCCGGGTTCGCGCTTCATCTCGGCCACCTGGTGCAGCCATTAAGCATTTTGTGCCGTGGCACGTTCTCCGGACCTGCCCAGATCGCTGCGTTTGGCTGGAGTGGTCCGGAGCTGCGCCGTGCGGCGCTCGATTTCCAGGAAAGCTCGGGGTTGATCGCAGGCGGCCTGCTGACGCTTGCCGTCTTTGTTTTCGTCACGGCGATGATCAACCGCGAATGGACCTACGTGATCTTCGCGGTGTGGCTCGTCGGCAACCTGCGTCTTTGCGCGAACGCGATGGGTTGGGACATGCAGTGGCTCGGACGCGTGATTCCGCCGGACTATATGCAAAGCCTGCGGCAACTCACATTCGCCGCGTATTACCTGTTGACCGCCGCGCTGTTCGCCTCGCTGTTCAGGCGCGAGCTGAAGGTGATCGGCTACAGGTGGCTCTTGAAGATCATCCAGTATGTCGGGCTTGTGCTGCTGGGCGCTGCCATCGTGCTGCCTTATTCGAAGTTCATCCCCACGCTCTGGGTGATCACCGGCTTCGGCATAGCCGTGCTGATTTTCCTGCTGGCGCGGCTGGTGTGGCTCACGCGATCGCGCACGGTTCTGTGGTACGTGGGATCGCTTGCGATCGTGCTGTTTGCGACCTTCTCCGAAGTGATGGGTGCGGCGTTCGGCATCAAGCTGCTGGTCGGGGGCGTGAACACCGTGATGGCGGCGTTGTCGTCGAGCATGATGGCGGCGTTTGCCATCGCCGAGCAGATGCGAGCCGAGCGGGAACATCGCCGGCAGGCGCAGACGGAGTTGCGCAACACCTATGACGTGACGCCCATCGGGCTCTTTACCCTCGATGCCGCCGGCCACTTCGTTCGCGCCAACCCCGCGCTGCGCTCCATGCTCGCGCTGCAAAAAGCCGAGTACAAGGTGCGGCACTGGAACGACTACTTCGAATCGGGCGCATGGGGGGCGCTGCAGGCGCTGGCATCGAAGGGCAGTGAAGGCGAGCTCGAAATGGGCGGCGCCGAATCGCGTGGCAGCGGCGAGCGGCGCTTCCTGCTGAAAGCCACGCGTTCGAACGGGTGGATTGAAGGATCGCTGCAGGATGTGACCGAACGTTCGAAGGCTATCGAACGGTTGCGCTTTCTCGCGGAGCACGATCCGCTGACGGGTTCGCTAAACCGCCGTGGTGTGGAGAAGGCCATTGCCGCGCAGAGCGAGGACGCGTCGTCGTGGGCGCTTGCTTATGTCGATCTGGATCGTTTCAAGCTCGTCAACGATCTGTTCGGACATCGCGCCGGCGATGAAGTCCTGAAGCAGGTCGCCACGCGGACCCGCGCGCTGTTCGCAAACGGCTTTCCATTCGGACGGATCGGCGGCGATGAATTCGTGTGCGTGATGAGCCGCATGTCGATAGACGAAGCCGTCGACTGTTGCCAGCGGCTGATAAGCGCGTTGAGCGACACGCCATATCAGGTCGGCAACCGTGCGTTCCAGGTCAAGGCGTCCGTTGGGCTCGTGGAATGTTCGCATGGCGTGCGTGTGCAGGATGCGCTGTCTCATGCTGACCGGGCGTGCCGCGAGGCCAAGAAAAGCTCGAGCGTTCACATGGTGACGTATCGCAAGGGCGCAACTGCCTTCGAGGAACGGGCCGAAGAACTGAAACTCGTCGAAACACTCGGACGCAACCGGTTGCCACCCGGATTGTTTCTCGTGATGCAGCCGATCATGTCGCTCGCCGCACCCACGGAGTCGCTGAACTTCGAGGTGCTGTTGCGCATGCGCGCGCCCGATGGCGCGACCTTGCCGGCGGGCAAGGTTATCGTCGCGGCGGAAGAATCGGGGAATATTGCGGCCATCGATAAATGGGTCCTTGCCACATTGCTCGAATGGGTCGAGAAGCATCAGGCGTCGCTGCAGAGCACGCGGTTTATCTGCGTAAACCTGAGCGGCGGCTCGCTCAACGACGAGCAATTCATGGAAGATGCCTTCGCGTTATTCGCGCGGTACCGGCATGTCGTGCCTTATCTTTGTCTCGAGATTACCGAGAGCGTCGCCTTGCATGATCTCGGCAATACGCAGCGCTTTATTGCACGGGTTCACGAGATGGGCGGGAAGATCGCGCTCGATGATTTCGGCGCGGGATATACGTCGTTCAAATATCTCAAGGATCTTTCCGCCGATGCACTCAAGATCGACGGCGAATTCATTTGCACGATGTGCGCACATCCGGCCGATATCGCCATTGTCGAGGCTATCGTCGCGCTAGCCCGGAATCTGGGCATGCGCAGCGTGGCGGAATGGGTCGAGGATATCGATACGCTGCGCGCGCTCAAGGAAATCGGCGTGGATTATGTGCAGGGATACCTGATTGCGAAGCCGCAAGAGAGCGGGGCTATTTTAAGCGCCGCTTCCGCTGCCAGTTTTGTGAAGGACCCGGACGTGCTCGAGTTTATTGACCGGATTGCCGGCAGCGACAAGTCTCTTGCGTTCTCGTTTGATCTCGTCGACAAAGCCGGCCTGCATTAAAGCGCTCAGACCACCTTCATCTCTTTCAATATCTTGGTTGCTGCGATTGGAATGCGCGTGTCGTCCCACTGCGCGAGCCACTGCACTTCCTTTGTCGTGAAGAACCCCGGCTTGTTTCGCAGCGCAAACTGCAACGCATCCACGATGTGATCGCGGATGATCTGGGGCGAGTCTTCGCTGGTGACAACGGCGTGAAGGGCTTCTAGTGCGCTCATGATGCGGTACACCCATAAGGTTGGCAAAAATGCTGGTAAACCATACCCCGAAGAAAAAGCCGAAAACAATTAATTTTCGAGCTTTTTCGCGCGCCTAGTGTTTGTACGTAGACGCGTCGCAACAATCCGTGCTTGCCCAAGCCCAGCGGTGCAGCGCGCGGGTCCCTTCTCTCCGAATGCTGCACCGCGTATCGCCGCTCCAGCCGGCTCCTCTTGACTTGTACGACGCGCGCTGCTGTACTAAATAAAGTCAATTGATTTAGTCGGCGAACGGGCTCGAAGCGCTTCTTTCCCGAAGTGCCGGACCCATAAAAACATTGGAGCGAGACATGAAAAATCTTCGGCGTGCTGCCGCACGGGCGTCATTTATTGGCTTGGCCGTTGCATCCATTTTTAGCGCAAGCGCAACGTATGCCGCGGACCAGATCTCCATTGGGCTGATTACCAAGACCGAGACCAACCCGTTCTTCGTCAAGATGAAACAGGGCGCCGAAGAGGCCGCCACCAAAGGCGGTGTGAAACTCATCACGGCCAGCGGCAAGTTCGACGGCGACAATGCGAGCCAGGTGACGGCGGTAGAAAACATGATCACGGCCGGCGTCAAGGCCATCCTGATCACGCCGAGCGACACCAAGGCTATCGTCCCGACGCTCAAGAAAGCGCGCGCAGCAGGCATCCTCGTGATCGCGCTCGATACCCCCACGGAACCGCAAGACGCAACCGACGCACTTTTCGCCACCGATAACTTCAAGGCCGGCGTGCTGATCGGCGAGTACGCGAAAGCATCGCTTGGCGGCAAGCCCGCGAAGATCGCCACACTGGACCTCGCGCCGGGCGTGTCGGTCGGCGTGCTGCGCCACAACGGCTTCCTCCAGGGCTTCGGCGTGAAGGAAGGCGACCCGTCGATTGTGTGCAGCCAGGACACGCGCGGCGATCAGTCGAAGGGTCAGACGGCGATGGAAAACTGCCTGCAGAAAGTGCCCGACATCAACCTTGTCTACACGATCAACGAACCGGCTGCGGCAGGCGCGTATCGCGCGCTCAAGGCGGCGGGCAAGGACAAGAGCGTGATGATCGTGTCTATCGACGGCGGATGTGAAGGCGTGCGCAATGTGAAGTCCGGCAACTTCGCCGCGACGTCGCAGCAATATCCGCTGGTGATGGCGGCGCAAGGCGTGCAGGCCGGAATCGACTACGCGAAGACGGGCAAGAAAGCGACGGGCTATCACGATACCGGCGTCACGCTGATCACCGACAAACCCGTGTCAGGCGTCACCGGCAAGGACACGAAGTTCGGTCTGGACAACTGCTGGGGCAACAAGTAAGACGCCACGCCGCATGCAGCGCCCGGTGCTCGGGCGTTGCATGAAGGCGCCTTTAAGATGTCGCTGTCGAGGTCCCGAATCATGACGCAATCCACCTCTCCCACCGCCGGGCGTGCAACGTTTGCCGACCGTTTGCCGTCTATCACGGATATCGGTCCGCTTGCGGCGCTCGTGATCGCGTGCGCATTTTTCATCTGGCAAAGCAACCGCTTTTTATCGATACAAAACATCTCGCTGATTCTTCAGCAGACCATGGTCGTCGCCGTGATTGCGATCGGGCAGACGCTGATCGTGCTGACGGGCGGTATCGATTTGTCGTGCGGCATGGTAATGGCGTTCGGCTCGATCATCATGACCAAGTTTGCCGTGACGCTCGGCATCCCGCCCGTGCTCGCGATCGTCTGCGGCGTCGGGGCAAGTGCATTGTTCGGATTGCTCAATGGTGCGCTGATCACGAAGATCAAGTTGCCCGCGTTCATCGTGACGCTCGGGACGCTCAACATTGCGTTTGCATTGACGCAGGTTTATTCGAATGCAGAGAGCGTCACGAACCTGCCTGACGCCATGATGTTCTTCGGCACAACCTTCCATCTCGGTGGCGCGGAAGTCACCTATGGCACCGTGCTCACCTTGCTGATGTATCTCGTCGTGTGGTTCGTGTTACGCGATACCGTGCCCGGCCGGCATCTCTACGCGCTTGGCAACAACGCGGAAGCCGCGCGGCTGATGGGACTTTCGTCGCAGAAAATCCTGATCACCGTTTATACGCTTGCGGGGTTTTTCTACGGCATCGCGGCGTTATTGTCGGTTGCGCGAACAGGCGTGGGCGATCCGCAAGCCGGGCAAACCGAGAATCTCGATTCCATCACGGCGGTCGTGCTCGGCGGCACGAGTCTTTTTGGTGGACGCGGCACGATCATCGGTACGTTGCTGGGCGCCTTGATTGTCGGCGTGTTCCGCAACGGCCTGACGCTGATCGGCGTGTCGTCGGTTTATCAAATCCTGATCACCGGCATCCTGGTGATTCTCGCGGTCGCCGCTGACAAGCTCGCGCGTCCACGCGCTTAAGGAGTAATGGCCATGAACGACACACGCAAGCTCGTACTGGAAGCGCGCGGCGTCATCAAGCGCTATGGCTCCGTTACCGCGCTCGATGGCGTCGACTTCGAACTGCTCCCCGGCGAGATCATGGCGGTCATCGGCGATAATGGCGCGGGCAAGTCATCGCTGATCAAGGCGCTGTCGGGCGCGCTCGTGCCGGATGAAGGCCAGATCCTGCTCGATGGAAAACCGGTCCACTTCCGCAGTCCGCTCGATGCCCGCGCGCAGGGCATCGAGACCGTGTACCAGGACCTGGCGGTCGCGCCGGCGATGAGCATCGCGGAAAATCTCTTTCTCGGACGCGAACTGAGACGCCCCGGCGTGCTCGGCTCGGTGTTCAAGATGATCGACAAACGCCGCATGCTGCAGGAAGCCATCGCGCATATGGAGGGGCTGCAGATCGGCATCCGCTCCATGAAACAGGCGGTCGAAACGCTTTCCGGCGGCCAGCGGCAAGGCGTTGCGGTGGCGCGCAGCGCGGCCTTTGCGCGGCACGTCGTGATCCTCGATGAACCCACGGCCGCGCTTGGCGTGAAGGAATCGAACATGGTGCTGGAGTTGATCCGGCGCGTGCGCGATCGCGGTTTGCCGGTGATCCTCATCAGCCACAACATGCCGCACGTGTTCGAGATCGCAGACCGTATCCACATTCAGCGGCTCGGGCGGCGCGCGGCGCTGGTCAACACGCGCGACATCCACATGTCCGAGGCGGTCGCGATCATGACAGGCGCAAAACAGGCCGATGTCCAGGCGATTGCCTGAGCCCGATGAGTTCGTCCACGTCCGCAAGCACCTCGAAGCCAGCCGGCATGCGGCAGATGAACGAGCGCATCGTGTTGCAGGCAGTGCGCGTGCATGGCCCGCTGCCCAAGTCGGATATTGCACGGCTGACGCGCTTGAGTTCGCAGACGACGTCGTTGATCGTGGATCGTCTGATCGATGATGGCCTGCTCGCGCGTGAACCGAGAACGCGCGTGCAAGGGCGTATGGGGCAGCCGTCGGTGCCCATCTCGCTGCGCGCGGACGGCGCGTTTTCCATCGGCGTGAAAGTGGGCCGGCGCAGTCTGGATGTGCTGACCATGGATTTCGCGGGCCAGGTGCATGCGCGCGAGACCATCGGCTATGCGTATCCCGATCCGCGCACGGTCTTCGCACTGCTTGCAGACAAACTCGACGCAACGATGCTCGCACTCGCCGGGGACGCCGCCAAAGTGGTCGGCATAGGGGTGGCGGCGCCGTTGTGGCTGGGCGGCTGGCGTACCTTCTTCGATACCCCGCCCGACGTTTTCGCCGCATGGAACGAGATCGATATCCGCGCGCGCGTGCAGGCGCTCACGCCATTGCCCGTTGAATTCGCAAAGGACACGACCGCCGCGTGCGCCGCCGAATTGCTGATGGGTCAAGGGCGCGGATTGCGCGATTTCTTGTACGTTTTTATCGGCACGTTCATTGGCGGCGGTCTCGTCATCGATGGACGCCTGCATGCCGGGCCCAAGGGCAACGCCGGTGCTGTGGGATCGTTTCCGGTCAGGTCCGAAGGCGCGCCGCAATTGCTGAACGTGGCTTCGATCTATGTTCTGGAGAAGCGTTTCACGGAAGCGGGATTTCCCGCCGATGCCGCACACGACCAGCGTGCACTTTCAGCCGAATTGTGGCCGCTTTGCGAAGCGTGGCTCCACGATGCATGTCCCGCGCTGGCTTCGGCGATTGCATCCGCGGCGGCGCTGGTCGATCTCGATGCCATCGTGATCGACGGCGAACTGGATCGTGGATTGTTGCGGGAGGTTTTGAGCCGCACGAACATTGCGCTCGATGCATTCGACTGGCAAGGCATGTTGCGCCCGCGACTCGTAGAGGGCGAAATTGGCGCCGATGCCCGCGCCATGGGCGGCGCAATCTTGCCGTTATATACGCACTTCGCGCCGCGCCATGTGCTATTCCTGAAATCGGGAATGAGTGCATAGCGCAAGCAAAGGGCTGTTGCAGCTTTCGCCGCAACGGCCCCTTATGCTTCGGAAGCCGGTCAGGCCCGGCGTTTGGTCACCAGCCCCCAAATCACCAGCAGAATGATTGCACCGATGATGGACGCGATCCAGCCCGCCGGTTGTCCTTCCTGATACCACCCCATCGCGCGGCCTGCGTAGCCCGCAATCAGCGACCCGGCAATACCGAGCACGATTGTCATGATCCAGCCCATGCTGTCGTTGCCGGGTTTGATCGCACGGGCAATCAACCCGATGATGCCGCCGACGATAATGGTGCCAATGAGTGAAAGCATCGTAAATCCTCCGTAGTGTTGGCGATTGTCCCCGGAAGATCCGGGCACGCCGGCACGCAGGTGCCCTAGACCGATCGGCCAGCGTTCAGGCATTTTCGACGATGCCGTCGCTTCTTGCAGTTAAAATTCGTCACATCGACAGCGCGCCGCGACGTTTGCAACGCCCCCGCAACGAAGCGCGTGTTTCAAGCCACTCAAACCGAACCTTGCTCCATGACCGTTTCCGATTCCGATCAAGACCTCCACGCCGACGAAGACAACACCATCCACGAACCACGCCTGTGGCGCGATGACGGCTGGACCGCCCGCGTGATCAAAAATGAAGACGACGATGGCTGGGCCGTCGAGATGATCAAGGACGGAGAAGTCGAACCGGCGTTGACGGGTCCGTGGACCATGGGCCGTGACAAGAAGAATCCCAAGCCGCTCGATCCGAACGCATTTCGCACGCTGATCAAGACGGCGTCCGAAGTACTGCGCCGCCACGAGCAGCAGCGCCACGCCATGCTTCACAAAGATGTGATGGTTCGCGCGAACGGCGAAGATGTGACGGTGACACTTGATATCGTGCCGGACGAGGACGATCCCTACGCGGACCTGAAGGCGCTCGACATGTTTGGCGGGGTGCTGGCGCAAGTGCGCGTTTCGGCGGGATTCAAGTTCAGCAAGACCAGCGCGCAGGCCTGGGTGGACAACGATTTCCGCAAGCCCGAATGACGTATTGTCTCAATACACTGCCGGTGCGCCCTCGGGCCGATGCTTGAATCGCCGATGCACCCAGTAATACTGTTCCGGAAAACGCACCACTTGCGATTCGAGGAACGCGTTCATGCGGCGGGCATCGATTTCATCGCTTTCTGAGGGGAAGTCGGCGAGCGGTTCGAAGATGGTCATCTTGTAGCCCTTGAAGTCCGGCAGCACTTCGGTCACGAACGGCACGACACGGGCGCGGCCGAGTCGTGCAAGCCGCGATACCGATGTCAACGTGCACGCCGGCACACCGAAGAACGGCACGAACACCGAATTTTCGATGCCGTGATCCATGTCCGCGGCGAGCATGACCGACCCGCCGCCGCGCAGCAGCTTCAGGATGCGACGGGCGCTGTCGGCGCGCTTGACCATGTCCGCGCCGAAGCGGCCGCGCTGTTCGATCGCGAGCGTGTTCAGCTTCTTGCTGGACATCGGCGTGTAGAGCGCCGTGATGGGCAGTTTCATGGAATACAGCATGCATCCCACTTCAATGGCCACGAAATGAAAACCCATGAAGATGGTGGGCGGGGCGTTTTCATCGTCCAGATCGATGCGGCTTTCCAGCTTCACCAGCTTTTCGATGGCATTGGCCGAGCCGAACCATTGCACGCCGCGTTCCACGTAGCTACGCACTACGTGACGAAAGTGTGAACGTCCGAGGAGTTCGTATTCAGCCGCGGTCTTGCCCGGGAAACATAGTTGCAGGTTGACCTGCACAATATGTTTCCGGCGGCTGGGAATGTAATAAAGCAGGGCGCCAAGTCCGCTGCCGAAACGCGCGACCAGGCCATAAGGTAGCCGCGCGAGCGCGCGCAGCAGCGCTACGATGAGCGCAAAACCGATAGTGTTCAAGCTGGGCCCTTGGATGCGGGCGGCGAACCAGATTTGACGAGCGCCGAGTAGATTTGGACTCCGACGATCGGCCGTTGACCGGATGTCGAAGAGGAGTTACGGCGAGACTAGCGCGGTGAAAATCCGCGTCAAAGACGGAGAGGGCGCCTGAACAAGGCGGAGTCGGCAACCGTTCGAAGTGCTCGTGGCACCGCCGGCGTCCGTTTTACGGCCCGGGAGTGAACGGTCGCGCGGAAATATTCTGCTTTGAACGCTGCCATGATCGCACAACCGGCATACACGACGCAGTTTCGTGAAGAGTCTGACGACGAGTCAGAAGGGGACGTACAAATGCATCTGCTCTTGATTTACGAACTGAGCGACGATTACCTGGAACGCCGGGCGGCGTTTCGTGAACGTCATCTGACCTATGCGTGGAAGGCGGTGGAGCGTGGGGAGTTATTGCTGGGCGGCGCGCTGGAGGCGCCAGTGGATCGCGCGATGCTGCTCTTCAATGCAGATTCAGCCGCCGTGCCCGAGGCATTTGCCCGGGCCGATCCCTATGTGACCGAGGGACTGGTCATGCGCTGGGAAGTGCGCAAGTGGAATACCGTGGTGGGTGAGCAGGCGGCTCAGCCGATACGTCCGGCGTGAGCGCCTTTGCAGCGTCATGACTCGCTGGTGGTCTCCTCGTCCTCGTGCGTGTCTTCGTCGCGTGAATCGGGCGCGACGCGTACGGGCTGTACTGCCCTCGGAGATGGAGCCACCGGACGCCGTGTCGTGTGAAACAGCCGCGTGAGCGTGTCGTCCATTTCCTGCGTGCGCTCGAACAGTTCCGCGAGCCAGTCCACGAACGCGCTCACACGCGGCGCCGCTTGCCGCGTCTTGACGAAAGCCACCGATACATTCATGGGCATCGACTTCCACTGCGGCAGCACTTCGCGCAATTCGCCCGAACGCAAATAAGGCAATGCGGCAATGCGCGGCGGCTGGATCAGCCCGAGTCCTTGCAAGCCGCATGCGAGATAAGCGGCTTCGTCGGTGACTTGCACGAATCCGGCCATTTTCACAGCGACCGCTTCGCCATCGACCTCGAAATCGAAATCGCACGGGCGTCCTGTTCGGATCGATACACAGTTCACCGCCACATGATGCGCGAGGTCATCGAGCGTCTTCGGCGTGCCGTGCGCTTCAAGGTACGCGGGCGTTGCGCACGTCACATGCTCGAAGCTGCCGAGCCGCCGTGCGATCAAGCCGGAGTCCGGCAATTCCCCCAACTGCACGCTGCAATCCACGCCTTCGCCGACCAGATCGACGGCGCGGTTGCTGACACCAATCGATAACTCGATATGCGGATAGCGCGCATGAAAATCCGGCAGTGCGGGCACGACCATGGACGTTGCAACAGTGTCCGGCATCTCGATGCGCAAGCGGCCGCGTAGCCTGTCCTCACGGCCGTGAAAGCCCGATTCCAGGTCATCGATATCCGCGAGAATGCGCACGCAGCGCTCGTAGCACGCGGCGCCCTCGGCGGTGAGATTGAGACGCCGCGTGGTGCGTGCAAGCAATTGCACGCCGAGCAGCGCCTCGAGTTGTTGAATGGTCGTGGAGACAGTTGCGCGCGGCATGCCGAGGGATTCGGCGGCACGGGAGAAACTGTTGGTATCGACGACACGGATGAAAACACGCATGGCATGAACGCGATCGGTCACGGGAGTTTTCCTGTAGAAGCGATGAATGCGTTGACCGGCATGATTCCTTCAATCCTTCAAACGTCAAAAAGGAATGCCGGCAAGGTTCACACTTTAAGGATCAGGACGATTCGCGTGAATACATAATAATCGCGGATTCTTGCCTGCTTCTCCAACCGCTTTTGTTCTACACCGTCGGCAGTTCGCCGCGCAGACGCCCGTTGTCTGTGTTGCCCATCAGGCTTGGACCTGCGCCATGACCGGCGATCACGTTGCTCGCCTGAGCGCCGATGCGGGCGCCCACCAGTCCGCTCATGTCGGCGCCCGAAGGCGCCTGATACAGGCGCAAGCCCATCTCCGGAAGAATGGCGAGCAAGTGATCGAACACATCGCCCTGGATGCGTTCGTATTGCGTCCACGCGGTGACGGCAGTGAAACAATACACCTCGACGGGAATGCCCTCCGATTGCGGTTCCATCATGCGCACCATCATCGACATGTCTTGCCGGATCTCCGGATGCCGCTGCAGATACGCCAGCCCATACGCGCGAAACGTGCCGATATTCGTCAGCCGCCGGCGGTTTGCCGGTTCACTCGCAAGTTCACCGAGGTTCTTGTTGGCGAGCTCGACCTCGATCTGCTTTTCTTCCAGATAATCGTGCAGCAAGCGGAACTGCTTGAGGTGGGCGGTTTCTTCGTCGGTGAGAAAACGCACGCATGTGGCATCGATTCGCAGCGTCCGCTTGATGCGCCGACCGCCCGATTCGAACATCTGCCGGTAGTTCCTGTAACTCTCCGAAAAGAGCTTGTACGTGGGAACGGTGGTCACCGTGTTGTCCCAGTTCTGCACCTTGACGGTATGCAGCGCGATGTCCTTCACGAAGCCATCGGCATTCGATTGCGGCATCTCGATCCAGTCGCCAATGCGCAGCATGTCATTCGACGTGAGCTGCGTGCTCGCCACCAGCGACAGCAGCGTGTCCTTGAACACCAGCAGCAGGACGGCGGATAGCGCGCCGAGACCTGACAGCATCCAGAGCGGGGAACGGTCGATCACAATCGACAACACCAGCACGCCGCAGATCAGCGCGAGCGCGAGCTTGCCGATCTGTATGTAGCCCTTGATCGAGCGCGTCTGCGCCTGCATGCTCGCGGCATAGACGTCCTGCCATGCGCTGAGGGCGCCGCCCATCGCGAAGAACACGCAGATCCATGCGCCCGCGTGCGCGAGCCGCTCGATCAGCTCTGCAATATGCCCGATGTACGGCACTTCGCCGATCCCGATCGCGACCGCGGCAAACGGCACCGCGTACCAGAGCTGGTGATACGCCCGATGCCGGGCGAGCGCCTTGTCCCAGGCATCGTGTTCGGTGAGCACCAGCAGTCGATGCGCAAAATACAGAACGATCCGCGCGACCACCCACTGAGCAAATAACGCGGCGAGCACGAGCGACAACATCCCGAGCGCGAACTGCGCCCAGTGATGCGTGGGATAGTGCTCTTGCAGGGTGTCGAGGATGGTGTCGAAATTCATGCGGCAGACAAAGGTGAAGGTTGGCGACCCGTATTGTGCATTAAGGTGCGCGCGATTATCTGCTTCATCTATTCTGCTTCATCTATTATTACGCCCTTGTGCAACTCCGCGCGCCGGGCTCATGCGAACCGTCAAGCTTGAACACAACGACGACACCGTCCTCGATCCGTCCGACCCGCAACTGGTCGCCCGCGGCTCGTTGCTGATCGACGGCCACGAATGCGGCACCTGGGAGCAACGCCGCGACGGTACATGGACCGCACGTCTGTCGGCGTCGGGGGGAACCATCGTGGAAGCGGGCCGCAAGCAACTCATCGACCGGCTGGCGCTCATTCCCTTCTAAACTTATCTCCTCATGTACTTGTCGATTCTGGCCGTAGGCATTGGCGGCGCGCTCGGTTCCCTGTTTCGATGGCTCCTCGGCCTGCGCCTGAACACCGTCTATCCCAATCTTCCGCTCGGGACGCTCGCGGCGAATGTCATTGCCGGGTATGTGATCGGCGTGGCAGTTGCGTGGTTCGCGCGCTTTCCGGGTGTGTCGATCGAATGGCGGCTCTTTGTCATCACCGGCCTGATGGGCGGGCTCTCCACCTTCTCCACCTTTTCGGTCGAAGTCGTCGCGCACTTGCAGCAGGGGCGTTACGGCTGGGCCGCGGGCGAGATCGCCATTCATGTGCTGGCATCGGTCGTGATGACAATCCTGGGTATCGCGACGGTGTCGCTTACGCGCTGAAATCACATGGCGATTGTCATCCGGCGTTATGAACCGTCCGACCTCGATGCGGTGATCAATGTCTTTTTGCGCGCGATCCGCGAGGTCGCATCGCGTGATTACGACGCCGCTCAAATCGACGCCTGGGCGCAAGCGGACCGCGATGTATGGGCCCGGCGCCGGCTCGATCGGCCAACATGGCTTGCGCTTATCGACGGCGCGGTTGCCGGATTCAGCGATCTTCAGAGCGATGGGCATATCGACATGTTGTTCGTTCATCCGGAACATCAACGCGCGGGTGCGGCGAACGCGCTGCTCGATCAGATCGAATCCGAAGCGCGGAACCAGCATCTCGCCATCATCGATACCGACGCGAGCCTCACCGCCCGGCCGTTCTTCGAAGCGCGCGGGTTCGGGGTCGTCCGGTCGCAAGTCGTGGAAGTGCGCGGCGCACGCCTGACCAACTTCCGCATGCAGAAATGCCTCGATCCGGTATAGACAACCTTTTGAAGCGCGTTTGAAGTCCAAAGTTAGGGTGATTCCCGGCCTTGTTATAGGGCTTTTGTTTGTTTAGACTGCGCCGATACTTGTATAGACAGGAACCGCCGAAATGGACGCTGTAACTTCAGCATGAGTACGCCCGCGTATCAGGAAATCAAGGATCACATTCTCACGCGCATTCATGCGGGCGAATGGAAGGAGGGCGATCAGGTACCGTCCGAAAACGAGCTTGCACGCGACTTCAAGGTCGCGCGAATGACCGTCAATCGCGCGCTGCGCGAGCTGACCGCCGAGCAGATCCTGACGCGCGTCCAGGGTGCCGGCACGTTTGTGGCGCAACCGAAATACGCATCGACGCTGGTCGAAATTCGCAGCATCTCCGATGAAATCATCGGACGCGGCCATGCGCACCGGGCGGAAGTCCTGCATCTGGGAGCATCCGTGCTGGATGAACGCCTCGCGCTTGAAATGAAGCTGACCGAGGGCAGTCCCGTGTTTCATTCGCGCGTGCTGCATTTCGAAAATGATTTGCCCATTCAACTGGAAGAGCGCTGGGTCAACCCTGCGCTGGCGCCGGAATACGCGCGGCAGGATTTCACCAGGATCACGCCGAATCAGTACCTGATGGTTGCTGCGCCCCTGCAGCGTGTCGAGTACCGCATTGAAGCCGCGCTGCCGGATGAGGGGACGGGGCTCGCTTTGTCGATGAAAAACGGTGCGCCTTGTCTCATGTTGCATCGGCGGACGTGGTCGCGGGATGCGGTGGCGTCGGTGGCAAATCTCTGGCATCCCGGCGACCGGTATCAATTCACCGGACATTTCTAGCTTTTTTGGCGGCAACGTTGGCGCGATAGCGGCATTGTTGTCGAATATGACATTACTGTCATTTTCAAGGGCTGGATTGCCCAGACTCCCACCTATTTTTACCCTAAAATAGGGTTATTCAGTAAAAACTACCCATATCCTGCTAGTCCTACCCTTGATTGTTGCAAAATAAACAATGATGTTTCGCGTAAATAAGGGTTTTCCCTCCAGGGTCGGAAGCATAGACTTCTTACATCCGAAACGGATTCAGAAACCGCTTATTAACTTCTGAAATCGCTTCGAGACGACAAACAAAATACTGGAGGTTTCACCATGTTCAAGTCACTCATTCCCGCAGTTGTCATCGTGTCGGCACTTGCAGCTCCGACCTTCGTGTTTGCTCAGAGCAACGACAACGGCCCGGTCACGCGCGCCGAAGTGAAGGCGCAACTGGTTCAACTGGAAAAGGCCGGCTATAACCCGTCGAGCGACCAGATCAATTACCCGGCCAATATCCAAGCCGCACAAGCGCGCGTGGATGCACAAAACCAGGCAGCGACGTCTTATGGCCCGTCGACGAGCGGCACATCGGCAGCAGGCGTTCGCAGCTCGGTAGCGCCGGCGCGAAATACTCCCGGATCGGTGTTCTTCGGTCACTAATCGGTAGTCAGGTCTTGGCAGTATCGTAGTGCGACGCCGGTAACGGCACCACGCGCCACACAAAAAACTCGCCCTCCGCAGCAACGCGGCCGGCGAGTTTTTTGCGTTTCGACCGCCCGGTCAGCTCGGCGACTTCGCGCCGCATGCACGAATCACGAGCTTGACGACTTCTTCGGTGGAGGTATCGAAGGCTTTCTGCGATAACGCCCGCTTGCCTTTCAGCGCGCGAATCTGCGCATCGAAATCCGCGTAATGCTGGGTCGTCGCCCAGATCATGAAGAGCAAGGTCTGCGCATCTGTGGGCTCGAGCAACCCATGCGCGACCCATCTGTCGATTACCACGACGCGTGTATCGAGCCACGGCTTGACCCGCTCTGTCAGGATGTCCTGCATGTGCACTGCGCCGTGAATGATCTCGCTTGCCCAGACTTTCGAGCCGAGCGGCCGGCGCCGCGACAACTCCATTTTTGTCCGCACGTAACCGCTGATGGCTTCGACCGGATCGTCACTGGTTTCGAACGTATCGGCCGCACGATGCCAGTCATCGAACAAATCCTCCAGCACTCTGCGATACAACGCGAGCTTCGTCGGAAAGTAGTAATGCAGGTTGGCTTTGGGCAAGCCTGCGCGTTCCGCGATCATCGCCGTGCTCGCGCCTTCGAGGCCGCGTTCCGCGAAAACCGCTTCGGCGCATGCCAGAAGATGCGCTTCGTTGGTCTCGCGTATGTGTGCCTTGCGCCGCCGCAATGGAGTGGGCGCGGCGTCGTCTTTCACTGCCTCGGCTGTCGCTTCGTCGTCTCTCATCGTTATCCTCGAATGGCGCTGCGCGCCTCATTCTATTCGGTTTGATGCCCGCGCTGCTCAGCGCATCTCAACGCCGTCATGCAGCTCTGCTGCATCGCAATGGCACGCTTCTCGCTCTGTCTTTCGAACTATCGGAAACCCCGAAAGACGTTGATTTGCAAATATTAATCGGCTACAACCTGTCCAGTTGGACAGGATTTGCGAAGCGGTATCGAACAGGATATTGGACGTTGCTGCGGGAGACGCGCAAGCTGCACAAGAGACGTGCAAGTGCGCCCCAAAGCCGGCGTCGATGCACCAGTTTCGTATGGGTAGTAACCCCACATTCAAGCGATACACCAAGGAGAACGCGACATGAACGCGGTAACCGATTCAGCACTGGACACGTCGATCCGGGTCAACGGCAAACGTCTCTGGGAAAGTCTCATGACGATGGCAAAGATCGGCGCAACGCCGAAGGGCGGCGTGTGCCGCCTTGCCCTCACGGATCTCGACAAGGAAGGGCGCGACCTGATCGTGAGCTGGGCGAAGGAAGCCGGCTGCACGGTGACCGTCGACCAGATGGGCAACGTCTTCATGCGGCGCGCGGGACGCAACCTGGACGCCGCGCCGGTCGTCACGGGGTCGCACGCGGACTCGCAACCGACGGGCGGACGCTTCGACGGCATCTATGGCGTGCTTGGTGGTATCGAGGTGATCCGCACGCTCAATGATCGCGGGATCGAGACCGAGCATCCGGTCGAAGTCGTGATCTGGACGAACGAGGAAGGCTCGCGTTTCGCACCGGCCATGGTGGCCTCCGGCGTGTTTGCAGGCGAGTTCACGCTCGACTACGGCCTGTCGCGCAAGGACGTGGATGGCAAGACGATCGGCGAGGAACTGCAGCGAATCGGTTATGCCGGCAGCGAGCCCTGCGGCGGACGCAAGCTGCATGCGGCCTTTGAATTGCACATTGAACAGGGGCCGATTCTCGAAGCGGAGAACCTGACGATCGGCGTGGTCACCGACGCGCAAGGCCAGCGCTGGTACGAGATCACGCTGACGGGGCAGGAGGCACATGCGGGTCCTACGCCCATGCCGCGGCGTCGCGATGCATTGCTCGGCGCGTCGCGCGTGGTGGAGCTCGTGAATCGTATCGGGCTCGATAACGCGCCGCTCGCATGCGCGACGGTTGGCATGATGCAAGTGCATCCGAACTCGCGGAACGTGATTCCCGGACGCGTGTTCTTCACCGTCGACTTCCGGCATCCCGATGACGCCGTGCTCGCCAAAATGGATGCCGCGTTGCGTGAAGGCGTGGAGAAGATAGCGAGTGGTATCGGCCTTGAAACGCAGCTCGAACAGATCTTCTACTACGCACCCATTGCATTCGATACCGCCTGCGTCGCGTCCGTGCGTGCTGCCGCCGAGCGCTTCGGTTATCCGCACAGGAACATCGTCTCAGGCGCGGGACACGATGCGTGTTACCTGTCGAAGGTCGCACCGACATCGATGGTCTTCGTACCCTGCGTCGACGGGATCAGCCATAACGAGATCGAGGACGCCTCGGAAGAATGGATCGAAGCGGGCGCGAACGTGCTGCTTCACGCCATGCTGGAACGCGCCGGTCAGTAACAAACAAGCGCCGCACCCATATAAAAATCCCCACAATCAGGAAGGACGCGTATGACCATGAAGCCTACCGGCGACATTGCCCCGCAAAGGCTGTCGCAAGAGCAACTGGCGTGTGAGTTCTCGGACGTGGCGCCGCTCCTCGATGCAACCGCGGCAGCGGCTGCATCGAGCCGTTGCCACTATTGTTACGACGCGCCGTGCATCAATGCGTGTCCTACGAAGATCGATATCCCGAGCTTCATCCGCAAGATCGGCAACGGCAACCTGAAAGGCGCGGCAGTCGATATTCTTTCTGCGAATCCGCTTGGCGGCATGTGCGCGCGGGTGTGTCCAACAGAAATCCTCTGTGAAGGTGCGTGCGTCCGAAATCATAAGGATGACAAACCAGTTGCTATTGGCGCGTTGCAGCGCCATGCAACTGATTGGGCGATGAGCCGGGGCGAGCCCTTGTTCAAGCGCGAAGCCGATACCGGACGTCATATCGCCGTAGTGGGCGCGGGGCCGGCCGGATTGGCATGTGCGCACAAGCTTGCGCTCGCGGGGCATCGCGTGACGATTTTCGATGCGTTGGCGAAACCCGGCGGTCTGAACGAATATGGGATCGCTGCATACAAGGTGGTGGAGGACTTCGCGCAACGCGAAGTGGAATGGCTTTATTCGGTTGGCGGCATTGAAGTGAAGAATGGTGTCATGCTCGGACGCGATATCACGCTCGACGCATTGCGCAAACAGTACGACGCCGTGTTCCTGGCAATCGGACTTGCAGGCGTGCGATCGCTCGAACTCGAAGGCGAGACATTGCAGGGCGTGTACAACGGGGTGGATTTCATCGAACAGGTGCGTCAGGCCGATGACCTCGCAAGCGTGCCGGTCGGACGTCGCGTGGTGGTGATCGGCGGCGGCAACACGGCTATCGACGCCGCCGTACAGAGCCGCAAGCTCGGCGCACAAACGGTGACGATGGCTTACCGGCGCGGCGTGGAAACCATGGGCGCGACGTGGGCGGAGCGCGAGTTCGCGCAGCACAACGGAGTGTCGATCATCACGCACGCCAGGCCCGTGCGGTTGCTGAATGCAGGCGATCAGGTGACAGGTGTCGAGTTCGAGAACCCGCAAGGCGAACGCTTCGTGATCGAAGCCGACATGGTGCTGAAAGCCATCGGGCAAACCCTCCTTTCCGACGCTATCGACGCCGATCTGCTCACGCTCGACGGCAACCGCATTGCCGTGGACTCGGGCGGCCGGACATCGCTGCCCAACGTCTGGGCCGGCGGCGATTGTGCGGCGCATGGCGGTATCGATTTGACGGTGCAGGCCGTGCAGGACGGCAAGCTCGCGGCAGAGGCCATCAGTGCGTCGTTCGCGGCCACGGCCATCAAGGCAGCCTGAGGCTGATAAACACCCCACGATAATGGAGCCAGCTCATGGCCGATCTTCGCAACAATTTTGTTGGTATCACTTCGCCCAATCCTTTCTGGCTCGCATCCGCACCGCCCACCGACAAAGCCTACAACGTCAACCGCGCGTTCGAAGCGGGCTGGGGCGGTGTAGTCTGGAAAACACTGGGGCTCGATCCGCATGTGGTGAACGTGAGTTCGCGGTACGGTGCCGTGCAATGGAACGGCCAGCGGATTGCGGGGCTGAACAACATCGAGTTGATCACGGACCGTCCGCTTGATATCAATCTGAAAGAAATCAGGGAGGTCAAACGCGACTGGCCGGAGCGCGCGTTGATCGTTTCATTGATGGTGCCATGCAACGAGCGCGACTGGAAGTGGATCTTGCCGCTGGTCGAAGACACCGGCGCCGATGGCGTCGAGTTGAATTTCGGCTGCCCGCATGGCATGAGCGAGCGCGGCATGGGCGCCGCGGTCGGGCAAGTGCCCGAGTACGTGGAGATGGTCACGCGCTGGGTGAAGGAAGGCACGCGGATGCCGTGCATCGTGAAACTGACGCCGAATATCAGCGATATCCGCACGAGCGCAAGGGCGGCGTACAAGGGCGGTGCGGATGCCGTGTCGCTGATCAACACGATCAATTCGATTGTCGCGGTCGACCTCGACGTCATGGCGCCCATGCCGACTGTCGACGGCAAGGGCACACATGGTGGATACTGCGGCCCGGCTGTCAAACCGATCGCGCTGAACATGGTCGCGGAGATTGCGCGCGATCCTGAAACGCCGGATTTGCCCATCTCCGGAATCGGCGGTATTTCGACGTGGCGTGACGCCGCTGAATTCATAGTCCTGGGCGCGGGCAATGTCCAGGTCTGCACGGCCGCAATGCACTATGGGTTCAGGATCGTGTCCGACCTCGCCGACGGCCTGTCCAACTGGATGGACGGAAAAGGCTACGCCACGCTCGACGATATTCGTGGCCGCGCCGTCCAGAATGTCACGGACTGGAAGTACCTGAATCTGAAGTACGACATCAAGGCGCGCATCGACCAGGACAAGTGCATTCAATGCGGACTGTGTCACATTGCTTGCGAAGACACCGCGCATCAGGCGATCATGCGCGAGAAAGACGGCAAGCGCCATTTCGAGGTGATGGATTCCGAATGCGTTGGGTGTAATTTATGCATGCACGTGTGCCCGGTCGAGCAATGCATCACCATGGAACGCGTGGACGCCGGCGAGTACGCGAACTGGACGACGCATCCGAACAACCCGGCTCGTGTGGTCGCCGACGTTGAAGAAAGCGTCAAGGCCGCATAGAGTTCAGATGCTTTACGAAACACCAGCGCTTGTCACCAGACGTCCCCAGACGGCCGACGCCCGAACTGCTTTACAAGCCGATCCCGGGCGCGGACCGCAACGATCTTGAGGAGATCAACTCGATGAAGCAGACAGCGCATTCCGTCGACCCGCAGTTCGCGGCCGGCGCCAGCAGCAGTTTATACAACGACGACCTGGCGCCGACCACCCCTGCGCAGCGCACCTGGAAGTGGTATCACTTCGCGGCGCTCTGGGTGGGCATGGTCATGAACATCGCGTCGTACATGCTTGCCGCCGGCCTGACCGAGGAGGGCATGTCGCCGTGGCAGGCCGTGATAACCGTGTTGCTCGGCAACATGATCGTGCTCGTACCCATGCTGCTCGTCGGTCACGCGGGCGCAAAACATGGCATTCCGTATGCGGTGCTCGTGCGTTCATCGTTTGGAACGAAGGGCGCGAAACTTCCGGCGTTGCTGCGGGCAATCGTGGCTTGCGGTTGGTACGGCATCCAGACGTGGCTGGGCGGCAGTGCGATCTACACGTTGCTCAACATCCTGGCCGGCAATACGACGCATGGCGCGCCGATTCCCTTCCTGGACATTTCGCTCGGCCAGCTCGCATGTTTTCTGTTTTTCTGGCTGATCCAGTTGTACTTCATCTTGCGCGGCACGGACTCCATCCGCTTTCTTGAAAGCTGGTCCGCACCGATCAAGATCGTCATGTGCCTCGCGCTCGTGTGGTGGGCGACATCGAAGGCGGGCGGTGTCGGTGCAATGCTCGCACAGCCGTCGCAATTCGTGGCAGGCGGCAAGAAGGAAGGTTTGTTCTGGGCGACGTTCTGGCCAGGGCTTACGGCCATGGTCGGCTTCTGGGCCACGCTTGCGCTGAACATTCCCGACTTCACACGATTCGCGCGCTCGCAGAAGGACCAGATCATCGGGCAATCGATTGGTTTGCCTGCACCCATGGCGCTGCTTTCGGTGATCTCGGTGGTGGTGACGTCGGCAACGGTGGTGATCTACGGCAAGGCGATCTGGGACCCGATCGATCTCACCAGCCGCATGACCGGCATAGGCGTGGGTGTGGCGCTCATCATCCTCACGCTCGATACCATGAGCTGCAATCTCGCGGCCAATCTCGTGGGCCCTGCGTACGATTTTTCGAGCTTGTGGCCGAAGCGTATTTCGTATCGCGTGGGTGGGATGATCACGGCGTTGATCGCGATCGTGATGATGCCGTGGAAGATTCTCGCGACCACGCAGGGCTATATTTTTACTTGGCTCGTCGGGTACTCCGCGTTGCTCGGACCCGTGGCCGGCATTTTGATGGTCGACTACTTTTTGATTCGCGGCACGCGGCTCGATACGCGTGAACTCTTCAACGAGAACGGCGAGTACAGTTATACCGGTGGCTGGAACATGGCAGCGGTGGTGGCATTGCTCGTGGGCGTGTTGCCGAACTTGCCGGGATTCCTGCACACGGCGTTTCCCGCTTCGTTCCCTAATGTTCCCGCATTTTTCAACACGCTCTACACGTACGCATGGTTCGTGGGCCTCGCGCTTGCGTCGATCGTATATGGCGCGTGGATGAAAATGGGCAAGAGCCCGACGGCGCGCGTCGTTCGCGCCTGAATTTCGCAGGTCTTCACAGGACTTACAGGAGATACGCAACATGACGATCCTGATTCGCGGCGGCACGATCATCGATGCAGAGCGCACGTATCGTGCAGATGTGCTGTGCGCAGACCCGAAGGAAGGCGGCACGATCCTGCAGATCGGCCTCGACCTCGATGTGCCGGCGGGTACCGAAACCATCGATGCATCCGGGCAATATGTGATGCCCGGCGGTATCGATCCGCATACGCACATGGAGCTGCCGTTCATGGGAACGACAGCGAGCGACGACTTTTATACCGGCACGGCAGCGGGGTTGGCCGGCGGTACGACGAGCATCATCGATTTTGTTATTCCAAGTCCGAAGCAACCGTTGATGGAAGCCTTCAACGAATGGCGCGGCTGGGCGGAAAAGGCGTCGGCGGATTATGGTTTTCACGTGGCCGTGACGTGGTGGGACGAGTCGGTGTACAGGGACATGGGAACGCTCGTGCGTGAACACGGCGTGTCCAGTTTCAAGCACTTCATGGCCTACAAGAACGCAATCATGGCCGACGACGAAGTGCTCGTGAACAGCTTCGCGCGATCACTGGAGCTAGGTGCGTTGCCGACGGTTCATGCGGAGAACGGTGAACTCGTCTTTCAACTACAGAAGCAGTTGCTCGCGAAAGGCTTTACCGGGCCGGAAGCGCATCCGTTGTCACGGCCGCCCGAAGTCGAAGGCGAGGCGGCCAATCGTGCAATACGGATTGCGCAAGTACTGGGCGTGCCGATCTACATCGTGCATGTTTCATCGAAAGATGCCGTCGACGTCATCACGCGTGCGCGCAGCGAAGGCCAGCGGGTGTTCGCGGAAGTGCTGCCGGGGCATCTTGTTATCGATGAATCGGTGTATAGCGATCCCGACTGGAACCGTGCCGCAGCGCACGTGATGAGCCCGCCGTTTCGCACGAGTGAACATCGCGAGGCACTATGGCGCGGTTTGCAATCCGGGCAACTGCACACCACGGCGACGGATCATTGTGTTTTTTGCGCATCGCAGAAAGCGATGGGGCGCGAGGATTTCACGCGCATCCCTAACGGTTGCGGCGGCGTGGAAGACCGCATGGCGATCCTCTGGCATTACGGCGTGAACCAGGGACGTCTCACGCCCAATGAGTTTGTGCGCGTGACGTCAACCAATGCGGCGCACATTTTCAATCTGTTCCCGCGCAAGGGTGCCGTGCAGGCGGGTGCGGATGCCGATCTGGTCGTGTGGGACCCGGCTGCGAGCAAGACGATCTCGGTGAAGACGCATCATCAGAAGGTGGACTTCAACGTGTTCGAAGGCTTGGCCGTGCAGGGTCAGGCGACGCATACGCTCACGCGCGGCGCGCATGCATGGGCGGATGGCGACTTGCGCGCCGTCAAGGGTGCGGGGCAATATCTGAAGCGTCCGCCGAATGGTGCGTACTTCGACGCAACCCGCATCGCCAATCACCTGAAGGAGCCGCATCCGATTCATCGCGTGGGTGACAAGGTTGTGAAAGCGGCTTGAGGATCACGAAATCTTTTCGAATGCCGGCGCTTCATGCGCCGGCATTTTTTTTCTTCGTCTTTTCAAACGGCGACCTCATCGCGCGCTTTAGCTTCCCGATAAACGCAGACTTTATTCACGACATACTCGGCGTCGCGCGCCACGCCCGAGAATCGTCCCGAGCCCCATGTGTGCAACCACGGCAAGCCGACGAAATAGATTCCATCGACAGGCGTCACCCCGCGCGTGTGCGCCGGATAACCGCGGCCGTTGAAGACAGGGGCATCGAGCCAACTGAAGTCGGGCGTAAAGCCGATACACCACACAATCGACCCTATGCCGCTTGTCTGCAGATCCAGCGTGGTGCGTTCCTCTGCAGGCGACCATACCGGCTCGTAGCGCGATCCCGGCGGCGCTTCAATGCCGTTCTTCTCGATGAACGCATCAATCCCCGCGTTGATGCCGTTGAACGTCTTGTCGGCGCTGTCCAGGTTATCGGCAAGGTTCGGTGCGAAGTGCAGCACGCCATCCTGCAGGTCCTGCAGGCGCCCGTACAATTCCATGCCTTCGGCGGCGAACTTGCGCAAGTCGATATCGCGTCCGCCATCGCGGCCGGTCACGTAGTGGTTGGTGTTGTCGCGTACGCCTTCACGCAACGGATGTTGTTCGACGGGCATGTCGTAGTACTTCATGTCGGCGAGCCAGTCGACCACGTCGCGGCCTCTGTAGAAACGTGCGCAACGTGGCGCTTCGCCTACCGCGAGAATGACCTTGCGTCCAGCGAGATGCAGGTCCTCGGCGATCTGCGCGCCCGACTGCCCCGAGCCGACCACGAGCACGGCGCCTTCGGGCAACTCCTGCGGATTGCGGTATTCCGACGACTGTATCTGCGTGATGGAACGCGGCAGGCGCTCGGCCATGCGCGGCACGATGGGCGTGTGATATCCGCCCGATGCAATCACGATCTGATCCGCCGTGAATGCGCCCTGGCTGGTCGATACGCTGAACCCGCCTTCGCCATTTCGTGCGACACGCCTGACTTCGGCATGCTCGATCACGGGTGCATCGACCGCCTTGATGAAGCCGTCGAGATACGCAATGATCTCGTCTTTCACCATGAAGCCGTGCGGATCGTCACCCGCGTATGGATAACCCGGCAGCGCGCATTGCCAGTTCGGCGTCACGAGGCAGAACGCATCCCAACGTTGCGATCGCCACGTATGCGTGACGGTGTTTTTCTCCAGCACGAGATGATCGATACCTGCCTGTTTAAGGTGGTAGCTCGCGGACAAACCCGCCTGTCCACCGCCGACCACGATCACGCTGTAGTGCGTCGTGTCCGCTGATATATGCGACATGATGCGTCCTCGCTGAAAAATGGCGGCGCTCAGACGAGCGCGATGACCTTGACCCGTGCGTCGGGTTCGTCCATGAAACGTTCGGCGTCGACCTCGATCTTCGCGAGCTGGTCCATCGCCGCCGAGCACGCGAAGCCGTACTTCTCGCGCACGCGTTCGGATGCAATGTTCAATGCCTCGCGGGCGCGCGAAACGAAGTCATCGACGGGATAGTCCTGGCCCGGCGTAAAGAAATCACTGACGACCTGCGATGGCGAATAGCAGTTGTCTTCGCTGTCATCAGGCCACTGGATTCGAAAATGCATGACAGGCATGGCGGCTTCCTGGAGAGATTTGAGGGCACGGCTTGCGAGCAAGCCGCTGTAAATGTCGAGATGTTTCTTCGCCGATGCCTGCCAGCTCATTCGCGCGAGCAACGCGGGGACGGCGTTGTCAAAATCGGTTCTGTGACGCCCGCTGATGACTTGTTCAAGCGCGTTCGTGATCGATTCGTGATCGGTTGGCGTGGCCCAGCAGCAGGTAGTGTCGTCGAGATATTCGGTGAAGGGCGCAATGTTCGATGCCACCACCGGCGTACCGCTTGCAAGCGCTTCGAGCACGACCAGGCCGAAACCTTCGCTCAGGGATACCATCGCGAGGACATCGGCGCGGCGAAATAATGCGGGCATTGCGGCGTCGTCCAGGGGGCCGGTGACCGTCACCGCATGCGTGAGGTTCAGCTCGGCTACGCGTTGCATGAAAGCGAGCGTGTATGCGTTGTGATCGAGCAGGCTCGCGCCTCCTGCAACCACGAGCCGCGCTTCGGGGCGGCGTTGGATCAATACCGCGAATGCTTCGAGCAAAGCGGCCGTGTTCTTGCGCGCTTCGATACCGCCAACAGCCAGCACAACCGGCGAGCCATCGATGCCGGACGCTTCGTCTTGATGCGTGCGTTGTGTCGAATAACGCGTCAGGTCGACACCGTTCGATACTGTGGTTGCATCGACTCCGTATTTCTCATGCATCACGCGAGTCCACATTTCGCTCACGCACAACACACGATCCGCGTCGCGCCACGCACGCGTTTGCCAGGCCGCAAGGCGCGGGTTGTCGAAATGATCCAGGTGGTGAACGGTGCGGATGAAGCCCTTGATTGTGCCGTCTTCCTTGAGTTCCGCGAGCGCGTTTCCGCTGATGCTGTCCTGAGCGTGCAGCACGTCGAAACCTCCGGCGTCGCAGGCTCTCAAGCTCGCTTTCAAAGCGCGAAGACGTGCTTCCACCATTGCAACCGTGTTCTGCTGTGAGCCTTCAGTAGTCGCAAGAATCACCCGGCATGGCGGTTCACGGAATAACGATTCGCCAGGTGCAGCGGGTGCGAAGATCGTGACATCGTGACCGTCATCCACCAGCGCAGCAGCGAGTTCGAGCGTATGCACCACGCCACCGCGCGGATTGACCGAATGCGTGGTGAGGGCGACGCGCATTACGTCACGCTCCCTGACGTTATGAACGCGTCGTGCTCGAAGTTCCACAGTTCGGCGTAGTCGTCGCCATCGTGAAGCGTGACCTTGCGCGATTCGTTGACCGTGCCGATCGATGCGCAAGCGAGACCACGTTCAACGAACATCTGTTCGACCCGTGCGACGTTTTCTTCACGCACGGACATCACGAAGCCGAAGCTGGGGAATGCGGTGAGCCATCGCACACGGTCGACCTGCGCCGGCGCCGGCAAGCGGGACAGATCGATGCTCGCGCCCACGCCGGAGCATTCCAGCAGCATCAGCGCGGTGCCCAGCGCGCCGGCCATGCTGATGTCCTTGGCGGCATTGCAGAGACCGGTTTCGGCAAGCATCGGCAGGACTTCGAGATCAGCGCGCAGACGTTCAACAGGTGCGCCGACCGATGCATTCCAGAACGGATACGGATCTTCGAAGCGCCCGCGCAAATCGACGGCCATCATCAACCGGTCGCCGGGCCTGGCGCTGAAACTGGACAGCAACTTCTTCGCGCGTCCAATGATCGATACCGCCAGTTGCGGCTGATCGCTGCGCGCATTGCTGTGGCCGCCCACGATCGGCACGCCGTACGCCGCCGATGCCGCCGCCATCCCGGCCAGCACCTCTTCAGCGCGCTGCAGGCCGTCGCTCCAGAGCGCATCCACTACGGCGATGGGCCGGCCGCCCATCGCGTAGATATCGCTGACATTGACCATTACGCTGCTATAGCCGGCGAACCACGGCATGTCGCGCACGAAGTCGCTGACCATGCCTTCGATGGCGAACAGCAGGTAGCCGTCGCCGTCGGGAATGGCGGCGCAATCATCGCCATTGGCAACGGTTTCGAGCGAGGCAGGAGCGTGACGTGCGAGCGAAGACATCACGCCCGCAATGTCCGTTTTATGGCGAAAGCCGCGCGTCTCCCTCAACGCGGCGACAAGATCGGCCACGTTCATGCCGCACTCCGCGCCGACGCATAGTGCGTCACGAAGCCGCCATGAGGCGTCGCGCACGGCGGATAAAAATCGAGGTCGGCCCGCATCAGATGATGCGGCCGTCCATGCATGAGTTCCTCCGACAGAGTGGTCCAGTGCAGCGCATGAAACAAGGGCGCATTTTGGCTTTGCACGTGCGCGAGAAATTCCTTGCAGCCCAGTGCGTGCGCACTGCTGACAGCGAGCCTGATCAGCGTTGCGCCAATCTTCCCGTGGCGCCGAAACGCCGCATGCACGGCAAGCCGCGAACCGGTCCACACACCGGGTTCGTCCTCGTGAATGCGCACGGTGCCGACCACTTGCTCATGCATTCCACCAATGCAACTCACCGCCACGAGGAGTTGCGAGCGGTCATCGGTCTCGTCGCGGTCATCGCCGATAAAAATCCCCTGCTCGATGCAGAAGACCGCGCGCCGCAGCTTGTACGCCTCGTCGGCTTCCCATTGCAGCGTGGTCCACTTGATCGTAAAGCTGGCGGGCGTGTAGAGGCGGGCGAGATCCTCGGTATCGGCGAGCATGGTTCAGACCTCGTAGGAAGACAACGACGAACACGCGCCGCATTTTCCGCAACCGGCCTTGATATCGCCGGACCGCATGCCGCCCGCCGATACCATCGCGCCGAGCGGCTGCAGCACCGACTTCATGAACTCGGGGGAAGGCGCCGGATGATCCTCGAGCGGTGTTCCGCTGATCGGCACGAACGGAACCACGAACGGGTACACGCCGATGTCCACCAGTTCGCGCGAGATCGAGAGAATTGCTTCGGCCGTGTCCCCCAGTCCCGCGAGGATGTAGGTGCTGACCTGCCCGCGACCGAACACGGCGACGGCCGCCTTGAACGATTCCATGTAGCGCGAGATGGGGACGCTCGCCTTGCCCGGCATGATCTGCTCGCGCAGGGCGGGCGTGACCACTTCCAGATGCATCCCCAATGTATCGATACCGCTTGCCCGCATGCGCTCGAACCACTTGTCGTCGTCGGGCGGTTCACATTGCGCCTGGATTGGCAAGTCGACGGCGGCCTTGATTGCAAACGCGCTTTCGCACAGGATCTGCGCGCCACGGTCTTTCGTCGGCGGCGTACCGGTGGTCAGGACCATATGCTTGACACCATCGAGCAGAACAGCGGCACGTGCGACTTCCGCGAGTTGCTCGGGCGTCTTGCGCGCGATCGTCCGGCCTGCCGCAAGAGATTGACCGATTGCGCAGAACTTGCAGGTCTTCTTGCGGCTTTCGTATCGAATGCAGGTTTGCAGCACCGTTGTTGCGAGCACGTCGGACCCGTGCAAGGTCGCGATGTGCGAGTACGGCACGCCGTCGAAGGTTTGCATCGCGTAAAAGCGTGGCGCCTTCGGGAAGCTGATATTCGCGATGGGAATGGAGCCGCGCAGCAATGCGCTGCTGCCGCTTGCATCGGGCGCGGAAGCAACGAACGGCGAGTGCCATGCCGTGTTGGTATGCACCGGAACCATGATGGTCACGCCGTCGATGGTCACCGCCTTGTGATCCGACGGACCCGCACCGCCGCGACGGCTCGCCACGCTGACGCCTGCGCCGGGGTCGGCGAGACGCAAGCCCGTCGATTGCAGTTCAGTCATCAATTGCCGGCTCGCGGCCGACATCGTCCCGCTCGCGTTCGCGTTCAACATGCTTTTCCCCGGTTGAAGGTGAGAAAGGATTCATGGGCGCCGACGTGACGGCAGGGCGGTCGTTGATTGCGAGGCTCAGCAATTCGGGCCGCGCATAATGGCCGACCGAATCCATCATGCGCTTGCGTTTGGTGATCAGCGACATGTCCAGATCCGCGATCACCATGCCTTCGCCTTCGCGCAACGGCGGCGCCAGGTGCTGGCCTTCGGGCGAAATGATCGCGGTATTGCAGCCGCCACGAAGCGCATTCTGCAGGCCGGGTTCCTTCGTGATGGATTCGATCTGCGCCTCGGTCAGCCACCCCGTGGAATTGACCACGAAGCAGCCGGATTCCAGCGCGTGATGCCGGATCGTCACTTCGATCTGCTCACCGAAAATGGGACCGACGAGCGAACCGGGGAACTGGCTGCAATGGATCTCTTCGTGATGCGTCATCAGCGCGTAGCGCGCGAGCGGGTTGTAATGCTCCCAGCACGCAAGCGCCCCCACTTTGCCGATGCTCGTTTGCGCCACTTTCAGGCCCGCTGCGTCCCCCATGCCCCAGATCATTCGCTCATGAAACGTGGGCGTGATCTTGCGGCGCTTGAGAAGCAGCTCACCGGTGGTATCGAAGATGAGTTGCGCGTTGTAAAGGCTGCCGTGATCGCGCTCGTTCACGCCCAGCACCACGACCATGCCGTGCCGCCGCGCCCGTTCAGATACCGCATGGGTCACCGGGCCAGGCACGACGACGGCTTCGTCGTAAAGACGCATGTGTTCCGCGCCCGATGCAACCGGTGCCCGCACGAATGAAAAGTACGGGTAGTAGGGCAGGAAGGTCTCGGGAAAGACGATCAGCTGCACGCCCTGGCGCGCGGCGTCGTCAATGGTCGCGAGGACCTTTTCGAGCGTGCCGCCGGGGCGTTCGAGGTCCGGCGAAATCTGGACCGCGGCAGCACGGACGATTCTCTTGTCGGGCATGGTCATTCCGTGGTCGAGAGTGTCGGCAATGTCAGACGGTCCACGTGTTGATCATCAGCGCGCCGTCCTTCCGATGCAGCAGCTGGATGTCGAGCACGTCGAGCGGGCTGATCGGCTTGATGCCTTCGATCAACGATGCTTCGCCCTGCCCATAAAGCGCCTGCAATGCGAAGCGGCACGCGTAGACCTTGCCGCCTTCTTCCATGAACTTCTGGATCTGCTTGTTGAAGTTCAGGTGGCCAGGAAAGGCTTCGTCGCCGAGCGTTGGGAAACCGCGCTGCAAACCGAGCGTCACGCCGGGACCATAAAGCAGCACCGATGTTTCGAAGCCCTTGCGCAGGAGCCGCGTGGCTTGCAGCAGGTTCACGAAGCCGATGGAACCTTCGAACGCGACTGTATGAAACGTCACCAGCGCCTTTTCGCCCGGGGCGGCCTTGACGTCCTCAAAGACCTTCTCTTCATAGTCGACAAGATAATCGCCTTTCTTGTGCATCGGGATATTGACGGCAGGCATTCTAATCTCCATTAAATACACGATTTAAAACATCGATAATAGTGAGAATCCGGTTTTTTATTCGGTTCCCGCCACGCTGCTTGCAAATCAGATAATGCAACCGCCGTGCCATTTAAACGCAATGTTAATGCGATCAATACCCGATCATTCAACCGATCAGCACTTGGGCGAGTAGGAAATATTTTGAATCGGCTCGCCGAGAGCCTTGCGGGGCCTAACTTTGGCGCCACGTCAAATTCGCCCACGCACCAACAGGGCGATGTTTTGTTGGTGCAATCGCTCGCTACTGGTGCAATAAACACTCATTACGTGCATTGATCGCCTGCAAAACGATTCTCCGTACGATCATTCAATGCGATCAATTTTTTATGTTTGCGTTTTTCGTGCTATCGTTTTTTGACCGCCTTTAATCAGAGAACGTTTCATGGCCAGTCTTACTCATCACTGGATCAGAAAACTCACGGAAAGCCGCAAGCCGGCTTATTTGCTGATTCCAGAACTAATCGAAGAAGACCTGGCGAGCGGACGACTGCGCCCGCGCGACCGGCTGCCGGGTTTGCGCGATCTCGCCGACGAATTGCAACTCAATTACACGACCGTCGCGCGTGCCTATGCAGAAGCGCGCAAACGCGGTCTGCTGGATTCGCGCGCAGGCAGCGGAACGTTCGTGCGCGGGAGAACGGCAACGTTGCCGCTCTCGGGCGGCAGCAGTGTCGAGATGACCATGAACATGCCGCCGGAACCCGCCGAGCTTGCCGTACGGTTGCGCGAGTCGGCGGCGCGGCTCTTCGCGTCAACCGATCCTTATCGTCTATTGCGGTACCAGGATTTTGGCGGCACGCCCGACGACCGCGCGGCGGGAACCCGGTGGCTCAAGCGGCGTTTCGATGACTGCGATGAAGACAAGGTGCTCGTATGTCCGGGCATCCACAGCGCGCTCGTGGCGATGGTGTCGCAGCTCGCGCGGCCGGGCGGCACCATCTGTCTCGATACGCTGGCGTATCCCGGCATCAAGGCGATTGCAGCGCAGCTTGGCGTGCGTCTGCAGGCACTTGCACGCGACGACGACGGTCCCCTCGCGCATGCCTTCGAAGCGCTCTGCAAGAGCGACAAGCCCAGCGCGTTCTATTGCAACCCGACCATCCAGAACCCGAGCACGGTCACGCTTTCATCGAAGCGCCGGGAGGCGCTGGCCGACGTCGCGTTGAGATACAGCGTGCCGATCATCGAAGACGATGCCTACGGCATGCTGCCCGCGAACGCGCCCGACGCAATGGTGTCGTTCGCACCGGACCTGACCTACTACGTGACGGGGTTTTCGAAGAGCTTCGGCGCGGGGCTTCGCGTGGCCTACATTCGCGCGCCTTCTTCACGGCGCGCGCAGCATCTCGCGGGCGCATTGCGCGCCACGACGGTAATGGCGAGCCCGTTCACCATGTTGCTCGCTACGCAATGGGTCGTGGACGGCACCGCCGACCTGATGCTCGACGCCATCCGGACCGAGTCCGCCGCGCGGCAGGCAATCGCGGCGCGCGTGTTATCGAAGTGGAAGTTCGACGCCGATCCCGCCGGCTTCCATTTCTGGATGCCGATCGATCTTGCATGCGGATGGCAAGCGTCGGAGCTTGCGTTGCAGTTGCGTTCGCAAGGGATCGGAGCGGTATCGGCAACTGCGTTTGCTACCGATGGCAATCCGCCCGAAGCCATTCGCGTCTGCCTCGGCGGTCCAAAAAATCCCGAAGAATGCGAAGACGCGCTGAGGCTGATTGCCGATACAGTCGAGCATCCGCACCATTTGCATCTGCCCGTCATGTGATTTGGGACGAGGCTTGCCAGGCAGAGGTCATGCAGACGTAAAGCGCCCTTGCTACGATGCAGCTTTTCGTCTCGACTATTCGCCCCATGCGGAACCTTTGGTTTCTTCGCTTTTTCGCGGCCGCGCTCGCGGCTGTCATCCTGACGTCAGCATGCGCCGGCAATCCCAATGCGTTATGGCAGATCGTTCATAACTCATGTGAACCGGCCGCGCAGGGGGCGGACGTGCCGCAAAAGTGTATCGATGTCGATGCAACTCAGGGCTATGCCGTACTGAAGGACCTGAACGGGGCCACGCAGTACTTGTTGATCCCGACAAAACGCATTGGCGGGGTTGAAAGTCCCGAGTTGCTGGCGGCGGATACGCCGAACTATTGGCGCGCTGCATGGGACGCCCGGCGCTTCGTGAACGCAAAACTCGGCAAGGAATTGCCGCGCGATGAACTTTCGCTCGCGATCAATTCGACCAGCGGGCGTTCGCAGAACCAGTTGCATATTCATATCGATTGCCTGGCGCCCGATGTCGTGAACGCACTGCGCGAACAAGGACCGAAGATCGGTACGCAATGGACCGCGTTCCCTACCTCGCTGCGCGGCCATGCGTACAGGATCAGGCGTATCGATGACCCGGCGCTCGCCTCGGTCGATCCCTTCAAGTTGCTCGCAGCCGATGTGGCAAAGGAAGGGGGACGCATGGCGGACCAGACGCTGCTGCTGACCGGCACGACCACGCCCGACGGCAAGCCCGCGTTTTTCCTGCTCAATGATCATGTCCGGTTGGCGCAGGGTGACTTTGCATCGTCGGAAGAGCTGCAGGACCACAGTTGCGCGATTGCACGCAAACGCTAGGGCGTGTTAACAATCAGCAGATATAGTCACACTTCGCGGGAATTGCTGGGTATCCCCGCTGCCAACCGTAATTATCGCCCTCAGCCATCTCCCAAGCTTTTGCGGAAGAGTCCTCCACTTCTCTACCCGCTCTCGCTACTTCGCAGTGCGATCAACACCCAATAAGACAAATCCGATTTAGTTAAAACCGTTGTTTTCGGCTCCGGCTGATAGCAAGTTCTAACTCGGATGGTTCACCCGGCGTTATGTTGTCGGTCGTTAAAAATAAGCGACATAAATCGACCGGATGAACAAAAACAACTACCGGCTGGTCTTCAGCGGACTGAGAAACATGCTGGTGGCTGTCGAGGAAACCGCCACGGGCAAGGAAGCGGGACAGAGTTCGCAACGCCGAAAAGAAATACAGGGTGTGATCTTCACGCTGCGTCAGATCGCGTTTGCCGCTCTTATGTTACTTGGCGTGCTCCCTTCGTGGTCGAGCGCGCAAATCGTTCCCGCTGGCCCGAACGCGCCTGGCGTCATCGCCACGCAAAACGGATTGCCGCAGGTCAACATCAACCGGCCATCGGGCGCCGGTGTTTCGATGAACACGTATGGCCAGTTCGATGTTCAAAAGAACGGCGCCATCCTGAACAACTCGCCGACCATCGTGCAGACGCAGCAGGCGGGCATGATCAACGGCAACCCGAACTTCGGTCCCGGTCAGTCTGCGCGGGTCATTGTCAATCAGGTGAACAGCAGCGCCGCGAGCCAGATCAACGGGCGTCTTGAGGTCGCCGGGCGACGTGCCGAAGTGGTGATCGCGAACGGCTCGGGCATCAGCGTGAACGGTGGCGGATTCATCAACACGTCGCGCGCAATCCTCACGACCGGTTCACCGAACTTCGCACCCGACGGCTCGCTCTCGGGCTTTAACGTGACGCGCGGCAACATCAGTGTGCAAGGCGCGGGACTGAATGCGGCGGATATCGATCAGGTGGATCTGATCGCGCGTGCTGTGCAGGCGAACGCGGCAATCTATGCAAAGAACCTGAACGTCGTGACGGGTGCGAACAGCGTCAACCATGACACGCTCAATGCGACGCCGATTGCAGGTGAAGGCCCGACGCCGGGCGTCTCCATCGACGTGAGCAATCTGGGTGGAATGTACAGCAATCGTATTGTTTTAGTTGGGACGGAAAATGGTGTGGGGGTATCGACTAAAGGCGTGCTCGCTGCACAAGCCGGCGATTTGATCCTCACCACTGAGGGCAAGCTCGTCCTTGCCGGAAAGACCAACGCGAGCGGCAGTATCAATGTCTCCGCGCGCGATGGCATCGAGAACAGCGGCACGACCTACGCGCAGCAGAATGTCTCGGCGACCACATCGGGTACGCTCACGAATAGCGGCGTGCTTGCCGCGCAGCAGAATACGACGGTTAATGCGGGAAGCGCTGCTTCGACCGGGACACTCGGCGCGGGGGTGAACAGCGACGGCACGATTGCCAATGCAGGTGACCTGTCGATAAGCGCCAGCGGCGCACTCATGGCAACCGGACAAAACGAAGCCGGCGGTAATACGAACATCAGCGGCGCGTCGGTCAATCTGGCAGGGAGCAATACGTCAGCCAACGGCACCCTGGCGCTCGCCGCGAGCCGCGGCGATCTGAACGTGTCGGGCGCAACTACAACCGCAGGCGGCGCCCTCATGGCGAACGCGGCGGGCACGCTGATCAATGACAGCGGCAAGATGTCGGGCGCATCGGTGCAGGCGACGGCCGCGAATGTGTCGAACCGAAGCGGCCAGCTTGTTTCGGGCAGCACGCTGAACGTCTCGGCTGCGAGTGGCGTGTCGAATCAAGGCGGCACGATGCAGTCAGCCGGCGCGCTGGCTGTCAACGGCGGATCGCTCGATAACACGGCCGGCCGTATCGTTTCGCTCAACGGGGACGGATTGAACATCGCAAGCGACGCGCTTAACAATGGGACCAATGGCACCATCGGCACGAACGGTGCACTGAATGTACACGCGGGCACGTTGTCGAATCAGGGACAACTTACTGCAGCGGGCAATGCGGCGGTGAATGCGCAAAGCATCGATAATCACGCGGGCACAATCACTGCGGGCGGCGCGCTTAATGTCGCCTCGCCCGGTGCGGTGAATAACCGGAGCGGCACGCTCTCCGGCTCGACCACGACTGTCGCCGGTTCATCGATTGACAACACCAACGGGGACATCGAAGGCGATGCACTCGCAGTTTCGGCAACTGGCAATATCGCCAATCAAGGCGGCAAGCTCACGCAGTTCGGCACCGCCGATTAGGCGATTCAGGCAGGCGGCACGCTCGATAACACGAGTGGCGCGATTGCATCGAACGGGAACAATCTGCGCATCGACGGCCAAACCATTACGAATGACAAGGGCAACATTCAGCACGCGGGTATACGCAAGCACAGATTGAACAGCAAATGGCGCAAATGAACTTGACTACGGGCGGTCAAACAGAGCTTGGAGGTGTCCGTATTTCGGTTGGAAGTAAGCCCGACGACGGAACGACCTGGACGTCATATGGTATCAATCAAGCTGGGCAGCAGGTGTGGGCACAATCGTTACCGTCAGGTGATGCGAATATTCAAACTTACATCGTGAAAAATGCGAGTGGCCTCGCCTACGATTCGACCACCAAACCCTATACGCAATATTCGGCGAGTGTCAGCGGAACTATCATGCTTCCGTTCGTTGGTGGCGGAGGCGGTATGAATGTAGGAATATCAACCGACGGAACAATAGGCGGAACGTCGCCGTATATCCAGTTTCAAGCGAACAGTATGGTGAGTGCGGGGGCATACGCCGGGATAGGCGGAAGCCTGGGCCGTAGCACGACTGACGGACCGTTGGTCAGTGGTGTAAGTACAGGCGGATATGCAGAGCTGGACGGAGGCTTTGGCCCAGCGGCTGGACTTAATTTCTCGATTAGCGGTGATACGACCATTGGGGGAATGGGTGGTGCTTTACCTATCTCGGCATTCCCTGGAGTCGGCTTCGGCGCTGGGTTCGGGGCTGGCTTATCAACGACATCTACCATTGTGGTGCCTCCGTTAAATTCATTCGTGCGTGGGCTGAAATGAACTTTTCTAAAGACATGATTCGAGTCGCTTCTATCTATGTTGCAGAGCTGCTTATTATGTACGCAGTCTATTTCGCGATTGCATTTTTTCTCGATCAGGTGAGGGCCGAATTTTTTGCTGGCCTATCGTTGTTTTTTACGGTTATCGCGTGTCTTGTTTCAAGGCCAAGAGCGCCGCATATAGCAGTGAGATATGCTCTGCGTCCTTGGATCGGCGTCGTGTTCCTCGTTAATTTTTTGTTCGGTGCAGCGACTGCGACCTCCCAGGATTATGCAAGCCTCGTTCCAGGCCTCGGCATGATGTTGATATTAGGTAGCGTTTCTGAATGTGTTCGTCGGTCTCGAGAAAAAAGGGAAATTGGGTGATAAGCACCTGACGAACGAACGGCGAAACCACCGAACTGTAACTCGCAGGCTCCTGACTTAAAGCACAACATGAAAATTCGAAAGAGGCTGGCGGCGCTGCCGCTCACAGCCCTGGTATCGCTTGCGTCGAACGCACAGCACGCGCCCACGTCCGCAGACGAGGCCGCAGCCGCCCGTGCCAACGCCGAGCAGAATCAACAGATTCAGCAGCAACGCGCCGCACAGCAGCGCGACGCAGCCGTTCAAGCGCCAGCGGTACGTTCCACCCTTCCGACGTCTCAAGGATTCCCGCTTCTGCCAAAGGAAGATCCGTGCTTTCGCATCGATACGTTCAGGCTCGATGTCCCCACAACACTGCCCGACACCATCCACAGCAAGGGAGCTTCGGCCCTGCCCTTGGACCCCTTCGCCTTCGCTCGCGAGTGGCTCGACCACTACAAGGGCGAATGCATTGGCAAGGCCGGTATCGACACACTGACAAAGGCGCTGCAGCAGACGATCCTTTCGCGAGGCTACGTGACCACGCGGCTTCTGCTGCCCGAGCAGGACCTCTCGAAACGCACGCTCACACTCGCCCTCGTTCCCGGCGTCGTGCGCCAGATCCGCTTCGCCGATCCCAACACGCGCGGCACCCTGAGATCCGCATTCCCCGCACGCGACGGCGACCTCCTGGACTTGCGCGACCTCGAACAAGGTCTGGAGCAGATGAAGCGCGTTGCATCGCAGGACGTGGACATGAAGATCGAGCCGACCGGCAATCCTGGCGAAAGCGACGTCGTCGTGACCGTCAAGCGTTCGAAGCCATGGAGCTTCGTCGCATCCATCGATAATTCTGGCACGGACGCGACCGGCAAATGGCAAGGCAACGTGAGCCTCGGCATCGATAACCCGCTCGGGTTGAACGACGTGTTCACGCTCGGCGCGAACCAAGACTTGTCGTTCAGCAACAAGTCGCTCGGCTCGCATGGTTTCAACGGTTCGTATTCCGTTCCATGGGGCTATTGGATGGCAACGCTGTCCGGTAACGCCAACACCTACTATCAGCAGATCGCGGGCGTGAACCAGACGTTCGTATCGAGCGGCAATTCGCAAACCGCCGCGCTTAGGCTGGCCCGCGTCTTAAGCCGCAGTCAGAGCGATGTATTCGGCATGGAGTTTCAGTTATCAAGGCGCTTTGGTCAGAGTTTCATCGACGACACGGACATACCGCAGCAACGCCGCAACAACACGTTCATCGAGGCGGGGCTGACCGACCGCCACTACTTTGGCACATCGCAGTTCGATGGAACCCTTGCGTATCGTCACGGTATCGGTGGCCTCGGCGCGACAGATGATCCGTTTCCCAGCGGTCCAACATACCGTTTTCACATGGCCGTGCTCGATGGGAACCTGTCCGTGCCGCTCACCATTGCCAACCAAACAATCCGCTATGTCACGACGCTACACGCGCAGTTCACCAATGACGCGCTGTTCTACCTCGATGACTTGAGCATCGGCAGTCGCTACACAGTGCGCGGGTTTGACGGTGAAACGATGCTGGCGGCAGAAAGGGGATTTTTCTGGCGCAACGAACTGCAATGGCCGGTGTTCAAGACAGGCCAAATGCTATATGCGGGGATCGACTACGGGCGCGTGTTCGGACCGAATACGGCATTTCTCGCAGGAACACAACTGGCGGGTGCGGTGATCGGCATTCGAGGTGGCCTGCCTGCACGCGTCGTCGGCCTCTCGTATGACCTGTTTGTCGGAACACCGCTCTACAAGCCCAGCGGATTCCCTACCTCGCGTGTGACGGTCGGCATGCAGGCCATCGCCCAATTCTAAGAAAATTCGATATGGTGAATCATCCATACAGACGCCGATACCTGCGCGTTAGGCTTGATCCGGTCACAACTAAGATGAGCGAACGCGTAGCAGATCTTCACGGTCTGGAGGGCGAACGAAAAGAAGACAGGCACTGTGGTGAAGCGACTAATCCCAATCACGAGCACCCCGTGAAGTACGAACTACGTGAAACAGCCAAGCCGGTCATCGTAAAACGCAAACGGCGCTGGTCGGTGTTAGAAACGCCCAATTCCAGTAATGAGGCAACGTGATACCAGTGATACTAGGGCGTGTGGACAATCATCGGGGAGAGGGCTGTTAACTTGTAAGGGAAGTTGTTTATATCCTGTCTTTTGCGGAAAACAGGATGGCAAGACTGATGCTCAGCGATGACCAACACGAGCGGATCGCCCCTTTGCTGCCAAGCAGGCCTACCGATCCTGGTCGGACCGCAGGAGCTAATCGGCTGTCTGTTGAGGCCGTGCTATGAATCGCACGCACTGGCAGCCCATGGAGTGATTTCCCGCCTGATTTCAGACCGTGGAATGCGTGTACCAACGTTTTGCAAGATGGTCTCGGGCGCAAATATGGCATGCGGTACTCGCCAAGCTTGCAGGCACCGCTGACCTTGAAGAAGTCTTCATCGACAGTACGACAGTACGACAGTCCGGCTGCCGACAAAGCCTACGATTCGAACGCAATCCTGCAGCATCTAAAATCGGCAGGCATTCAAGCTGTTACCCCAGTCGCACGAATCGTCTTGAACACCGTCCTTTGGATGGACATTTGTATGCCTCTCGAAATCTGGTCGAACTGTTTTTTGTCGCATCAAACAATTCCGCCGCATGGCTACTCGCTACGACAAGCTCTCCGAACGCTTCTCATCATTCGTAGCGCTCTCCGCTGCTTTCATCTGGACCTGCTGATTCGCAACACGCCCTAGCCTGAACCCGCGATATGTCTCGAAATTTTGCCCTAGCCGCGCACCGCGCTTCGCTGCACTATGTCGGTTCGACAAACCAGGACGACAGGGCAGCAGCATGACGACGATGCGAACCATTGGCATGATCGGCGGGATGAGTTGGGAATCGACCACTGAATATTATCGGCTGATCAACCAGGACGTGCGCACCCGGCTCGGCGGACTAAACTCGGCGCAAGTGCTGCTCCATAGCGTGAATTTCGCGCCTATTGAACGCCTTCAACGCGACGGACAATGGAACATTGCAGGCATCCGGCTCAGCGAGGCCGCGCGCCATCTGGAAGCGGGCGGGGCGCATTGCATCGTGCTTTGCACGAACACCATGCATCTCGTCGCGCAGCAGGTTGGCGCTGCGGTGTCCGTGCCGTTTTTGCATATCGTGGACCCGACGGGTATTGAAGCGCAACGGCGCGGCATTCGCAAAGTCGGGTTTATCGGCACGGCATTTTCGATGCGCGAAAGTTTTTTCCGTGACCGGCTCGAAGAACGGCACGGCATTGCGACGATCGTCCCTGATGCCACCGGGCAGGCGATCGTTCACGACATTATTTACCGCGAGTTGTGTCTCGGGATCGTGACGGAAGAATCCCGCAAGCTTTATCGCGATGTCATTCACGGGCTGGCAGCACGCGGCGCCGAAGCAATCGTACTAGGATGTACGGAAATCATGCTGCTGGTAAAAGCCGAGGACAGCCCTGTGCCTCTGCTCGATACCACTGCACTTCACGCCCGCGCTGCCGTGGACTTTTCGCTGGCGTAGAGCCTGACTCAGTGCTCGCGCCTATGCGTATATATGCGCGGCCGGACAGCCTCGATCACGGCCTCGGGCAGAACCTGATGCAAGGTGCGCACGGTGAAGTCGAGGTCTTCCATGGCGACGTCGAATACAAGGCGGAGGTCGTCGTGATCGCGCGAAGCCTGGCTCACGTACACGCCGAGCGGCGAATGAAAGAGGCGGCGAATGCGCTCACGCGCCGCCTCATCCTGCTTGCTGCGCAGTACCGCCGACAGATGAACGCGCGAAACACAGGGCGCGGCAGTGCCTTCGCGTTCCGCCGAATTATTGTTGTTCGCCGGGCCAACGATTCTTTCGAGTACAAGGTTCATGACGCTGCAAGCTCCTCTGTTCGGGGTGACTTGCAGCGTATCTTTTTGCGCGTAAACAACGCGTCAAGATTTCCGGCGTCGCCGTATAAATTGCTTAGTCGATGCCGTTGAAGACCGCATCGTCAGGACCGATATACGCGGGTGCTCGCCAAGCAGCATCGCGCATCGAGTGCTGGACCTGTCCTTCCACGCCGAGCAACACCGCGAAAATCGCCATGCGCACGGGGATGCCGTTATCGGTTTGACGGAAGATCGCAAGCCTCGGATCGTGGTTGAGGTCGACGCTGAGATCGTTGGCGCCGGGGCGGCCGTCACGCGGCAGCGGATGCATGATCAACGTGTCAGGCCCGCACACGCTTTCGACCAGGGCCTGATTGATCTGGAAATCAGGCGTGTAACCTTCGATGGATTCATCGGCGAAGCGCTCTTTCTGAATGCGCGTTGCATACACCACGTCCGCGCCTTTGAGACCTGCGTGCAGGTCGCTCGTCTGCTCGACCACATGATCGCCGCGCGTGATCTGATCGAGGATGGACGTGGGCATTTCAAGCGATGCCGGCGAGATCAACGTAAATTTCAGTCCGCGATACAGCGCCAGAAGCTTCGCGAGCGAATGCACGGTACGGCCGTATTTGAGGTCGCCGACCATTGCGATATGCGAGCCATCGACGATTTTCCCCACGCGTGAAAACTCGCGCTGGACCGTGTAGAGATCGAGCAGCGCCTGGCTAGGATGCTCGCCGGGTCCGTCGCCTGCGTTGATGACGGGAACATTGGTCGCGCGTGCGAACTCGGCCACCGATCCCTTCTCGGGATGGCGTACGACGAGCGCGTCCGCGTAGCCGCTGATCACGCGGCTGGTGTCATAGATGGACTCGCCTTTTGCCATCGATGAAAACGTGAAGCCCGTCGTGTCGCATACCGAACCGCCCAGCCGGCAGAACGCCGCGCCGAAACTCACACGTGTGCGGGTGCTGGCTTCGAAAAACAGGTTCGCGAGCACTGCGCCTTCCAGGACGCGCGTGATTTTTTGACGCCGCGCGATGGGTTGCATGGTGTCCGCGACCCGAAACAGCGCTTCGACGGAATCGCGCGAAAACTGATCGACGGAAAGCAGGTGCGGTCGTCCCTCGTGCAAAATGGAAGGTGACTGTACGCGTTGCGTATACTCATCGTCAGTGGGCGTTCGCTCCAGGATCTCCATGACGTAGCGGCTGGCGATCTCCGGCATGGCGCGCGATTCAGCGGATTCGTCCGGAAGCAGCCATGTATCCAGTGCCCGTCGCGCCACGCCAATCCGGTTTGCAAAGGCATCGCGCGTCATGTTGAGCCGCCGCATGGCGTCCCGAAGCAGAGTTTGTTGTTGCAGATGCATGTCGGACGCTCCCGGGGGTTATATACGCGCTGCGTATATTAAATCACTCGCCGAAAAGGTGCAACACGACCTCGCGTCTATGTGAAACGCGGCGGTGTTCGAACAGGTAGATGCCCTGCCACGTGCCGAGAACCATGCGGCCCGCGCTCACCGGTATGGAAAGCTGGACTTGAGTGAGCGCCGTTCTTAGATGCGCGGGCATGTCGTCAGGGCCTTCCGCGTCGTGTACATAACGGCCCGGCTCTTCCGGCGCAATGTCCGCGAAGAATTGTTCGAGGTCGGTGCGCACGTCGGGATCGGCATTTTCCTGTATCAGCAGCGACGCCGATGTATGTCTGAGGAACACTGTCAGCAGCCCGGTCTGGATGCCTTGCTGGTCGATCCAGCTGCGAATGTCGCGGGTAATTTCGTGCAGACCGCGCGTGCGCGTGGTCACGCCCAGATGGTGGAGCGCCTGTTTCATGCGGATGTCTCCAGAGGAAAGTGCGCAACGCAAGAAAGTCGTCGCGCTTGCCTCCGGAGTTTACCGGCTCATGCAGAGTGGCACAGGCGAGGCCGCTCATTCGCTCAATGGCCGAAGTAGATCGATTGCGTTGCTTGATCCGGCGCATGGTCAGCGCGTGCGCCCGATGCCGACATGCTGCCGGTGGACGATCCATACGACGTTGCCGCCGCCCCTTGTTGCGACCAGACTTTCTGTTCGGCGGCCTGGATATCCTGCGGGTAATTGACGTTTTCGCCGCCGGGGCTGTAGCCGGCCTTTTCGAGCTGAACGAGTTCGGCCTTGACCTCTGCGCGCGTCACTGGAGCGTTGCTCTGGGCAAACGCGAAAGCCGGTGCAGCCAATGCCGATGAAAGAACCAATGCGGAGATAAGGAATTTGTTCATGATGACCTCAATAAATAATTAGTGATCCGATGTATTTGCCAGGTTGCTACGGATGTTGCGTGGTACTTCGTTGCGGGACTTTCAGTTTGCTTCGCTTGCGTTTACCGGGGGCGTGCTTGCCACTGTGGTGTTCGATTGCTCTTGAGCAAGACGCGTCTGCTGTTGTTCTAGCTGGTGCGCGAAGATCGGATTGACATCGGGGTACGAGGTATCCGTCACGAAGTCGCGGCCGTCTTTCTGTGCCTGGATCAGTTCCTGATAGACCTCGGCGCGGGTCTTGGTTTGCGCAAATGCATTGGCTGAAGCGATTGTCGCGATAGCTACGAGGGTGATGGCGAGGGCTTTCATGTTTTTCTCCAGTAGATGTGTTTCGTGCGGTGTGTACTGGAGAGAACCCCGGAAGGGGCAGGGATATTCCCGATAAAGCGGATTATTTTTTGCCGGAAAAAAAATTGAATACGAGTGGAATAAGCTGCAATGGATGGTGTTTACGCGGTCAGGGACGCTTTTGTTTTCAGTTAGGCGGCTGTTTTGGCGCGAAACCTGAAACAATGTGCAGACGGAATAAAGCGCATGAAACGGTGTTCGCCTCCATACCGACAGCAACTCGAATCGATCATGTCCATAGTAAAACCACCTTCGGAACCCCGGCTCTCAGAGTCCGACGTCCAGGCTTACGCCGACGGCATGCTCGATCCGGTGCGCGCTGCCAGCGTTCAAAGCTATTTGAAAGACCGTCCCGACGAGGCGCAGCGGGTCGCGTTCTATGGGCGGATCAACCAGCAAATGCAGAGCGCCTTTCATGAACCCACGGACGAAGCGTCGCTGCCCAGATCCGCACCGCGCGTATCGAAGCGCCGTATCAGCGCGTATTTGATAGCCGCCTTCGCTGCGCTGGTGCTGGTAGCGGGCGGACTATTCGCGTTCGACATCTCCGATTCTGCGCTCGATAATGCATCGATCATGGCGCTCGAACAGGCGGTCGCGGTGCAGGACATGGCGACCGGCGCGAGCGGTTATGTAAGCTCGGCGAAGGCTTTGGCGGATGCGCCGAACTTGTACGTCGTAGGCTTTCACCCGACTGCGAGACGCGAAATGCCGGTGGGCCCGTTGGCATCGGCAACCGAATATGTGTATCGGAACGCGATGGGCGAGGCCGCTGTCATGCTGATCGCGCCCGGCATCATGGCAAAACCGCAACCGCAGTGGAAAGCAAATCGGGTAGGCGAGACGCGTTTGCTGGCATGGACTGCGGGCGGCAGGCGCTACGTGCTGGCGGGTCGTGCAAACACGCGCGGGCTGATGCGCGCTGCGGATCTGATGACGGGCAATTGAACTCAACGCATAAAAAAGCCGGATGACGGGAATAACCCGCAACCCGCGGTGTTAGCCCGTTATTCGCAGCGGCGTTTCAGGTCCAGCGTCCGCATAAGCTTACAAAATGAGGAAGGCCCATGGGCGTCCGTGACGAGTTAATGGAACATGTGCCGCGATTACGCCGCTACGCGCGGGCGCTGATCAACAATCGCGATCTCGCCGACGATCTGGTACAGGACACGCTTGAACGCGCGCTCCGCCATACGGAGAAGTTCCAGACCGGCACGGACATGCGCGCGTGGCTTTTCACGATCATGCATAACGTGTTCGCGAATCAGGCCCGTCGCGCCGGGGTAAAAGCGGTGCATGTCTCAGTCGATGACGAGAACATAAACGAGCGTGAATTCGCGGTCGCCGGCACGCAGACGCAGTCGCTCGAAATGCGCGATCTGGACTTTGCATTGCAGCGCTTGCCGCTCGATCAGCGTCAGGTCGTGCTGCTCGTGGGACTGGAAGAGATGAGCTATGCGGATGTTGCGCAAGCGCTGGAAATCCCGATCGGGACCGTCATGTCGCGTTTATCGCGCGGGCGTGAGAGATTGCGCGCACTGATGGCAGGCGCCCAACCCGGCGCAAAATTACAGGTGGTGCGATGAGCGAACAACAAACACCGATTACCGAAGACGAAATCCACGCATATGTGGACGGGTCGCTGGCGGAGCACCGTCGCGAGGAAATCGATCGGCTGCTGGAACACGACGAAGCGCTCGCCACCAAGATCAGCGATTACTTCTCGCTGAACAGCATGTTCCATGACCGCTATGACCGCGTGTTGAGCGAGTCCGTGCCGCAACGGCTGTTGCCGCCCGAACGCAAACGCTGGCGCGATGCCGCCAACTGGCCGCAATTCGCCGGCATGGCGGCGGCGCTTGTCATAGGCGTGGGCATTGGCGTGGGCGGCATGATGGGCAACGTCGGAGGCCGTGCGCTGATGCCCGGCAGCGGTGGTGGCGTTCACGTGGAGCGCGCGAGCTTTACGCCGGGTGAGCAGTTCGCGCGTCAATCCGCCGTTGCGCACGTGATGTATGCACCCGAAGTGATGCGGCCGGTCGAAGTCGGCGCGGATCGCGAGCAGGAACTGGTGACGTGGGTATCGAAGCGGCTTGGTACGGATGTGCGTCCGCCGATCCTGACGCGCGTCGGCTTCGAACTGATGGGCGGGCGTCTTTTGCCCGGCGACGATGGTCCGGTCGCGCAGTTCATGTACCACGACGCAAAGGGCGAACGCATCACGCTGTGCATCTCGCACAGGAAGATCAGTTCGGATACGACTGCGTTCAAGCTTTACCAGGACGGCTCGGTGAACGTGTTCTACTGGATCGATGGCGACTTCGGTTATGCGGTATCAGGCGCGATCGACCGGAAGGTATTGCTCGAGCTTTCGCACGACGTCTATTCTCAACTGACCCAGATGGGCGATGTAAAGCCGCAGACCTCCACGCAATAAAACGCTTCCGAAGGTGCCGGCGCATTGTTGCGCTGGCATCCGGTATTGACCGTCGCCAGGCCGGGTGACGCGACCAACGACGCAACGCAAGCTCGGCCCGACGTCCGGCCGCATATCGATGCAGGCATGCTGGTGATCGAGCGCGAGACACCATAGGCCCATGGCGACTGCCGCGATATCAATCACCATCCGACCATCCTTTCCGCCGGTCTCCAGCCGTCCGACAGTCCGCTGTCGGCCGTGCGCTCGTCGGCTTATGCCGTCTCTTATAATCGCCGCACGCGTGAGGAAGCGCATGGCCCGGCATCCGCTCAAGCATCGACACGGAACATTCAATGAGCGTCGCACATAGACATTTCAGCCCCGCCGCCCGGTTCCTGCACTGGCTGATGGCGCCGCTCGTGATAGCGATGTTGTTTATCGGCGTGGGGATGGTCGCCACGTTGTCATCGTGGCATCAGACGCTGCTGGCAATCCATAAGCCGCTTGGCATTGCGATTCTCGTGCTTGTGATCCTGCGGTTCATCGTTCGATTGACACATCGCACGCCGCCTTTGCCCAATGACGTGCCACATTGGCAGCAGCATATTGCCCATCTTTCGCACTGGGTCTTTTATGCATTGCTGTTCGCAATGCCGCTGGTCGGCTGGTCGATGCTGTCAGCCGGAGGGTTTCCGATTCACCTGTTCGGACCGGTTTATCTGCCGCCGATCGCGCCGCAGGGCGTGCGTCTCTATGCGTTCTTGCGTTCCGCGCACACGGTCTTGGCGCTCCTGTTGTTCGCGACCTTCCTCGCGCATCTGGGTGCTGCCATGTTCCACGGCTTGATCAAGCGCGATGGCGTGTTTTCGAGCATGGCAAGAGGCCGCGCGAGGGGACCTCGTTGAGCGCGGCCTCACACCAATAGATCACGCCGCCTGTTCGACCGGCGTCACCTCCAGTTCGAGCTTCTGCGTGCCGCGCAGCACAGTGACATTCACCACGCGGTCGATCCGCGTTGCATCCAGCGTCCGCTGCAAGCTGTCGACGCTGTCCACAGGCAGCGTGTCGATAGCAACGATCCTGTCGCCGGTGCGCAATCCCCCTATGGCGGCAGGACTCGCCTTCACGACTTCCATCACGTGCACGCCGCTCGCCGACGGCAATTCGAAATAGCGTTGCACGCGCCGAGAGATGGGCGACGTCGTACCCGCCACGCCGATATACGCGCGCCGTACGCGTCCGTGCGCGAAGAGCTGCATGATGACCCACTTGGCGGTATCGATTGCCGTGGCGAACGAGATTGCCTGCGCGCCCGCAATGATCGCCGTATTCACGCCGATCACCTGACCGGCCGAGTTGATCAGCGGGCCGCCCGAATTGCCGGGATTCAGCGCTGCATCGGTCTGGATCACGTCGTAGATCATGCGTCCGGAGTTGGATCGCAAGGAACGTCCGAGCGCCGAGACAACGCCGGTCGTCACCGTCTGCGCGAGGCCGAGCGGGTTGCCCACGGCAATCGCGATTTGCCCGACGCGGAGCTTGCCCGATTCGCCGAGTTCCACGTGCGGCAATGCTTCGGCAGAACCGATGCGCAGCACGGCGAGGTCGCTGTCGGGATCGTCGCCGACGAGGTCGGCATCGAACGTTCCGCCGTCGGCGAGCGTGACGCGAATCTGCGTGGCGCCGTGCACGACATGGCTATTCGTCAGCAGATAACCGTCGGGCGTGAAAATAAAGCCTGAACCCGTTCCACCCTGTGAGCCGCGCGGGTTGCGTGCGTTGGCGCTCCCGGGCATGCGCCGTTCGACCGAGATGAATGCCACTGCTTGCTGCACGCGCCCCAGCGCGCCGATGACCGTGCGCGAGTAGGCGTCGAGCAGCGCTTCGTCGCCAAGGGGAGTCGAGAGGGCGGCGGCCTCGGCGGTGCCGCGCGAGAGATCATCGATAAATTGGGGACGGCTTCCCATGATCGTGCTCCGGATAAATGGACCTTCAGATGCGGGGTAACGCTGCTGATTTCAAGCGGCGCCAAAGCGGGTGCGCTTGACTCGTCCCATCAGCACTTTCAATGCAATCGATATCAGGAATGATCGTTTAAGCGCGCGCGGGTGCGTTGCTAACATGGTTGGCTGGCTTCTCTCCCTTGCTCCGCTTCCATTTCCATGAAAATCCTTCATCGCCTTGTCGCCTGTTCTGCGATGGCGTTACTGGCTTCCACTGCCATCAACGCGGTTGCGCAAACGCCGTCGGGAACGCCGGTAAAACTGCGGATCGGCTACCAGAAATCCTCCACGCTGATCGCAATCCTCAAGGCGCGCGGGACCCTCGAAAAGGCGGTCGCGCCGCTGAATGTGCGCATAGAGTGGAGCGAGTTTGCAAGCGGGTTGCCGCTGACGGAAGCGCTTAATGCAGACGCTGTGGACTACAGCGCCGACGTCGCCGACACGGTTCCAGTCTTCGCGCAAGCTGCAAATGCCAACTTCGTCTATGTCGCGCAGGAAACGCCGTCGCCCTCGGCGCAGGCAGTGATCGTTCATCGCGATGCACCCATTCATTCGCTCGCCGACCTGAAAGGCAAACGCATCGCCGTCACCAAGGCAGCCGGCGTTCACTATCTGCTGCTGTCCGCGCTCTCACGGGCAAAGCTGACCCCTGCCGACGTCAAGATCAGTTACCTCGCGCCCGCCGATGCACGTGCCGCTTTCGAGCGCAACGACGTGGACGCATGGTTTGCATGGGACCCGTATGTGGCTTCGGTGGAACTCGATGCGGGCGCACGCATTTTGATGCGTGGCGATGGCCTCGCGTCTTATCAGCGCTATTACCTGGCATCGGCGCCATTCGCGCAGAAGTATCCGCAGATCGTCAATATCGTCTTCAAGCAACTGGTCGAGGCCGGTGTCTGGACGAAGGCGCATCCGCAAGACGCAGCGAAGATCCTCTCGCCGGTGTGGGGACTCGATCAGGCGACGGTCGAACGCGCCAACTCGCGACGTACCTATGCGGTCCGCGCAGTGGTCGCGAAGAACTTCGGCGAGCAGCAAGCTATATCCGACAGCTTCTATCAGGCGAAGCTCTTGCCGAAACCCGTCGATACCATGAGCGCACTCGTCTGGGACTTTGCATCGCGCAAGGCCGTTGCAGCGAATACCGCGACTTCGGCCAATACGGTCGCCGGTGGGGATACCGCCAAGCAGCCTTAGCGCATCACTGATCGTCAATGCGAGTTTCCAGAAACCGAAACCGCCCGCATCCGCCGGCGGTTTCGCTTCAAGTGAACGTGCCATTCAGTTCGCGTCCGTCGCCAGGCAACCCATCGCTGCGGCATCACTTGAGACGCATAAGCAGAATTGGCGAGAACCTTAGCTCAAATAAATCGTTCATGGGAAAAGTGTGCGTCGATAAGATGATTTATCGGAACGGGCGCTGAAGCTCGACTCAACTCGCAAGGCAGGAGCACGACTATGAATGTTTTCTGGTTCATTCCGACGCACGGCGACAGCCGTTATCTCGGTACGACGCAAGGCGCTCGCGCCGCGGACTATGACTACTTCCGCCAGATCGCGGTAGCCGCCGACACGCTCGGCTACGAGGGCGTCCTGCTGCCCACGGGCCGCTCATGCGAAGACGCATGGGTCGTGGCGTCGAGCCTGATTCCCGCGACCAAGCGCCTCAAATTTCTGGTGGCGATCCGCCCGGGCCTGAGTTCGCCTGGGCTGTCGGCACGCATGGCGTCGACGTTCGATCGGCTGTCGCATGGACGGTTGCTGATCAACGTGGTGACGGGCGGCGATCCGGTCGAGCTGGCCGGCGACGGCGTGTTCAACGACCACGACACGCGCTATGAAGTCACGGACGAATTCCTGAGCATCTGGCGCGGTTTGCTCGAGTCGTCGCATGAAGGCGGTTCAATCGATTACGAAGGCAAGCATTTGTCGTCGAAGGGCGGCAAGGTGCTTTATCCGCCGGTGCAGAAAGCGCACCCGCCGCTGTGGTTCGGCGGCTCGTCGCCTGCCGCGCACGAGATTGCGGCCGATCATATCGACACGTACCTGACGTGGGGCGAACCGCCGGCCGAAGTCGAAAAGAAGATCAACGATATTCGCCGCCGCGCAGCCGACAAAGGCCGCAAGATCAAGTTCGGCATTCGCCTGCATGTGATCGTGCGCGAGACGGAACAAGAAGCGTGGGCGGACGCGGACAAGCTCATCAGCAAGCTCGACGATGAAACCATCCAGCGCGCGCAGGCATCGTTTGCAAAGATGGATTCCGAAGGCCAGCGTCGCATGGCTGCGTTGCATGGCGGCCAGCGCGACAAGCTCGAAGTCTATCCGCACTTGTGGGCCGGCGTCGGACTCGTGCGCGGTGGCGCGGGCACGGCGCTCGTCGGCAATCCGGAGCAGGTTGCGGGCCTGATGAAAGAATACGCGGCGCTGGGTATCGATACGTTCATCTTGTCCGGCTATCCGCATCTGGAGGAGTCGTATCGCTTTGCAGAACTCGTGTTCCCGCTGTTGCCGCGCGAGCAGAAAGAGCCCGCGTCGGGCCCATTGTCGGGACCCTTTGGCGAAATCGTGGGCACGTCGTATTTGCCGCGTGCATCGCAGAGCTGAATCGGGGAATCACAATGAACGGATCATTTCTTCGACGCGCAGGCATGCAGGCAGCGCCCTGGCTCGTGCCTCTCCTGATCCTGGTTGCATGGGAGCTTGCAGCGCGAACCGGCGGCTTGTCGTCGCGTGTCTTGCCCGAGCCGCTGGCAGTCGTTAGGGCCGCGTGGGAGCTGATCCAGTCGGGCGACATGTGGGCGAACGTGAAGGTCAGCGCATGGCGTGCATTGACCGGTTTTGCGATCGGCGGCGGTATTGGTTTCGTGCTCGGACTGGGGACAGGTCTCTTCAAACCGGCTGAGGTTGCGCTCGACTCGACCGTGCAGATGATCCGCAACATCCCCGCGCTTGCAATGATTCCGCTGGTGATCCTGTGGTTCGGCATTGGCGAGGAAGCCAAGCTGTTTCTGGTTGCGCTAGGCGTGTTCTTTCCGGTCTACACGAATACGTATCACGGTATTCGTTCCGTCGATGCCGACCTGATCGAAATGGCGCGCAGCTACGGGCTTACAGGTTTCGCGTTGTATCGCGACGTGATATTACCGGGGGCGTTGCCGTCCATTCTCGTCGGCGTGCGTTTTGCGTTCGGCCTCATGTGGGTGATGCTGATCGTGGCGGAAACCATCTCGGCGCAATCGGGTATCGGCTATATGACGATGAACGCCCGCGAGTTCCTGCAGACGGACGTGGTGGTGGTCGGCATCCTGCTCTACGCGCTGCTCGGCAAGCTTGCCGACATGCTCGCCAAATCCATCGAGCGCGCCACGCTGCGCTGGCATCCTGCGTATCAGAAGGGAGCAAAATCGTGACATCAGTTCTTTCATCGCTGTCATCGGATAGCGTTGCGTTCGAACCGCGCGTCATCACGCGTGAACGCACACCGCCGTCGCCTTCGCCGCGTCCGAATCCTGCGGACATGGCCGTCGCGCTTCAGGGCGTCGACAAACATTTCGGCGCGCGCAAAGTTCTCTCCAATTTTGATTTTGCTATCGAGCGTGGCAGCTTTGTATCGATAGTCGGACGCAGCGGCTGCGGCAAGTCCACGCTGCTGCGCCTTATCGCCGGGCTCGAGAAAGCGACCGGCGGCGTGGTGAGCCGTAACGCGGCAGAGGGTGCGAGCGAATTGCAGACCCGCATCATGTTCCAGGACGCGCGCCTGCTGCCGTGGAAAAGCGTGCTGCAAAACGTGATGCTCGGCTTGCCGAAATCGTCGCGTGAGGACGCACGCGCGACGCTGGCCGAAGTCGGTTTAAGCGCGCGTGAAGGCGACTGGCCTGCGCAACTTTCGGGCGGTCAGCGCCAGCGTGTGGCGCTTGCTCGCGCGCTGGTGCATCGGCCGGACCTGCTGTTGCTGGATGAACCGCTTGGCGCGCTGGACGCCTTGACGCGCATTGAAATGCACGCGTTGATCGAGCGTCTGTGGCGCGAGCATGGCTTTACTGCGTTGCTGGTTACGCACGATGTGCAGGAGGCTGTGGCATTGGGCGAGCGCATCGTGCTGATCGAAGAGGGCAAGATTTCCTTCGATGCCGCCATCTCGCTCGCGCGTCCTCGTTCGCGCACGGCAGAAGGCTTCGCGGAGCTGGAAGAGCAGGTTCTTTCGCGGGTGCTGAAGCACGGCGCGCAGGTCAGCTAGACACCGTAATCATCACACTTTGCCGATGTCGACCGGCCCCGGCATGACTCACTCAAACAGGGAGCATCACATGGGCATCACAGCAATCAACGTACGCAACCAGTTCAAAGGTCATATCAAGGAGATCATCCGCGGGTCGGTGGTATCCGAGGTGGATGTAGAGACGCCACACGGCATCGTGACGTCAGTGATCACGACTCGTTCAGTCGATGAACTCGAATTGAAGGTCGGCAGTGAAGTCATCGCATTCGTGAAGTCTACCGAAGTATCGATTGCTCGGCTCTAAAGGATCCAAATGCAAAAGGGGCGAACCAAGGTTCGCCCCTTTTTATTCAGCGCCAGCTTTGACTAGAACGCCGGAATGATCGAGCCTTTGAACTGCGTGTCGATATAGTTCTTCACATCCGGCGACTCATACGCCGACACCAGCTTCTTGACCCAGGGCGCATTGCGATCCTTCTCGCGCACGGCGATCAGGTTGGCATACGGGCCCTTCAGATCTTCAATGGCGATCGCATCCCTGGTCGGCGACAACCCGGCCTTCACGGCGTAGTCCGTGTTGATGGACGCAGCGGTGAGGTCATCCAGCGAGCGCGGCAACTGAGCCGAATCGAGTTCGACCAGTTTGATGCCCTTCGGATTTTCAACTACGTCGAGCGGCGTTGCGTTCACGCCGTCCTTGCCCACGCCCGCCTTCAACTTGATCACGCCATTCTTTTGCAGCAGCAACAGTGCGCGATTGCCATTGGACGGGTCGTTCTGAATGCCGACCTTCGCGCCTTGCGGCAAATCCTTCAGTGACTTGATCTTCTTCGAGTAGAAACCCATGGGCGCCACGTACGTCAGGCCCACGTTGACGATCTTGTAGCCGCGCTGCTTGACCTGGCTGTCGAGGAACGGCTGGTGCTGAAAGCCGTTGGCGTCCAGGTCGCCCGCATCGAGTGCTGCATTGGGCTGGATGTAATCGTTGAATTCGATCACCTTGATCTTTAGGCCTTCGCGTGCCGCAACCTTCGATACTTCGGTCCAGATCTGCGCGTCGGGGCCGCTCATGGTGCCGATGCGCAGCGGCGCATCTTCAGCGTGGGCGGTGCCGAATACGGCGCCAAGCGCGGCGAACGCGACGCTTGCAATGATAGTTCTACGATGCATATTGAAACTCTTTCTGGTTAGCAGGGCCGCATCGTCTCACGACTTGCGCGGTGTTGGAACGAATCTGTTTTCATGTGGTTATGCAAATTCGAAAGGATGCTTCAGAACCTGCTTCACGCCCGCGGCAGGCGCCGGTTATCGATCCACATGCGCGCCCAGCGCGCCGCGTAGGCCACGGCAAGATCGGATTCGAAGAAGTAGTCGAGGGCATCGAATACGTAGGCGCGTTTTTGCAGCGACGCTTCGTCCTGAATGACGAGGTTGGCGGCGAACAATCCGCTGGGCAGCGGCTGTGCGGCGGGAGCGACTTCATAACCCTTGTAATGCATGTCTGTTTGACCTCCGGTACTCGATGCAATGGAACGCATGTGCCCAGATTAGCCAGCTGCGCCTGCCAACGGAACCAAGCAATTGGCAGAAGCAAAGCCGCTCCCAAGGGGAATAGGAAAGAAGCAAATGTGGCGTAGGTCTTGCGCGGGTTTGCGGTCGTGGCTACCGAATGATCGGCAGATATGGAAATGAATAAAAGATGGTATCCGCGCGATTAAGTTTCGCCTACCTTATAAAAGCGGTGGCCCGTTGCCCCGCGCCGGCCAGCGTTCAAGGAGAACTGCGATGTCAGAACAGAAAGCCCTTTTCAGGAGCTGGGGCAGCGACGTGCTGCGCAAGTGGCATGCACGGCGATTGGCTGCTGCAAGTCAGGCCAGGGAAACCGCGCGTGAGCCGTATCACCTTGAACGCATTGCCTCATGTGCATGCAGCGGCTATTTCCATATGGGGTATGTGGTGGATTCTTTCGTATTCACCCCGGAGTTGCCGTTCAAGGACTGACGCAAACGGTGTGCAACTTCAATAATGATCAGACATTCATGTGCCCTGAGCGGAACGGTTTTATTGAAGTCAGATGGCATCGAGGCAGTTGCTGCGGTCGTGCGCTGCCAGTCGCACACGCTTTTTCGACTGCTCGACACAACTCAGCCAGCGGTCACACGCCGCATCCAGAGTCTCGAGAAAGTATTCGGCGTTGAATTGCTACAGGCAAACCAAAAAATCAACGCGCAGTATCAAGTTCCGCAATAGCCTCGCGCGCATTGAACGCCAGCGCGAACTGCGCAGCTTGCCGGCCGACGGTTGCGAGCTGATCGGCGACTTTCGGATCGGAGCAGGTATCGATGGTTTCGAACCGCGTTTCCAGCGAATTGACGGCCGCGCCATACGGCGTCGGCCAGCCACGCAGCGCATGCACGATTGAACGCAGCGACGTCAGCACTGCGCCGCCGCCTTGCCATCCATAAGCCGTCACCACGCAGCCGACCGCCCGGCCGTCGAGATAGGGGCGTCTGTCGTCGCGCAGTTCTTCCAGCGTGTCCAGCGCGTTCTTGACGAGTCCCGAGACGCCGCCGTGGTATCCCGGCGTCCCGATGATCACCGCGTCCGCTTCGCGCACGGCTTCGATCAGTTCAATCTGCGCTTCGGTGCGTTCCTTGTGTTCGGGCGCATAGTGAGGAAGGCTATGCAGGAACGTGCCGCCGAAGAGGCGCGTGCGCGCGCCCTCGGCTTCGGCGCCGTTCAAGGCAACGCGAAGGGCGCGTTCGGTCGATGAAGCCGCGCGGGTCGTGCCGCCAATGCCAACCACGAGCGGGCGGCGAAATTCGAAGCTCTTCAACGAAATACTCCCAGTAGTGCGGCGGGACTGCGCCTGTGCATACGAACGCAGCAGATTATTAAAACATTTTAACGACCGATTTTCGCTGATGGAACCGAGCTTTGCTTGAATCGATATCCGTTTTACGTATTTCGGCGCACATTTCTCGCCCGGAAAGCCGCGCCGCAAGGCGCTCATATGCTTAAGTAATTAGCCCTTCGCAATTGATTATTAAGGCGTCGGCGCAGGTTACGTTAAACTTTCGCCTCTCCAGAACCAGGGATGAACGGCGGCCGGCTTGCCCGAGCGATGTTGCTCAACGGGGAGTTCGTCGCTTTTTTTCGTTTACATGATCGAAATTCGCAATCTGTCGCAGCGTTTCGCGGGCCCACGAGGCTGGATCGAAGCGTTGCATAACGTCAATCTGACGATACCGCCGGGCGAAGTGTTCGGCATCATCGGGCGCAGCGGCGCCGGTAAAAGTACGCTCGTACGCACCATCAACCTGCTGACGCGGCCTAGCGAAGGCAGCGTGATCGTGGACGGTCACGACCTCACTACGCTTTCGGCCGCGCAGTTGCGCACGGCTCGCCGCGACATCGGCATGATTTTCCAGCACTTCAACTTGCTGTCGTCGCGGACCGTGTTCGATAACGTCGCGCTGCCGCTCGAACTGGCCGGCATGAAGCGCGTCGAGATCGAGGCGACCGTGCTGCCGTTGCTGGATCTGGTCGGCCTGACCACACAGAAGGACCGCTATCCGTCGCAGATCAGCGGCGGCCAGAAGCAGCGCGTGGGTATCGCCCGGGCGCTGGCGAGCAAGCCCAAGGTGCTGCTCTCGGATGAAGCCACTTCCGCGCTCGACCCTGAAACAACCCGCTCGATTCTCGATCTGCTGCGCAAGATCAACAAGGAACTTGGTCTCACCATTGTCCTGATCACGCACCAGATGGATGTGATCAAGCAGGTCTGCGATCGCGTCGCCGTGCTCGATGCCGGCCGTGTGGTCGAAGAAGGCAACGTGGTCGAAGTCTTCATGCAGCCGCATCACGAAGTCACACGTGCATTGATCGGCGATGTCATCGCGCACGAATTGCCGCCCGCGTTGAAAGCGCGTGTAACCGAGCGCCTGAAGACCGGCGGTCATTTGCTGCGCCTGGCGTTCACGGGCTCCGGCGTGGATCAGCCGATCCTCTCCGAGACCATCCGCCGCTTCGAGCTGGATTTCAACATCCTGCACGGGCAGATCGATGAGATCCAGGGCCAGGCGTTCGGTTCGCTGGCCGTGCTCGCGGGCGGCGAGCCGGTGAACGTCGCCGAGGCGATAGCATACTTGCGTGAACAGGGTGTGGTGGTGGAGGAGATGTCTCATGTTGAGTGAAATGTTCGATATGTTCGTCCAGTCATTCTGGGAAACGCTCGTGATGGTGGGCATTTCCGGGCTGGTCGGCGCAGCGCTGGGCTTGCCGCTCGGCGTGCTGCTTTACCTTACTGACCGCGACGGCGTGCTGCGCAATCTCGGCGTGAATCGCGTCATGGGCGGCGTTGTGAATGCAGTGCGTTCGACACCGTTTATCATCCTGCTTGTTGCGGTGATTCCGTTCACGCGGCTGGTGGTGGGGTCGTCCATCGGCACCATGGCGGCGGTTGTGCCGCTGACCATCGCGGCTGCACCGTTCGTTGCCCGTCTCGTTGAAACCGCGCTGCGCGAAGTCGATCGCGGCCTGATCGAAGCAGCACAGGCCATGGGCGCCACGACGAGCCAGATCGTGTTCAAGGTGTTGTTGCCGGAATCGTTGCCGGGCGTGGTCGCGGGTTTGACCATCACGTTCGTGTCACTGGTCGGCTATTCGGCGATGGCCGGCGCGATTGGTGGCGGCGGTCTCGGCGACCTCGGGATTCGTTATGGTTATCAGCGCTTCCTGCCGGAAGTGATGCTGACCGTCGTCGTAATCCTGATCGTGTTCGTGCAACTGGTGCAGTCATTTGGCGACTGGCTTGTGCGTCGTCTCAGTCATAAATAAATTTTTATAGAAAGCTCAGGGGTTAGTCATGCAACGTCGATTCATTTTCAAGCTGGCCGCCGTGATCGGCGCAGCGGCACTGTTCACCAATGTCGCCCAGGCCGACGAAACCATCAAGGTCGGTGTAACCGGCGGCCCGCATGCGCAGGTCATGGAAGTGGTCAAGCAAGTCGCCGCGAAGAACGGCTTGAACATCAAGATCGTGGAGTTCGCGGACTACGTGCAGCCGAACGCCGCGCTGGCTTCGGGCGATCTCGATGCCAACAGCTATCAGCACGCGCCGTATCTCGACGCGCAAGTGAAGGACCGCGGTTACAAGATCATCAAGATCGCCGATACCGTCACGTTCCCGATGGGCATCTATTCGAAGAAGTACAAGTCGCTGGCGGCGTTGCCTGCAGGCGCGCGCATCGCGGTGCCGAACGATCCGACCAACGGCGGCCGCGCGTTGTTGCTGCTGCAGAAAAACGGCCTGCTGAAATTGCGCGCCGATGCGGGTCTGAAAGCAACGCCGCTCGATATTGTCGAGAATCCCAGGAAGCTGAAGATCGTCGAACTCGATGCCGCGCAGATCCCGCGTTCGCTCGCCGACGTGGACGCGGCCGCGATCAACACGAACTTCGCGATGGAAGCCGGTTTGAAGCCGAAGCAGGACGCGATTGCGATTGAAGATCCGAACGGCCCCTATTCGAACATCATCGCCATTCGCGCCGCCGACAAGGACAAGCCTTGGGTTGCGAAGCTGGTTGCCGCGTATCACTCGGCGGCAGTCAAGCAGTTTATCGAAGGGAAGTATGCCGGTGCGGTGATCGCTGCCTGGTAACTGGACATTCCGTCGTGGAAAAAAGCGCGCTCTCTCCCGAAAGGGTCAGGGCGCGTTGTACTTCTGGGTCGCTCCGAGGGTAAACGCCGAGATTTTTCGAGGCCGTCAGAAAGCAGGCAGAAGGCTTGGACTTCTTATACTGGCCGCACATTAGAACAAGATACCGGCTTGGTACTGAAGAAGGAGACGCTTCGCATGATGTTGTTTCGCCGCCTGTTCACGTCAGCTTGCATGGCTGCGCTGCTTTGCGCCGCGACGTCCACGCACGCGGAAAAGCTGACGCTCATGGCGGGCGGCACCTCCAAGATCGTCTATCTGCCGCTGGTTCTTGCCTCGCAACTCGGCTACTTCAAGGACGAAGGCCTCGATTTCGAAATCATCTCGCAACCGGCCGGCGTCGATACCGCGACGGAACTGCTGGCGGGCGCGATCCAGGGCGCGGTGGGTTTTTACGATCACACCATCGACCTGCAGAGCCGCGGCAAGGAAGTCGAAGCGCTGGTCGTATTCAACAAGAGCGCGGGACTTGTCGAGCTGGTATCGAAGAGATCAGCTTCGGGATTTCGCAGCATGGCCGATGCAAAAGGCGCGACGCTCGGCGTGACCGGACTTGGATCGTCCACTTATTTCCTGACACGTTTTCTCGCAGCGCGCGCCGGGTTGTCACCGAAGGATTATTCCGTATTGCCAGTTGGATCGGACGACAGTTTTATCGCGGCGATGGAGCAGGGACGCATCGATGCGGGCATGGTCGAAGAGCCCAGCGCCAGCCGCTTGCTGGCAAGCGGACGCGCAACCGTGCTGGTGGATATGCGCAGCGTCGAAGGCACCATGTCCGCGCTCGGCGGCGCCTACGCAGGTTCGTGCTTCTACGCTCAGCGCTCGTGGGTCAACACGCATCGCGATCAGGCGCAAAAGCTCGTGCGTGCGCTGGTGCGCTCGCTTGCTTTCATAGCGTCGCATAGCGCAGAAGACATCACGGCCCGGTTACCGCCGGATTTCTACGGACAGGACAAAGCGCTCTATATCAGCGCGCTCAAGACCGCGATTCCAACCTTTACGCGAGACGGACGCATGCCCGACGAGTCGCCCGCTGCAGTGCTCAACGTTCTCACGCGCGTCAATTCAACGCTCGATCCGCGCCATATCGACTTGTCGAGGACGTACACCAATGAGTTCGTGGATCGTGTGAAGCTCAGCGCGAAGTAATTCCCGGAGACGAAGATGAAAGCGATAGGTATTGAACAGTACGGCGGTCCCGAAGTCCTTATTCGTAAGGATATCGAAGTACCTCAACCAAAAGAAGGCGAGGTGCTCGTGAAGGTCAGGTGCGCCGGCATCAATTTCATGGACATTCATACGCGGCAGGGCAAGTACAAGACGTCACGGACGTATCCGGTGCGTCTTCCGTGCACGCTCGGCATGGAAGGCTCCGGCGACGTGGCGAAGCTGGGTGCGGGCGTTACATCGCTCGATCTTGGTGACCGCGTGGCCTGGTGCATTTCGTGGGGCGCATACGCAGAATACGCCATCGTTCCCGCCTCGCGTCTAGCGCATATCCCGGATTCCATTGCCTACGATCTGGCCGCTGCCGCGATCTTCCAGGGGTCGACGGCGCATTATCTGATCGACGATGTGGGGCAGATCAAGGCAGGCAGCACGTGCCTGATCCATGCGGCATCGGGTGGTATCGGCCAGTTGCTGGTGCAGCTCGCGAAGCGTCGCGGCGCGACCGTTTTCGCGACAACCAGCAGCGAGTCCAAGGCCGAGGTCGCGCGCAAGCACGGCGCCGATCACGTGATGCTCTACGACAACGGACGCTTCGCCGATCGCGTGCGTGAAGCAACGGACGGCAAAGGCGTGGACGTGGTGTACGACGCGGTAGGCCGCACCACGCTGCGCGACAGCTTTCGTGCGACGCGCGTTCGCGGTCTCGTTGTCAATTATGGGTCGGTGGCGGGGTCGCTGACGGACCTCGATCCTATCGAGCTAGGCGAAGCCGGATCGTTGTTCCTGACGCGTCCACGGCTGGCCGATCATCTCGCCGATGCCGAAACCGTCCAGCGCCGCGCGAGCGACGTCTTTGCGGCGCTTGCCGATGGTTCCCTCACGATCGGCATCAGTGGCCGCTATACGCTCGACAACGTCGAAGAGGCGCATGCGCAACTGGAAGAACGACGCCAGCTTGGCAAGTCCGTAGTGATGATCGGATAGCCGCACGCGTTTGACATTTTTTATCGGCGCTACGTAGCTCGGCGCGATGCATCCCTAAAGAAGGCTCCTCCATGTCCTCACACGCAATGTCTGCCGGCGAGTCGAAAGCCAAGGCGGTTTTCCGCGTCGTCAGCGGTAACTTTCTCGAAATGTACGACTTCACGGTCTACGGGTATTACGCCTCGGCCATCGCCAGAACCTACTTCCCGGGCGGCAGCGAATTTGCATCATTGATGCTCGCGCTTTCGGTGTTCGGCGCCGGTTTCCTGATGCGGCCGATCGGCGCCATCGTGCTCGGCGCGTATATCGATCATCACGGTCGCCGCAAGGGCTTGATCCTCACGCTGACCCTCATGGCGATAGGTACGGCCTGCGTTGCCTTCGTGCCCGGGTATGCCACCATCGGCATGCTGGCGCCGGTTCTCGTGCTCACGGGGCGCTTGCTCCAAGGGTTCTCGGCGGGCGTGGAACTGGGCGGGGTATCGGTGTATCTGTCCGAGATCGCGACGAAAGGGAACAAGGGCTTTTTCTGCGCGTGGCAGTCGGCCAGCCAGCAAGTCGCGGTGGTGGTCGCGGCGTTGCTCGGCGTGATCCTGAATCAGGTGGTCTCGGCCGAACACATGAGCACATGGGGATGGCGCGTGCCGTTCCTGATCGGTTGCCTGATCGTTCCATTCGTTGTGTATATCCGCCGGTCGCTGAAGGAAACCGATGAGTTCATCGCCCGCAAGCATCATCCGGCGATCAGCGAAATCATGAAGTCGATGGTGCAGCATCGCGGCCTGGTGCTCGCGGGCATGGGTCTCGTGATCATGACGACCGTCTCGTTCTACATGATCGCCGCTTACACGCCGACGTTCGGCAAAGAAGTGCTCAAGCTGTCGTCGCGCGACGCGCTGCTCGTGACAGTGTGTGTGGGTTTGTCGAACTTTTTATGGTTGCCGATCTCCGGCGCTGTGTCGGATCGAATCGGACGGCGTCCGGTGTTGCTGACCTTTACTGTCCTCGCGGTTCTGACGGCTTATCCGGCGGTGCAGTGGCTGGTCGCCGAACCTTCGTTCGGACGCTTGCTCGGGGTCGAGTTGTGGCTGTCGTTTCTTTACGCCTGGTACAACGGCGCGATGATCGTGGCGCTGACCGAGATCATGCCGGCCGAAGTCAGGACCACGGGGTTCTCGATTGCATACAGCCTTGCATCGACGGTTGGCGGATTCACGCCGGCGATCTCCACCTACCTGATTCACGTGACGGGGAACAAGGCCGCGCCCGGCATCTGGATGGGGCTCGCGGCGGCTTGCGGGCTGGTGGCGACGTTGGTGCTCTACCGGACGGCGCAGGCGCGCAGGCAATATAAACTCGCGTAATGTGTTTTTTCCCCTGGAGGCGCATGCCGCGCCTCGGGGCAAAAATTCACGAATAACGCGGTGACCGTAATGAAGCTACTGCTGGTCGAGGACAACGAGCAACTCGCTCACTGGCTCGCTAAAATCCTGGAAGACGATGGTTTCGTGCTCGATCGCGTGAGCGACGGCGATGCCGCAGACCGGTTCCTGCGCACCACGCGCTACGACGTCGTGCTGCTGGATCTGAACCTGCCGAACCTGTCGGGCAAAGGCGTGTTGCGGCGCTTGCGCGAACGCGGCGACGACACGCCTGTGCTGATCCTCACGGCAAGCGGTTCCGTCGATGAAAAAGTGATCTGCCTGAGCGCCGGCGCGGACGACTACGTGGTCAAGCCATTCGATGCACGCGAGCTGGTTGCGCGCGTCAAGGTGCTGGTGCGGCGCCAACTGCCGTCGCGCTCGAACAGCGTGCGTTGCGGCGATCTTTCCTACGATATCGACCGGCGGCAATTTTCGGTTTCCGGCGAGACGCTGAACCTGACGCCACGCGAACACGCCGTCCTCGAAACATTGATCCTCAAGGCCAGGAAGACGGTATCGAAACCGATGCTGGCGGACTCCCTCGGCAGTTCGACCACTCATACCAGCGAAGACGCGATTGAAATCTACGTGTCAAGGCTGCGCAAGAAGCTCGAAAAAAGCACCGCGACGATCATCACCCTGAGAGGCCTGGGTTACCTCTTGCAAGCCGGCGACGATGACGAATAGCCTGCGTTTGCGCTTGCTGCTGTGGCTGCTGTTGCCGCTCACGGTGTACGTGTTCGCGGCCGGGTTCATGGCGCGTGAAAGCGCGCAGAAAACGGCGAGCCTGATTCAGGACAACGCGCTCCTTGCGTCCGCCCGCGTCATGGCAGGCGATGTCAAATGGGATGACAGCGACCTGCACGCCGACATCTCGCCGAGCGCCATCGAAATCCTGAGTTCGCCCTATGGCGACCGCGTGTTTTTTCGTATCAGGGTCATCGACGGTCCTCCGATTGCGGGAACGTCCGATCTCGAGCAAGTCGAGCCGGCCACGTCGCCGGGATGGTACGACACGCAAGTCGATGGCCAGCCGGTGCGCGCGGTATCGATCATTCGCCCCATGTATGACTCGGGCGAGAGCAAGCGCATCCTGGTGTCGGTCGGCAGGACCGAGCTGGAACGCGACGCGCTCGCGGCCGACCTGTGGCGGCCGCAATTGCTGCATTTCGCGGAGATCATCGGGATTGCCGTCGTGCTGGTGTGTGTGGGCCTGACCTTCGAATTAAGGCATTTGATGGCCTTGACCAAGGACGTGCGCGATCGCGCGCCGAGCGAGCTCGTCCCCTTGCGTTCGGCGCATCTGCAAAGTGAATTGCGGCCTATCGTCGATGCCATCAATCAATGCATTGCGCGCATCGAGCGTCAGACGGCCATGCAGCGCCGTTTCATTTCCCATGCCGCACATCAGTTGCGAACGCCGCTGACGCTGCTCGGCGCACAGTTGCAATATGCGCGCCGGCATGACGATCTTGCGACGGTCAAGGAGACCTTGTCGGCCATGCACAAGAGCAACGGCGCACTGGTTTCGTTGACCAACCAGTTGCTTCTGCTGGCGCAGGCCGAGACCGCAGACTACAGTCATTTCGAAGGTGAACGAGTCGATCTGCGCGAGGTCGCGACGACGGTCATCGAAGATTTGGCGCTGCTTGCGGAGCGTCGCGAGATCGAGCTCTCGGCGCAGCTCGCCGACAACACGTTCCTGCTGGGCAATGCGCGCCTGCTGTCCGTGCTGGTTTTCAATCTCATCGATAACGCCATTCGATACACGCCGCCATCAGGACACGTGTCGCTTCTGATCGAGCGGCGTGAAAAGTCGATCCTGCTGCTCGTGACCGACGATGGCCCGGGCATTCCAGCCGATGTTCGCGACCGTGTATTCGAGCCTTTCTTCAGAGCGTCTGCCGAGGAGGGCAGTGGACTGGGTCTTGCCATCGTGCGGGAGATCGTGCGGGCGCATCGTGCGCAAATTCGCATGGACGATGGTCCTGGCGGGAAGGGACTTGCCGTGCACATCGCATTTTCAGCGTGAGGGGCAGGAAGTCGCACAAGAAAAAACGCGCGGACTCGATGGCCGCGCGTTCGTTGTACCAGGCGAAGGCTTTTCAGCGCGTCAGCTTTCTTCAGCCCACGCCATGTTTTCCCGCGCCATCAATGCCGACGATGCCGCCGGTCCAAACGTCCCCGCCGTATAAGTACGCGGACGATCGTTCAGTTCTTTCCAGCCATCCAGAATGGGTTCGACCCACGCCCACGCCGCTTCGAGTTCGTCACGGCGCATGAAGTGCGTCAGGCGGCCGCGCATCACATCGATAAGCAAACGCTCGTACGCTTCCGCGCGACGCTCGGTGAACGCCTGTTGCAAATCGAGGTTCAGGTTCACGGGCAGCATATGCATGCCGCTGCCGGGTTCCTTCGCGAGCATTTGCAGCTGGATCGATTCCTCGGGTTGCAACTGGATGATCAGACGGTTGCCATAATTACGCGGACCGCTCGGGATGATCGAAAACGGCAGGTCGGCGAATTCGATCACGATTTCCGATTGTTTCTTCTGCAACCGCTTGCCGGTGCGCAGGAAGAAGGGCACGTTCGCCCAGCGCCAGTTGTTGATATGCGCGCGAATGGCCACGAAGGTTTCCGCGCGGCTGTCCGCCGGCACGTTGTCCTCTTCCATGTATCCCTTCACCGGCTCGCCGCCGATCGCGCCCGGGCTGTACTGGCCGCGCACGGTGTCGCGGGCAATATCGGCGACCGTCATCTTGCGCAGCGAGCGCAGCACCTTGAGCTTTTCATCGCGAACGGCGTCCGGATCGAGCGATACCGGCGGCTCCATGGCCACGATGCACAACAGTTGCAGCAAGTGGTTCTGCACCATGTCGCGCAACGCGCCGGTCTGGTCATAGAAGCCCGCACGGCTGCCGACGCCCACTGTTTCGGCCACGGTGATCTGCACGCTCTTGATGTACGGCGCTTGCCACAATGGTCCGAAGATCGCATTGCCGAAGCGCAGCACCATCAGGTTCTGCACCGTTTCCTTGCCGAGATAATGGTCGATGCGATAAATCTGCGCTTCGGCGAAATGACGTCCCACGGATGAATTGATCGCCTGTGCCGACGCGAGATCATGGCCCAGCGGTTTTTCCAGCACGACGCGCGAGTTTGCGTCGACGAGACCGGACGCCGCGAGGTTGTCGCAGATGGTCGTGAAGAGTTCCGGTGACGTCGCGAGGTAAAACACGCGGCACACGTCCTTGCGCGCCACTTCAGCGAGGTTCAGATAGTCGCCCGGCTGATCGATGTTGATGCGCACGTACTCGAAGAGGCTCAGGAACGTGTCCCACGACTGCGGGTCGAGCGCTTTGGCGTCGACGAACGGTTTCGATTGTTCCTGCACGAACTGTACGTACTGCTCGCGCGACCAGTCACGGCGGCCAATGGCGATGATGCGTGTTTGCGGGGGCAGGTTGTCATGCAAGTGCGCCATATACAGCGCAGGCAGAAGCTTGCGTGCGGACAGGTCGCCGGCGCCGCCGAAGATGATCATGTCGACGGGCAGGTCGGGCGCAGCTGAAGGAGTTTGAGTGGTCATGGCGCGTAGGGGAATCGCAGGTTGATGCAGTCAAATTTGCGCTCTGTAAGAGCGGCCTTTTACGACGCTGAGTATGTCGTTATACCAGTTACGCCTGGATCGGGCTTTTATGGCAATGTTGAAGGCGGTGTACGTAATACCGTAGCTTGCCGGATGAATATTTCAAGAATACGAGAGATAAAGCGTCCGGGCGGTCGGGATAAGCGCTTCGGTTCCGGCTGTGCAGACCAGTGTAGGTAGACGGGCCGACCTTGGCAACCTGCTTGCGATTCGAGCGGACTCGCATACGGTTGGCCGTGCGCGCCCGCAGAAAAACACCTTAAATCCAGCCGCTTTCCCTGAATACGTCAAGCACCTTGTCGAGCGTGGGAACGATTGCATCGGGGACGTAATCGGGCAACAGCGTCCGGCCGGTTCGCCGGTTGATCCAGATGCATCGGAAGCCGATTTCACGCGCGGCCGCGTGGTCCAGATGCGGACTCGCGCAGATATGAACCGCGTCGTCCTTGCCGACTCCCAGCGCCCGGTACGCATGATTGAAAATGACAGGCGAGGGCTTGTACGCGCCCGCCTGCTGCGCCGTGATGACCCGGTCGATGCACTCGTCCAGTTGCGCCACATTGCCGGCGATAATGTCGTCGTCCGTATTGGAGACGATGCACAAATTGAAGCCTGCATCCTTCAGCGCCCGGAGCGTCGCGACCACTTCCGGAAACGGCGGCATGGCAGAGATGCCTCCCGTAAGCACTTCGATATCCGATGCTTGCGCCGGCAATCCCAGTTCGGTCATCGCAAGCCGCAACCCGTCGCCTGCGACTTCACGAAACGAGCGATGCGGTGTCAACTGCTCCAGGTGATGCTCGTGCCGGTCATATACTTCGATCAGTTCATCGACGTCCGTTCCGCTTTCACCCTGTTTCGCGAGGATCGTCGAAACTGCGGCGCGCAGGCCCTCGTCCCATTGGATCAGCGTGCCGTAGCAGTCGAAGGTCAGCCAGATTGGCCGCGATGTTTGCTTGAGCTTCATTGTTCGGGTCCGTGGTCCAGGAGATCGACTTGAACACAGTTTCGAGTTTGGTGATTCAGTTAGCAAGCGCGTTGCATTAGCCTCGGAAAATACCAGAGGCGGCCGTCGCCGATATGTTCGTATCTAAAGGCGAGATCATCAAGGTCCGCAACGAAGCGATCTGCAAATTTCGCCGAGCCCTTGAAGCCTGCCTGTCAGGGCTCGGCGCAACTTCCTCAAGCCACGAAATATCCGTAGGGCGCATCGAGAAGCGGTGCCGGTCCTTCCTCTGCGCACGGACGGTTTCATAGCCGAACGCTTTAAGTAGAAAACCCATTCTCGTTGGGTGCCGCTTGCAAAATCAGTCGCGCGAGCCGAAAACATTTTCGTCATAATCACGAAAATCGCTTAAGCAGTCTTTGCAATAAAGCTGTGTACTTTCAGTTGTCTTGGCCCAATGATCAAACTCGATGACCTGCTTATCTTCGTGACGGCCGCAGACAGCGGCAGCCTGTCGGCGGCCGCGCGTCAACTCAATTTGACGCCGTCGGTGGCAAGTGTCGGGCTCAAGCGGCTGGAAACGGAACTGGGCGTCAGGCTGCTCGCGCGTTCGACGCGCAGCTTGCGGCTTACACCGGACGGCGAGCGCTATCTGCAATACGCCCGCAACGTCATGGGCGAAGTGGAGGCGGGGCGGCATGCGGTGGCGCGAGGCCGCAAGGCGATAGGAGGGACGGTATCGTTATCGATTCCATCCGACCTTGGACGCCACAAGCTGGCGCCCTGGCTCGATGAATTCCAGGAAAAACATCCCGACGTCACGCTGCAGGTGCGGATTGGCGATCGTGTCACCAACATGTTCAGCAGCCCCGTCGACCTTGCGGTCCGATATGGGACGCCCGAGGATTCAACGCTGATTGCATTGCCGTTGGCGCCGGAGAACAGGCGGGTGTTGTGCGCGTCGCCCGCGTATTTATCGAAGCATGCTTACCCGCTCGTCCCCGAGGACTTGCTCAAGCATAATTGCCTGCGCTTTTCGCTGAGCGATACCGTTCATGACCATTGGATGTTTTATTCCGATGGCGAACCGGTGTCGGTGAATGTACGCGGCAATCGCAGCAGCGATGACGGAGAACTGGTCCGTCGATGGGCGGTCGCCGGACAGGGTCTCGCGTATAAATCGAGAATCGATGTGCTTGCCGATCTGCGCAGCGGCGCGCTTCAGGCTTTGTTGACCGAGCTAGAAGGCGAGAGCGCGCCGCTGAGCCTTGTGTGTGCGCATCGGCTGATGCTTTCTCCCACGATCAACGCATTGCGCGATTTCTTGCAACAGCGGATCGCGCTTTATTTAGCGGGACCCGCCTGAAGCAACTTGTTCAAACCACTGCCGCCAGCCCCAGCGTGAATACCAGCGCGGTCACGGAAATGATCGTCTCACAGACGGTCCACGTCTTGAAGGTCTGCGTCACCGTCATGCCGAAGTATTCCTTTACCAGCCAGAAGCCACCGTCGTTGACATGCGACAGGATCAGCGAACCTGCGCCCGTGGCAAGCACCAGCAGTTCAGGGCGTACGCCGGTCGCGGTCGTTGCGGCCGCTGCCGCTATCGGCGCAATGATGCCCGCCGCGGTGGCCATGGCGACGGTGGCAGAACCGGTCGCTACGCGAATCAGCGCGGCCACGAGCCATGCAAGGATCAGGAGCGGCACGTGCGCACCGGTCGCGACATCCACGATTGCCTTTGAGGCACCGCTGTCGATCAGGATGCGACCGAAGCCCGCACCTGCGCCCACTACAAGCGTGATGCTTGCCGTAGGTGCGAGACACTCGTTAGTGAATTTCAGAATCGAGTCGCGATTGAAGCCGCGTGCGGAGCCGAACGTATAAAAGCTCAACAGCACTGCGAGCAGCAGCGCCATGTCGGGATGACCGATCAAACGCAACACGTTGTTCAGTGTCGACTTGGCCGGTGCGATCAAATCCGCCCAACTGCCGATCAGCATCAGCAACACAGGCAACAGAACCGTCAACAGCGTGATGCCGAAGCTGGGCAATTTCTGCGTGGCACGTGCCGCGTCCTGTTCGATGAACTGCTTCGCCATCGGGTTGACGCCTTCCAGCACGACGAACTTCGCGATCAGTTTGGAGAACAACGGACCCGCAATGATGGCCGTGGGAATGCCGACGATCAGCGCGTAGAAAATCGTATGCCCGATGTCCGCGTTATACGCGGTCACTGCAAGCAGCGCGGCGGGGTGCGGCGGAATCAGGCCGTGCACGACCGAGAGGCCCGCGACCATCGGAATACCGACGCGGATCATCGACGTGCCGGTGCGTTGCGCGACGTTGAACGCAATTGGAATCAGCAGCACGAAGCCGACTTCGAAGAACACGGGCAAGCCGACGAGAAACGCGATACACATCATCGCCCAGTGCACATTCTTCGGGCCGAACAAATCGATCAGCGTGCGGGCAATGCGTTCAGCGCCACCGGACTCGGCCATCATCTTGCCGAGCATGGTGCCCAGGCCAACGACAATCGCAATGTGTCCGAGCGTCCCGCCAACGCCGGTCTCGAATGACTTGAGAATCGACGTCATCGGCATCCCGACGGCAAGCGCGAGCGCAACCGACACCACCATCAGCGTAATAAACGGGTTGAGCTTGAAACGCGCAATCAGCACGACCAGCGCGATGATCGCGATCAACGCGTAGACAAGTAACAGACTTCCCTGGACAGTCGCCATGGAGGCTCCAAGATATCGATCGGAGGAAGGCCGGGCCAAGCGGAATGCATGGCCCGGCGTGCTGGATTAGAACTTGTGGCGAATGCCTGCGACGGCCACGATCTGGCCGTTATTACTCGACGGATTCGTGACGCCTTCAACCCAAGCCTTCGCGCCGGACGAACGCTGGTAGATGCCGTTCAGATAAACATCGGTGGTCTTCGACAGGAAATATTCGCCGCCCAGTGCGAGCTGGTTGTAGTGCGCATTCGCCGCCGTGGCCGAACTGCTGTTCTGGCTCGTATAGATATAGCCGAGTGACAGCAACGTGGCCGGCGTGAACTGATAACGCACGCTTGCTTCGTAGTTCGCGAAGCGCAGGCTGCCGCCCGTCAGCAGGTCGAAGTGCGAGTTCGTATAGAGCAGCGCGACCGTCGCCGGTCCGAATGCATACGCGCCGCCCGCGCCCCACACCTGGTTGCGCGCGACGTTGCTGATGATCGACGAGCTGGTGCTGTAGTAGTTGTCGGACGGCGCCGCACCGGCCGTGTTCGATGCAGGACGATTCACGAGCGAGTAAGCGGCATCGAGACGAACGGGGCCGGCAGCATAGTCGGCGCCTACGCTCCATGCACGGTTGTTCGCGAAGTCGCCGGCGGTGTTCGAGAACGCGTACATGGCATTCGCCGTCAAACCGGCAATCGTGGGCGTGGTGTACTTGACTGCGTTGCTCGTGCGATACGTGTTGTTCAGGTCGTCATTGTCATAGATGGCGTTTCCATACTGGCTCAGCGCGCCGACGCCATTGATCTGCAGGTTCGACAGGTAATCCTGCGCGCTGTTGTACTGGCGCCCAAGCGTGATCGATCCCGCTTTGTTGTTGCTCAGCGCCACCCATGCGCTGCGGCCGAACATGCGTCCGCCCTGACCCGATGCACCGGATTCGAGACTGAAACCATTTTCGAGTTTGAACGAAGCCTTGTTGCCGCCGCCCAGGTCTTCAGTGCCCAGCAGACCCCAGCGTGAACCCTGGACGTTGCCTTGCGTCGCCTGATAGGCGCTGCTGCCTTTTTGATTGTTGGTGTAGGTGAAGCCTGCATCCACGATACCGTAGAGCGTCACACCGCTTTGCGCAAAAGCGGCATGCGCGAAGCTTCCGGTCACGGCGACGGCGATCGCCGTGCGAAGAATCTGCTTGTGCATCTGGGTTTCCTCTGGTCGAAAGAAGGCGCCCGCCGATGAATTTTTGTTATCTTCGGACGGCGTAAGGATTACTAAGCGTGCAAAGTGAAACAACGCCGGAAATCAATCCGGCGCAGCGGTCATACAAAGAAAGCGTGAAAAAAAAGCTCAGTCCGGCCAGTTGCGTCCGGAAAGACGCCGTGCATCGCGTTGATGGAACGGTGTGATCAAAGGTTGCGCTGCGCGTTGTGCGCGCTCGAGCTCTGCAAGCAGGCGTTCAAGAACGATACGTTCCTGTCCAGGATGCAGATTGCACGGATCGATGAAAAAGAAATTCAGCTCGGCTTCATGGTCGCGAACGATCACGGGAATGCTGCCCGCCGGAGGATGCGACAGGGCATCGGCGAGATCCCATGCACTGATACGCGCGTCGCGTGAATCGATGGAAAGCTTCAGCCGGTCGAGCGGATTGCCGGTCGGATCGGCATCGATTTCAGCGCGGATGCCGGGACGTCCGGCGAGGCCGGTGATCCACAGATCGAGGTAACTGCGCTCGCGTGCGCGCACCGCCGCATGATCGCGATGCTGCCATTGTTCAAGCGCGGCGATCGCGCCCGCGATGCCTTCCTTGCCAACCTTCATGCCGCGGCCTATGCCGCCATTCTGGAAATACGCGGCGCGTACCAGCGTTTTCTTGCCTGCCACAATCCCGGCAGTCAAACCGCCGAGGAACTTGTGCGCCGAATACAGCACGAGATCGGCGCCGGCCGCAATGAAGCGCGTGAGGTCGTACTCGGAAGCTGCATCGACAACGACCGGCACGCCCTTCGCATGCGCTTCGGCGATAAACTCTTCGAGCTGGATCAGCCCGAACTGCACGGTGTGGTGCGAGACCACGTAAAGCGCTGCGGTAGTGCGTTCGGTGATGGCCGATGCGAGCTGGTACCCATGCGCTTCGGTGGCGGCGCCCACGGGCACGACGCGGGCGCCGGCCAGGCGGATCGCCTGATCGATGGGTGCGCCATAATTGACGAGGTGGCCCGTCTGGATGACGACCTCGTTGCGCAGACCGCTCGTGTCGGGCAGACGCTCGATCAGGCCGACGTTGTCGCCGGTCATGGTCGCGGCAATGGTGAGGGTGATCGCCGCTGAACACGACGCCGTCACGTAGCCGCTTTCGCTGCCGCAAGCGTGGGCGATCGCGGCCGATGCCTTGCGCTGCAAATCATCGATCTCGACGAACTGCGGCAGGATCGAAGCCACGGCTTCACTGACCGGCTGCGCCACGATGGACGCGCCAAGACTTGTCATCGTGCCGTTCACGTTGATGACCGGGCGCAGACCCAGGCGAGAATAAAAATCCATCGTGCGGCTCCTGATGTTCCTTTATTATGGAACATATGTTGTAATTGTGTATTAGATTAGCATACGATCTGCCTGCGTCCAACTAGACAAAAACAATCAGCCTGAAGGAGCGCAATGACCCGCAAGCCCCGTGAACCTGACGCGGATGTGGCATCAGCCGGTACGGATGGCGCCGCCCCGCGCACCCGCATGAGCGCGATCGATCGTGCAGTGCAGATCCTCGACGCGTTGCAGGAAGCCAACAGGCCGACCACGGCGTACGAGATCGCGCGCATTGTCGGTGCGCCGCTTTCCACCGTGTATTCCATCATCAACGACCTGGTCGAGAAAAATCTCCTTGCGCGCACGCCGGAGGGCGCCATCTGGCTCGGCTCGCGCTTGTATGGCTATGGCTTGACCTATGCGAGTTCGCTCGACTACCTCGCGGTCGCGCACGAAGAAATGAACCGGCTTTCGGCGCACGTCGGCGAGACGGTGCAGGTCTGCGGGCTCGAAGAGGGAATGATGGTCGTGCTGCAGATGGCCGAAGGACCGGGTCATTTCCGGGTGACATCGCGCGTGGGTAGCCGTGTGCCGCTCAACTGGACCGCGTCCGGTCGGTTGCTCGTCGGACATCTGCCAGACGCGGAACGTGTCGCGTATTTTGCTCGGCATGCGAAATCATCTCCGACTGCACGCGCCGAAACGCGGCCCGATATACTCGCGCGCATGGCCCGCGAAGCGCTCGACGCGCGCCTGTCCATTCAGATCGGCGAGTCGGATGCTTCGGTTGCATGCCTTGCTGCACCGGTGCTGGATCAGGCCGGCGATTGCGTCTTCACCATATCGATCGTGATGCCCGAAGCGAAAGCGCTTCAGAGTACTGAACAATTCGGCGATGAGCTAAAAGTGGTTGCCTCCCGCATTGAAACGCGCCTCGGCTGGCATCGGCGCGCAACTGAATTCGTGGCTTGAGCGCCGGTTGTCCGGTCTTTTGTCCCCTTGTCCTCAACACCTGAAAGAGAACTGACGCAACATGGTATTTTCGACTGAGATGAACTGCTACGACCGACTGCGGGCCCGCGGATTGAAGCTTCAGGCCGTGCCCGCGCCGATAGGCAACTTCACTCACTGCACGCGCGAGGGCAACCTGCTGTTTTTATCGGGGCAAGGACCGCTCGACAATACCGGCCGTCTGATGAAAGGCAAGGTCGGTGACGACGTCACCACCGACGAAGCGTATGACCACGCGCAACTCGTGGGCCTCAACCTGCTCTCTGTGCTGCATGCCGAACTGGGCGATCTGAACCGCGTGACGCGCATTGTGAAATTGCTTGGCATGGTCAACGCAACGCCGGATTTCGCAGATCATCCGCGCGTGATCAACGGCTGCTCGGACCTTTTCATCGATGTATTCGGCGACGCCGGCCGGCATTCTCGTTCAGCGGTCGGCGTTGGCTCGCTGCCCGGCAATATCACGGTAGAAATAGAAGCGATCGTCGCGATTCGGGACTAAGTTGTGGCTTCCCCCCGGGGAAGCGACTTTGTCATTGGCGCGTGATCACGAACTCCAGGTATTCGCTTGGCAGCACAAGCGTACCGTCTCCCGAACGATTCCTGCTTTCCATCAGTCCGAGCAACGCATCGCACAAGCGGCTTCTCTTCGGTTTTTCGATGTCCATGATGTATCTGCTTAGCGACTATGAGTTCATTGCGGATGCATTTGTCATGTGCTTATTCTTCAGGAAATTAGTAAGGCATCCAGACTTATTATTGCGGGATGCATCGGCTTTTGGTGGTGTTTGTAAGCCGAGGTTGGTTCGCAGAAAGGTTCGGCTATGCCGCGCGCTGTTTTTGTGCGCCCAAGTTTCGCGAAGGTGCGCGGCGCACCAGAACCAAAACGCTCAGGACGTTCGTGAGCGTACGTCGCGGGCCAAGCCGATCGCTCGGAAGCCTTTTTGGTAAAGGCTTAGTGGGGTTTAGCCGATTAATTCCGGGAAACTGGCACGCCTCCTGCGTTATGAATCCCATCTTGTATGCAAGACGGAATTCATGTCCAACTTTCCCGCCACCACCGGCCACCTGCTTGTATCGGCGCTCGCCGACGCATATGCAGCGCGACGCCGGTCACCGCCTGAAGTCATAGACGCCGTATTCGACCGGATCAGCGTTATCGATCGACCGGAGATATGGACGCTGCTGTTGCCGGCCGAGACGGTTCGTGCGCAAGCGCGTGTGCTTGAGAAGGCGCTTGCCGAAGAGGGTGACGCGGTGTTCGAGCGCCTGCCGCTCTTCGGTGTACCGTTCGCGGTCAAGGACAACATCGACGTCGCGGGCATGCCGACCACCGCCGCGTGCGAACCCTTCAGCTATACGCCGGACACAACCGCGTTCGCCGTTCAGCGCTTGCTCGATGCCGGCGCGCTTCTCATTGGCAAGACCAACCTCGACCAGTTCGCCACGGGACTTGTCGGTACGCGTTCGCCGTTCGGGGCGGTGCGTCAGGTCGAGTTTCCGGAGCGCGTGTCGGGCGGGTCGAGCTCCGGCTCGGCAGTATCTGTCGCGGCGGGTTGCGTTGCGTTTTCGATCGGTACGGACACTGCGGGGTCCGGCCGCGTGCCTGCAGGATTCAACGGAGTGGTTGGCCTCAAGCCATCGCTGGGCCTTGTCAGCAAAAGCGGCGTGGTGCCCGCGTGCCGAAGCCTCGATACGCTGTCGATCTTTGCGCACGATGTCGCCGATGCGTGGCATGTCCTTGCGCAGATGGCGAAGTTCGACGCGGGTGATGCGTACTCGCGGCGGGTTGCGCCATTGGGCGCGGCGTCGTCGCCGTTGCGTCTGGGCGTTCCCGCAGAACTCGAATTCTTCGACGATACAACCGCGCACCAAGCCTTTAACGCAAGCCTCAAAGTGTTGTCGGCTGATCTTGCAACGACACCGGACGCAATCGACTTTGCCCTGTTCAAGCGCGTCTCGGCGTTGCTCTACGATGGCCCGTGGGTCGCCGAACGGCGCGCGGCGCTCGGCGCGTTCTTCGACACCAACTTCGCGGACATCGATGCAACCGTGGCCGCCGTGATCGGCAAGGCGCACAGCTTCAGCGCGGTCGATGCCTTCAACGGCCAGTACGCGCTTGCCGAACTCAAGCGGCAAGCGGAGCGATGTTTCGACGCCATCGATGTCCTGATCGTACCCACCACGCCGACGCATCCGCTTATCGCCGATGTGCAGGCGAGTCCGATCGAACGCAACAGCGAGCTGGGTTACTACACCAACTTCGTGAATCTGCTGGACCTGTGCGCGTTATCGGTGCCGTGCGCGCGTCGAAGCGATGGTTTGCCTGCAGGCGTGACGCTGATTGCGCCGAGCGGCGCGGATCATCGGCTGGCGGTTCTGGGCGCGCGCATCCAGGCGCTTTTCGACAATACGACCCACGCCGCTCCCAATCTTCAACCGTTGCCGTTCCAGGAACCGACCGTTGCACTCGCAGTGGTTGGCGCACACCTGCGCGGGCAGCCGCTCAACCGGCAACTACAGGAAGCGGCCGCGCGTTTCGTCGAAGCGACCAGGACATCGCCTGCGTATCTGCTATTCGCGCTTGCGAATACATCGCCGCCGAAGCCCGGGCTTGTTCGTGACGCGAAACACGAAGGCGCCTCGATCGCCGTCGAAGTATGGGACGTGCCGGTGCGCACGTTCGGGAAGTTCGTGATGGACATTTCATCGCCGATGGGTATCGGCACTGTCGAGCTTGCCGATGGGCGCTTCGTCAAAGGCTTTATCTGCGAACCGTGGGCGGTATCGGCGGACAGCGGCGCACAGGACATCACCGCTTCCGGCGGCTGGATCGCGTACCTCGACGGCCTCAATAAGTAATCAAGTAATCCATAACATTCAATCGAACAGGAACCCATCAAAATGACCAGCCGCCGCACATTCATCAAAGACGCGAGCCTCCTGGCGCTTGCGACCATGGCGCCGTTCCAGTCGGTGTTCGCGGCTGGAAAAACCACCGTCGGCGTGATCTATGTCGGTGCGCGCGGCGACTACGGCTACAACCAGGCGCAGGCCTCGGCCGCGGCGATCATCAAGACCCTGCCGAACGTCAAGGTCGTGGAAGAAGAGAACGTGCCGGAAACCATTGCGGTCCAGAAGTCCATGGAGGCGATGATCGAACAGGACGGCGCCACGCTCATCTTCGCGACCTCCTTTGGTTACTTCGATCCGCACGTGCTCAAGATGGCGGCCAAGTATCCGAACGTGCGCTTCGCGCATTGCGGCGGTTTGTGGAAGCAGGGCAATCCGCCGAACATTGCGAGCTACTTTGGCTATATCGATGAATGCCAGTACCTGAACGGCGTGGTCGCAGGGCACATGAGCAAAAGCAAAAAACTGGGTTTTGTCGCGGCCAAGCCTATTCCGCAGGTGCTGCGCAACATCAACGCCTTCACGCTCGGCGCGCAGTCCGTCGATCCGTCGATCACGACGCAAGTGATTTTCACCGGCGACTGGTCGATGCCCGTGAAGGAAGCGGAAGCGACGAACAGCCTTGTCGATCAGGGTTGCGATGTGATCACGTGTCACGTCGATGGCCCGAAGGTCGTTGTCGAAACCGCCGAAAAGCGTGGCGCGATGAGCTGTGGTTATCACGCGAGCCAGGCGGCGCTCGCACCAAAGGGTTATCTCACGGGCGCCGAATGGGACTGGGCGACGCCATACAAGGAACTCGTGGCCGATGCGCAAGCAGGCAAACCCCAGCCCAACGTATTGCGCGGCGGTTTGAAGGAGGGCTTCGTCAAGATGTCGCCCTACGGCGCAAAAGTCACGCCCGTTGCGAAGAAGGCCGCCGACACGGTCAAGGCCAGCATGATGGCCGGCTCGTTCGTGATCTTCAAGGGGCCGATCAAGGACAACAAGGGTGGGGTCGCGATAGCCGCCGGCACGAGTCATCCGCAAACCGACTACACCCTGGAAAGCATGAACTATCTGGTGTCGGGTGTTTCGGGCCAGATCTGATGGCGTTGTCAAACTGAAGGAGCCGTGATGCGTCCCAATGCTTCGACCGCCCGCGTTTTACTGGCTGTGTTGCCGGCCATTCCGACGGTGCTCGCGCTTGCCGGAACCCTGGTGTTGTTTTCGTTGTTCCTGCTCGTGCAGGGGCAGCCGGTCCTCGATGCGGTCGGCCTCATCGTACAGGGCGCGTTTGGGTCGTCGTTCGCGTGGCAGAGCACGTTGCTGCGTGCGTCGCCGCTGATGCTCACCGCGCTTTGCGTGGCCTTGCCCGCGCAAGTGGGGCTGATCGTGATCGGCGGGGAGGGCGCGCTGGCGCTTGGCGGAATGTGCGCGGCCATCGTTCCGCAGATGCTGCCCGCGAATACGCCGTGGCTCATCGCGACGCCGTTAATGGCGCTTGCCGGCATGCTTGCGGGCGCTGTGTGGATTGGCGCAGTGGGCGCGTTGCGGCAATGGCGCGGCGTGAACGAAACCATCAGCAGTCTGCTGATGGCGTATATCGCGATTGCGCTGTTCAAGTTCTTCGTTGAAGGGCCATTGCGCGATCCCGCGAGCCTCAACAAACCCTCCACGCTCCCGGTCCCCCAGTCGATGTCGATAGGTTCGCTGCCGGGCCTGGAAGTGCACTGGGGCCTGATGTGGGGCGTACTGGCATGCATCGCGGCGTGGGTGTTCGTCAAGTACAGCACCAAGGGTTTCGCGATGCGCATCGTCGGCGGCAGCAATCGCGCGGCGCGTCTGGTCGGCTTGCCGGTGAACGTGCTTGCGTTCGTTGCGTGCGCGCTCGGCGGCGCGGCGGCCGGCCTTGCCGGCATGTTCGAAGTCGCAGCGGTGCAGGGCAGCGCGAATGCATCGCTGCTCGCGGGCTACGGTTATGCGGGCATCCTCGTCGCATTTGCTGCGCGCCAGAATCCGCTCGCGATCATCGTATGCGCGGTAATGATCGGCGGCATCGAGGCGAGCGGCAGCCTGCTGCAGCGCCGTCTCGATCTGCCTGATGCCACCACGCTGGTTCTTCAAGGTCTCCTGTTCGCAAACCTGCTCGCATGGGAAGCGCTGGGCGGCCGGATCGCAGCGTGGCGTGTGCAGTTGCAGGCCGCGGCCATTGCCGATGTCAAGCTGCAGATGGAGCAAACCCATGCCTGATGCACATTCGCCCATCGTGATCCTGCTGCTGTCGCTGGTTGCCGGCGCGATCCGTGTGAGTACGCCGTATCTTTTCGTGAGCCTTGGCGAATGCCTGACCGAGAAGGGCGGCCGTGTAAACCTCGGGCTCGAGGGCATCCTGGTTTCCGGCGCGATGAGCGGTTACGCCGCGTCTTACCTGACAGGTTCGCCGTGGGCCGGCGTGCTCGCGGCGGGGTGTGTCGGCTTGTTGCTCGGGTGCCTGCACGGACTGGTGTGTTCACTTCCCCGCGTCTCCGATATCGCGTTCGGTATCGCGTTGATGCTGCTCGGCACGGGACTCGCGTTTTATCTGGGCAAGCCGTTTATCGAACCGCAGGCGCCCGGGCTTCAGTCGTTCGATTTCGGCGCATGGTCCAGCTCGCCGCAATTGCATAACGCGCTGCACGTGAATCCGCTTTTCGTGATCGGTGTGGTGCTGGCGTTCGCATTGCAGTGGGGATTGCGCAGCACGCGCTGGGGCATGACCCTGCGTCTCGTCGGCGATCACGCGGAGACTGCACGTGCAATGGGTTATCCGCTGACGCGGATTCGGATCATCGCGACGTCCGTAGGTGGCTTTTTTGCGGGCGTGGGCGGTGCGTACTTGTCACTCGTTTATCCGGGTAGCTGGAATGAAGGTTTATCGAGCGGACAAGGGTTGATGGCGGTCGCGCTCGTCATCTTCGCGCGCTGGCAACCGCTGCGATGCCTGTGGGCTGCGTTGCTCTTCGGCGCCGCCGGCGCGCTCGGCCCGGCATTGCAGGCTATCGGCGTGACGAGCGGTTATTACCTCTATAACGCTGCGCCGTACGTGCTCACGCTTGCGATCATGATCATCAATTGCCGTCCCGACCGCACGCTCGCCGGCGCGCCGGGCGAACTGAGTCTCACACGCTGACCCCTTTTTGAAGGCGCTCCGACCATGAACCGATTCATTGAAGCCAGACCTTATCCGTGGCCCTTCGACGGCAACCTTCGCCCCGACAATACCGCGCTCGTTGTCATCGACATGCAGATTGACTTCTGTGGACATGGCGGTTATGTCGACAAGATGGGCTACGACCTGTCGCTCACGCGCGCGCCTATCGAACCGATAAAACACGTGATGAACATGATGCGCGAGCAGGGCTTCACGATCATCCACACGCGCGAAGGGCACCGGCCGGATCTGTCTGATCTGCCTGCAAACAAGCGCTGGCGTAGCCGTCGCGCGGGAACGGAAGGCGTGGGTATCGGCGACGATGGCCCTTGCGGCCGCATTCTCGTGCGCGGCGAACCAGGTTGGGAAATCATCGATGAACTCGCGCCGCTGCCGGGCGAAATTGTCATCGACAAACCCGGCAAGGGCTCGTTCTGCGCCACCGATCTCGAACTGATTCTGCGCACGCGCGGTATCGTGAATCTGGTGCTGACCGGCATCACCACCGACGTCTGCGTGCACACCACCATGCGCGAAGCGAACGACCGCGGTTTCGAATGCACCGTGCTCGCCGATTGTTGTGGCGCGACCGATCCCGGCAACCACGACGCGGCGCTGCACATGATCACGATGCAAGGCGGCGTGTTCGGTACGGTTTCCGATTCACGAGCGCTCCTGACCACGCTCGGCGGCTGACCATGTCCACTGCATCGCATGCGCTCGACGTCGAGATACACAATGCCGGCAAGTCCTTCGGCGCATTTCGCGCGCTCGACAATGTGTCGATCAAGGTCCGCGCGGGCACGGTCCACGCGTTGCTCGGCGAAAACGGTGCGGGCAAGAGCACGCTCGTGAAGGGACTGGTGGGTTACGGCGTGCTCGATGAAGGGCAGATCTCGGTAGGCAATCGCGAGGTTCATATTACGTCGCCGCGTGATGCACAGGCACTGGGTATCGGCATGGTGTACCAGCATTTCACGCTGGCCGCGGGTTTGTCGGTGGAAGAGAACCTGTTGCTGGCGCGCGGTCGCCTGCCCTGGAAAATCGACTGGAAAGCAGAACGCGCGGCACTCGAAACGTTCATGAAGAGCATGCCGTTCCGCCTGCCCCTCGATGCACCGGTGTCGGGCCTCGCGGCCGGGGAAAAGCAGAAGCTGGAGATCCTCAAGCAGTTGTATTTGAAGCAGCGTTTTCTGATCCTCGATGAACCCACTTCCGTCCTCACGCCGCAGGAAGCCGACGAAGTGCTTGGCCTGATGCGCGACCTGACCACGCGCGGCGAGCTGACCGTATTGATGATCACGCACAAGTTCCGCGAAGTGATGGCCTACGCCGACGACGTGACCGTGCTGCGCAAAGGGCGTCAGGCTGGAACGGGCGGGGTGTCGGGCACGAACCGCGACGCGCTGGCCGCGCTGATGATGGGCGCCGATGAAACCCGCGACAACGCCGTGATGGAGGCGGTCACCGCCGAACGGGTCGCACGCAAACCGGTGGACGCTGCAGCGCAGATTCGCCTGGCAATCAGGACGCTTTCCGTCGACGACGATCGCGGCCACGCCGCGGTCAAACATGCGTCGCTGCAGGTTCGTGCGGGAGAGATACTCGGCATTGCGGGAGTATCGGGGAATGGTCAGAAGGAACTGGTCGAAGCGCTTGTCGGGCAACGCCGCGTGAAGGCCGGTGAGATGGAAATCGACGGCCGCGCGTATCGGGCGACACGTGAAGAGATGACGCAACGGCGGGTGTTCGCGATTCCCGAGGAGCCGCTCAAGAATGCGTGCGTGGCGAGCATGAGCGTCGCGCAAAACCTTGCGCTTCGGGACTTTGATCGCGCGCCGCTGCGCCGTGGCGGATGGCGTCTCGACCGCCGCGCGATGCGCGATCGTGCAGCCCAGCTCATTGGTGAATTCAACGTGCGGCCGCCGCTTCCCGAACGCGCCATCGGCACACTCTCGGGCGGCAACGTGCAGCGCGCGGTGCTGGCTCGCGAACTGGGTCAACCCGTCGACGTACTGATCGTCGCGAATCCGGTGTTTGGTCTCGACTTTGCATCGGTGGCTGACATTCACGCACGCATCATGGCCGCACGCGACGCCGGCGCAGCGGTCCTGCTGGTCAGCGAAGATCTCGACGAATTGCTGGAACTGGCGGACCGTATCGCGGTGATCGCGGAAGGCGAACTCGTGTTCGAGACATCCGCCGCACACGCAGATCGTGCAACGCTCGGTCATTACATGGCGGGACATGGCGATACGGTCGCGCAAAACGTGCCTGCAGCCGAACCTTTGAAGGAGGTCATTGAATGAGCTCGAGTGGATTGGGCGGATTGAACAAGTCGCCAAACGGCATCGTGGTCGGACTGGTGCAATTGCAGAATCCGGATGTCGCGACGCGCGAAGAACTCGCTGCGCAGACGCACAAGATCGTGGCAATGGTCGGCAAGGCGCGACGCAACAATCCGTCGATGGACCTCGTAGTGTTTCCGGAGTACGCGCTACACGGTCTCTCCATGCGCACGGATGACGCCATCATGTGTACGCTCGATGGTCCCGAAGTAGCGGCGTTCAAGGCAGCGTGTATCGAGCACAGGATCTGGGGCTGCTTCTCGATCATGGAACTCAATCCGGGCGGAAATCCGTACAACAGCGGACTGATCATCGACGATTCAGGCGAGGTCAGACTTTATTATCGCAAGCTGCATCCATGGGTGCCGGTCGAGCCGTGGGAGCCTGGAAACATAGGGGTTCCGGTGTGCATCGGGCCGAAGGGTGCGGTGCTTTCGCTCATCATCTGCCACGACGGCATGTTCCCCGAGATGGCGCGCGAAGCCGCGTACAAGGGCGCGGAAATCATTCTGCGCACAGCGGGATATACCGCGCCGATACGTCACGCATGGCGTATCACGAACCAGTCGAACGCATTCCAGAACCTCGCGCAAACGGCAAGCGTGTGTCTCTGCGGCACCGACGGCAGTTTTGATTCCATGGGCGAAGGCATGTTCTGCGATTTCGATGGCACGGTGATGGTGGACGGCAGCCATCGACCGGACGAAATCATCACTTGTGAAATGCGGCCTGACCTCGTTCGCGAAGCGCGCTTGAACTGGGGTGTCGAGAACAACATCTATCAGTTCGGGCATCGCGGATATGTTGCCGTGAAGGGCGGCGCGCAGGATTGCCCGTACACGTTCATGCATGACATGGTGCATGGTGAATATCGGTTGCCATGGGAAGACGGCGTGAAGGTAACAGACGGAACGTCCTGCGGTTTCGCGCCACCCGAGCGCGCCTACAAGGGTATGTCATGACGTTGCCGATCAACCAGCCCGAGGTGATCGCACAAGTGTGCGCGGCGTTCGTCGAATATGAACGCGCGCTGGTCGCCAATGACATCGAGACCATGAATGCACTGTTCTGGAATGCAACCGAGACCGTGCGTTATGGCATTGCCGAGATCCAGCATGGGGGCGACGCCATCCGCCAATGGCGCGAGACGTGCGCGCCAGTGCCGGCTTCGCGCAAGTTGCACCGGACCATCGTCACGACTTTTGGCGCGGACTTCGCAACCGTCAGCACTGAATTCACGAGCGATACCACGCCGTTGATCGGAAGGCAGATGCAAAGCTGGGCTCGCATTGGCGATGACGGCGACTGGAAAATCGTCGCCGCGCACGTCAGCCTGATTCCCGAACCCTGAAACGCCGATAATAAGAACAAACGGGAGCGCGAATGCAGGAAGACACGATTGAAGCGGGTATTGAAATAGTTGAGCCAAACGCGGCCAATCCGCTTGCCGAACAGGTTTATCAGCGGCTGAAGCACGACATCTTCAACTTCAGGCTGTTTCCGGGCGACCGCTTTTCTGAGAACGGTATCGCGCAGTATTACGGTGTATCGCGCACGCCCATGCGCGACGGCCTGTTCCGACTGCAACGCGAGGGTTACCTGGAAGTGGGTTTCCGGCGCGGCTGGAAGGTCGCGACGATCGACTTCAATCAGATGGACCAGCTCTACGATCTGCGCATCGTGCTCGAACTCGCCGCGCTCGAACGAATGACTGCGGGCGGCGACGCGGCGCGCGCTGCTATCGATGCGCTCAAGGCAATCTGGTGCGTCGAGCCCGAAGCCCGTGAATCCGACGCCGTGAAAATGTTTGGCATGGACGAGGATTTTCATCGGCGAGTGGTGTCCGCAACGGGTAATGCCGAGATGGTCCGCGTGCATAACGACGTGACAGAACGCATCCGCATCGTGCGCCGCCTCGATTTTCTGAAGCCGCACAGGACCAGCGCGACTTACGACGAACATTCGACCATGCTGCATCTGATCGAACGCAAACGCCTGACTGAGGCATCCATCTTGCTGCGGGCCCATATCACGCAGAGCAAGCTGGAAGTCCGGAAGATCACCGTCTCAATGCTCGATGCAGCCCGTGATGTAAAGCTGCCATTCGTGTCGTAGGTCAATCCGGCCGCCGGTTCGGTCTGCCAAAAACACTGTACGGGTGTACAGTATCGGATACTTCCGCAGTTATCTCATCGAAGTGCTTTGCACAGCAGCGGCTCCAGCACGAGCCGTACGCGGTAACGACGCTCCGGTGGACGATCTAACTCATTGAACCGGTTAGGAAAAATTGGCATCCAACAACGCAATCCGCATTCGCGGCGCTCGCCAGCACAATCTCAAGAATATCGACCTGGACCTGTACACGGGCCAGATGACCGTGGTGACCGGTCCCTCCGGCTCGGGTAAATCGAGCCTTGTTTTCGACACGCTCTACGCCGAAGGCCAGCGTCGATATGTCGAAACGTTCAGCGCCTACGCGCGGCAATTTCTCGACCGGATGGATCGTCCGCAGGTGGATCGCGTGGACGGCGTGCCGCCGGCGATTGCCATCGACCAGACGAATCCGGTGCGCAGTTCGCGCTCGACCGTCGGCACGATGACCGAGCTGAACGATCACCTGAAGCTGTTCTATGCGCGCGCCGCCGAGCTCTTCGATAAAAAGACCTCGCATCAGGTCCGGCATGACACGCCGGAGACCATCTACGTCGAGTTGCTGGAGCGCACGAAGGCGAACGATCCGCGTATTGCGATCACGTTCCCGGTCGAGCTGCCCGAGTCCGCGAGCGACGAAGAAGTCGCGCAATGGCTTTCCGCGAGCGGTTATACGCGCGTGCAGGCCAAGCGGCATCAGGACGGGCGGCAGATGCTCGATGTGGTCGCCGACAGGTTCCGTTTGCAGAACACGGAACGGTCGCGGGCGCTCGAGGCGATCGAAGGCGCGTTGCTGCGCGGCACGGGGCGTGTGAATGTGTATGTGTTGCCGGAGCCGGGCGCGGAAGACGGCGACAAGCCAACGGACGTTCCCACGTGGCGCTTCTCCACCGGCCTTCACAGCCCGGAAAGCGATATTCGCTACGCCGATCCGCAACCCGCGTTGTTCTCGTTCAACTCGGCGTACGGTGCGTGCGAAACGTGCCGTGGATTTGGCCGCGTGATCGGCGTGGATCTCGGTCTCGTGATCCCCGACGAACGCAAGACGCTGCGCGGCGGCGCGATCAAGACGATGCAGACGCCCGCATGGCAGGAAAATCAGGACGACCTGTTGCGCTACGGCGCGAAGGCCGGCATTCGGCTTGGGGTGCCCTGGAGCGACCTGACGCAAAAGGAACGCGACTGGGTGATCAACGGTTCGCCGGACTGGACGGGCAAGTGGCAGAACCAGTGGTACGGCGTGCAGCGTTTCTTCGATTACCTGGAATCGAAGGCGTACAAGATGCACATCCGCGTGCTGCTGTCGAAATATCGCAGCTATACGAAGTGTCCGGTGTGCGAAGGCGCGCGGCTGAAAACCGAAGCGCTGCTGTGGCGTCTTGGTACGAAGGACCAGGCGGACGCCGTGTTGAGTCCGGCCGATCGTTTCCTGCCGGCCGGCGTGGAATGGACACGTCCGCAACTCGAAGCGCTGCCCGGCCTCACGCTGCACGACCTGATGCTGATGCCGATCGACCGGATTCGCCGGTTCTTCGATTCGCTGACACTGCCAAGCACGTTGCTCGACGACGCGGTCAAGCTGCTGCACAACGAAGTCCGCACCCGCCTCAAGTATCTTTGCGATGTCGGCCTCGGTTACCTCACGCTGGATCGCCAGAGCCGCACGCTGTCGGGCGGCGAAGTGCAGCGGATCAACCTGACGACCGCGCTCGGCACGTCGCTCGTGAACACGCTGTTCGTGCTCGATGAACCGAGCATCGGCTTGCACCCGCGCGACCTGAACCGGATTGTCGAGGCAATGCACCGGCTGCGCGATGCGGGCAACACGCTGGTGGTCGTCGAGCACGATCCGTCGGTGATGCTGGCGGCGGATCGTCTTATCGATATGGGTCCGGGCCCCGGCGAACGCGGCGGCTCGATCGTGTATGACGGATCGCCGAACGACATTGAACATAGCGACACGCTCACTGGCGCTTATCTTGGCGGCCGCAAGCACGTAGCGCATGCGTCGAACTGGCAGCGCCGCGCAGTCGATGCAAAGACGCCGCGGCTCGTGCTCGAAGGTGCGACGCAACACAATCTGCGCGATGTCACGGTCGAGATTCCGCTGCAGCGTCTGGTCTGCGTGACGGGGGTATCGGGTTCGGGCAAATCGACGCTGATCCAGGATGTCCTCGCGCCAGCCTTGCTGCGTCATTTCGGCAAGGCAACGGAAACGCCGGGCGCATTTCGCGCGCTGAAGGGCGCGGACGCGCTGAGCGAAGTGATCTTCGTGGATCAGTCGCCGATCGGTCGCACGGCGCGTTCGAATCCGGCGAGCTACGTTGGCGCTTTCGATGAAATTCGCAAGCTCTTCGCAAAGGCGCCGCTGGCGGCGCAACGCGGTTACAGCGCGGGCATGTTCAGCTTCAACTCTGGCGACGGCCGTTGCCCGACCTGCGGCGGCTCGGGCTTCGAGCACGTGGAAATGCAGTTCCTGAGCGACGTGTATTTGCGTTGCCCGGATTGCGATGGCCGGCGGTATCGTGCGGAAATCCTCGATGTGCAGATCGAGCGCGATGGCCGTTCGCTGAGCGTCGCCGATGTGCTCGACCTGACCGTCAGCGAAGCCGTCGCATGTTTCGCCAAGGACAAGGAAGTGCTGCGGGTGTTGCAGCCTATCGTGGACGTTGGACTTGAATACGTGAAGCTCGGACAGCCCGTCCCGACGCTTTCCGGCGGCGAAGCGCAACGCCTCAAACTGGCGGGTTTCCTCGCGGAAACGGCACAAGCGAGCGGCAACAAGCCGGGCCGTCTGTTCATGTTCGACGAACCCACGACCGGTCTTCACTTCGATGACATCGCCAAGCTCATGCAAGCGCTTCGGCGTCTGCTGGAACGCGGCCATTCGCTGATCGTGATCGAGCACAACCTCGACGTGATCCGCGCGGCCGACTGGATCATCGATCTGGGTCCTGAAGGTGGTGACGCAGGCGGCCTGGTGGTCTGCGTAGGCACACCGGACGATGTCTCCGCTTGTGAACAATCGCACACGGGCAAGGCCTTGCTCGATTACGAGGAAGCCATGGCGCCGGGCGCCGCGCAGAAGCGTGCATCGGGCGTGCCGTTGCAGCTTGCGGCTGAAGTGGCAGCCGCGCGCCGTGCGTTGCAGGGCGAGGACGTGGTGCGGATCGTCAATGCACGCGAGCACAACCTCAAGTCGCTCGACGTCGATATCCCGCACGGCAAGTTCAACGTGATCACGGGCGTCTCGGGTTCGGGCAAGTCGACGCTTGCCTTCGATATCCTGTTCCACGAAGGCCAGCGCCGTTACCTTGAATCACTGAACGCGTATGCGCGTTCCATCGTGCAACCGGCCGGGCGTCCCGAAGTCGACGCCGTTTATGGCATTCCGCCGACGGTTGCCATCGAACAACGGTTGTCGCGCGGCGGCCGGAAAAGCACGGTCGCAACCACGTCGGAAGTCTGGCATTTCCTGCGGCTTTTGTATGTGAAGCTCGGCATCCAGCATTGCATCCACGATGGCGCACCAGTCGCCGCGCAAAGTCCTGAATCGATCGTCGCGCAGATCCTGCGTGACTTCAAAGGCCAGCATATCGGCCTGCTTGCACCGCTCGTCGTGAACCGGAAGGGGATCTACACCGACCTTGCGAAGTGGGCAAAAACGCGCGGCCATACGCATCTGCGCGTGGACGGCGAGTTTCTCTCCGTCGATCCGTGGCCGAAAATCGACCGCTTCAAGGAACACACCATCGAGTTGCCGGTTGGCGATCTGATCGTCAGCGTGAACGACGAAGCATCGCTCAGGAAGATGCTCGAAGACACGCTGGAACTCGGCAAGGGCGTGATGCATCTGCTCGCGCCGCTCGACGATCTGCATGGCGCGCTGAACGGCGGCAAGAACGGCACGAAGCACGTCGGCGAGATCCGCGTGTTCTCGACCAAGCGCGCGTGTCCGGTTTGCGGCACGAGTTATCCCGAACTCGATCCGCGCATGTTCTCGTACAACAGCAAGCATGGCTGGTGCCACACGTGCGTGGGAACGGGGGTCAAGCTCACGCGCGAGCAGCGCGAAGCCTACGACGACACCTTGCTCTCCGAAGACGTTCGCGGCCGCGAACAAACGATTCCATCGGCGGAACAGGAGCCTGATGACGTCGGGGATCAGCCATGTCCGGATTGCGAAGGCACGCGCCTGAACGAAGTCGCGCGTGCGGTGACGTTCGGCAATCAGCCGATCACCGAAATCGGCCGATGGACGGTCACCGCCACGCGCAACTGGGTCAACAGGCTGAAGCTCAAGGGACGTGATGCGGACATCGCGCGTGACGTGGTGAGCGAAATAGAAGGACGTCTGCAGTTTCTCGAAGAAGTCGGCCTGGGTTATCTGAGCCTCGACCGCGCAGCGCCGACTTTGTCAGGCGGCGAAGCGCAGCGCATCCGGCTTGCGGCGCAACTCGGCAGCAACCTGCAAGGTGTGTGTTACGTGCTCGATGAACCGACTATCGGCCTGCATCCGCGAGACAACAAGATCCTGCTCGACGCGCTCAAAAAGCTCGGCGACAAAGGCAACACGCTGGTCGTCGTGGAACATGACGAGGACACGATTCGCCGCGCGGATCACATCATCGACATTGGTCCGGGTGCGGGAAAACGCGGCGGTACGGTCGTGGCGCAGGGCGGTGTTGCAGACCTTGCAGCACAACCCGATTCGCTTACCGGTCAGTTCCTGGCAAACCCGATTCAGCATCCGCTGCAACCGCGCCGCGAAGTAAAGACGCCCACCGCCAAACGCGCCGCAACGCCGGAAAACTGGCTCACGGTACATGGCGCAACGCTGCACAACCTGCGCAACGTCACGGCGAGCATGCCGCTCGGACGCCTGATTGCGATCACCGGCGTGAGTGGTTCCGGAAAGTCGACGCTCGCGCGCGACGTGCTGATGACCAATCTGCTCGACGCCGTGGGCCGCTCGGTGCTGTCGTCGCCGGCAACGCGCCGCGCACGCAAGACCGCGCAAGCCGACATGCCCGCACGTAACCGTTCGAGCGTGTTGTCGCGGGAAGCGCCGCGTCCGAAGTTCGATGTCACGCATCGCTGGCAGGGCTGCACGGACGTGACCGGCTTCGAAACGATCGACCGTGTGCTCGAAGTCGACCAGACGCCGATCGGCAAGACGCCGCGTTCGTGTCCGGCCACGTATATCGGCATGTGGGACACCATCCGCAAGCTGTTCGCCGATACGCTCGAATCGCGCGCACGCGGTTATTCGCCGTCGCGCTTCTCGTTCAACACCGGCGACGGACGCTGCCCCGCGTGCGAAGGTCAGGGCGTGCGCACCATCGCAATGAGCTTCCTGCCTGACGTCAAGGTCCCGTGCGATGTCTGCCACGGCCAGCGCTTCAATCCGGAAACGCTCGCGGTGACGTGGCGCGGGAAAAACATCGGCGAAGTCCTGACGATGGAAATCGATGAGGCCGTCGAGTTCTTCTCCGCCATGCAGAGCATCGCGCATCCGCTGCAACTAATGAAGGATGTCGGACTGGGTTATCTGACATTGGGCCAGCCATCGCCAACCTTGTCGGGCGGCGAGGCGCAGCGGATCAAGCTCGTGACGGAGTTGTCGAAGGTGCGTGACGATATCGGCCGGCGCGGGCAGAAAGCGCCGCACACGCTGTACGTGCTCGACGAACCCACGGTCGGCCTGCATATGGCCGACGTGGCGAAGCTGATCCGCGTGCTTCACAGGCTGGTGGACGGCGGCCATTCCGTGGTCGTGATCGAGCACGATCTGGACGTGATCGCGGAAGCCGACTGGGTCGTCGATCTCGGGCCGGAAGGCGGCACGGAAGGCGGATCGATCGTGGCGTCGACCGATCCGGAGACGCTCTCGAAGAATCCGCGCAGCCACACCGGCGCGGCGTTGCGGCCGGTGCTGGAACGCGGTACGGCGGTTGCGGCCGAGGAAGTTCAGTAACTCTTGTAAGGCAGGAATTTGCCCGATAAAACCACGTTGACCCGGTCCCCCTTGGGATCGGGTTCGCGCCGGATGTCCATCGAAAAGTCGATGGCGCTCATGATCCCGTCGCCGAATTCCTCGTGGATCAGTTCCTTGATCGTGGTCCCGTAGACGCTCACGATTTCGTACCATCGGTAGATCAGCGGGTCGGTCGGCACTGCGCTCGGCAGCGAGCCTTTATAGGGCACAATCTGCAACCAGGCGACGGCTTCATCGGAGAGACCGAAGACTTCGCCGACGACTTCGGCCTGCGTCTTGGAGAATGTCATCTGCCCCAGGCAGCCGGCCGTTACCCATTCCTTGCTCAGGCCGACTTTCTCCGCCACGTCGGCCCATTTCAGCCCTTTGCTCACCTTGGCGGCGAGAATCATGCGGGTCACTTCGCTGCGATCGGAAATCATGGGTGTCACTCCTCGGGTTTGCCTGAAGCGAGTGTATCGGCCAATTGCGCGGCTGGCTGGCGGACAAAAATAGCAAAGGATTCCCACTGATGTCTAAACCGACCGTGTCGATACCCGTCAACGATCTCAACACCTTGCTTGCATCGATGTCACCCGAGTTGCAGCCGGGCGTGCATGTCTACGCGAGCGTCCCGTTCGATACCGATATGTCCGCCCTCGCGCCCGTCGCGACCTTTCGCGAACGCGAGGGCCTGACGCTCATCCTGGAAGAGTCCGAGGCGCTGAAAGCCGGTATCGAACCGATGTTTCGCGCTGCCTGGATCACGCTGACCGTGCATTCGGACCTGCAGGCGGTCGGCCTGACTGCCGCCTTCGCAACCGCGCTTGGAAAGGCAAACGTCAGTTGCAACGTGGTCGCGGCGGCGTATCACGATCATGTGTTCGTACCGATCGAGTCTGCCGGCACAGCGATGGCCGCGTTGCTGCAACTTCAACGTGATGGCTTGTGAGAAAGCCGAATCGTTCCCGCTGGTATGCTGGCGCCCTCGTCCCACTAAACAAGATCGCAAAACCGCAATGGCAACGCAGGACAAATCTCTCGCACTGAAGAAAATGAAGTGGTTCGCCGCCGGCCTTCTGCTGGCAGCAGCCGCGCTGTTCGTGCTCGCAAAAAGTCAGCATGAAGTGGGCGCCTGGGCCTGGGTCGCCGCATTCGCCGAAGCCGCCATGGTCGGCGCGCTGGCCGACTGGTTCGCGGTCGTCGCGCTGTTCCGCCATCCGCTCGGCTTGCCGATTCCGCACACTGCCATCCTCCCGGCAAACAAGGCTCGTGTTGCCGACAACCTTGCCGAATTCGTCCGGGACAAGTTTCTCGGCACCGACGCCCTGGTCGCCCGGGTGAACGCCTTCGATCCCGCCGGTCGCCTTGCTATCTGGCTAGCCGAACCGGCAAACGCGGCGCTGCTCGGCAAGAAAGCGGTCGCCGCGGCAGGCCAGATGCTGGAGTTCATCGACGACGAGCGCGTCAAGACCATGCTTCACGAAGCGCTGCGCCGTCGGGCCGAACAGTTCGATCTGGCGGGCGCAGTCGGCGGATTGCTGTCCACCATGACGGCGGACCGCCGCCATCAACTGCTTCTGGACGAGGGCCTGCGCGAACTCGCGCAATGGCTCGACCGCGAGGAAGTGCAGGGGATCCTTGCAGGCAAGATCATCGAAGTGGCGGGAGAGGAATATCCGAAGCTCATCGGCATGCTGGGTTTTGTCGGCCTGAGCGCCGAGGATCTCGGTAACAAGTTCGCAGGCGGCCTGGTGCGCGGCGCGACCAAATGGCTGCACGACATCAGCGACGATCCCGAACACGAACGGCGCAAGGCGTTCGACCGCTCGGTGGAGGGGTTTATCGAACGGCTGAAGAGCGATCCGGCGTTCTGCGAACGGATCGATCAGCACAAACGCGAATGGCTTGAACGTCCCGAGTTGCGGACCTATGTGAACGGCTTGTGGGACGAATTCAAGGACTGGCTACGCCGCGATCTATCTCAACCGGACTCCACGCTGAACCGGAAAGTGACGGGCGCGGCGTCATCGTTTGCGGCCGCGCTGGGCGACGATCCTGCGTTGCGTGAATCGATCAACGAGCATATGCGTGACGCGCTGCGTTCGCTCGCGCCGGAACTGCGCGACGGTATCGCGAAACATATTGCCGCGACCGTGCGCAACTGGGACGACGCCACGCTCGTGCGCGACGTGGAACTGAGCGTGGGCCGCGACCTGCAATTCATCCGCGTGAACGGCACGCTGGTGGGCGGGCTGGTTGGCCTGATCATTCATGCCGTATCGATGTTCATGGTTTAAGCTTCTCGTTGCCGCGGTCAACCGACCCTCCTGGAAGAGACCGAACATGACGGACCCGAACGCCGCATTGATCCAGCGTTTCTACGAAGCCTTCCAGCGTTCCGACGCCGAGGCGATGGCGAAATGTTATGCGCCCGACGTCGAGTTCAGCGATCCGGTGTTCGGCGTGTTGCGCGGCCGCGAAGCAGGCGACATGTGGCGCATGTTGCTTGCGCGGGCATCGGAATTTTCGCTGACCTTTGGCGACATCAAGTCGGTCGGACAAACGGCGACTGCAAACTGGGTCGCGACCTATCGTTTTTCGCAGACGGGACGTATGGTCGTGAACCGCATCAACGCGCGTTTCGTGATTCGCGACGGCCTGATCGTCGAACATTACGATCACTTCGATCTCTGGGCCTGGAGCCGTCAGGCGCTTGGACTCAAGGGTCTGCTGCTCGGCTGGACGTCGTTCGTACAGAACAAGATCCGCGCGCAGGCAGCGAAGGGACTCAGGACTTACCGGCAGCAACCGAAGACATGACACGCATCGATTCCCCCGCTCGCGAAGGGCGCCTCGACGACGAATGGCTCGAAACCGATGCTTTCGGCGGGTTCGCTTCCGGGACCGTCGGCACCGAGCGCACGCGCCGATACCAAGCGCTGTTGCTCACGGCCACCCATCCGCCTGCGGGACGCATGGTGCTCGTGAACGGCGTGGAAGCCTGGCTCGAGGATGCATCGGGAAACACGCGCATTCCGCTCACCATGCAACGCTATGGCGACGGAGCGGCGTGGCCGGATATATCGGCGAGCCTGCTTTCATTCGATACCGAACCGTGGCCGACCTGGCGTCATCAGATCAGCGACACGCAAGTACTCACCGCAGAAGTTTTTGTCGCCAAGGACAGTGCGTGTACGGTGCTTCGATGGCGCCTGGACGACACCACGTTGACGCTGAAAGTGCGGCCGCTGATGTCGGGCCGCGATTATCACGCGCTGCATCACGAGAACCCCGCGTTCAACTTCGACTTTACCGGGATGGGTGACCAGATCCGCTGGCAGGCGTATGGCGATGTGCCGGCGGTGGTCGCGGTATCGAACGGAACGTATGTGCATGCACCCGACTGGTATCGCAATTTCTGCTACACGGCCGAGCGCGAACGCGGCATGGACTTCAACGAGGACCTCGCGACGCCGGGTGTCTTTTCCTTCGATTTATCGCGCGGGGAAGCGGTGCTCGTGTTGAGTGCGAACGAAGGAGCGGCAAGATCCGCCGCGCAACTTGCAGGCACGGAGCAAGCGCGCCGCGCTGCCTTTCCATCTGCGCTGCAACGTTCAGCCGATAGCTACATCGTCGCGCGCAACGAGGGCAGCACGATCCTCGCCGGCTTTCCATGGTTCACCGACTGGGGCCGCGACACGTTCATCGCGATGCGCGGCTTGATGATCGCATCGGACCGCCTCGCCGATGCTGAATCGATCCTGCTCGAATGGTCCGGCACGATCTCGGAAGGCATGCTGCCGAACCGTTTCCCCGACAGCGGCGGTGCGCCGGAGTACAACTCGGTCGATGCGTCGCTGTGGTTCGTGATCGCCGTGCACGAGTATCTGGCGACGGGACATGCTGCGCAACACACCCGGAACCGCTTGCAGCAAGCCGTCGATGCGATCCTCGACGGCTATACGAACGGCACGCGCTATCAGATCGCCGCCGATCCGAAAGACGGACTGCTGCGCGCGGGCGTCGCCGGCGTGCAACTGACGTGGATGGACGCGAAGGTGGGCGACTGGGTGGTGACGCCGCGCATCGGCAAGCCGGTTGAAGTGCAGGCGTTGTGGATCAATGCGTTGCGCATTGCCGCTGTGTGGAATCCGCGCTGGACGGAACCTGCAACGCGGGCGACCTACGCCTTTCAACAACGTTTCACTGACCCTGCGAGCGGCGCGCTCTACGACGTCGTGGACGCGGATCACGAATCCGGCGAGATCGATCGTTCGATCCGGCCGAACCAGCTTTTTGCTGTCGGCGGCTTGCCGTTTTCGCTGATCGACAACGATGCAACCGCCCGCGCGATCGTCGATCAATGCGAGCAACTCTTGCTCACGCCAATGGGCATGCGGACCCTGTCGCCGAGTGATCCGGCCTACAAGGGCCGATACACCGGGCCGCCGCTCGAACGCGATGGCGCCTATCATCAAGGCACCGTCTGGCCGTGGCTGCTCGGCGCGTTCGTGCAAGCTTGGTTGCGGGTGCATCGCGACGATCCCGCAGCGAGAACGCAGGCCCGTGAACGCTTTTTGCAACCGCTGCACGATCATCTGCATCGGGCGGGTCTCGATCATGTTTCCGAAGTCGCGGACGGCGATGCGCCGCACACCCCCGGCGGTACGCCATTCCAGGCGTGGTCGCTCGGTGAACTCATGCGCCTCGAGCGCCTGCTCGCCACAGATTCATGACGATTAATGCCGATGTCGTGCAAACGCGCTAGATTATCGGTCTTACCGTCACGCCCAGCCTAAGGACGCACCATGCCGCCACTGCGCGCTACCAAGTCGCTCGACACCATCGAAGGATCGCGTCTTCATTCCACCGACTGTTCGCGCTGGCAACGCTGGGGCCCGTATCTCAGCGAGCGTCAATGGGGCACGGTGCGCGAGGATTACAGCGAGAACGGCACCGCGTGGGACTATTTTCCGCACGATCATGCGCGCAGCCGCGCATACCGATGGGGCGAGGACGGCATCGCCGGATTCAGCGACGACAAGCTCAACTGGTGCGTCTCGCTTGCAATGTGGAACGGTCAGGATGCCATCCTGAAGGAGCGTTTGTTCGGCCTGACGAACGCGCAGGGCAATCATGGCGAGGACGTGAAGGAGCTTTATTTCTACGTCGACGGCGCGCCCACGCATTCCTATATGCGCATGCTTTACAAGTACCCGCACGCAGCGTTTCCCTACGATGACCTCGTCGCGGAAAACGGCCGCCGCGGTGCGGACGTACCCGAATACGAAGTGCTCGATACAGGCGTCTTCGAAGACAACAAGTACTTCGATATCCACGTCGAATATGCGAAGCACACGCCGGAAGATATCGTGATGCGCGTGACAGTCGAGAACCGCGCGGACTGTGCGGCGGCCATCGACTTGTTGCCGCAAATCTGGGCGCGCAATACGTGGTCATGGAAAGAGTCGCAGAAGCCGTCGCTGACCTTGAAGGGCGACGCCAAGAGCAAACGTGTAGTTGCCCATTGCGACGGACACGCGCCCATGGTCGTGACCGCTGAAGCGCGCGATGGCGCAGCCGTGGACTGGGTGTTCTGCGAAAACGAGACCAACGTCAGGCGTCTCTTCGGTTCGGAAGGAGCAGGGCCGTTCAAGGACGGCTTCAACGATTACATCGTGCATGGCGAAGAGAGTGCGATCCGTCGCGATACCGGCACGCGTGCCGCCGCGCATGTGAGGATCGAATTGCCGGCGCTGGGCCGTGGCGTCGTGACAATGCGCTGGCGTCCCGAAGCCGATGCCGACACGGATCGCCAGCCGCTCGATACCGACGCGCTGTTCGCCCGCCGGATCGCGGAAACCGATGCGTTCTACGCCGGCCTGCAGCACGAAATGGACGACGCAGATCAACGACTCGTGCAACGTCAGGCGCTCGCGGGCATGTTGTGGTCGAAGCAGTTCTACATGTTCGATGTCACGCGCTGGATGGACGGCGACCCGTTGCAGCCAGCGCCGCCCGCAGGCCGCAAGCGTGGCCGCGATGCCGACTGGCGGCACTTGTGCAACGCCGACATCGTCTCGATGCCCGACAAGTGGGAATACCCGTGGTATGCATCGTGGGATCTGGCGTTTCATGCAGCGGCGTTCGCGCTGATCGATCCGGCGTTCGCAAAGCGTCAATTGCTGCTGCTCGTGAAAGACCGTTATCAGCATCCGAACGGGCAATTGCCGGCCTATGAATGGGCGTTTGGCGATGCCAATCCGCCGGTCCACGCGTGGGCCACGTGGCGCGTCTATGAGATCGACCGTGCCATTACCGGCAAGCCGGATCGTGATTTTCTCGAGCTGGTCTTTCACAAGCTGCTGCTGAATTTCTCGTGGTGGGTGAACCGCAAGGATGCCGATGGCCGCAACATCTTCCAGGGCGGCTTTCTCGGGCTGGACAATGTAGGCATCTTCGACCGGTCAGCGCCGTTGCCAACGGGCGGGCGCATCGATCAGTCGGACGGCACCGCGTGGATGGCCGCTTACGCGCTGGACCTGATGCGCATTGCGCTGGAACTGGCGGTCGCGAATCATGTGTTCGTGGATATCGGCGTGAAGTTCTTCGAGCATTTCCTGTACATCGCGGAAGCAGTCAGCAGCAGCGATACCTGCGACACCGGTCTGTGGGATGAGCGCGACGAGTTCTTCTATGACGTGCTGCAACTGCCCGACGGCACCAGCGTGCCCATGCGCATTCGTTCGATCGTCGGGCTGATTCCGTTGTTCGCGGTCCATGTGCTCGAAGAGCATCTGCATGGTCATCTGCCGGGATTGCGCGACCGGCTGACGTGGTTCCTCGAACATCGGCCAGATCTGGCGAAGCTCGTATCGCGATGGAATGAGCCGGGCAAGGGCAACAGCCTGCTGCTTTCCGTGCTGCGCGGTCACCGCATGAAAGCGCTGCTCAAACGCATGCTCGACGAAAGCGAGTTTCTCTCCGACTATGGCGTGCGCGCGTTGTCGCGGGTGCATCGGGACGAACCCTTCGTGCTGCAGCATAACGGCGATCGTTTTTGCGTGAAGTACTTGCCGGCGGAATCGGATTCACGTGTGTTCGGCGGCAACTCGAACTGGCGCGGCCCAATCTGGATGCCGGTCAACTATTTGCTGATCGAATCTCTTTACGAGTTTCATCGGTACTACGGCGAAGATTTTCTCGTCGAGTATCCAACGGGATCGGGGCAGAAGTTATCGCTGAATGCTATCGCCGATGAGCTCGGCAAACGTCTGACGCGACTGTTCCTGAAAGACAAGAATGGTCGCCGTCCTGTGATGGCCGCGTACCCGCAATTACAGGCTGATCCGCGTTCGGACGATCTCGTGCTGTTCCACGAGTACTTTCATGGCGATACAGGGCGCGGCGTGGGCGCGTCGCACCAGACCGGGTGGAGCGGTCTGGTTGCGTTGCTGCTGCAGCCGCGCGTAGCCGACGTTGCGGGTAACGTGCCGGTCGGCGGCGCGGCGGTGCCTGAGGAAGCGGAGCTGGTGACGAAATAATCCGCCACCGCTTCAGTCATTCGTTGCAGAGCATCAGTACTTTTTCGGCATCGGTGCAGGCGCGCTTCGGCGCGCGCTGTGTCGCCGGTTCCGCGGAGCCCGCCGCCGCGGTCTTCCTGATACACGCGCGCAAGTGCTTTTCTATCGGCGGATAGTATTTCCAGCCACGGCTCAACGGCGGCAACTCGAGCTTCACCTGTTTCCACTTCGGGTGACCGTTGGCCTGCAGTTCATCGAAGTGCGTACATAACGAATCCGCGAACTGCGTCATGACGCCGACCGTGCCGCGCAGGTTGTAGTCGTAGGTCACGAGAAACGCCTTCACGGTCAGCGTGGGCGAGTCTTCCTTGATCCAGTTCGGATAACTCGCCGTGCGGATGGTCGCCGGGAAATACGTCTGCTCGGCGCGCGCTGTTTCAGGCACAGACGGATCGAGCTTCAGCAACTTGATCTGGCTGAGCAGCTCCGGATTCAGGTCCTGAAAAAGTTTTGCAGGCTGCCCCGCAACGATGATGGCCACATCCAGCTTGCGAACGATCAGCTTCGCGAGCGCGTCCTCATTGCTGTAGTGCTGCGTCTGCGCTTCGGGGATGGGCTGGTTGAACATCAGCTTGTAGAGCGTGGTCGCCGATTGCGCGGTGCCGCTGCCGATCAGCCCGACGCTGATGTTCTTGTCCTTGATCTCGTGGATGTAGTTGATCGGCGAATCCGAGCGCACCACGAAATAGATTTCCTCGTTATAGAGCGGCATGATCAGGCGCAGCGGCTGAATGATCTTGCCCGCTTCGGCGTTGCCGGCTTTCGCCATATCGAGGTAGGCCTGATACACGTCCGACTGCACGAGCGCGAGTTTCACGCCCGGTTCATAACGCATGCGTTGCACGTTTTCGGCGGAGCCTTTCGATGCCAGCACATCCAGGCTGATATTGGCGGGGTCCGCGACCCATTTCGCCAGGTCCTGGCCGATCTGGATGTAGGTACCGCGTTCCGGTCCGGTGACGATCTTGAAATCGGATTGCGCATGGGCGCGGTCAACCAGGCCGGCGAGCCCGAGCAGGGCGAACAGCATGAGTACGGTCTTGCGCATGATGTTGTTTGAATCGTTTTAATGTGTTTGGCTACGTTTATTGCACGCATTGATCAATGTGGCCGGCGTCTCCGGGCGCGGCCGTGTTGTCTCCTTCCGGTCTCCTTGCTGAATCGTGTGCTGCGCGTTTTCTTTCTGTCTATTGCGATGGCGGACGTTGTTTCGACGATCCTTTCGTCCAGCCGGATTCAAGGATTGCGCGCTCTTCGGCGTCGGCATCCATGGTGTTGCGGGCGATTGCTTTCGGCTGGGCCGTGCTTTGTGCGCTGTCTCCTGACGCGACGGTGCGGGTCGTGGGGGCGGTTGCAGAGTTGGTCGTGGCTGTGATCGAGGTCGCGGTCGCGGGAATGACCGCGGCGTGCGCGGCAACAGCTTCAGTGACCGGCGTGGTTTGATCACGCGCTGCGGCAGATGCGTCTGCCGCAGGCGTGCGCACGGCAGCAGGCGCCGCTGGCGATGCCGCGCGCACAACCGGTGTCCCGGGGCCGTCGGGCATCGGAATGAACGACGACGTCGATGTTGCCGCTTGAGGCGCTGCAATGGCCGACGATGTCAGCGGCGCGTGCGATCCCGTGCTCACGCGTGTCGAGTCGGATGCGACCGGCGCCAGTTGCGTTGGCGCCGGCATGACCGGTATTGAGCGCGGCTGTTCAGCGGGCACGGATGCAATCCGTCGCACGGGCGGCGTTACCGTTGCAACAGGCGCCGTGGCGTTCGGCTTCGGTGCGACATGAGCCATCGCAGGCGGCGTCTTGTTCAACCAGCCGGAACGCGTGATTGCATGCTCCACGAGCGTTTGCGCTTCGACGTTGCTTGCATCGATAGCGAGTACATCACGCGCATTCTGGCGCACGCATACCCATGAGCCGGTCGCTTCGCAGCCGCGCGCCATTTGCAGGAGGTTGTCGCGCGTGCGCTCCAGACCCACGAGTTCTGACTGCGTCCGCTGAATATTGCCCGCGCTCAATTGCGCGGCCGGAATCTTCGAAAAACGGCGGCGCGCGGTGGTGAGATCGCCGCGCTCGATGGCATCGCGGGCAGCCTGCAGATTGTCGATCACTGCAGCCGGTGTAGCGGGGACACGGGCGGTCGTATCCGCGACGATGGCCGTCGCAACGACCGGTGCCTGCACTGCCGGCTTCTCCGGCGCCACCGCGGCCGAGTGGATGACAGGCGCGGAGGCACCGAGCGCGGCTTTCATATCGATGGCGCCATACGCACTGTGACCGGCCGGCGTTCCGGAAATTGCGCCTTCATGTTCGCCGGATTGCGAATAGATCACCCCGCCGGCGATCAACGCCAGCATGATCGCGCCGAGCGTGACGCTCTTCGAGTTGTCCCAGCGCTGCTCGCCGGTTCCCGCGAACTCGGCTTCTTCAGGCAGGCTCGGATACGGCGACGGCGCAGCCAGCGATCCGCGGCGCGCGGCGAACGGCAGACGCAGTCCGCCTGCGAGCGCCGAGGTGTTTGCGCCCGCGAGCGAACCGCCGTGATCGGCGCCGCAATGCGGACACGTATCGGCGTCACCCAGGATGGCGTTGCCGCAACGCATGCACGTCACGGTTTCGGCAGACGATGGAAACAAAAGACGGGCCATGCGAAAAACCTCCCGGGACACAAGGGCTGTCCATACCACTTGCGCGTCCGGTTAATTCAGACGAATCGATGCTCGTATGAGGAATTGCTTCGGACTCCCTAGGCCGGACATGCTTGACGGGAGCGGAACCAATATGTGACATCTGCGCGACGCAGTCAACACATGGTCCGCCGCGCCACGGGCGTGTTTTTGATGTCCAGATGAAGCAGGTAATCGCCTGCACTGGCTTTGTCGGCCAACGTGCCTCGCGGCATGTAAAAGCGACCTGTGGTTTCGTCGGCCACGAGCTAGGTTCTGTCCGAATACACCGCTAGAAGAAGGCCCATTGCGTTGCTTGAACCGCAATTGTGCGGCGTAAAAGTGATTAATTTTTTTGCGTGTTTACACGAATGCCGCGATTGGCCGGGCAGCCAATGTGCATTCAATAGGAGGGATTGTTTGGTATGAAGCGATAGCGAGGCGGCCGTCAGACTGCCGCCTCGAAACAAGACAGGGAATTTTACTTGCCCAACTGCAGCTTGCCATCCATACGACGATTCAGCCCAAGCGGATTGTCCGTCTTGAGTGCATCGGGCAGCAGCGCGTCAGGCAGATCCTGATAACTCACCGGACGCAGGAAACGATCGATGGCGAGGCTTCCGACCGACGTCGAACGTCCATCAGCGGTAGAGGGGAACGGGCCGCCATGGACCATTGCGTGGCCCACTTCAACGCCTGTGCCGAAACCGTTCACAAGGATGCGTCCCGTACGGCGTTCGAGTGCCGGCAGCACCTTGCGGGCCTCGGTGTAATCGGCTTCATCGATATGCAGCGCCGCCGTCAACTGACCTTCCATCTCTTCGATCAGATCGAGCATCGTGCCGAGATCCGGGCAGCGCACGATCAGCGAAGCCGCGCCGAAGATCTCTTCCTGCAACTCTGCGTTGGCGCGGAACGCCTCGGCGGTCGTCGAGAACAACGCGGCCTGACCTTGCGTCCCGCCCTTGGCTTCGGCGCCGCGTGCGAGCGTCTTGACGTCGCTGTGTTCGGCCGTCTTGCTGAGCGCCGATACATACGCCTTGTGGATGCCCGGCGTCAGCATGGTTGCAGCCGGAATGTCGCTCAATGCGGCCGACGTCGCTGCAATGAAGGCGTCGAGGTCGGGGCCGTCGACTGCGAGCACCAGTCCCGGGTTCGTGCAGAACTGGCCCGCACCCAGTGCCAGCGAACTGGCGAACGCCTTGCCGATCGCCGCACCGCGATTCTTCAGCGCGTTCGGGAACAGCAGGACCGGGTTGATGCTGCTCATTTCCGCGTAGACGGGGATCGGTTCACGACGCGCAGCCGCGAGCTTCATCAGCGCCGTGCCGCCTCCGCGCGAACCCGTGAATCCCACCGCCTTGATGCGCCGATCCGATACCAGGCCCTGACCGACGTCACGACCGCTATCGAAGAGGAGCGAGAACGTGCCTTCCGGCAAGCCGCAATCCGCGACCGCTTTTTGCACGGCTGCGCCGACCAGCGCCGACGTACCCGGATGCGCCGAATGCGCCTTGGCGATCACCGGGCAACCTGCGGCGAACGCAGAGGCGGTGTCACCACCCGCCACCGAAAACGCCAGCGGAAAATTGCTCGCACCGAACACGGCGACCGGGCCGAGCGGCACATAACGCAGACGCAGATCGACGCGCGGCAGCGGCTGACGCTGCGGCTGCGCCGGATCGATACGCACGCCGAGGAAATCCCCTTCGCGCACGACTGCTGCGAACATGCGCAACTGGCCGACGGTCCGGCCGCGCTCGCCTTCGATGCGTCCACGCGGCAGACCGCTTTCGGCGACACACCGCTCGATCAGCACATCGCCGATATCGAGAATGTTCTGCGCGATCGTTTCGAGAAACCTGGCGCGCGTTTCAAGCGGCAGCTCGCGATACACATCCGATGCCGCCCACGCGAGCGCGCATGCCTGCTCGAGTTGCGCAAGCGTTGCGCCGCCGAAGGCCGGGGCGAGCTGCTCGCCGGTGGCTGCATCGACGCCCTTGATCGAGCCGTTGGTGCCGGGAACACTCTGTTTGCCGATCAGCAGATTGCTGGAGATTTCCATGATGGTTCGAATCCTTGGATGGTGTCAGGTGTAGTGAAGCGAATAGGGATGCGTTACTTGGGTTGCGCTACTTGCCCCAGCTCAGCACGAGCGGGTCGAGGCGCCGCGCCACTTTCAGCAAGCCTTCGCGCGTGGCGGGGTGCATCGGCGCGAAGGGGTGACGGGTCGTGTCCGAACGGATCACGCCGCCTTCCATCATCAGCGCCTTGCAAGCCGCGAGGCCGCACTGGCGGTTTTCGTAATTGATCAGCGGCAGCCAGTGTTCGTAAAGATCGGCGGCGCGTTCCGTGTCGCCGGCGGTGTAGGCATCGACGATCTTGCGGATGCCGTCCGGATAACCGCCGCCAGTCATGGCGCCGGTCGCACCTGCATCGAAATCCGGAATCAACGTGATCGCTTCCTCGCCGTCCCACGGACCGACTACAGCGTCGCCGCCGAGTTCGATCAGTTCGCGCAGCTTCGACGCTGCCTGCGCCGTCTCTATCTTGAAGTACGACACGTTCGCCACTTCCTTCGCGAGCTTGGCGAGAAACGGCGCGGACAGCGGGGTGCCCGCGACCGGCGCGTCCTGGATCATGATCGGGATATCGATGGCGTCCGAGACCCGGGCAAAGAACTCATAGACGCCGCGTTCGCCCACGCGGACGGTCGCGCCGTGATACGGCGGCATGACCATGACCATCGCGGCGCCCGCGTCCTGCGCGGCCCGGCTGCGGGCGGCGCACACGTCGCTGCTGAAATGCGTGGTCGTCACGATCACCGGCACGCGGCCCGCCACGTGATCCAGCACAGTTTTCTGGACGACCGAGCGTTCGTCGTCGGTGAGAGCGAATTGCTCGGAGAAATTGGCGAGGATGCACAGGCCATGCGATCCGGCATCGATCATGAAATCGATCGCGCGTCGCTGGCCGTTCAGGTCGAGGCGCCCGGCGGCGTCGAAGATGGTTGGCGCGACCGGGAACACGCCGCGGTAGATCGGTTGGGTCATGGAAGTCTCCAATTTTGATTTGGGGCCACTATAGGGCGAGCTTGCAGGCGATGTATAGTGAAACCTTTCCATCTCGTGATCGCTTTTGCGACTCGCCCGAAAGCGCAGCACTTAGACCATGAAATCGACGCTGGACGTATTGATGAGCCGCTTGCGCATGAAGCAGCTTCAGTTGCTCATCGCCCTTGACGATCACAAGTCGCTGCACAAGGCATCCAGCGCGATGTCGATGACTCAGTCCGCCGCCAGCAAGGCGCTCGCCGAGCTTGAATCCATGCTTGAAGGGCCGTTGTTCGAGCGCGCGAAGAAGGGGCTCGTGCCGAACCAGTTCGGCCATTGCGTGATCCGCTACGCACGGCTTCTGGCAGCCGATCTGACCGCGTTATGCCAGGAAGTCGCGGACATCCGTTCCGGGACGGGCGGCAGACTGGCGGTGGGCGCGATCATGGGCTCGGTGCCGGATCTCGTCGTGCCGATCCTGAATGGTTTGCAGGAGAGCAACCCGGGGTTATCGATAGAAATCGTCGAAGACACAAGTGCGCGCATGTTGTCGATGCTCGACGAAGGCCGTCTGGATCTCGTGGTCGGTCGGTCGATTGTCAGTGATGAGCCGTCGAAGTATCACTATCAGCCGCTGGGGGACGAGCCGTTGTCGGTGGTGGTGGGTTACGACCACCCGCCGTTTCCCCCCCATGAGCTGAGTTTTGCGGATCTTGCGGGGCACCGATGGGTGACTTATCCGAGCTCCATGCCGATGCAGGCCATGCTTGCACGAGAGATGGACCTTGCGGGCGCGCAAGTGCCGATGAGTGCGATTTCGACGGCATCGACGTTTGTGACGGTTGCGCTGTTGCAATGCAGTGCGGATCTGGTTTCGGTGTTGCCGGCCGGCGTGGCGAGGCTTTTTTGCAAGCATCGGATGCTGCGGACCGTGCCGATAGATTTCAAGTCGAGGTCGCAGACCTTTGGGATCGTGACGAGGAGGGTCGGGGTGTTGTCGCCGATGGGGCGGCTGTTTGTGGAGATGGCGGTGGGGAGGGGGGTGGAAGAGGCTTAGCGGTTGGGCTTTAGAGGCACGGTGGCAAGCAAAGCCGCAGCGTTGCTGCATAACTTTTGGAGCAAACGTCTGGGCAAGTTACCGTCCGTGCACCTGTCTTTTATTGAGATGGGCGCGTGCAAAAGTGCGTTAGCGTAGGGGCGTTTCAACAACAAAATCAAACAGGATGACAACCGAATTAATGCGGTATGAAGGCCATCGGTTCTTACTCTATAGACGATGGAATTACGCGCCGCACGGCAGAACCGAAGAGCAGCAAGAAGCAATTGACGCCGGCCAAGCCTTATTCAAGGCCGCGAATCTGGAACATTGGGCGAGCCAGCCGGAGCTCGTCGAGCGTATCCAGATCTTTCTTCGGAATGCGGTTCCCTCCTACTGTCCGAGTCCCTTCGGCACTAGCCCGCGCGACGTGATTAAAGCGTTGTGCTGGGAGGTGCGAAACGGCGCGGTGGTGATCGTGCGGGCCAAGCCCGCCTATATCGCACATGACGGCTTTGTCCAGGCGCTTACCGAAGACGAAAGGTATCGGCGCGAAATGGCGGATATGGCCGAACGCGGCGCGATCTTCGAAGCCCGGACGAAAGCGTATAGAGAGGAATTGGCGGAGTATCACCAACAAGTAGAGGACGCCGAGCGCGCAGCGCGCCCGCCGCAAGTGTTCCGGCACATTGAAACCATCGCGGAGGCGGCAGCGCGAAACCGGGCGGCGTGGGCGGCGCGTGATGCACTTGCCGCGCTTGCATCGACGGCGGCGTCTGCCGTTGCGGCTTCGTTGCCGTCGATGGATAAAGGCGTTTTCGAACTGGGCAATGTGTCGGAGGTTGGCACGGGCACCACGCCGTTAAGCGACGCCGTGCCGTTCAAATACTCGCCGAGCGAGTCGGGCAGCGATCTTTTATCGATAGCCGCGCGCGGCGTCAGTGAGTCGCACGAAGCGGAATGCCATACGATGTACGAGTTTGAATTAGACCAATGCGAATTCACGCGCGCGATATATAACGATCCACGCAGCTATGCATTGTGCAAGCAACACGCTTTCGCGAATTACCAAACTTGCCGAGGTTACTAGATGATGCCATTTCAATACCTGCTTACCGAGTACGACCCTGATACGAAAACACTTCGGCAGTTCTGGTTGTCGGCGAGCGCACTCGATAACGTTAGTAACGTCCAGAAGCGCCCATTTCTGGAAATCCCGGTGAACAATGAAACTCCTCTGGACGACGAATCGGCGCGGCGCGTCGGGGCATCTGTTTTAATGTCGCTTGTTTCGCAATATCCGGAACTGCGCCCGCTCGCATTGGTAACCGACGGACATGGACGCAGGTTGATAGACGCGGCGGACGGCCGAAAATCCGAAGATACAAGCGATTGATGCATCGGCCCTTACAGGTCAGCCCTGAGCCGTTTCAAGTTCTCTTGCCCGGCTCTTGCTATCTTCCTTCGCCACAACTGCGTGCACGACCGGCAGCAGGTCACGTCCATAAGCTAGCGCATCTTCGAGCGGATCGAAGCCGCGAATCAGGAACGTCGAAATCCCGAGCCGGTAATACTCGATCAATGCTTCCGTCACTTGTTCCGGCGTACCCACCAGCGAAGTCGAATTGCCCGCAGCCTTCGTCAGCGCAGCAATGCCCGTCCACAACCGCTTGTCCACGACGCTGCCTTTTGCCGCTTCAGCGAGCAGACGTTGCGAACCGACGTTCTTCGGCTCGCTCGGACGGCGCGTGAAATTGGGGTTGCTGGTCACCACTTGCTTCGCCCGCTCGAGAATCGATTCCGCGCGTGCCCACGCGGCATCTTCTGTAGCAGCGACGATCGGCCGCAGCGACAAGCTGAACCGGATTGCATGCTCGCGTCCATAAGGCCGGGCCGCTGCGCGCACGCGTTCGATGGTCTCCGCGACCTGCGCAAGCGATTCGCCCCAGAGCGCAAAGACATCGGCATGCTTGCCCGCGACCTGAATGGCCGCGTCCGACGATCCGCCGAAATACACCGGCAAATGCGGCTTCTGCACCGGGCGGATCAACGAGCGATGTCCGCGCACTTTGTAGAACTCACCGTCGTGATCGAAGGGCTTTTCGCTGGTCCACGATTGCTTGACGACATCGAGGTATTCATCGGTGCGTTTGTATCGGTCGTCATGTTCGAGGAAATCGCCGTCGCGTTGTTGTTCCGTGTCGTCGCCGCCGGAAATGATATGCACCGCGGTACGTCCCGCACTGAAATGATCGAGCGTGGTAAGCTGGCGCGCCGCCAGCGTCGGCGCAACAAAGCCCGGCCGATGTGCGAGCAGGATTCCAAGGCGCCTCGTCTGCTGCGCCACGAACGATGCAATCTGGAAGCCATCGGGCGATGCGCTCGAATGCGCGATCAGCACGCGATCGAAGCCGCCATACTCATGCGCCTGGGCAACCGCCGCGATGTACGGCGGATTGACAGCGGGACCTTGCGGCAAGTGAATCTCGCTCGATTCCTGATGGCTGACATAGCCGATGAATTCAACGCTCATGATGGTGTTTCCTCAAAAAATTATGGAAGCGTGGCGAATGCGGCACGGCCGAGGGCGCCCAGCAGTGCGTCGTTTTGTGGCGTATGAATGCGCGAGCAAAGCACGTCGCGATGATGCCGTTCGAGCGCGTTGTTGCGGCTCAAACCCGGATTGCCGCTGGCCTCCACGGCAATCTCGACTGCGTTAATGGCGTTTTGCGTGACGAGAAATTTGATGGCAGGCGCTTCGTGCAGTGGCACGCGGCCTTGCGCGCCGGCATCGAGCAGCACGCGATTGTTGAGCAGCAACGCGTCGATGCGTCCCAGCGTCTGCTGGAAGCTGCCAAGACTCGACAACGGCGCGCCGAGGTTCGCCGGCGTGCGATCTGCAGCCCAATGCGCGAACCAGTCGCGCGCGGAGCGGGCAACGGCGTCATAGATGGATGAAAGCAACACGTTCATCCATAGCGTAGTGAGCGGATCCATGCCGGCGACATTGGCCTCGGGCAGATTCAGATCGACGGCCTGCGCTGCGGGAACTCGCACGTTTTCGAAGATCACTTCATGGCTGCCGGTCGCGCGCATGCCGAGATGATTCCACGGCTCGCCGAAACGAATCCCCGGCGTATCGCGATGCACGAGGAACGTGCCGACGCGCGGAGCGGGTTCGTCGGTGCGGCCCCATACGGCGAACCATGTCAGGCCCGGACTTCCTGTTGAATAGATCTTGCTGCCGTTGAGGATCCACGCATCGCCGGATTCATTCAGGCGTCCGATGGTTCCCGGCAAGCCGCCACGCGATGGCGAACCGAGTTTCGGTTCAACGCGCAGCGAATTGATGAGCGCGCCATTCTCCACGGCGTCGCGCGCGACCTGTTCTTTGAGCGTCCGAGGCCAGTTCGGATTGGCCTGCAAACGCAAATGGTAAAGCGATTGCATGACCAGGATCAGCGCGGTCGACGGCTCGCCACGCGCCACGGCGTGGATCACCTTGCGTACTTGCGGCAGCGTTGCTTCGCGGCCACCGAGTGCACGCGGTACGGTCAACGCAAGTAGCCCCGCGCTTCGAAGGAGCGCGAGGTTGTCGTGCGGGAAGATCGCATCGTGATCGAGCGTGCCGGCCGTTGCCGCGAACTCCTGCGTGAGCAAGGCAAGCCATTTGTCGGCGGCGGCGCTGTCGAGGTCGGCGAGGGCGTCCAGCGCGGCTGGATCTTGAAGGTGGGTGTCCGGGTGCCGTACGGTCATGGGAAATCCGTTAGTGCGCGGTGAATTGAGGATCGAAGCTCGGGGTGACATCGAGCGTCGTCTTGATCACGCCCGCGCGGACGTACACGTCAGCAGTGCGCTGCTGTTCGGCGATCACGGCTTTATCGATGGAGATGGGCTTCAACTGCGCGCGCTGGTACACGACCTTGAGGACATCGACAGGCAGGTGCGTGACACGCGACTGGATCGCCGCGACTTCGTCCGGATGCGTCAACGCCCAGCGCTGACCTTCTGCCACGCGATGCACGAAGTCATCGATCTGCGCGCGTTTGGTTGCGAGCGATGCATCGGTTGCAGCCTGGAAACTCAGCCCCGATGACAGACCCACGCCGTTCGCCACGCTGCGATTCTTGTCACGCAATTCGCCGAGCGCAACGTAAGGGTCCCATGTGGACCACGCATCGACGTTGCCCGATTCCAGCGCCGACTTCGCATCGGCAGGTTGCGTGTATTGGAGGGTGACATCGGAGAGCCTGATGCCCGCGCGTTCGAGCGTGGCAACAACGAGATAATGGCCGATCGAACCGCGCGTGGTCGCGATGCGCTTGCCCTTCAGGTCGGCCGCGCTTTTGATGGATGACCCTTCCGGCACGAGGATCGCAAGATCGACGGGCGTCGACCGGGTAGCGGCCACTGCACGAACGCGCGCGCCTGCGGCGTAGGCGAAGATCAAGGGGGCATCGCCGAGTCCGCCTACATCGATTGCGCCTGCGTTCAAAGCCTCACCTAGTGGCTGGGCAGCGGGAAAGTTGAACCACTCGATCTTGTACGGGACGTCTTTCAACTGACCCGATGCTTCCAGGATGCCGCGCGTTTGCAACTGCTGGTCGCCGACTTTCAAAACAGTTTCAGCATTCGATGCAAGCGGCCAGAGTGCTGTGAATGCAGTCAGCGCGGCGATCGACAGGAGACTGCGTCGTTTCATGAATCATCCATGCAAAAGAAAAGATTCACGATACGGACCGCCGCGACATTAGACAAACGCATTGTTCTGCTTTGCTAATCGTCGAGATTGGAATGAAGCGCGCTCGGCCCGCACGCGTCATTCCGCTGGCGTTAGATCACAAAAAAGCCGTGCGTGCCATCGCGTTCCAACTGGGCGACGAGACCGTATTCCCATTCGAGGTACGCGTTCATTGCGTCATGTGGCGCGTCGGTGCCTTCATAAGGCCGCCTGTATCTGTCGATACGGGGTGACGCCAGATGCGTCTCGCCTTTTTCGAGCGGCAAGCCGGCCGCAATCCACGACGCTGTACCGCCTTCGAGCAACAACACGGGCTTGCCGGTCAGCGCCGCGACATCGGGTCCGGCAAACGCGGCCAGCGCGCTCGACGCGCACGTGACCACATATTGCTTCGCGTCGGGTAATGCGGGCAGGTCCTCGGGCAGGCGCGAGCGGACGGCCCACCATGCGCCGGGGATATGCCCCTTCACATGATTGGCGCTCGCCGTGAAGTCGAGCACGATCGTCCGGCTCGCTGACTCGTCGAGCACCGCAGCGAGGTCTTTTGCGGTGATCGTTGGGAGCGGCGAAGGTTGCGCCTTCGCGCCGCGCCACGGACCCCGTTCAGTTAGCGCAGCGTTGCTTGAATCGTCAATGACATGAACGTCGTTGTTCATCTGCGCGAGCCACGATGCCGTCATGTTGGCGCGTACGCCGTCGTCATCGAAGAGCACGATGCGCGCGCCGCGAACCGGTGCGAACATCTCGGTTTCCTGCACGAGCTGGCCGCCCGGCGCGCCCTGAAAACCTGCAGCATGCGCATGCTCGTATTCGGCGGGCGTGCGCACATCGAAGCGATACGTCGTGCGTGTCGGATCTTCCGCCCAGCTTTGAGCGTCCGCAAAAGTCGTGCGCTTCACGCCTGCGCGATCTGCCACCGAACGTGCAGATTTGCGCGATGCATCGTCGGCGCGGCCATCATCGATAGCGAACTGATTGGCGCTGCCATGTGCGAGCGTCTGCCCTGCAAGCAACCAGCCGATCGTGCCATTGCGCAGAGCCGATACCGGGTTCGGCAGTCCTGCGTTCACGAGCGACTGCGTGCCGATGATGCTGCGCGTACGCCCCGCGCAATTCACGATCACGCGTGTATTCGGATCGGGCGCAAGCGCGCGGGCGCGCAACACCAGTTCGGCGCCCGGCACGCTGATGCTGCCGGGAATGTTCATCGTCTGGTATTCGTCGTAGCGGCGCGCGTCGAGCACGACCACGTCTTCGCCGCTTTTCAGCAACGCATCGACTGCTTCCGCCGATAACGCCGGCGTATGCTGCTTCGCTTCCACGAATTCGCCGAATGCCTTGCTTGGCACGTTGACGTCGCGGAATACTTCGCCCCCTGCGCGTTCCCAACCTTTCAGGCCGCCATCGAAAACGGAAACTTCGGAAAACCCGAGCGCTTCAAAACGGTTTGCTGCGCGTTGCGCGAGACCTTCGCCGTCATCGATAAGAACGATCGGCACGCTCTTGCGCGGCAGCTTGGTCAGCGCATCGAGTTCGATTTTCGACAGCGGCAGGTTGGCCGCAAAGAGCGGATGACGCTGTGCGTGCGGATCTTCTTCGCGTACATCGAGAAAGGCGATTTCGCGTTTGGAAAGCAGGGCGTCGCGCACGTCGTCGAAACTGCGCAGGGGGGTGTCGCTCATGAATGAAGTCGTTCCTTCGGGAGGTTCGAAAACGGGTGATGTAGCCGGAAGCGGGGACGCCTCAAGCTGCGTGCGCAACACGCGATGTCAGTTCGCGCGTGAGCGGAATCAGTTCGCGGCCATAGTCGAGCGCGTCTTCGAGCGGATCGAAGCCGCGAATGAGGAAGGTGGTGACGCCGAGAGCGTGATACTCGGCCAGTGTCTCGGCGACTTGCGAAGGCGTGCCTACGAGCGCCGTTGAATTCGAACGTCCGCCGATCTCTTTTGCCACGCCGGTCCAGAGCCGGTCATCGGCACGCACGCCGTCGCCCGCTGCCGCAAGCAGGCGCCGTGCGCCTTCGCTTTGCTGAGGCGTCGCTTCGCCCAGGCCTTGTTCGGCACGCAGCCGCCGTGTCTCCGCAAGGATATGTTCCGCACGTTCCCACGCGGCCTTTTCGGTTGCTGCAAGAATCGGCCGGAACGATACCGAGAAGCGCACGTTGCGTCCGTGTTTGGCCGCTTCCGCGCGAACCCGTGTCACCTGTTCGTGAACCTGCTCCTTCGATTCACCCCAAAGTGCGTAGACGTCTGCGTGCTTGCCCGCGACTTCGATCGCCGGCGCCGATGCACCGCCGAAGTAGATCGGCACGTAAGGCGCCTGCCTTGGCTTGACTTCGGAGAATGCTTGTTCGAAGCGGTAATAGCGGCCTTCATGATCGAACGGTTCCGATTCGGTCCACACGCGGCGCAGGATTTGGAGATATTCGTCGGTGCGCGCGTAGCGTTCGTCGTGCGAAAGAAAATCGCCGTCGCGACGTTGTTCAATATCGCTGCCACCCGAAATGAAGTGGACCGCGAGCCGCCCGCCGCTCAACTGGTCGAGCGTGGCGAGTTGCCGTGCGGCGAGCGTCGGCGCGACGAAACCCGGCCGGTGCGCGAGCATGAAATGGATGCGCTCCGTGACGCCGGCCGCGTAGGCGACGGTCAGCATGGCGTCGGGGCTTGTGGATTGATAGAGCACGAGAATGCGGTCGAAGCCGGCTTTTTCGTGCGCCTGGGCAAAGTCGCGCGTGTAGTCGATATCGATAGCCGGGCCACGCGCCAAGTGTGTTTCCGAGACCTTCTGCTGCTGGATCATGCCGATGAATTCGACGCTCACGAACGCTGCTCCTCGTTTAATTACACTGTGAGGCAGTGCGCGAAGAAATGCTTCATGACGCCTGCCGATTGCCTTGAAGGCTAACATCGGCATATGCAGATCTTAAATATCGATACGAGCTAAACATATCGGAAAGGAGGGGTTGGAGGCGCGCTTTCAACACCCCCGCACTTCACTTCGCCCCCTTCCCCGAACCCGATCTCGCGCTCGCCGGCGAGCGTGCTTTCCATCGAATGGTGGTCTCGCTGCCGACGACCTCATCCATCGCCGATGCAATCAATTCGACGCGTTCTTCGCGCGTAAAACTCGAATACGCGACGCCATCCACCACCCCGTGTTTCTTGAGCAAATGAATTGCGGCCGACCGGTTCGCTTTTTCCAGCTCCAGATCTTCCTGCGCCTGCATCAACGCCGCGGTCAGGCTCGCCACCGCCGCTTTCTCCTGCGAGACATCGAATTGCATGAGATCCATTTTGACCTGAAGCTCGGGCGCGCTCGCCGAGACCCGGGTTTTCAATTGCGCCAGTTCGCGGCGTAACGCGCTTTCCCGCTCGAGTGTGCGTTCGAGTCTTTGCGTTACAGCGGGATTCGAACGCGCGCCGCCGCGAAAAAAGGTGGAAAAGGTGTGATCCAGGATTCCCATGACGGTTGACCTCGAGGAAGATGGTTGTCAGCTCCCGATATCAACGGCAAGCAAAAAGAAAACTTTAGCTTTTCATCAGACGATTAAAAGGGATAAAACAAAACGCCCGATAGTCGATTGCATCGCGATTATCGGGCGTTCCTTTCAAGCGTGTTGCTAGCGGATTAAATTCCCGCCGGCAAGAAAATTAAATTCAAGCGACTGCTTCTTCCGCGCCAACTTCAACTTCTTCCGATACCGAATTGCGGATCAAATAATCGAATGCGCTCAGCGACGCCTTTGCGCCTTCGCCCACCGCAATCACGATCTGCTTGTACGGCACGGTGGTGACGTCGCCGGCAGCAAACACGCCCGGCACCGACGTTGCGCCCTTCGCATCGACCACGATTTCACCGTGACGCGACAGCTCGACCGTGCCCTTGAGCCATTCGGTATTCGGCACGAGGCCGATCTGCACGAACACACCTTCCAGCTCGATGTGCTTCGCTTCACCCGAACGCAGATCCTTGTACGAAAGACCGTTGACCTTCTTGCCGTCGCCGGTGACTTCCGTGGTCTGCGCTTGCGTGATGATCGTCACGTTCTTCATGCTGCGAAGCTTGCGCTGCAAGACGGCATCGGCACGCAACTCTGCGCCGAATTCGATCAGCGTCACGGCGCTGACAATACCCGCCAGGTCGATCGCCGCTTCCACGCCGGAATTACCGCCGCCGATCACCGCTACGCGCTTGCCCTTGAAGAGAGGACCGTCGCAATGCGGGCAATAGGCCACGCCGTGATTGCGATATTCCTTCTCACCCGGCACGTTGATTTCGCGCCACCGGGCACCGGTTGCCAGCACGATCGTCTTCGCTTTCAGCACTGCTCCGTTGGCGAGGCGCACTTCGTGGATCGTTCCCGGCACGAGCGCTTCGGCACGCTGCACGTCCATGATGTCCACTTCGTAGCTCTTGACGTGCTGTTCCAGCGCCGTCGCGAACTGCGGTCCTTCTGTCTCTTTCACCGAGACAAAATTTTCGATGGCGAGCGTATCCAGCACCTGGCCGCCGAAGCGTTCGGCCGCAACGCCCGTCGAGATGCCCTTGCGCGCCGCGTAGATTGCGGCAGCCGCACCGGCAGGTCCGCCGCCGACGATCAGCACGTCGAACGTGCCTTTACCTTCGATTTCCTTTGCAGCCCGCGCGCCAGCGTTGCTGTCGAGCTTGGCGAGGATTTCCTTCACGCCGGTGCGGCCCTGGCCGAACACTTCGCCGTTCATGTAAACGGTCGGCACGGCCATGATCTGGCGCTTCTCGACTTCGTCCTGGAACAACGCGCCGTCGATGGTGACCTGGCGAATGCGCGGGTTGATGAGCGCCATCACGTTCAGCGCCTGCACGACTTCCGGGCAGTTCTGGCATGACAACGAGATATACGTTTCAAACTGATAGTCGCCGTCGAGCGAGCGGATCTGTTCGATCACGGCGTCGTCGAGCTTGACCGGGTGGCCGCCGGTTTGCAGCAGCGCCAGCACGAGCGAGGTGAATTCATGGCCCATCGGAATGCCTGCGAAGCGGATGCCCGTAGGCTTGCCCGGTTCGCCAATGGAAAACGACGGCTTGCGCTGGTCGTCGTCACGCGTTTCGATCACCGCAATGCGGTCCGACAGCGTGGCGATTTCCTGGAGCAGGTCTTTCAATTCGACCGACTTCGGGGAGTCATCGAGGGAAGCGACGATCTCGATCGGCCGGCTGACCTTTTCCAGATACGCTTTCAACTGAGTCTTGAGGTTGGCTTCCAGCATGGCGGTTTCGAGTCCGTTTAAAGATGATTTTTGTTCGGGAGACGTGCTGACAGACATCCGGGCCGCGAACGGCCCGGACAATACAGCGCTATACAACTATTTCTTGAGCTTGAAGCCGCTTAGATCTTGCCGATCAAGTCGAGCGACGGCGTCAGCGTTTCTGCGCCCGGCGTCCACTTGGCGGGGCAGACTTCACCCGGATGCGACGCAATGTATTGCGCCGCCTGGACCTTGCGCAGCAACTCGCCGGCGTCACGGCCAATGCCGTTGTCATGGATTTCGCACAGCTTGATCTCGCCTTCCGGGTTGATCACAAACGTGCCGCGCAGAGCCATGCCTTCTTCCTCGATCAGCACGTCGAAGTTGCGCGAGATCGTCAGCGTCGGATCGGCGATCATCGGGTATTCGATCTTGCCGATCGTGTCCGACGTATCGTGCCATGCCTTGTGCGTGAAGTGGGTGTCAGTCGACACGCCGTAGATTTCCACGCCGAGCTTCTTGAATTCAGCGTAACGGTCGGCCAGATCGCCGAGTTCCGTCGGGCAAACGAACGTGAAGTCAGCCGGGTAGAACACCAGGACGGACCACTTGCCTTTCAGGCTTTCGTCGGTAACCGGCACGAAATCGCCATTGTGGTAGGCAGTTGCCTTGAACGGTTTAACCTGGCTGTTGATGATCGGCATTGCGTAAGTCCTTGTGTTGAAGTGGTTAAGGAATGGGATGAAGTATGCGGGTTTGCCCTCGATTAGCAAAATCGAATGATTCAATGGGGCCGATGTTAATTGCCTATCAGCCTCGCCGCGGCGGGCATTCTAGCGCGTCCGGCGGTTTCAGGCATAGGCGTTGCGCGCCATATGCCATGGGTCTTTAAACGAACGGAGGGTGTATGAAGATTGGCATCATTGGTGCGGGAAATATTGGTCAGGTGCTGGCGCTGCGGTGGGTCGAGCATGGTCACGAGGTGCTGATCGGCAATTCGCGCGGGCCGGATACGTTGGCCGATGTCGCGGCTGAAACCGGCGCAAGACCCGCTGAACTGGCCGATGTCGTGCACGGTGCAGACGTGATCGTAGTGACGATCCCGGAAAAGAAGGTGCTGGATCTGCCAGCAGGATTGCTCGCGGACGTACCTGACACGACGGTGTTCATCGATACGGGAAATTATTATCCGCGTGAGCGCGATGGCCGGATCGATGCGATCGAGTCAGGCATGCTCGAAAGCGAGTGGGTCGCGAAGCAGATCGGGCATCCGGTGATCAAGGCTTTCAACAATATCTACGCAGCCCATTTGCGCAATCACGGCAAGCCGGAAGGCACGCAGGGGCGCATTGCGTTGCCGGTATCGGGCGATAGCGCCGACGCCAAGGCGGTCGTCCTGCAACTGGTCAACGAACTAGGCTTCGATGCCCTCGATAACGGCGGTCTCGACAATTCCTGGCGCCAGCAGCCGGGCACGCCGGTCTACACGAAGGACTTTGATCTGGAGGGCCTGAAGGCAGGCCTGCAGAAGGCGGACAAGACGCGCACGCCGCAATGGAGCGCGACGGACAAAAGCCCGGGGAGTTTCGAGCAGCCGGCTTGATGACAGGCGGCAGACTTATATGTGTCCGCCGCCGCACCCTCGAAACGATCAGTCCAGCGACACCCCATCAAACCGATGGCCGCCCAGCGGGCTTAGTTCATAACCTTTCACGTTCTTCGTCATCAGCTGGAACGCGTTGGCATGTGCAAGCGGTGTGTAAGGGACCTGATCCTTGAACACGACCTGCGCCTCTTCATAAAGCTTCGTGCGAGCGTTCTGATCAGTAACCAGGCGCGCTTTGCCGAGCAGATCGTCGAATTGCTTGTTGCACCACTTCGCCATGTTGCTGCCGTGTACGGCATCGCAACCGAGCGTGGTGCCAAGCCAGTTGTCCGGGTCGCCGTTGTCGCCCATCCAGCCGTACAGGATGGCATCGTGCTCGCCGGCCTGCTTCGCGCGCTTGTTGTACTCGGCCCATTCATACGAAACGATATTCGCCTTCACGCCAATCTTCGCCCAGTCCGACTGGATCAGTTGCGCCATCAGGCGTGCGTTGGGGTTGTAGCCGCGCTGCACGGGCATGGCCCAGAGCGAAATGCTGAAGCCGTTCGGAAAACCCGCCTCTTTTAGCAGATCACGCGCCTTCGCGGGATCATATGGCGCGTCTTTCAGCGCCTTGTTATAGGACCATTGTGACGGCGGCATCGGGTTCGAGGCGACCGTCGCCGCGCCTTCATAGACGCTCTTCAGAATCGCTTGTTTATCGATGGACATGTCCAGCGCGCGCCTCACCAGCACGTTGTCGAGCGGCTTGTGCGTGGTGTTGTAGCCGACATAAGCCACGTTGAAGCCGACGCTCGACAGCACTGCCAGCTTCGGATTGTTGCGCGCGCTCTGGATATCGGCGGGACGTGCATACGACGTCATCTGGCATTCGCCGCTCGTAAGTTTCTGCATGCGCACGGCTGCGTCCGGCGTGATTGCGAACACCAGCTTCGAGATATGCACGTCCTTCTTGTTCCAGAAGTCCGGATGCGCGTCATAGCGGATGGTCGCGTCCTTCTGATAATCGCGGAACACGAACGGACCGGTCCCTACCGGCTTCTGATTCAGGTCCTCGGCCTTGCCCGCCTTGAGCAACTGGTCGGCGTACTGCGCCGAGACAATGGACGCGAACTCCATCGCGATGTTGCGCACGAAGACCACGTCGGAGGTATGCAGCGTGAAGCGCACGGTGTAGTCATCGAGTTTTTCGACCGATGCAATGTTCTTGTCGTAACCAAGATCGCTCAGGTACGGGAAGCTGACCGGGTGGGCCTTCTGGAATGGATTCTCCGGGTCGATCATGCGCTTGAACGTGAAGACGACGTCATCGGCGTCGAAGTCGCGGGTGGGCTTGAACCAGTCCGTGGTCTGGAACTTGACGCCGTGGCGCAGATGGAACGTAAATGTCTTGGCATCGGCCGACTCGTCCCACTTTTCCGCGAGACCGGGGACGAGGTCGAGCGATCCGCGCTTGAATTCGACCAGCGTGTCGTAGACGGCGTGCGCGCCGGCATCGAAGTCCGTGCTGGTGGTGTATTCCGCCGAATCGAACCCTGCCGGGCTGCCTTCCGAGCAAAACACCAGCGTTTTGCCCGCCGCGTGAGCCGCGCCGGACATGGCGCCGGACGCAGCAAGTGCGATCAGCATGGATCCCGCAGCGCGGGCCATGCGGGAAGGGACGAAGGACAGGCGACGTTGATTGGGCATGGAGATGGGTCTGGTGGGTTGTCTATGTAGTCATGTACTTTACCAACCGGGGAATTTTTATCGAAGCGAGACGTTCTTCTTTCGATATGCCTGGTTCGCGTCGAATCCGGCGGATTTCATGCGGGAGCCGGCGGTTGCACGTTGCAGGCTGCAAATATTTCCCCGGCGTTTTAACATGTCGGACCGGGCGACACCGCATGTTGATACAGTTACTGGTTCAGCCGGCAGGCAAAAAACCTTCCGGCATGCGGCCCGCGCCCTTAAATGCTGTACAAGAGAACATGAAAAACGTTTCCGATTCAACGGCATCCACTGCCGAGGCTGTCAACGAAGAATGCGTCGAACTCGTGGCGAAGGCCACCATTCCCACGCGTTACGGCGTCTTCGAATCCCATGTGTATCGCGTGAAAAGCACTGGCGCGGAACATTTGACGCTGATCATGGGCGATGTCGCCAACGGCGAATCCGTGCTTTGCCGGCTGCATTCCGAATGTGTCACTGGCGATGTATTCGGCTCCTACCGCTGCGATTGCGGCGAACAGCTCGATCTGGCAATGCGGTATATCGCAGCTGAGAATCGCGGGATTCTGCTGTATCTGCGCGGTCATGAAGGCCGGGGCATCGGCCTTGCGAACAAGATCCGTGCGTATGCGCTGCAAGAGCAGGGCTATGACACGGTCGATGCCAACCTGCATCTCGGACTTCCCGACGACGCACGGGAGTACGATTCGGCTGCGGCGATCCTGCGTGCGCTGGATGTGCGTTCAGTGCGGCTGATGAGTAATAACCCGTCGAAATTCGATACGCTGCTCAAGCATGACATTCCGGTATGCGAGCGCGTGGCGCTGGCCATTCCGATGCGCGAGGAAAACGAGCGTTATATCAAGACCAAGCAGGTCAAGTTCGGGCATTACTTCGATGAGAATGAGTGATTGGGGGGTGATTTGGCCTGCAGTGGGCGGATTTATAGCGAAGCTTTGAAGGCAACATTCCACTTTCTTGCATAGCTCAGGCGGCCGTTCAGCGGCCGTTTTCCTTTTCTGCCTCCCGTCCTCATGCAAAACACAAAATACAACAAATAAGTTGCGTTCTACCAGGATGGATGACAACATATATGTTGTATTCTAGCTCCAGCACATTCGCCTTCGCATGAAGGGCCGAACTCATTGGAGAATCAAACGACCATGTTCTCTTATCCAGTGAAAATGGAGCGGGACACGAACAACACCTACCTCGTGACCTTCCCGGATATCCCCGAAGCAGTATCCGTCGGAGACGACGAAGACGAAGCCTTGCTCAATGCGCTTGACGCGCTCGAGAGCGCCATCGAGATCTACTTCGATGAAAAACGCGAGGTTCCGCTACCATCGAAGGCGAAGAAAGGGCAGAGCGTCGTCAAGTTGCCGGCACTCGTGGTTTCGAAGGTGTTGCTGGCTAACGAAATGATCCGCCAGGGAATCAGGAAATCGGAGCTGGCCCGTCGGCTGGATGTTCATATGCCGCAGGTCGACCGGCTACTTGATCCGCGGCACTCCTCCAAACTCGACGCAATTGAAGCAGCGTTCGCCAAACTTGGCAAACAACTGGACGTTTCCATCTCATAGTTGCACTGATCGACGGGACTCGGGGCATGCAAGCATCGGTAAATCACGTTGCATCGTGGAAAATCACGCCTGCCGTGTGCCGATGCCCCGAGCGCAACCGGCTGACCCCGTGCCGCAGATTCACCCGGTAGACCCCGCGTGTCCCGTTCACCGGCCTCTGGTGCACGGCAAAAATCACCGCGTCGCCTTGTGCCAGCGGCACGATTTCGGCCCGCGATTGCATGCGCGGCCGCTGCTCGGTCATCACAAACTCGCCGCCCGTAAAGTCGCGCCCGGGAGCGGACAGCAAGATCGCCATCTGCAGCGGGAACACGTGCTCGCCGTATAGATCCTGGTGCAGGCAGTTGTAATCACCCTCGGCGTATTGAAGGATCAATGGCGTGGGCCGGGTTTGCCCGGCGGCGTGGCATCGGCGAATAAAGTCCGCGTGGACCGCCGGATAGCGCGTGTCGATACCCATGAGCGCGGTCCATCGGTTCGCGACCGGCACGAGGTGCGGATAAACCGTTTCGCGCAATGTGCCGATCATCTCGGGCAATGGATAGCCGTAATACTTGTATTCACCGCGCCCGAATCCGTGGCGGCCCATCACCACACGGCTTCTGTACAAATCGTCTTGTGCGTAGCGCGCCGAAAGCGCGTTGCATTCGGCGGCGGTCAGGAGTTGGTCGATGGTCGCGCATCCGTACCGGTTCAAATCGTCTTCTATCCGATGCCAGTCGGTCGCGTTGACGCGCGCGGCGATATCAGTGTTCAAATGGTCCATCGGCGATGTCTCCTTGCAGATCAATCCACCGATATTGCTCGACTCCGCTTTCCCGCGCACGCCGGAAGTTGCGCTTTCATTCGCCGTGAACCGCCAGTGACTCGTGCGCTGAAACGTCCGATTCTGCGGCGCCGGCGTGCGTCCCTGCTTGTCTGGACGCCGCGTCGCGTAGCCGGATGATTGTCTGGCGCGACGTGTTCAGAACCCGCGCGATGGCCGTCACCGTGCTGCCCGCCGCGAGCGCGCTGAGCGCCTGCTTGCGCTGCGACTCGGACAACGATGCAGGACGTCCTTGCGGCGCACCAACCTGCTTGGCGATGGCGGCGGCGTCGAGCGCCCGCGCGCGTTTGGCGTCGCGTTCGAGTTCGGCGGCGAGTTGAAGCATGCGTATGGGCGAGTCGCTGCCCGTTACACACAGGTCGTTGCTGCCCGCGTCGATGCAAATGGCGCGCGCGCGCCTGGCCGCGAGCGCGGTGAGCGTGGACACCACGTCGCCGACGCCGCTGCCGAGATATCCCAGGCGGGAAATGACCAGGGTATCGCCAGGCTTGATGCGGCGGATGACCTGCTGCAGCGCCGGACGCGACGAGGCCGCGACGGCATTGCTGCAGTGATCGACGAGCACGGCTCCCATATCGACGAGAAAGCCCGCTGCGTCGATCTCGATCAGGTCACTTTCCCGAATGTCCTGATGGCCGCCGGTGTTTATATAGACGAATAGGGTCACAATTTGCCCTCCAGAGAAAGCCGTGCCCGTGATGCTCGGTGCTCTCAACCAACCGATGCGGGCCAGCAGTTTTTGCGAATATTAGCAAAATTGCGGGCCCGATCAAATCCACCTGTCCACATTTGAAACGCTCAATGCGAAGTGGCAACTTCCGTGATCTTGTTCTGCAGCGCTTCATGGCGCATTGCGATCTGTTCGCCCATTGCGTTCAGGTCGAGCTTGGTCTTGCGCAGCTCCGGAAACAGTTCCGACTCTTCTTCTTCAACGTGATGGTTTACGCTCTCGGTGAGCACCTTGAAGGTGGCGTCGAAACCTTCGTCGCCGGCCTGCATGGTGGTGAACTTTTCGATCAACGTCTTGACGAGAAAGTGCTCCACGTACGCTTCATTCACATCGTCCTTGTCGTCCTTGCCGAGCGCATCCTTCGCGGCCGGATAGAGGATTTCTTCTTCCACGATCGCATGCATGGTCAGCAGCTCGCATGCACGCTGAACCAATGTCGCCTTGCGCTCCAGGTCGTTTTCATCGGCGCGTTCAAAGGCTTCGAACAGCTTTTCTACCGCGCGATGCTCTTCTTCGAGCATGGTCAACGCGTCTTGCTTCTTTGTATCGGCCATGACGGCTCCTTGTGTGGGGATGACACACTCAGAGCAATACGGGTGCCCGAGGGGTGCTCAAGTGGCGCACGATCTCGACTTCCCACCACGCGGGGAACAATCGCCGGACTTCGGTGCGGGCGAAGCGGTCATCGATCAGATAAAGCACGCCGCGATCATGCTGTCCCCGGATGACACGGCCGGCGGCCTGCACCACTTTCTGCAAGCCTGGAAACAGGTAGGTGTAGTCGTATCCTGCGCCAAACTCCCGGTCCATGTGCGTTTTCATTTGCTGGTTGACGGGATTGAGTTGCGGCAACCCGAGCGTTGCGATAAAAGCGCCGATCAGGCGTTGGCCCGCGAGATCGATACCTTCCCCAAACGATCCGCCAAGCACGGCGAAACCGACGCCGCGGCTGGTTTCGGTGAAGCGGGCAAGAAAGGCGTGCTGATCGGCTTCGCTCATTGAACGAGTTTGTTGCCAGACCGGGATATCCGGGTACTCGTGGCGCAACGCGCTCGCAACCTGATCCAGATAGTCGAAGCTGCTGAAAAAGCTGAGGTAGTTGCCGGGCATGCGCCGATATTGCGCCGCGATCAGCTCGACGATCTGCGGCACGGACTGCTCGCGATCGCGATAACGCGTGGACACGTTCGCCACCACGCGCACCTGCAACTGATCCGCATGAAAAGGCGACGCAACGTCGACGTTCGTACAGGTTTCAGGGAGGCCGAGCATGTCGCGATAAAAATGTGCGGGCGAGAGCGTGGCTGAGAACAGCGCGACCGAATGCGCCTGTGCGAAACGCGCCTTGAGATGCGGCGCGGGCACGCGGTTGCGCAAGCAAAGCACACTTTGATTGCGCGAGCCGGCGAGGGTGATATCGAAGAGAGAATGGGTGTCGAAGCGTTCCGCAATGCGCACGAAATGCGTGGCGTCGAAGTAAAAGCGCAGCGTGTCGCGATCGAGTGCAGCCGGTTGTTCGCCAATGAACTCCGTGACGACTGCAATCATGTTTGCAAGCGTTTCCAGCAATCGCGCCGGCAGCGTTTCCTGCACGGCGTATTCATCGGTTTGCTGGCCTGCGAGCGTTCTCCATGCACGGCCGATCTGATCGAATGATCGCTTGAGCGGCGCGGGGGCAGCGCGGCGAACGCTGCGAAAACGCGCTTCGTCCAGCGTTGCGGAATACATTGCTCGGGCGCGTTCCACCAGGTTGTGCGCTTCGTCGACGAGCACGCTCACGCGCCACTCCTTTGACTCGGCGAGCGCGAAAAGCATGGCGCTGGTATCGAAATAATAGTTGTAGTCGCCGACGATCACGTCGCTCCAGCGCGCGAGTTCCTGGCTCAGGTAATACGGACACACCGCGTGGTCGAGAGCGACCGTGCGCAGCGCATTGCGGTCGAGCCGGGTCACTTCCAATGCCGCTTCGCGCGCTGCGGGAAGACGATCGTAAAAGCCGCGCGCAAGCGGACAAGACTCGCCGTGGCAGGCTTTGTCGGGATGCTCGCAAGCCTTGTCGCGTGCGACCAGTTCGAGCACTCGCAGCTGTGTCTCCCGGCCCAGCGTGGTGAGCGCATCGAGGGCGAGCTGGCGGCCGGAGCTTTTTGCGGTCAGAAAAAAGATCTTGTCGAGTTGCTTTGCAGGCCATGCCTTCAGCATTGGAAACAGGCTTCCGAGCGTCTTGCCGATACCCGTCGGCGCCTGCGCCATCACACAGCGTTCTTGTACGGCGGCGCGATAGATCGAGGCTGCCAGTTCGCGTTGTCCGGTACGAAACGACGCGTGCGGGAAAACCATTGCGCTGAGTGCGTCGTTAAGCCGGGCCGTGTGTTCGAGTTCCTGCTGCGCCCAATCGAGAAAGCGCGAACACTGCAGCTCGAAATGCTCGCGCAAGGTTTCCGCGGATTGCGTTTCCGTGATGACGGTTTCCTTCTCGCTGGCGATATCGAAATAAACCAGCGCAATCCCGATCTCGCGCAATGCCATCTTCTTGCAGCACATCCAGCCGTAGATGCGCGCCTGCGCCCAATGCAAATGGCGATGATTCTCGGGGATGGCATCCAGGTTCCCGCGATACGTCTTGATTTCTTCAATCTGATTGAGCACGGGATCGTAGCCGTCCGCGCGACCGCGCACGTGCAGCGCGCCGAAGGTATCGGAGAGCGTGATTTCAGCTTGATAAAGGTCGTGACGGCGCGCGGCGACGATCTTGTGCCCGGCCATGCCCTGCTGCGCCGTGGGCGATGGCGTGAAGCGCAGATCTAGATCACCTTGCTTGGCAGTGAATTCGCAAAGCGCGCGGACTGCGACGACGTAGCAGGGTTGTTCGGGCATTTTTACTGTATGGATGTACAGTAAATATTAGCATGCCCGAGCCGTTTGGGTATGGAGGTTGCTCTGATCTTCCGTACGCAGTTGATCAATTTCGATAATTTCGAATTACGGAGATCTGAATGAAGACCACGACTTTTTCCACGTTGCTCGCCGCCTGCCTGATCACGAGCGCCCCGCTGGTCCATGCGCAGACGGAAGCCGCGTCCACCACAATGGCAAACCCGCTGTCCGATACGGACAAGGCGTTCGTGCAGGCAGCTTCAATGTCATCGTCCACCGAGATAGACGCAAGCAAGCTCGCGATGACCCATTCCAGCGACAAGGACGTGAAGTCCTTCGCGCGGCACATGATGATGGATCACACGAAGCTCACCGTGCAGTTGAAGATGGCGGCACCCAAGGGTGTGACGGTTCCGAAGGACAACTCCGATACATCGATCCTGGATTCGCTCAAGCCGCTGAAGGGCAAGGACTTCGATACGGCTTACATCACGAAGGTCGGCGTCGAGGGACACAAGCAAGCGGTCGATGCATTCCAGAAGGAAATCTCCGACGGGCAGAACGCCGACCTGAAAACGGCTGCGCAAAAGGCGCTGCCGACGATCCAGGAGCACTACAAGATGGCGCAGGCGCTTGCAACGAAGAAGGGCGTGTCGGCGCAATAACGTATCGGCCGAACGGAACTACGGGAGTGACGTCATGAAAGATGGAAAGCGCATTGTTCTGGCAGGTTTGTTCGCCGTCGTATCGACAATCGCATTGGCGCAAAGCGGTGGTGCGGGCGGTAATGCCGGTGGCGGAAATGGTAACGGTGGCTCAGGCGGCGGCAATGCGCATAGCGCCGCGACCGCCGGTATGACGAGCGGCGGCGACCCTGCATCCGGCACGATGGCCAAGAGCGGCAAGACGCACAAGAAGATGGCCCGCAAGTCCGCGACGGACACGACCAACATGTCGGGCGCGGACGCAAGCAGCGACACGAAGGGACAGTAACAAGCAAGAAGGGCTGACCGGAAAAGCGCGGCTTCGCAGTCGCGCTTTTTCACATAAACGCAGATAACGTGCAGGAGCATGCAATGGCGCAGACAGTAGGCGACTTTATCGTGGCGAGGCTTCATGCGTGGGGCGTGCGCAAGATGTTCGGTTATCCCGGCGACGGCATCAACGGCGTATTCGGTGCAATGCGCCGCGCGCCAGACCAGATCGAGTTCATTCAGGCGCGGCACGAGGAAATGGCCGCGTTCATGGCATGCGCGCATGCCAAGTTCACGGGCGAACTCGGCGTGTGTATCGCGACCTCGGGACCAGGTGCATCGCATCTGATTACCGGCCTCTACGACGCTCGCATGGACCACATGCCCGTGCTCGCCATTGTCGGGCAGCACGCACGCACCGCGCTTGGCGGCCATTATCAGCAGGAGCTGGATCTGTCGTCGCTGTTCAAGGATGTCGCCGGCTCCTTTGCGCAGCAGGCTACGGTGCCTTCGCAGGTTCGCCATCTCGTTGATCGTGCGGTACGGATCGCGTTATCCGAGCGTCGTGTGACGGCGATCATCCTGCCGAACGATTTGCAGGAAATGCCCTACGAAGAACCGGAACGTGCACATGGAACGTTGCACTCGGGCGTGGGCTGGACCGCACCAAAGGTCGTCCCTTATGCCGCCGATCTCGAACGCGCGGCTGCGGTGCTCAACGATGGGCGGCGGGTCGCGATTCTTGCCGGCGCAGGCACGCTCAACGCAAGAGAGGAATTGATCGCGATAGCGGACAAACTTGGTGCCGGCGTTGCAAAGGCGTTGCTCGGCAAGGCTGCCTTGCCTGATGACCTGCCCTGGGTCACTGGTTCCATCGGGTTGCTCGGCACGGAGCCGAGCTACAAGCTGATGGCCGAGTGCGATACGTTGCTGATGATCGGCTCGGGCTTTCCATACGCCGAATTCCTGCCGAAGGAAGGCCAGGCGCGCGGCGTCCAGATCGACCTGAAGGGCGACATGCTGAGCCTGCGTTACCCAATGGAGGTCAACCTGCAGGGCGACGCGGCCGAGACCTTGCGGGCGCTGTTGCCGCTGCTCGAGCAAAAGACGCAAGGTAGCTGGCGCGACCGCATCTCGCGATGGAACCGGAGCTGGCACGAGACGCTTCACGACCGCGCGATGCAAAGCGCGACGCCGGTCAATCCGCAACGCGTGGCGCTCGAGCTTTCATCACGTCTGCCGGACAACGCAATCGTCACGAGTGACTCGGGTTCGTGCGCGAACTGGTACGCACGCGACGTTCAGGTGAAAAGCGGCATGATGTGCTCGCTCTCAGGCGGTCTTGCATCGATGGGCGCAGCGGTTCCCTATGCGATCGCTGCGCGCTTTGCGTATCGTGATCGTCCCGTGGTTGCGATGGTCGGCGACGGCGCGATGCAGATGAACAACATGGCCGAGCTGATCACGCTGATGAAATACCGGAAGCCGACCGACGCCGCGTGGGTCTGCGTGGTGTTCAATAATCAGGATCTGAATCAGGTGACGTGGGAGCAGCGCGTGATGGAGGGCGATCCCAAGTTCGAAGCGTCGCAGCAGATTCCCGACGTCCCGTATCACAAGTTCGCGGAACTGATCGGCATGAAGGGGATTTATGTGGACGATCCCGAGCGTCTCGGCGCCGCATTCGATGAAGCCCTGGCTTCGGACCTGCCGGTGCTTTTGGAAGTGAAGACGGACCCGAACGTGCCGCCGCTGCCGCCGCACATCACGGTCAAGCAGGCGAAGGCGTTTGCTTCGACCTTGCTGCAGGGCGATCCCGAACAAGGCAGCGTGATCCTCGATACCGCCAAACAGGTGCTGGCTGGCGTATTGCCTTCGAAGAGCTAGGTCGGCACGCGTGGTGTTCCGTTTTACGAAGGAATTCCACGCCGCCGAGGTCAAACGGGCGCGGGCAACTTCGCACGGTGTTCAGCTTCTTTCGTCAGCCGACGGAAATAATCGGCGGTTCGCTTCAGTCCGTCATCGAGTTCCGTAGTCGGTTGCCAGCCAAGCGTGTTCTTCGCAAACGTGATGTCCGGCTGCCGGTGACATGGATCGTCCATGGGTAACGGCTCGAACACGATTTCCGACGACGACCCCGTCGACTCGATTATTCTTCGCGCAATCGCGAGCATCGACAACTCGTATGGATTGCCGAGGTTCATGGGTCCCGTCACATCTTCAGGGCTGTTCATCAGGCGAATGAAGGCATCGATCATGTCATCGACATAACAGAACGAGCGCGTCTGCGAGCCGTCGCCGTAAATGGTGATCGGCTTTCCTGCTAGCGCCTGCATCATGAAGTTAGAGATGACGCGGCCATCTGCGGGATGCATGCGCGGACCATACGTATTGAAGATCCGCGCGACCTTGATCGACAAACCATGCTGCCGCCGATAATCCATGAAAAGCGTTTCGGCGCAGCGCTTGCCTTCGTCGTAACACGCGCGAGGTCCAAGCGGATTGACGTGTCCCCAGTAGTCTTCCCGTTGTGGATGAACGCGGGCGTCGCCATAGACTTCGCTTGTCGATGCCTGGAAGATTCTCGCCTTCACGCGCTTGGCGAGGCCGAGCATGTTGATCGCACCGTGCACGCTGGTCTTCGTTGTCTGCACCGGATCGTATTGATAATGAATCGGCGAAGCAGGGCACGCGAGGTTGTAGATTTCATCCACTTCCACATAGAGCGGAAACGTCACGTCGTGACGCATCAGCTCGAAGTTCGCGCAGTCGAGCAAGTGCGCAATGTTGTCCTTCGTCCCGGTATAGAAGTTATCGACGCACAGCACGTCATGCCCGAGCGCCACGAGTCGTTCGCACAAATGCGAGCCGAGGAATCCGGCGCCGCCGGTCACCAGAATGCGCCTGCGATGATGTTCTTTCATGATGATCCTCGGATGCTTGAGTTAGCTCGTGACATGACGCAAGGTCTCGTTCCAGTCCGCTACGAACCGGTCGATATGAAATCGCTCCATGGCGACCTTGCGTGCGCCGTCGCCCAATAGACGCGCTTCTTTAGGATCGCGGATCAGACGCTGCATCGCATCGACCAGCGCAGCTACGTTCGTGTCGATGTAACCGCTTTCGCCATTGCGAATCACCGTTGCGAGTTCGGTTGTCGCGAGCCCGATGATCGGCATGCCGATGGTCATCGCTTCGACAATGGCGAGACCCAGGCTGGTCCATCGGATAGGGTTGAAGAAGAACCGATATTGCGCCGAAAACGCCGCAAGTTCCAGATTGCCGATCTCACCCAGACCGCCGGCTGATTGCGCATCCATGCCGACGAGATCCAGCGGCACGTGCTTGATAACATCGGCGTAGACATCGTTACCCAGACGCCGGCCGCGCTGCCGCAGATGATTGATGACTACAATGCCACGTTCTTTCTCGCCGGTGTACCGCACTCCATCGGGCACGATCACGCCGTGCTCGATCACGCGTGTCGGTGTCGCGCCGCAGTCCCACATGAGCTTGTTGAAATGCGTCACATGGACGAGGAGCGTGTCGGAATCGTCTACCCAATGACGCTGCTCGAACGGGTTTTCCTGTGGCGGATCATGTTCAATATAGACGCGCGGTAGGCGGCGTTGCGCATCGCTCAGCAGATTGACGCGGTCGTCATCCCACTGGGTCTTATGCTGGAACAGGATTACATCGAATTCCTGCGATGCGACTTGTTCTGCAGGCACTTCATGCACGTTCGCGCCCCATGGCAAAACACCACCGGCACCGGCATACCCTGGCGGATTGCCGGGTTTCGTCACAAGATGGAAGTCATGATGCGCCTGGGTCAGGTAGTAGAGATAGTTGCCATGCACATGCCATGTAAGAACGCGCAGGCGTCGTTGAGCGTCATTCGGCATGAGTGGTCGCGTAGTGTGAGAGTTGGTTCAAGGCGGCGTCGACCACGTGCTCTGCATGCACGTTGAGTGCGCACGGATGTCCGTAGGGACACTCACGAAACGCGCATGGGCGGCAAGACGGATAATCGGCGAGCACGCGATGCCGGTCGCGGTCGAGCGGCTCCCATCTGCGGGTGTCGCTGCCTGACGCGACTACTACACTGCGCGTTTTCATTGCGGCGGCGACGTGCGAAAGACCGGTATCGTTGCAGACCACCAGCCGAGCGTTCGATACCAGCGCGGCAAGACCGCCCAACGACGTTTTTCCTGCGAGGTTGATTGCACGGCCCCTCATTGCAGAGGCGACGCTCGTGGTCAGCAAGTGCTCGCTTGCCGCGCCGGTGATCGCAATTTGCCAGCCTTCGCCGGCAAGTGCCGATGCAACTTGCGCGAAGCGCTCAGCAGGCCAGCGGCGCGAAGGCAGTTGAGCGCCGGGATGGATCAGCACGAGACGATCGGGTCTTAGCCCGAAAACACGCGCCAGACGGGCATATTCCGCAAGGTCTTCATCATTTAGCGGAATCTCCAGATTTGTATCATCCGCGCCGCAACCCAGGGCCTGCATCAGCGTCGTATAGCGCAGGATTTCATTAAGCGTTTCAGGCCATTCGACAAACACGCCATCTCGTTGCGGCTCGCCCGGTTGCACGAAGCCTGCATTTGAAGATGCGTCCATCCGCCCGACGATATCGTTGGCGATGCCTCCGCTCCCGTGCATCTGGATGGCGAGATCGAAGCGACGTGCGTGCATGTCCTGCCAGAAGCCTTCCAGATGCTCGTTGGTCTCCGCTTGCTCCGGGAAGCCGATTGCGCCAGGAAAAACGATCAGCTCATCGACGAGATGCGCATAGCGTGTGACGAAACTTTGCGCCCATGGCAGGCCAATCAACGCGATATGCGCACCGGGCTTCGCTTGCCGCAATGCACGCAACGCGGGAACGGCGCACAGCATGTCACCGAGTTGCAAGGCACGAAAGATCGCGATGCGCTCGGTCATAAGAAGAGCACCTTGAACTTCAGCGCGCCATAGAGCCGCCAGTAGATCGAAAGGAAAGGGATGACGACGGAGGTGCACGCCATTTCCATTAGGTGCGATGGTGCGCGCGAGGTATGCGTGAGACGCGTGATGCAAAACCATGCGGTCAACGCAAGCCAAGCGATGGCGGACAGACCCGAAAGCTGTGCGTGGCCATAAGCGCCGGTAACGACCGCAACGATGGCCGCCATGATGATCGCGTAATACAGCATCGGTGGTGCGCGGCGAATGCGGGCTTTGAACAGCGCCGGGTATTTTTTGTACAGCAGCGCGTCGAACTGGCTCTTCTTTTGTTGCGACATGCTTACGCCCCATCGTGCGGGACGTACCGGGTGCAGCACGATCGCATCATCGGCACGGGCGATCGGTATGCCTGCTTCCATGAACGCGAAATGCAAGTCGGAATCTTCACGCCACGCGGCGGTGAACCGGGCGTCGAATCCTCCGATGCGTTCCAGCGCCGAGCGTTGTGCAAAGGTATTGGCCGTTGCAAATTCTGCGTGTGCGAGGCCGGCCGCATCATTTTCGTAGTCGGTCGGACGGCCGCTCAACGGCACAATGATGCGTCCCGCCACGGCGCCCGAACCTTGCGCAAGGACGTTCATACCTGATGACAACCAGCGCGCGTCGGGTTGCGTATCGTCGTCGGTGAACGCAATGCTGCTCGCTCGCGATAAACGCCAGCCCGCGTTGCGTGCGCCAGCCGGACCTTGTGTCGCGGTGACGGGCAGATAGCGTACGCGCGGTCCGGTCTTCGCGCGCTCGTGTGCGATGCGCTCAACGGTTGCGCGGGTTGCATCGTCCGGACCATCGTCGCAGACAATGATCTCGAAGCGCGCCGGGTCATAGTCCTGCGTCAGGATCGACGCAAGGCAGCGTTCGAGCATCGCCGGGCGCTTGTAGGTCGGCACGACCACGGAGATGTCGGGCGTTGCGGCGAACCGCGAATCATCCGTTGACTTCTCGCCTTTACGCAGCACGTTTTCGAAAGCATCAGTCGGGCTCGCCGCGAACGTACTCATGCGCGGACCCCATTCTTCTCGATCAGGAACGAACCGATCACGAGTGCGTCGAGCGGCGACGTCCAGAAGGATTCCAGCGCGTCACGCGGAGAATTAACCATTGGTTCGCCGCGCGTATTGAAGGACGTGTTGACCAGCACGGGCACGCCTGTGCGTTCGCGAAAGGCATCGATCAGATCGTAGTAAAGCGCATGCTGATTGCGGTTCACTGTCTGCACGCGTGCGGTGCCGTCGACGTGCCGCACAGCAGGGATCTGCGTTTCCTTTGCGGGGTGTACATCGAAGATGAACAACATGAACGGCGCTACACCGCCGTCCACGAACCACTCGCTGGCGTACTCTTCCATGATGACCGGCGCGACCGGCCGGAAGTCCTCGCGATCCTTGATCTCGTTGAGCTTGGACTGCATGGACGGATCGATGGGCGACGCGAGAATGGAACGTGCGCCAAGTGCGCGCGGACCAAATTCCGTGCGTCCCTGATACCAGCCGATCACCTTATTTTGCGCAAGGATGTCAGCCGTTTCAGCCGCTATATCATGCATCCGCCGATACGGCGCCTTGGTCCACTTGAGCAATTGCTCGATTTCGCCATCCGCGTATTCCGGGCCGAGATACGCATGATCCATCTGCCACTTGCGCGAGCGGTCACCCGTTTCCGCACGCTCGCGATAGTCGATCCAGAGCGCGGCGCCCAATGCGGTGCCTGCGTCGCCCGATGCAGGCTGCACCCAGACTTCCTTGAACGGGCTGTGATCGCGTACGCGCGCATTCATCACGCAGTTCAGCGCCACGCCCCCGGCCATGGAGAGTTTGTCGAGACCGGTTTGTTCGTGCAACCAGCCAGCGAGTTTCAGCACGGTTTCTTCCAGCACGGCTTGCAATGAATGGGCAATGTCGAAGTGTTGTTGTTCAAGCGGGCCGCTGCGTTCGCGGGCAGGCCCGAAGCGTTCTACAAGACGTGGCGCGTCTACTGTATAAGTGCCGTCCTGCCGGTACTTGACGATCTCGCGGAACGCATCGATGTGCTCAGGTTTGCCGTAGGAGGCGAGTGCCATCACCTTGTATTCATCGGAGGAGTGCAGGAAGCCGAGATAGCCGGTTACCGTTTCATAGAGAAGCCCAAGCGAATGCGGCAACTCCACCTGTTTCAGCCGCTTGTATTCGCCATCGACAAATTGGCCGAGGCTCGTTGTCACGCCTTCACCGCGGCCGTCCATGGTCAGCACGGCGGTATCGGTGAACGGCGCCGCGAGAAACGCGCTCGCTTCGTGCGAGAGATGGTGGTCGACGTAATGCCACTCGAAGCGCATCGCGCGCCCGTCGCTGCGAAAGCGGTTCATCAGATGATGCGGTGCGCCGTCGATCAACTGCGCACGCGCATTCATGATGTAGCTTAAAAACAAGGGGTCCCACGGCGATTCCGAAGGATTCGACAGCGGCTTGAGCCCCGGCTCGAGCGGCAATTCGATGGTCGCGCCCGCGTGCGTCGGCATGGACGAAAGCAGCTTCGGATCGTACGAATACGCAACGTGGTCAACATCCGCGAGTTCGATGCCGGCTTCCTTAAGGCAATAGTCGATGGCATCGAAAGGCAGTTGCCACGTGGAAAACGGCACAGGCCGCTTCGCATGCTTGATGTGCGTGAAGCGTTCATCCTCTGCGGCTGCAATGACTACGCCGTCCTCGATCAGCGCAGCGGCGCTGTCGTGATACACCGCGTTGATGCCCAATGTGTACATGGTTCAGTCGCCTTGATTAGGAGAAGGGTTCACGAGGTCGCGAAGGTTGCTTGCGTTGCTGTGGATACGGGTTCGTCGTGCAGAAGCTGCATGGCGGCACTCACTAACTGTTCGACCGGTACCCCCGTCAGGCACGCATGGTGTCCTTCGGGACAGACGCTGCGGTAGCACCAGCGGCACGGCACATCGTGGTGGAGCACGCGGTGCGGTGTCTGCCAAGGCGTGTGCTGCGGGTTGGTCAGCGCATATAAATCGACGACGGGTGTACCCAGCGCAGACGCAATGTGCACCGGCCCGCTGTTATTCGAGATCAGCACTTTCGTGCGTGCGATCAGCGCGGCAAGCTCTCCGAGTTCGAGCACGCCGGCAAGGTTGACCGTCATCCAGTGCGATCCGCCCGCCTGGGTGCAAACCTCGGCTTCATCCGGGCCGCCTGTGATCAATACAGGCCAGCCGGTCGTGTCGGCGAGTTGCGCGGCTGCCTGTGCGAACCGCTCGGCGGGATAACGTCTTGATGCTGCCGTGGCGCCGGGGTGCATCGTGATGAAGGGTTCGTCGATCGAGAGGCCCCGATCAGCAAGCTTGATTGCCAATGAGTCGATGTCGTCCGGGCGCACGTCGAAATGCATGCGCGTATTGTTCGAGTGCGCGCCGACGTGCTGCACCAAAGCAAGTTGCCGTTCGACTTCGTGACGCGTGCCGGTCTGCGGCTCCGGTTCCGCAACCCAGTCGGTCAGCAACGCATACGGGTTCTCACGACAGTGCGCGAGCCGCCTCGGGATGCCTGCAAGGTGGCACAACATGGCGGCAGGCATCGGGTTCTGGCTATATACGGTGAAGATCACGGCGGCGTCGAAACCTTCCGCCTGAAGATGCGAGCGCATGTCGAGGTCGGTCGCGGCATTGGCGGTACGGTTGTTCTTGACCCAGGGCGCTTCATACTCGATCACGTTGTCCACGTCATCGATATAACGTGCCGCCTGCGCACCCGATCGCGACGCCAGCAGCGTGATGTGCCGTCCCGGCGCCGACGTCCGTAACGCATGCAAAGCGGGCGTGGTCATCAGCACGTCGCCGAGGTTGTCGAGGCGAATGCACAGGATGCGCTTGATATTGTCGCCCCAGGGTTGCGCGGACCGTGTAGCCGGCGCGCGCGCGTGCGACTCGATGACGATATTGACCATGGGTCCCTGCTTCATTGGACCAGCTCCGAGGTTTGCGTGGCTTTTTCGATTACACGCGCAGCTTCGTGGAGATCGGGCGCCAGGCACAAAGGTTCTCTGTACGGTCCGCGACGCCACACCGTCTCGTTGCCGTTATCGATAAGAATGGTGCGGCACCCCGAACGGTTTCCTGCTTCCACGTCGTCCAAAATGTCACCGATGAACCAACTCGACGCGAGCGCAATGTGATGATCGTCCGACGCGTTGAGCAACATGCCTGGCAGCGGCTTGCGACAGTCACACGAGCGGTTGTAGGGCGCGACCATGCCCTCCGGATGATGAAAGCACCAGTAGACGCCGGACAATGTTGCGCCGCATTCCGACACGAGTTCATGCAAACGGTCTTCAACGGCGTCCAGCGCTTCGACAGGAAACTTGCCCAGCGCCACGCCGCTCTGATTGCTGATCACGTAGAGCGGAACCTCGAGGCGCGAGAAAATCTGCAAGGCCTCACGCGCACCAGGCGCGAGCTGCATTAGTTCAGGTTTGACGTTATACGGAACGTCGACAAGCAAAGTCCCGTCCTTGTCGAGAAAGACGGCCCTGTCCGGGCCCCTCGGCGCGGGCGCTATTGGCTGTGACTTCATGCCGACGCGCCCCCGACGGCGCGCAGGGTTGCGACTTCTCCCTCGTTTGCAGTAATGCCTGAAACGCGCGCGTAAACGCTTGCTAGCGCGTCCGCAACACCGTCCCATGTGAACATCTCGCGTGCGCGTGCGAGACCCGCCTCGCCCATCGTTCGTGCAAGATCAGGACTACTTTTTAACAAGATCAGGGCATTTGCCAGTGCAGCCGGATCCTTCGGTGGAACCAGCAATCCGGTCTGACCGTCGGCGACCGAGTAACGAATGCCGCCAACGTCGGCGCCAATCACAGGCGTACTGCACGCCATGGCCTCGAGCGGTGTGATCCCGAACGGTTCGTACCACGGTGTTGTCACAAATACATCTGCCGCATTGTAGTAGAGACGCAAACGGGAGCGCGAACGCCGTCCGAGAAAATGAACACGATCGGTCACGCCACATTCCTGTGCGATTCCTCGCAGGCGGCCTATCTCCGGCGTGGCGATCTCGTTCGCCTCATCGGAATTGCCTCCGACTACATAGAGATGCGCCGCGCCACTCTGTTTGCCATTGCACAGACCAATCGCGCGCACCACGTTGTCGATCCCCTTTCGCGGGACGATCCGTCCAAGCTGCAGCACGATAAGCGGTCTTGCGGCCACCCCAATTCGGCGCGGGCTGATTCTTTATCAGACGGATGAAATTCGTCGCTGTCGAAACCGCATGGCACCAGGTCGATCCGCGCTGGGTCCGCACCGTAAAGCGACACGAGATCCGACGTATCCTGCGGGCATTCGGCTATCACCGAATCCGAACGACGTACCAGCGCGTCTTCTATATCAACGCGATCATCGGGAAAACCGTCGTCCGGGCCTTGATGCAGACGCCTCACGCGGCCAAGCGCATGGAAGGTCGTGACGAGCGGTACGCCCAAGGCTTCCTTCACGCGAAGGCCAACGAGGCCTGACATGAAGAAGTTCGCATGTACGGCGTCGTAGCGCGTGGGTTCGTTTCGGAAAAACTGGATCACGAATCGCGAGAACTCCTCCATGTATGGCAGCAGTTGCTCCTTGGGCAGTTGCCTTGCTGGCCCCGCCGGTACATTGATGACCCGCACTCCCTCGAACTTCGAGATCAGCGGCAACAACGACCTGTCGCAGCGTGTGAAGACATCGACTTGATGTCCCTTTCGGGCAAGTTGACGCGCCACATTCGCCACGTAGATATTTTGTCCGCCACTGTCGACGCCGCCGGCAATAGCGAGCGGCGATGCATGTTCGCTGATGAGTGCGATCTTCACGATGGTGTCCCTGGAGAAGGTCTTGGCTTGGAGCAGGTCGCGCCCGCTGAAGCTTGGGCGGCTGGACCAGACACAGCATTCGTTGTGCCACTCGTGAAGCGAACGAAAGAAGCGTTGGTTCGTTGCGATACCTACGCATTTATTTTGCGTGCGTTTCCCCTGCGTTTCATTTAGGGTGCGTCGTGTCGTGACTGCTCAATACCGGGTGTATGTGCGTTCGGCGAGATGTACCGCCCTGCGCATGCGTGCGACGTCGTCAGGAATCGCGCGACGCCGCGCGAGCGCCCACGGCAATGCCGCGAACAAAGAGAAAGCGTCGCGGGGAAAAGTGCCTTCGCGGCGAATGATCTTGATGGCAACGCGCGTGGTGTTCCACGCTTCGCGCCATGGTAGACGCATCCACGCAACCCACGCCGCATTGCGGGCAAGCATGCGCCGGCGCAAGCTGCTGTCGCGTATCGGTGACGGATGATGGTGAAGAACAAGTTCGTCTGCGTACACGATCGCAAAGCCGCTCGCGAGCACATCGAGCGCCACCAGCTCTTCTTCCCCGCCAATGAACAGGCGCGGTTCGTAACCCCCTATCTGCCGATAGAGCAACGTGCGGAAGACGCAGGCTCCCGCCATATATCCGATCAACGAAGGACCGGGAAGGCCGGCTGCGTCGAGCGGGCTGCGCGCCATGAGTTGACACGTGTCGTCGGTTTCGCCGGCCTCATTCACGAGAATACGGGCATTGAGCACGCCTACCCGCGGCGCGCTGTCCAGCAGTTGTACCGCCCGTTGCAGCGATCCGGCGTGCCACCACGTGTCGTCGTCGCAAAATGCTACGTACTCCGTGGTGACGCTGCTCACGCCGACATTGCGCCCCGCTGCGCCGAGATTCGTCTGCGCAATGATGAGCGTCACATAGGGGAAGCATTCGGCAATCTGCTGCGGGGTGCCATCGGTCGAGCCGTTGTCGACGACCACCACGCGCGGCTGCTCCGGCAGCGCGCAAAGCCGGCTGAGCGTTTCGAGCACCTGCGCGCAGCGGTTGTAGGTGAGCACCACCACCGATATCCTTGCCCTTGCTGCCGTTTCGGGTACGGGCTCGAAATCAATATTAGGCGCATCGCTTTTCATTTGGCTAGTTCGAGCTTCCAGCAACGTTCGGTACAAAAGACATCGTCGTAGCCCTCCGGTCCGAACGCCTTGAGCTGACTTGCGTACGCTTTGACCGCCTCGCGTTTTAGCGCCTGGTCGTGCTGGTTCGCGCGCCAATGTCCGGGCTCAGGCGTCGCACTGATCCCTCGTGCGGCAAGATCCGCGAGACGCGCCTGCAACAGGCCCGACATGCGGCGGTAGAGGGCGTCTTCGTAAGCGAAGCACATGAGCGCAGGGCTTGCATTCCACACATCGATGCATGCGCGGTGCACGAGTTCGTGATCCGAATGAAACAGGCCCAGGGGAACAAGAAGGGTGCGAGCAGCATGAAGACGCACTGCTACGCCAAGCTTGCTCGCGATTGATTCGACGGTCGGAGCCGTCCCGTAAGGAGCATATTGCGCATCGAGAAAGTCGCCGCGCTCAGCGACCGCACCCAGGATTTCCAGCGCGAAATCGTCTTCGCATGCGCGTTCACGCATCGCCTCTGCTGCGTTAGTAAAGCCGCAGTGCTGGTCCCAGTCAGTTGTCACGTCTTCAGCAGGGCATCCAGAGAAGACGGTATGGACCACCGACCCCGGATGCGCCGCGATGAAAGCACCACAACTGAATACGGCGTCGTCAAAGTGCGGGGACACGACCAACGGGTGCGAGATATTTTCTGGCATGGCGTCTTCGGGCTGACATGGTCCGACCGAAAACGCAAAACGCGGACCTGATGCCGGGATGCTCTCCCACGATTTCAGGTCCGCGTTCGACAGGACGTATCCCGCAGCGAAGACGCCAAGGTTTATTCGGCTGGCAAGAACGCCCTCGCGCGTGTGCGAATCTCTTCGAGTTCGCCGGTCGTGTACGGACGCTGTTCGGCGTCGATTGCTCGCTGATAAGCCGCGCCGTCCGGCAGACGGTTTAGCAGCGCACGGATTTCGCCGGTCATCGTATGGTCTGCCGGTTCGAAGGAGTACAGGCGGAGTTTTTTCTCGCCGCGTTCATACATTAACCAGGTGCATGTCGCGAACACAACCACGCCCACGATTTCCTGGAGACCGAGGATGAACGTAGCGGGAAGGTCCCAGGCCTCCAACATGACGCTCGCAAGCACCCCTGCAATGGCGAGCGTAAACGTTGCGGCAAGGCTGTCGCGCATGTCTGCGACGAGCCGTTGTTCGCGTTGGTTTAGTTCGAGGCGGCTCGGCGCCACAAAATTGGTCTGTGGGGAATGGTCGAAAAGAGGGAGTGATGCCATGGTGCGGGTTCCATCGAGTGATTCGGAGTTTCAACCTGCTTCCAGTGAATTAACGGGCACCCGACGGAAAAGTTGACGCCAAAAATTGGGCGCGGATCAAAAAGAAAAGTGGGGTCATGCAGGTTTTTCCGACCGTCCATACAACTGCCGGATTCCATGCATCGGGGCAACGCGGTCGCCCGGCAGAACATGCATTGCGCCCTGCATTCGGTGTTTGTGCCGGCTGAACCCACATAGGAGTTAAAATTGTCGATGGATCTGAAAACGTAACAGCGGGACAGCCCGGGTCGGCCAAGGCAGCTTGACCGGAGGAGCGCCGGACGTAGAACCGTTGGTGCAGGAGCCGCCATCTGACACCGGCGGCGAACTCGACGCGCGGCAGCCGCCAGACCTGGCGGACACGACGGCAACATAGGTACGAATCACCTTTGAAATCATGTGCTTCTGTCCCTAAAAAATGCTGTTTGAATATAATGGCCACCGTCCTTGCCTGATCGGGCAACACGCTTCCAGATTCAAGAAGGTCGTAAAAGAACGAGCATCGGGGCGTTTTCCTCCCGTGGTATTCGCATTGATGTGCCTGCCAGGATCATCGTTGCCGCGCGCGCGTTCAAGCAAGCGAACCGGCACCTATCGACCATTGAAGCGTCATGAACCGAGGCCCACGGAGTGAGTGAGACACCAACATCAACGGCGCCGCCACCTGGCGATGACGCGAGCCGTGAGAACGCAACCGGGGACGGTCCGGGAGCTGCGCACCGGTCGAGTACACTAAGCTTTCCGGTGGTCGGCATAGGCGCGTCCGCAGGCGGCGTCCAGGCGCTGCTGCGCTTTTTCGAAAATGCGCCGGCGGATATGGGCATGGCGTTCGTCGTCGTGTTGCACCTCTCTGCCAAGCACGTCAGCAGCGCGGACAAGGTCTTGCAGAACGTGACCCGCATGCGGGTGTTGCAGGTCAGCGGGCCGACTCCCATCGAACCAAACCACGTGTACGTCATCGCGCCGGGCAAGAGCCTGACCATGACGGACGGGCATCTGGACGCGAGCGATGCCGAGTCTCAGACGGGGCGCCCGGTCAGCATCGACAGGATGTTCCGCAGTCTCGCGGAGGCACATGGCCAGCATGTCATGTGCATTGTCATGTCGGGTACCGGCAGCGACGGCGCGGTTGGGATCGCCACCGTCAAGGAGCGCGGCGGCGTGACGCTCGCGCAAGAACCGAACGACGCCGAATACGGTGAGATGCCACAGAACGCAATTCAGACGGATCAAGTCGATCTGATTCTGCCGGTCGTCGAAATGCCGCAACGACTGCTGGATATCTGGAACAACGCCAAACGTATCGCGTTGCCGGACATCGATGCACCCGCGTTGACTCTGAACGACCGGGCCGACCGGCGTGGCGAGGCAGAGGTTGCGCTGCAGGACATCCTGTCCACGCTGCGCTCGCGTACCGGCCACGACTTCCGCTTCTACAAGCGCGCGACCATGTTGCGCCGTATCGAGCGCCGCCTGCAGGTGAACGGCGTGCCGGACCTGATCAAGTATCGCAACCTGCTACGGGAAAATCCGCGGGAAACGGGCGCGTTGCTGAAGGACATGCTGATCGGCGTGACGAGTTTCTTCCGCGATCGTGAAGCCTTCGAGTCGGTCGAGCGCAATGTGCTGCCCGCGCTGTTTCATGGCAAGAACGACGGCGATCAGGTCAGGGCGTGGGTTGCAGGATGTTCGTCGGGAGAAGAAGCGTATTCGCTCGCCATGCTGCTGACGGAGCAGCGGGAGTTGCTGCGCTCCACCGCAAACATCCAGGTGTTCGCCACGGATATCGATGAAAGCGCGGTCGCCCGTGCGCGTGCCGGCGTGTATCCGGAATCGATCATGTCGGACGTGCCGCCGTCTTCGTTGCGGCAGTTCTTCGTCAAGACGGGCGCGCACTACGAGGTCGTGAAAAGCATTCGCGAGAAGATCCTGTTCGCCATGCACAACGTGCTGCGCGATCCGCCGTTCTCGCGGCTCGACATGGTCTCGTGCCGCAACTTGCTGATCTATCTCGATCGCAGCGTGCAGCATCAGGTGCTCGAGATGTTTCACTATGCGCTTTATCCCAACGGGTATCTGTTCCTGGGCAGCTCCGAGTCCGCCGATTCGGTCGAAGACCTGTTTACGGTCGTGGACAAGAAGAACCGCGTGTATCGCGCGAAGGCCGCCAAGTTGCCGAACCGGCCTGCGCTTACTACGCCGAGCATGTCGAACCAGGGACGCTACACGAACGTCGAAGAAGAGGGGTATGCGCTGATTCCAGGGCGCCGCAATTTCTCGTTCAGCGCGTTGCACCAGCGCGTGCTGGAGCAATACGCGCCACCCAGCGTGATCGTGAATCGCGACTCGAAGATCGTGCATATGTCCGACAACGCCGGCCGTTTCCTGCGTTACGTCGGCGGCGAGCCTTCGAGCAACCTGATTGCCGTGGTCCTGCCCGAGTTGCGGCTCGATCTGCGCACGGCGCTGTTTCAGGCCGTGCAAACCGGCAACAGCGTGGAAGCGCGACGCGTGAAGCTGCAGCGCGATGGTCATCCGTCGTTCGTGAACATGACCGTGCGTCCCTTTCACGATGCCGCCGCCGACGCCGACTTCATCCTCGTGCTGTTCGACGAGGTACAGGAAGCGATGACCGAAAACGCGGTGGCAACGGAGCACCACGCGGGTCACGACACGGTGATGCAGCAGCTCGAACAGGAACTGCACCTGAGCAAGGAGCAGTTGCAGACGACTATCGAGCAGTACGAAACATCGACCGAAGAACTGAAGGCGTCGAATGAAGAATTGCAGGCCATCAACGAAGAGCTGAGATCGGCGACGGAAGAACTCGAGACGAGCAAGGAAGAACTGCAATCCGTCAATGAAGAACTCATCACGGTCAATGCGGAGCTGCAGGCCAAGATTGAGGAAACCGGCAAGGCCAACGACGACCTGCAGAACCTGATCACGTCCACGGACATTGCAACCGTCTTCGTGGATCGCGCGATGTGCATCAAGCGCTACACGCCGAGCGCAACCACGGTGTTCAACCTGATTGGCGCCGACGTGGGGCGTTCGCTTTTCGACATCACGCACAAGCTGAAATATCCTGAACTCGCCGATGACGTCAGCGCCACCTTCCAGTCGCTGCGTCTGATCGAACGCGAAGTGGCGACCAACGACGGCCGCTGGTTCCTCGCGCGCTTGCTTCCGTACCGGACGGCGGACGATCGTATCGACGGCGCGGTGCTGAGTCTCGTTGAAACCACCGCGAGACGCCGTGCCGAAGCGAGTGTGCGCGCCGGCGAAGAACGCCTGCGGCTGGCGGCCCAGACGACCAACGACTTCGCGATCATCGTGCAGGACCCGGATGGCCGTATCGTGAGCTGGAACGCTGGGGCCGAGCGCGTGTTCGGATACTCGGAGCACGAGGCGGTGGGGCAGAACATCGATGTGATCTACACCTCGAAGGATAACGAGGAAGGCGTGCCTGAGCGCGAGCGTGATATCGCCCAGCACGATGGCCGCGCCGACGACGAACGCTGGCATCTCGCGAAGGGCGGCCGCAAGGTTTATTGCAGCGGCGTGGTGACGCCGTTGAACGATCCGAAATTCACCGGATACGCGAAGATCGTGCGCGACCTGACCGACCGCAAGACGCAGGAGGACGCGCGCCAGACGCAGCTTGCTGAAGAGCGTGCGGTGCGGGCGCAGGCCGAGGCCGCCAACAGGCTGAAGGACGATTTCCTGGCTGTGCTGTCGCACGAGTTGAAGCATCCGCTCAACCTGATTCACGTGAAGGCGGAGATGTTGCCGCGCATTCCGGAAGCGCGTGGCGTGGCGGCCATCCAGCTCGCGGCGGACGCTATTCAGCGGGCGGTGCTGGGACAGGCGAAGATCATCGACGACTTGCTCGATTTGTCGCGCGTACGCACCGGCAAGCTCGCGCTCAATCTCGCGATGAGCGACGTCTCGCAGATGCTTGCGACCATTGCGGACGCCATTGAGTCCGAAGCGGCGTTGCGCGGCATAACGCTTTCATTCGATGGCCTCGCCGAGCCGCTCTGGACCAAGGTCGATCCCGTACGCTTCGATCAGATCGTGTGGAACCTGCTTTCCAACGCGCTGAAGTTCACGCCACGCGGTGGGACGGTTTCCGTGCGGCTGACGCAGGAAGGTGAGGAACTGTGCATCGATGTCGCCGATACCGGCCTCGGCATCGAAGCGCCGCTGTTGCCGCATATCTTCGAGATGTTCTCGCAGGGAATCGAAGCGCGGCGCAAGACGGGCGGCGGCATGGGTATCGGGCTCGCACTCGTCAAGCAACTTGCGGAAATGCATGCGGGGCGCGTACTCGCGCAATCCGAAGGCGCCGGGCGCGGAACTCTGATGCGTGTCTGGCTGCCAATCGTCGACGGCGGCCCGGGGCACAACGACACTGCGCACGACCGCAACGGTTTGCTTGCCGGTGTACGCATACTGGTGGTCGACGACGACTCGGAAACCGCCAGCGCGTTCGCCGCGTTGCTGCAGCTCGAAGGTGCTGTGGTGGCAACCGCGCACAGCGGCAGCGAGGCGCTCGCGTACCTCGATCACGAATCCGTCGACCTGATGCTCTGCGACATCAGCATGCCCGGCATGGACGGTTACGAACTCATCGATCAGGTGCGGTCGAACTCACGGCTTGCGAGCTTGCCCGCGATTGCGCTGACAGGATTTACGAGCAGTGCGGATGAGAATCGCACGCTGGCGAAGGGGTTCGATTTGTCCCTGACGAAACCCGTCGCGCTCGATGCATTGATCGCCGCTGCCGAGCAGGTCCTTTTCTGGCGCGGCGCGCATAACAAGGCATAAGGCGAACGCTACTTGTGGATGTCGTCGCGCAACCGGATGACATCGCGCGTGGTGACCGCCGACGCGTTGTTACCCCATGTCGTGCGGATGAACGTCAGCACTTGCGCGATCTCGGTGTCCGTGAACATGCCCGCATATGCGGGCATGTTTTTTCGTGGCGGCCCGTGCTGCGTGTCGGGCGAATTGCCGCCTTCGATCATCAGCCGGATTAGCGACGTGGTGTCGGGGCTCAGGACGGACGGATTGCCTGCGAGCTTCGGATACTTTTGCGGCATGCCTTGCGCCTCGCCGCCGTGGCATTTCGCGCAATACGAGAGGTAGATCCCGGCGCCCGGCCGTTCGATGTTACCCGTGCGCGCCGCAGCCGTTGTTTGCTGCGCACCGAGCGATCGAGGCCCGTAGGCCCCGGAAGGCTGTTCTGCCGGCAGGCTCTTCAGATAATGCGCGATGGCATTCAGGTCATCGTCGTTCATGTACTGCATGCTGTCTTCCACGACCTGCACCATGCTGCCGAACGTGACCAGATCGCCGCCGTGTCCCGACTTCAGGAACGCCGCGATCTCTGCTTCGTGCACGCGGCCGAGACCCGCGCCGGGGTCGCCGGTGAGGTTCGGGGCGAACCAGTGATCGTTGGTCCCGCCCGTCAGGTATAACCGCGACGACTCCGTGTAGCCGCGTTCCTCGTAAGCAGGACCGCGAGGCGTATGGCACGCGCCGCAATGTCCCAGCGATTGCACGAGATACGCGCCACGGTTCCATTGCGCGTCGTGGTCCGTGCGAACGGCATAGCGTCCCTTCGGTGCAAAAGCGAAGTTCCAGAACGCAAGGGCCCAGCGTTGATTGAACGGGAATGGGAGGCGCGTGGGCGCTGCAGCCTTTGCGACGGGCTGAACGCCATGCAGGAAATACGCGTAGAGGGCGTGCATGTCGTCGTCATCGATCTTCGAGAACGAGGGATACGGCATCGCGGGATAAAGATGCTTGCCGTCGCGCGCCACGCCTTCACGCAAGGTCCGCGCGAAGTCGTCATAGGTGTACTCGCCGATTCCGTATTGTTTGTCGGGCGTGATGTTGCTGCTGACTATGGTTCCGAATGGCGACGCCATGCCAAGGCCGCCCGCGAACGGCGCGCCACCTTTCGGTGCGGTATGGCAACCGGCGCAATCGCCTGCCTTCGCCAGATACTCGCCGCGCGCAATCAAGGCCTGATCGGCGGTCTGGCCGCACGCCTGTCTTGCAAACGAAAGCAGGCACGTGACGATGACGAGGGCGGATCTCATCGGGTTCACCATGGCTTGCACGGCGAGACGATCAGCGCTGCCATCGCCGTCACGATCAGGCCGAGCACGAACATCGGACTGGCGAGCATTGCGACGCGATAAACAAAGCGTGCGGCCCTGCGATCCGGATTCGGCTCCTTGCCCTCGCCGGTTGATCGCCACCCGCGCCACGCGGCGGCAAGGCCACCCAGCGCGACAGCCAGCGCAACCAGGCTCACCGCGCCGATGTACGCGTGCAAAGCGGGCATCTTCGGATGCGGCAACGGGTCTTGCGCGGGATAACACGACTGCGCGGCAAGCGCCTCGCAAACGCAAATCTGCACGATCCATGCGAGCGGCGCGCCGAGCAGCGCGTAGACCTGCTGCATGGCGTGGAGAAGGGGCAGTCGAGGTGCCGTCACGGCGTATCTCCTAGAGCACGTAGGGGCTGATGTACAGCGTGGTGAAGATGAGGAGCCAGACGATATCGACGAAATGCCAGTACATCCCGCCGATGGTCAGCACGGTGTGACGCCGGTCATCGAAAAAACCGAGCGCGGTCCAGGTGAGCAGCACGGCAAGCACGATCAGACCGGCCACCACGTGCAACATATGAAAGCCCGTGATGGTGAAGTAAAGCGATCCGTACAAATGCGATGCGGGTCCATAAGGATGGTCGTGCCACTCCTTCAACTGCACGCCCACGAAAAGCGCGCCCAGCACGATCGCGATGCTCATCCAGATCACCGCAAGACGACGCCGTTCACGTTTCACTGCGTGCTCGCACAACACTACAAACACGCTGCTGGTCAGCAGCACGGCGGTATTGAAGAGCGCCGGGCCCATCTTCGGCAGGCCGTCGGGTGGCCACTTGCCGCCACCTTGCGAAAACAGATACAGGTAACTGAAGATCAGGTAGCCGAACAACGCCGCTTCCGTGGCGATCAGCATCCACATGCCCCACCATCCGCCCGAATGCCTTCCTGACGTGCCGATGGGCAGCGGACGGTCGGCATTCACGGCGTCGTCGGCGACATCAGCCAAGTGCGCCTCCTTGCGGTTCGCGTTGCATGAGCGCACGTTCGGGCCACATCCATGCCACGAGTGAAGCGGCGAAACCTGCCAGCATGACGAGTGCAAGCCACCAGATGTGCAGCAGCATGGCGGCGAACATCAGCGTGGAGGCGAGGCCCAGAAAGAAGGGCGCGTAGGAGTCGCCGGGCATCTTCAGGATGGCGTCGGGGCGGCCGTCGAGCGCGCGGGTCGCGAGCGCCTCGCGGCCGTGATCGAGGATCATGCCCTCGTCGAGTTGACTACGGCGTGCTGTCGGATGCTCCTGCCCCAGGCGGTCTTCCCATAAGGGGTGACCGCTCTCCACCACAGGTATGGTCGCGAAGTTGTAGGGCGGTGGCGGCGACGAGACCGACCACTCGAGCGTGGGCGCATCCCACGGATTCTTGCCGGCCACAGGTCCGCGTTTATAGCTCCAGACAAGATCGCAGAGAAACATCAGCACGCCTGCCGCGAACACGAACGAGCCAATGGACGTCACCATGTTCACCGTGTCCCACCCCATGTCGCCGGAGTAGGTATAGATGCGGCGCGGCATACCGAGAAGTCCTGCAATGTGCATCGGGAAGAAGCCGAGATTGAAGCCGATGAACATCACCCAGAACGTGATCTTGCCGAACCGTTCGCTCATCATCCGGCCAGTGAACTTAGGAAACCAGAACACCACGCCGCCGATCACCGGAAACACGTTGATGCCGAGGAGCACGTAATGCAGATGCGCAATGACGAAATAGGTATCGTTGAGTTGCCAGTCGAGCGGCACTGCGGCCGTCATCACGCCCGATACACCGCCGATCACGAACAGCAGCACGAAACCGGCGAAGTAGAGGAACGGAACCTTGAACACGGGACGTCCAGTCCAGATCGTCGCGATCCACGCGAAGGTCGCGACCGCGCTCGGGATCGCGATGACCATGCTCGCGGAGCCGAAGAACGCGAGCGCCAGCGCCGGAATACCCGTTGCGAACATGTGATGGATCCACACGATAAAACCAACCACCATGGTTGCAACGGTCGACAACGCCACGGGCGTATAACCGACCAGCCGGCGACGGCAGAAGACGGGCAACGCATCGGAGACGATACCCATTGCGGGGAGCACGATTGCGTACACCCACGGATGCGCGAACATCCAGAACAGATGCTGCCAGAGCAAGGGGCGGCCGCCGTTGAGGACATCGAAGAAGTGCGTGCCGAACTGACGGTCGAGCCACAGCAGGAAAAACGCGAGGCTGACCGCGGGCACTGCCAGCAGGTTGCCGCCGGACGCAGTCAGCGTGCCCCATACGAGCACCGGCACGCGATCGATCGACATGCCCGGCGCACGCATGCGGATCAGCGTGACGACGAAATTCGCGGAACCCACCGTGGTCGATGCCCCGAGCAGCACCATGCCGAGCGCATAGATATCGATGTTCGGACCCGTGTTGTATTCGAGTCCTGACAGCGGCACATAGTTGAACCATCCGGCGTTCGGCGCTTGCCCGAACGGGAAACTCGAATAGAGAAAGATGCCCGCGAACAGGAATAACCAGTATGAAAGCGCATTCAGGCGCGGGAATGCCATGTCGCGCGCACCGAGGATCAGCGGCCACAGATAGTTCGAAAATCCCGAGAGCACGGGCAGGGCGTAGAGGAAGATCATCGTCACGCCGTGCATGGTGAAGAGCTGGCTGTACTGCTCGGGCGTGAGCACTGTTGCGTCGGGGCGGGCGAGTTGCACGCGCATGATCAACGCTTCCACGCCGCCCATCAGCAGGAAGATGAACGCCGTCACGAGATAGCGCAGGCCGATGCTTTTATGATCGACCGTCGATATCCATCCGCGCCAGCCCGGCGCCGTCTCCCATATCCCGGCAAGGCGTTTTTCGCGCGCACTTCCCTCGGGCACGCGGCCGTATTCGGGGACACGCGCATCGGACGATGACAGTTCGCTCATGAAAGCGTCGCTCCTCTCTACCTATTTCAGTGTCGCGAGATACGCGGCGAGGTTCGCCGCTTCGTCGCGTCCCAACGCAATGCTCGGCATCAGCGAGTCAGGCTTGATGCGTTGCGCGCCCGTGATCCAGGCAAGCTGATTCCCTGCAGTATTCGTCAGCGTGCCCGCGGCTATGAGCCGGCGCGAGTCGAGATGGGTAAGGTCGGGCGCTTGCGCGCCTTGTGCGTCCGAGCCACGGATTGCATGACAGCCCGCGCATTTGTCGAGGAAGAGAGTCTTGCCGGCGGCGACGCTCAGATTGTTCGATGAAGCCGCCACCTGGGCTTGCTCCGTGCTCCACGCAGCAAAATCCGCGCGGCTTTCTGCGACGACTTCAAAAGCCATGTGTGCGTGCTGCGCGCCGCAAAACTGCGAACATTGCCCGCGATACACCCCGGGCGCATCGGCCTGGATCCATTGCTCGTTGGTCTGGCCGGGTATCGCCTGGGTCTTGCCCGCAAGTTTCGGAACCCAGAACGTGTGGATCACGTCAGCGCTTTTCAGCTTGATGCGTACGGGTTCGCCGGCGGGAATGTGGATCTCGTTGGCGGTGACGAAACGCAGCGTCGAATCGGCGGCGTCGTCGTAGGCGACTTTCCACCACCAGTCGTAGGCGGTCACGGTGATCGTCAAAGCAGGAGTTTCTGCGGGCGATGCAACCCGGTTGAGCGTGACAAGTGCGTAGACCAGCATCGCGACGAGCACAGGCACGGAAAGCGCCACGCCGATCACGATCCATCGCAAGCCGCTGTTGCCCTGGACCAGTTGATCGAGCGGTGCGTCGGGACGGCGCCGGAAGATTGCGACAGCAAGCAAGCCGCCGACGATCACGCAGACCGCCACGCAAATTGTCGTGAAGATCCAGTCCAGAGTGAGGGTAGGCGCTGCAGCCGGCCCGGCCGCGTGAAGAAAATAGTTCAGCGGCGCGCTGTCGCCCGCGTGCGCTGACTCCGCCGCCGTCAACGGCATGTCGGTTTGCGGCTAGTGCGCGGTGAGGGGTGGCGGTGTGGCATCGATTGCTCCGGCTCGGTCGACACTGGCTCGATCAAGCCGTGAGCAATCCACGTACCCTACTAAATACTTTCAGTCAGGAGCGTTCGGCAATGACGGGCGATCTGCCGCTCTTCCTGCGTCTCGATGACATCGAACTGGACGTCGAGGAACTCGAGTCCCTGGCAAATGCGTTCGCGTATGGCGTCGGCATGTTCGCCGATACCGCCCGTGAACACGACCCGGTCCAGGCCACCCATCAATGCCGCATACGCGCCGATTGTCTTGCGCACCGCCGTGCAAAAGATATCGATGGCAAGTTCCGCGTCCGCGTCGGTGCGTTTCAGAAGGGACTGCATGTCGTCGTTCGAGTCGGAAAGACCCTTGAGGCCGCTCTCCTTGTTGATCAGTTGTTCGAGTGAGTCGGCATCCATGCCGCCGGTTCGCATCAGATAGACGAACACACCGGGATCGAGATCGCCGGTGCGCGTCGCCATGGGGATACCGCCGGTAGGCGTCAGGCCCATGGTGGTATCGATTGAATGGCCGTTGTGGATCGCGCAAAGACTTGCACCGCTGCCCAGGTGCGCGACCACGAGCCGCTCGGGGAGATCGTTGCCGAGGCTCGCCACGATCGATTCGTACGACAACCCGTGAAAGCCGTAGCGCACCACGCCTTCGCCGGCGAAGTGCTTGGGCAAGCTCAGATGCGTGGCGCGTGCCGGCATGGTCTGGTGGAACGCGGTATCGAGACAGGCGTAATGCGGCACGTCCCGGAAAATGTCCTGTGCCTGTTCGAGCAGCGCGAGCGATTGCGGCAAATGCAAAGGCGCGAACTGCACCGCATCGCGAAGGGTTTGCTTGACTTGGTCCGTGATCAGCGCGTGCGTTCTCAAGTGTGGACCGCCATGCACGATACGATGACCGACGCCCGCCAGCGGCTGATCGAGATGCTCGTGCAAGGCGTCGGCCATGCGTTGCAGCGCGTCGTGCTGCGACTCCATCACATGACTTTGCTGAACGTTGATGGAGCCGTCGAGCGAACGCATGGTCAACGACCCGTCGTCACGGCCAATGCCTTTTGCGCTTCCCGTCAGCCACGCTTTTTCGTCGCCGCTGTCGGGCGCATACACGCCGAACTTGAGCGACGACGACCCGCTGTTCAACACGAGGATGTCCTGTGCCATGGCGTCAGCCTTTCCACGCCCAGTTGCGGATTTCATCGCGATCGATGCCTTCCGCGTGCGCGTACCCAATGCTCTCGTTGATCTGGTCCTTCAGCCAGTTCTTCGTATGCGCACCGGTATCGCGCAGGCGCGGCACACGATCGATTACATCGATACACAACGAAAAGCGGTCCACCTGGTTGATGATGGCGAGCTCGAACGGCGTATTGATGTTGCCGCGTTCACGATACCCGTGCACGTGCATGTTCTCGTGATTCGTGCGGTTGTACGTGAGCTTGTGGACCAGCGTCGGATACGAGTGAAAGTTGAAGATGACCGGTTTTTCGCGCGAAAAGATGGAATCGAAATCACGATTCGACAAGCCGTGCGGATGATCGGTATCGGGCATCAGGCGGAACAGGTCGACCACGTTGACAAAGCGGATCTTGAGATCGGGAAACCGCTCCTTCAGGATCTCGACGGCGGCCAATGACTCCATGGTCGCGATGTCGCCGGCGCACGCCATTACCACGTCAGGTTCACTGTTCTGATCCGTCGATGCCCAGTCCCAGATGCCAATGCCCTTCGCGCAATGCGCGAGCGCTGCTTCCGTGTCGAGGTATTGCAAGTGCGGTTGCTTGTCCGCGACGATCACGTTCACGTAGTCGCGCGAACGCAGGCAATGGTCCATCACGCTCAGCAGACAGTTCGCATCGGGCGGCAAATAGATGCGCACGACTTCGGGACTCTTGTTCGTGACGACATCGAGGAAACCCGGGTCCTGGTGTGTGAAACCGTTGTGATCCTGACGCCATACCAGCGACGTGATCAGCAGGTTCACCGAAGGCACGGGTGCGCGCCAGTCGAGCTCCAGCTTCGACTTCTCGAGCCACTTCGCGTGCTGGTTGAACATCGAATCGATCACATGCACGAACGCTTCGTAGGTCGCGAAAAGACCGTGACGTCCAGTCAGGACATACCCTTCGAACCAGCCTTCAAGCGTGTGTTCGCTGAGCATTTCCATCACGCGGCCGTCGGTCGCCAAAGCGCCGCCGTCGCTGTCCTCAGGCTTGTACTCGGCAATCCAGCGCTTGCCCGATGCTTCGTACACGCCGTCGAGCTTGTTGCTCGCGGTTTCATCGGGGCCGAACAGCTTGAACGAATTCATGTTGCGCTTGATGACATCACGCAGCCATGTGGCAAGCACCGCCGTTGGCGATTGGTACGTGCCGCCAGGGGCCTTGACCTTGTAGGCATAGTCGCGGATGTCCGGCAGGTCGAGTGAACGGCGCAGACGTCCGCCGTTTGCATGCGGATTCGCGCTGATGCGACGCTCGCCCTTCGGCGCCATCTCGCGCAGCTCTTCTATCAGGGTGCCGTTTTCATCGAAGAGCTCTTCGGGCTTGTAGCTGCGCATCCACGCTTCCACCAGCTTCAGACTCTTTGCGTTGGTCGCCGGATCGAGCACGGGCACCTGATGCGCGCGCCAGAAATCCTCGACCTTGTGACCATCGACTTCCTTTGGACCGGTCCAGCCCTTGGGCGAACGCAAGACGATCATTGGCCAGCGCGGACGCGTGGTGTCGCCCGTCGAACGTGCATGCGCCTGAATCGCGCGAATCTCGCCGATGCACGTCTCAAGCGTCTGCGCCATCAGTTCGTGCATGGTCGCGGGGTCCGAGCCTGAGACGAAATGCGGCTTGTATCCGTAACCCGTCATCAGCGCTTCGAGCTCTTCCTGCGGAATGCGCGCGAGGATGGTCGGGTTCGCGATCTTGTAGCCGTTCAGATGCAGGATCGGCAGTACCGCGCCGTCAACGACGGGATTCAGGAATTTGTTCGAATGCCATGACGTTGCAAGTGGTCCGGTTTCAGCTTCGCCGTCGCCGACCATCACAGCCACGATCAGATCCGGGTTATCGAAAGCCGCGCCGAAGCCATGCGAAAGGCTATAGCCCAGCTCGCCGCCTTCGTGGATCGATCCGGGCGTTTCGGGCGTGCAATGCGACCCGATTCCCCCCGGTGACGAAAACAACCTGAAGAGGCGCAGCATGCCGGTTTCATCGGCGCTGCGATCCGGATAGACCTCGGAGTAATACCCTTCCAGATACGAGTTCGACAACGTCGCCGGTGCGCCATGACCCGGACCCGAGACGAACATTACGTTCAGGTCATCCTTGATGATCAGCCGGTTCAAATGGACCCACGTAAAGGACTGGCCCGGGTCGGAGCCCCAGTGCCCGAGAAGTCGCCGTTTGATGTGTTCGGTTTGCAGCGGTTCGCGCAGCAACGGGTTGGCACGCAGATAAATCATGCCTACCGACAAGTAATTGCACGCGCGCCAATATGCATCGATCTTGCGTAATTCGTCGGGGGAAAGGCGCGGGGAAGTGGAGGTTGCCTGTGTGTCCATGTCGTGTCCGTTGATATCCATTGAAAGGAAGTTGCGGTGTCACTCTGGTTCGGCCGGGTCGTGCCTGGGCCGGGTCACTGATGCGGGTCGCTATCGATCTGGCAGTTGCTATTGTGCCGCGTGTAGGGGGATTGCGTTGTGATTCCACCATGACATGAGTCAAGGACATTGCTATGACTTGCGGGCGCGGCCCGGTGGAGTAGCGTGAAAGAGGGGATTGAAACCGGGGGATGGTGCTGACTTTCGTGCGGTTTTCCCGGCTTTTTTGGCTCCGGCGCTACCTTTGCGGCCGGCGCCTGCAAGCTGACTCATGAGTTCGTCGTCCGGTTCATCCTCGGGTTCGGTTTCGGGCGATTCCTCAGGTTCTTCTTTAGCATCCCGCGCTGCAATGCTGCGGCCTCCGACGTGCTCGACCACCGCGAAGAACTCCTTCGATGGATTGCGGATCGCGCGCCCGGGCATCATGGTAATGGCGACAACTTCGTGCAGCGATCTTCCATCCACGCTCTTGCTTCCAGGCGCTGAATGCCAGTCGATCGCGCTGTTCGCAAAGCCCGCGATCACGCGTTCGAGAACGGCTGGCGACAGCACGCCGCCATCGTACAGGCTGATCAGCGTGGCTTCGGCCACGGCGAACAAACCATTTCCCGATGCAGCGCGCCGTGCCATCAGTTCCCGGCCGCGCTCTGCGCCGGCGTGACACGCCAGACGGAGTTGCCGACGTCATCGGCGACGAGCAAGGCGCCCGAGTGGTCGAGCGTGACGCAGACGGGGCGGCCGCGCGCATCGCCATCGGGCGATAGAAATCCGGTCAGGATATCTTCAGGCGCCCCCGATGGTTTGCCTTCTGAAAAAGGTACAAAAATGACTTTGTAACCGCTGCGAGGCTTGCGGTTCCACGAGCCATGCTGTCCTATGAACGCCCCGTTCCGGTACTTTTGCGGAAACAGCGTTGCATCGTAAAACGTGAGACCGAGCGACGCCGTGTGCGACCCGAGCGCGTAATCCGGAGGAATGGCTTTCGCGACCATCTCCGGGTTTTGCGGTTTCACGCGGGTATCGACATGCTGGCCATAGTAGCTATACGGGAAGCCATAAAAGGCCCCGTCTTTCACCGACGTCATGTAGTCGGGCACCAGGTCGTTACCCAATTCGTCGCGCTCGTTGACCACGGTCCAGAGGGCTCCGCTTTCGGGGTTCCACGACATGCCGTTGGGATTGCGCAAGCCCGATGCAAATATCCGCGACTTGCCTGTGACCCGGTCGATCTCCACGATGGCCGCGCGGCCTTCTTCCGCCTCGATGCCGTTTTCGCCCGCATTGCTGTTTGAGCCGACGGTGGCATAGAGCAGTTTGCCGTCACGGCTTGCAATGAGGTTCTTGGTCCAGTGATGATCGATAGGACCACCCGGCAGGTCGGTCAGCTTTTCACCCGGTCCGCTGATCGATGTATCTCCCGTGTGGTACTTGAAGTGCAAAACGGCGTCCGTGTTCGCAACGTAGAGATCGTCGCCGACCAGCACCATGCCGAACGGCGAGTGCAGCTTGTCGATGAAGACGCTTTGCATGTCGGCCACGCCGTCGCCCTTCGTATCGCGCAAGAGGATGATGCGATCCGGGCTTGCAACGCCTGCTCCCGCGCGTTTTTGAAACTGCTTCGTGATCCACCCCTTGATGCCCTTGTCAGGATCGTGTTGCGCAGGCGTGTTGCTTTCTGCCACAAGCACATCGCCGTTGGGCAAGGTGGTAAGCCAGCGCGGATGGTCGAGCCCTCTTGCAAATGCGTTCACCGCGAATCCGTTGGCCGCTGTAGGCATGGTGCCTTCGGGCCACGGATTGGCAGGCGCCACGTTGAGCGTGGGAAGGAGCGTAGTGTGAGGCGGCGGCAGCGTAGGGGACGGGCCGAAGCCGATCGATCCATCCGATGCGGCATTGGCGCACCCGGCCAGCACACCAGTAAGCATTGCGATGCCGCAAAACGAAGCGCGAAGCATGTAATCACGCACCGCCGATCCCTTCCGTGACCTTGCCCGTGCCGTCGCATGTCGCGCATGTCTGCCCGTCCTTCTTGCCCGAACCGCTGCAAGCCGGGCAGATGTTTTCTCCGGTGCCCGGTGTGCCGGGGGCGGCTTCATCGCCGGGATTGAGATCCGTGTTTTCAGGCATGACGTCTCCTTGGTGATTCATACAGTCGCAGCCGGCGGCTTTGCGGGTGCCGGCTAGATACGGCAGCAAGTAACGTGCGACAGCAAGTAACGTTCCTCAAGGCTTGCGGCCGAATGCTTCGCGGAGTCTCTTTTTCGCGTTGTCGAGTACGGTTCGGCGCGACTTCGGCAAATTGCGCCCCGCGCGATTGATATAGAAATTCAGCATCGACATGGCCGACTGGAACGGCGTGCCCTTGCGCCGGTTGCTGCGCGTGGACGACTTCTTCAGCGAGTCCGCAATCTCCTGCGCATTGCCCTCCTTGAAGATGTCCCTCTTGATGTCCATCGCGTCGCTGGTTTCCATCACGTGACGCGACCAGCGTTTCGAACCCGATGGTTTCGGTTTTGCCCGAGCATGTTTCTGGCGCGTCGTGTTGCGTTTGCCTGCAGTTTTCGAAGCGGGTGCCATGCTGTGTCCTCCTTATTTGCTGTGCTCGCCGATCAGCCGATGCGCATGTTTCAACGCGTCTACGATCGCGCGAAATGCGGCTTCGCGCGTCCCGGCATCGGGCGCCCGAAGCGCATACGATGGATGAAAGGTTGCAATCACCAGACGTCCGTCGTGCTCGATTGCTTGGCCCATCGATGCCTGAAGTTTTACGGTCGATTTCTGCAGGACCGACTTCAACGCGGTTGCGCCCAACGCAACGATCACCTTCGGATCATGTTCCGCAAGCTCGCGTTCGATCCAGTAATGACATGCATCGACTTCGCGTTGCGCCGGTGTTTTATGCAGCCGGCGCTTGCCTCGCGGTTCCCATTTGAAATGCTTCACCGCGTTGGTCACGTAGACCTGCGAGCGTTGCACGCCGGCCTCATGAAGCGCGTTGTCGAGCAGGGCGCCGGCCGGTCCCACGAATGGCTTGCCCTGCAGGTCCTCCTGATCGCCGGGCTGTTCGCCGACCATCATCAACGGTGCATGATGCGGACCGATGCCCGGCACTGTTTGCGTTGCGGCTTCCCACAGCATGCATCGGCGGCACTGGTCGAGCCGCTCCGGGTGCTGATCCGGAAACATGCCGATAGGCTTGGTTGCCATGATCGTCTCAGCTTTGGTTACCTGCAACGCTGCGGGCTTCATCGAGCGTGAGGGTTGCACGCATCGCTTCTGCGAGCTTTGCCGTCGGCGCTTCCCGATCGCACGCAACAATTGCCGCGACCTTGCCGTCCTTTATCAGATAAGCGATGAAAGCCTGCGAGTCGAGATCGCCGTCGATCAGGACATCGTCATGCTCGCTTGCGTGGCCGAGGTATTCGAAGCGCTTGCTGAAGTGATAGGTCCAGAAATAAGGCACGCCGGTGTAGTGCTCGTCGCCACCGGCCATGTTCAGCGCGGCAACGCGTGCATGTTGCTGAGCGACGCGCCAGTGTTCTATGCGCAGGTCCGCATCAGAACGTGGCAGCGGAAACTGCGCGACGTCTCCGGCAGCGTACAGTCCGGGCGCGGCGCGCATGGCGCTGTCGACCTCGATGCCGCCGTCATGCGCGAGCGCAATGCCTTGCAGGAAGTCGGTCGCCGGCCTTACGCCTGTTCCTACGATCACCACATCCGCCGGAATCGTCTCGCCGCCGTCAAGCTCGACAGCGTGAACGGCGTCGTCGCCAATCAACGCCTTCACCTTCGATTCCATCCGGAACTCGACGCCGTTCTTCTCGTGCAGCCGCTTGAACATCAGGCCGAGTTCATCGCCGAATTGCGTAGCGAGCGGGATCTTGCCGGGCGCGACCACGGCCACGTCGAGACCGCGTTTTTTAAGCGATGAGGCCACCTCCAGCCCGATAAAACTCGCCCCCACGATGACCGCTTTTTTCGCGTCCTTGAGCGATGCGTCGAGCGTTGCAGCGTCGTCGCGTGAACGCAGCAAATGCACGCGCTTCAAGTTCGCGCCGGGGACGTCCATGGGTTTGGGAGTACCACCCGTGCAGATCAGCGCCGCGTCGTAATGCAGCGTGAGTTCGTTGGGCAGGTCGATACGTTTATCGGCGGCATCGAGTTTGATGACCTGAGCTTCAATGCGCTCGATGCGCCGCTTCGTGGCGAAACCTTCGGGCAGTAGCGACGGAACTTCGCCGGGCGGCATATCGCCGGAGGCAACGAATTTGCTTAACGCCGTGCGGTCGTACGGCTCGCCGGACTCTGGCCCGATCAATACGATACGTCCGTGAAAGCCGCCTTCACGTAGCGCGGTGCATGCAGCAGCACCGGCCGCGCCCGCGCCGATGATCGCAAACATGCGTGTATCGGCGGATGGAAAACTCGCGGGCGGTTCTTCGGCTTCCGACGAAACCAGCACGTTGCCGTGTTCCACCGACACCGGGTAGCGTTTCAAGCCGATCAGCGCCGGCGGCTCGATTACGCGGCCATCATCGATTGCGAACGTGCCCTTGTGCCAAGGACACACGATGCGCCCGTTGCACACGGCGCCTTCCTCGAGCGGCGCGCCGGCGTGCGGGCAGTCCGCCGAAAACGCGTGGACGTCGTCACCTTGCCGCACGAGGAGGATTGGGGTATCGGACAGCGTCACCCGTATGCCGTGGTCCTCGGGAATGTCGTCCAGCCGTGCTGCTTGCTGCATCGGACCTGCCATGTCGCGCTCCCGTCTGTCGTTCACGACGGTTCAGCAAAAAGCGGGCCGTCGGGACAAGGCGAAGGCGAAGGACAAGGCGCGAAGGGTGATCAGGCCGCCATGCGCTCGAACGATGCCGCCCCGCCGCGCACGGAATCGAGAATGATCGATGCAAGCCGTTCGACAGGCGGCGCAGATTTGATCGACGCCCGCATGAGCGACAGCGGCAATGACGGCAAATCGGGCAGCCCTGCGGCGTGTGCGTCGAGCGCGCAAACCGACCTTGGCAAGCCGTATTGCGTCCGCACTGTCAGCCCGAGTCCCGCAGCGGCAGCGGCCCACAAACCGGACAGGCTCGGACTCGTGAACGCGACGCGCCAGCGGATGTTCGCGCGATCGAGTTCCGCCGTTGCCGCGCTGAAAAAAAGGCATGCGCGATCGAAGGCGACCAGCGGCAACGGTTCATCGGCGGCCGGATTCCAGGGCAGGGTGGACGAACCGATCCAGCACATCTGCGCCTGGGCAATCAGTTCATGCTGGACGCCGGGCCGGCTTTCCCGCGCGGCCGATGACGGATCGCCCCACACCAGCGCAAGGTCGAGTTCGTTCGAATCGATACGCTCGAACAGTTCCGTATTGCGCGCCACGCGCGCTTCAATACGGACCTTCGGATGCGCGCGAGAAAACCGGCCGAGCACGTCGGGCAGCATGATCTCGCCGAAGTCCTCCTGCAGCCCGAGCCTGATCCATCCCTCCAGATCGGGGCCGCGCACGGCGACGGCCGCTTCGTCGTTGAGATCGACGAGGCGGCGCGCAAAGCGCAGCATGGTCTCGCCGGCGTCGGTCAACGCAAGGTTGCGGCCCGCCTTCTTGAACAACGGCGCGCCAGCCTGCTCTTCCAGCTTCCTGATCTGGGCACTGACGGCCGAAGTCGAACGCCCAATCCGGTCCGCCGCCTTCGCAAAGCTCCCAAGCTCCATGCCGACCACGAATGTGCGCAGCGACGCGATTTCGAAATTGGTTTGCGACATGTCGAACCGTCCTGTTTTGTCGAAGTGTTGGTTCGATATTACTTGATATTCAGGACCATCGCGGTGCGTCACACTGTGTGCATCGAAACTGAACGGATGCCATACAGCGATGCAAACTCAATGCGCAATTCCCTTGGCGGCAGGGGTGGGACGTGGTCTTGGCGCCTCCCATCGCTGGAAGGTGCTCGGCGTTGGCGTGGCGGCGAACGTCAGTTTTTCGGCGGCGATCGCGGGCATTCCGACCACGGCCGTCTGGTTGCGCGCGGATTATCACCTCGGCAACTCGGCGCTTGGACTGGCGCTCGGCGCGATGGGCCTGGGCGTGGCGATCTCCGAACTGCCATGGGGCGTGGCGACTGACCGGTGGGGTGACCGTCCGATCCTTCTCACCGGCCTGGCGACCGTGGCGGCTGCGTTCCTCGCGATGATGCTGCTCGTGGTGCCATCGGCGGCGTCGGTGCCTTCGTTGCTGTGGCTGGTGTTATCGATGTGCGGCGTCGGTCTGCTCGGCGGCAGCGTCAACGGATCGAGCGGACGCGCGATCATGCGCTGGTTTCAGGAAGGCGAGCGCGGCCTCGCGATGAGCATCCGCCAGACCGCCGTGCCGCTCGGCGGCGGCCTCGGCGCGCTGATCCTGCCGTGGCTTGCATCCACAGGCGGCTTCCGGCTCGTCTATGGCGTGCTGGCGGCCATGTGCACGGCCGCAGGGTGGCTCGCATGGCGCTGGCTTCATGAGCCACCTGAAACACCCGCGCCCGCAGTGTCCGCATCGAACGTTGCGGTTGCTGCAGCCGTCAGCCCGCTGCGTGACGCGATGATCTGGCGCGTGGTGCTGGGCATCGGCATCCTGTGCATTCCGCAATTTGCCGTGCTCACGTTCGCCACGGTTTTCCTGCACGACTTCGCGCATGTCGGCCTGCCCGGCATCACGGCCACGATGGTCGCCGTCCAGCTCGGCGCAATGATCATGCGCGTCTGGAGCGGCCGGTTCACCGATAAACACGGCAACCGCCGCGCTTATACAAAAGTGTCGACGCTGATCGCGGTTGGTGCGTTCATCGTGCTCGCGGTAGGGACGGGGTATGGGTTATCCGAAGGCTGGCTGATTGGGTTTATCGTGTTCGCGGGGATTTGCGTATCGGCGTGGCATGGCGTGGCTTATACCGAACTCGCCACGCTCAGCGGGAAAGACCGTGCGGGAACCGCGCTTGGGATGACGAATACCGCCGTGTACGTGGGTTTGTTCGTCACGCCCTTGTCGATCCCGCATCTGCTCGCGGCGGGATCGTGGGGGGTGGTCTGGCTGGTCGCGGCTTCCTGTGCGCTGGTCGCGTATCCGTTGTTTCCAAAGCCGGGCAAAAGCTGAAACCCGTATGCGTTTGACCGCTAGAACCTCACGCCTATGCCCGCTTCGATCAAATCGGTATCGCGGTCGTAGCGCGTGATGACACGGTTCCATGTAAGCCGTGTGAGCCAGTATTTTCCCAGCCGATAACTTGCCGACATCGATATCAATCCGGAAACGCGGCCATCGCCCGTACGATTCCCGGGAAGGTTGTCGTTTTGCGTGACAGCGATGTATGGACCGGCGCCGACCGCGAGCGTAAAGCGGTCGTCGAAGAACCCGCGCGTCGCCCACAGCTGCAATGCAACGCCGTCGCGGCGGGGTTGCGTGTTGCTGGCCTCATGGATGTAAGACACGGTCCCGTCAATATAGCGCGCGAGCCCCCGCCGGTACTCCACGCTCTGCGCAAACGAGCTCTGCGAGTCGTAGCTGTTCAGTATCGATCTGCCGAGCAGGATGGTCAGCTCGTTGCCGGTGACGCGGGAGGTTCTCGGTGTCGGCGTCTGCCGCGGACCGGGTTCGCCGTTTGCATCGAGCTGATAACCCACGCCGAAGAGCAGCGCGGTCGTATCGGGACCGCCGAACGCCTGCACGTGATTCACTTGCATCTGCGCGATCCACCTGCGCTCGAAGTAATAAGCCGCCCGCGCGCTCCACACCACGCCCCAGCCATGCGTATTCGAATAAGTGCCGCCTGCGCCCGCGGCGGTGGTATCGAAGTACCTGTAAGGTCCCGCTCCCGCCGATAACTCCACCCGGTCGCGCCACAGCGGCAGGCGGCCCCAGAGTTGAACGGTCTGTCCATCGCGATGATGGTCGGGAATGTGTCCTTCGTTGATCCACGAGAAACTCCATGCCGCATGGCGCCCGAGTCCTTCGCGATAACTCCCTTCCCACGAGTAGGAATTCTCGCCTCGGCTGATCAGCGGGCCGGCAACAATATTCAGTTCCTGGGCATGAGTTGAAACCGAAAACGTTAGTGCCGCAGATAATGCGCCGGTCAATATCGATGTGCAAAACGATCCACCGAGTCTGTTTCGGTTAGCGAGCCTGGACGCGGACACTATTCACTTATCGGGTTGTGTTTTGTTAAGGGACTGTTCGCTATCGGGCAAAAAGATGCTGCGAACGAAAGGTTGGCAACCGCTTGTCTTCTGCAGTCAAGCCAAGGCTAACGCAAAGAAAGGCCGCCGTGGTGAGCTCGCTTTTTGCTGGTAACGTACCCTTTCGGGCGCACGGAAAATGAAATACCGTCGGCTCGCCGCCCAAGCAAACAATACGCATTGCCGTTACTATTTCAGCAATGAATACTCCCTTCCCAAGCGCATCTTCCGCGCTCTCCAATCCGCTTCTGGAGTTTGTCGAACGGTATCCGCAACTGTTCGTTCTGACCGGTGCCGGTATTAGTACGGAATCCGGAATACCTTGCTATCGCGACAAGGAAGGTCAGCGCACGGGTCGCGCGCCCATCCTGCTGAAGGATTTTCTCGGCTCCGAGTTCGCGCGCAGGCGCTACTGGGCGCGCAGCATGATCGGCTGGCCGATGCTCGCGGGCGCCGCGCCCAATGCGGCGCATCTGGCGGTAGCGCGGCTGGAACGGCTGGGTGTTTTCGAACGGCTCGTCACGCAAAATGTCGACGGACTTCATACGAGCGCGGGCAACACGGACGTGATCGAACTGCATGGCAACATTGGCCGGGTGCGCTGCATGACATGCGGTGACGAGACGCCGCGTGCGGCGCTGCAGCAGCGGCTCATTGCGGATAACCCGGGCTTCGTTGGATTGGCAGCATTGCCGGTGGCAGACGGCGATGCGCAACTGGAAGGCTACGATTTCAACGCGGTCCAGGTGCCGCCTTGCACGCGCTGCGGCGGGATGTTGAAGCCTGACGTCGTGTTTTTCGGCGAGGGCGTGCCGCGCACGCGCGTGGATGCAGCAGCAAAAGCGCTCGATCAGGCCGATGCCATGCTCGTGCTCGGCTCGTCGCTGATGGTGTATTCGGGTTTTCGGTTTTGCGAATGGGCGGCGCGTGCCGGCAAGCCCATCGCGGCGGTCAATTTGGGGCACACCCGGGCGGATGCGCTCCTGCAGTTCAAGGTCGAAGCCCAATGCGGGCCGGTGCTGTCCGGCCTGGCCGATGCGCTCGAAGGCAACCGGTAATCAGTTGCCCTGTTCCTGCTCGCGCCGGATGCGCGCTTCTTCTTCAAGCCGGATGTCCTCGATCTCCTGCATCACGGCTTCGAGATCGACCGGGGTTGTATCGGCTTCGACGTGGCCTGTGAGCTTCGTATCCACGGTGAGCAGTCCCGCTTCGTAGAGCGTCCACATTTCCTTGCCGTAGTTCGACTTGAGCAATTCCGGCGCGAACTGGCCGAAGTAGGTCGCGAGATTGTCCACGTCACGCTGCAGCATGGCGGACGCTTCGTTGTTCCCGGCGGCGTCGACGGCCTGCGGCAAGTCGATGATCACCGGACCGTCCGATGCAAGCAGGATGTTGTACTCGGACAAGTCGCCGTGAATCATGCCCGCACACAGCATGCGCACCACTTCACGCAGCAGCGCGGCGTGCAATTCGAGCGCGCGGTCGTGACTCATGTCCACGTCGTTCAGTCGCGGCGCGACGTCGCCTTGCGCGTCCACCACGAGTTCCATCAGCAACACGCCGTCGGTGCATATGTACGGCTGCGGTACACGAACGCCGGCATTCGCCAGCCGGAACAGCGCATCGACTTCGGCGTTCTGCCACGCCTCTTCCTGCATTTGCCGGCCGTAGCGCGTGCCTTTTTCCATCGCACGCGCTTGCCGGCTGTTCTTCACCGTGCGTCCCTCGCGATAAGACGCCGCCTGACGGAAGCTGCGCTGCTTCGCGTCCTTATAGACCTTCGCGCAACGGGTGGAATCGCCGCTTCGTACCACGTATACGGTCGCTTCCTTGCCGCTCATCAACTGGCCGATGACCTCGTCGATCAGCCCTTCTTCCAGCAATGGCAGCAGTCTTTTTGGTGTTTTCATGAGGCCGCCGCACAGGAAAGGACTTCGCGGGAATCGCGAAGAGGGCGGAAGGCAGGGAGGCAGGAAATTGGAATCATGGCGGATTATAAAGGCAACGCGGACAAGCACGGGCAGAACGGGCGGCGTCCGGCAAGGCTCCGGTTTGCGGAAAACGCGTTTCGACTCGGTGAGGCTGGAGCGAATCTTCGGACATGCGTTGAAAAGAGCCTGATCGGTTCAATGGCAGACATCGAGGCTATCAGTAAAACCAACGCTCAAGTTCTGAATAAGCCGTCCGTTAATCAGCATTGGCAGTATGCAAAATTTCGGACGAGATCTTTACGAGGACTTTGAGCCATGGCTTTATATCCGGGCGGTGGACGCGTAGACGTAGCGAGTTGAAAGCGCTTGTTTGTAGTGCGGAGCCAGCGGGCCAACGCACGGCACTGTAACGGCAGAAACGGTTCACTTCTGAAACACCCCGTTATTTTCATATAGTATGAATATTCAGCGCATTGATATTGGAGCGGTTGACCATTTCGCTTAAGTCGCGTGGCATCTAACCCAAATAATCTGATGATTATGTAATTACCGATTTTTCATGTCGCGTTACAAATTGTTACGTCGATATTACTGGTTTAAAACGTTTCGTCTATGTAACATCATTTCGGATTTCAGCGTGCGTGGTGCTTGCACTTAAGCGATTCTGTTTTTGCGATACGCCATCGCTGCGAGCCTTTTCTCCAAATTCCATCCTTCGCCGAGTTCCCTTGTTGGGCGCTTGGGGGCACTGCTGTGCCCGATCCCGGCTTCACCGCTACGACCAGGCGATCATCGAATGAAAACGAACGCGCTACTCAGCTATTCAATTTATTCAGTTCTGCTGTCGTTGGCCGCATGCGGCGGCGGAGGAGGCGGCGGTTCCAGCAACGCCGCCAGCGGTGGCGGCGCGGCTGCCGCTGCAAGCGGGAACGGTTCAGTCACCGCTTCCGGCACGTCCGCACCGGCTTCGGGTAACCCGGCAAGCGGCCCTGCAGGGACAACCGGCAACACGGGTGTAGTCGCCGGCGCGACCCCCGCAGTGGTCTCGCCATCGGTGGTGTCGAACGCGGCCTTGGTAATGACGTGCGCGGCGCCGGTCACGAGCGCGGCGTCATCGGGCGGCGGATTGATCGCAGTCGACACCCCCAGCGCCGATGGCACACGCATGTTCGCATCCGGTTCGACCTTCCAGCTCGCGATCGCGGCAAACCCTCCGGGTGCCGACACGCTTGCATGGACCGTCAACGATGCGCTCGGCAAGACTGTGGCGAGCGGCAACTTCGCGGCCCCATCGGGCGGCAGTACGACGACGCTCAATTGCACGTCGACAGTGGCGGGTTACTTCGCGGTATCGGCGACGCTTGCAAAAGCGGGTGGCAGCGTCCCGACGGCAGGCACGCGCCCGACCGGTTTCGCAACCTTCGGTGTTCTGCCCGATGTCACTCCAAGCCTGCCGGCGCCCACCTATGCGCATCAGGAGCAGCACCGGTTCGGCATGCAGGGATTCAACGGCTGGACAGCGATGCTGGGCGCGCTCGGAATCAGCTCGACAATCGATGACCGCCAGCTGTCCAGCACGGAGCCGAATGGCCCCAACAGCTTCGCCGCGGCGGCCACGACGACCGATACCGGTTATTCAAGCGGCCAGATCATGCGGCTCGTGCGCCTGGACGGCATCCCGGCATGGGCCAGCCCGACCGGCGCGTTCAACGACAGCGCGTACTTGCCGAAGGATCAGGCAGGGTATCAGTCTTATCTGAACCAGGTTGGTTCGGAAACCGAAGCAATGCGCAGAAAGTACTTTCCGGCGATGACCAGCAACTACTATCAGGTCACGTGGGAGCCGGACCAGACGTGGCTGGGATCGAGCGCAGATTTCGTGACGCTATACAAGCTTGCCTACACGGGACTTCATGCGACGGACCCCAACGCGGTCGTGATGGGACCGACAGGCGCGTTTCCATCGCTGACCACGAATCGGCTCAAAGCCATGGCGCCGCTCGGTCTCGCACAGTATCTGGACGGCATCGCGACCCACGGGTATTACGATGCCGGCACATCGCCGTCGCATCCGCCGGAGCGTCTTGCCACCGATCCCGATCCGGCCAATGCCGCCAATGCGCTGATGAACGAGATGCGTAACTTGCGTCAGGAGATGCAGGCGGATTATCGGCCGGGCATGAAGCTGTTTGCCACTGAAACGGGTATCAGCTACGACCTCGGGACGTCGTACGGACCTGACTATCCGACATCGAACGTGCTGTTTGCGCAGGGCGCGATTGTCGCGCGCACCCACATCATTCTGCTGGGTGAAGGCGCGGATCAGACCTATGTGTTCTACGGTGCGGACTATCCGGGGGAGACCGGTTACGGCACGTTCTTCGATTTATCGAACGCACAGGGATCGTTTGGCGCTAGCAACGTCAGTCCAAAGCCCGCGGCGCTGGCGGTCGCGGCGATGACACGCGTGCTCGACGGGACGATCACGCTCGGTCCCGTGAGCGGTACGCCTTCGGGCGTCTACGCCTATGCGTTCGAGCAGCGCGGGACGGGCAATGCGGTGACGGCCTTGTGGACCCACAACAATGCGGTCTGGAGTGCAAGCGGGGGCTTTAGCCAAACCTATAGCGTGGACTATACGCTCGCGGTCGATGCCCCGGGCACGAGCGGTACGGTGCAGGTGCTGGACTGGATGGGCAATGCTTCGAGCGTTGCCTATGGCAACGGTGTGGTGTCGTTGAATTTGACTGAAGCACCGTTGTACGTGGTGTCGAAGAACGCCGGCGTGGCCAAGGCGAACGCGACGTTGCCCGTGGGTTACACCGGCGCGTGACGGAGCAGGCGTAACGCGTGTGGTGAATCGCCATATGCGCAAGGCGTCGGAGATCGGGCGACCGCGGGCGTAATGCCTCAAAGCGGGTTAGCGTCTATCGCTGTGCTCGCCTATGTCCGTCTGTTGCTTTAAATCCGAGATTACCCGACGGTCACGCCGGGCGCCCATTCTCAGATGAGCGCGCGGAAAAGTGCGTTAGCGTGAGGTGTCTCAACAACGAGATTCGACTAAATAAAAAGCGTGGCATCGCAAGCAAGTGACGCACTCGCCAAAACAATCCCGGAAGCGCCACACCAAAAACTCCTTGCAGCGCCCCCGGCGACACCCCTTAACTCCCCAGCGCAGGATCCGTCATGCTGCTCTTGCCGGTCTCCACATGCCCGGCAAATCGCCGCACGAACGAGCTGTCCGTATCGATGGTAATCGTCACGTCATACCACCCGAACGCTTCACGCAGATCCAGATAAACCGTCTCCGTCCCGCCGCCGCGAATCGGCTGCTTGATCGTGGCGCCGGTTTTATAAGCGCTGGTGATCGTAAAGTTGCATTTCCCGGTTCCGAGATTCTTCAGGCGCAGTTGAAGGTTGCCATTCGCGACATCGTAGCCTTCGACCACTTCGGCGATCGCCTGATTGTCACTCCACCAATGCTGCTCCACAGCCTTGCCGGCAAAGCGCCGCAAGAAACCATTGGGACCGTGGATCACGTAGTCGTATGCGTTGGAAGCCGCCAGCGGCAAATCATCACGCAGACGCTTTCCGGCTTCGACCGTATAGCAGCTTGGCGCTGTCGTGCTGTTCGCGGTGAAAACCAAAAACGTCGCGCCCACGCTGCCCGTGTTGATGAAATCGAACGTGACGCCGTTGGTGGTGCCTGCATGCGCGTGAACGAACAACTCATAAGGCAGCGCACGCGCCTGACGTACACCGGCTTCCTGTTTCGGTACGGCCTGGATGGCGGGCGGCACCGGAACATAGTCGGGATGACGAATTTTCTGAACCGGGGCGTAACCGCTTGTATCGGGCAACGTCGGCAGGGTTGCGTTCGGGTTCTTGAAGTTGAACGCGGATGTCAGGTCACCGCAGATCGCCCGGCGCCATGGCGTGATGTTCGATTCGATGACATTCGGACGCGAACCAAAACGCTTCTCGATGAATTGAATCACGGACGTATGATCGAAGACCTCCGAGCACACGAAACCGCCTTTCGACCATGGCGAAACGACCAGCATCGGCACCCGCGTCCCCAGGCCGTATGCACCGCTCTGGTAGGTCGAGCTGCCCGGGAAGATCTCGTTGACGATACTGACCGTGGACTTGCCGTCGGACGCAGACGCGGGCGGAAACGGCGGCACGACGTGATCGAAGAAACCATCGTTCTCGTCATAGTTGATCAGCAAGACCGTCTTGCTCCAGACCGCCGGATTCGACGTGAGGATCTGCAGCACCTGGTCGACGTACCACGCGCCGTAGTTCGCCGGCCAGTTCGGATGCTCCGAGAACGCTTCGGGCGCAACGATCCACGAAACCTGCGGCAACGCGTTGTTCTGGACATCGCGCTTGAGGATATCGAAGTATCCGTCGCCTGCTTGGGCGTTCGTGCCCGTACGCGCCTTCTGATACAGCGCGCTACCCGGCTGCGCGTTGCGATACTGGTTCAGGTAAAGCAGTGCGTTGTCGCCATAGTTGCCAATGTACGGGTCGTTGGTCCAGCCCCACGAACCGTTGGCGTCGAGTCCCGTGCCCGCGTCCTGATAGATCTTCCACGAGATGTTTGCCTTCTCCAGCACCTCGGGATAAGACCCCCAGCTATAGCCGACTTCTGCATTGTCGATGACCGGTCCGCCGCCGTTGCCGTCGTTGCCGACCCAGCCGGTCCACATGTAATAGCGATTCGGATCGGTCGATGAATTGATCGAGCAGTGGTATGCATCGCAGATCGTGAAGGCATCGGCGAGCTGGTAGTGAAATGGAATGTCCTCGCGCGTCAGATACGCCATGGTCGTCGTACCCTTGTAGGGCACCCATTGGTCGTAGCGGCCGTCGTTGTAAGCGCCTTTGCCCGACTTCCAGTCATGCGGCAAGTCCTGGATGAACTGGTTGCCGAGATCCGGCGCGCTGGGACGGAAGGGCAGCACTTCGCCGAGGCCTGCAGCCAGCGGCTGATTGAACACCGGCTTGCCGTTGGGCAGCGTGACGGCGCGTGTATCGCCGAACCCGCGTACGCCTTGCAGCGTGCCGAAGTAATGATCGAATGAACGATTTTCCTGCATCAGCACGACGATGTGCTCGACGTCCTGGATGCTGCCGTGCACATTGTTGGCGGGGATGGCGAGTGCGTTGCGAATGCCTGCGGGCACGACGCCCATTGCAGTGGCGGAACCGGCGGCCTGAACAGCGGCCCTGAGGAAGTCACGTCGGCTTTTTAAGGTCATGGGTTTTTATCGGTCGGGGTGGGGGGGAGAGAGTGGAGATTGCAGGTCGTACATCGAAATCACTCCGCCTCGTGAATCACGGGAGGCAGCAGGGGGTCGGACGCAGGCGAGGCGGGTGATTCTTTCGGCGGGCCAAGGCTCGACACAGCCGTGGAAGGCTGCGTCTGCTGCAATGCCCAGTTCTGGATGTCCGATGAACTTGCCGGGAGCGGCGCGGCAGTATCGGTTTGCGGTAAGGAGGATGGAGCGGCCGACGATGGCGCGTCGTGATCGCCACAGGCCGCGAGCATCGGGCAACCAAGCATCGCGCACAGCATCCAGGCGACGGTGACGGATCTCTTGAACACAAGCGTCCTCTGGACGGAAGGCAAACGTTGTCATGCGCGAACGCTTTGCGAGGGCATTGCACGGCATGACACCAAATGAACTAGCGAGAGGATAGAAATTACACGTGTAGGAATTATTAAATAAAGGAAATAATCGATTGCCGTAACGACAACGTAATTTAGTCGTCGGCTTAAGGAAGGTTTGGGGCGTCGTCATGCTGCATGTCCCGGGAACACAGATTGCGCAGGCCTTCTGCATTAATTGACTAGTTAGTCCCGAGAAATCCACCGGAACGCCCCCACATGTCCACGCCACTCAGCATCCGCCCCTTGCTGTTCGATTCCACTTTCGAGCAGATCCCCGCCGACGAAGCCGAGACAACGCAGGACCTCGTCAAGACGCTGCGAGGCATCATTGAAACCACTTCCGCCGACTATGGTCATGCCGTGCGCAGCGTCCACGCAAAAAGTCACGGCTTGCTGCAAGGCGAGCTGACCGTGCCGGAAGGTTTGCCGCTCGAGCTCGCACAAGGCGCGTTTGCCAAGCCCGGAACGTTCCCTGTCGTCATGCGGTTTTCGACTAACCCCGGCGATATCCTCGATGACAAGGTTTCCACGCCGCGTGGCCTCGCGTTGAAAATCATCGGCGTGCAAGGAGAGCGTTTGCCCGGCGCCGAAGGCCAGGTGACGCAGGACTTCGTGATGCAGAACGCGCTTGCGTTTACCGCCGCGACGCCGAAGGCGTTTCTCACCACGCTCAAGGCGCTAGCGAAGACAACCGATAAAGCGCCTGGCCTTAAGCAGGCGTTATCGGCGGTATTGCGCGGCACCGAGTCCGCTGTCGAGGCACTGGGCGGCGAGAGCGGCACGCTGAAGAGCCTCGGCGGGCACCCGAAAACAAACCTGCTTGGCGAGACCTACTCCACGGTCGTGCCGGTCCTGTATGGCTCGTATTACGGGAAGGTTGCGATCGTGCCGGTATCGCCGGAACTCGTCGCGCTGAAAGATGCGCCTGTGGATCTCGACGACAAACCCAATGGCCTGCGCGAAGCGGTCAATGAATTTTTCGCGACTACCGGCGGCGAGTGGGAAGTGCGCGTGCAGCTAGCAACCGACATAGAGAAGATGCCGGTTGAAGATGCATCGAAGAAATGGTCGGAGGAAGAAAGTCCGTTCGTCACGGTCGCGCGCATCCGGGTGGTCTCTCAGCCGGCATGGACCGATGCGCGTTCGATAGCGGTCGATGACGGCCTCGCTTTCCGCCCGTGGCATGGCCTGAGTGCGCATCGGCCAATTGGCGGGGTGCAGCGCTCGCGCAAACCCGCCTATGAAATGTCCGCGGGATTCCGGGGCCAGTTCAACGGCTGCCCCATGCACGAGCCTGAGGCACTGGACCGCTTGCCCGACTGATCATCGGCGGTTGAAATCCAACGCCCGGTTCGCGGAATGCGGACCGGGCGTTTCTTATTCAGCGCGTTCGCAGAAACTGATGCGATTGCCGAACGGATCGGACACTGAGAGCACGCGACCCCATGGCATGGTCTCGACGCCCGGCCGCGCATGCCGGTAGTTCTTTTGCGTCAACTCGGCATGCCATTCATCGATACCTTTCATGGGGACGAACAGTGCGGAGCCCGGCGTGGCATCGCCGAAATGTTCGCTCAGATGCAGCGTCATTGCATCGCGCGAAATCTGTGCGTAAAGCGGTGCGTCTTCCGAAAACCGGTGTTCCCATTCCCATTTGAAGCCAAGGAAATCGACGTAAAACTCCCTGGCTTTATCGATGGAAAAAATTCGGAAGATAGGGATGGCGGGCGACAGTTTCAAAGCGAGCTCCAACGCGTTTCAGGACACTCGATCTTGCCGCATAAGCGCGCCCTTGCCCACCCGCGCGAACCGCGAACGTTTGCTCACCAAGGCCGGTACGTGGGGGCGCATGTATATGAAGAATTCGTTAAAGCTTCTCCCTTACATGCCGTAAAAACGTTGTCAGCGGCAGCTTGCAAACACCGCGACAACTCCGCACCGGGGCCTTGGTCAGACACAGGCGAACGCGGACGTGACCATAAAACAATGCTGCGGGCAGAGAGCACGGGAGAACATATGGCAATCGACACGGCGCAGCAGGTCATGCAGCTTGGCGACTATGCGAAGCGGCTCAGCGCGGCGCGCGATCGGAGCTACGCACTCGCACGCGAGGTCGAGCGCTCGCGAGGCGTGCTGGACTTCATGGCGCACGATCCGGCGAGTGACCCGGCTCTATGCGAATACGCGACAAAGGCGCTCGAGCTGCTGTGCGAAAACCTCGTGCGTTTATGCGCGCTGACCGACGAGGCGTCGGCGAACGCCGAAGCGCTTGCAAGTCTGCCTCTGAAGTATTTTTCGAACGAGACGGGCACCGCTGGCGAACTGGATGCAGCGGTGGCGTCGCTTGTCGAGGCCACGACCACGGCGGAGACCGAACTCGTCGAACTTGCACAGGTGGTGGCAGAAGCGTGCGAGGCGGTCGATGAGATGCGCCGGCCAGAACAAATCGGGTAAACCCCGAAGATCATAATTTTGACGCGGTAGTATTCGGGTATACGCGAAACGCCTTGCGTTTCGTGCGCGTCCCGTGGCAAGACGTTCGCCGGCGATCCCGGCTGACTCCCTTGCCCGACGCAAACAGGAGAGTCCGCTGCGGCGGACTCGTCGTATCGGAAGCGGTCACAAGCCGTTACCGGCACTTGCCCCGGGTATTACACATGTCCATCGCTTCCATTGCGCAGGTTTTTTATCGTGCGCATCGCTTCCAGCCTGCTGCCGGCGCGTCTTGTGCCGCTGTTGCTCCCGTTTCCTCATCACGCCTGCTGTCCCTCCTGCTTGGCTCCGATCCCGGACTGTTGCGCTTTCATACCGCGTTGCGCAGCGCGTTTGCGTGTTTGCTGACCGGGTTCGTGACGATCGGCTGGACCGTCGCGACGCATCGGCCGCCGACGCTCGCGGCATTCGCATTGTTGTTCGCGATGATCGCACCGCTGTTTCTGCGCGATGCCGGATGGCGCGGCTGGTTGCGTTCCCTTGCAGCAATCTACGGCGCGGGATGCGCGAGTTTCGTGGCCGCCACTGCGCTTGCCCCTTGGCCGCTTGCCGCCGATGCCGCCTTTCTCGCCGTGCTCTTCACCGGCATGCTGGTACAGGCGTGCGGGCCGCGTGCGCTCGGCAGTGCGATGACCGCTGTCGTCGCGTTCTATCTCGGGCTTTATCTGCATCCGACGTTTGCGCATGCGTGCATGACGCTGGCGTTATCGACCGCAGGCGTCGCCATTGTCGTGCTCACCGGGCGCGTACTCGTACCCACGCGTCCGCGCGCCACACTGCAGCGCGCACTGAGCACGGTTGCGCAGCGCGCGGCGCTCGTTCTCGCTGACCGTCGCGCTGATGAAGCGCAGGCGATCGCCCATTTATCGTCCCTCAACGAAGCGGCGCTCGCCGTCGAAGAGCAACTCGATCTGCTCGATTTCGCTGGCGCACAGCGGCTGCGCGCGAGGTTGATCGAGGTGGAAATCGCCGCCGCCCTGCATGCACGGGAAGGCGCGCGGCTCGAACAAACCGATGAACGCTTGCGAATCGCGCTAAGGCGTCTTGCGCGTGCGGGCCGGGATGCGGGAAGTTCGACCATGCGCGCAGCGGCATCGAAGAAATCCATTGCCTCGTGGCGCGGGCTTCTTTCATGGCTGCCAGCAAGCCGGGCCACGACGGCGGCGTTGATCGCCATGCTGATCGGACATTCGGTTTCGCCTGAACGCTGGTTCTGGGCGGTCATCACTACCTTCGTCGTTTTCCTCGGCACACGTTCGCGGGGCGACACGATCCGCAAGACCGGGGAGCGCGTAGCCGGCACGCTGGCCGGCGTTGCGGTCAGCGCGATGCTGGTCGAACTGCTTCATGGCGTGCCGGTGTTGATCGTCATCGCGATGATCCTGTGTGTCTTCGGCTGGGCGTACTTCATCCTGACCTCCTACGGGCAAGGTGTGTTTTTCATCACTGTGCTGGTGGGGCTGATCTATGGCGAATTGGGATTCGCGATCGGCCCACTGGTCGAAATGCGCGTGGAGGAAGTGTTCGTTGGCTGCGTGGTGGCCGTGGCGGTGGCCGTACTGATGATGCCGCTGCGGACGTCGCATCACATCGATGCGAAAGTGGAGAGCGTGCTCGCCGCGCTCAATGAGATCACGCGTCTAACCGAAGCATCATTTGATGCGCACGCAAGCATCGCGTCCATGCGCACGCTCGACCGTCGCTGGCACGAGTTGCAAGCGGCGTTGCGCCCCTTGCGCACGCAGCGTGTGTTTGCATGGAATACGCAGATGGAGCTTGCTATCGGACCACTCTTTGCATGCGTGCAGACCGCGCGGGAACTGACCGGGCTTACAGCGCGCGGCGCAAGTCACATCGCTGCGATCGATGAAATTCGCGCCCGTCTGGCGGGTGCGATGTCGTTGTTTGCATTGCGTTCGGGGCGTGCCGCTGCGTCTTCAATGAATCACGAGACCCGTTCCAGCGAACTCACGGCGGCACGTCAAACCTGACGCGTGATCAACGCGACATCATGTTCATGCTGACGTTGTGCATGATCCAGATCGACCCGCCGATCAGGACCACCGCCGTCATCACGGTGAATCCGAACGCCATCACGTTCCATGATTGTTCCGACGATGCATTCAGGTGCAGGAAATAAACCAGATGCACGACCACCTGGATCAGCGCGAGCGTGGCGATCAGCAAGATGGCCGTGCTGGTCTCCATGCCGTGCCCCATCACGATGAAAAACGACGCCGCCGTCAGGATCACCGACAGCGCGAAACCAATCAGATAAGAGCGCACGCTGCCGTGCGCCTCGCCACCACTATGCACATTTGAGTTCGACATTCAGGCCACGCTCGCGAGATAGACAAACGTAAAGACGCAGATCCATACTACGTCCAGGAAGTGCCAGAAAAGGCTCAGGCATGTCAGGCGGCGCAGCATGGTTTCGCTGAGCTGCCCCTTGAAGATCACCTGGCCCGCAAGCACGACCATCCAGATCAGACCCAGGGTCACGTGCAAACCGTGCGTGCCGACCAGCGTAAAGAACGACGACAGGAACGCGCTGCGATCCGGCCCGTTGCCCTCGGCTACAAGATGCGAGAACTCGCGAATCTCGAGCACGATAAATGACAGCCCCAGCATGAACGTCACCGCAAGCCAGAACAACAACGCTCCGCGATTCTGCTTTTGCGCACCGATCATGCCAAAGCCGAAGGTGATGCTGCTCACCAGAAGGATTGCCGTTTCGATCGCAACACCCTTGATCTCGAAGAGATCCTTCCCGCTCGCGCCGCCAGCGAACTGATGGCTCATCACCGCGAACACCGCAAAGAGGGCTGCGAAAATCACGCAGTCGGTCATCAGATACAACCAGAAGCCGAACACGCTATGCGACTCGGGATGATGGTGCGCCGAGGGATCCTCGTCGGCGAGATGCACCGTATTTACTTTTTGAAGCATTACTTCACCTCCTGCGCAAGCGCCGCATGGCCGCGGCCTTCTTCAATCCGGCGAACCGTTTCCGCCGGGATGAAGTAACCACCGTCCTCAATGCTCGAATGCACGATCACGCTCAGCACGATCCCGATCAGGCCGACGATCGCAAGCCACCAGATATGCCAGACGCCGGCAAAGCCGAGCATCAGGCTGAACACGCCGATAAACAAACCCGCAGCCGTGTTGGAGGGCATATGGATATCGTCGAAATGCACCGGCGTTGCCAGCTCGCCCGATTCCTTGCGATGCATGAATTCATCGAGTCCGTGAACGTGCGGGATGACCGCGAAGTTATACGGCGCCGGCGGCGAACTGGTCGCCCATTCGAGCGTGCGCCCATCCCACGGATCGCCGCTCAGGTCGCGATTCTCCGGCAGGTTGCGGTCGCGAATGCTGACGTAGAGCTGAGCCAGTTGATGCGCAATCCCGATCGCGATCAGCACCGCGCCCACCTCCGCGAGCAGTAGCCACGGATGCCATTGCGGGTTGTCGTAGTGATTCAGGCGGCGTGTCATGCCCATGAATCCAAGCACGTAAAGCGGCAGGAACGCCACGTAGAAACCGACCAGCCAGAACCAGAACGCGCGTTTGCCGAGCTTTTCGTTGAGCTTGAAACCAAAGGCCTTCGGGAACCAGTAATTGAAGCCCGCGAGGTACCCGAACAACACGCCGCCGATGATCACGTTATGAAAGTGCGCGATCAAAAAGAGGCTGTTGTGCAGCACGAAGTCCGCGCCTGGAATGGCCATCATCACGCCCGTCATGCCGCCTATGGTGAACGTGATCATGAAGCCGATGGTCCACAGTACCGCCGGTTTGTATTCGAGCCGGCCCTTGTAGATGGTGAAGAGCCAGTTGAATACCTTCACGCCCGTTGGAATCGCGATGATCATGGTCACGATGCCGAAGAACGAATTCACGTTGGCGCCTGAACCCATCGTGAAGAAGTGGTGCAGCCACACCACGAACGAGAGGAACATGATCGAGCAGGTCGCGTAGACCATGGTCTTGTAGCCGAACAACGCCTTCTTCGCGTGAGTCGCAATCACCTCCGAGAAGATGCCGAAGGCGGGCAGGATCAGGATGTACACCTCCGGATGTCCCCATGCCCAGATCAGGTTGAGGTAAAGCATGGGGTTGCCGCCAGCCGTGTTCGTGAAGAAGTGCATGCCGAGATAGCGGTCGAGGCCGAGCAACGCAAGCGTGACCGTCAGGATGGGGAACGACGCCATGATCAGCACGTTCGTGCAGAGCGCCGTCCAAGTGAAGACGGGAATCTTCATCCAGCTCATGCCGGGCGCGCGCATCTTCACGATGGTGACGAAGAAGTTGACACCGGTCAGCAGCGTGCCGACGCCCGAAAGCTGCAGGCTCCACAAGTAATAATCCACGCCGACGCCCGGGCTGAATTGCAGTTCGGATAACGGCGGATAAGCGAGCCATCCGGTTTGCGCGAACTCGCCGATCACGAGCGACATATTGATGAGCACCACGCTCACCGCGGTCATCCAGAAGCTCAGTGAGTTGATGAACGGGAAAGCGACATCACGCGCGCCGATCTGAAGCGGCACCACGATATTCATCAGGCCGACCATGAAGGTCATGGCCATGAAGAAAATCATGATCACGCCATGCGCCGTGAAGATCTGGTCGTAATGATGAGGCGGCAGATAACCGGGTGAGTGATAAGCGAGCGCGAGTTGCGTGCGCATCATGATGGCGTCGGCGAAACCGCGCAAAAGCATGATGAACGCAATGACGATATACATCACGCCGATCTTCTTGTGATCGACGCTCGTCAGCCATTCATTCCACAGATAACCCCACTTCTTGTAATAGGTCACCGGGACCAGCACGGCCAGCGCCGCGATAACCATCATGACGCCCGCGCCCATGATGATGGGCTGGTCGAACGGAATCGCCGCCCATGTCAGCTTGCCGAATAGGATTGCCACGTCTTACCCCTTCGTGTCGCATCGCGGGTCGGTCGTGCTGCGGACGTTCCCGTTGTTGTACTTTGCGATGATGTTGTTGAACAAAACCGGACCGACATGCGAGTAATAGGCGACCGGATTCTTTTCGCTTGGCGCGGCGAGGACGCCGTACACGTCGGCGTCGAGTGGCGTTGGCGATGCCTTCACCTTGCGAACCCAGGATTCAAAGTCGGCATTCGATGTCGCAATGGCGCGGAATTTCATATCCGAAAATCCTCTGCCGCTGAAATTCGCGGATTCGCCCGCGTAGTCACCGGCTTCATTCGCTATCAAATGTAATTGAGTCTGCATTCCGGCCATGGCATAAATCTGGCCGCCCAGTTGCGGAATAAAGAACGAATTCATCACTGAGTCAGACGTGATCCGGAAATTAACCGGTGTGCCAACTGGAAACTCAAGCTGATTAACTGAAGCAATACCCAGATCCGGATAAATGAACAGCCATTTCCAGTCGAGCGCCACGACTTCCACATTAATTGGCTTGATTTGAGATTGAAGTGGTTTATATGGATCGAGAGCGTGAGTGCTGTTCCACGTCAATATGGCCAGATACGCAATGATCAGGGTCGGCACCGTCCAGACCACTACTTCGATCTTGTTGGAATGCGCCCACTTCGGCAGGTATGCCGCCGTCTTGTTCGATGCCCGATATCGCCAAGCGAACCACGCCGTCAGTGCAATCACCGGCACGACCACGATGAGCATCGCAATGGTCGAATCCACGATCAGCGACTTCTCGGCTACGCCAACACTGCCTTTGGGATTCAAAACGTCGAGATCGCAGCCAGACACGAGAAACGAAGCAAGGGCAGGCAGATAATTACAGATTGGTTTTAAAAGTTTTACATTCATCTATATAAATCCCGAAGGTCGGATCTCCAGTCTCCGCCATTATTTTTATTATTCCGGACCGAAGGGTAACGTTTCGGAATCGATACGATTAGTGCCAATTCCCGCAAAAATGAATTGCCCTCGAAAAACTGCGGCGCGGTGTCGCAGCTTTATTGACATCCAAGTTTTAGTGAATTTCGTGTGGATTTTTTATCACGAAATATTACCCGTTGAAATTAGCGTTAACTGACCGCGGCATAGTGTCGCACCAAATAGGAAGACCGGATGGACGGTTATTCGCTTTGTTTCATTTGCATTACTTTTGACCCATAAACGTATTAAGGGTTTTTACCTAGTGCATCAATGATTTAGTCCGAAGGCGGCATCTGGGAGGATGTCCGGGACGACGGGTTCAATGCCGGATCGGAAAGGAATATGAAAGTTTCAATGGAGATGCGCGCACTTTTTAACGTCTCTATGATTGCGCCGCCGATTGCAGCGCGGGGTCATGCCACGGGCGCAGCGGTTCTGCAATGTGTCCAGTTACCGCAGTTTCCCAAGGTCGATCAAGAAGATGCACTTCATACCGCTGCTCAGTCTCGCAATCTGGATTCCCATGGCCTTCGGCGTGGCGATCCTGGCGATCGGCTCAGACGCCAATCCCATGCCTGCCCGCTGGCTTGCACTTGCCGGCGCTGCGCTGAGCTTTGCCATTACCTTGCCGTTGATCGCCGCGTTCAACAAGCATTCGTCCTCCATGCAGTTCGTCGAGCGGATCAACTGGCTGCCCGATTTCGACATTTCGTACCATCTCGGCGTCGACGGCATCTCCATGTGGCTGACGGTGCTCACCGCATTCACCACGCTGATCGTGGTGCTTGCATCGTGGTCTGCAATCAGGACACGGTGCAGCCAGTACCTCGCGTCGTTCATGTTCTTGTCCGGGCTGATGGTGGGTGTGTTCACGTCGCTCGACGGCATGCTGTTCTTCATATTCTTCGAAGCCACGCTGATCCCGATGTACCTGTTGATCGGTTCGTGGGGCGGCAAGGACCGCGCGATGGCGGCGTTCAGGTTCTTCTTCTTTTCGCTCGGCGGCTCGCTCATGTTGCTGATGGCGATGCTGTACCTGTTTCATCGCTCGCATACATTCGATCTTGCGGCATGGCAGGCTTTGCCCCTGGGTTTCACGGCGCAGGTCTTGCTGTTCATCGCATTTTTTGCCGCGTTCGCCGTCAAGGTGCCGATGTGGCCCATCCACACATGGTTGCCGCAAGTGCATCTGGAAGCGCCTACGGGCGCGTCCGTGGTGCTCGGCATGCTCAAGCTCGGCGCTTATGGGTTCATCCGGTTTTCATTGCCGGTCACGCCCGACGCCGCGCATTTCTTTGCGCCGACCATCATTGTGTTGTCGCTGATTGCGGTGATCTATGCGAGTCTCGTCGCGCTGGCGCAGACCGACATGAGCCGGCTGCTCGCATATTCCGCGATCGCGCACATGGGTCTCGTCACGCTCGGCATCTTCCTGTTCAACCAGATCGGTCTCGACGGCGCGATCGTGCAGATGATCTCGTACGGTTTCGTTTCGGGCGCGATGTTTCTGGGTATCGGCATGTTGTGGGAGCGCATGCACACGCGTTCCATACATGCTTACGGCGGGGTCGCCAATGTGATGCCGCGCTTCGCCGTTTTCATGATGCTGTTTTCGATGGCCAACGTCGGCTTGCCGGGCACGTCGGGCTTTGTCGGCGAGTTCATGGTGATCATGGGCGCGATCAAGTTCAACTTCTGGATTGGTGCGCTCGCCTGCACCACGCTCGTGCTGAGCGCGTCGTACACGCTATGGATGTACAAGCGCACGATCTATGGACCGCTTGGGAACGATCGCGTTGCAGAGTTGCCTGACCTCGGCACGCGCGAGTTCGTGACGCTCGGGGCGCTGGCGATCCTCGTGCTGGCAGTTGGCGTTTTCCCGAAACCGCTTACCGACGTGATCGAGCCGGCGGCGGATAATCTGCTCAAGCAGGTATCGGAGTCGAAGCAGCCGGCGGATGAGCAAGTGCTTCCGGTTGCAAGGGCGGTGGCGGATAAGGCGCGTGAACCGGGGTAGGCATGATCAAGCGGCCAGTTCCGCGATCCGCCTTCTCATCCCTTCATCCGGATAACTACCGAACCCCGCGCGCACGTTGTCACGCATATATTCTGGCCGGCCGGTCCCGGGAATTACGCACGTCACTGCCGGATGCGCGAGCACGAACTTGAGGAGCAGTTGCGCCCACGTCGTGCATCCGATCTCCTTGCTCCACTCGGGCACGGGTTTGTCTTTCAGCCGCCCAAGCAGACCGCCGCCGCCAAAAGGCTGGTTGACGATCACACCAATGCCCCGTTCCTTCGCCAGCGGCAGCAAGGTCTCCTCGGCCGCGCGGTCATCGGCGGCGTAGTTGATCTGCACGAAATCGATCTTCTCCGAGCGCATCACTGCTTCCACTTCACTGAAGGCACTCGACGTGTAATGCGTCACACCAATATAACGAATCCGTCCACGCGCTTTCCAGTCGCGCAGCGTGGCGAGTTGCGTCTGCCAGTCGAGCAGGTTGTGGATCTGCATCAGGTCGATGCGCGGCTGTTGCCAGAGACGCAAGGAGTTCTCCATCTGCGCGATGCCGGCATCGCGTCCCTCGGTCCAGACCTTGGTTGCAACGAACGCGCGCTTGTGCCCGTCGATGCGCGTCAGCACCGACCCCGCAACGGCTTCCGAAGAGCCATACATAGGCGATGAATCGATGACCGAGCCGCCGTTATCGAAGAGAATCTGCAGCACGTCCGCGAGCCGGGCCTGGGCTGCAGGGTCGTTGCCCACATCGAAGGTGCGCCATGTGCCGCAGCCGACCACGGGCAACATTTCCCCCGTCGATGGAATCGCGCGCTTGTTCATCGTGGATGTCTGTGCGTAGGCCTGGCGGGCAGCGAAGGGCAGCAATGTGCCGCTCGCGGCGAGCAACAAGAGCTGTCGGCGCAGCGCATCGACTGGCATACGGTCAGGGTTCCTGGGCCAGCACCTGCAGGCGGGGCGCGAGCGTGGTGAGCAGGAGGTCTTCCAATGGCATGGGACGGGCGAAGTAATAACCCTGCGCCTGCGCCGCGCCCATCTCGCACAGCACGGCAAGCGTCGCCGCGTCTTCCACGCCTTCCGCGACCACGGTCAGGTCGAGCGACTCCGCCATCCGCACGATGGCACGCACGATTGCCCGGCTGCGCGGACTCGTGGTCAGCTCGAAGATGAACGACCGGTCGATCTTCAAGCCGCTAAAGCGATACTGATGCACATAACTCAGCGATGAAAACCCGGCGCCGAAGTCATCGAGCACGACCGACATGCCGTGATCGGCGAGACGCTGCATGGAACGTCGTGCGAGATCGGGTTCGGCAACGAGCGCGCCTTCCGTCAGTTCGAGGCAAATGCGCGAGGGCGCCACGCCATGACGCGCGAGCAGCGCGAGGACATCGTCGGCAAATTCGGCCCTCGTCATGCTGTAGCTCGAACAGTTCACGTGGACCGGCGGCCAGTCAGCATGCTCGGGCTGCGCGAGGATGATCGCCACGCGCGTGAGCATGTAGAGGTCGAGCCGCCCGATCAGGCGCAGACCCTCTACGGCCGGCAGGAATTCGCCGGGCGCGATGACGCTGCCGTCGGGCTGGCGCCATCGGATCAACGCTTCGAGCGCGACGAGTTGACCCGACCTCGCGCAGACGATGGGCTGGAAGTAGGGTACGAGTTCGTCGTCGCGTTTGAGCGCATTGCGCAGCGCGCCCTCGCGTTCGACCTGGTCCGATACCTCACGCCGAAGCTCATGGTTGAAGACCACGAAGCTGTCGCGTCCACCGTTCTTCACGCGATACATGGCGGTATCGGCGTCGCGAAGCAGGTCGGCGGGTTCCTTGTGAAACTGCTCGTCCGGGCTCACGATGCCAATGCTGCACGATGAAAAAACCACATGGTCGTCGATGTGAAACGGCAAGTCGAACGCGGCAAGGATTCTCTCGGCAATGCCGACCGCGGTCTCAAGCGATGCACCCGGCGACAGCACCGCGAACTCGTCGCCGCCGAGCCGCGCGAGCAGGTCGGTGTCGCGCAGGCAACCGCGCAGACGGCTCGCGGCCTGCACCAGCAGCATGTCGCCGAAATGATGGCCGAGGCTGTCGTTCACCACCTTGAACCGGTCAAGGTCGATAAACATCACCGCCAGTTGCTCGCCGTCGCGATGATGATCGCGCCATGCCTGCTGCAACCGGTGCAGCATATGACTGCGGTTGGGAAGTCCAGTCAGCGCATCGTGCGAATTCTCGTGTTGCAGGCGCGCGTTGGCGTCGTCGAGTTCGCGGGTGCGGTTCTGCACGCGCTCCTCGAGTTCGAGGTTAGCCGCGTGCAGCGCTTCGGCCGCGCTGCGTCGCGACAGCGCGGTATCGATATGGCGCGATACGAAGGTCAGCAACTCCTGGTCGCGCTTCGAATAACGCACGCGAGACGAATAACTTTGCACCGCGAGCACACCGCGCACCTGGTCGCCGTCGAACAGCGGAATGCCGAGCCAGGAACGCAGCTTGATGCTTTCACCCGCGCTTTCAATTTCGCCCGTGTCCACGAGCCGTTCGGCTTCGGCATGATCGACGAGACATGGACGGCGTTCGCGAATCACGTATTCGGTGAGGCCGCGCCGGCCGCGTCGCGGAGCCGGAATGGTGTTCACGAGTTCGTCGACGTAATAGGGGAACGACACGTTCTCCGAAGCAATATCGACCAGCGCGACGTAGAAGTTTCGTGCATACAGCAACTCGCCAACGATCCCGTGCAGGCTGCGGAAAAACTCCAGCATGTCGCCATGCCGGCTCGACAACTCGGCGATCTGGAACAACGCGCCCTGCAAATGCTCGGCGCGTTTTCGTTCCGCGATTTCAAGGCGCAGCGCGCGGTTCACTTCGGACAGTTCGGCCGTACGGCGCGACACGGTCTCCTCGAGATCCGCGCGATGCAGGATCCGGTCGAGCGCCATGGCCACGTGCCGCGCAACCACCAGGAAGAGCGCGCGATCCTCCACGCTATAGACTCGCGCGACGTGGTAGACCTGCATCGCGATCATGCCGAACACTTCGTCGGATGCGTTCTTGAGCGGCGCGCCCATCCAGAATTCCGGCCGGTCGCCCACGCAGAAGAAGCGTCCTTCGGCTTCGGCCGTGGCAATGCCGGCGGCATCGATCAGGAGCGGCTGGCCCGTGGTCAGAACCTGGCCGGTGAGCGACAGGCACGACGGATCCAGCGTGTCGTAGGCGGCGGGATCGAGCGCGCAGGTATCGATGACATCGACGTAATACGGGTACGTGATCTCGTTGTTCGAGGGGTCGTAGAGCGCGAGATAAAAGTTTTCTGCATCGATCAGCGTTGCAAGTTGCCGATGCACGCCGAGCAGGAATTCGGAACGATCGCGCACCGAACTCGCGAGATACGCGATCTCGTAGAGCACGCGCTGCGTGGTCCGGGCGCGCGCGAGAGCATCGGTTTGCAATGCCTCGCCGAGACTTCGCGCGAAGTCGGCCAGCGTGGAGTTCGCGGCTTCGGCAGCCGGTGCGAGCAGCCAGCCAAGAATGTTTTCGCCGCTGCCGGTTGGCCAGAGACACAGGCGATGAGTCGTGCAGTAGGCGTGAAACTCGTCGACGGAAAGAACGGCGGGCCAAGCATTGTCGAGCGATCCCTGCGCCGCGAGGTGCATGCCGGCGCCGGGCTGATACCAGGCCCAGCAGGGTGTATCGGCTAGCGTGGCGGCGTTGCGCAACAGCGAATCGATGCACGTATCCATCGTTGCACGCATGGGCGCATCGGGCGCAGGGCGTGCGAAGGCCGCGACGGATGCATCGCCGCTTTCATCCGCCACGAGCGTGGCCAGCTTGTCGGAATGGACGTTCATCGGCGCTCCGAGCCGGCGGCGTTAGCCGGCTCTTGACTCACTTTTGTTCGATGTCGACGTAAATAACCGGCTCGCAAGGTGTCTGAGTAAGCACCCCTTAAATTGCCGGACTTAGGTGTATTTACGGCAAATGCGGCATTCGGCTTGAGGGACTCCGTAAGGAATCGTTGCGGGCCTGTTGTTCGGCCAGCGTCAAGAGCCGCATTATGCGACGTGCAAAAGGAGTTGGATACGGCCGGAGACTTATTCGGCGTATGCGCCCGCTGTCCGCGGGCCGGGCAGCAGCGAGCGCCGCTCCACCGCAACAGAAACGCCCAGCAGCACGATGCCGCCGCACGCGAGGATCGCGCCCGTCCAGCCGGTGGCTTCGAGGCCGAAACCGAGCGCGACGACCACGCCGCCGGCCCACGCACCAAGCGCATTGGCGATGTTGAAGGCCGAATGGTTGAGCGCGGCGGCCACGGTCTGCGCGTCGCCGGCCACATCCATCAGGCGCGTTTGCACGGCGGGGACAACCGCAATGCCGAGTCCCATGGCGAAGAGGTTGAGCGTCGCGGTCCATTCGTTAGCCGATGTGTACGCGAACGCCGCCAGCGCCGCCGCATTCCAGATCAGCATGCCGAAGATGGTCCAGAGGCGCGATTTGTCGGCGAGCACGCCGCCGATCAGGCTGCCGGCCGTCATGCCGACGCCCAGCGCGCCAAGCAGCAAGGGCACCCGCCACGGCGCGACATGCGTCACGTTGAGCAGCGTGGGCGTGATGTAGGTGTAGACGGCGAACAGTCCGCCAAAGCCCACTGCGATCACCGAAAGGGTCAGCCAGACCTGCGCGCGACGGAACACGCCAAGTTCGCGCCGGGGCGTGGCGCCGCCTGCATGAATGGGCGGGAGGAACACGCGCACGCCGATCATCGTGAGAATGCCGAGCGTGCCGACGAGCAGGAAATCCGCGCGCCAGCCAAGCCATTGGCCGAGCCATGTCGCGAGCGGCACGCCGAAAATATTCGCGATGGTCAATCCGAGCATCACACGTCCGACGGCCCGCGCACGGCGGTCGGGCGGGACGAGAGACGCCGCCGTCAACGCGGCCACGCCGAAATACGCGCCGTGCGGTACGCCCGAAATAAAGCGCGCGACCAGCAGCAGCGTGTAATTCGGTGCGAGCGCGCTTAGCAGGTTGCCGAACGCGAACATCAGCATCAGGCCGATCAGCATGGCGCGGCGCGGGATCTTGGCAAAAAAGATGGTGATGAGCGGCGCGCCGATCACCACCCCGAGCGCATACGCGCTGATGATGTGGCCCATGGTGGGCAGGGATGTATCGAGGCCGTGCGCGATGATCGGCAGTATGGTCATCGAAGCGAATTCACCCGTGCCGATTGCCAGGCCGCCGACAGCAAGCGCAACTTCGGCCGGACCGGCGCCATAGGGGGCGATGACACGGCCCAGCGGGTCGTTCGGGATATCGATAATGGACATGGGGCGGGAAATATGGGTTAAAGCGCGCGCAATGCAGCATTATCCCCATTTTTCAAGGCGATGGCACGGCGCAACCCGCGGAATTTCGGCTTTGTGTAGTTTGTTGCACCGCCGCGTTGCGTTATGACTGCGTCCCCGAATCCGGATCTCCGCCGTAAGCCGAAAATCTCTCGCGGTATGCCTGCGGCGATACGCCTGTCGAGCGCAAGAAGCTGCGCCGCATGGTTTCCTCGGATCCAAACCCGCAGCGCGCCGCGACCCGTTTGATGGGGAACGCGGTGTCGCCGAGCAGGCGCCGTGCCGCTTCAAGACGCAACTGGTCGATCGCGCGCGCGGGCGTCACGCCGGTTTGCGCCCTGTAGTGCCGCACGAAACTGCGCTCGCTCATGCCGGCGCGTTCGGCGAGCGTCGCGATCGATAAATCCGACGCCATGTTTTCCGCGATCCACGCATGCAGTTCGCCAAAACGGTCACCGGCTGTTTGCAGCGACAACGTCGCGCTAAATTGCGCCTGGCCGCCGGGACGCTTGAGAAACACCACGAGTTCGCGGGCGACATCGAGTGCGAGTGCGCGGCCGAGGTCATCCTCGACTAGCGCAAGCGCGAGATCGATGCCCGCTGTCACGCCCGCCGACGTCCACACCGCGCCGTCGCGGATGAAGATGGGCGCGGCGTCCACGCGCACGTTCGGGTAGCGTTCGCCAAGCAGTTCGCAATGCGCCCAGTGCGTGACGGCGCGGCGTCTGTCGAGCAGACCCGCGGCGGCGAGCAGGAACGCGCCCGTACATACCGACGCCACTCGCCGCACTTGCGACGCGCGTTCCTTTACCCATGCGACCTGCGCCGCATCTTTCGATGCCGCATGCACGCCCCGGCCGCCCGCGATGATCAACGTGTCGGTCGGTTCGTCTGCCGCCGGCAATGGATGCGCAACGAGCCCAAGTCCGGCAGTGCTGTGGACCTCACCCGAAACCGCGGCGATGACCCGTGGCACGTAAGGCGCGCTGAATCCCGCCGCAATCGAGAGTTCGTTCGCCGATGCAAAAACCTGCAGCGGGCCTGAGACATCGAGTAACTGGACGTCGGGAAATGCGTAGATATCAATACGGCGAGGCAAGCGATTCATCTGTGGCCCGCGTAACCATTGGCGTGAAACGAGGGTTAATTGACTATTTCGCCAAATCGTAGCGGGGTATCGTCAAGGCGTCCAGTTCGATCGTCCACCTTTTTCGTAGGGCTTTTCACCATGACTCTGCATATCGGCTTCCTTGTTTTCCCCGGGGTCCAGCAACTGGATCTGACCGGTCCCCACGATGTCTTTGCATCCGTTTCCGGCACACAGGTCTATCTGATCAACAAGACGCTCGAGCCCGTGAAGTCGAGCAGCGGACTGTGGCTCACGCCCTCCATCACCTTTGCCGATTGCCCGCAGCTCGACGTGATCTGCGTGCCGGGTGGCATTGGTGTTGGCGAACTGATGGAAGACGAGCCCGCGCTCGACTTCATCAAGCGGCAGGCTGCGAACGCGCGTTTCGTGACGTCGGTCTGCACGGGCGCACTGGTTCTCGGCGCAGCCGGATTGCTGCGCGGGCGCCGTGCAACCACGCACTGGGCGCTTCATCATTTGCTCGATCAGTTCGGCGCGATTCCTGTCAAGGCGCGCGTGGTGCAGGACGGGAACCTGATGACCGGAGGGGGCGTGACGGCGGGCATCGATTTTGCGCTGACGCTATTGACCGATTTGATTGGTGAGACCGAGGCGCAAGCCATCCAGCTTCAACTGGAATACGCGCCCGCGCCGCCCTTCGATTCCGGCACGCCCGACACCGCGCCGAAGGCAGTATTCGACCTTGTGTGGAATCGTGGTGAAGCAGGGCGCGCAATTCGCACGGAGATCGTCAAGCGTGCGGCTGCGCGATTGAATCCATAACGCCTCGACGGCCGGTATCGATAATTTCCGGCTTCACGACGGCGTGCTTTTCACTGGGAGACCGCCGTCATGTCACGCGTCCGGATTGCATTGATCACACTGCTTGCGTCACTGGGAATCATCGTGGGCGCCACGCCCGATTCTTTCGCCCAGAGCGCGGACGCCGCATCGGCTGCGCAGCCGATGTCGAAACAGGCCCAGAAAGCGCAACGCAAGGCCGACAGGAAAGCGGTGCGCGCGAAGAACTCGGCGGAGCTGGGCGAACTGGAGAAGAACGGCTATAACCCGGGTTCGGATCACAACGAATACCCCGAGGATCTGCAAAAAGCGCAGAGCAAGGTCAACGCCGAACATGGCCAGACCGGCCAGTAGGCCGGGCACGCGCAATGCGCCTTGATGGTTATAGCCCGGAGGCCACCATGTCGAAATTTCATCTTGTACGTACGAGTTTTGTAGCCATGACGTTGACTATTGCAACGGTCGCGTCGGCCCAGGCACAAACTACGCAGCCGAACAATGCGCCGGTGACGCGCGCATCAGAGAAGGCGGATTTGAAGAACCTCGAAGCGCACGGCTACCAGCCAACAGCGAACGATCCCAGCTATCCGAACGATATCCAGCGTGCAGAGAAGGCAACGTACGGCTCCGGTGCGACGGGCTCTACTAGCTCAAGCAAGAAAATGTCGCCGTCCACGCCGCAGTAATCCGCAGCGTTTCTGCAGAGGAATTGCGGGTCGGGGAATGAAAGTTGCAGCGGCAGCGGTTCGCCGGGCGGCGCTGTGCTGCCCGCACTACCGTGGCCCAAGCTGAATGAGAAGAAAAGCCCTTCTGTCCGCTATGTTGTGCGTCTGCATTACCGCTGGAGGCTGCTCCGCCATCGGTCCGAAACGGCTCAAGGCCGATCAGGTCGATTACGCAAGAGCCCTTGGCGAAGCGAAAAAACGCGAAATACTTGCGGCCCTCGTGGGCATCCGCTTCGCTGATTCGCCAGCGTTCCTGAGCGTCACCCAGATCATCGCCGCATACACCTTCGACGCCACCGCCGGTTCCACCTTCAGCGCCGGCGATACCACGCAGAACTTTGCCGCCGCAACGGGCAGCGTGTCTTACTCGAACCATCCTACGTTCACCTTCACACCGACGACCGGCCAGGCTTTCGCCACCGCATACATTCGTCCGCTCGCGCCTGGGCTCGTGCTGCCGCTGGCTGAAAGCGCAATCCCCATCGACTTGTTGTTGCGTATAACCGCGCAATCCATTGGCGGTTTGCAGAATGCAAACGCGATGGGCGGCCCGAACGCGAACGGCAGCGTCGGTTTCTTTGAGTTGATCCAGGCGTTCCGGCGGCTTCAGCTCGCCGGTCAGTTGAACGTGGAAACGCGCGATGAAGACCACGTGAGCCGCGTGTACATCACGCTCGGCGCGACCACGAGCGGCGAGAACGAGGAGACGTCGAAGGATCTGATGCTCGTGCGCCGGCTGCTGAAGTTATCGCCGAAGACCAAAACGTATGAAGTCGTCTACGGGCAATCGGCCCTGCGCGGCGAACGCATTCCAATGGTCACGCGCTCCGTGCTCGGCATCCTCACCGACCTCGGCGCCCAGGTCGATGTGCCGAAGGAACTCGTGGAGCATGGCTCGACGAAGCCGACCATCGGCTTGATCGGTGTGGAGACGCGGCCGACGATCGTGGTTCATGTCGGCAAGAAACCGCCGGAGGATGCATACATCGATATCCAGTACGGGCCTTCGCAATACTGGATCGACCGGGGGGATTTCGATTCGAAGTACGCGTTCACCGTGGTGCAGATGCTGATGGCTCTCGCGGAATCCAATCAGGACGCCAAGACGCCGATCGTGACGATCCCGGCGAATTAGCGTCCCTGTGAAGCGTCAATGTGCATCGCCGCGGCCAGGTGGGCGGATGGGTACGCCACCGCCGAACACACGTGACTCCGGTTCCGCCGGCTCCGGACTTTTCGCGGGCGCCGCTACCACGATGGGTTCGCGGGTTTCAACGATCGGGCGCGTTTCGCGTGCGTCATGAATCACGTGTGATTCGTGCGTTGCGCGCACGGGTGGCGATGCGAACAGATGCGGTGCGCTGCTGCCGGCGGACTGCGATGACGGCGCGATATAGGTGTTCTGTAGCGCTGCGCTCGGCGTGACAACCCGCGGGGCCGCGGACACCGCAACAGCCTCGCGGATCGGCGCCGAATGCACTGGCGGGTGCGCTGCATTCTCTGCGGCCTGAAGCGCGGCGGCATCGGCGGCTTTCTTCGCTTGTGCTGCCTTGGAATTCACACGCTTGAGCAGGACGCGCGAGTCCGGATAGCTGGCATCGATCGTTGTCGCTTCCTTCGCGTAACGGCGTGCGCAGCGCCATGACGACGCAGCGTCGCAGGCGCGGGCGTGTTGCATGGCGGTATCGCGTGCGCTTTCACGCTGCGTGAGTTCTTCGCGGATGCGTTTTGCTTCGACATCGTTGGCCATTGACGAAGGCACTTCTGCAAGATTCTTGCGCGCGGCGCTCAGGTCGTTCGTAAGCAGCGCCAGACGCGCGATGTACAGCGTCTCGCCGGGACTGCCGGCAGGCGGACGTTCGGCGGTCATGGCGGGCGAGATGGGCGCCGTCGACATGCGCGGCAGCCCGTTCTCAGTCAGCGCGGAGGGTTCCGGCGCGTGGCTCGCGATAGGGACATCGGCAGTAGCCGTCGGGTTGGGGACGGGCGGCGCGGGACGGACCGGTGCTGCGGCCGCGATCACAGCAGGCGTTTTGGCTGGCGCCTGGCTGACTGTTGGCGTGAGCGTCGTGGTGTTTGCGGTGACCACGGGCGCGGGGGCGACGGCCTTGGCAACCGCAGCCGGTTTGCTTTCAAGAGCCGCCGGGCTTGGCGCGACGATGGTCTCAGGCTTGCTCGCCAGCGTGGTTTCCTCAGGCACCGATACCGGTGCCGGCGGCGGATGGATCGTTGTTTCAGCCAATGCGAGCAGCTTGCTGTAAGTGTCCGAGACTGTGTCGTTGAACGCGTGAGCCTGCGCTTCCGCCGCTGCCAGCGCGCTGATTGCCATTGCAGAGACAGAGGGGCTCGTATCGGCCGTCGGCTCCGGCGATGCAACCGCAACGACAGGCGGCGCAACGGGCTTGGGTGCTATTACCGTAGGCTGTGTGACGGTCGCCGGTTTGTCCACGGCGGCTTGCTTAACAACCACAGGCGCAACAGGTTGGCTTGCCGGCTTCGACGGCACGATCGCAGGCGCGACCTGGGGCGGCGCGACCGTCGCTTGCGCAACCGTCGATACAACCGCTTGAGGCGCGGGCGTGACCGTTTGAACGGCCGGCGCACTCGCCGCCGCAAGCACCGTCGCGCTCGCCGCAGCGGCAACGTCCGCATTGTCCTCAGGCGCAACAGGCACGATCGGGGCGACCACCGCCTTGCGTGTCGCGGGCTCGGGCAACGCCGCCAGCCGTTGCACAACGGGCGATCTCAGCGCCGGTGCATAGGCCAGCCCCAGCGCCATCGCAAGCATCCCGGCGCTTGCCAGATAGAACGCGACGCGCTTCAACACGCGTTTTCTTTCACGCGCGATGTTCATCGCGGTATCGAGTTCGTCGGGGACGCTCGGGTAGGGAACGAGCATGCGGCCGGGCATCAGCACGACGTTGTTGCCGTAGTCGACCGAATTGGGCGCACCCACTGTACGCAGTGCGCGTGACTGGTTCGTGCCGCAATGCGGGCATTCAGGTTCGCCGTGGGTCAGCGCATTGCCGCAATGATGGCAGGCCGCATACAGGACTGGCGCGCGAAAAGATAACAGGCTCATGCCGAAGCCCTCTGGGCAGGTGTCTATGCCGGCTCGATAGCGATCAGGCGAGCCGGATTGTTCATATAAGAATAGTGCAATTAGTTCAGAAGTTAGTACCTCGGTATGTTTTGTAGGCCGCATTGATGCGCATCGGCGACACTTTCATGGGGCGGCATCAACGGCTGTGTGGGCTTGCGCACATAACCTGGCCGATAGTGACGCTCACGTGGCGGATAACAGCGACTACTACGGCATCCGAATGGTCTGGGCTGGCGGCGATGAAAACCAGCAGCCGTAAATGCACTGTCCGGGACACGAAAAACTTCCGTGCCCCGGACAGATTCCGGCCATGACGCCGGAGAAACACTCAAGCAACTTATTTGAACCGGTACGTCGCCCCGATCTGGAAGAAGCGGCCCACGTCGGTGTACAGCGACTGGTCGTAGCCGGTCAGGTCTGCACCCGAGGTCCATTCGGCATCGAACGGCGGCTTTTTGTCGAACAGGTTGTTGATGCCCGCATAGATCGTCCAGTTCTTGAAGCCGCGATAGCTCGTGAACAGGTTGAACTGGCTATACGACGCCACCGACAACGGCGTGTCCCCGTTGATATCCGCAATCGCGTTCGTGTACGGACCCGTGTATTGCCAGGTCAGCGTGGTCGTGAACTTGTGGTAATCCCAGGTCAGGTCCGTGTTGCCCTTCCAGCGCGGATTCGATGCACCGAACGGCTGGTTCAGCGCCAGGTTGTTGCCGGCGAAATCTGCCGTTGCAGCGCCCGGGCTGTGGAGCTTGAAGTGCCACACGTAGGCCCAGTCACCGGACAGCGTGAACGAACCGACCGGCGTGCCGACCGTCTTGCGCCAGTTGAAGTCGAAGCCATCGGTATCGAGCGAGCCCAGGTTGATGAACTGCGACGTGATGTAGCGCAGCGTGCCGTCCGGGTTGCGAATCACCTGGCTCGGATCGTTGGCTGCAAGTTCCGCGACCGGATCTTCCGTGCCGATCACACCGTCAATGCGGACCTTGTAGAAGCCTGCGCCGACATCCGACGTAGCATCCGGCGACAACTGGAAGCCGATGTTGTAGTTCTTCGTGTGCTCAGGCTGAAGGTTCGGGTTGCCGTTCGTGAACTCGGTCGTGAAGGCTTTGGTCGGACCACGCGGATCGTACGGGTCGGTCAGGTTCTGGTGACCCGTGTATGAAGCCTGCGAGTTTTCGACCAGCGTCGGTGCACGGAATCCGCGGCTGAACGACGCGAAGGTCGTGAATGCCTGCACAGGCTGATAGCGCAATGCGAAGCTCGGTGAGAACGCGCCGCCGAAGTCGCTGTAGTGGTCATAGCGGCCCGACTGCGTGAACGTCAATGCGCGGATGATCGGAATCTCGACCTGGTAGAACACGGCCGCCACGTTGCGCGAACCGTCCACCGTCTGGATCTGCGCCGGCGAGACGATACCCAGCGACGAATACGTGCGCGGGTTGATGATCGAGCTTTCGTGACGGAACTCGGTACCGAGACCCAGGCCAACGTTGCCTGTGGGCAGCGTGAAAAGGTTTGATGTCGAGGTCTTCGCGCTGACCGTATCGAGCTTCGTGATGGCCTGCTGGTAGTCGTCATGGAACACGCCGTCCAGACCGTTCGGCGTCGAACCCGGGTTCAGGAAGTTGTACCCGCCGTTTTGCAGCACGTTCTGCCAGCCCGCCACATCCAGCGAGTTGTAGAAGTGGCTGTCCACCGTGCTTTGCGAATGGCCTGCATCGACTGACCAGTCCCAGTCGCCCAGCTTCGGCGTGGTGAACGAGCCCTTGATCCCGGTCGACGCCTTCCAGAACGTCGAGACCGTGTCCACGCCCACGCCCGCGGTCGGGAAGGTGTAGTTGATCGGGGTATCGACGCCGAACGGGTTGAACGGATTGCCGCCCGGCACCGTGCGGTTGAGCGGCGAGATGCTGTTGCTCTGCGGGTTGTACACGTTCGACAAGCTGCTCGCCGACTGCAGGCCGCCGTACTGCACGGTCTCGTCGCGGCTGCCCCAGAACTCGGCGTACGCCTGCATGTCGTCGTTGATCTGGAACGTGCCGCGCACCTTGGCGTTCAGGCGTGTGGTCGACGGAACCAGCGAGTAGTCATGCGCCGTGTTGTAGGTACACGTGCTGCCGGCGGTGCGGCCGGTCGTGGTGTTCGGCGGGCAGGGGTTGAGCGGGACGTTGGTGCCGTCCGGCTGGGTCCAGAAGCTCTGCTGGTTGTTGCCGGCGGGCAGGTTGTTGCCGCCGAAGCGCGTGAAGTCCTGGCTGCTGGTCATGTCGCGGTCAGCGAGGGTCGAGCCCGAATCGCGAAACCAGCTCGCCGAACCCGTGACGTTGAAGCGGTCCGTAGCAAGATTGCCGAAGCCGCCGAGCACGCTGAAGCTGCCTTGTGCATCGCCCGGATGTTGCGCCTTGCCGAGCTGGCTGTCGATCTGGAAGCCCTGGAAATTCTTCTTCGTGATGATGTTGACCACGCCCGCGATGGCGTCCGAACCGTACTGCGATACCGCGCCCGTCTTCACGATTTCGATCCGGTCGATGGTGTTCAGCGGGATCGTGTTGATGTCGAAGAATGTGTCGGTGAAGTTCACCGCTTGCGCGTAGTTGGCGACGCGCTGGCCGTCGACCAGCACCAGCGTGTATTTCTCGGACAGACCACGCAATGCAATGCCGGCGCCGCCTGGAGCGGTGCTGTTCATCGTCGATTGCGACCAGCTGCTGGCCGAGTTTGCCGACACGCCGCGCAGAAAATCGGCAACGGTGGTGTAGCCGCTTTGTTCGATCTCCTTGGCTGTCACAGTCTGGACTTCCGTGTTGCCTACCTTGTCCGACGTACGGATCAGCGAGCCCGTGACTTCCACTTTTTCAAGCTTGGTCGGAGCCGCGGACGTCGCTGCAGCGGGTGTCGTGGCCGTTGTGGAAGTCGTACCCGACGCGCCGCCTGTGCCGCTCTGGTCGACGGTCTGTGCGTGCGCCATCGGAATGAATGCGGCGCTCAGCACGAGTTCGGCGCCAATGATGCCCTTGATCGCCGTTACCAATCTCTTCTGTTTCACGTGCTCTCCCTCTTGTCAGTGAGCATATTTGATCGAACCAACCGGCCGGCTCGTGCGAGTTGCACGGACCGGTCATGCGATGTTTGTCGACGCTTTTTATTGCGGGGCGCGCTAAACGCTGGTTGCGTCGTTTGAACATCGTCAGTCAAGGCGCAATCTCAATCGTGTTGAAAGGCGCCGTTGATAAGCGGCTGCACCAAGAGCACGAGTTATGCCAATTTGCGAAAGGGAATAAACAGATGAGCCGGATACGGCCATTTATTTCTGCAGTAAGAATTTGAAATGAATGCGTTTTATTTTTTATTGCCAATTGCTGTTTAGCGATTAAAGTAAAACGGCTTTTTCATATCGCAATAACACCCTTTATTTTGGCGCGCTGTTGTTTGTAAGGTGAGTTAGAGGAGTTAGTCTAATTAATGTGGTGCAATCGCTGCACCTTGAAAGGGAACAGATTGCATCACACTGTGCATTACGGTTTGAAAGCCATTGTGAGGGGTTATCACGGCGTGTGTGCACAGTATAAACATAAGCAATGCGCTTATGTAATACCCCTGCGCAAACTCTTTGCCATGGCGGGATTGAGCTGCACGGGGCAGCCTAGGGTTTGGGAGTATGTAGAACCATCGATAATCTAAAAGATGACTCGCGCATGTATATTACACAAATCTTTCATTAGCACCAGCGTAATCATTCGGTGCACAAATAAAGGGTTTATTGGGTTGAGCCAGCTTGATGGCAGGCTTTAAGCGTATTTCGAAGGATCAAGATTGAGCTAGCGGTACCGAACAGAAATCTGCGTGACAAAAGACGCACTTCTCTAATTCGGGAAATTCGCCGTAAGATCAAGGCGCCGCATGAGTGTGGACGAGCAGCAGATCAAAAGCGGGTTATCGCTTGGCATAGCCGTTGCTTAGAGAGTCGCGCTTTTGCGGGTGGCGTCGAAAACGAAGCCGCCCGCTTTAAGAAATACCGTCATCCACAAAATGATTAGCATCTTTTGTCCTAACCGGAGTCCGCAGTGCTGAATACCCTCATTAATTATTCGGTCCAGTCGATGGGCCTCATTCCCCTTCTCGGCGTCATCTTCCTGCTGGGCATGGCCGTGATCATCGAGCGTCTGGTGTTCTTCGCTAGAGCAGTGCGCGCAGGCAAGACTATCGAACACGATCTGAAACTTCTGAAGGCCAATCATCCGGAAGACGCCGCAAAGCTCGTCAAGCATTACGACTCGACCGTGCAGGCCGAACTCGTGAAGACGGCCATGAAGGTCAGCGGCCGCGACGAGGCAGTCGTCGAGCGCGAAGTGGAAGAGGCGATCATGTTTCAGATGCCGCGTCTGGACCGTAACCTGTGGGTGCTCGATACCGCCGTCACGCTCGGACCGTTGCTCGGGCTGCTAGGCACGATCATCGGCATGGTGGAGTCGTTCAATGTGCTGGGCGCGAGCGGCACGGCAAATCCCAATGGTGTGACGGGCGGTATCGGCCATGCGCTGACAGCCACGGCCTGCGGTCTTGTTATCGCCATCATCTGCGTGATCTTTCTCAACTACTTCAACAAACGCATCCGCATGACGGTCAATCAGTTCGACCTGATCAAGTCGCTGCTGGTCTCGCGTTTCTCCGCGCCGGTTCGCCGCAGCGCCGACGTGCGCCCTGAAATTGCCGCATGAGTTGCTGCATAGAGGGCTCTCGAGCCGTTTGCCGCATGCATCAATGTCGTTTGGAAACAGAAGAGGTTTGAGATGAGTAGAAATCACCGCAGTCATTATCTGGGCGCGGAAGAGAAGGCACGCATCGAGATCATCCCGATGATCGACATCATGATGTTCCTGCTGGTCTTCTTTATGCTCGCCACGCTCAAGATGATCCAGGGTGCGGGCATCAAGCTGGACCTGCCGCAATCCAGTACCGCCGAAGCGTTGCAGCAGACCATCAAGGTATCGATCGGCGTGACGAAGACCGACGAGCTTTACCTGGACGCGAAGCCCATCACGCCCGACGAACTCACCACGCGGCTGAAGGGCCTCGTGAGCGATTCGAAGAAAGTCGATGTCGCCATCTCCGGCGACGAAGGCACGAGCTACAAGAACATCATCCACGTGATGGACCTGGTGCGCGCGGCCGGTATCAGCTCTGTAGCACTGGCGACGAATCCGACGACATGAACGCTCCCGTACATCTGGTCAGCACGCCTCGCGTGCCTCTGGACGGGGCGCTGTGGGCGTCGAAGGGAGCATCGAAAGACGGCAAGGTATCGATGAAAGTCGCGGTCGGCGCCGCGTTGCTCGTCGAACTGTTGCTGATTGCCGGTCTCTCGCACGTAAACTTCACCCCTGACGCGCCGCCGCCGCCGAAAGAACTGCGCGTGCGCATGGCGCCACCGCCGCCTCCGCCACCGCCGCCGCCCGAGGTGAAGAAGCTCGAGCCGCCGCCGGCTCCCACGCCGCAAAAGCCGGTGCCGAAGAAGGTCGAGCCGAAGCCGTTGCCCACGCCCAAGCCGCCGCCGGCCAAACCGTCGCCCGCGCCGAAGGAAGCGCAGATCCCGGCTGCAACGAATCCGTCCGCCAACGCGCCTGCCGTGGCCACCACGCCGTCCAACTCGCCGCCAAGTCCGCCAGTGGCCGCAACGGGCGCCGCGCCTGTCGCGCCGCCTGCTTTGCACGGCGTGGTGGATGGCCGTGGACATTGCCAGTCCGTGCAGCCGCAGATTCCGCGCAAGGCGCTGCAGGACGGCATCTCGGCTGACGTGATCGCGCATCTGACGATCAATCCGGACGGCAGCGTGGGCGCCGTGAAGATCGTGAAGACGACGCCGCCGACTTCGGTCTTCAACGAAGCCGTCACGACTGCAGCCAAGGCGTACAAGTGCGAGAAGAACGCCGAGCCGTATGTTGGCGAGGTGACCTTCTCGTTCAAGACCGCGCCGAGCAGCGACGACGAATGACCGTCTTCATGCGCGTTCGTTGGATCTGATCCATCACAAAGTTGAACCAAACCTTCGGCATGTCCCGCTCAGTGTGTGAGACATGCCGAAGGCCGCTGCAACCGCGAGTGGTCACTGATCATCGGCCATTGGCGGCAAGTCATGAATTCCGGGAGTTTCCTTGATGTTTTTCGCTTCGTCCGTTTCTTCATCCGTTCTTCCTGCGCGCCGGTCGTCCACTTTATTGGCCGCGTGTCTCTTCAGCGCCGCAATCCTCCCCAGTCTCGCCAGCGCGGCCATCATCCCGCCCGGCACGCAACTCGCCGCGAAGCAGGAGCTGGTGCGCAACAATGGCAGCGAAGTCGAGACGCTCGATCCGAACGTCGCCGAATCCGTGCCGGCCAATAACGTTACGCGGGATCTCTTCGAAGGCTTGACTGCTGTTCGCTCCGACGGTGAAACGGTACCCGGCGTCGCCGAGAAGTGGGAAATGAAAGACTCGACCACGTGGATCTTTCATCTGCGAAAGAATGCGAAGTGGTCGAACGGCGAACCAGTCACGGCGGGAGATTTCGTTTTCAGTGCCCAGCGGCTCGTCGATCCAAAAACCGCATCGCCATATGCGAACACGTATGGCATGTTCCTGCTGAACGGCACGGAAATCGTCGCGGGCAAAAAGCCGGTCGCATCGCTTGGTGTGACGGCGATCGACGCAAACACGCTGCAGATAAGGACCCCGTACCCGGTACCGTTCCTGCCTGACCTGATGACCAACACGAACTTCGGCCCCATCAACAAGGCCGCGATGGAGAAGAACGGCAAGGACTGGACGAAGCCGGGCAAGCTCGTTAGCAACGGCGCGTTCATGCTGAAAGACTGGCAGGTGAACAACCGGCTCGTGCTCGCGAAGAACCCGAATTACTGGAATGCCGGCTACGTACAACTGAACCAGGTGACGTACCTGCCTATCGAAGATGAGAACACCGACGTCAAGCAGTACGAGTCGGGCGGCAACGACTGGGTTTACCAATTGCCCTCTGGCACGTTCGCCCGCTACAAGCAGGAGTATCCGAACGAGATGCGCGCGGCGCCCATGCTCGGCTTGCGCTACTACTCGTTCAACAACAAGGACCCGTTGTTGAAAGACGTACGCGTGCGCAAGGCGTTGTCGATGGTCATTGATCGCGACATCCTAGCGCAACGCGTCACGGCCGATGGCCAGATCCCGGCGTATGGCGTGATTGTGAAGGGCGTGAAGGGCGCGGACGTGAACGCCTACGACTGGGCGTCATGGCCCATGGCAAAGCGCGTGGAGGAGGCCAAGAAACTGTTGGCCGAAGCGGGCGTGAAGCCTGGCACCAAGCTGCAGTTCGCGATGAACACCAGCGAATATCACAAGAAAATGGCGATCTTCGCGGCGTCGGAATGGAAGAGCAAGCTCGGGCTCGATACCGACATCCAGGCCATGGAATTCAAGGTCTTGCTGAAGAAGCGCCATGATGGCGATTACCAGATCGCGCGCAACGGCTGGGTCGCCGACTACAACGACGCCAGCACGTTCCTGACGCTGGTTCAGTGCGGCTCGGAGCAAAATGACAACCAGGCCTGCAATCCGAAAGCCGATGCGCTGATGCGTGAAGCATCGAACTCCACCGATCCCGCTACGCGCCTGAAGCTGCAAACGGAAGCAGGCAAGGTTGCAATGGAAGACTATCCCATGCTGCCGCTCCTGCAATACACGCTCGTGCGCCTCGTGAAGAGCTACGTGGGCGGTTATTCCACGAAGAATCCGATGGACCACTACCGTAGCGAAGACCTGTACATCATCAAGCACTGAGCCCGAACCGGTCATGAACGATTCGCATGAACCCTTGAAGGGCGCGCTGTGGGCGTCCGCGCACGCGGAACACAAACATCAGCCGATGGGTGTGTTCATCGCGGCGGCGGTCGTCGTGACGGTGTTGATGATCTACGGCCTCACGCATGTGAACTTTGCGCCTGTGCAAGCGCCGCCCAAGGAGATGCGCGTGACCATGGCGCCACCGCCACCTCCGCCACCGCCGCCGCCGCCGGAAGTAAAGAAGATCGAGCCGCCGCCTGCGCCCACGCCGGTTGAAAAACCGAAGCCGACGCCGGTCAAGCCGAAACCGTTGCCGACACCGAAGCCGCCGCCCGCGAAACCCGCGCCGGCGCCGAAGGAAGCGAACATTCCTGCCGCGGCCAATCCCTCGCCCAACGCGCCTGCGCTCGCGACGGCCCCGGCGAACACGACGCCTGCAGCGCCTGTTGCTGCAGCGGCTGCGCCGACTCCCGCGCCTGCACCGGGCTTGCATGGCGTGGTCGATGGACGCGGCCACTGCCAGTCCGTGCAGCCGCAGATTCCGCGCAAGGCGCTGCAGGACGGCATCTCGGCGACGGTGACGGCGCGTCTGTCGATAGGTACCGACGGGCAGGTCAGCGACGTCAAGATCATGCGCGTTTCGCCACCCACGTCCGTCTTCAACGATGCGGTGATCGCGGCCGGCAAGGGCTATAAATGCGAAAAGAACCCCGAGCCGTATGTTGGCGAAGTGCAGTTCTCGTTCAAGACAACCGCGAGCGACGATGAGTAAAGCAGTAAGGCTGGTGACGCTCGCGCTCGGCGTGATGTTCATGGCACAGGGGGCGCTCGCGCGTCCATCGATAGCGCAATACGACGAGCCGAAATATCCGGCGGGCTTCACGCACTTCGACTACGCGGACCCCGAGGCGCCAAACGACGGCGACATCAACTTCCAGAATTACGACGAGCTGCAAAGCTACGATTCCATGAATCCGTTCCTGATTCGCGGCGCGCCTGCGCCCGACCTCAAGAACCTCATGTTCGATACGTTGATGCAGCGAAGCTGGGACGAGCTGGCGTCGGAGTATCCGTTGATAGCCGACGACGTGAACGTCGCGCCCGATGGCAAGTCGGCGGCTTTTCACATCAACCCGAAGGCGCGTTTCTCGAACGGTGACCCGATCACCGCCGCCGATGTGAAGTATTCATACGACACGCTTGCGAGCAGCCATGTTTCGCCCATCTTCAACTCGCAATTCGCCAACATCACGAAGGCGACGGTGGTCGATCGTCTTACCGTGCGGTTTGATTTCAAGGAAGCACGCCGCGACGCGCCACTGATTGCGGGCGACCTGTGGGTGTTCTCGCCGAAGTGGGGCATGAAGCCGGACGGCACGCGTCCTTCGTTCGACAAGATTGCGACCGATCCACCGCTTGCGAGTGGCGCTTACCTGATCGAGCAGCGCAAGAACGACAAGCAGATCACGTACGTGCGCAATCCGGACTACTGGGCCGCCGACCTGCCAGCGCGGCGTGGCATGTACCACTTCAAACGCATCACGTTTCGCCTCTTCACCGACCATTACACCTCGCTCGAAGACTTCAAGGCGGGGCACACGGACATGCGGGTGGAGTATTCGTCGGGTACGTGGGCGCGAAAATACGTCGGCAAGAACATCGCCAACGAATCGCTGAAGAAAGGTCTCTTTCCCGATGGCCCCGCGCAGATGCAGGGCATTTTCATGAACACGCGCAGACCTCAGTTCGCCGATCCTCGCGTGCGTCGCGCGCTCACGCTCGCGTTCGATTACGAGTGGCTGAACCGGCTGACGTTCTACGGGCAATACCGGCGGACAGGCAGTTACTTCCAGGACAGTCCGTTCGGTGCGACCGGCGTGCCGGACGCGAATGAACTGGCGTTGCTCGAGCCGTATCGAGCGGAACTTCCGGCGGCCGTGTTCGGCCCGATGCTCAGGCAACCCGACACCACGCCGCCCCATTCAATCCGTGCGAACCTGCGCGAAGCGCAGGCGCTGCTCAACGAGGCGGGCTGGAATTATCGCGATGGTGCGTTGCGCGATGCAAACGGCACGGCCATGTCGATCGAGATCATGGACGATCAACCCGGCATGGACGGCGTGATCATGCCCTTCGTGCAGCAGTTGCAAACGCTCGGTATCCAGGCGCATATGCGTGAACTCGACAGCGCGCTATACGGCAAACGCATGGACGCGTTCGACTTCGACATGACCACCTATATCTATTCGCCGGTGACCATTCCGGGCGGCGAACTGACGCGGCGTTTTGGCAGCGCGGCGGCAGCGCAACCCGGTTCGGAAAATTTCCCCGGCGTGAAATCGAAAGCCGCCGATGCGATGATCGATGCCGCGCTCAAAGCCAATACGCTCGCCGATCTGCAGACCGCCACGCACGCGCTCGACCGTATCCTGATCAACGGTTATTACATCGTGCCCGAGTACTATGCGCCGAATACGCGCGTGGGATACAAGGCGCGCATGGGGTTCCCTTCAGTCCTGCCGAAGTCGTACTACGCCGAGGACTGGCTGCTCGATTACTGGTTCGTGAAGCCGGTGCCGGCAACCAGCGCCCCAACACATTGAGACTGCCGTGGCCGCTTATATCCTGAGACGTCTGTTGCTGATGATCCCCACGCTGATCGGCGTGGTCACGCTCACGTTCGTGGTCACGCAGTTCGTGCCGGGCGGTCCGGTCGAACAGATGATGAGCCAGTTGCGCCACGGCGCGACTCATGGCGGCGAGGCGGGCGGAGGCGGTGGTTATCACGGCGGGCAGGGCGTCGACCCGCAGCAAGTCGAGCAGTTAAAAAAACAATTCGGCTTCGACAAACCGCCGCTCGAACGCTACTTCAGCATGTTGAAGAACTATGCGACGTTCGACCTCGGCCAGTCCTATTACCAGCACCAGAGCGTGGGGGCCGTGATCCGTTCCAAGCTGCCGGTTTCCATTACGCTCGGGCTCTGGACCATTTTGCTGACTTATATGATCGCGGTGCCGCTCGGCATCTCGAAGGCCATACGTAATGGATCGCGCTTCGATACCGCCACCAGCATCCTCGTCCTCGCGGGTTACGCCATCCCCGGTTTCGTGCTCGGTGTGCTGCTGCTGATGCTTTTCGGCGGTGGGTCGATGTGGCAAGTGTTCCCCATGCGCGGGCTGACATCGGATGATTTCGACCAGCTCAGCACCGCCGGGAAAGTGCTCGATTATCTATGGCATATCGCGTTGCCTGTCACCGCATCGGTCGTCGGGAACTTTGCGATCGTGACCATTCTGACGAAGAACACGTTCCTCGAGGAAATAGGCCGGCAATACGTCCTGACCGCACGCGCGAAGGGTGCGCCGCAACGCGACGTGCTGTGGAAACACGTGTTGCGCAACGCGATGATTCCGCTTTTGACCGGCTTGCCCGCCGCATTCGTGGGCGCGTTCCTCAATGGCAACCTGCTGATCGAGACGCTTTTTTCCCTCGATGGCATGGGCCAGCTTTCCTACGACTCGGTGATCCGCCGCGACTACCCGGTCGTGCTCGGATCGCTGTTCCTCTTCACCCTGATTGGTCTTGTGACCAAGCTCATTGCAGACGTCTGTTATGTCCTCGTCGACCCCCGTATCCAGTTCGACCGGCTGGACCGGTGAGAGCGTGAGTTCGCCCGAACTCGCCCGTTCGATATCGCCCGGACGGCGCGTATGGCTGCGTTTCAAATCCCAGCGGCTTGGCTACTGGAGCACAATCGTGTTCGTGGTCTTGTTCGCAATCAGCCTGCTCGGCGAAGTGCTCGCAAACGACCGGCCGCTGATCGTGCGGTATGAGGGGCACTACTACTTTCCGGTGGTGAAGGACTATTCGGAGAAGATCTTCGGCGGCGACTTCCCCGCGCGCACGAACTACCTCGATCCGTATATCCGCGACCGGCTGGAATCGAAGGGTAATTTCGCGATCTATCCGCCGATCCATTTTCACTACGACACGGTCGATTACTTCGCGACGAGACCCAATCCCGCGCCCCCCTCCGCCAACAACTGGATCGGAACCGACCAGTTCGGACGCGACGTGTTCTCGCGCCTCTTGTACGGCTTCCGTCTCTCCGTCCTCATGGCGCTCGCGCTGACGGTATCCGGCATCCTGCTGGGCGTTCTGACGGGCGCGGTGCAGGGTTTCTACGGCGGGCGCACCGACCTGATCGGGCAACGCCTGATCGAGATCTGGAGCTCCATGCCAGACCTGTATTTGCTGATCATCTTTGCATCGATATTCGAGCCGACCCTGTGGCTGCTTTTTGTCCTGTTGTCGGCGTTCGGATGGCTGACGTTGTCCGATTATGTCCGCGCTGAATTCCTGCGCAACCGTTCGCTCGATTATGTCCGCGCGGCGCGCACGATGGGTCTTTCGAACTGGCAGATCATGTGGCGTCATGTGCTGCCCAACAGCCTCACGCCGGTGATCACATTCCTGCCGTTCCGGATGAGCGCGGCCATTCTTGCTCTGACGAGCCTCGATTTCCTGGGCCTCGGCGTGCCTGCGCCAACACCGAGCCTTGGCGAACTGCTCGCTGAAGGCAAGAACAATCTCGACGCATGGTGGATCTCGGGCGCGGCATTCGGCGCGCTGGTGATCACGTTGCTGCTTTTGACCTTCATGGGCGACGCATTGCGCAACGCGCTCGACACGCGCACGCGCGGCTCCGCCTTTGGAGGCGCGCAGAAATGACGACGCCCTTGTTGCAACTCGATCACCTCTCAATCCGTTTCGGCGATAAAACCGTCGTCCAGGACCTGAGCCTTTCGATTGCGCGCGGCGAACGTGTCGCGCTCGTCGGCGAATCGGGATCTGGCAAAAGCGTGACGGCGCTGTCGATCCTCGGGCTCGTAGAAAGCGCGCGCCAGACCGGGCGCATCCTGCTAGACGGCGACGACCTCCTGCAAAAGACCGAGCAGCAGATGCGCGGCATTCGTGGCAGCGATGTCGCGATGGTCTTCCAGGAACCGATGACCGCGCTCAACCCGCTGTTCACCATCGGCAAGCAGATCGCCGAGAGCTTGCGTCTTCACGAAGGCTTGCGGCCGAATGCGGCGCGCGAACGCGGAATCGAATTGTTGAGGCGAACGGGAATTCCCGAGCCAGAGCGCCGGATAGACAGTTATCCGCATCAACTGTCCGGCGGCCAGCGGCAACGCGCGATGATCGCCATGGCGCTCGCGTGCCGTCCGCGCCTCCTTCTCGCCGATGAACCCACCACCGCGCTGGATGTCACCGTGCGCCAGCAAATCGTGGATCTGCTGATCGGCTTGCAGGAGCAGGAAGCGGCAGAGCGCGGGATGGCAGTGCTGCTCATCACCCATGATCTGAACCTGGTGAAGCGCTTTGCGCAACGCGTCGCAGTGATGGAAAGGGGCGTGCTGGTCGAGACGAACACGACCGCCGCGCTGTTCGCGAATCCGCAACATCCTTATACGCGCCGTCTGCTCGCCAGCGAGCCTCAGCGCGCGATCGAATCCATCGCGCCAAATGCGCGCAGGCTGCTCGAAGTGCAGGGTCTCGCAGTCGATTACCGCGCCCCGGCGAAAGGCTGGCGGTCCGCGTTCACGCATTCATCGTTCAGGGCGTTGCAGGACATCGATATCACCTTGCGGCGCGGCGAGACGCTCGGCGTGGTCGGCGAATCCGGTTCGGGCAAGTCGACGCTGGCGGCGACCATTCTCGGTTTGCAGCGGCCGTCGCAAGGCGCGATTCACATCGACGGGCAGCCCATGTCCACGCTCAAGAGCGCCAAATCGCGGCGGATGGTTTCATCGCGGCTGCAGGTCGTGTTCCAGGACCCGTACGGTTCGCTCTCGCCGCGCATGACGATCGAGCAGATCGTGGGCGAAGGAATAGCATTGCATCGCCCGGAAGTGGATGCGGCGACGCGGCGCCGGCGTGTTGTGGAATTGCTCGAAGAAGTGGGTTTGCCGGCTGACGTGCTGCCGCGTTACCCGCAAGAATTTTCCGGCGGCCAGCGGCAGCGTATTGCGATCGCAAGAGCGCTGGCAGTCGAGCCGGAATTGCTCGTGCTCGACGAACCGACGAGCGCGCTGGATGTATCGATACAGCAGCAGGTGCTCAACCTTCTCACTCGCCTGCAGAAGAAGTACACGCTGAGTTACCTCTTCATCACGCACGACCTTGCAGTGATGCGCGCAATGGCGCACCGCGTAGTCGTCATGAAGGCGGGGAGGATTGTGGAGATCGGCGAGACCATGAAAGTGCTGCAAGCGCCCGAGCATCCATACACGCAGGCGTTACTTGCGGCCTCCCTGCTGGCGAGCGCAGCGGCCTGACTTCGGGCCGCTGCAAGCCCTGTCAGCCTTTCACCTTATGCAGCGCGCTGCCCTTGTGAACCGCGCGTTTGCCGCTCTTCTCGCTTTCGACTTCGTAACTCGGGTCATCGGCCGAGCCGTTGACCACGTGTCCGTCCACCTTCGTGTGCTCCTTGATCACGCGCGTGACGTGTCCGCTGGTTTCGCCTTGCGGGCTGTTCCAGCTCACGTGATCCTTGACCTTGAATGTCTGACTCATCGATATCTCCTCTCGGTGTTTGCAGCATCACGGATGCAACCCGTGTGCCTCGCCGTATCAAACATTCGATGAATCTGTATGACGTTTAGGTGCGCCGACTCAATCAGGAGACAGGCTCCTTGCTGTTTTCTTCCACGCGTTGCGACACACCTTGTGGCGCAAACGTCTCGACGGACGGCACTGGGACTGCACGCGCGATGGGGGGCTGCTTGCTGCGGCGGATCATCTTGCGCAGCCGGGGCACGACCGACGTCGCCGTAAAACACAGCTTGATGCCAAAACGTGCGCGGTTCAGCAAATGCGCCTTCGATACCGCCCGCCAGAACCGGGCCGGATTGAAATCCGCATAACGCGACTCGCGTTCTATCAGCGCCTTGCCATCGGGCAAGTGCACGAACGAGCAGTGCTGGAACCATCGGAGATCGCGATGCGTGTTGCCGGTCCAGTGCCTGCCGATTGCCTGGTACGCGCCCAGTTCGACGATCTGCTGGCCTTCGTCCGCGAGTGTGTTGAGCGCCGCTGAAACGAACGATTCATCGCCATGGTGCTGAAGACGCGCAATATGATCGACATATCGTTCGCAAAGCGCGCGGGCGCGCGGCACCAGCGTCGTGAGAAACGCCGGCGTGCTGATCAGGAACTCGCCGCCGAACCAGCGCGGATTGAGCAGATGCCGTCCCGCGACGATCTCGAGGTCCCGGATCACGCAGTCGCTGCCGTACGCGGGAAAGACTTGATCGGATATGTCGAACGCGCCTACACCCACGTCGGAGCAACGCTGAAGTAACTCCTGGTCGAGCGGTTCCATGGCAACGATGTCCGAGTCCAGCAGCATCAGCAAGGTGTTCGGCTTGAGCATGTTCGCGACCTGCTCGAGAAGATCCAGCTTGAAATGCGCGCCGTAAAACTCAATGTTCCGTGGGACGTTGATGCTCGTGATCAGCTCGACCACGTGTGGACGCTGCGCTGCCGGCTCGGCAGAACAAAAGGATTCGACAAGATCAGGCGCGTTGGTGAAAAGGGTAAGACGCGGCATGCCCGCGCGCAGCAGGCTTCTGTTCAGGCACAACGCCTGGCGTGCATAGGAAAGCGGATCTTTACTTGTGCTGTTGGGGCTGGCTGTCGCTTCGACATCGACGAAAACCAGCGTACAAGGAAAAATTTCCATTGTCTTGTCATCCAAATCGATAATCCGGGAATTTGTTGCTGATTTGAATCGGGCCGTATTAAATGGCCCGCGTTATAAGCATCGTGGGAGATACAAATACTATGTGTCCGCCAAAATGCCCGACACGTGAGCCATGAACCAATGTATTTGTGCGGTTTGTTTAATAGGGCCAAGCGACCTTGCTTAATCCGCCAGTCGGGCGTGATATTCGGGTGCGCCGTGTCGCAAGAGATACTGATCACCGGGCTTTATGCCGTAAAGCTGACTGAATTAAAACATTTGCCTTGGACGCAGGTTCATCCTGCCATGAAGACGGACGGCCGCGCCTTGTGCGTCGGCATGGGCGCGGTTTTGGTGTTCGCCGTAACAGCGGAAAAACGCTACGTAACATCGCCCATTGAAAGGCTTGAACAAACGCCGGGTCCAATGGCGAAAGTCCCGCTAATGGCTTAATCGGTGGAGGTTAATGCGGTTCTGTTGCCTTCGCCACATGTATTGGCGCCCGGATAATCCGTTGGCACGTCTTGTGCATGGTAGGCGGCGGTCTGCGAAATTTTCTGCCCATTAATCTTTCATAAGGCAGGCTGGACGTGGCGCGAAGGGCGGCGCCGCACATTGCGAAGCTGACGGGAGACGACAATGAAAATCGAAGAAAAAGAGCAGCTGTGTCAGCGGGTCAGGAGAGGATTGCGTGCCGGCGAGTTTGCTATGGCATTCCAGGGGATCTACCAAATGAAGACGGGCGCGTTGACGAGCGCCGAAGCCCTGATTCGCTGGCTGCATCCGGAATACGGCACCTTGCTGCCCGACGCGTTCATCAGCGCGATTGAAGACCCGCGGGTTGCGGCCGACATGACGTACTTCGTCATCAAGAGCACCAGTCGCCAGCTCGGGCAGTGGCAGCGCGAGGGGCGCCCCGTGTTCCCGATAGCCGTCAATGTGCCCCCGTCGGTCGCCATGAGCGAGCATTTCACGCAGCATGTCGAGCGGATTGCGCGGTCGAACGGAATCTCACCCGGACTGCTGCAGCTCGAGTTGTCCGAGGCCGAAGATGCGACGCGCGTGCTGGCATCGAAGGGATTGATGGCGGGCTTGCGCGACATTGGCGTGACCATCGCCATCGATGACTTCGGCACGGGCTATTCGTCACTGGCCATGCTGAGCGCAATGGACATAGACGTGGTGAAGCTCGCCAAGGAACTGCTGGTCGAAGTGCCCACGTGTCCGCGTGCTTGCGCGGTGGTATCGGCGATGCTGAACCTGTTGCAGACCTTGCGCCTCACGGTCGTGGTCGAAGGCGTTGAAACGCAGTCGCAGGCGAAGTGGCTGGCGCAATGGCCGCACGTGCTGACACAAGGGTTCTACTATGGGCGGCCGACCTTCGGACTGGCGAACGTTCCCGGCTGCAAGCGTGCGCCCGTGCGTCACCTGGAGTTGGTAAGCGCCTGAACGCGTCCCCCTGCGTCCGACTTTATCCTTCATCTTGTGCCCGGCTCGTTCGGGCCGCTTGTGCTGCAATCTCGCATCGCGAGTAAGCTTTAGCCGGGCGTCCATTTCTGGGCACGGTTCTGGCGACGCAAACAGCGCATCAACTCAGACACCCATCCCTTTGCCACGCCTCTCGCCGCATGGTTCGCGGCGAAACGCCCCGGCGAAAACCCCCTGCATTGATTCAACCCACTTTCTGAAAAATGAACAGGAGCTTTCCATGATGAATCGCAACAACCCCGTATGGCTGATCACCGGCTGCTCGACAGGTTTTGGCCGTGAACTCGCGAAGCTCGTGCTCGAGCGCGGCTGGCGCGCGGTGGTCACCGCACGTGATCCGTCGACGCTCAAGGACTTGACCGAAGGGTATCCGGAGACCGCGCTCGCGCTGCAACTCGATGTCACCAACCGCAAGCAGATCGAGGACGTGGTCGCCCAGTCGAAGCACAAGTTCGGACGGATCGACGCGCTCGTGAACAACGCCGGCTACGGTTATCTCGCGGCGATCGAGGAAGGCGAAGACGACGCCGTGCGCGCGATGTTCGAAACCAACGTATTCGGTCTCGTCGACATGACGAAGGCCGTGCTGCCCGTCATGCGCGAGCAGAAAAGCGGAATCGTAATCAATATTTCATCGATCGGCGGGATCACCAGCTTCGCGGCGACGGGCTATTACCACGGCACCAAGTACGCGGTGGAAGGCATCTCCGAGTCGCTGGCGCTCGAAGTGAAACCGCTGGGTATCGATGTGCTGATTGTCGAGCCGGGACCGTTCCGCACCAATTGGGCGGGTCCGTCGATCAAGCAGTCGGCCACGCGTATCGACGCTTATGACGCCACCGCCGGCGAGCGCCGCAAGCAGACCGAAGCACGCAGCGGCAATCAGGCGGGCGATCCGGTTCGCGCGGCACAGGCGATCATCGACGCTGCGTTGTCGGACACCCCGCCGTTGCGTTTGCTGCTCGGCAAGGCCGCGCTCGAACTCGCGCGCAAGAAGGTCGATCTGCTGAAGCATGACTTCGATACATGGGAAAAGACGACCATCGGCGCCGATTTCCCCGAAGCCTCGAAGTAATCCAGTGCGCCACGGACGGACAAACCGTGGCACTTTATCTCCCTTCATCAAGAAAGGAATCAACGGAAATGGAATATCGCTTGTTAGGCGAATCAGGATTCAAGGTGCCGGTGCTGAGCCTCGGCACGGGCACGTTTGGCGGCAGCAATGACTTCTTCAAGGCATGGGGCAGCACGGACGCGGACGGCGCGCGCCGGCTTGTCGACATTGCGCTCGACGCAGGCGTTTCGATGTTCGACAGCGCCGACGTTTATTCTGACGGCATGGCCGAAGAGATTCTCGGCAAGGCGATTGCAGGGCGCCGCTCGCAAGTGATCGTGTCAACCAAAGGAACATTTCGCGCCGGCGCCGGTGTGAACGATGTCGGCTCGACCCGGCATCACCTGACCGAAGCCATCAACGGCAGTTTGAAGCGCCTGAACACCGACTACATCGACGTGTACCAGCTTCATGGTTTCGATGCGATGACGCGCGTGGAAGAAACGCTGCGTACGCTCGATGACTTCGTGCGCGCGGGCAAGATCCGCGTGATCGGCTGCTCGAATTTTTCGGGCTGGCATTTGATGAAGTCACTGTCGGCGTCGGACCGTGAGGGGCTTGCGCGGCACTCGGCGCATCAGGCCTATTACTCGCTGATTGGCCGCGATTTCGAGCAGGAGCTGATGCCGCTTGGCATCGACCAGAAGGTTTCGACGATCGTATGGAGTCCATTGGGATGGGGACGCCTTACCGGCAAGATTCGCCGCGGCACGCCGCTGCACGCGAACAGCCGTCTGCACGTGACGGCGGACAAGGCGCCCCCGGTCGCGGATGAATACCTGTACAACGTCGTCGATGCGCTCGATGCCGTTGCAAAGGAAACCGGCAAGAGCGTGCCGCAGATTGCGCTGAACTGGCTGCTGCAGCGTCCGACCGTGGCGAACGTCATCGTAGGCGCACGCGATGAAGCGCAGTTCCGCGAGAATCTGGGCAGTATCGGATGGTCGTTGAGCGCGGAACAAATTGCAGCGCTCGATAAAGCCAGCGTCACGACGCTGCCGTATCCGTACTGGCACCAAAGCGGGTTTGCCGAGCGTAACCCGGCGCCGGTCTGAAACAGGGCGGTCGCGGCGCTAGTCCTCGACCGCCTCTCCACGCTCGGCCACCATCCGCCCGAGTTCCCGCGTCGACAGCACACGTCGGCGCGGATCTGTCGAACCCAGTTCATCGCCGGCCAGGTTTTCGATCACGGCGAGCAGCACCTTGCGCGCGGTCTTGATATCGCGTTCGCTCATCCCCGCCACGCTGATCTCGTTGACTTCCTCGGCAAGCGGCACGAGCTTGTCTCTCAGTGCGCGCCCTTGCTCGGTCAGGAAGACATGCACGTTCTTCTTGTTATCGGGCATTTGCTGGCGCTCGACAAATCCCATGGCTTCCATTGCCCTCACGGCCGCGAACGTGGTCGGTTCCATCACGCCTGCCTGCGCGCTCAGTTCGCGCTGCGTCAGGCCGTCGGTCTCCCACAGGATCCGCAAGAAGGTCCAGTGCCCGTACGACACGGCATGTTCTGCCAGACGCAGTTGCATTGCCCGCACCATTGCCCGGGTTGCGTCCTTGACGAGGTGAGCCAGGCGATCGTTCGGCACGGTGTCGTGCCAATGACGCAGCATTGCCGCGGTCTCGCGTGGCGCCGCGTCTGATGATTTCTTGTCTGTCATGAAAGTGTCCAAATGCTGGAGGTGTCGCCTGGACCGACATGATAGCCGTTAAAACGCGCGGCATTTCGTCAGGCCTTGGCGCCCGAGTCCGGCATCATGCGTGCAAACGATACCGCCATCGACGCCAGTTCCTGCGCAACCGGCGTCAGTGGAACACCGGCACGTCTCAGGAGGCACACGCGCGTGCTCGGCACGCGTTCCCTGATCGGCACGACCGATACATGCTCGCGAAAGAACGGATGTTGTGCGAGGCGCACGGGTTCGAGCGATAAATAATCGCTGTTCGCCACGCAGTGCAGCGTGTCGAATACGGCTTCAGTCGTGGCGGCAATGCGCGGCGGTTCGAACCCTGCATCGTCGAAGAGCGTGGACAGGCGATTGGCGACATCGCTCGCATGACGCGCCCGCGTGCTGACCCAGTCGCAATGCCGCAACGCACGCAAGGACTTCGATTTGACCAGCGGGTGATCGTGCCGTGCGATCACCGCGACCGGCGACTCGAACAGCGTGGTTGCATCGAGATCGTGGATGTCGGCCTCTTGCGCCACCAGCGCGAGCGCGAAATCCAGGCTGCCGTCGCGCACCCACGCGGTCAGCACGCGCGACGTGGCGCTCGTCAGATGCACGTCGATACGCGGACAGCGCTCGCGAAAACTCGCGAGCAGCGCGGGGAAGAGGCGCATCATGGCTTCCGCTGCGACGCCGAGCGACACCTGTCCCGTCAGCTCGCCGCGCAACTGGCGCATTTCTTCTTCGGTCCTCGCGCATTCGCCGAGGATGACATCGGCGCGAATCCTGAGACGCTCCCCAGTCGATGTCAGCCGCGCCCCGCGATGACCGCGCTCGAACAACGGGCCGCCCGCGGTAATCTCGAGTTTCCTCAATTGCTGTGTCACACCGCTTTGCGCAATGCCGAGCCGGCGCGCGGCAGCTCGCAAACTGCCGGCCTCGGCGACTGCGACAAACACGCGAAGTTGAGTCAATGTCAGTTCCACGCGCACCACCGCCCGGGTGATATGTGAAAGTGATCATGATAAGTAAATCGCCCCTGTTTGAGTGCATTTTGGACTCTTACTATCCGAAATAGCCCTGTACGGACTGACAACCACCCTTGAGTGAGCGCCGATGAAACCCTTCCTTCCCGCACGCGCCGCTGCCGCGATCGCAATGGCCGCAGTCATGGTTTTTTCCGCGCCGGCCATGGCAAAGGACGCAAATGTATTGCGGCTTGGCATCGACCCGACGTATCCGCCGATGGACGTAAAACTGCCGGACGGCCACGTCGCCGGGTTCGACGTCGATCTCGCCGATGAAATCTGCCGCCGTATCGCGATGCATTGCGAATGGGTCGAAATGGAGTTCTCCGGCATGATCCCGGCGCTGCAGGCACGCAAGATCGACGCAATCATTTCGTCGATGGCGATCACTGAAAAGCGCATGCAGCAGATCGCGTTCTCGACCAAGCTGTTCCAGTTCAAGTCGCGGCTGATTGCCAAATCAGGCGCGCCGATGACGGTCAGCCCGGACGGGTTGCGCGGCAAGCGCATCGGCGTGCAGAGCGGCACGCAGTTCGAAACGTATGCGCAAAAGAACTGGCAGCCGGGCGGCGCCGAGGTCGTGGCGTACCAGAGCCAGGAGGGTGTGTTCAACGATTTGACGTCGGGCAGGCTCGATGCCGCGTTGCTGGGATCGGTCGAAGCCGAACACGGCTTCCTGAAGACATCGAGAGGCCAGGGCTTTGGTTTTGTCGGCGGCCCGCTGGAGATGGGCGATCACGGTACAGGTATCGGCATGCGCAAGGACGACGCAGCACTCAAGACCAAGATTGATCAGGCGATCACGAGCATGCGCGCGGATGGCACCTATCAGAAGATCTCGCGCAAGTATTTCGACTTCGACGTGTACGGCAACTAAGCGGCAATCAAGCTGTATTTCAAAAGTTCTGCAGGAGCATTCGATGCACATTCAACACACGCCGCTAGTTTCCACTTCCATCGGCACTCATCGCGAGTTCGTCAGCTTTCACTTCGGCACGCCCGGTGCGGGGGAGAAGGTTTATATGCAGGCGTCACTGCATGCCGACGAAACGCCCGCCATGCTCACCGCGTGGCGTCTGAAGCATCGTTTGAAAGAGCTGGAGAATGCGGGGCGCATCAAGGGCGAAGTGATCGTGGTGCCGGTCGCAAATCCGATCGGACTTTCGCAGCATGTGCTCGGACAATTCCTCGGACGTTTCGAGTTGAATAGCGGGCACAACTTCAATCGCAGTTTCCCGTTGCCTTCTGCGGCTGCGCTCATGGAACGCGTCGGCACGCAATGGACGCAGGACGCCGACAGCAACACACGTTTGCTGCGGCGCGCAGTATGCGAAATGCTCTCTGAAGTGAAGCCGAAGAACGAGTTCGAGTCGCTGCGCCGCGAGATGATGATCATGGCCGCGGATGCGGACCTCATCATCGACCTGCATTGTTCGCTCGAAGCCACCATGCACCTCTACACGAGCCCGGCGAGCTGGCCTGCGGTCGAACCACTCGCGCGTTATCTGGGCGCCAGCGGCGTGTTGCTCGCAGCAGATTCAGGCGGCCAGTCATTCGATGAAGTCCACACGCAATTATGGAACGAGGTACGTGCGCTTCTGGGCGATACCGCGCCGCTCTCCGCGCCCAACGTGGCGCTGACGGTCGAGCATCGTGGACAGCGCGATGTGACCTATGAATTCGCGGAGCAGGACGCCGAAGGGATCATCGATTACCTGACGCATCGCGGCGTGATAGAAGGTGAGGCACGAGCATTGCCGCCGCTCAATCATCCCGCTACGCCGCTTGCCGGCAGCGAACAGTTCATTGCGCCCGTGAGCGGCGTGCTGGTGCATCGTGCGGCTGTTGGCGCTTACCTGAAGGCGGGCGATCCGGTCTTCGATATCGTCGATCCGATCACCGACGAAGTCACCACGCTCACCACTAAGAACGACGGCATCTTCTATATGCGCCGCGCGATTCGTTTTGTGATCGCTGGTGCGCCGCTCGGCCGTGTGACCGGTGCAGTTCCGTTCAGGACGGGCGTCCTGATCGGCGCCTGAGCCTGGGCTACTTCATCTCTGCAGCCGCGCCGCGTCCGCGCCCGCGCGCAGCGGAGATGCCTTCGCCCGCTTCGGGCGGCATGCGTGCGAACATCGGATAAGACGCCAGCACGACCATCGCGGTCACGACAAACGCCGCAGCCAGTTGCCAACGTTGCGCGTGCGTTCCCGGCGACAGGATCATGGTGACCTGGATCGTGCCGGCGGCAACCGTGACACCCACCGCTTTCATGAGTTGCTGCGCGGTTCCCTGAAACGATGTCGCCGATGCAAGCTGACTTTTGGGGACATCGGCGAAGGCGAGCGCGCCCATGGTCGCGAAGCCGAGCGAACGCGAGAGCCCACCGAAGAGCAGCAACATGAATATGGCGGCAGCAGGCCAGCTTTGCGACATGAACGAGCACGCAACGAGCATCGCTGCAAATGAAACGCTGCCCGCGCACAAGACCGTGCGTACGGAGAAATGCCGCAATGCGGTCGATGTCATCGGCCGCATGCAAAACGACCCCAGGGCGCTTGCGAACGTGACGAGTCCGCTGGCGGACGCGCTATAACCAAAGCCGGTTTGCAGCGTGAGCGGCACGAGAAACGGCAAGGCCCCCGCGCCCGCACGAAACAGGCTGCCCGCTATGGTGGCGGCATGGAACGTCGGAATGGCGAGCAGCGAGAAATCGACAGCAGGGTCGGGCACGCGGCGGCAATGCCTGACAGCGAGCCAGAAAAGCAGTACGCCCGCAGCAATGCACGCCGGTGCTGCGAACGGCGGCAACACGTTGCGCCCGGCGCATTCGATGCCGATCATGAAGAGTGTCAGCGAACCGCCGATCATCATCATGCCGCGCAAGTCCGGAGGCACAGGACGTTCGGCCGGAGAGGCCGGCAGCAGCTTCCACGTCAGCAAGATCCCCGCAATACCCACCGGCACGTTGACCCAGAAGATGCTGCGCCACGACAGCGCATCGGTCAGAAACCCGCCTAGCGGCGGTCCCATCAGCGGGCCAATGAGCGCGGGCATCGTGAGCCATGTGGTCGCCTGCAAAAGTTCCTCGCGCTTGACGCCGCGAAAGAGGATCAGCCGGCCGACGGGGACCATCATCGCGCCCCCGAGTCCTTGCACGATGCGCGCGCCGATCAGCTCGGGCAGGCTCGATGCCGCCGCGCACGCAACCGAAGACACGGTGAACAGGGCGATCGCCCACATGAAGACGCGCTTCGCGCCAAAACGGTCGGCGACCCAGCCGCTTGCGGGAATGAAGACGGTCAGTGCGACGAGATACGCCGTGATCGCGCTGCTCAAATGGACCGGGTCGACGCCGAGATCGCGTGCCATGGAAGGCAACGCCGTGGCTACGATGGTGCCGTCCATGTTCTGCATGAAGAGGGCGCTTGCGATGATCGCGGCGGTCAGGCGGAAATTGACGGGTTTCACAAGGCAGTGCGTCGTGGGTTCGATCAAATGCGTGGGACCAAAGTCTACTTGAAGCGCGCGGCAGGCTGCTTCATTACAAATGGCGTACGGCTTTGCAGAAAACACACGCTAAGGGTAATCACTATGAACTTCGCCGTTGCTCCAATTGCAGCACGCGACGGAATAGGACTACGATGGCGCATGAAACTCAATTTCCCCAATCCCAGCCGTTCCTACGATACCTCCCGGCACTGTGTGTGCTTCTGGGGATATGACGGCTCGCGCGAGATCTCGTTCCAGATTGGCGATGCCGCGCTCTCCAGCTTCAATCCGCAGATGGGATCGGATGAATCCGCAGTGCTTGCTGCCTTCGATCTTTATCGCGAACGTATTTTGCAGAAAGCCGAAAGCCTCTACGTTCGCGGTGCGCAGAACATCTTCAAGATTTCCTGAAGGCTCATTAAACGTTCGCCTGCAACGCATACCTGCCGCGTATAAAATCGTGGCATGACGAAGCCTATCCCCTCGCAAAGCCGCCAGCAGCCTGTCGAGCACGATCTGCCATTGCATACGCCCAGCCTCGCGTCACTGCTTCTGGCGGCCTCGATAGCGACCATTGCGTGGCTCGCGCTCGCCGCGCAAACCGACATCACCGTTCACCGCATGCTGTCGCGAGGCCTGGGCGTATTCGACGGTATCGAACGTCTGAGCAGTTACCTGACCAACCTCACGATCTTCGCGGTCGCCATCTGTTTTTCATGCGTGGCGGCGAGGGCGGGAACGCCGGTGGGACGTTTTTTCCGCAAGCCTCCGGTCGTTACAGCGGTCGTGGTTTATATCGTGTTCGTGGGGCTCGCATATAACCTCTTGCTGCGATACCTGTGGACGCCGTCGGGATACCGGGCGGTGCTCAACGAATGCCTGCATACCGTGGTGCCGGTTTTATCGGCGATGTACTGGGTGCTGTTCGTGCCACGTTTTCATCTGACCGTCCACAAGACGCTGCTCTGGCTGATCTATCCACTAGGCTACTTGTGCGTCACATTATGGCGCGGCAGCACGTCGGACTTTTACCCTTACCCGTTCATTGATGTCGGCGAGCTTGGGTATCCGCATGTGCTGCTCAACGCCAGCTTGCTGGTGGTTGCGTTTCTGGTTCTGATGGCCGTGTTCATTGCGCTGAATCATCGGCGGCCACATTAAGCGCGGCTTATTCGCCTGATTTCTCTATCGCTCGCCGATACGCAGGAAGCGCTTCGATGCGCTTCACAAACGCGGTCAGGTTCGGATAGGCGTCGTCGCCGCAAAATTTCACGGCCATCTGAACGGCGAAGGACAGTTGGATATCCGCGCCGGTCAGTTCATTGCCGACAAAATAGTCGTGACCCTCGAGCGATTTGTCGAGAAAGCCCAGGTGCCGCTTCATTTCACTTTCGATGCGCGGCTGCAGTGGCGCTGCGCCTTCACCAAGCCTGCCCGTGTAAAGCTTGAGCATGAGCGGCAGCATGGCGGAGCCTTCCGCGTAGTGCAGGAATTGCAGGTACTGGTTGAATGCATGCGTGTCCTGCGCCGGCGCGAGCCGCCCGTTGCCATGCTTGCGAATCAGATACTCGATGATCGCGCCCGACTCGAAGACCACTTCATCGCCATCGCGAATCACCGGCGCCTTGCCCAGCGGATGGATCTTTTCCAGTTCCGGCGGTGCGAGCCGCGTCTTTGGATCACGCTTGTACACATGCACGGTGTAGTCGAGCCCGAGTTCCTCGAGTAGCCAGGTGATGCGGCGCGAGCGTGATTCGTTCAGGTGATGGACTTCGATCATGGTTACCTTGTGTGTTATTCGTTTGAACCCTCTTTCCCGCAAGCTACGGTCCCGGTGTTTTAGCGTCGCCAAGCTTGATCATCTGCCCATGACGCAGGACCACGAACGCATCTTCCGGCAAGCCCGCTTCCTTCACGGCCTGTTTCAACAGACGCGGCGGTTCGTCGAGCGGGTCATCGGCGAGTTCGAAGGTGCCCCAGTGAATGCCTATCGATTTCTTCGAATGGACATCTTCGTGAATCTGTACCGCTTCAAACGGGTTGACGTGCTGCGGACATATGTATATTCAAAATCAAACCCTTCACCAGAAAGGTTTTCCGGGGATTGATTAAAATTCGTTTAACCGGATTTTGAAACTACCCCATATTTATCTTCACTTTTATGGGCTCTATTCCGCGATTGTTAGCGTAGAGATCGGCCGTTGCATCATCCGAATGCGCAAGCAATGCTTTCGTGTCAATGCCACCCTGATCCATGTATGTGCGCTTTGCCAAGCTGCGAATCTCGTGGAAGGAAGGCGCATTCTCATCCGGTATTCCTGCAAGCTTCCGTGCCGATGCAAAGCGCATGCTGATCGTCTGCAAATGGACTGCCGATCCGCGCGTGATCGTTCCGTTGTTGCGCTTGTGGTGGATCAAATATGGGCTAACCACGTTGGACTTGCACCGCGCGATGACATCCGCCAGAGAAAGACCGATGGCATCCATCCGAAGGGCGACAGGTATAGCAATCCATTTCTTTGTTTTCTGCCGAAACACAAGTGCCTCGCCATCCTTGACAGAGTTACGGGGCCACGAGGCGACAGTCGATCGATCTTGCCCGGAAACCAGCGCGAGCAGCATCATGTTCGGAAGCCACTCGGCGACCTCTGGCGCCTTTTCCAGTATCTTGTTGAACTGCTCCAACGTCAGGCGCTGCCGCTTTACCGTTACCGAAATCTTTTCCGTCACCGTTGCTGGGTTGCGATCAATCCAGCCAAGCGCGGTTGCCTTCGTGAAAATCTCAATCAGACGGGTTCTCATCACCTGTGCCCAGCGCATCTTCCCGCGCGCTTTGAATTCCTCAAGAAAATCGGAGATCTCAAGCGTCGTGATTGTTTCGACGGCGCGACCCTTGAATCTCTCGGCGATGACCTTGTCCTGAGAGTTTCGAGCGGCCGCAGTCGTCTTTGCGATGCCGGTCATGTTCATCTTCTTGATAAGTTGCTCAATCGTTCGCTCAGTCCGTAGCAGCCGTTGCGCGAGCGTGGTTGTAGCAACGCTTTTCTCGGCGATCACATTGGCCTCTTGAGTTTCATGAATCGCCTGAGCCAGGCTGATGCGCCCTAGAACGTGGGTCTGCTTATCGATGGGATTACGCCACACGTAATATTGTGGGCGCGGCTCATGCAGATTAGCGGGCCAGTTCGCTCGCTTCTTAATTCTTGGCCTTGCTGCCATGTCCGAATACCCGTTGAGCTAGAGTGGGGCGAGCGCTTCCGTCTTGGAACGTCGCATCTTCTTCAACATAATAGGCGCGCCCGACCTTGACCGGAGCAGGCCATATCTTCCCTTGCGTGATCCATGTCCGAGCAGTCGTTATCGCTGGCGGCGGGTCGAATTGAGTCATCAGCCACGTATTAAGACGAACCTTCATGCTTCACTCCCAAATATACGGCTGCAACCTGCAGAAAGGCGGAGACGTGAGCGGTCATACTGGTTTCTGGGGCGGTGCTGGCCAACTTCCCCAGCCGTATGCTTGCTTGTCGCACGTCGGATGCTTGTCAGTTCGTGGGCGTGACGGCGTATCCCATGAACGACCCTTCACCGTCCAAAGTAATTTCCATCCTGCTGCCCGCAAACTCGCTCCGTCTTCGCTGTCCAAGATGTACGTCAGGCCACGCCGAAAACCCTTGTCTTGCGCAACACGTCGTGCAGCTGCGTAAAGCATCGAGCAGGCATTCGGCACTCCGTTCGTGCAGAGACGCGTACAGTTTCATGGACGTCCAAGCATCGCTCGTCGGTGCGGGTGGCGCATTCCAGCTCGGCTACGGTCAAGCAACGGCAGAAGAAGGTATCGACATCCAGCGCGCCGGCGACAAGAACACGATGCGCATCGGCTCGGACGGTGAAGGTATGCATAGCCTGCACGCCGACAAATCCGGCACGATCACGCTTCGCTACCTGAAGACTTCGCCGGTCAATCAAAAGCTCATGGCCCTTTCCGTGGCGCAGGCCTTGAGTTCTTCGCTCTGGGGGCAAAATGTCATCACCGTGACGCAAAGCGCATCGGGCGACATCACCACGGGTCGCAACTGCGCGTTCAAGAAGATCCCCGATCTGAAGTACGCGAAAGACGGCGACATCGTCGAGTGGGTTTTCGACGTTATCAAAATTGACTCGATGCTCGGACAGTACGCGCAATGATCGAATTCGAAATCGGCGGTATCGAATACCGCAGCGGCAAGCTCGACACGTTCAAGCAATTGCACGTGTCGCGCAAGATCGGTCCGCTCGTTCCGAAGCTGCTCCCTGCATTCGCTTCCATCGCGGCGAAGAAGGAAGGCAAGAACGACATTGCTCTCATCGCGGGCGCGCTGCAGCCGGTCGCTGACGTCATGGCAGAAATGTCCGAGGCCGACGTCGAATACATCTTCTCGAACTGCCTGGCGGTCGTGCAGCGCAAGCAGGGAAAGGATTGGGCGCGCGTGTGGAACAACGGCGCGCTGATGTTCGATGACATCGAAATGCCGATGATGATCCAGATCACGATGAAGGTGATTTGGGACAACCTCGGTGCTTTTATACAAGGGCTTCTCGCGAAGCAAGCGGCGGGAAGCCCACCAGCACCGGTGTAACCTGGGCGGCGATGGCCGAAGGTGAGGACTGGGTCATGCGGCCTTGCGTCAAGGGCATGTGCCTGTACGAGAGCATGTTGTCCGGAAAGATCGGCATGCATGACATCGCGCGGATGAACGAAGCACTGGACGTGGTCGAGGAGAATCGACAAAAAGCGCGGGCCCTCACCGAGAGATAAGACATGGCGGCAGAGACGGACATAATTCGTGAGTTTTTAGTTTCACTTGGGTTCAAGATTGATAAGGTCGGTCTCGAGTCTTTCGTCAAGGGCATCACCGCAGCGTCGGCGGCCGTATTCGCGAGCGTGACCGCGATCGAGGACAACCTCGAAAAGCTGTACTTTGCATCGCAGCGCACGAAGGCATCGGCCGAGAACATCCGTGCTTTCGGTTTCTCGATGAGCCAGATGGGTTCGTCGGCGGGCGCGGCGCTCGACACGATCGAGAACCTCGCGCGCTTCATGCGAAATAGCCCCGGCGCCAACGGCTTGATTCAAAGCCTCGGCGTACAGACGCAAGGCGCGAACGGTCAACTGCGCGACACGTCCTTGATCCTTCAGGATCTCGGCAAGCAGTTCGCCAACATGCCGTATTACCGTGCGAACGCATACGCGCAAGCGCTCGGAATCGACGAAAAGACGCTGATGGCATTGCGTCAAGGCCTCGGCGATTTCGGCGACGATTACAAGCAGATGCTCGCCGCGGCGGGTCTCGACTTGGAAGGCGCGACAAAGCGCAGCCATGAGTTCATGGTGCAGACGCGCACGCTCGGGTCGGCCTTCGTCATTCTCGGACAGAAGATTGCGGACTCGATGAGTGCGCGCCTGTCCGGCGGCATCAAGAAATTTCGCGAAGGTCTGGTCGATAACTTCGACAAGATCACGGATGTCATTGCCAAGGTCATATCTGGCGTGCTCTGGCTCGCGGATACGATCAGCACGCTTGCGCTTCGCGCGATGCAGGCGATTGGGACGATCGTCGACTGGTTTAACAGTTTCGACGATTCGACCAAGAAGGTACTGATCGGGCTCGGATTGCTTATCGGCGGGTGGAAGCTGCTCAATGCAGTATTTCTGTCGACGCCGCTCGGTCGGCTCGCACTGCTCGCGACGGCACTGCTCGCCCTCTATGACGACTATCGCGTCTGGAAGGAAGGCGGGAAATCGCTGATCGACTGGTCGATTTGGGAGAGTCAGATCGACAAGGCGATGTTCGGCCTGTCCAAGCTCGGCAATATGCTCCGCGCCCTGGGCAAGATGGCGCAGGACGCATGGCGTGGGAATTGGAGTGCGCTCCCTGCGGACTGGGAAGAGGCAAAGGCCGCGCTTGCAGCCAAGGATGTCGGCGGCGGTAACGCTCAAGCGCAGATTGACGCGTACAAGACCGATGGTGGCGTAAAGCTGTCACGAGGTGCGCAGGCGCGCGTCGACGCGGCGAATGCTTCGAACGATGAGGAATTCGGGACAATTATTGAGGTGCCCGATGCATCGCAACCGCGTGGCATCAGGAATAACAATCCCGGAAATCTGAATTTCGTCGGGCAGGAAGGCGCGACCTTGGAGGCGCATCCGAATGCGCGCTTCGCTCGATTCAGGACACCAGAAGAAGGATTGGCAGCTCTGGCATCGCAACTTCGTCGGTACGGCGAGCGCGGGCTGAATACCGCAAGTGCGATCATCAACAAGTATGCGCCAAGGTCGGAAAACAGAGATTCGTTCGATGCTTACGTTAATCGGCTTTCCAGTAGCGTGGGGGTCGGTGCTGACGGGAAAATCGATCTTTCAAACCCGGATCAGTTGAATCATGTGATGGGTGCCGTGATCCAGATGGAGAACGGTCGAAACCCGTATAGCCGCGAGCAACTGGCGGCCGCATCGGGTGTCGGGGCGGCCGGCGCGCCGGGCAGCAATCCGGTGTCGATCAGCCAGAGCACGACGATTCACGTTGCTGGCGGGTCGAATCCAGAAGCAGCTGGGCAAGCCGTTGCCGGTCAGCAGGACGGCGTCAATCAGCGACTCGTTCGCAACATGCGGAGCGCGGTGCAATGAGTCTGATCACAAATGGCATCGCTCTCGTCGGTTCGAACGTCCTTACGGCTTTGTTTCGCCAAGGGCGTTCGATTGCTGGCATCGTGCCGAATCTGGTCGTCGAAGAAACGCACGTTGATGAGTTGACCATCACAAGTCATCCGGTGGAGCGCGGCGCGGCGATCACTGACCATGCATTCAAGCGACCATCGGAAGTCACGGTTCGATACGGGTGGAGCAACAGTTCCGGCTTCTTTGACATTGGCAGCCCGAGCCCTGACGACGTGTACAAGCAATTGCTCGCGCTTCAGGAAAGCCGTGTTCCGTTTGATATGGTGACCGGCAAGCGCATGTATCAAAACATGCTGATTAAGACGCTTGCGGTAACGACTGACGCGGCGACTGAAAATTCGCTTATGGTGGTCGCAACGCTTCAGCAGATCATCATTGTTCAAACGAGTACTGTGACGTTGCAGCCTACTGATGTGCAGGCAAGTCCAGAAAAAACCGCTTCAACAGCGAACTCGGGAACGAAGCAGCCGCAAGCTGCGACGGCCAGCATTCTTTACAAATCGGTGACAAGCATCAAATCGGCGATAGGCTTTTGATGGCTACTTTCGAAATCCCTCTTTCCGGCGTGCCAGAGTCGTTTCTGATCGCTTTGTCCGGCGTGCAGTACAAACTCACCTTGCAGTGGCGAGACGCCCCACAGGGCGGGTGGGTGCTTGACATCGCCGACTCGCTTGCGAACAAGATCGTCAGTGGCATCCCCTTGACCACCGGCGCAGATTTGCTTGAGCAATACGCTTATCTAGGCATTGGCGGCGAACTGTGGGTACAGACCGACGGCGATCCGGCAGAGGTTCCGACCTTCGAAAATTTGGGCTCTACGTCGCATCTCTATTTCATTACCGATTAAATTGGAAAGACGAGTTGTTCTCTTGGCTATGCGACTCATTTTTTAGGCACTCGTCCAGCATAGCGTAAGAAGGAAATCCCCCGAATTCCGTAACGTGCTGACAGGTCGAAATACTTTGTGACGGGAGTGACGCAATCCTGAGTTTGATGGCGTCATATGCGTCTTGCTCGTTCTGCATGCACTGTTGAAACATCATCTGCGATGGATGGCCGCCGAAATTGTTGAGATGCTCACACATTTTGTCTGGATCGTAGTAAGGCATGCTGTGGTTATCAGATGTTCCTTTTGCGACCTCTAAGCGCTTTACCGTGCAAAGTATGGGTGCGAAATGATGTGCTGTTATAGCTGATGAGATGTCGGAACACAGCACCGTTGCGTGGCGACCTTTTAAGCCTTTGATTGACTGATAGCTTGATGAGTCTGTAACAACTAGCTGAACCACACGAGTTTTTTCAGGTTGCTGGTCTGGAACCGCACCATCGGAGACTGTGATCAAATCAGCGTCTAACCGAAGGGCAAGGAATTTTGTTGGCACTTCCTTTCCATACATGATGTCAGTAGCAGGAAGAATAGCGACTGTCCCATTTAATGTAACCGGGCCGTCGTATGTGACCTGTTGTTGCGCGATGGCATTTGCGCACAAAAGCGCAAAAAATATTGAGATAGTGGTTTTCATTGGTGTTCTCCTCTAATGGTTCAGCAATATATCCGGAAAGTTAGCCTGCTAGTTGGATCAGATACTGGCGAAGGATTAGACCTGTCGGAATTGCACCTGAATTTCGCGGTATGGAGCTCGACTGCGCAGACGTTGCGGCACGCACGCATTCGTATTTACAACGCAAGCGATGAAACTGTTCAACGTATCCAGACCGAGTTCACGCGCGTGATACTCCAAGCCGGGTATGACGGCAATTTTGGCCTGATCTTTAGCGGGACGGTGGCTCAATACTCCCGCGGCCGAGAAAGCGCCACCGACACGTATCTGGACATCGTCGCTCAGGATTCAGACCAGGCGTACAACTATGCGGTGATGAATGTCACGCTCGCGAAGGGCTGGACCTACGACGACTACTACAAGTCGCTGCTCGACACGTTTGCGCCTTATGGAGTGACGGCAGGGTATCGTGCGGACTTCCCGAAGACAGTGTTCCCGCGTGGCAAGCCATTTTTCGGCATGGCGCGCGAGTACATGCGCGAGTTCGCCGCAGCGACTGGAATGCGTTGGTACATTCAGGACGGATTGCTTAACGTTATCCCGCTGAGCGGTTATCTGCCTAACGAAGCCATTGTGCTGAGCGCCGACACCGGAATGATCGGTATCCCGGTGCAGACGCTAGACGGCGTTATCGTACGCTGCTTGATGAACTCAAACATCATCACCGGCGGCCGAGTGCAGATCGACAATGCGAGCATCACACAAACCACGATATTGGCTGGGAAGAACTCGGACGGATCGCCAAATTCAGGCGGCCCGAAAACGACGAATCCTGATGACTACAACATCCCGAGCCTTAGCAACGATGGGCTGTATGTGGTTTATTCATTGACACATGCTGGCGATACGCGCGGCAACGCGTGGGAAACACAGATCATTTGCTTCAACCCGAGCAACGCTCCTAAAACGACTACCTTTACAAACGCGGTGATTGATGGACAACCGGCAACGAATCAGTGACCCAGAGGAGGCGCTTCGTGTCGCTATGCATGGCATGAGTACGGGTCTATGGACATCAATGCCAGGAATCGTCGAGTCTTTCGACCCATCGACCTTAGCGGCGACAGTCCAGATCGCAATCAAGGGAGTGGTGACCGGGCCGGATGGTACTGCTCAATTTGTGAATATGCCGTTACTTGTCGATGTGCCGGTCCATTTTCCGCGTGGTGGCAATTGCACTTTGACGTTTCCCGTCAGCAAGGGCGATGAATGCCTGGTTGTTTTCGCGGCGCGTTCGATACATTCGTGGTGGCAATCGGGCGGCGTTCAGATTCCGATGGAACCCGTGCGGCATGACCTGAGCGATGGATTCGCCTTCGTCGGGTTCTTCTCGCAGGCGACGAAGATTGGCGGAATCAGCACCGCGAGTACACAGTTGCGCAGCAATGACGGCTCGACGTCCATTGATCTAAACCCGGCGACGCAGCGAGTGACAATCACCGCTCCAGGCGGGTTTTATGTGAATGCGCCGGCATCGAACTTCAGTGGTGCTGTGATCATTCAAGGATTGCTCTCATGGCTCGCGGGCATGACCGGCAGCATCGTAAGCGGCGTAGCGTCGAGTATCAGCGGCGCGGTCAACTTCTTTGGCACGATCACTTCGAACGGTCACGCGATCGACGACAGCCATAAGCACATCAACTCGGGCGGTTCGGGCCTGGGTGGAACACCACAGTGAGATAAGAAATGCGTTACCGCAAGATGGACGCGAACGGCGATTATGTCTTCGGCAACCAGCAGAACGATTTTTACCGCGATGTGCCGGAGGCTCCATCTCAGGCAGTTAAGACCCGACTAGCTCTTTTTAGTGGAGAGTGGTTCCTCGATACGACCGACGGCACCCCATGGCGCACTGAAGTGCTCGGAAAGTACACGAAGGACACGTATGACGTCGTCATCAAGGATCGAATTCTCGGCACGCCCGGCGTGACATCGATAGACAGTTACACCAGCGTTTTCGACGGCGACTCACGGGCTCTCTCGGTCGCCGCCACAATCACCACGCAGTTCGGCCAGCAGGTAGTCGAAACGACGCTATGACCATCACGACAACCGCTCCGACTATCGATGCGACGGGCATCACCGCACCTTCCTATGCTGACGTGTTGTCTTTTTTGAAAGCGCAATATCAAAGCATCTATGGTTCAGATATTTATCTGGAATCAGACTCGCAGGATGGTCAGTTCCTCGCGATCATCGCAAGCGCGATCAACGACGCGAACGCTGTGGCCATCTCGGTCTACAACGCGTTCTCGCCAGCGACCGCTCAGGGCGCAAATCTGTCCAGCGTCGTGAAGATAAACGGCATCGCGCGCGCCGTTTCCAGTTTCTCGACTGTAGACCTGACGATCGTCGGACAAGTCGGCATTCCGATTGCGAACGGCGTTGTGCAGGACACGAATCAGGTGAAGTGGGATTTGCCCGCGTCGGTCACGATTCCGCCGGCCGGCACTATCGTCGTCACCGCGACTTGCGAGACACCCGGCGCAATTGCCGCGGTCGCAGGGTCGGTTAATCAGATTTCTACGCCGACGCGCGGATGGCAGACGGTCACGAACGTTAGTGCGGCTGCTCTCGGCAACCCGGTAGAGCTTGACCCTGCTTTGCGCCAGCGTCAGACTGTTTCGACAGCTATCCCGTCCCTGACTGTGCTTGACGGCATCAACGGCGCGGTTGCGAACGTTGCTGGCGTCACGCGGCTCACGCCTTACGAGAACGACACCGGTAGCACGGACGCAAACGGAATTCCGGCGCACACGATCTCGCTTGTCGTCGAGGGTGGTGATGCAACCGCTATCGCAACGGCTATCGCCACGAAGAAGACGCCAGGCGGCGGCACGTATGGCACGACGACGGTAACAGTTACCGATGTCTATGGTATTCCGCACCCGATCAATTTCTTCCGGCCGACGCAGCAGACGGTGACCGTCGCCATTGCGATGAAGGCGCTCACCGGCTACACGTCGGCAACCGGCGTGCTCGTGCAAAACGCTGTCGCTGCCTACATCAATGCGGTGGCGCTCGGCGGTGGTCCGGCGAAGGCTGTTGAGTGGGATTCTTGTATCACGGCTGCAAAAAGTGTGGCGGGCGGCAATACGTTCAAGATCACGTCCCTCACGCTGACCGGGCCAGGCGGAGCAGGTGCGCCAGACGTACCCCTAGCATTCAATCAATCGGCAGTCGCAACCGCGGCAGGCGTCACACTCACGGTCTCCTGATATGGCGGCAATCTCCGATTACACGGGTCTCGTTACGTCAGAGCACAGCGACAAGCCTCGGTTTATGGCTACGCTCTCGGCGGTCGCGCAGTGCTTTGTCGATCTGCAGAATGGGCTTGTTGCGATACCTAGTGAATACGATTTAGATAACGCTGTCGGCGTGCAACTCGATGCTGTTGGCCTATGGGTCGGCATCAGTCGGAATGTCAACACGCCGCTAGCCGGGGTGTACTTCTCGCTCGACACTGCTGGACTCGGGTTCGATCAGGGCGTATGGCAGGGACCGTTTGATCCAACAAGCGGCGTCACGTCACTCGACGATGATACCTATCGACTCCTGCTGCGCGCGAAGATCGGCGCGAATCACTGGGACGGAACATTGGGAACGTCCGCAGCGATCCTCAACGCTATATTTGGTGGATCAGCTTCATCGGCGCCGCCGGTAACGATCACGGCAACAAATGAGCCGTTTGGGACGGGAAACGGTTCAGCAACGCAGTTTCAGTTGTCGTATCAAGGCACGGCGCTCTTCACATTCACCGACGCGACAATCTATCGAAACGATTGGCAAGGAAATCAGAAGCTTGTTACGACGCCACGAACGAACAATTCGGCATCGATCAATAACTTCTCTGCCTACCTCGGCACGACCATCACGCCTAACGCAGGGACAGCACCGGACGGAAGCAACACAGCAGCCCTGATCTCGTACCAGTCCGGCGCCGGCGGCAACCTGTATCAGTTGCTGAACAACGCGGTAGGGCTGCAAACGTATTCGATTTATGCGAAAGCGGGAACGGTAGGCGCGCAGTTCACCGTCGGCAACGACAAGTTCGCGACGCCCGCGCTGGTTACGTTCAATCTCTTTACGGGTGTCGTAGTCAGCAGCTCCGGAGGGGCAACCGGCTCGATTCTTCCGATGGGCAACGGCTGGTATCGCTGCTCAGTGACGTTCACTGAGCCGTCGGGAATGGCGAGCGACTCGTTTGTCACCTTGCCCCAGGACAGGCCAGGAACGATCTATCAGTGGGGCGCACAAGCGGAAGTTGGGTCAGTCGCAACGCCTTACATCACGACGACATCCGCGCCCGTGACGATCACGGACTATTCGATCTCGTCGGCCGCGTTGGTGACGTTGGCGGTTGCCCCGGTCGCTGGCGCGGTAATGAACTGGACCGGTCACAGCACGGCCTATCCGACAGGCACCTACGTCTTCATCGTCGATAACGGCGATATGACGATTGACTATGGTATTGCAGGCACGTTGCCAAGCGCGGTGTTCCTTGCGCTGCTGCGCGGCGGGTATATCCCGTTGAAGCCGGAAGCGGTGCACATCAATGGCTACTACACGCCGTCAGTCACGAACACGCCGCTGTTTGGCTTCGACACTGAAAATTTTTACATTTCTGGATTCGATGTCGGCTCGTGGGCCGTCTCAGCCTGATCAATTGGAGCATCAATGGCAACGAATGACTTTCTTCCGTTCGCGGTAGGCAGTGGGGCGAACGTATCCGCACAATCGGATTATGCGGCGCTTCCGGCAATCGCTGCTGGATACTCCGCGGGCATTGCGAAATCGGCGCAGATCAATAAGACGATGCGTCAGTCTTCGATTATGGCGGCCGTGCTTGCGCAGTTCATTGCGAACCAGACTGGCGCAAATTCGGTCGATGACGGCACGACGGCGACGCTTCTGGCGAACCTACTGGTTGCGGTCAAGTCGGTAAAGGGTATTGCTCGGTTCACGTCTACCGGATCGTTCGTCGCGCCAAGCACCGGAACATATTATTTTTCCGGGTGCGGTGGGGGTGGCAGTGGCGGCGGCGGCGGGAGTAACAATTCAGCGGGCACGGCGGGCACATGCGGAGGCGGCGGCGGGGCTGGTTTTCCTGCCATTCGTCAACCCGTTACGCTTACAGCTGGCGTTACATATACGGTCACCATCGGCGCGGGCGGGACTGCCGTCGCGGGTGCCGGTCAAGGCGTTACGCCTGCATCGCCCGGAGTTGGTGGCGGGGCAACGACTTTAAGTGGAAGTGGTTTAACCACCATCACATTAGGCGGTGGCAGCGGCGGGCAGGGTGGCGCGCAAGGCGCGTCCGGAAATATCGGTGGCTCTACGGGTGGTGTAGGGTTTCCTAATGGCGGAACTGCGCCTGATGGTGGTGCGCAAACATCTGCGTACTCGGCAATTGGCGGCGATGGCGGCAGCGGCCCATTTGGTGGCGAAGGGCACGGGGGGCGTGCGGGCGCTGGTGGAGGTGTAGTGGCATCGGCGGCAAACGGTTTTGGTGTGGGCGGCGGCGGCGGCGGTTCTGCGTATAGCATCGGCGGCGGAGGCGGCGCGTCATCGGCTGGAATGCCCGGTTTTGCAATGCTGGAATGGTGATAAAAATGACATATGCATTGATTGAAAACGGGATCGTCATCAACGTGGTTGTTTGGGACGGTAACCTAGCAACATGGACCCCGCCTGATGGGCAAACGGCAATTGAGGTCAAAGACGGGGATGTTCCGCACATCGGACTTGGCTATGCCGACGGCGTCTATGAGCAACCGCCTCTTCCAGAGACGATTCCTCCGACACCAGCCGAAATCCTTTCGAGCAACACTAGTACTCGCGATACGCTTCTTTCGCAAGCGACCAGTGCGATCGCTCCACTTCAAGACGCAGTTGACCTTGACATGGCAACCGACGCAGACACCGCAGCGTTAAAAGCATGGAAGACATATCGCGTGCTCGTGAATCGGGTCGATCTGGCCCAAGCTTATCCGGCTTGGCCGACAGCGCCCTCGGCGTAAAAGACAGCAGCAGCACGAGCCCGCTACGGCGGGCTTTTTTTATGCCCGGATGACCGGCAAACGAGGGCCTCAGATGTCGGATTTTTGGAACGAGGGCGTGAAGTCAATCGTGACCGCTCTCGGGAGCGTTGGCACGTTCTGGGTCGGCGGCCGCATGTGGCGGCAGATCGACCGGAAGCGCCAGGCTGAGAGTGAGGGCGATGCCCGGATTACTAAGGCCGACTCCGCAGGACAGGTGGAGGCTATTGCCCGGTTTGAACGCCTAGCAACGCTGGCTGAAGAGCGCGCGGGCCGCGCCGAAGCGCGCGAGCTGCTAGCGGTGCAACGGGCTGACCGGGCCGAAGAATTGATGCGTGCCGCCGAGATTCGATCAGACGAAGCGGGTCGGCGGGCACAGCGCGCGGAATCAGAGGTACTCGAATTGAAAAACCGAATTGATCGACTGGAAGCGACAGTCGGAAACCGGAGGGCAGCAGATGCAAAAGGTAACTGATTGGCGATGGTGGGTCGTTGGAGTCTGCGTGGTTGGCGGACTCGCCGGCGTTCTCTCAGCGGGATATTTCCTTGGTCAATGGTCGGCGCGCGATAGCGTCGAACAAGCCAACACTGAGCGCAAAGCAATGACGGCTCGAATCCCTGTGATCCGCAAGGAGGAATACGCCGCTGGCGTCGCCTCGTCCGAAACAAAGATTGCCAGTTTGCAAAAGCAGATCGACGATGCGGGCGACATCAAGGCAATGGTGCAAGACGCACACGAGATCGTCGCTTACACACTTCGTTTCCTTGGGAAGCGGGCAGAGATTACGGACGCGCGCAATGCTGCGCTCCTGAAGCAATCCAGGACTGCTGCAGCCGCGGCAGTCGAGGCGAAGCAATCGCTCGATAAGGTCGACAAGAAACTGACCGAGCAAGCCGTGAAGGTCGATGCGGCCGCAAGCGCCGTGCAGAACGTCGAGAAGAAACTTGCACCACCGCCTCCGCCCGCACAACCAAGCAAGGGTTGGTTTGGCTTTGGAGGCCACTGATGGACACTCTGACTTTCCAGAAAGCGACGGCGCTTTCTTCATCGACGGCCAGCAAGTGGTGCCCTGTTGTTTCCGCCTCGATGGCGCTCTATGCGATCGACTCGCCCGCGCGCGTTGCTGCGTTCTTGGCGCAGGTCGGTCACGAGTCGGGCAGCTTTGTCTTCACGAAAGAACTGTGGGGGCCGACACCCGCGCAATCCAAGTATGAAGGCCGTCTTGACCTCGGCAACACGCAGCCAGGCGATGGAAGTAAGTACCGTGGGCGAGGGCTGATCCAAATCACCGGGCGCGCCAATTACAAGGCCGTGAGTGACTCGCTTGGGATTGACTTCGTGTTGTCGCCTGAGTTGCTTGAACTGCCGAGCGGTGCGGCGCAATCAGCGGCGTGGTTCTGGAATAGCCACAACTTGAATCAATACGCGGACTCGGGCGATTTCCAAACTTTGACGAAGCGGATAAATGGTGGCCTCAACGGGCTTGATGATCGTTTGAAACGATGGGAAACGGCGAAGATCGCCTTGGGGGTTTGATATGTCTACGTGGGGCGACGTGGCTTCTGCCATCGCAAAATCAGCACCGATTCTAGGGAATCTCCTTCCAGGTGTCGGCACAGTCGCAGGGCTCGGTGTTGGAGCCGTAGCATCGATTGTTGCATCAGCTTTGGGAACTTCGCCTGACCCTGATTCGATCATGTCGGCGTTGAAGAACGATCCCGATGCGCTTGCCAAGGTACGCACGGCAGAGCTCGACAATCAGACGCAACTCGCGCAGATTGCCATGCAGCGTGAGCAGAACTCACTTGCTGCACAAACAGCGCAATATCAGGCGGATGCATCCGACCGCCAAAGCGCTCGAACGCTTGCTGAGTCTGACAAGGATCACACTGCACGAAACCTTGCCTACCTCTACACGCTGGCTCTGTTCGGGGTAATCGCCGCGCACCTGGTGATTATCGTACGCGGCGTCGCCGTAGATGCGATTGCAATGTCGTTGATTTCGACGCTAGAAGGTGTGTTGATCTCGATGGTGCTCGGCTCGAAGGAGTTCTATTTCGGGTCGTCAAGCAGTGCGGTCAAACAACAGGCGGCGATCACTGAGTTTGCAACGGCGCCGGGGGCTGTCACGTCGCCGGTTGGATCGACGACCACGGTTCAGACGCCAACCGATTCCCAACAGACTGTGACCGTCGGACCCGCGCAAGGCGACATCTATCGCGGAAGCTAAAGTTCGGCGGCGAGTAAGAGTTGCCGTTATCGCTATTACGATAACGGCAATTTCAGTATCTTCCTGCACCGCGCATCATCCTCAGCCTTCAGCTTCCCCGCATCCGTCGAGTACCGGTACCACCGCTCGTAAATCTGCAGCGCGGTCCCGCGGATACCCTCGGCCACCGCTTCATCATCCTGCTCGCCAGCAAGGTCCATGTACGCCTGCAGCTTCTCGGCGAGGCCGCGCGTCGCCTTGTCGTAGTCGTAGGGCTTGGGTGTCCAGTAGTCGTGAAATGGCATGTTCAAAACCGGTCTGTAAGTCACTGATTCTATTACGACGTATCCCGATGTTTTGCGATGTTTTTAAAGTGTCTTAAATCGCCCTTAAATCCTTACTCATCAAGGCTTACGACGATTTAGAAGAAACGTGCTGCGGACGCATGAACCACTCGGGCGCATAAGCGCCAATCGGAATCAGCGATAGATCAAAGCTGCCAAACCGATTGCCGATATCCTTGAAGTCCGGCGAGTATCCGGTGTCGCCGGCGAAATAAAACGAGAACGGATGCGCGTTGCCTTCGGGCGCTTTGACGACCCAGCCGCCCCAAAGGGTTTTTTGCCGGTCGCCGATGCCGCGAGCCGACCAGTGCCGGCTCGGAACGAAAAATACTTCGAGTCCTGATGCGTGCGTCTCGTTCCACCAGTCGAGTTCCTGCACGTTGTCGATGCCCTTGTCGTGCATCCATGACTTGATGCCCATTGGCACGAGGAACAGCGGCGGGCCGCCTGCCTGTTTGTTCAATTGCTCGACGCTCGCGGTATCGAGGTGATCGTAATGATTGTGCGAGATCAGGACGATATCGATATGCGGCAGATCAGCCAGCGCAAGTCCCGGCGGCACCTTGCGTTCCGGACCGATGAACTGGAACGGCGATGCGCGCTTTGAAAACATGGGATCGGTGATGATGTTCACGCCGTTCATCTGCAATAGTGCGGTCGCATGGCCAATCCACGTGAGCGTGGTCTCGGTCCGGTTAGCCTTGATCCAGGCAACATCCGGGTGATCCACGGGGAAGTGATAGCCATTTGCCGGCGGTTTTGGCAAGCCATTGACGAGGCGCTCCCATTGCCATTTCAAAAGCGATGCGCGTGGCAGTGGCGAGTAATTGTTCTCGTAACCGTCAGCCGTGTGATGAGCCATGCTGGTGCCTTGAGGTTCAGCGGACTGGGTGTTAGCCGTACAGCCCGCTATCGACAAAACCGCTCCGAGCGCAAGCAACCCTCGCCTTACGCGGGCAGGCGACGTCCATGTGATGACGTGGGTCATGAGCGGGCGGTGGCTCAGGGTTTGACGAAGCGCAGCGTCATGCGATCCGATTCGCCGATCGCCGCAAAGCGTGCACGATCCACATCGCCGCCGCGATATGTCGGTGGCAGTGACCAGACGCCGTTCGGGTAATCCTTCGTATCGCGGGGATTGTCGTTGATCGCGCTGCTTGCGACGAGCTTGAAACCGGCGGCTTGCGCATGCTGGATCACGTAGGCTTCGGTGAGGTAACCCGTATCGATCATCTGTTGCAGCGGGGTTCCCGGCTTGGCGCGATGCTCTTCCACACCAAGCACGCCCCCGGGTTTCAGCACTGAATAGAAAGCGCGCATGTTCGCGTCGATCTGGCCGTCTTCTATCCAGTTGTGGATATTGCGAAAGGTCAGCACGCGATCGACCTGCAACCCCGCAGGCAAGCCGACGAACTGTCCAGACTGCAACGTGCCGAACGGAACTCGGCCGTATATCGCCGGGTTCGATGCAAGCTTTTGTTCGAACGCGGCATTGTTGCGGGCTTCGGCTTCAGGCAACGAGCCCGCGCCAACGTATTCGGCCTCGTACAAGGTGCCGCGATCCTTCAGATTAGGCCCGAGGATGTCCGTGTACCAGCCGCCGCCCGGGGCGATCTCCAGCACGCTTTGCGTTGGCGCAACCCCGAAGAACTCGAGGGTCTCTTTAGGGTGCCGGTAGACATCGCGGGCTTGCGCTTTCTGGCCGCGGTGAGGCGCGGCGATGGCGGTATCGAGCGATGGGGAGGTCGATGTTGACGACGAGGCGCCGGGCATCGCGCAGGACGCCAACAGCCATGCTGCGGGCAGCGCGAGCAACAGGCGCCGGACGTTGGAGGGCGGTGGGAGTGTTTTCATGCGGGTCATTATCGGGGAAAGTCGGCGAACGCGCTGCGCGTGCCGGAACCGTCAATCGCCGCTCGGAATTTCGTGCGATCCTAAAGCAGGGTCCTGACGTGCCAAAGCTCCGGAAACAGAACCACGTCGAGCATCTTGCGCAAATAAGGTGCGCCGCTCGTGCCGCCCGTGCCTTGCTTGAAACCGATGATTCGCTCGACCGTGGTCACATGCCGGAAGCGCCATTGCCGGAAAGAATCTTCGAGATCGACCAGTTCTTCGGCCATCTCGTAGAGTTCCCAATGCTCACTCGGATTGCGATAGATCTCGAGCCATGCAGCTTCGACGCTCGCGTCGTGCGTGGTCGCCTGGGTCCAGTCGCGTTCAAGCCGTTCGGGCGCAATTGGAAAGCCACGGCGTGCAAGCAAGCGGATGACTTCATCGTAGAAAGAGGGCGCATCGAGCGTCGCTTTCACTTCTGCAAATATCTCCGGCCTGTGCGCATGGGGCTTGAGCATCTGCGCGTTCTTGTTGCCGAGGAGGAACTCGATTTGCCGGTACTGATGCGACTGGAATCCCGACGATGCCCCCAGGTAAGGCCGCATGGCGGTGTATTCAGATGGCGTCATGGTCGCGAGCACGCTCCACGCCTGCACGAGCTGATCGAGTATTCGCGATACCCGCGCGAGCATCTTGAACGCCGGAGGAAGTTCATCGCGGCGCACGGCGGCAAGCGCCGCATGCAATTCATACAGCGCGAGCTTCATCCAGAGCTCGCTCGTCTGATGCTGCACGATGAACAACATCTCGTTGTGATCCGGCGACAACGGATGTTGTGCCGAGAGCAACGTGCCAAGCGACAGATAATCGCCGTAGCTCATGGACTGCGCGAAGTCGAGCTGGGCGTCGTGCCAACCTTCTGTCTTTTCAGCAGTGGCGCCATGGCCCATCGGGCAAGCGCCGTTGGTATTGTTTTCGTTTGTCTGGGTCATCGCGCGTTCTCCTCGTGCTCAGGTTACCGCGCCGCGTTCCGCGTATTCGGATGCGCGCCAGGCCTCGGTTTCAAGCACATCGCGCAAGGTCTCCACGGCGTCCCACACATCGACGTATTGCGTATAGAGAGGCGTAAATCCGAAACGCAAGATGCGCGGCTCGCGATAATCGCCGATTACATTCCGCGCAATCAACGCCTGCATGACTTCATAACCGTGCGGATGTTCGAAGCTCGCCTGCGATCCGCGCTCGGCATGCGTGCGCGGCGTCACGAGCGTCAACGGAAACTTGCTGCACCGCGTCTCGACGAGATCGATAAACAGATCGCTTAGCGCGAGCGACTTGCGGCGCAGCGCGGCCATGCTGGTTTGCGCGAAGACGTCGAGGCCGCATTCGACGAGTCCCATTGAAATGATGGGTTGCGTGCCGCACAGGAAGCGGCCGATGCCATTATCCGGCCGGTATTCGGGAACCATATCGAACGGTTTCCTGTGGCCCCACCATCCGGAAAGCGGCTGTGAGAACGCATCCTGGAGACGCTTTGGCACCCAGATGAAGCCGGGCGATCCGGGGCCGCCGTTCAGGTATTTATAGGTGCAGCCGACTGCATAATCCGCGTTCGCACCGTTCAGGTCGACCGGAACGGCGCCTGCCGAATGCGCGAGATCCCAGACGGCGAGCGCGCCTTTGTCTTGAATGATGCGCGTGAGCGCGGCCATGTCGTGCATGGCGCCGGTGCGATAGTTCACGTGCGTGATCATTGCTAGGGCAGTGTTTTCATCGATGGCGCCGGGTATTTCCGACGCATGATCGACCAGTCGCAATTCGTAACCGCGATCCAGTTGTTCGATCAAACCCTGCGCAATGTAGAGATCCGTAGGGAAATTCGAGCGTTCCGAAACGATCACGCGACGCATGGGATCGCGCTCGTTTGCCACGCGCAAAGCAGCCGAGAGCACCTTGAAGAGATTGCTGGAAATGGTGTCGGTCACGACCACTTCGTCTTGCGCAGCGCCGATCAGCGGCGCAAGTTGGTTGCCAAGTCGCTTGGGTAAAGCGAACCATCCTGCCGTATTCCACGAGCGGATCAGGCCGTCACCCCATTCATTCGCGATGATTTCCGCTGCGCGTGAAGCGGCGGCCTTAGGCGGCACGCCGAGCGAATTGCCGTCCAGGTAGATCACGCCGTCATGCAGCGCGAATTGTTCGCGCAAGGCGGCTAGCGGGTCGTTATGGTCCAGTGCTGCGGCGTCGTCTCGGTGGTTCATTGAAGTGCTCATTGAATCTGTTGAAAGTGAGGTCAAGCTTAGCCGAGAAACGCCTTTAAATGATTGCAAAAGGAGCGCGGCCTTAGCGTGGCCCCGCAACAATGTTCGATTTAATTGGTTGCTAAAGGAGAGTTATTCAACGCGGTCCGTTATGTGCGGAATTTGCCTGTGGCTAGCAAGTCGCGCTTCGAGTCCGCTAAGCTGGTGGTTATAGCTCCAGATCGCTTTGGGCTTGCAGCCCTTACCCGACACTCATTCGCACATATGACCCATTCCGCCCTTGCCGCAACCTTGATGGCCCGCGTCGACAGCCAGTTCGACCTGGAAGTCGCGTTCCTTTCCGCGCTCGTGCAAAAACCATCGGACAATCCGCCGGGCGACTGCGCGGACCACGCCGAGATGGCCGCGAAATGGCTCGAGCAGATGGGCTTCAAGGTCGAGCGCCACGCAGTTCCCGCAAACGACGTCCACCGCGCCGGCATGATCAGCGCAACGAACCTCGTGATTCGTCATCGCTTCGGCGCGGGACCTGTGATTGCGCTCAACGCGCATGGCGATGTCGTCCCGCCGGGCGATGGCTGGACCGCCGAGCCTTATGGAGCCGAGATCCGCGATGGCTTCATGTACGGGCGTGGTGCGGCGGTATCGAAGTCGGATTTTGCGACTTATGCGTTCGCGCTGAAAGCGTTGATCGACAGCGGCGCGGCGCTGGCAGGCACCATCGAGCTGCATCTGACTTACGACGAGGAAACCGGCGGCCTGATAGGACCCGGATGGCTTCTGAAGCAGGGCATAGTCAAGCCGGATTACGCGATTTGCGCCGGCTTTTCATACGCGATCACGACAGCACACAATGGGGCAATCCACCTCGAAGTCACCGTGCGCGGCAAGTCGGCGCACGCCGCACGTCCTGATACGGGGCATGACGCGCTGGAAGCCGCGACGGCGGTGCTCAATGCGCTGTATGCACATCGCGCGCAATTGCGTGATATCCGCTCGAATACGCCGGGCATCGAACATCCGACGCTGGTAGTCGGCCTGATCAAGGGCGGGATCAATACGAACGTAGTGCCCGACAAAGTCACACTTCGGCTTGATCGCCGCGTAGTTCCCGAAGAAAATACGCAAGACGTGCTGCGCGAGCTCAAGTCAGTGATCCTGGCCTCGGCGAAAGCTTTGCCGGGGATCGACGTGGATATCGAGGAAGTGCTCGTCACTTCTCCGCTGCGTTCACTCGTTGGCGCCGAGCGCCTGTCGCAAGCTCTGCAACGCGCGGCCCGCGTTACATTGCAGCGCGACATTCCAACCGAAGGCGTTCCCCTTTACACCGATGCCCGCCTGTATTGCGAGGCAGGCGTGCCGACCGTTATCTACGGCGCGGGGCCGCGCACGCTGCTCGACGCGAATGGACATCGCGCGGATGAACGGGTGGCGCTCGACGACTTGAAGATTGCGACCAAAACCATTGCAATCGCGCTCGGCGATCTGCTCTACCCGGGCCAAGAGTCGCTTTCATCCAATTGACCCTTCTCTGACCTCTTGATTACATCTTTGTCATCAAGCATTTATCGTCTGCCGGTCGCGCTAACATGATGCGAAAGGTGCCTTGCGCGCGGCTTGCGCCGTTCGCAAAGCGCCCCAAACCCGGAGGCTCACCATGAATGTCCCAAAGCAAAAAACCTTGGCCGCCCTGCGCTCGCGCGGTGCTGGCTTGCTAAGCGCAATCAGCCTGGGCGCGACCGTCCTGTTCCTTTCGATGCACGTTGCGCATTCTTCTGAAGCAGCGGTCGTGTTGGCGCCTCCCGCAGTCGATGAACCCGTGGGCGCCACGCATCAGGAAACCGCCGTCTTGGCTGGCGGCTGCTTTTGGGGCGTGCAGGGCGTGTTCCAGCACGTCAATGGTGTGACGAAAGTAGTTTCCGGGTACGCGGGCGGTCAGGCAAGTACTGCGCAGTATGAGACCGTAAGCGGCGGCCAGACCGGTCATGCTGAGTCGGTGCAGATCACTTACGATCCAACCAAAGTCACATACGGCCAGTTGCTGCAGATCTATTTCTCGGTTGCGCACGATCCGACCGAACTCAATCGGCAAGGCCCGGATAGCGGCACGCAATATCGTTCGGCGATCTTTCCGGCCAACGACATGCAAAAGCAGGTGGCGCAAAGCTATATCGCGCAATTAAACAAAGCGCATGTATTTCCAGCGCCGATCGTGACGCGAACGGACGCGCTCAAGGGCTTTTATCCGGCCGAGTCTTACCATCAGAATTACCTGACGCTGCACCCGGATGCGCCTTACATTGCGATCAACGATCTGCCCAAGGTCGAAAATCTCAAGCGTCTGTATCCTACGTATTATCGGAACCAGCCAGTGTTGTTGAAGGTGGCATCGGAATAAGAAAATGGCGGCGGATAGTTCATCCGCCGCCATTTTTTACTGCGCAGCTTGCGTCGATTTTCTCAGCTTCGCAACATCAGCCGGTGCAACGGCAGGCGCGCCGTTGTTCCAGCCCGCGCGAATGAAGGTCAGCACATCGGCGATTTGCTGATCGCTCAGGACCGGTGCGTACCTGGGCATTGGGTACGCGGCCGGAATGCCCTGGATCACGAGATCCTGCGTGCCGTTCAGCGTGACGTTGATCAACGACGAAGCATCCTTCTCCATCAGGTTCGAATTACCCGCAAGTGGTGCAAGCAGCGGGGCGAACGCCTTGCCGTCCACGCCATGACAATGCATGCAGTAGGCGGTGTAGACCTTCGCGCCGGCATCGTTGGCGGGATGCGCGAGCAGCGCCGTGGTCGCCTTCGCATCGTATGCGTAAGCGGTCGCGTTGGTGCCACCCGCTGGCGGCAACGACTTCAGGTAGGTGGACATGGCGGCCAGATCCTGATCGTTCATGCCTTGCGTGCTGTGATTGATCACGTCGGTCATGGACCCGAACGCCGTTGCATGCGCGTTCGCTCCGGTCTTCAGGAACTGGGTCAGGTCCGCATCCGACCAGCGCCCCAGACCGACGTTATGCTCGCCAGTCAGGTTCGATGCAAACCAGCCGTCCAGCACGCCGCCCGTAAGCCATGCGCCACCGCTTTCATCGAGCGCCTTCTCCTGGAACGCAATACCGCGAGGCGTATGGCATGAGCCGCAATGCCCGAGTCCCTGGATCAGGTACGCACCGCGATTCCACGCAACGTCTTTCCCGTCCTTGTCGCGATAAACGCCTTTATCGAGGAACACCATGTTCCAGAATTTGAGCGGCCAGCGCATGTTGAGCGGGAACGGAATATCCGGCGCACGATTTGCCTGGTTGACGGGCGCCACGCCCTTCATGAAGTAGGCGTAGAGCGCCTTGACGTCGTCATCGCGAACCTTGGTGTAGGACGGATAGGGCATCGCCGGATAAAGATTGTGTCCGTCCTTCGATACCCCCTGACGCACCGCCTTGTCGAAATCCTCCTCGGTCCAGTTGCCTATGCCCGTCTGCGGGTCCGGTGTGATGTTGGTCGTGTAGATCTTCCCCATGGGCGTGGTCATGGGCAGGCCGCCGGCGAACGGTTTGCCCTTGGGCGCGGAATGGCAAGCCACGCAATCGCCGGCTTTCGCGAGATACGCACCACGGGCGACAAGCGGGTCGTCTGTCGGCGCAGCAGCATGCGCAAGCATGGGCAAGCTGAAGGTGAGGGCGATCGCAGAAACGAGTTGTTTGATCATCATGTGTGCCCTCACGCGCTCAGCAGTTGACGGCCCACGGGCAACTGCCGCAGACGTTTGCCGGTAGCGGCGTAGATCGCGTTGGTCAGCGCGGGGGCAAGTGCTGCCGTCCCCGGTTCGCCGATCCCTCCGGGCGCTTCGCTGCTCTTGACTATGTGTACCTCGATGGGGGTGTCTGGTCGATCCGCAACATGCGGTAGTCGGTGAAGTTGGCTTGCTCGACACGGCCGTCCTTGATCGTGATCTCGCTATAAAGCGCCGCCGTGATGCCGAAGATGATGCCGCCCTGGATCTGCGCTTCCACGGTATTTGGATTTACAACCATGCCACAATCGACCGCGCATACCACGCGATTGACGGCCACTTCGCCGTCGCCGTCCACGGTTACGTCGACCACCATGCCGAAGAAGCTGCCGAACGCGTGCATGACCGATACACCCCGGCCTTGACCCTTCGGCGACGCGGTGCCCCAGCCGGCTTTCTGCGCGGCGACATCGAGCACGTTCTGCGCGCGCGGTGTCTTGCCGAGCAGGTCGTGGCGGTACTTCACAGGGTCGACCTTGGCCTGAGCCGCGAGTTCGTCCATGAAACTTTCGACTACGAAGGTACCGCGCGTCGGACCTACGCCGCGCCAGAACGCGGTGGGAATGTCCATGGGTTCCTGGCGCACGTAGTCGATGAACTGATTCGGCAAGTCGTAGGGCAGGTCCGCGGAGACTTCCACTGCGTCCGGGTCGAGCCCGTTCTTGAAGGCGGGCGGTGCGAACCGCGCCATGACCGACGAGCCCACGATCCTGTGTTGCCAGGCGATGGGTTTTCCGTTTGCATCGAGGCCGGCCGAGATCACGTCGTAGTAATACGGGCGATACATGTCGTGCTGGACGTCCTCCTCGCGCGTGTACGTGACCTTCACGGGCGTGCCGACCTGCTTGCCGATCTTCAACGCTTGCTCGATGAAGTCTGTTTCCAGCCGCCGGCCAAAACCGCCGCCGAGCAGATGGTTATGCACGGTGATCTTGTCGGCGGAAAGGCCGGTGATTTTCATGGCGGTATCGACGGCGCGGGTGGGGACTTGCGTGCCGACCCAGATATCGCAGCCATCGGCACGCACGGACACCGTGCAATTCACCGGCTCCATGGTCGCGTGGGCAAGGAAAGGCTGCTGGTACACGGCGTCGACGCGGGTTTTGGCGTCGCTGAAACCCTTCTTGGTATCGCCGTCCTTGCGAGCGACGGCGCCGTCTTTCTTCGATGCATCCGCGAGTTGCTGAACGACCTTCGCTGTCGAAAAGTCTGCACCGCGGCCTTCGTTCCATTTCAGATCGAGCGCAGCGGCGCCGCGTTTTGCAGCCCACGTATGGTCGCCAATGACGGCCACGCCGTTGTCGAACCGGATCACCTGACGCACGCCGGGAATCTTTTTCGCGTTGGTATCGTCGACTGAAACCAGCTTGCCGCCGAACACCGGGCTGTTCACGATTGCGGCATACACCATGCCGGGCAAGCGGACATCGAGACCGAACACCGCCGTGCCGTCAACCTTCTCCGGCGAATCCAGGCGCTTTTGCGCGGTGCCGATTATTTTGAAATCCTTAGGATCCTTGAGCGTGACGTTTTGAGGTGGCGGAAGTTTCGATGCGGCATCCGCCAGTTGACCGTAGCCAATGCGCCGGCTGGTTGCCGCATGCACCACTTCGCCACGTTCGGCATGACAGGTTGCCGGTTCGACCTGCCATTGTTGCGCCGCGGCGGAGATCAGCAGCACGCGTGCGGTCGCGCCGGCTTGGCGCATGGGCTTCCACGCATAGCGAATGGACGTCGAGCCGCCAGTCAGTTGGCCGCCGAGCAACGGATCCGTGAAAAGCTTTTCGTCGGGCGGCGCGTGATCGATCACCACGTTCTCGAGCGGCACTTCGAGTTCTTCCGCGATCAACATGGGGATCGACGTGTAGATGCCCTGGCCCATCTCGACCTTGGGAATCACCAGCGTGACCTTGCCGCTTGCGTCGATCTGGATGAATGCGTTCGGTTCGAACACACCGCTTTGCGGCGCCTCGTTGGCATCGCCACCAATCACCGACTTACCTTTGGGCGCTTCGCCCTGGCTTGCGGCCGGCAGGCTGAAACCGAGCATCAGGCCACCGCCCATTGCCGCGCCAACCGACACGCCGAGTTTTAAAAACATACGCCGGTTCACGCCGGCAGGCGCGCGGCGATTTTGTGCTTCCAGCAGTCCTCGCGACATGTCACGCTCCCTTGGCAGCGTGCTTGACGGCGGCGCGAATGCGGTTATAGGTTCCACAGCGGCAGATGTTGCCGGCCATGGCGGCGTCTATTTCGGCATCGGACGGATCGGGGTTCGAGGCAATCAGCGAGGCTGCCGACATGACCTGACCCGACTGGCAGTAACCGCACTGCACGACATCCAGCGCAACCCATGCGTCCTGCACTTTCTTGCCGGCGGGCGTGGCGCTGACCGCTTCAATGGTCGTGACCTTGCGGTTTCCCAAGGCCGCAATCGGTAGCACGCATGAGCGCACGGCCACGCCGTCGAGATGGACCGTGCATGCGCCGCATTGCGCGATGCCGCAGCCGAATTTTGTACCTGTGAGACCCACGAGATCGCGAAGCACCCAGAGCAAGGGCATGTCGGGTGGGGCATCGACCGTATGAGAGTCGCCGTTTATGGAAAGGGTCGTCATCTACAACTCCAGTTGTCGTGGGGATTTTTTTTGGGTCCGTCTTCACCGCAACTTCTTATACAAGATTACGACGAATCTCGCCAAATTCACATCAAGTCCATAAATGGCGCCTGTCACTTGGCAAAAATATTCTGGAATAAACCTTTCGCCAATGGGTTAGCGCTGGCATTACCGTCCTTTCAAGCCTTCGTACGAGGTGCACATCATGTCTTCCAATTGCCTTACTGCCTTGCGCGCTCGCTGTGTTGCGTTGGCGGCGGTTCCTGTTGTTGCTGCGATGGCCCTGGGGCTGGGAGTCCTGCCCGCGCATGCCGCTGATACGTCGCAAACAAACGCCGAAGCGCCATTTCTCGCCGAGAACGATGAAGCAATGACGCGCATGATGGACGCCATGACGATCAAGCCGAGTGGCGACGTCGATCACGATTTCGTGGCCATGATGCTGCCGCATCACCAGGGCGCCATCGACATGGCGCAGGCGGAATTGCGCTATGGGCACAACGAGCAACTACGACGCATCGCGCAGGAAATCGTCGTTGAGCAGCAGCAGGAAATCATCGCAATGCGCCTTGCATTGGGCCAGCCATTGCCGCCTTCGGCGCCTGCGCCGGATCAAGCGCAAGCACCCGCTTCGACCGTTTCACCTACAACAATGACCATGCCCATGCCGTCGTCCATGCGCATGCAACAGGAGTCGAAATGAAAAAATCCCATGTGTTCTGCGCGGTATTGAGCGCTGTTTCATCGCTTGCGTTTGCAGGCCAGGCGCCCGGACTTGCGTCCGCGCCCGACATGGCGATCAGCCATCACGATCGCGTTTATGCCGCCGAGCAATTCTCCAATACCGTCTCGGTCACCGATCCCGTCGACAACAAACTGGTCGGCGTGATCCGTCTGGGCGATCCGTCGCCGGGCAATTTCAGCCCTTTGTACAAGGGGCAGGTGCTTGTGCACGGCATGGGCTTTTCGCCCGATCACAAGACGATCGCGGTGGTGTCCATCGGCTCGAATTCGGTTTCGTTCATCGATACCCAGACGAACGCGGTCAAGCACGTGACCTATGTCGGCCGAGCGCCGCATGAAGCGTTCTTCACGCCGGACGGCAACGAAGTGTGGGTGACAGTGCGCGGCGAAAACTATGTGTCCGTCCTGGATGGACATACCTACGAAGAGAAGACCCGCATCATTACGCCGGCGGGTCCGGGCATGCAGATCTTCTCGCCCGATGGCAAATACGGTTACGTGTGTTCATCGTTCAATCCGGAAGTCGATGTCATCTCCGTGGCGGATCACAAGATTGTCGGGAAGGTCACGCAGGTGAGCCCGTTCTGCCCGAACATCGCGGCGACGCCCGATGGCAAGCAAGTCTGGTTCACGCTGAAAGATACCGGCAAGACGCAGGTGTTCGATGCCCGCCCGCCGTTCGCCACGCTCAAGGTGATCGATACAGGTCCGATCACCAATCACGTGAACATCGTCCATAACGCCAACGGCACGTTCGCCTACGTGACGGTCGGCGGATTGAATCAGGTGAAGGTGTTCCGCACCGATGACTTCTCGCAGGTCGCGACTATTGATGTCGGCAACTTGCCGCATGGCATCTGGCCATCGGGCGATGGCACCCGTGTCTACGTTGGACTGGAAAATGCCGACGCCATGGCTGCAATCGATACGCTGACGAACAAGGTCATCGCGACCGTTCCAATCGGACAGGCGCCGCAAGCGGTTGCATACGTGCCTGACGCGGTGCCTGAAGGCGATGGTACGCAGAACACGCAACCGCTCGGGCTTGCAGGCGAAACCGCGCACTTGAACATGGTGGCGGTGGGTGGCGGCAATGCAAGCGGTGGTGCGCCAACCAGCGTTGCACTCTTCGACCAGGGCTTGCTGCAAGTGTTGCAGGCGTCGGCGACGGGCCTGGAGCCCAAGTCGCCCTAGGTGCTGGGACTCGCCGATAACCCCGATGGCAGCGGCAAGATCGAATCGCTTGCGAAGTTCATGACGAATCCAGCGGGGTCGGCGATCGTCAACGCTATTGGCCAGATCAGGCAAGTGGTCGTGCCTGGCGCCAAGACCGCCAGCGACAAACGGCGTTATCTGGTGATCGCCCCGCAGACCTCGGGCGTGCCGGGAGCAGCGGTGCAAGTGCAGGCCCTTTAAGCAACATCTGTTCAACAACAAGCAGGCTCAAAGCCGCTGAAAGCCGAAGCTTCGAGCGGGCTTTTCATAAGCCCCATGTATGTCTTAAACGCTTGCAGTCTCGCAATCCGTCAGCACGATGAAAGCGCGTGCTTCGTGCTTCGAGAATCGCGAACAAATTTTCGAGATCGCAGGAATAAACACAGCGAAGAATGGGTTAGCCCTTGTACCAACCGCATGAAACAAGGTTGGGATACCTCAATCAACCGGAGTAGAGAAAATGAAGAAACTTGCCCTGTTTGCTGTGTCCGCCGCTGTCCTCGTTTCATCGACCGCTTTCGCCCAGGGACTCACGCGCGCCGAAGTGCGCCAGCAGCTTGTCGAAGCGCAACAAAATGGTTCGGAGTACGTGACGGATGCGTCGTATCCGGACGTCAGTCCTGCGTTTCAAAGTCAGTTTGCCAATCGTCAGGAAAGCGCTGCCGCGTACGGCGGTGTTGCGTCCGGCTCCAGCGTGAGCGCACCGCGCATGCCCGTGACGGGATCGCAAGGGCGTAATGCGTGTGTCGGCCCGGTCAGCTTCTGCAATATCTATGCGGGTTCGTAATTCGCAGTTCCTCGTTGATCAAAGGCACGACGCAGGGCGCTCACTCGCTTAAGCGAATGCAGACATGAAAAACAATCAATCGCATTCGCCTGAGCGAGCGTCGAGCAAGCAGTAAATGACTAATTACACGGCATGCCTTATTCGAGCGCCGCTGCCGGTCCGAAAAATTCATGACGGGTCTGCGCCTCCGGCACACCCAGCGCCTTCAACGTCCGTTTCATCGCTTTCATGAACGGTAGCGGTCCAAGGAAATAAGCGTCTACATCGCGTGTTTCCGGCAGCCATTTTGCGAGTCGCGCTTCATCAAGATAACCTATGCCATGGGCCGGCGCATCCCCATTACGCGATTCGGAATAGCAATAAAAACGCTTCAATCGCGGATGCTTTTCCGCCTGTGCATCGACGAAATCACGGAACGCATGAACACCGCTATTGCGTGCAGCGTGAATGAAATACACAGGGCGCTCGGTTTCAAGCGCGGCTTCGAGCATTGCAAGCGCGGGTGTGATGCCAACGCCGCCCGTGATCAGCACGAGCGGTTTTTCAGTGTGCTTCAGCTTGAAGTCACCCGCGGGCGCAAGCAGTTCGATGGTGTCATTCTCCTTGAGATTTTCGTGCAGATGCTTCGATACCCGGCCGTAAGGCTCGCGCTTCACGCTGATGCGATATTCGCGGCCGTTTGCCGCTGCCGATAGTGAATAGTTGCGGCGCACTTCTTCGCCGTCGAGAACGAGTCGTACGCCAATGTATTGGCCTGGCTGGAAGGCGAGCAGTTCTCCGCCGTCATCCGGGCGCAAATAGAACGATGTGATTTCGTCGCTTTCCACGACCTTTTGCGCGACGCGGAACAAGCGCGTCCCGCGCCAGCCTCCCGGCGTGTTTTCACGCTCGGCGTACATCGATTCCTCAAGACCGATCAACAGATTCGCGAGTTGGCCGTAAGCGGCAGCCCATGCTTCGATCACGGCATCGGTGGCGATCTCTGTGCCGAGTACTTCACGAACGGAGCGAAGCAGGCAAGAGCCGACCAGCGGATAGTGCTCGGGCAGGATGTCGAGCGCGACGTGCTTATTCACGATCTGGGAAACCAGATCGCCAAGTTGTTCGAGCTGATCGATGTGCCTGGCGTACATCAACACGCCGTTGGCCAGTGCGCGCGGTTGCGCGCCGCTCGCCTGATGCGCCTGGTTGAAATACGGACGCACTTCCGGGTGCTCGTTCATCAGGAGCCCGTAAAAGTGTGTGGTCAACGCTTCGCCGCCGGTTTCGAGAAGCGGGACGGTCGCCTTGACGATGGCACGGTGTTCTGCAGACAGCATGGCGGAATTCCTTTTGGTAGATTGAGCGGCACAATTTAGGCAGTCGCTCCACCTCTTTATCCAAGTTTCATGCCACACTTGCATTCTATTGAAATCAATGGCTTGCGAAACTGGATGGTTAGAAAGACTCTTGTCAAAAAGACTCCGAAAGAAGTCAATATGACTTCGCGGTTTTTACTCGATGCGCTGGTTCCGCTCATGCAGGACCTGTCGCGCGACCTCTCCGATGCCGAGCGTTATAGGCGCTTGCTGCAAACCATGCGCACGCTTTTTCCCGCCGATGCCGCCGCTTTATTGCGGCTGGAAGGCGACACGCTGGTGCCGCTGGCAACTGAAGGTTTGAGCATGGACACGCTCGGACGCCGTTTTCGTGTCGCGGAACATCCGCGCTTCGTGCAACTGCTCGCCAACACCGGGCCTACGCGATTCGCGTCGGATTCCGATCTTCCCGATCCCTACGACGGACTCGTCCAGGCGGTATCGGGTCATCTCGAAGTGCACGATTGCCTTGGGTGTCCGCTCGTGATCAACGGGCGGCCGTGGGGCCTGCTTACGCTCGATGCGCTGGATCCGGCGCGCTTCGACAGCATCGACATGTCGTCGCTCAGCGCTTTTCTGAGCCTTGCGGCCGCGACAGTCAGCGTGGTGGAACGCATCGATACATTGGCCAGGACCAGCGAGGAAGAACGCCGGCGCGCCGACGCGTACAGGCAAGCGCACGGCCAGAGCCGCCGCACGATGATCGGCAACAGCAAGTCACACAAACGCATGATCCAGGAGATCGGCATCGTGGCCGGAAGCGACTTGACCGTGTTGATTACCGGCGAGACCGGCGTTGGCAAGGAGCTCGTTGCGAATGCGATTCACGCGGCGTCCCCGCGGGCGAACAAACCGCTGATCAGCCTGAATTGCGCGGCGCTACCCGATACGCTGGTGGAGAGCGAATTGTTCGGCCATGTACGTGGTGCGTTTTCGGGCGCGTCGTCGGACCGGCGTGGAAAGTTCGAACTCGCCGATGGCGGGACGCTGTTCCTCGACGAGGTCGGCGAGCTCTCACTGAGCGTGCAGGCAAAGCTGTTGCGCGTCCTGCAGAACGGCCAGCTTCAGCGCATAGGTTCGGATCGCGACCATACCGTCGATGTCCGCGTGATTGCCGCGACCAATCGCGACCTCGCGGAAGAGGTGAGAGCGGGGCGGCTCAGAGCGGATTTTTATCATCGGCTCAGCGTGTATCCGCTGCGGGTGCCACCGTTGCGTGAGCGTGGCCGCGACGTATTGATGCTGGCCGGAAGTTTCCTCGAAGAAAACCGCTCGCGGCTGGGTCTGTCGGGTTTGCGTCTTTCAAGCGATGCGCAAGCTGCATTGCTCGACTACGCCTGGCCCGGCAACGTGCGCGAACTCGAACATCTGATTGGCCGCAGCGCGTTGAAAGCGCTCGCGTCTCAAGCTGAGCCACTGCGTATCCTGAGCCTGACTGCAGCTCATCTCGGACTCGACGATGTCCAACAGGAAAGCGCGAAGGTAGACGCTCCCACGCTTCAAACTCCGGTCAAGGATTTCCGCACGGCGGTTACATCGTTTGAGCGAACGGTCCTGCAGAACGCTTTGGTGCGCAACAATCAGAACTGGGCGTCCACCGCGCGTGAATTGCAGCTCGATCGGGCCAACCTCAACCGGCTTGCCAGGCGTCTCGGACTCAAATAAAACCTTTGGTCATAGGGACGCAACTGCTTGAGCCCGCCAACGCTCGAACGTTTGCATACGTTTCTGATCGGCATTTCGCTAACGAGTTACTTTACAAATCGGCCTCGTTCAAACGAAATTCCGCGCATTTATTGATCTCGATCATTGAACGTCAAAGCACTTCATTCCGGGCTTTTGAATCATTACTTAAATGATTAATAATTCGCGGGGTCATGTGAATCTTGGCTCTCGGCAAAAAGCTTTAAGTGCTTTAAGCTTCGCTGATGCCGCACTCACGCAAGCTTCAAAGTCCAGGTCAACACAATAGCGTCGTATAACAATTCGCTGTAGCCCATGACTACAGACACAAAAACCCGATTGAGGACACAACGGTGGGCATTCGCAGCGTCGTCATTTCACTAGTGCTGCTCGCGGTATCGAGTGCGGGTGCATTCGCCGCCGGCGCTCCGCCTGCTGAAAAGGCGCCCGACACCATGCAGGCGCGCGTTCTTGCTTGCGCCGCGTGTCACGGCGCGCAAGGCGAAGGTACGAGCAATGATTATTATCCGCGGCTCTCGGGCAAGCCCGCCGGTTATCTCTACAACCAGTTACTTGCCTTCAGGGACGGCCGCCGGCAATACCCGCCAATGAATTATCTATTGGCTTATCTCCCGGACGCTTATTTGCATCAGATTGCCGAACATTTTGCCGGCGAGCGGCCGCCTTTTCCTGTACTCCCGCCTGTCACTGCCGACGCAGCAACACTTGCACTGGGCAAGTCGCTCGTGATTAACGGCGCGCCGTCGCGCAAGATTCCTGCGTGCGCTGCATGTCATGGCGCGGCGCTTAGCGGCATGGAGCCTGCCATCCCGGGCTTGCTTGGCTTGCATGCCGACTACATCACCGCGCAACTGGGCGCCTGGCGTTACGGCACGCGCAAGACGCTTGCGCCCGATTGCATGCATGACATCACCAGCAAGCTGGCCGATCGCGATATCACCGCCATAGCAGCATATCTGGCGTCGTTGCCGGCTCCGGCCGATCCCGTTCCGGTCGCGGCCGGTTCTCTCAAGATGCCGCTTGCTTGCGGCACTGTCCCTAACCCTTAAGGCGAGGAAATCGACGTGTTCAGTTTCCGGACCCTGTTGCTTCTCTGCATGTTTGTCGTGGCGTCGAATGCGCAAGCGGCTGACCCGTCAGTCATTGCCCGTGGCGAATACCTTGCGCGCGCCGGTGATTGCATCGCGTGCCATACCGTTCCTGCCGGCAAGCTCTTCGGGGGCGGCCGGCCAATGGAAACACCATTCGGTACGCTCTATACACCGAACATTTCGTCGGATAAGGAGAGCGGTATCGGCAAGTGGAGCTCGGCTGAGTTCTACAACATGATGCACACGGGCAAGTCGCGTACTGGCGAGCTGCTCTATCCTGCCATGCCGTTTGCGTCCTATACGAAAGTGACGCGCACCGATTCCGATGCGATCTATGCGTATCTCTTGTCGACGCCTCCCATTGCGCAGCCTAACCGTGCGCACGAGTTGCGTTTTCCGTTCAATCAGCGCTCGTTGCTATACGGCTGGCGTGCGTTGTACTTCCGCGCGGGGGAGTACCAGCCGGACTCCACGCAGTCGGTCGAATGGAACCGTGGCGCGTATCTGGTTGAAGGTCTCGGTCACTGCACCATGTGTCACACCGCGATCAACGCGCTGGGCGGCAACTCGGCGTCCAAGCGTTTTGAAGGCGGCCTGATCCCGATTCAGAACTGGTATGCGCCTTCGTTGACATCGAACAAGGAAGCGGGGCTTGGCGACTGGACCATCGAAGACATTTCCGATCTGCTGCAAGCGGGGGTATCGAATCGCGGCGCCGTGTACGGCCCCATGGCGGAAGTCGTGTACGACAGCTTCCAGTATCTGTCCGACGAAGACATTCGTTCCGTCGCCGTCTATCTGAAGACGCTGCCTTCACGCGCCGGCGAAAAGATCACGCCGCCTACACCGGCGCTTGCCGAAGAAAAGAACACCATGTCGCCGCTCGGCAAGAAGATCTACGACGCGCAATGTGCTGTTTGTCATGCGACGCAGGGCGAGGGCAAGCTGCCGCATTTCCCGCCGCTCGCAGCGAATCAGTCCATCCAGATGACGTCGTCCGTGAATCCGATCCGCATGGTGCTCAACGGCGGTTACGCGCCGGGCACGAAGAAGAATCCCATGCCCTACGGTATGCCGCCTTTTGCGCAGTCGCTCTCGGACGTCGAGGTCGCGGCCGTGGTCACGTACATTCGTACCGCCTGGGGCAACCACGGCACGCCGGTAAGCGCGAAAGATGTCAACGTGTTGCGCTCCGCGCCACTTTATTGAGGACGTCATGACTGATTCAGAAAACGAAGATGCTGCCGTCGATGAAATCGTCCGCGATGGCCCGCACGGCGCTATCGCGGTTGCCGGCGTGGCGACGGCCATTGTGATCGGCTTGTGGTTCGCGTTTTATTTCCTGGTCTTCCTGCCGCGTGGCGTTATCCAATGAGCAATGAACACCAGTCGCATGCATCGGCGGACATGGCCGCGCGCATCGAGCGCAAATGGGCGCTGCTTGTCGCGATCATCCTGTGCGTGCTTGTCGCCATGACGATCTTCACCGGCCTTCACTGGGCAATGATGCCGCCCTCGCGCGTGGAGACCGTGCGTCCCGATACGCTCAACATAAGCGGTGAGTTCATCGAAAGCAATCTGGGCAGCGCGGTAGAAGCGGATGGGTCGGTCACGGTCCGAGTGGTCGCGCAACAGTATTCGTTCACGCCGCAATGCCTGCTGATTCCGGCCGATACCCCCATCACGTTTCGCGCCACGAGCGCCGACGTGGTGCATGGTTTCCTGATCACGAACACGAACATCAATTCAATGCTCGAGCCTGGTTATATCTCGACCTTCAAGACGACCTTCACGCAACCGGCCGAGCACCTGATGCCGTGCCACGAGTTCTGCGGCACAGGGCATCAGGGCATGTGGGCGCATGTGAAGGTCATCGACAAATCCACTTTCCTTCAGATGGCAAACGCTAACGGTTCGCGGAGATTAAGCTGTGTTAAATAGCAAGCGACTCGTTCTCGCACATTTCTGGCTCGGCTTTATCAGCTTCGGCGGCGCGTTGTTGCTGGGCGCCTGGCAGATGTGGGTGCGCAGCCCGCTGCATCCGTGGCTGCACGATCCGGAGCTTTACTATCGCTCGGTGACCGCGCACGGCTCGGCGATGGGCTATGTATTTCCCACGCTGATCGCAATGGGTTTCGGCTATGCGGTGACCGAGCTTGCGCTGAAGAAACCGTTGATCGGCGTGCGCTGGGCATGGGCCGGTTTCATTCTGGTTGCAGTGGGTACCGTCACCGCAATGGTCCCGGTCGCGATGGGACTTGCGTCCGTGCTGTACACGTTTTATCCGCCGATGATCGGCAACGCCTTCTTCTATATCGGCATCGTGCTGGTCGTGGTCGGCTCGTGGATCTGGGTTGGACTCATGTCGGTCAACCTGATCGCGTGGAAGCGTGCGAATCGCGGCGTGCCCGTGCCGCTCGCCATGTTTGCGAGCGTTGCAGGCGCATACCTCTGGGGATGGACTGCGGTGGGCGCGGCCATCGAGATCCTGTTCCAGATCCTGCCGGTGGCGCTCGGCTTCAAGACGACTATCGATGCAGGCCTTGCCCGTGTGTTCTTCTCGTGGACGCTGCACGCAATCGTCTACTTCTGGCTGATGCCTGCGTACATTGCGTATTACACCATCATGCCGCGCGCAATCGGCGGCCGTTTGTACAGCGATTCCATGGCGCGCATCTCGTTCATCCTGTTTCTCGTGGTCTCCATGCCGATCGGCATTCACCATCTTTTCGCCGACCCACAGGTAGGTTCCGGCTTCAAGTTCATGCATTCGGTGTTCACCGCACTGGTCGCCGTGCCGACCCTTCTGACGGTATTCACCATCTGCGCGTCTGTGGAAATCGCAGCACGTTTGCGCGGCGGACGGGGAACCTTCGGCTGGCTCAAGGCGCTGCCCTGGCAGAACCCGATGATGCTCGCGCTCGCATTCTCATTCGTGATGCTTGGCTTTGGCGGTGCGGGCGGCATCATCAACATGAGTTATCAGCTCGACTCCACGATCCACAATACGCAGTGGGTGACCGGGCACTTTCACCTGATCTTCGCGGGCGCGATCGTCATCATGTACTTCGCGATTGCCTACGATCTCTGGCCGCATCTCACCGGCCGCGCGATGACGCAACTCAGGCTCATGCGCTGGCAATTGTGGTTGTGGTTTGTCGGCATGATCGTGCTGACGTTCCCGTGGCATTTCACCGGCATCCTCGGTATGCCGCGACGCATGGCCTTCTTCGATTACACCGATCCCGAGCTTGCCGCGCAGGCCATGTCGGTGATCATCTCGACCATTGGCGGGTTCATCCTGGTGGTGTCTGCGGTAATGTTTTTCACCGTGCTTATCCGGGCGCATCGCGGGCCGCGTGTAGTGGTGGAAGAGTTCCGCTTCAGTACGGCGGTGCATGAATCGAAGACCATTCCTGTTGCGCTGAACAGCTTCGGCTTGTGGCTTGCATTGATGATCGGCCTGACGCTTTTCAATTACGGTTATCCAGTTGCATCGCTGGTGTTGCGCTCGGACACGTCCGTGCCGGCCATTCAAATTGGAGGGCCGCAGCGATGAACGAAGAACGCCTGTTCTCGTTACGCAACCGCTGGTTCACTGTCACGGTTGGCGGTACGCTGGCGCTGGCCCTGTTTTCGGCAGCGGTGGGCTTCATCTGGTTGCCGTCCGCACAAAAGGACCAGCCGTTCCAGGGCGTCTGGAATGCGATCTGCAGCGCAGCCGGCGTACCGCAACAGTGGTTGCGCATCACGGCCGCGACGCCAGTGCCTTTGACGCAAACAAGCCTTGTCGCAATGACGCCGCAATTGCTTGGTGTACCGAGCAGCGCTTCCATTGGCCGTGACGCGACCCTGGCCATGCGATGCACGATGTGCCACGGCGCCATGGGCGTGAGCGATGCCAACTCGCCCAATCTCGCCGGCCAGTTTGCGTCCGTGATCTATAAGCAGTTGCTCGACTTTCAGTCGGGCGCGCGGCGTAATGCGGTCATGTCGCCAATGGCCGCCAACCTTACCGATCAGGAAATGCGTGACCTGGCTGCGTATTATGGGTATCTGCCCAAGCCAGCAGCTTCGCGCACCGATGCCATTGCGTCCATGTCAGCACCCGATATCGTGGCGCACGGCTCGCCCATGCGAAACATCGCTTCGTGTGCTTCGTGTCATGGCGGGATCGATCACAAGGCAGGGACGCCCTGGCTCGAGGGCATGCCTTACGCGTATTCGAAAGAGCAATTGCAGGCGTTTGCGAACGGAACGCGTCATAACGATATCAACGAGCAAATGCGTAATGTCGCGCGGAACATGACACCGGATGAGATCGATGCTGCGGCCCGGTATTACGCCGGTGTCCGACCTTAAGCAATTCAAGGACGCTCCGCACGCCGATGCGCAGCGTGTCTCGTCTGCATCGCCCTCAATGCGGCAAGCGGCGATCCTGTTTCAAAGTGCCTGCGGTACGACATCAATAAAAGCAAGGACAATCATGCCTTCGCGATCGAGCAGATAGGTTGCCGGGAGCGAAACGAGCCATGCGTCGTGCTTGCCGGCTAACGGGGGCACATAGCCTGATGCCTCGTAGCGCGGCGTGAGGGCCAACGGCATCACGAAGGACAGACTGGCCGCGATCGGGATTTTCATACGCGTGGTCGATTCCGGCTCGTTCTCCGCGACCGCACGACACTACGATGTCGGCCAGCCCGCTGTATCGAAGGCAATCGCGCAGCTTGAGGATTGGCTCGGCGTGAATGCCTGCTCTGCGTTTCGATTAGCGTCATCGACGGGACAATGTGTTGTAGCGGCGCGGCTATGTGTCGCGCGCCCGCTCACCTACCATGCCGTACCGAAACGCAATCTTCATCTCTGACCCGCCATGCACATTTTTACTTCCCGATGGCTGCTCGTGGCGGCCGCCGCTGCAGCGCTTTTCACGACCGCCGCCGCCCAGGCCCAGGTCGACACCGCCAAAAGCACCGTGACGGCGACGTCCAGGCAGATGAACGTGCCAGTGGATGGCAAGTTCAAGAAGTTCACCGCAACCCTCGACTTCGACCCTGCCAAGCCGGCTGCCGGCAACGCGAGCATCAACATCGATACCGCCAGCTACGATCTCGGCGACGACAGCTACAACAAGCAGGCGCAGGACAAGGACTGGTTCGACGTCGCGCATTTCCCTAACGCGACCTTCGCGTCAACGTCCATCGCGCCGGCGGGCGGCAACAAATTCAACGTGGCCGGCAAGCTGACCATCAAGGGCAAATCCCAGAACGTCACGGTGCCGGTCACTGTCACGCAGCAGGGTGCCACGCAGACCTTCGATGGTGCGCTGCCCATCAAACGCACGCAGTTCGATGTCGGTTCGGGCGAGTGGAAAGACACGTCGGTCGTCGCCGATGAAGTCGTCATCAAGTTCCATCTCGTCGCGGTCAAGAAATAACGCTCAAGAAATAATCCAGTTTCCAAACCTATCCAGGAAAACACATGAAAAAGAACCTTTTGATCGCGGCAGCAGGCGCGTTGTTCGTGGCGGCATCGTTTAACGCAATGGCCGCTGAAGTCACGTACCAACTCGATCCGAACCACACGTACCCGAGCTTCGAGACCGATCACTTCGGCGGCATCTCGGTGTGGCGCGGCAAGTTCGACAAGAGCAGCGGCACGGTGACGATCGATCGCGAAGCGAAGAAGGGCACGCTGGAAGCGACCATCGACATGACGTCGATCAACATCGGCAATGAGAAGCTCGACGGTGAACTGAAGAGCGCGCAATTCTTCGATACCGAAAAATTCCCGACGGCAACCTACAAAGGCACGTCGATGAAGTTCAAGGGCAACGTGCCGGTGGAAGTGATCGGCGATCTGACGTTTCATGGCGTGACGAAGCCGGTGAACCTGAAGATCGAATCGTTCAAGTGCTTCACGAACCCGATGATGAAGAAGGAAGTGTGCGGCACGGAATCGACGGGCACGTTCGATCGCGCTGACTTCGGTGTGGACTACGGCAAGGCATACGGCTTCAAGATGAAGACGACGCTGCATATCCAGGCTGAAGGTGTGCGCCAGTAAGCATTGCTTTAAGCGCTTAAAAGCCGTTCCAGTTCGCGCTGGAACGGCTTTTCCGTATTTGCTGTAACAGCATATGAAAGAAATGACAAATGACATCGTGTCATTAATGAAATGACAGGTAGGTCATCGCTAAACGCCTTTCTAACGCCCACACTTCTTCTCAACGCAGCGTCCGCTGCAGGTCTTTTGAGGAGAACACCATGTTCGCTATCACCGGAATCACGGGTCAGGTCGGGGGAGTCGTCGCACGTTTGCTGCTCGCATCGGGTCACGATGTCCGCGCCGTGGTGCGCGATGCAGCAAAAGGAGAAGCGTGGGCGAAGGAGGGCTGCGAAGTAGCGGTCGCCGACGTCAACGATCAACACGCGCTTCAGCACGCGTTCGAACGCACGGAAGGCGTATTCGTCCTATTGCCGCCGACCTTCGATCCGACGCAGGGATTTCCCGAGGCGCGCAAGGCGATCGCTTCGCTGCGGGCCGCGCTTGCCGCAGCCAGGCCGAAAAAGGTCGTGGTGCTCTCGACCATCGGCGCGCAAGCCACACAGCCCAACTTGCTCAACCAGCTCCAGATCATGGAGCAGGAACTCGGCACGTTGCCCATGCCGGTCGCGTTCCTTCGTGCTGCGTGGTTCATCGAAAACGCAGCCTGGGATATTGCGCCGGCCCGTGAAACGGGTGTCGTCCCGAGCTTCCTTCAGCCGCTCGACAAACTCGTTCCCATGGTCGCCACCGCCGATATCGGCCGGGTCGCGGCAGATTTGTTGCGCGAGACGTGGACGGGTCGGCGGGTCATCGAGCTTGAGGGGACGCAGCGCGTATCGCCGGACATGATCGCCGCGAGCCTTGGACGGTTGCTCGGACGCGATGTCCGCATGAACATCGTGCCGCGTGATACTTGGGAAGACCTTTTCCGCTCGCAGGGCATGACCAATCCGCTGCCGCGCATGCAGATGATCGACGGGTTCAACGAAGAATGGATCTGCTTCGAAGGCGGTCAAAACGAGGTGCGTCGCGGCCGTGTTCCGCTCGATACCGTGCTGCAATCGCTGATCGAAAAGGGAGCTTGAGTCATGACGAACATCGATGTGAGCGGGCGGCTCGAGGGCAGGAAAATTGTCGTGCTCGGCGGTTCGTCAGGGATTGGCTATGCGGTCGCGGAGTACGCCGTGGAGGAAGGCGCGCGGGTCGTGATTGCATCGAGTAACGCGCAACGGGTGGCGGCTGCGGCGGAATCGCTTGGACCGAAGGTGGAAGGCTACGCGCTCGATCTCACCGACGAGCGCGCCATCCAGTCGTTCTTCGATGCAACCGGAAACCTCGATCACCTTGTCTTCACCGCCGGCGATTCGTTGCGGCTCGGAGAGCTTGCGAAGACGGATCTAAGCGAGGCGCGGCGCGCATTCGATATCCGCTACTGGGGGGCGCTTACCGCCGTCAAACATGGCGCGCCGCATATGACGAAGGGTGGATCGATCGTCCTGACTACGGGCATTGCGGCGTTGCGTCCGCATAGCGGCTGGGCGTTCGGCGCAAGCGTCTGCGGTGCGATGGAAGCACTGACGCGTGCGCTGGCCGTCGAGCTCGCACCGCTGCGGGTGAATGCGGTTTCGCCGGGCCTGGTCGCGACCAACCTGTGGCAAAACATGTCCGAGGCAGATCGCGCAGCCATGTACGAGCAGGCTGGCAAACACCTGCCCGCAGGACGCGTAGGCGAAGCACGTGACGTCGCCGCCGCGTATTTGTTCCTGATGGAATGCGGCTTTGCGACGGGCCAGACCTACGTGGTGGACGGCGGAGGGGTGCTGGTTTGAAACATGAAGCCCCGGGCCGACAACGCAACGGGGCTTCACGATTTTCAGTTCGACATCGATACGTAAGGCGAGCTGACAGGCGAAGGCGGGAACGATGGCTGCACCATGTTCTGCTTCGTGAAGCTGTAGCGAATATAAACCGCCGCCAGATACTCACGATACTGATACGCGTTGCCAAGCGAAGCCGTGGCGCCCACCGTCAATTGCGGTGCAAGCTGAAACTCGCCCGTTGCGCTGAACGAATACGAGATCCCCGTCTTCGTCTGGCTGCCGTAGACGCCACCCTGCGAGGCCGTGATTCCGGTGCCGCCGACCGGCTGCACGTTGCCGTTGGTCGGGAAATAATCCGACGCATCCTGGCGGTAATGCTGCACGCCGATCGAGCCTTTCACGTCATACGTGAACGCGCCGCTGCGGCCCATGTATTCCACCGGCAAGTTCAGGATCACGTACTGTTGCGGGCTGAAATAGCCGCCCTGGCCGTAGGTGAAAAAGGAGAGGTTCTTGTCGTAGTGCATCAGCGTGGTGTTCACGCCGGCGGTCAACGTCTGGTTGGCATCGGAATAGAGGCGCGTGTAGAAACCGCCGCCGCCTTTTTCCGCCGTGTTGCTCGCGACGTTCTTGCCGTCGTAATACTGGAACGAACCATTCAGGTACACGCCGTTCGTGCCGTCGTCCCAGCCGAGGTCGAAGCGTCCGCCATTCGACGTGATGCCGCCCCACGTGATACCTGCTTGCGCATCGTGCGCGCCGGCATACGACAGCAAACTGTCCGTGACCGCGCGGCGAGCCACGGCGACCGAGTACGAGACCTTGTCGGTGATCGCGCCTTTGTACTGGGCGCCGCCCACGACGTTTTCTTCGCGAAAGCCGAGTGGCGTAGTGCCGACATCGAGTTGCACGCTATTCGTTTCGTATCCCACCGACAACCCTACGCCGCTCGCGGTCTGGTTGCCGTACTGATTGGAGACAGGGCGCCCGCTTCCTCCCGCGCTGAGTCCTGAGCCGAGTCCCGAGCCGAAACGCTTGAGGGTATCGGCGGTTTCCTGCGCGGTGCCGGCATCGAGCGTAACGGGTGTCGCCGTGACCACCACGTGACCATTGCCCGCACGTATCCGTCCTTGGATAGGCGCCTCGATATCCGTCAGGTTCGACAACCCGTCCTCGCCCGTGCGGCTGCGAAACACCACGCCGCCCGACACGGTGCTTGACTGCGCGCGATTGATTTGCGCGAGTTCATCGGCGACACCAAGCGTCTGTGCGTTTGCGATGTTGCCCTGATACGACTGTTGGCCGGGCTGGGTAACCTGCGCCGTCTGCGACGGCACGTATGCCTGCGCGTAGCCCGCAGGAGGCTGCGGGATGTAGGGCTGGTTCGAGTAGTACGGCTGCTGCTGTTGCTGCGGCGGATACGCGTAAGGCTGCTGTTGCGTGTAGTTGGTTTCGTCGGCGGCAGGGGCGTAGCGACGCGTTGCCTGACGCGACGCGGGTTGGGTCGCTTTAGTCGTGGTCGTGCGTTTCGGCCTGGCCGCCGGGGTGCTCGAATATATACGCGGCTGAGCCGCCTGTGCGTTGTTTTGCGCTTCCTGCGCTGCAGGCGACATTGGCCATGGCGCGCTCATCGCCGGATCTTGCTGCTGATAGGGCTGCTGGTACTGCTGCTGGTTTTGCTGCGGCTGATATTGCTGCTGTGCCGGATAAGCTTGCTGTTGCTGATATGGCTGTTGATAGGGTTGCTGATATTGCGCCTGGTATTGCCCTGCGTCCTGAGCCGGTCCTTGTCCCGGATACGGCTGCAGCGGCGCCGCCGATGGCGCGCCTGACTGGCTCGAGCCATAGGTATCGGGACCGTACCCGCCATTGCCTGTTACGGGACGTGCGCTATTGGCCGGCGCCCGGTAGGGCGCAACGTAAGGCGTCGAATACGGCGCAGGCTGCGGAGGAGGCAAATAGTTCGGCACGTTCTGCGTCGGTGAATAGGGCTGGGAGTACTGCTGCGTGCGAGGTTGCGAATAGGGCTGCTGCTGCGGATACCCAGGCAATCCCGGCGCCGGATCCGACGAACGCGAAAACAATCCGGCAAGCGGACCCGTCGGTGTGCCTGCGGGATTGGCGGCGTTGGTGGTGGTATCGACGGCGGTCTTGCCTTCGAACGGATTCGTGCCCGGCAGTGGCGCGGAACCAATGCGCTGCATGGCCGATTCCCATCCGCGCGGCACGGCCGGCTGACCGTTCTGACGCCCGCGCGGCGTCTGGCTGACCGGCGTGTTCGCTGCGATCAGCGCTTGCTTCAGATACCGCGATGCCAGCGACAAGTCGCCTTCTGCGTGATACATGCGGCCGGCCGCGGCGAGCACGCGCGGATCGTCGGGGTTGGCAAGCAGCGCTTGCTTGGCGGTCGTTTCGGCGAACGAAAAGTCCTTCGCGCCTGATGCCGCGGCAATCGTCGCGACCTGCAGATTGACGTCGTCGGGACGGCGGCCCAATGCCACGCGATAACTCCCGAGCGCGCTCTTGTCGTCGCCGGCCGATGTGTAAAGACGTGCAAGCGCAGCTTGCAGGTCCGCGTTATCGGGCGTTGCAGCAAGCCACGGCGCGATCACATCGTATGCGCCCGCGAGATCGCCGCGTTGACGCACGGTATCGGCCTGCTTCACCACGATACCGATGTTCAGGTTGTTGAAATCGATACGCTGGGCAGGCGTGAGCGGCGACGCCGCGAGCCTGCGCATCACCGAACTCAACTCGGCGTCCTGCTGCGGATTGGTCTGGCCTTGAGGCACGGGGACGGCCGTCAGGATGCCTGCATATTGCAGCAGCAGACCGGTGTCCGAGGGGGCGCTTGCCATCGCGCCGCGGACGAGCGACAGCGCGCGGCCGGTATCGCCGGCCTGGAGATAGGCCGTCGCCAGCACGCCGATCAGCTCAGGGCTGTTCTGCGCGACAGGCGTAGCGGCCTGAAGAATGGCAATGGCCTGTTGCGTCTGGCCGGCGCGCGCCATGCGGCTTGCGGTATCGGCTTGAACGTGGACCCATAAACGATGCTGCAACGCCGTCATCGCCGGCGTGCGTTGAGCCGCGGGAATGCGGTCGAGCTGCGACAAACCCGTCGCCCAGTCCTGCGTCTCGGCGGACAACAACGCGCTTGCGTACAGCGCATCCGTCATGTCGGGGTGCGCCGCGAGCAGCCCGTCCATCATGCTGCGCGCATTGCCGACCGCGCCCTGGCGCACATAGATGCGTGCGAGGTCGAGGCGCATCCAGACATCGTCGGGATTGTTCAGGAGCGCATCTTCGAAGAGACTGCGGGCCGCGCCCAGATCGCCGCGCGCTTCCGCCGCGCGGGCTTGCGCCGCTTGCGCTTCGCCACGCAGCTTGTTGATGCCGCCGGCCTTCGCCTGCTGCTCGGCGTTCAACTGGTTCGCAAACACCAGCGCTTCTTCACCGCGGCCTTGCGCGGCGAGTGCGCCGACGAGGCCGCGGATAGCATCGGGGTTATCGGCCTGACGGCGCAGTGCCATCCGGTACGCCTGTTCCGCGCCGCGCGGATCGCCGCTGCCAAGCAAGGTCTCGCCGAGCAAAGTCTGCGCGGTCGTGTCCGATGGATTCAACGCAATCGCGCGCTCGAACATCGACTTGGCTTTGGCAGTTTCGCCGTTGCTGCGTGCGCCGATACCCGCGCTCGTGTAGTTCCAGTAAGTGGCGCTGGTCAGCGCGTCTTTCCAGCGCGCGGCGTTTCCGGCGCGCGATGCACGTTCGAGATAGGTGCGTGCCTCATCGAACTTTTCCTGCTTCAACGCGGCGACGCCCATGCCGCCGAGTGCATCGGCGTCATTCGGGCTTTGCGCCAGCACGGCCGAAAAACGGGCGCGTCCCGTGACGATATCGCCACGATCCAGCGCCGCAAACCCTTCGGCGACGGTGCGCCCGCGTGCATCGGTTGCGGCACTCGCCTGCGAGCGTTCCTGCACCTGTTTGTCCTGCTGGACCATCGAATCGAAGCGGGCCTTGACGGCGGGGTCATCCGGCGATGCCTGCAAATACGCCTGATACAAGGGCGCATCCGATGCCCGCGCGCCCAGCCACAACAACGCCTGGCGCCAGCTTTTCTTCGCCTCGTCGCCAACGGTGCTGTCGGTGCTCAACTGCGCAAGACGTGCGATGCCTTCGCGGCGGGTCGTATCGCGATAGGTCAGATGCTGGGCCAGGGCGAGCGTGTAACGCGGATCATTCGGGTTCTGCTTCGCGAGCTGCGTGAGGCCCTGGCGCGCCTGGTCCCAGCCTTGTGGTGTAGCGGCGAGCGCCTGGTAATACTCGAGCGTGAGTTCGGGCGTGGCGGGTTTGCCGCTCAACGCGCGCTGGTATTCCTGCACGGCAGAGGCGCTCTGGCCGCTTTGCGCGAGACGCCGAGCGTCGTTCACCGTCTGGTCGCGCGGACTGGTTTCGCCAAGCCGGCGGCCGAGTTCATCGATATTCGGATACTGCGGCGCCGCCTGCCGCAAGCGCGAAAGATATTGCTGGGCGCCGCTGCCGTCCTTGCGATCCGCGAGGATGATGCCCATGCCGTAGAGCGCGTCAGGCTGCTTCGGGTCGATACGCAACACCTTCTGCCATGCCTGCTCTGCAAGGTCGCCACGCCGGTGCGATTGCCAGTAGCGGCCCTGGTCGATCAATACGGCGAGCGGGGCATTGGCGCTTGCATTGGCGCTTGCATTGGTGCCCGCACCGGTGCCTGCATCGGCGGCGCTGCTCGCGGCTTGCGCGAATGCCGTCAACGGCACATTCGCGACGCATCCCGCTGCCACGCTCAGCGCAATCGCGCGCGCACGGGCGTGTGTCGTCAAGGGAAAGAGAGACCGTTTCAACATGCGCTTCTCCAACTCGGGACGAGTCGGCCGGCTTCGTCGAAGCGGTATCGGCCTTCTATGAATCCGGCGCCGAACAAACCCAGCACCCGGTCGTAATACACCGGCTCACGGTTGTTGATGACCGGCGAGCCGATGGGCGCATCGAGCACGGCCAGATGCGTGCGTGCGAGCCCGAGACCCCGGTCATCGCCGAGCGCCTTGAAGTAGGGTCCAAGCGATGCCCAGTAACTCAACGGTCCTTCACCGCTTCCCACTCCCGTCGATACCGCCACGCGTTCCGGCGGAATCCCCGTTTGCGCCACGGCCTGGCGCATGCCGCCGAGCGCCGCGAGCCAAGGCTTGCTGAGCGGATCGGCGCTCGACGCCATGCCTGCCCACAAATAAACGCGGATGGCGTCGTAGCTGCCGGTATCGGCGTTCTGCGGATCGACCACAAACTGGCCGTTCTTATACGCCGCCCAGTCGGGCGCGAAGCCTCGCGGCGACGTCACCGACACCAGCTTGTAACCGTTCTCCGCGAGCGCGTTCCAGGGACCCTTCGGCATGGCGCTGGCAAGACCGCGCAACACCGGCAGCGGCGAATAACTCGGGTTGAGACGCGTCACATCGCCAATCTGGAAACCTTGTGGACCGGGCAGCAGCATCGGTCCAATACCATCAAGGCTCGCCACTTCATGCTTCACGATCTGCGCCGCGAGCGCTTCGCCCAGACGCGTATAGCGGGGTTCGTTCCAGAGACGGCCGGCTTGCAGCAGATCGTAGGCAATCCATACATCGGAGTCGGATGCGGAATTCGGATCGAGCACGCCGAACGAGCCGTCCGCTTTACGGCCCCATTGCCACGATGGCAGCCGCACGGTGTTTGCATCGAACTGATTGGCCGCCAGGTTCGCGCGAGTCCAGTTCAGCAAGCGGTCGAACATGGCGCGATCGTTTGCGACCAGCGCAAAAAACATGGCATACGACTGGCCTTCGGACGTAGTCTGCTGCGCCGGCGTGGAGAAGTCGACCACGCGGCCATCAGCTTGGATGAAGCGCGACGCGAACGTCCGGTATGCGTTCCAGTCCGCGCATTCCTTCGTCACCGGCGCAAAAGCCCCGGCGCCAGGAGTGAAGCCCATGCTGAACAATGCCAGCGTCAAAACTGCTGCCTTCGATCCACGCTTGAAACCAGCCTGCATATCAATCCCTCAAACGGCGCGCTGCGACCGCGCGCAGTGCACGGTAGAACAGTGCCGCGATGATAATGGCCGCAAGCAAGCCGCTCAAGACGAGCAGGAGCGGATGCGACGACAACGCCCATCGCATGTATTCGAATGGCGACAGGCGGCCGACGTAATACGCCTGTCCGTTCGATGTCACCGTCACGTCGCGTCCGTGGATCACGGCCATGGCGCCCTGGATCTCGGGGAGGATGTCGTTGTCGAGCAAGGCCGCCGACAAGTCCGCATCCGACTGTCCCGCCGCGCTGATCAGTGCGACCGCGCTGCGCTCGCTGTGCAGCGGAGATTTGAAGCCGGTAATGAGCGCATCGCCGTTGGAGCTCACGAGCGTGAGGTCCGCGCGTGCCGGCAAACGCTCCACGCCGCGTTCGCCGTGCCACCAGTCGACGACCTTGAACGCGACATCGGAGAGCTCGAAGTTGCGCGAGTCGGCATCGCCCGAGAACGGCATGTTCTTCGACCAGCGTTGCAAGAGCGGCTGGCGACCAGGGGAACCCAGGATCAGCAGGTCCTTGTCGGCGAGGTTATCGACCTGATTGGCTTGTGCGACCGTGACGCCGGTCGTGGGATATCCCGTCGATGCACCCATGCGGCCCATCTCCAGCAGGAACAGGCTGTAGTCCGCCGAGCTGGGATCGTCGGGCATGATCACGGCCGTCTGCGAGAGATCCGCCATGCGCGTGAACGGGAAACCGCCGTTGGCGAACGCTGCGAGATCGGGCAGCGCCATGTAGTGCGGGAAACCCGACAAGTCGATGGTCGAATTCGGATCGATCGCGCCGACCACGTTGTCCAGGATGCGGCCCTGGCATTCGCCGGTCTTCGGATAGTCGTAATAGAAATGCAGGCGCAATTGCGAACGCGGCGTCAGCAGCAACGGCGGCACATAGATTTGATGACGCGCGGCAGCGGTTTTGTCGGGGAGGACGCGATTGAAATAGCGGCCCAGATCGAACGTGGATGTGGCCACTGCCGGGATGCGCAGCGACTGCACGAAGCCGTCGTTCACGTTGATGTTCAGCGTGGAGCGGTCGAGCGCCGGGCGCACGGTGTATCGATAACCCAGGTCGATCGGCACGCCCTTCGTCTGCCACATGAACAAGTCGGGCGGCACGCGCAGGTTCACGCGCACGGCGTCGGCGTTATAACCATTCACCGTCAGGTCGCGTGCTTCAGCCAGTTCGCCAAAGCGCACCGGGCGATCGGTCGGCAGCCAGTTAGGAGCGTCGTAAGGCTTGCGCGGCGCGAAGTCGTTGAGCTGCGTGATCGTCACGCTCTGGCCGGAGAAAGAATTCTGTCCGATACCTAGCGCCTTGGCCGCGGTCTTCAGCTCGGCGTCGTTGCGTCCCATCACGAGCAGCAAGCGCCCGCGTGCGCCGCCTTCACGATCGCGCACGGCGATGGTCGGACCGGAGATTTCGGGGATCTGCACGCCGGCCGGATGCTGGTCCGGCGTCGCGAACACGACCGCGTTGCCGGACAGCGGCACGTTGTCGACCTGCGCCGGAAACACTGCACCGCGATAACCCGCGAGCGAGCCAAGCCACGACGCGACAGTGCCCGCCGCTTCGAGCGTCGCGGGTGTCGGTTTCTGCGCGAAGACAAAGGGCAGTTCGAGACGGCGGACATCGCGCCGGTCGAAGAAAGGCGCGGGCAACGAGGCGAGATCCGGCTTGCTTTCAAGCGTTGCATACGTCAGGTCGAGCGAACTCGCATTGCTGACGGTCGCCCATAACGTCGAGTTCGACGGGTCCTCGCACTGCTGCGTGTAGTGTCCGATCAACTGCACGTTCAGGTGGTTGAATTCGGTGATGAAGCGCGGGTCGATGGACACGTCGCGCGCAACCAGGATGCCTGCCTGATCGCGCGGCACCGGCAAGGTTGCGGCGACTTCGCCGTTCACGAGCACCTTGAGCTGCGAGATGGCGGGCAGGAGCGACGGCGAATAGCTGTAGATCAGATGCAGCACGGCGCCGGTCACGACTTCGTCGCCGCGTACCGAGAACGGCACGCCGTTCTGGCCGTCGGTGCCGCGAAGTTGCAGCGGATCGAGCGCACCGAGATCGGCGAAGGTCAGCGTCTGGCGGCGGCCGCCGGGAACCAGCGTGCCGGGTTCGGCGGTCGTCGGCGTCTTAGATGCCAGCGTCTTGACGGCCGGCGCCGCCGATGCACCCACCGCGCCCGATGCGGCTTGCCCGAAGGCAGGAACGGCAACGGCAAGCGGCGGTTGTTCGATGGTCAGCTTGTTGTACGGCGCGGCGGGACCGGGAAGCGGCACGCCGCTTGGGGCGGTTGGCGCGATCTGCACGCTCGCAGCCGACGCCTCTTTTGCGCTTGCGGCATTGGCAGCACCGGCAAGCGATGCCAGCGGCACGGCAAGCGCCGTTTGCAACGCCATCCAGCCGGCAAGCGAGCGCATCAGCGCACGGGCGATGGGGCGGGAGCGCAGCGGCACAGGCGCAGCCCGATCTTGTTCGCCTCGGCCGGTGTCAAGGCGGAGCATCGTGATTCCCTTACCCATGTCAGTCTTTGGTCTTGAGTTTTTTGGCGCTTGGAGTACGCGTCACTACCCACGTCCGCGCGTCGTTGAAAAGATGCTCGAACAACGCGCCGATACCGCCCACGCCCACCGTCAGCACATGGCGCAGGCCGCGCAGCGGCGCATCCGGCGTACGGCCTTCGGACCAGTTGGTCCAGGCATCGGCGCGGGCAAACGTGGTCTTCACGAATTCGAATTCCTGCTCGCGCGTCAGCGCCGAGAAACGCAATCCCACGCGTCCAACGGCGCTGAAGCCGACGGTCGCGGGGAACGCATATTCTTCATCGCCGCGGAAAAGCGATACGGTGACCTTCTCGTGCAACGGCACTTGCAGGTCGCCCGGCAGCTTCACGCCCACGCCGCCTTCCGAGTAGTCCATGGTCTCGCAGGCAAGCGTGCGGCCGGTCGAGAACTTCAGCATCACGGGCATCTTCATTTCGACCCGATGCGTCGTGCGCACCTGCTTGCGTTCGCTCGCAGCGGCCACGCTTGCGCCGAGGATCAGCATGTTGTATGTGGTCCACGCGAGGTTCAGCAAGACCGTGTTCACTTCGCTTTTCACGTCCCAGTGAATGTAGATGTTCACGATCCCCGCGATAAACCCGAGCAGGTTCAGCACCAGCAAGATCAGGTACGGCCTCGAGATGCTGTAGTCGAAGTAATCCTTGGCGATCTGGCCGCCCTTGGCCGTCACGTTGAACTTGCCGAGCTTCGGGTTGATCATCGCGAGGAGGGTCGGCGCGGTGATGTAGGACGCGAGCACGGACTCGTACACTTCGGCCCAGAACGAATGGCGGAACTGGCGCTGCATGCGCGAGTTCGTGATGCTCGCGTGCATCATGTGCGGCAACGCGTAGATCGCGATGGTGCCCGCCGCCGCCTGGATCACGTGCGCGCCGAAGAACAGGTACGACAGCGGTGCCGTCAGGAACACGAGGCGCGGAATGCCGTAGAAGAAGTGCATCATGCCGTTGAGATAACAGAGCCGCTGGCCGAGCTTGAGACCCTTGCCAGTGAGCGGGTTATCGATACGGAAAATCTGCGTCATGCCACGCGCCCATCGAATGCGCTGGCCGATGTGCCCCGACAGGCTTTCCGTCGCGAGCCCCGCGGCTTGCGGAATCGCGAGATACGCGGTCGTATAACCCAGCCGATGCAGCTTCAACGCCGTATGCGCATCTTCGGTCACCGTCTCCACCGCAATACCGCCGATCTCCTCGACCATCGTACGGCGCAAGAGGGCGCACGAGCCGCAGAAGAAGGTCGCGTTCCAGAGGTCGTTGCCGTCCTGCACGAGGCCGTAGAACAACTCGCCTTCGTTGGGCACCTTGCGAAACGTACCGAGATTGCGTTCGAACGGATCGGGCGAGAAAAAGTGGTGCGGCGTCTGCAGCATCGAAAGCAGCTTGTCTTTCAGGAACCAGCCGAGGCCGATCTGCAGGAACGAGCGCGTAGGGATGTGATCGCAATCGAAGATCGCGAGATATTCGCCGCTCGTGGTCTTCAGCGCTTCATTGATGTTGCCGGCCTTCGCATGCCGGTTGTGCGTGCGGATGGTCCACGTCACACCCACTTCTTCACAGAAGGCCTTGAAGTCGGGACGGCGGCCGTCGTCGAGGACATGGATCGAAATCTTGTCCTTCGGATAGTCCATTGCGAGCGCCGCGTAGATGGTCGGCTTCACCACGCCGAGCGGCTCGTTATAGGTCGGAATGAAAACGTCGACGGTCGGCCACTCGTCGCGGTTCTGCGGCAACGGCATGGGCCTTCTTTGCAGCGGCCACGCGGTCTGGAAATACCCGAGCATCAGCACGATCGCGGAATACACTTCGGCGGTGACCAGCAGCAAACCCCACGCGGCGTCGAGCGGACGTTCCCAGTAGGTCGTCTCGGTCAGGCGCCAGTACATGTAGCGCCCGGTCACGGTCACCGACAACATGATCATGACGAGCGTGGCGTACTGGCCGCGCAGACGCCGCAGCGCCATTGCGAACCCGAAGCAGCAGCACGCGAAGATCAACTGCTGGGTCGCGACCATCGGCACCGTCCACACGAAGTACATCGTGACGACGGCGAACACGGTCAGCAGGCCGCTGAAGATCCGGCTGTTCCAGATGCCCGAATCGACCAGGCGTTCGAGACGCGACGGAATTTCGTCCGCTTCGGAAAGGCGTCGTGCGCGGGGCTGGTTCATGCGACGTTCCTCGGAGAAACCGGCATGGCATCGACTGAATTCAGGAGCCATTCGCCGCATGCGCGAAGATCGGCGGTCGCCTGGCTCAGCGGGTCGTAATGGATCAGGGTGGTGTCGCAGGCGAGCGATTCGCTTACGCCTTCATCGAGATGAATGACACCCGAGAACATCTTGCCGCCCAGCATGTTGCGCAAGACCTTCAGCACGTCCTTGGTCAGTTGGCGCGTCTGGTCCACCTGGTTCACCACGTAACCCGTGCCCGCGAAGTTCGCTCGCGGCGTGGCGTAGGCCTCGATCATGCGTTCCATCTGCGGGATGGCTGCATACGATGCAGCGTCCGCCAGCACCACGTTCAGCGCGAAGTTCGCGGCGGTCAGCGCGGTGCGTGTATAGACGGAGGAACCCGGCGGGGTATCGACGATGACGATGTCGTTGGTGTCGAGCTTGAGCATCTCCAGCGACTGCGCGAGCCACTGCGGCTCCCGGTCGATATACGCCTCGAAGTGCCGGCGATCGTCTTCCAGGACCGCGCCGTAGGGCACGACGGTGACACCATCTACTCCATCGAACATCACGGTTTGCCACGCTTCGTTGGCGAGCGTGGCACGGGACAGGCCATCGATGCTGTCGAGCGGAATGCCGAAGTGCAGGCGCAATGCGTTTTGCGGATCGAGGTCGAGCGCAATCACGCGGCGCCCGCGGGCGGCCAGCACCGAGGCGAGGTTGGCGGCGAGCGTGGTTTTACCTACGCCGCCTTTGGCGGATACCACGGTAATGACCTTCATGACCGTGACGCGCGCTTTGCGAGCCAGGAGCCCGCGACGGGTGCTTCATTCGATGATGCCGCTGCAGCCGGTCCGCGCAGACGCTCGAACATCGACTGGAGTGAGTCGGAGCGCGGCGCGCCGCCTTGCTGCGCGGCTTGCGTGGGGCTTGCGGCTTGCGGACGGAACGCCTTTGCGAGAATCGATTGCGCGCCCGGCTCGGAGACGGGCTGCGTCGGCTGAATGCGTGGCAGCGAGGGCTTTGTCGCAGGCTGCGGACGTTGCACCTGGAACGCGCTCGCAAAACCCGGCAGCTTCTCGGGCGTGGACAGTGGCTGCGAGCGCGGCAACGTCGGCCGATGCGGTGGCTGTTGTTGTTGCGGCGCCGGAGCCTGCGGCTGAAGCCGTGCGATCAGGTCCGGTGTAACCGCTGCAGCCAAGACAGGCGTCTCCTCGACATTCGATGCACCCTCGACCGCATCCACGAGCGCCGAAAAGCGTTCCGCACCGACCGGCGACCCCGGCAGCGCGATATTCGCAACAGGAGGAATGGTCTTGCGGTTCGGGCGCGAGAAAAGGCGCGGGCGTGTGTCACGCGTGAAGGCCGGTTTGGTCGTCGCGTTTGCGGACGCACCCTGAGCTGCTTCGTCCTCGGCCGCTTCGATCTCAGCCGGTGCGCCCCACGCTTTCTTGCGTGGCTCCGCAGAGCGGTTGTGCACCGGAGAAAGCAGCGAATCCCGATGCTGCGAGACATTGGGAATCGACGGCTGCGACAGGTCGAGCGTCGCGAGCAGCGGCCAGCGCGTACGCGCGTGACTTGCCTCGTTTTCCCGGCCGATCTCCTGATAGTCGCTGGCATCGCCGCCAAACTGATCGAAGAGCTTTTCAATATCGCGCGAAGGGTTCATGTGCTGCATCCTCGTACTCTCGGTTTTACTTTGGGCGTAACCCCTGCGATCACTGGCCAGTGACCTGTGCGCTCATGGCGCTTTATCTGGGTTGATGCCTGATCGACTGTTTATTCGTGGTCGTGCTGTCTTGCTTCAATACCGCGCTGAATGACTTGACGCCTTAGTTTGTATATCGGCCGAGCCGGAACTCGACTGCAGCGGTTTCGTCGAATTCTCCTGCCTGCACCACGGCGAGCCCGTCAGCGCCGAGCGCACTCAGCCATTCCTGATAGGCGCCTTCGAGAAACGCCGGCGTCCACGGCAATGCGTTCGTGCCGAATGCGAGCAGTGGCGGGCAGCAATGCACGATGCGCAGATACTCCGGCTCGTCCGTCACTTCCACAAAACCCCAGTCGACGTCATTCCAGACCGCATTCAAGGCAGCGCCCAGTTCGGGCGTATTGCTGCACTCGGGAAGCGGATGCGCGGCTGCGAAGCGGTGACCGACGCGTTGCATCAACTGACGGAGTTCATCGCGGCCGATCTGCGTGTCGAACTCTTCGGCAAGCGCGACGAGAACGCCACGCCATTGCGAAGAAATTTGCCGGTCCAGCAGATAGTCCAGAGTCATAGCCATGGTGTCGGAAGAAAGCAGCCAGGTGGTCAGTAGAAATGTGGTGTTCTCGAGAGCCGCGGTGAATCAGTATTAATTACACGTTACCGTGGGGTATTGAGCAATGAATCCAGTACGCCTTACCCGTTAAGCGGGGAGTCTACTTCAAGGTGATTTGTTTTTGCCACTTAACGCACCTTAGCAAAAACTTTTGTGGTTTAAGCCGCAAATAGAAGGCAAAAAGACCGTTTTGTACAGCTTGTGCAGGAAGCGTCAGATGGCGCAAACGTTAAAGCGCCAGTTTCTTTCGTCAGTTTAATCGCGCTTCAATGCGCAATCGATGTATTACGTTTGAACGAACGATTCGGATGTCAGCGTTTACCAGCGGGGATGATTCATCAGTCAGAAAATACCTGCCACTTCGGTCCGGCCCCATTGCGTTTGTTCTGACCTTGATTTTCTGGACAGCCGCGGTGCCGTCACATCGCGATCAATGCGGCAATCACCACGTAGCGCGCTGTCTTGGCAATCGTCACGATCACGAGAAACGACCACAACGGCTCGCGCAGGACGCCGGCAATCATCGTGAGCGGGTCGCCTATCACCGGCGTCCAGCTAAGCAGCAAGGTCCATCGGCCGAAGCGCTTGTACCAGTTCTCGGCGCGATCGAGTGCGCGTCCCTTGATCGGGAACCAGCGTTTGTCGCGCAGCTTTTCAATTGAGCGTCCAAGCGCCCAGTTGATCGTCGATCCCGCCACGTTTCCCACGCTCGCGACCGCGACGAGCATCCAGACTGGTTGCTTATGGGCAATCAATAATCCGGCGAGTAGTGCTTCGGATTGAAGGGGAAAGAGCGTCGCCGCGATCAGGGCGACCGCAAAGAGGCCGGCGTAGACGGATAAATCGACCATAATCTAATAGAGAGCGGCCCACGCGGCGGTTGGAAGGCCGACAGCTTAACGGGTTTCGCATTACTGCGAAGGGTGCTTGGCCAAGTAAATGAACGGATTGAAAGCTCGCGGGACGCTTGTTACCTTGAGCCTGTGTCGCAAACCCGGGCACACACATCATTCAGGAGACGTCATGCCTTACATGCTGCTCATTGCCGAACCCGTTGGTCAGCGCGCTGAACGCACGGAAGCCGAAGGGCGGTTGCTTTACGACCGCATGGTCGAGTTCGGCGCGGGGCTGAAAGAGCGTGGACTGCTGGTTGCGAGTGAATCGCTGGCATCGGACGGATTGCGGGTCAAGAAGCGCGACGGCAAGGCGAGCCTGACCGACGGGCCTTTCGCCGAAGCCAAGGAAATGATCGGCGGATTTTTCATGCTCACGTGTGAGACGCAGGAAGAGGCGATCGAGATTGCATCGGCGTGTCCGGCCGCGGAGTGGTGCGAAGTCGAAGTTCGCAAGATCGCGCCGTGCTGGGTGTGAGCGTTTGCTCAGGATCGTCGAAAGTCATTAAAACGATGTCGATTCGGTGAATCGTGAATCGTCGTGGGGATGAGAGCGCAGCGCGCGTTCTTGCTTCCAACCTCGAGGAGACGGCGATGCGATTCATCATCATGGTCAAGGCCAACGAAAATACCGAAGCAGGCGTTCTTCCGGACGAAGCGCTGTTAAGCGCAATGGGCGCGTATCACGAGGAACTCTCCAAAGCCGGTGTGTTGCTCGACGCAAGCGGCTTCCACCCGAGCGCCACGGGCTGGCGAGTGCGTTACGAGAACGGCCGGCGCACGGTCACAGATGGACCTTTTGCCGCGACGAAAGAGTTGATTGCCGGATACACGCTGATCCAGGTCCGTTCGCGCGAGGAAGCCGTGGAATGGGTGCGCCGTTTTCCAGCGCCGATGGGCGAGCACGAAAGCGGCGAGATAGAAGTGCGGCGACTGTACGAACTCGATGAGTTGGGCTCGGGCGAGGCCTTCGATCGCTTTCGTGAGCTCCTGCCCGCGCGGCGTTAGATGCCGATGCTCGACTGAGAATGACGAGGACTTTGAATGCACAAGCGATTCCACGAGCCCATGCAGATGGTCGCCACAGCAACAGCGGCGGCCGCATCGTGAGCGAAACGCCGGGCGAGCAGGATCAGGCCACGCATCGCGCGATAGAAGCCGTATGGCGGCTGGAATCGGCGAAGGTCATCGCGGTGGTCACGCGGCTGGTGCGTGACGTATCGCTTGCCGAGGAGTTCGCGCAGGACGCGCTGGTTGCGGCGCTCGAACATTGGCGGGTGGATGGCGTGCCTGACAATCCGGGCGCGTGGCTCGTGACAACGGCGAAGCATCGCGCGCTCGACCGCTTGCGCCAGGAGGCATTGCACGCCCGCAAACACGAGGAACTGGGGCTCGACATGGATGCGCGCGAAGAGCATGTCACGCCGGATTTTGTCGATGCCCTCGGCGCCGCGCGCGAAGACGACATAGGCGACGACCTGCTGCGGCTCGTGTTCACCGCGTGTCATCCGGTGTTGTCGCTCGATGCGCGGGTTGCGCTGACCTTGCGCCTGCTCGGCGGCCTCACCACCGATGAAATCGCGCGCGCCTTCCTGCAGCCCGAGCCGACCATCGCGCAGCGGATCGTGCGGGCGAAGCGGACGTTATCGGCGGCGCGCGTGCCGTTCGAAGTACCGACGGCCGATACACGCGCGGCGCGGCTCGCGTCGGTGCTCGAAGTGATCTACCTGATCTTCAACGAAGGCTATTCGGCCACGGCCGGCGACGACTGGATGCGGCCATCCTTGTGCGATGACGCCTTGCGCCTGGGGCGGATCCTGGCCGGCCTCGCGCCCGATGAAAGCGAGGTCCACGGACTGGTTGCGCTGATGGAGATCCAGGCATCGCGGATTCACGCGCGCACCGACCCGAACGGCCGCGCGATCTTGCTGATGGATCAGGATCGCAGCCGCTGGGACCCGTTGCTGATCCGGCGCGGGTTGGCTGCGCTGGCGCGCGCCGAGGCATTGAACGCGCGGCGTGGACCATACGCGCTGCAGGGCGCACTGGCGGCGTGTCATGCGCGGGCGCGGCGCGCGGAGGAGACGGACTGGGAACAAATCGTGGCTTTGTACGATGCGTTGTCCGTGGTGGCGCCTTCGCCTGTGGTCGAGCTGAACCGCGCAGTGGCAGTGGGGATGGCGTTCGGCGCGGCGGCGGGTCTGGAGATCGTTGACGGGCTGGCTGAAGATGCAGTGCTTAGGAATTACCACTGGTTGCCGAGCGTCAGGGGCGATCTGCTGGCGAGGCTCGGTCGGCATGAAGAAGCGCGCAAGGCGTTCGAGCGTGCCGCGTCGATGACGAGGAACGCGAGGGAGAAGGAATTGTTGCTGGAGCGTGCGGCGGATGCGGACAAGTCGGCCAGGGGCTCGACCAGCGCTTAATGGTCCATTAAGCGTCCATTAAGCGTCCATCGCGACGACCTGGACCCCGACCCCCTTCAATGCCTTGAACGGCGCAAGCCGTTCAGCCCCGGCCAGATCGGTGGTGATCAAGGTCCAGTCCCGTTCAAGCGGCGTCCAGTGCTGTTGCCTTGCGCGGCCGAGTTTGTCGGCATCGGCGAGAACGATCACCTTCGCCGCGCGGCGAATGATGCAATCCTTCAGATAAGCCTGCTCCGCCGTCGCCTCGCATAGCCCGAAATCCGCGGCTACGCCATCCGCACCGAGGAACGCCACGTCCACGCTCAAACGGCTCAGCACAAGTTCAGCCAGCGGCCCGAGCGTACTCATGCTCGAAGCCCTCAAATCACCGCCTATCAGCGTGATCCTCACGCCGGGCGCATTGGCCAGCGTCATCACCGCAAGCAGGTTGTTCGTCACCACATGCAAATCGTGATGCGCACTCAACTGCCGGGCGAGCGCGGCGCAGGTCGTGCCGCCATCGAGCAGAACGGTGTCGCCGTCCCGGACGTGCAGCGCAGCGGCTTGCGCGATTGCTTCCTTCTGCTCGCGCTGCGCCGACTTGCGCTCTTCCAGCGACGCCTCCGGCTCATGCGCTCCGACCAGCGCCGTCGCGCCGCCGTAGGTGCGCACCAGCCGGCGCTCCTTCGCGAGCATGGTCAGATCGCGCCGCACGGTCGCTTCCGACACCCCCAGCGCCTCGCTCAACTGCTCGACATTGGCGTCGCGCGTAAGGACGAGATCGAGGATGGCGCGGTGGCGGTCGGCGGCTTTCATGGCAATGGGCTCAAGCGAAGAACAAGGCCGCCGATGTTACACGACCGGACGCCGCCGCCATCACGATCAGCCGCGCCGCGTCGCGAGTTCCGCGCCCTGGCGCAGGGCTTCGAGCAGGCTGCGTTCGTCGGCGATCCCTTTGCCTGCGATGTCGAACGCCGTGCCGTGATCCACCGACGTCCGGATCACTTCCAAACCGACCGTCACGTTCACGCCCGCTTCGAGCCCGAGCACCTTCACCGGACCATGTCCCTGGTCGTGGTACATCGCGACCACGAGGTCGAAGTCGCCGCGGCCGGCGCGGAAAAAGAGCGTATCGGCGGGGAGGGGACCGGTGACATCGAGTCCCTGTTCCTGCAGCACCTTTACAGCCGGGATGATCTTTTCCTCTTCCTCGCCATAGCCGAACAAGCCGTTCTCGCCGGCATGCGGATTGATGCCGCAAACGCCAATGCGCGGCTTCGCAATTCCTGCCTTGATGAGCGTGGCGTTGCCGCGTTCGATCGTGCGCTGCACGAGACCGGGTTCGATCTTCCTGATCGCATCGATGATGCCGATATGCGTCGTCACATGGATCACGCGCAATTGCGGCGCGACGAGCATCATCGATACTTCCTTCACGCCCGTGAGATGCGCGAGCATTTCGGTGTGGCCGGGATACTTGTGGCCACCGGCGTGAAGCGCTTCCTTGTTGAGCGGCGCGGTGCAGATGGCGTCGATCTGCTTCGATTCCGCCAGCTCGACTGCACGCGCAATGTACTGGTAGGCCGCGTCGCCTGCAACGGACGACAGCTTGCCGAAGGGCAGGTCATCGGGGATCAGGTCGAGGTCGATACAGTCGATCGTGCCCGGCTCGTACTTCGCCTCGGTCGCATCCTTGATGCGGCGGATCTTCGCGGTGCCGTTGACGATCTCGTTGGCTTGTTCGAGGCGGCGCGCGTCGCCGATCACGAGCGGACGGCATTGCTCGTAGACCACTTTGTGCGTGAGGCTCTTGACGACGATCTCGGGGCCGACGCCGCTTGCATCGCCCATCGTGATGCCGATTACGGGAAGATAGTTGCTCATGATCTTGGTGTTACTCCGTGTATGTGGGGCGCTTTCGTTACGCTTTGATTGAAATCGCGCTCGCCTGGATTCAATGCGTGTTAGTTGTCGGTAAAGGTAGCCGCTGCAGGTGTTCCCACGCGCCGAACAGCGCATGTTCGCTGCCGAATGCGCCGGCCTTCGTGACAATGGCGGGGCGCGATGCCAGTGGCGCAGAAGGCCGAGCAACCGCAACGCCGGCTTCGACTTCGGCCAGCAGGTCGAGACTGCCGATGCCCGTGGCGCTCAACATTGCGCGGGCGGTCTCGCCGCCGGTCGCGATCAACCCGCCGACGTGCTCGAAGTGCGGTGCGACCAGCGCGGCCAATGCGTTCGACAGATGCGCGCCTTCGGCGGGATCGAAGGCATCGTCGCGGCCGATACGAACCAGCAGATCGATTCGCTTCACGAGAAAATCGGCGATCTTCGATTGCCATTCGCGCCACTCGCTGTGCTCGCTTTCCGCACCCGCGCCCTGGCGCAATACGGCTGGCGGCACGATCAGTTCGGCAATGCCCGCACGCTCCCGGAGCATCGCACACTGGCGCTCGGAGACGGACGACAAGCTGCCGACCAGCACGAGGATCGGGCCATGCTGTTTCTCGTGGATGAGCGGCTCGCTCGGCGGATTGCTGAAGAGATCGGGAAGCGTCGCCAGTTCACGCGCGAGTCCGCCCGATCCTACCCAGAAGAGTTCGTGGTCGAGCTGCGAAGTGATTTCGGCGAGGCGCTTGAGGTCGTCGCCGGTATGGGCATCGACGATCAGTGCCTCGACGCGTTCCTTCGTCGTCGCGCGGATGCGGTTGCGCAGAACCTCGGCGTCGCCGTGCAAGGTGTCCACATCGATCGAAGCGCAGCGCAGACCCGCGTCTTCCAGCATGGCCTGCACGTTCGCCGGCCGGTCTGCGTTTTCCAGCTTCCATGTATCCGTGCTTTCGAGCGGCTCGCCATGCACCAGCACGCGCGCGCCGTGCGTGGTCCTCCCGGTCGCCGGAAACGCGGGCGCGACGATCGCGAGACCCGCACGCGGTTGCAGCGCCGCGACCTCGGCGGCCCAGTTGCCGCGCAAGGTCGAATCGATCTTCTTGTACAAGCGGCGGCCAGGCGCGGCGAGCGTACTGAATGCATCGGCGGTCCGGCGCGCGGCAGCGTTCGGTGCGAGGCGGCGGGTGTCGGTATCGGCGGCGATCACATCGATGGAATCCGCATCGGTGCCTGCGTTCAACGCGCTCGATGCATCCAGCGTCACGATCGTGCGCCGTCCCGCGCCGGCGAACGCAATCGCGCAATCGGCCGCGCCCGACAGATCGTCTGCGATGATGAGGATGCTGCGGGTGTTCATCGCGTGGCCTCTTTGTTCAGGACGCGGCGCGCTTCGGCACGCGCGCTCGCGCGTTTGGCAACAGCGGCGGTCAGGATCGGCGACACGATCGCCGTCACTACCACGCATGCCGCAACCAGCAGTGTGGCGCTTTTTGCGGCCTCGTTATAGACCGGATTGGCCGCCGCGATCAAGGCGGGAACGGCCGCCGCATTACCTGCGGTATTCGCGGCTGCGACGCCCGCCACGCCCGTGCCGCCCGTCATGCGATCGGTGAAATACAGCGGAATGCCGGTCACGACTACGACTGCCAGACCCAGTCCGATGCCGAGCAATCCAGCTTGCCAGACCTTGTGCAGATCGAGACTCGCGCCCAGCGCCAGTGCGAAAAACGGGATCATCACCGGCACCGCACGCGCGAGGAAGTCGCGCATTTCGCGGTCCAGGTTGCCCAGCAGCATGCCGACGACGAGCGGGAGGATGCTGCCTACGAGTGTCGGCCACGGAAACGCCGACAACCCTGCCACGCCGAGCGTGACCATGGTCAGGAACGGTCCCGATTCCAGCGACATGATCGTGTACGCGCCCACGTCCTCCGAGCGGCCGTACTGGCCCATCAGCGCCATATAGAGGCCGCCGTTGGTATCGTTCATCGCGGCGACGACGGCCAGCGTCGAAATGCCCGCGAAGATGCCCGATGACACCGGTTGCTCGCCCAGGAAGTGCCCCAGCACGATACCTACCACGATCGCCGAGCCGATCTTCGCCGCGAACAGCGCGCCGCCTTTCTTGATGAGATACGGCGTGGCCTTGACATCGATGCTCGCGCCCATGCACACGTAGAACACGGCCAGAATGGGCAACGCGCCGGTGAACAGCGCGCTGGTAAAGGAGCCGAAGAACTTCGGCATGCCGGGCAGGAAGGTCGCGATCAGCGAACCGATCAGCAACGGCACGATCATCATGCCGCCGGGAACACGCTCGATTGAACGCTTGATTGGGAACTGGGCCATGCGGGTCTCCGGTGTAATGCCTGCTGAGAGGTGATCTCGAGTCGAGTGCTCGAATCGATCATATGTTTGATTGGAATGATCAAAATGAGGTGTAGTCTCGATTGATGAAATGCGCAAATCGATCGTCTATTTGATTGAATCGATCATTTCGGCGGACGGAGGCACAGCGGGCCGGACGCGTTTTGCGCGCCGCTAATACACTAGTGATATGACCGCAGCCAGGAAAATGACTCCAAAACCGCTCGCCGGCTTTCATCCCGCCGTTGCGAACTGGTTCAACCGGCATTTCCCCGCGCCCACCGAGGCGCAGGCCCGTGCGTGGCCGCTGCTGAAAGCCGGGCGCTCGACGCTTGTCGCTGCACCTACCGGTTCGGGCAAGACATTGACGGCGTTCCTTGCGGCGATCGATCAGCTCGTGCATGAAAGCGTGAAGGAACCGTTGGCCGACGAGACCTCCGTGGTCTACGTCTCGCCGCTGAAGGCGCTTTCCAACGATATCCGCGTGAATCTCGAAGACCCGCTCGCCGGGATCTCGGCGGAACTGGAACGGCTCGGCCTGCCGCCGGTTGAAATTCGCGCGGCCGTGCGCACCGGCGACACCACGCAAAAGGAACGCAACGCTGTCAGGAAGCGGCCGCCGCATATCCTCGTCACCACGCCGGAATCTCTCTACGTGCTACTGGGTTCGGATTCCGGACGCTCGATGTTGTCGACGGTCCGCACGGTGATCATCGATGAAATCCATGCGGTCGCCGGGAACAAGCGCGGCGCGCATCTTTCGCTGAGCCTCGAGCGGCTCGACGCACTGTGCATGGAGCGGCGGCAGGAGACGCCGGTGCGGGTCGGGTTATCGGCGACACAAAAGCCGATCGAACTCGTCGCGAAGTTCCTGACGGGCAACCGGCCGTGTTCCATTGTCGATGTCGGCCACGTCCGCAAACGCGACCTCGCGCTGGAACTGCCGCCCGTGCCGCTCGACGCCATCATGTCGAATGACGTGCGCGAGCGTGTCTACGACCGGCTCGCCGAACTCGTCGGCATGCACAGCACTACGCTCGTGTTCGTGAATACGCGCCGCATGGCCGAGCGCGTCGCGCGCCATCTCACCGAGCGGCTCGGCAAGACCGCGGTCGCCGCGCATCACGGCAGTCTTGCGAAGGAGCAGCGGCTCGATGCCGAGCAGCGCCTGAAGCGCGGCGAGTTGCAAGTGCTGATCGCGACGGCATCGCTGGAACTGGGTATCGATATTGGCGATGTGGAGCTGGTTTGCCAGCTCGGCTCGCCGGGGTCGATCGGCGGCTTTTTGCAGCGCGTCGGGCGTTCGGGGCATCAGGTCGGCGGCACGCCAAAAGGACGGCTCTTCCCCGAGTCGCGCGACGACCTGATCGAATGCGCGGCGTTGCTCGATTGCGTCGCCCGTGGCGAACTCGATGCGTTGCATATCCCGAACGCGCCGCTCGATGTCCTCGCGCAGCAGATCGCCGCCGAAGTCGCGAGCCGCGAATGGCATGAGGACGCGTTCTTCGCGCTCGTGCGCCGCGCAATGCCGTACGCCTCGCTCGAACGCGCGCAATACGATGCGGTGTTGCGGATGCTCGCCGAAGGCTACACGGGACGAACCGGCGTGCGCGGAGCTTATGTGCATCGCGATGCGGTGACGCATACGGTGCGCGGCCGGCGCGGCGGGCGCCTGACCGCTGTCACGTCCGGCGGCGCGATTCCCGACAACGCGGACTTCGCGGTCCTGCTTGAACCGCAAGGCTTGCAGATCGGCACGGTCAACGAAGATTTCGCGGTCGAAAGTCTTGCCGGCGATGTGTTCCAGCTCGGCAACGCGTCGTACAAGATCCTGCGTGTGGAAGGCGGGCGGGTCCGCGTGGAAGACGCACATGGTCAGCCGCCGAACATTCCGTTCTGGCTTGGCGAAGCGCCCGGACGCAGCGATGAGCTCTCGGCTGCGATAGCGCGCTTGCATCAGCAAGTGGATACGTGGCTCGGCTCATCTACGGTTGCAGAAACGATCGCCAAGCTCGATGAAACCACGGGCATTGGAGAGGCAGCGGCACGGCAGATCATCGAATACCTGGCTCGGTCGCGTGCTGCGCTATCCGTCTTGCCGACACAGGATACGCTCGTGATGGAACGTTTCTTCGATGCCTCCGGCGGCACGCAGCTCGTCATTCACACGCCGTTCGGCAGCCGCGTCAACCGTGCGTGGGGACTCGCGCTGCGAAAGCGTTTTTGCCGCACATTCAACTTCGAGTTGCAGGCGGCGGCCACTGAGGACGCGATCGTCTTGTCGCTGACGGGCGGCCACAGCTTCCCACTCGATGAAGTCTGGCGTTATCTGCGTCCGGCCACGGCGGAACATGTGCTGATCCAGGCGCTGCTCGACGCGCCGCTTTTCGGCGTGCGCTGGCGCTGGAACGCGACCAACGCGCTGGCGTTGCCGCGTTATGCCGGAGGCAGACGCGTTGCGCCGCAACTGCAACGGATGAAAAGTGAGGACCTGCTTGCAGCCGTGTTTCCGGACCAGGCGGCGTGCATCGAAAACGTGGTGGGCGAGCGCGAGGTGCCGCATCACCCGCTGGTGGACCAGACGATTGACGACTGCCTGCACGACGCCATGGATTGCGATGCGTGGCTGGCGTTGCTGCGGCGTATCGAAAGTGGCGATATCAGGCTAGTCACGCGCGATCTGCCCGCGCCGTCGCCGCTGGCGGCGGAGGTTTTATCGGCGCGTCCGTACGCCTTTCTCGACGATGCCCCGATCGAGGAACGCCGCACGCAAGCCGTACTGGCCCGCCGCTGGACCGATCCCGATTCCGCCGACGATCTCGGCGCGCTCGATGCCGACGCCATCGCGGGCGTGCGCGAGGAAGCGTGGCCGTCGGTGCGTAACGCCGATGAAATGCATGAAGCGCTGTCAACGCTTGCGTGCATCACGGACGCCGAGGCAGACGCCAACGAAGGCTGGCCTGCATGGCTGACCGCGTTGGCGCAGTCGGGCCGTGCGACGCGTTTCCAGGTGGCATCGAAGGAGGGGTTGTGGGTGCCGGTCGAACGTCTCACATGCGTGCGCGCGATCCATCCGGTCGCATCGATGCAACCGCCTTTGAAACCGCTGCAGGGCTTCGACGACGCCTGGACAGAAGACGATGCGCTCGTTGAAATCATACGCGCGCGGCTGAGCGGTTTTGGTCCGCTGCCCGTCGCGGTAATCGCACGCGCGCTCGTGGTCCCGGCGTCGCCGGTGGCGCTCGCGCTGACGCGTCTCGAAGCCGAGGGAAATGTCATGCGCGGCCGCTTCACGCCGGGCGCCACGGAAGAAGAATGGTGCGAGCGTCATCTGCTCGCTCGTATCCACCGTTACACCGTGCGCCGCCTGCGTCGCGAGATCGAACCGGTCGAGTTGCAGGATTTCATGCGCTTCCAGTTCGACTGGCAGCATTTGAGCGCGGATTCCAGAGCCGATCCGCATGCCGACGGCCATGACGCGCTGATGTCGGTCATCGAGCAGCTCGAGGGTTATGAAGCCCCGGCGGTGGCATGGGAGGACGAGATCCTGCCCGCGCGTCTCGGCGAATATTCGATGTCCTGGCTCGACGACCTCTGCCGCGCCGGCAAGGTGGTCTGGAGCCGTCCGGGCATACGCTCGCGCAGCTCGGGCGGACCGGTGCGCACCACGCCTATCGTCCTGCTGCCGCGCCGCAACCTGCCGGCGTGGAATGCGTTGATGCAGCCGGTCCAGTCGCCCGAGCCGTCATCGCGTGCGCAAATGGTCTTCGACGCGCTCACACAACACGGCGCCATGTTCTTCGACGAGCTGCGCTCCGATGTCCGCCTGCTCGACACCGAACTCGAGACGGCGCTGGGCGAACTGGTATCGATGGGACTGGTCAACGCCGATAGTTTCGCCGGCTTGCGCGCATTGCTCGCGCCGGCCTCGCGGCGCAACGCATTCTCCAGCCGCCGGCCAAGGCGGGGAGGGCGTTTCATAGGCGGGATGGATGACGCGGGACGCTGGGCGTTGCTGCGCCGCCCGCAAAGCGACGGCGCACCGGGAGATGCACTGGAACACGTCGCCATGATCCTGCTGCGCCGATACGGCGTCGTCTTCTGGCGTCTGCTCGACCGTGAGGCCGACTGGCTGCCGCCGTGGCGCGACCTGCTGCGGGTGTTCCACCGCCTGGAAGCGCGCGGCGAGATTCGCGGCGGCCGTTTTGTCGCCGGCTTGTCGGGTGAACAATTTGCATTGCCCGATGCCGTGCCGCTTCTGCGCGACATGCGCAACCGTCCCGCCGATGGCAGCCTGATCGCCATCAGCGCCGTCGATCCGCTGAATCTCGCGGGAACGTTATTGCCGGGCGAGAAAGTCCCCGCCATTCCGGGTAATCGCGTGCTTTATCGTGATGGCGTGCCGGTGGGCGCCGTTATTGCCGGGAAAACGCGCTTTCTGACAGAACTCGATCACGAATCGCAAGAACGCGTTCGATGGCATCTCGTGCGGCGCAGTTTCGATCGGATGCCGGTTTTATCGGGATCTTGATTCGATTCGGTTTTTAAAGCCTGCAGCGCGCGCTGCAGCGTGCTTTTGCGTGACTTTCAATTCCACGTTCGTCATCCCGCCGTTTTAAACGCGCGCTAAAGTTTTACAGCCGAAAGCCGATAATAAGTGCGGAGTTACCGGGTAATCATCCTGAACGAAAGGAAACATCCGGTAATCAGCTTTATTTCAAAACTGTTGCCGGTCCGGTATATAAAGTCAGCCAGGTTAATAAAAAAGGCAGAGTAAAGCGATGCCACTGATCCTCAAGTTCGACAGCGCCGATTTCGCGGAAAACGATGCCGAGGAAATCTGGCGCGAGGGACTCGACGCCATGTTCGAGATCCAGCGCCCGAAGACGCCGGTCACCCCGTTCAGGGCCAGCCAAGAAAGCTGGACGCTCGGCGGCATGCTGCTCACGTCTCACATCACGCACGGCGAAGTCGCGTTCCAGCGCACGAAGCGCAAGATTGCGACCTCGGGCGTCGACCACTACCTGGTTCATTGCCTGCTCGACGGCAGGTTGTTGTCCACGTTCGGCCGCGATACGCATGAAGTCTCGCTCGGCTCCGTGGTCGTGCGCGATCTGGCAGTCGAAAACATCGGCATCAGCCGCGATGCGCCCATGCTGACGCTGATGATTCCGCGCCAGGCAATCGACCGGCGCACCGGCGGACTGCTGCGGATGCATGGTTTGTCATGGGAAGCCACCGACCCGATCGGACGGCTGGTTGCATCGCACGTGCGCAGTCTCGCGAACGTGGCTGCATCGATGGACGACGAAGAATCGAGCGTCGCCGGCGAAGCCACGCTCGATTTCCTGGCCGCGTGCGTGCTGCGCCGCGCCGAGCGCCGCGAGGAGTCCGGCGACCCACGCCTCACGCCCATGGTCCGGGCGCAGGCGCTCAGTTACATAGAAGGCAATCTCGCCGATCCCGATCTCGGTCCGGCGCGCTTGCGGGACACATTGAAGGTATCGCGTACGGCGTTGTACGCGCTCTTCGAACCGATGGGCGGCGTGGCCGACTACGTGCGCGCGCGCCGGCTCGACGAAGCCATGCGCCGCCTCGAATCGCCGATGCACACCCGCGATCTGATTGGTGCCATCGCCTGTGCGGTCGGCTTCATGAGCGAATCGACGTTCAATCGCGCTTTCAAGGAACGGTTTGGCTGTACGCCGACGGAAGCGCGCGCAAGGTGTTTAGCCAGCGGCGTCACGAGCATCCGCACGTCTACGAATGCGCGACGCAGGCGCGACGCGCAAGACGCTCGCAGCATCGGCGCAGAAACGGCCGCGCTCGTGCGCGAACTGCGCGCGTGAACGAAGCGAAGTCGAAAGCAAAGGCATTTGTAGGCATGTACTGAAAGTCGCAAACGGAATGGGTGGAAAAGGCGGACGCAATGAGAGGGCGGTGCAGTAGGCCGCGTGCATCATTCATTGCTGAAACTGGTGGGGTCGTGTGTGTGAGAGAAAGGGGCGCTGCGGCAACGGGGGTTTCCGCAGCGTTTCCTTGAAGTGTTATCCAGTGTTCTGCGAGGCATCGTGCATTTCGCAGGCCGGGCGAAGCCAGACCCTTCGTGCATGCCGGCTGCGGATATGAAGTCAAAACAAAGAAAAGATCCGGGAAAATCCAATGTGGTTGCTTGCCTTCTTCCAGGCTGATTCCGCCCTTGGGCGGTTCATGAAGATCAGCATATTCGCCGTGGCTATCGCCATGCTGTTTGCCGGGCTCGCGCTCGCGCCGCAGACCGACGTTGCGGTCGCGGTATCGTTGCTCGTGCTGGCGGTGCTTTGGGTGCATGGCTATATGGACGACCGGCGCGAGTCGCCGGCGTCGTCGCCGTGCGTCGCCGAAATCCGCGAGGACGAACGCCGTATCCGCGTGCTCGGCGGCGGCGTCGATCTGATGTTGCGGCTGGCTTCGCGCACGCTGAACGTGAACCGGGTATCGAAGGAATTCATTTCCAGCGATGCTCCGGGCGAGTTCCAGCGCCTGCGTTCGGGCAGCTTCGACTGGCCGGTCAAGGTCGTGGCGAAGGAACGCGTCGCGCGCGATGAAAAACCGCAGACGCCAAAGTTCGTAGCATCGAAAGAAGAGATGATGCGCTGGAACGATTTCGCGCCGGCAGCGGCGGCAGAAACAGTATCGAGCGGACATGCCGCGCGATACACGAAAGCGGACGCCGTTGCCGATCAGGAACTCGCGATCTACTGGACCCATCCCGGACACGGCGAGCGTTTGCTGTTCACGGTCTTCGGCCCGGCGGCCCATTACGAAGCGATGGAACGCGCATTCTCCACGTTCTCTGCGTGGATCGACGAGGAAGAGGAGGCGCGGCTCGCCATCGAACGGCGTCAGGAAGTCGAGCAATGGCAGCGCGAATGGGAAGTGAACCGGCTTGCCGAGGAATCCGAGCACGCGCGGCAAAGGGGCGATACCGGCATCGAAGAAGCAATTGCCCCTGTGCTTGCGAACGTGGCCATACCATCGGCATCGCGCCGCTGGTGAACTGAATCAGCGTTCCAGCGACAACGCCGCGGCGACCGCCGCCGACAAACGCGCAATCGAGAAGGGCTTGCGCAACAGCGAAATGTTGGTGCCCATCGCGGCATCGAGCGCCGAGCTGTCCGCGTAGCCGCTGGCAAACACAATCGGCATGGCATAGCCTTTCTCACGCGCGAGTTTCGCCACTGCCGCGCCGTCGAGATGCGGCATCGCGAAATCGAGCACCAGCAAGTCGGGCTGTGCTTCGGCCATCATGTGCAGCGCCGCGCGCCCGCTCGCCGCGGACTCGACCCGATACCCGAGCGACACCAGCGTCTCGACCATGAACGCGCGAACATCCGGGTCGTCATCGACTACGAGGATGCGCGGCGCGCCGGCGTTGCTGGCCTGGACGATCAGCGCCGCCGATGGGTCTGGCGCCGCCTGCGCTTCAGGCGAACGGCGCAGGAACAGCGACACGCGCGTGCCGCGCGGACTGCTGTCAATACGCGCATGGCCGCCCGCTTGCCGGCAGATCCCGTACACCTGCGCCAGTCCGAGCCCCGTACCCGCGCCGACTTCCTTGGTCGTGAAAAACGGTTCGAAGGCGCGCGCGGCGACATCGGCGGGCATGCCCGTGCCGGTGTCGGCCACGCTCAGTTCCACGTAGTCGCCATCGGCCAGATCGGCGTCGTCCGTGATCGTCTTCGAAACCGTCCCAATGCGCAGCAAGCCGCCCGACGGCATGGCGTCACGGGCGTTGATCGCGAGGTTGAGGAGCGCGAGCTCGAGCTGCGTTGCGTCCGCGATGACAAGCGTGTGTTCGTCGGTGAGTTCCAGCCTCAGATCGACCGATGGACCCAGCGTGCGATCGAAAAGATCCGCCATGCCGTGCACGAGCTGCGCGAGCGCAACCGCTTTCAGTTCGAGCTTCTGCGAGCGCGAAAACGCCAGCAGTTGCGCGGTCAGCTTCGCGCCGCGGCTCACCGCGCGCATGGCATTGTCGGTCCAGCGAAGCACGCGCTCGGAATCGGCCGGCACGCGTTTCACCAGTTCGAGATTGCCGTGAATGGCTTGCAGCAGGTTGTTGAAGTCGTGCGCAAGACCGCCCGTCAACTGTCCGACCGCTTCCATTTTCTGCGCCTGGTGCAACCGCGCTTCCATCTGCCGCTGCTGGGACAAGTCGGAGATCACGCCGCAAATCAGGCGGTCGCGGTCCCGTTCGGCATCGAGCGCCTTGAAGCTGCAATACACCGGCGTTTCGCCGCTCGCTGACAACACCGTGAGTTCGTCGCGAGCGGGACCGGTCGCACTTTCCTGCAGCAATTCGACAAGCCGTACGTGTTGTCCTTCAAGCACAAACGCGCTGAAGGCATGGCCGACCACATGCTCCACTTCGCGGTCGAGCAACTGCACGGCGCGTTCGTTGGCGTAGAGGATCGTGCCGTCGCCGGAAAGCATGACCGCGCCTTCCTGCATCTGCTCTACCAGCACACGATACGGCCGGTCCGCACTTTCGAGCGTATAGATGCGCCTGTCCTCGTCGCTGCCGACGACCACCGCATCCACCGCGCCGCTGCGGATGGCGTCGAGCGTGTCTTCCGCTTCGCGCAGCCGCTCGCGCAGTTCTTCTATGGACGCAGTGTCCAGTGACGATACAACGGGTGGGTCGCGGAATTGATCGGGCATGCGCGTCAAGGTTTGATGGAAGCGCTCTCGGGCGCGGGGGGCGCGGCGCCAGCGGTGTCGAATGCATTCAGGCCGAGCGCAGCGAGCACCTTGTTCGAGTCCGACAAGTCGCCGATCACCCGGCGCAGCGGTCCGGGATTGAGCTTCACCAGCGTCGGCGCGGCGATGATCTGCGCGGCGATGGCCGCTTCGGGATGCACATAGATATCGATGACTTCAAGCTCGAAACGTCCCGCCGCGTAGACCTCGAGCAAACGCCGGGCGTTCTCCACGGCGCGCGTGGAGCGGTGCGTGTTCCCCGTGACGTAAAGGCGCAGCACAAGCTGGGCCGATGGCGGCCCTGTCGACGAAAGCCCGCTGTCCGCGCCGGCAGGACTTGCGTTCATGAGCCTATCCCCGGACGAAGGTCGAGACCGACGAGCACGCGTTCGGTATCGGAGAGATCGCCGATGACTTTTTTAAGCGGCGACGGCAAATGTCGCACGACGGTGGGAATGGCGAGGATCTGATCGGCGGCGGCGAGTTGCGGATTCACGCGCAAATCGATGACTTCGATGGAAAATTTCCCGGCCAGATGCGTTGCGCAAAATGCGCGCAGGTTGCGGATTGCGGCGAGCGATTTCGGCGTTTCCCCGGCCACGTACAGGCGCAACAGGTAAGACTCGGCATCCGGGGACGGTTCATGGTCGGTCATTGCTTGGACCGCCTGACCCGCGCCATGTCCACACGATCCGCGTCGCGGGTGCGTTCGCGCTCGTCGCGCTGCGTAATCAGCGCCTCGAGTTCCGCCGCTTCGGCTTCCAGCGTCGATTGCAGCTCGGCAACCTGCAGTTCCACCACTTTGCGGCGTCGCGCGAGTTCACGCACTTTTTGCTGCACGGCTTCTTCCCGCGCGGCGATTTCATCGCGCTCCTGAACTTCCTGCGCAAGCCGCGCTGAACCGGTCAGCACGCCTCGCGCTCCTACATAAGCCGGCACCATGGCGATTCCTTCGTTGCTGATCTTGTATTCGCGAACCTGGTTGGAGTGATCCATGCCGCGCGACTTCAGCACGTACACGAGCCGGTTGCGCTCGCCATTCGTTTCCATGTGCGACAACGAGATCCATGTGTCCATCAGCGACGAAATGCTGCGGTCGTCGACGCTCGACGCCTGATCGGTGCTCGTCAAACTAGTAAAAATTGCAGTGATTCCGTGCGCCTTGAGCAGGTCGACGAGCCGCAGCAGCGTCGCATGCACTTCCGCGTCGACGCCGCGCAACGCGGAAATCGGGTCGACGACCACGGCGGTCGGCTTGAACAATTCGATGTCCCGCGCCATTCGCGCAAGATGCATTTCCAGCCCGAAGAAACTCGGGCGCGCCGATTCGATCCGCAGAGACTTCCCCAGGTACTGCGCAAGATCCAAGCCCACGGAATGCATGTTGCGCACGATCTGCTCGGGCGACTCCTCGAAGGCGAACCAGAGTGTGCGCTCACCGAGCGCGCAGCGCGCTTCCACGAACTTGGCGGCGAACGTGGTCTTGCCGGTGCCGGCGAGCCCCGAAACCAGCACGCTCGAACCCACGAAATAGCCGCCCGCGCCCAGCATGCCGTCCAGGTCGTCGATGCCCGTGGAAGTGGTTTCGTTCGACGTGACGTGCGACAGGCCCGCCGATGTGATGGGCAGCACGCTGATGCCGGTGGTATCGATGAGGAAGGGGTATTCGTTCGTTCCATGCGCCGAACCGCGATATTTGACGATTCTCAGGCGTCGCGTGCTGACCTGGTTTTCGACGCGGTTATCGAGCAGGATCACGCAGTCGGAAACATATTCCTCGATGCCATGGCGCGTGAGCTGCCCCGGGCCGCCCGCGCCGCGTTCGGCCGTCACGATTGCAGTGACATCGCGCTCCTTCAGCCAGTCGAACAACCGCCGCAACTCCGCGCGCAGCAGAACGGGATTCGGGAAACTCGCGAACAGCGCTTCGAGCGTGTCGAGCACCACGCGCTTGGCGTTCACGCTCCGGATGGCGTAATCGAGGCGCACGAACAGGCCTTCGAGGTCGTAATCGCCGGTTTCCTCGATGACCGTCGGGTCGATCTTCACGTGATCGATGGCAAGTTTTTTTTGCTCGATCAGGGCGTTCACGTCGTATCCGAGCGACGCGACGTTGGCCGCCAAATCCTCCGCCGATTCCTCGAAACTGACCAGCACGCCGTGTTCGCCGTACTTGAGAACGCCTTCGGCCAGGAAGGTCATTGCAAAAAGGGTCTTGCCGCAACCGGCTGCGCCGCACATCAGGGTGGGACGGCCGTGAGGCAAGCCGCCAAGGGTCACGTCGTCGAAACCCGAAATGCCCGTGGGCGACTTGGAAAGGACTGCTCCGGTCATTGGTCTTCTTTGTATGAGATTGAGTGCGGAAACATCAATGATTTTTACCCTAGTGGTACTCGCAAAACGGTCAGATTGGCCCGACATGTTGTATCGTGCAGCACATGGTAATGTCGATTTTTCCGGAAACCCGAAGCCAAATTTTGAACCCCATGCAGCTCTTTATTACCTTAACGCGCGTCCATGAGTGATCGCGACGAAGATATCGCCCGCGACGTAGCTGCGGTGGCGCGCATCGGCGCAGTGCCATCCATGCTGAGCGTAATCTGTAAAAACACCGGTCTCGGATTCGCGGCGGTCGCGCGCGTCACCGAAGGAACCTGGACCGCGTGCGCCGTTCACGACACGATTCAATTCGGTCTCGTGGCGGGCGGCCAGCTCGACGTTCACACCACGCTTTGCAGCGAGTCAAGGGCGCTGCGCGCCCCGATCACGGTCGACCACGCGAGCACCGATCCGCTTTACCAGAACCACCATACGCCGCGTATCTATAACATCGAAAGTTATATCTCGGTGCCGATCATCCTGCCGAATGGTGAATATTTTGGCAACCTTTGTGCGATCGATCCGCGTCCGGCGGTGGTGTCGGACACCCGTACGCTCACCATGTTCACGCTCTTCGCCGAGCTGATTGCATTGCAGCTCGAGAGCGAAAAAGAGCGTTCGGCGACCGAAGCCGCGCTTCTCGACGAACGCGCGACCGCAGAGTTACGCGAGCAGTTCATCGCAGTGCTTGGTCACGATCTGCGCAACCCGCTGGCGGCTGTTGGCGCGACCGCAGAGTTGCTGGCGCGCCGTGACGACCCGGCTATTGTGTCGCTGGGGACGCGCCTGCGTGCAACGACCAAACGCATGTCGCGGCTGATCGACGACGTCCTCGACTTCGCGCGAGGGCGGCTTGGCGGCGGACTGGGCGTGACGCTGTCTCCTGCCAGTGACATGTCCGATGCGCTTGCCGATGTCGTCGCGGAATTGCGCACGGCGAACCCCGGGCGCATTGTGCTGGAACATATCGACGTGGATGGCAGTATCGATTGCGACCGGGGCCGCGTGCAGCAGTTGTTGTCGAACCTGCTTGCCAACGCGCTGACTCATGGCGCGCCGGAACAGCCGGTGCACGTCGATGCTGCAATTCATACCGACGATCTGGTCATCAGCGTTGCAAACGGGGGCCATCCCATTGCGCTCGACGAACTCGCAAAGGTTTTCGAGCCGTACTGGCGGTCCTCGACCAGTCAGCCGAGCGGCGGCCTGGGCTTGGGGCTATACATCTGTTCGCAGATCGTCAAGGCACACGGCGGGACGCTTTCGGTGAGTTCGTCCACAGATGCGGGGACGCGTTTTGTCGCGCGAATTCCTGTGAAGTGCGCCGGATAAGGTTTTCCAGAGGCACCGTTTTTGCTGAATCCCTCGTGCTGCGCTGACGGACAGTCGCCACTGGCGAACGCGTTCAGCGGGAACGGGAGAGCACCATGGATCTTGGTATCAACGGACGTATTGCGCTGATCACCGGCGCAGATTCGGGCATCGGTTTCAGCACCGCCGATCAATTGCTGGCCGAAGGCGTCCAGGTTGTCATCACCGACAAAAATCAATCCTCACTCGACGAAGCCGCGCGAAAGCTCGGTCACGGTGTGCGCGCGTTCGCGGCCGACCTGACTGACCCGGCCGCGGTTGCATTGCTAAAAAGGCGCGTGCTCGGCGAAGTGGGCGTGCCGCAGATTCTCGTGAACGCTGCCGGCGTGACGGGGGCGACCGGGATGTTCCACGAGATCGATGAGCAAGGCTGGATCGGTACGCTGAATACGGACCTGATGTCGCCGGTGCGCCTGGTGCGCGCGTTTATCGATGAAATGCGGGGGAGCGGGTGGGGGCGGATTGTGTTGCTCGCCTCCGAGGATGCCGTGCAGCCCTATGTGGACGAGCTGCCGTATTGCGCCGCCAAGGCGGGTGTACTGAGCCTCGCGAAAGGGTTGTCGAAAACGTATGCGAGGGAGGGCGTGCTCGTGAACGCGGTGTCGCCGGCGTTCATTGCAACGCCCATGACCGACGCGATGATGGCCAAGCGCGCAATGGAAAACGGTACGAGTTTCGACGACGCCGTCAAAAGTTTCCTCGATGAAGAGCGCCCGTTCATGGAGTTGAAACGGCGCGAGAAAGCGGAGGAGGTGGCGGCGGTTGTTGTGTTCCTGTGCTCCGAGCGCGCGAGTTTTGTGAACGGCAGTAATTATCGGGTGGACTTGGGATCGGTGGCGACGATATGAAGCCGCATCGCGCAACTTGCTTCTCGGCGCAGGGTGATATATGATGTAGATATCATATATGGGAATGATCATGAGCCGAATTCTTGTTGACTTAACCGACATGCAGTTGAGCGATATAACGCAAATTGCTGAAGTGGACAAACGAGCGCGCGCTGCTGTTATTCGCGACGCGCTTGATTCGTACATTGCGCGGCGCAAGCCAGCTCTCGCTACGGACGTTTTCGGCCTATGGGAGAACACGAAAGCGGATGGTTTGGCGTACCAAGAGAGGCTGCGGTCCGAATGGTGAACGCTTTATTCGACACTTGCATCCTCATTGACTATCTGAACCGGATCGACGCGGCCAAGACCGAAATGACCCGTTACGAGTCAAAAGCAATCAGCCTGATCACGTGGATGGAAATCATGGTTGGTGCTGCGCCTGACAGCGAGGAAAAGCTTCGTGCGTGGCTCAACACATTTCGTGTCATTGCCATCGACGAAAAGATCGCGGCGCGGGCGGTCGAGCTCCGTCAGAAATATCGTGTGAAACTTCCGGACGCGATCGTTTGGGCATCGGCACAAGCGCATTCGCTGCTGCTAGTCTCACGCAACACGAAAGATTTTTCGCCAGATCAACCTGGTGTGCGCGTGCCCTACGCGCTGTGATGTGAATGTTAATGTGGCTGATGCAGGCCACCTTATCACCAACGACCTGCGCTGCTCACCTTCATCCGGACTCTTCCCCGCACTTCCCCCTCGCATCCATACAAACCCGGATTGTCCCTGTTTAATCGGCGCTGCTATCGTTCGCAAGCGCTTGTGGAAGCGCTTCCACTCCACCGATCTACAGGAGTTTCCGTGGCATCTGACGCATCCGTTATTTCCAGCGATCCGTTTTCCCCACCCGCCGATTCCGCCCTCTGGCGGCGAGATTTCCTCCTCGGCGCCGCGACTGCCTCGTACCAGATCGAAGGCGCCGTTGATGAAGACGGCCGGCTTCCATCGATCTGGGACACGTTTTCCGCCACGCCCGGCAAGGTGCTCGCCGGCGACACCGGCGCAGTGGCATGCGATCACTATCATCGTTGGGAAGCGGACCTCGATCTGCTGTCGGCGCTCAATGTCGACGGCTACAGGCTCTCGATTGCATGGCCGCGCGTGATGGACGAAGCGGGGCAGCCGAACCGGAAGGGCATCGATTTCTACAAGAAGCTGGTCGGGCGCCTGAAAGAGAAGGGGCTCAAGGTCTTCGTCACGCTGTATCACTGGGACCTGCCGCAGTATCTCGAAGATCGCGGCGGCTGGTTGAATCGCGACATTGTTTATCGGTTTGCGGAATACGCGGACTTGATGAGCCGCGAACTCAAGGGCCAGGTCGATGCATGGGCCACGCTCAACGAACCGTGGTGCTCCGCGTTCCTCGGCTACGGCAACGGCCATCATGCGCCGGGCCTGGCCAACGGCCGATACGCATGCCAGGCGATGCATCACTTGCTGCTCGCGCACGGCAAGGCCGTCGAGGTGCTGCGCGCAAACGATCCCGGCTCGCTGAAAGGGATCGTTGCGAACATGGGGAAAAGCTCGGCCGAAACTGACAGCGCTGCCGACAAACACGCCGCTCACCTGTTCGAAGCCCAGCACAACGCCTGGGTGCTCGATCCGCTCTTGAAGAAGTCCTATCCGAAAGATCTTTTCGAACTGTGGCCCGGTACTGAACCGCTGGTCCTCGATGGCGACATGGAGACCATCGGCGCACCGCTGGATTTCCTTGGCATCAACTACTACTTCCGCAGCAACGTAAAAAGCGATGGCGCGCATGGCTTCACCGAAGTGCCGTTGCAAGGTGTCGAGCGCACGCAAATGGGCTGGGAAGTCTATCCCGATGGACTGCGCGACCTGCTGATCGGATTCCACAAGACCTATCCGTCGTTGCCGCCAATCTACATCACGGAGAACGGCATGGCGTCGGATGACCAGGTGATCGATGGCCAGGTGAACGACGAGCAACGCATCTCGTTCCTGAAACGCCACCTCGCCGCAGTCGACAGCGCGATCAAGGCGGGGGTGGACGTGCGCGGTTATTTCATCTGGTCGCTGATGGATAACTTCGAGTGGGCCTTTGGTTACGAGCGTCGGTTCGGCGTGGTTCATGTGGACTACAAGACGCAGAAGCGCACGTTCAAACGCAGCGCCGAACTCATCGCGAAGTTCCTCGAGGAGCGTAACGCCCGTGCGTAAGTAATCCTAAGCACAGCATCGATGCAGATTCCGTTGGACCACATGGGCGAGACAGCCCGGAGGAGACTCAATGAACCGCATGAAGAAGTTGGTTGTCAGCGTCATTGCGGCCGTCGCGGCCACGAGCGCGGCGCACGCCGATCCGTTGAAAGCCACCGTGGTCCACTGGTGGACGTCAGGTGGCGAATCAGCCGCCATCAAGCAATTCGCCGATGCCTACAACAAGGCCGGCGGCCTTTGGGTTGACAACGCGGTGGCCGGCGCCGACCAGGCGCGCTCGACCGCGCTGAACCGCATCATGGGCGGAGATCCGCCAACGGCCGCCCAGTTCAATACATCAAAGCAATTCCACGACATCATCGATCAAGGCCTGCTGAACAACGTTGACGATGTCGCCGCCAAGGAGAACTGGGACAAGAACTTCCCGCCATCGATCATCGAGAGTATCAAGTCGAACGGTCACTACTACGCGGCGCCTGTCGACATCCATATGCCGGCATGGTTCTTCTATTCGAAGCCCGCGTTCCAGAAGGCCGGCATCACGAAAGAGCCCGCCACGTACGATGAATTCATCGCGGACCTCGACAAGCTGAAAGCAGCCGGCATCATCCCGCTTGCGCTGGGTGGTCAGGCCTGGCAGGAGAAGATCACCTTCGATGCCGTTTTCGCCGATGTCGGCGGCCCTGATCTGTATTTGAAGATCTATCGCGATCGCGATGTCAACGCGGTCAAATCCGATGCCTTCAAGAAAGTGCTGACGCAGTTCAAGCGGCTGCATAACTACATCGACCCGGGTTCGCCGGGACGCAACTGGAACGACGCAACGGCGCTGGTGATCTCGGGCAAGGCCGGTGTCCAGATCATGGGCGACTGGGCGAAGGGCGAGTTCGTCGCGGCGAAACAATCTGCAGGAAAGGACTTCGGCTGCTTCCCGGGCTTCGGTCCGCATTCGCCGTATCTGGTTGCAGGCGATGCATTCGTGTTCCCCAAGACCGACGATGCCAACGCGATCAAGGCGCAAAAGCTGCTTGCGACCGTGATGACATCGCCGGCTGCGCAGGTTGCGTTCAGCGCGAAGAAGGGATCGATTCCGATCCGTTCCGACATCGATGATTCGAGTCTCGACATGTGCGCAAAGATGGGTATTGCGATCATGAAGGACAAGTCGCGGCAACTGCCGAATCCGGAAATGCTGACGCCGCCGGATATCAATGGCGCGTTGCAGGACGTCATCACCAACTTCTGGAACAAGAACCAGTCGGTCGAGGACGCGCAGAAGGCCTTTGCAAGCGGGCTGAAAAGCTGATGGCCGTGACTCCCGCCGACAAAGCCCTGCAACCTGCCGCAAGGCACGCGAAGAAGAAACCGCTGAGGAAGCGGTTTCCCCTGGCTGCGTACATTGCGCTGGTGCCGCTTGCGTTGACCGTCGTGTTTGCGTACCTCGGCACGATGTTGTGGAGCTTGCGTACGTCCTTCACGAACTCGCGTACGTTCGCGTCCTCGAACTTCGCGGGCGTCTCGCAGTATGTGCGTCTGTTCAGCAACGACCGGTGGATGCTGTCGCTGCAGAACATCGTGATCTATGGCGTGTTGTTTATCGTCGTGTGTCTTGCGATCGGGTTGCTGCTGGCTGTGTTTATCGATCAGAAGGTGGTGGGCGAAGGCGCGTTGCGTACGGTGTTCCTGTATCCGTATGCCATGTCGTTCGTGGCGACCGGTCTTGTCTGGCAATGGATACTGAATCCGCAACTCGGGATCCAGGAGGTGCTGCACCGGCTCGGTTTCACGCATGCGCGCTTTGACTGGATCGTCGACCAGGACAAGGTCGTCTATACGCTCGTGATCGCGACCGTATGGCAGGCCTCTGGCCTGGTGATGGCATTGCTGCTTGCGGGACTGCGCGGCATAGATGAAGAGATCTGGAAGGCCGCGCGTATCGACGGCATTCCGCGTTGGCGCGTCTATGTGAGCATTGTGATCCCGATGCTCGGCGCGTCCATTTCGACCGCGTTCATCCTGCTGTTCGTGATGGTGATCAAGCTCTACGATGCAGTCGTCGCCATGACGCAAGGCGGTCCTGGCACCGCGAGCGAAGTGCCCGCGAAGTTCATCATGGACTATCTGTTCGGACGGGCGAACCTGGGCCTTGCGTCGGCGGCGTCGATCGTTTTGCTGGTGACCGTGCTCGCGATTCTCGCGCCTGTTTTCTACGTTCGCAGCCGCGCGTTGCGGCTGAGGGATGCACGATGAATACACTACGTCCGCCTCTTCGACGCAAGCCGCGTTTCTCTCCGGCGCGGCTTGGCGTGTACGCGTTCCTGCTGACGTCTGCGTTGTTTTTCCTGCTGCCTTTGTACGTGATGCTCGTGACATCGGTCAAGCCGATGGCCGAAATTCGCATGGGCAACATCCTTGCATTCCCGGTTCACTTCACGCTCGATGCATGGCGCGAAGCATGGCAGTCCGCATGTACCGGTCTTGATTGCCAGGGTATTCAGGTCGGCTTCTGGAACTCGGTTCGCATTGTTGTGCCCAGTACGATCCTGTCCATTCTCGTGGGCGCGGTAAACGGCTATGCGCTCTCATTCTGGAAGCCGCGCGGCGCAAGCACCTTGTTCGCGATCCTCCTGATGGGCGCGTTCATTCCCGTGCAAGTGATGGTTTATCCGCTGGTACGCGTGCTGGCAACCGTGCATCTGTTCAGCTCGTTGCCGGGTATCGTGCTGATTCATACGATCTTCGGCATGCCCGTCATGACGCTGCTATTCCGCAATTACTACGCGGCCTTGCCTCACGAATTGTTCCAGGCGGCGCGCGTGGATGGCGGCGGTTTCTGGCGCATCTTCCTGCAACTGATGGTGCCCATGTCCACGCCGATCATCGTGGTCGCGGTCATCATGCAGGTCACGGGCATCTGGAACGACTTCATCCTGGGGCTCGTGTTCGCGGGAACGAAGAACCTGCCTATGACCGTGCAGCTCAACAACATCATCAACACCACGACCGGCGAGCGCCTCTACAACGTCAACATGGCAGCGACCATTCTCACGTCCATGGTGCCGCTTGCCATCTACTTCGTCTCGGGTCGCTGGTTCGTCCGCGGCATTGCTTCCGGTGCGGTCAAGGGTTAGTCCAGGACGATCTATGTCTACAGTCATGTCTGCAGGAAAATCGAATGTTTCCATCCGCGATCTGGAGATCCAGCTCGGGGCCAATACGATCATCGAATCACTGGATCTGGAGGTCGAGCCAGGCGAATTCCTGGTGCTGCTCGGGCCGTCGGGTTGCGGCAAGTCGACCTTGCTTCACAGCATTGCTGGCTTGATCGATGTCAGCGGCGGCAGCATTGAAATCGGTGGCCAGGATATGACCTGGGCCGACCCGAAGGATCGTCGTATCGCCCTTGTTTTCCAGTCGTATGCGCTTTATCCGACCATGAACGTGGAGCGCAACTTGTCGTTCGGTTTGCGGATTGCAGGGACGCCAAAAGCTGAAATCGAACGGCGCGTCTCGCGTGCTTCGGAGATGCTGCAGCTTGGTCCGTTATTGAAGCGAAGGCCGGCTCAGTTGTCCGGCGGACAGCGTCAACGCGTCGCGATCGGACGTGCGATCGTGCGTGAAGCAGATGTGTTTCTTTTCGACGAACCGCTCTCGAATCTCGACGCCAAATTGCGCACCGAACTCAGGCGCGAGCTCAAGCAACTGCACAAGCGTCTTGGCGCCACGATGATCTACGTCACGCACGATCAGGTCGAAGCCATGACGCTTGCGACCCGCATGGCCGTGATGCGCGGCGGCGTGATCCAGCAGATCGGCACGCCCGCGGAAGTCTACGCGCGCCCGAACAACCTGTTTGTCGCGACTTTCCTCGGCTCGCCGGGCATGAACTTGCTCAAGGGCGCCCTTCACTTCGACGCCGGCGGCATCCAGTTCCAGAACGATCACATGGATGTGGACGTGTCGTCGTACCCCTTCGTCAAAACGCCGCGCGAAAATCAGTCGTGCGTGCTCGGCGTGCGACCCGAGGACGTTTTGATCGATCCGGCGTTCGAACACAGGGGCACGGTGTCGCTCGTCGAACCCATGGGCAACCACCGGGTAATTTGGCTCGATTATCATGGCGCCCAAATCGCTTCCATCGCGCAGGAATCCGCGACGGCGGCAGTCGACGAAGTCACCGGTTTTTCCATTCAGAAGGAACGCATTTCCCTCTTCGATGAAACCGGCGGCGACCGGTTATAGCGCTTAAATCATGGAGTCATAGTGGCAACCCTGAAGGACGTCGCGGTTCTCGCCGGCGTGGGCATGTCCACGGCATCGCGGGCAATTTCCGGTCGCGGACCGGTATCGGCCGATGCACTCGCACGCGTGCAGGCCGCGATCGCCGAACTCAACTTCCGGCCTTCGTCGATCGGGCGCGCGCTGTCCCAGCAGTCGCTCGGCATGATCGGTATTTTCGTGCCGTCGTTCCATGGTCCGTACTACGGCACGATCCTGAAGCAGACGGATACCGAGCTGCGCAAGGTCCACAGGCATGTGGTCGTGGCAACAGGCTACGGCGATGATTCCCCGCGCGACCAGGCAGTCGATGCCGTGCAGTTCCTGATCGGCCGCGATTGCGACGGCGTGGTGGTGACGAGTCACGATCTGCATGACGATGACCTCGTCAAGCTGCATCGCATGCATCCGAAGATGGTGTTTCTCAATCGCAACTTTGCGCAGATGCCGGAAGCGTCGTTTTGTCCGGATCATCATCGCGGCGGGACGCTGGCGGCGAAGACGCTGGTCGAAGCCAGGCACAAGGAAATAGCGGTCATTTCAGGCCCGTTCATGGCCTTCGATAACCAGGCACGTCTAGCCGGATTTTTCGAAGAGCTGGCGCGCAGCGGCATCGAGCGAGGCGACGTGCAGATGATCGAGTCCGACTTCTCGCCTGAAGGCGGATATGAATCGGCGCGGTTGCTGATCGCGTCAACGAAGCGTTTCACGGGTTTGTTCTGCGCCAACGACACCATGGCGATCGGCGCATTGTCGTGCCTTCAGCAAGCGGGCATTTCGGTGCCGCGCGATGTGTCCGTAGTGGGTTACGACGATGACTACTCGGCCGCATTTTCTGCGCCGGGTTTGACATCAGTACATATTCCAACGGCCGACCTCACGCAAAACGCCGTCCGGTGGCTGCTGAACGAATGCTACGGCACCGAGTACCCGATCTATCGCGAGTTTCCTGTGACGGTCACGCATCGTGCGTCGGTCGCGCCGCCGCTCAAACGCTGAGCGTCATCAGCTATTTTCTTTCGCGCGGCGCAAACGCTCGCGGCTGTTGATCAGGTGAAGGCGCATCGCGGTACGCGCCGAATCGGCATCGCCACGTTCTATTGCATCGCAAATCTGCTCGTGCTCGCGGTTCACGCGCGTCAGGTATTCGGCGTACTGCACGGGCGGAATTTGCGTTCGTGTGATCCGCGTGCGCGGGATCATGTGCATGCCGAGGTGCTTCAGGATTTCCACGAAATAGCGATTGCCCGTAGCGTTCGCAATCGCGAGATGAAACCGGATATCGGGCGAAATGGTCTCGGTCGCTTTGCCCACGTTGTGCTCGAACTCGACCAACGCTCGCCGCATCTCGGCGATCTGGCTTTTATCGCGGCGCGCAGCAGCGAGTCCCGCGCTTTCGGTCTCCAGGCTGATCCGGAGTTCAAGAACGGCGAGGGCGTCGATGGAACCCGCCAAGTCCTCGGGATCGAGCCGGAAGAGGGAGCGCGACTGCGCTTCGCATACGAAGGTGCCAATGCCATGTCGGGTTTCTACTAACCCCGCAGCCTGCAACTTGGATAAAGCCTCACGCACGACCGTTCGGCTCACGTTGAAACGCTGGACCATTTCCGCTTCGGTCGAAAGCCTGTCGCCCACGCGCAACTCGGCGGATTCGATCTGCAAACGGATTGCATCGACGAGTTCAGTTGTCAGACTTCGTCGCGCGGCTGGCTGCCCCGATGGTTCGAACAGTGCATTGGGCGATCTGAGCACGGCCACCTCGATTGGGATAATGTTCTCGAATCGTTGACAAATACGGATGCGAGTGATTATATGCACGCTGGAGTCATATGACAACGTACAATGAAATATGATTGAGGCGGCTGATTCAATTGCAACAGGAGTTCTTCAAGCTCCGCTCAGCCGCGCTAATGGAGACAGGCTCACATGGCCAACCAAGACAACATTCGTCCTTTTGATCGTCTGCTGCTGACCGGCGCTGCCGGCGGTGTCGGCAAGGTCATTCGCCCGCGTGTGGCGGCATTCGCAGAAACCATCAGGGTCTCGGATCTCGCGGCCGCGCTGCCGTCCGAAGCCGCGTCCAACGAAGAGGTCATCGCGTGCGATCTGGCGGACAAGCAAGCCGTCGATGCACTCGTCGATGGCTGCGACGCCGTGATTCACCTCGGTGGGGTCTCAGTGGAAAGACCCTTCGAGGAAGTACTCGAAGCCAATATCAAGGGCGTCTACAACCTTTACGAAGCGGCGCGCAAGCACGGCGTGAAGCGCATCATTTTCGCCAGCTCGAATCATGTCACGGGGTTTTATCGGCAGGACGAGAAGATCGATGCGCACGCGCTGCGCCGCCCCGATGGTTACTACGGTTTGTCGAAGTCATTCGGCGAGGACGTGGCGCAGTTCTACTTCGACCGCTATGGCATCGAGACGGTGAGCATTCGAATTGGATCGGCGTTTCCGGAACCGAAGGACCGCCGCATGATGGCGAGCTGGCTCAGCTACGACGACTTGCTCGACCTGCTGCAACGGAGCCTGCTCACCCCGGACGTGGGTCACACCGTCGTATATGGGATGTCCGACAACAGGGTCACATGGTGGGATAACCGCTATGCCGAGAAGCTAGGGTTCGTGCCGCAGGACTCGTCGGAACCCTTCCGCGCCAAGGTCGAAGCGCAGCCAGCTCCCGCACCCGGGAGCGCCGTGGCAATGCTGCAGGGCGGGGCGTTCACCACTACCGGACCGTTTGAATAAAACGGCGGGCCCGGGTGTTGTGGCAGTACGAAGATTTTGAAATACGCTTGGCGCAACAAAGCGAAGAGTGCAAGCGGGCGCGAGCAGCGTGCCAAAGCCCGCGTCCGTACTAACCAAAGACATTGCTGCGATGAACTTCCATCTCGATTTCAGTCCGTTGCTTCCCTACTGGCCGGTGTTCCTCAAAGGCGCCTGGCTCACTCTGAAGATGACAACGGTAGCGGTATTTTTCGGCGTGATTGTCGGCACGCTCGTCGCGTTCGCCAAGCGCGGCACGAACCGGCCTCTGTCGCATGTGTGCTCGATTTATATCGAGGCCGTGCGCAACACGCCCTTTCTCGTACAAGTCTTCCTGCTGTATTTCGGGCTCGCGAGTTTCGGCGTGCGCATGCCGACGTTCACTGCAGCCGCGCTCGCGATGATCATCAACATCGGCGCTTATGCGGCCGAGATCATTCGCGCAGGGCTTGAATCGGTGCCGCGCGGCCAGCTCGAAGCGGCGGAATGCCTCGGGTTGTCGCGCTGGCGGATCGGCTGGCATGTGATGCTACAGCCGTCCATCGAAAAGGTTTATCCGGCGCTTACCAGCCAGTTTCTGCTGATGATGCAAGCGTCTGCGATCGCGTCGCAAATTTCGGCTGAAGAACTGACAGCGACCGCGAACACCGTCCAGTCCGATACCTTCCGTTCGCTCGAGACGTACATTGTGGTGGCACTGCTTTATCTGGCGTTGTCGCTCTTGATCAAGCTTGCGGCGTGGGCCGTGGGCGAGGTCGCGTTCAAGCGCAAGCGGGTCATGCGCAAGGCCGCCGAGCGAGCAGGGAAGCCGGCGCCCGATCAAGGCCGCATCGATACCGTGATTCCCGGAGGTGCAGCATGAGCGGCGGCTTCACTTCGGCACATTTGTTCTATTTGGTACATTCGATCTGGTGGACCCTCGCGTTGTCCGCGCTTGCGTTCGTGCTGGGCAGCATCGGCGGCTTTGGCGTGATGCTCGCGCGCATCTCGAAGCGCCGCTGGCTGAGCCGTCCGGCGATGGTGTATATCGAGGCGATTCAGGGCATTCCGCTGCTGATCCTGCTGTTCATCGTCTACTTCGGGTTTTCGGTGTACGGCTTTGAAGTGCCTGCGCTGGTCGCGGCCGGCTTTGCGCTGATGGTTTACACGAGCGCGTATCTCGGGGACATCTGGCGCGGGTGTATCGACGCCATGCCAAAACCGCAATGGGAAGCCGCCGAGTGCCTGTCGCTCACGCGCTGGCAGACCCTGCGCCTCGTGATCATTCCGCAGGCGCTGCGTCTTGCATTGCCTCCTACGGTCGGTTTCCTGGTGCAGGTCATCAAGATGACATCGCTTGCATCGGTGATCGGTTTCGTCGAACTGACGCGTGCCGGCCAGATCATCAATAACTCGATCTTTCAGCCGTTCCTCGTATTCGGGCTGGTCGGGGTCTTCTATTTCGCGCTGTGTTATCCGCTCTCGCGCTGGAGTCAATCGATGGAGAAAAAGCTCAATGTCGGCAATCGTTAAGCTCGGGGACGTCTATAAGAGCTTCGGCTCGAACCAGGTGCTCAAGGGCGTTTCAATGGAAGTGGAGAAGGGCGAGATGATCGCCGTGATCGGCGCGAGCGGGTCGGGAAAGAGCACGGCGCTCAGGTGTATCGACAGGCTGGAAACGATCGATCGCGGCACCATTGAAGTGTGCGGGATTCGTGTCGATGACCCCAAGGTCGACCTGCATCAGTTGCGCCGTGAAGTGGGTATCGTGTTCCAGAGCTACAACCTCTTCGCGCATCTGACTGTTGAAGAAAACATCATGCTGGCGCTGCGCCACGTGAAGAAGATGAGCCGCGACGAAGCGCGCCGCGTTGCAATGTCCGTGCTCGAACAAGTGGGCCTGGGTCAGAAAGCCGATGCGTATCCGGAACAGCTTTCGGGTGGTCAGCAGCAGCGTGTTGCAATCGCGCGCTCGCTTGCAATGTCGCCGAAGGTCATGCTGTTCGACGAAGTGACGTCCGCGCTCGATCCGCAACTGACCGGCGAGGTGCTGCGCGTGATGGAGGATCTTGCGAAGGGCGGCATGACCATGCTGCTCGTCACGCACGAGATGGCGTTCGCGAAGCGCGTGGCTGATCGCATCATCTATATGCATCAGGGCAAGGTCTGGGAGGTGGGCGGCGGCGAAATGCTCGATGCACCCAAGACGCCCGAGTTGCGTACGTTCCTGAACAACGGCCTTTAGCCTCAAGCATTAAACACCTTTTGAACCGACCATAAAAATGGAGACTGCTTTGAAAACAACCAAGTTCATGTTGCGTGGCTGCGTGGCCGCCTTGTTGCTCGCAGGCGTAGCGCACAGCGCCATGGCGGACCAGCTCGACGACATCAAGAAGGCCGGCAAGATTCGCGTCGCCATCGCGATGGGCACGCCGCTGTTCAGTTTCGCCGATGCCAACCTGCAGCCCGCCGGCTCCGACGTGGACACCGCTGCCGCGCTTGCGAAAGACCTGGGCGTGAAGCTCGAACTCGTGCAGATCACGAACGCTGCACGCGTGCCGACCTTGCAGGCGAAGCGCGCGGACCTGGTGATTGCCGACTTGTCGATCACGCCCGAGCGCGCAAAGGTCGTGGACTTTTCGATTCCTTACGCGGTCATCACGATCATCGTGGGTGGCACCAAGAGCCAGAACGTGAAGAACTACGCTGATCTGGACGGCAAGACCATCGGCCTGACGCGTGCAACGGTCAACGATACGCTCACCACGCAACAAGCGAAGGGCGCACAGATCCAGCGTTATGAAGACGATGCAACGCTGATCACGTCGGTCGTGACGGGACAGGTCGATATATTCTCCAGCACGCCTTCTAACTTGAGCGAGATGGTCAAGCGCGCGCCGAGCCGCAACCTCGAACTGAAGTTCGCGCAAAAGGATTTCGACCTGGGTATTGCGATGAACAAGGACGAGCCGAAGCTGAAAGACTGGGTCAACAACTGGGTCAGCACGAACCAGAAGAACGGCAACCTCAATACGATCTACAAGAAGTATCACGGCCGCGATTTGCCGGCGAGCGTGACGAAGGGTTAAGCGGGAAAGAAGCAAAAAGGGCGTCGCGTTTTACCTCGCGATGCCCTTTTTCATGCGCTGAAGATTCAGTTGGCGGTGCCCTGGCCGATCTCGTGATCGGCGAGATACTCGAGCGCGCGAACCATGCCCGAGTGATCCCAGGCCTTCCCGCCATGCGCCGCGCATGCGTTGAAAAGCGCCTGGCAGGTCGCCGTATTCGGCAGCGATACACCCAGCGATTGCGCCGTCGACAATGCCAGGTTCAAGTCCTTCTGATGCAGTTCAATGCGAAAGCCCGGATTGAACGTGCGCTTGGTCATGCGCTCGCCGTGCACTTCCAGAATGCGTGACGATGCAAATCCCCCCATCAACGCCTTGCGCACTTTTTCTGCATCCACCCCCGCCTTCGATGCCAGCAGCAGGGCTTCACCCACCGCTTCGATAGTCGCCGCCACGATCACCTGGTTTGCGAGCTTGCAGACCTGACCTGCACCCACCTCGCCGATCAACGAGATGTTCTTGCCCATCATGTCGAAGAGCGGTTTGACGGTATCGAACGTGGCTTGCGACCCACCTACCATGATCGTCAGCGACGCCGCCTTCGCGCCCACCTCGCCCCCCGACACCGGCGCGTCCAGATACTCGGCGCCGCGCTCGCGAACCTTGGCTGCGAATTCGCGTGTAGCGATGGGCGAGATGGAACTCATATCGACCACGATCTGGCCCGGGCGCAAGGCCGCGACCACGCCGTTCTCGCCGAACAGGACGCGCTCGACATCGGGCGTATCCGGCACCATCACGAAGATCACATCGGCTTGCGCGGCGACCGCTGCGGGGTTGTCGCAGGCGACAGCACCAGCTTGCGTCAGCTCGGCTGGCACGCCGCTGCGCGTGAACGCTGCCAGCGCAACGCCGTTCTTGACGAGATTTTCAGCCATGGGCTTACCCATGATCCCGAGTCCGATAAAACCAGCTTTTTGCATGTCATCCTCCAAAAAAATGCGGGTTTGCAGATGTCACTGTCACTTTACTTCTGCATGAAATGTTTCTGCACGGCTTGTGCCGCGTTGCGCAGCAAGCCCATGTCCGCGCACACGGCGATCACCTGGCAGCCCATCGCGAGATAACGTTCGGCTTCGGCCTGCACGGGTGCAAGCGTTCCGCTCGCCTTGCCGGCTGCGCGGGCGCGATCGAAGACATGCGCAATGGCTTTCTGCACGTCCGGATGATTCGCGTCGCCAAGATGTCCGTACGATGCCGCCAGATCCGATGGCCCGAGAAACACGGCGTCCACACCTTCGACTGCAAGGATTTCATCGATCGATTCGACCGCCTTGCGGCTCTCGATCTGCACGATGACGCAGATGTTGTCGTTGGCCGTGGTGAGGTAATCGGGCACGGTGCCGTATTTATTGCCGCGGTGTCCTACCGATACCCCGCGAATACCCTGCGGCGGATAACGGGTCGCGGCGACGGCGCGGGCGGCGTCCGCCGCGCTGTCTACAAACGGAATCAGGAAGTTGAAGAAGCCGCTGTCGAGCAGCCGTTTGATGACCACGCTCTCATTGGCCGGCGGTCGCACGACCGGCGCGCTGCGGCTGTCCTTGAGCGCCATGAGCTGCGGAATGAGCGTTAGGACGTCGTTGGGCGCGTGCTCGGCGTCGAGCAGGATCCAGTCGAAGCCCAGCACGCCCAGCAACTCGGTCGTGATCGGGCTGCCGAGCGACGCCCAGCAGCCGATCTGTTTTTCCTGTTTCAGGACGGACTGGCGAAACGTGTTGGGGAGCGGCTGATAGGGCGTGTAGAGCGGGGTCTGTGCGGGCGCTGTCATGACGGGGCTTCCTCTTGCGTAATTGCTCGAATTGCGGCCTGAGTTGAACACCTTAATATGCAACATGCTCATACGTTATCAGACGTCATATTACATCGCGAGCTTGATGTCGGGCAAGGAAAAGGGCTTTATAGCGACGTGCGACTTACAGCCGTTGCCACGGGGAGTCCGTGACAAGCCTTGAATGGCTTACTTGCCGCTGCAAAAGATGCATTAAACAGGCAACTGCCAGCCCGTGCTCAGTCGATTACCGGCTGGCCCGGGGCTTCGCAGGCCGCATCAGGCCAGCGGTTTTCTTCCACACAGTGTGCTGCCGGCACGCGTTTCGCCCAGCCCTCGGCTTGCAGCATCGGTTCATCGTAGAAGTGTTCCACGTGGCCAATGCAGAGAATGGCAACCGGCTTTGCATCGGCGGGCATATGCAGCAGACGTTGAACCGCCGCGACATCGAACAGCGATACCCACCCCAGTCCGATCCCCTCCGCGCGTGCCGCGAGCCACATGTTCTGGATCGCGCACGCCACTGACGCAAGGTCCATTTCGGGAAGGGTGCGGCGGCCGAAGATATGCCGCTCGCGGTCTTCCATCAAGCCGCCGACCAGCACCTCGCCGCAATCCAGAATGCCCTGGACCTTGAGCCGCATGAATTCATCGCTGCGTTCGTTGAGCGCCATGGCCGTTGCGCGGCGCTCCGTCTCCACGATGTCGTGCAACGCGAGGCGTACGTCGCGATCGATCACGCGCACGAAGCGCCAGGGCTGCATGAAACCGACGCTCGGGGCGTGATGCGCGGCATCGATCAGTCGCGCCATCAGTTCGGGCGCGACGGGGGCATCCGTGAAATGCCGCATGTCGCGGCGTTCGTGGATTGCGCGATAAACCCCTGCAATTTCAGGGTCGGAAAAGCGCTTGGCGGTCGAGTCGGTCATTGCATCCATGCATTCAAAAACAGCGATCGCGCTGAAATAACACGCGCGCCGAAGCCGCTGGTGGCCGTAACCATGTGGTCTGCGGGTAAATCCCGGTAAGGCGGGCGGCCATCATCCAAGCCGTCGATAGCTCATTCCCGTCACGATACACGGAGAATACAGCCCCGCGGCAACGGCCGTGCCGCTCGAAGAGCAGAGCCAGCAGTTCAACGATGCGGTGGCGTTGTTCAGGTCGACGGGCGATGTGCATGCGCCGGGATATTTGCACACCGCGGCGTGAAAATCGCTTTTCTTTGCTTCGTTTCGAAGTGGCCGAAGGAATTGGACAGACGGCAGCAATAACCTTTGTCAGACCACTGTATGGCTATTGTCTAAACGCGGCGGCCGCTGTGCCACAAGTAGCCCGGCGGCCATCATTCCCCCGCCGGCCACGCGAGATGCGGCGACGTCCAGTCGAGTTCGCTGCCAACGACCATCACCTCGCCGTCGCGCTGCACGGCCATTGTCACGCCGACCGAAGCGCGTCCGCTGGTGAGCGACAGATACGGCTGGCAGAACACTGCCGTCCCCATGTTCGCTACCGCCTTCCAGTAATACGGCCGATGATCCCAGCGCGCTGATTGCGTCGAGCGCAGCGGGCCGAGCCTGAAATCACCGCCGGGGCCGGCCTGTCCCACAAACTCCTGTCCCACGATCCGGCCCGTCTGATCGAGCACGAAGCAGCGCCGGCAGAGCGCGAAGGCGGTCATCGGCGCGATGGCTTCATGGACTTGCGCACCGTCCGATAACGCCGCCGCCGCGGCTCTCACCATCGCAAGGTAAGGCGACAGTTGCGCTTCAAACCGGCTCGCGCGCGCGGTCCGCCCTTCGGCGATCACATCGAACGCATGATCGATGCGCCGCATCACCGCGTCCGCCGCCGGTATGTTCGCACTCGGCCTGCCCAGCAAGAATCCCTGTGCGAAGTCGACGTTGGATTCGACCGCAAGCACGAGCTCCTCGGTCGTCTCGATTCCTTCGACAACCACGAGCATATCCGCGCGATGCAGCAGCGACACAATGGTCGATAACAACGGCTGGTCCGACGCACGGCTCTTCGCGCGGATCAGTTCTCCGTCGAGCTTCACGAAGTCGGGCTGGATGCGCAGCAGGCGGTCGAGGTTCGAATGGCCGGTGCCGAAGTCATCGACGGCAATCAAAAATCCGCATCCACGATACCGCCACGCGGCCAGCGCCAGCTCTTCCGCGCTCACGCCTTCCGACTCCAGTATCTCGAGTACGATGCTGCCCGGATTGAGCCCCGCTGCGCTCGCCATGTTCGCAAGCGTCTGCTCGTAGCCAGGTTGAATGAACGTGGATGGCGCGACGTTCAGGAACAGCCACGTGTCCTGCGGCAAGCGCTTGCGGGCATTGTTGAAGTGCAGATGATGCGTGAGCGAATCGAGCTCGATGACATCGGGGTTCGATTGCGGTGCGAACAACAATTCGGGCTGGACCGGCTGGCCCTCGTGATCGCGTCCGCGCAACAGCACTTCGAAACCCACTTGCTTCTGGTGCGACAGACTGTAGAGCGGCTGGAAGTGCGTGGAAAGTTCGAACGGTCCCCAGTGCCTGACGGAATCGGCGCCGGGAGTTGCATCTGCTTGTGCATCGATATTTTCGTCAATGGCGGTCGCCCGCACGCGCGCAACGCTGCTCACCCGCTCCACGAACACACGATTGCGGCCTGCATGTTTTGCACGCAACAACGCTTCATCCGCGCGGTCAAGAAGCGCGATAGCGGTCTCATGGCCACGCCGATGGGCCACGCCAAAACTCGCCGTCAGGAAACCATCGGGCCGCAGGATTCCTGCGATGCGGATGCGTAAGGAGTCCGCAAGCTCGGTGGCCTGATGCGTTCCAGCGGTTGGAACCAGTACCGCGAATTCCTCGCCGCCCAGCCGGCCGGCGATTGCCTCGGGGGGTATCGCCCCTTTGATGACCTGCGTGACCTGCAGCAGGGCATCGTCGCCGCGTGCGTGGCCGTATTGATCGTTGAGTGACTTGAAACGGTCGACGTCCAGGAAGATCGCGCTGACGATCTCATCGCCGCTGCGTGGCGCGCTCAGCATCTGCCCGGCTTGTTCGAGGAACGCGCGGCGGTTGAGCAATTGCGTGAGGGGATCGGTGGCGGCGAGCGCAATGAGCTTCTCTTCCAGCAGGAAGTGATTGAGCCGGAACCAATAGAAGCCGAAGTGGAACGTGGTCGCGGTTGGAATGCCGATAGCGACCCACATCGCGCACAGCACCCAGTCGTCGTGCGTGAATGGTACGGAAAACACGAACGGGATGCCCGCTATATAGAACGCGATCGTGCCGAGCACGAAATGCCGCGGCGTGAGCCACAGCGGCGCAGCGCAGATGGGCACGACCATGCCGGCGGGCAGCATCCAGTAAAGCGGCTGCTCGACGCCCGTCACGTTGATCATCACGCCGATCTGCAGCACGACGACATACGCTGCGCCTATCAGGCCGAACACGAAAGTGGAGGTCGCACGGGGAATGGCGGCTACGAGTAGCGACAACGCTAGCGCGCACATCAGGCGTGGCCAGAGTGGCAATTCGAGGCCCGTCACGTGTGCGCGCGCGATCACGAAGATCACGAAGGCTACGACGGTGAACGCCATGGTGACCGTGGAAAGCGGCTTCTGCAGCTCCATCGAACGTCGATGAAAACTCAGGCGTACCGCAGGCGTAACCGGCGGCGGAAGGAGAGATGTAAGCATGTCGTCGGATCGTTTTGTGGCAGTCTCATTCACGCAAGTGAAGGCTGTCGGCTCTGTTGTTACTGTTGCTGCTGTGTCCAGGCCGAATTTATGAATCCCCGAATCGGGGAATTCAGGTTCAAAATTTCATCAGACGAAACGTGATTGTCTTACGACACGCCGGCCGGCTCAAGATAAATGTTGAGCTATCCAGATATCAAAACGCTTGCCGAGCGTCAGTGTGACCGATTTCCCTCCGCGACCGAATTCAGATTTTTTTAATAAACATTGAAGTCCAGTGCGCTGCCGACCGTGTTCTTCTGCCTCGGTTGTGTATTCATCTAGACGACTTGCAAGCGTCACCGCGTCGTCATGTTGCCTTCCTAGAATCCCTACGACGCTGCAATTCTCCGGCGTCATAGTGAGGACATCATGGATGCAATCCGGATCGAACGTTTGTGCAAGACGTTCAACAATGGCCGCAAGGCACTCGACTCCATTGACCTGAAAGTGGTCGAGGGCGAAATGGTTGCGCTGATCGGCGCATCCGGTTCAGGCAAGTCCACGTTGCTGCGGCACATTGCGGGATTCACGGCTTCCGACCCCGCACCGTCGCATGTGACGCTGCTCGGGCGCCCGATTCAGGAGAATGGCAAGGTGGCGCGCGAAGTCCGCAGGATTCGTCGCGACGTCGCATTCGTGTTCCAGCAATTCAATCTCGTCGGGCGTCTCACCGTGCGCACCAATGTACTGATTGGGGCGTTGTCGCGCGTGGTGCTGTGGCGGCGTTTGATCGGCCGGTTTCCGCGCAACGAGCACGAGCTTGCAATGGCATCGCTTTCCGCAATGGGCATTGGAGACCACATCAACGAGCGCGCCAGCACCTTGTCCGGTGGCCAGCAGCAACGCGCTGCGCTCGCACGCGCGCTGGTTCAGCGGGCCCGCATCGTCCTTGCCGATGAACCCATCGCATCGCTCGATCCCGAGTCCTCCCGCCGCGTGATGGAGTTGCTTCAGTCGCTCAACGAAGACCATGGCCTGACGGTAGTCGTGTCGCTCCATCAGATCGATATCGCAATGAAGTACTGCGCAAGAACGGTCGCGCTGCGCAACGGCTGCGTGGTGTACGACGGTCCGTCCGCGAGCCTGACCCCCGCCTTGTTGCGCGAACTGTATGGCGCAGCAGCGGAAGAATTACTGACCGATGCCGACACCGAAACCGACGCCGCCCAGCGCGAGCCGGTTCGACAAACGGAGCGCGCGACAGCGCGTCCAGAAGGTGCATCCGCACGATCCGCGGCATTTGCATCGGCCGCGAGCTCCTGACCCGACAACTTTTGTTTTTTTCCAAACCTGGACCCATTCGATGAAATCAGCCCGTTTCCTTCTGGCCGGCGCGATGCTCGCTGCATGTCTCGTCTCGCAGGCAGCGCTTGCCGAGACGATCAACTTCGGCATCATCTCGACCGATAATTCATCCGCGCTCAGGCAGCGCTGGCAACCGCTGATCGACGATCTCAACAAGCAGACCGGCCTCGAAGTGAAGCCATTCTTCGCGACGGACTATGCCGGCATTATCGAAGGCATGCGTTTCAATAAGGTGCAGATCGGTTATTTCGGCAACGCGTCCGCAATCGAAGCGGTGGATCGCGGCAACGGCGAAGTGTTCGCCAAGGTGAAGTACAAGAGCGGGGAGGCGGGGTACTACTCGTTGCTCATCACGAATGTGAATAGCAAGTGGAAGACCGTCGACCAGGTGCTGAAGAATACCCACGACATCAACCTCGGTTTCGGTGATCCGAACTCGACATCCGGCACGCTCGTGCCCTCTTATTACCTGTTCGCGAAAAACGGCGTCTCGGTGCGCAACGACTTCAAGAGCGTGCTGCCGTCAAGCCATGAGGCAAACATGCTGGCCGTGGTGAACAACCGCGTGGATGTCGCGACGAACAATACCGACATGGTTGAGACCTTGCGGCAACAACATCCCGAGTTGCTGCAGCGCGTGCGCATCTTATGGAAGTCGCCGCTGATTCCGTCGGACCCGATCGTATGGCGCCGCGATCTGCCGCAAGCCACGAAGGACAAGCTGCGCAATTTCTTCGACCACTACGCGCAGACCGATCCGCGCGAGAAGGCGATCATGGAAGGCATCACGGGTTTGTCGGGCTTCACCGACTCCACCGATGCCCAACTGATCCCGATCCGTCAGATGGCCCTGTTCCAGAAGAAGGAGCAAATCCAGAACGACGCGCATCTGTCCGACGAAGACAAGAAAGCGAAGATCGCCGCGCTGGATGAGAAGCTCGCGCAGCTCGATACGGTGGCCGCGAAGTGAAGCATCCCGTCGACGCGTATTCCTTCGACGGCGCCGGGCCACGCCCGCAAGCCATCAAGCCCGATCTGCACGTACCCAAGCGGAGCTGGTTATCGATGTTCGGGTGGATTGCGTTCGTGGCCGTCCTCGGGCTGTCGTGGCGTAGCGCCGACATGCGTCCGCTCGATCTCTTCGCTGACCCGGGCAACATGGTGCAGTTCGGCCGCGACTTTTTCCCGCCGGACTTTCACGACTGGCGCACCTATGTTCACGAGATGATCGTGACGCTTGCTGTCGCGGTGTGGGGCACGGCGTTGTCGCTGATATTCGCGGTGCCGTGCGGGTTGTTGTCGGCCTATAACATTGCGCCGGTGTGGGTCGCGCAACCCGTGCGCCGCGTGATGGATGCATGCCGCGCGATCAACGAGATGGTCTTCGCGATGCTGTTTATAGTGGCAGTCGGACTCGGGCCGTTCGCGGGCGTGCTCGCGCTTTGGGTGCATACCACGGGCGTACTGGCCAAGCTGTTTGCCGAAGCCGTCGAGGCGATCGATGCACGGCCTGCCGAAGGTGTGCGTGCCACCGGCGCAAGCAGTCTCGACGAAGTGCTCTACGGCGTGCTGCCGCAGGTCATGCCGCTATGGATATCGTTTGCGTTGTACCGGTTCGAATCGAATGTGCGTTCGGCGATGGTCGTGGGCATGGTCGGTGCAGGCGGGATTGGCGTGGTGCTGTACGAAGCCATTCGCTCGTTCAACTATGCGCAAACCGCGGCAGTGTTGCTGATGGTTATTGTGATCGTGAGCTTGATCGATCTCGGGTCGGCCTGGCTGCGTGAGCGTGTGATCTGAAATTTCAGGACGTCGGGAATAAAGGCCGGTACGAAGTTCGTACCGGCCTTTTTCATCATCAGGCCAGTTTCAGCGGCTGATTGATCGCAGCCAGCAGTTGTTGTCCGGCATCGGCGAGCAGACCCGAGTTGTCGATAGTCGTCACCCGCGCTTCCTGCGGCAACGCAAGCGCCGGGCGTCGCGCGAGACGTGCTTCCATCTGCCTGGAATCTTCACGGCCTCGCCGTTCCAGACGCGCGGCGAGAACCGTCGGATTCGCGTGAATATGGACGAATTGCGTATGCGGATATCGTTCGAGCGCTGCAGGCGCATGCTGACGCGAACCGTTCACGACTACAACCAGACCACGCGCGAGCCATGCGTCGATTTCAACGCCGATGCCGTAGTGCAGCCCAAGGCTTTCCCAGTGCATCGAGAATACGCCGCTTGCCAGACGCGCGGCGAATTCGTCGTGCGTGAGCGCAACGTGATTCTCGCCGTCCGAAACAGGCCGCGTGATGTATCGGTGCGCAAACATCACCTGCGAACCGATCCGTTCGCGAACGAAACCGAGCAGCGAATCCTTGCCCGCGCCCGATGGTCCCATCACGTAGATCAGTCTGCCCCGATCGGCGCTCATGCGCGCGCTCCTGCATCGCCGAAAGGCAGACGCTGCCAAAGGGAGAAGGGCGCATCGCGATGCGCCTGAACGAAGAGCGCCGCGCCATGGAAGGGAAGTGGTCCAAGCGCTTCGCTGCGTGCTTGCCAGAGCGTCCTGATCGCGGTGCGTTGCGCTTCGGAGTCGATGGAATCGGAAAGCGTCATGTGAAAACGGAATTCATCGAGCACATAGGGGTAGCCCCATTCGAGCAGCAACGCGCGCTGCCGGGGAGTGAGATGGGGCGCGAGCCGCTTTTCGGTGTCTTCCGGCGATGGCCGTGCGCGCAGCGAGGCAAGGGCATGCAAGGCGCTTGCGGCGATGTCGCGGATGGCTCCGTCATGCTCCGATTGCGCCGCGCGAAGCGCAACGAAGCGGCCGAGATCGGCAGCTTGCAGCGGGACTTCGAAAGGCGCGATTCGCTTTGCCCATTCCTTTGCGGCCAGGACGACGTGCTCCGTGTTGTAACCCTCGGCGATATGAAACGGCGGCACAAAAGTGCCATGCCAGCCGTATCGGCGCGGTGCGACGGTGAGCGACGCAACCGGCTGGCCCAGCGCGGGAACGACAGGCGGTTCCATGGACTCGCCGGTTTCAGCATCCCGGCCAAGCCATTCGCTGCCGGCATGCCACCATGCGGATGCGGCTGGCGGTGCGTAGTAAAGCGCGATACGTGCATCGGGTGTCCACGCGCTCATACGCCATCCTCCACCAGCAATTGCACGCGGTCCGCCGCGAAGTGCGTGATGCCATATTTGATGGGCACGCCGGCCTCGTCAACATCGACGCTTTCGACCCACATGACGGGTTGCTGCCGGTTGATCTGCAGACGGCGCGCAACTTCGGAACTCGGCAAGATGCAACCAATGCGGCTCCATTTGCGCGTGTAATCGGTCACGCCGAATTCGGCCAGCGCCGCGCTGACGCCGGGCCTGCCCGCGAGCACCGCCGGAAAATCGGCGAACCGCATTGCCGGATACCAGCTTCGCGCGTAGGTCAGCGGTACGTCCTCGGAGTCATGGCGCGTCTCGATCTCGTAGACCAGCGTGCCGGCGCGGATGCCGAGCGCCTTGGCCGCAACCGGATCGGCCTTGACCTTCTCGCTCGACAACACCACGCCCGCCGACGGCTGATTGTGGCGGCGCAGGTTCTCGGTAAAACGCGTGCGCCGTCCAATCTGATAATCGATGGCACCGGGCTGCACGAACGTGCCACGTCCCTGTTCGACACTGACCAGTCCCGTCGCCGCAAGACGCAGCATGGCGCGGCGTACCGTATGGCGGTTGACGTCGAAACGCCGCGCAAGTTCTGCTTCGCTCGGCAGGCGGCCTTCTTCGCCAAAACTCTTCGCTGTAATTTCCGCCGAAAGGATCTGTTCGATCTGGCGCCACACAGCCACGCCCGCGCCGCGCTCGACTGCAAGCCCCGGTGTCCCCGTTTCGTTGGATGTCATGGTGGTGTCATTCCTGTCGGTTTGAATATCGTCATGGGCATTGTAGTGCGCCGCCGATGATGGAAATGTGAAAGCGGGGCACATTGGATCGATTTATATCTGTACCTGTAAACGTCTAGACGACCAGATGACTATTCTAGTAGGGTATGGATTCTGCAGCATCACCAAATTCACGAGGTTGACGATGAACATTTCTGCGCGGCCGTCCGAGTTGGCGCAACCCGCGACCCGGCGCGAGTGGCTGGCGATCCTGGCGCGTACGCCGCACGCCAGCATGAAGGCTGCAATGGACGCGGCGCTAGGCGCGGCCAGTCCGCCGGAGTTCGACTGGCTGCGCGCGCCGGATATCGGTCTGGCGATGGTGCGCGGCCGAGTGGGCGGGACGGGCGACGCGTTCAATCTCGGCGAAGTGACCGTGACGCGTGCAACGCTGCGTGTCCGGTCGGACGAAGGGCGTGCAACGGTCGGCATGGCAGTTCACATGGGACGCGACAAGGAGCGTGCAACGCTTGCCGCGCTCGCGGACGCTCTGCTGCAAATGCCCGCGTTCGAAGCACGCATGCAGCAGCATGTGATCGCGCCGCTGGCGGCGCGCATCGCTGCAAACCGCCAGCAAAAGCAGGCGCGCGCGGCGGCCACGAAAGTTGAATTCTTCACGATGGTGAGAGGTGACTGATGCAACGTAACAACCCATCTGCGGGTGCTCGGGGGGCGAGTGCGGGAAGCATCGACCTCGCCACGCTCACGCCTGGTTTCACCGATACCATCCATGACTCGCAGGGCGTGTTCCGCTCGCTGCTGGATGCATTGTCCCGGCCAGGCAAGATCGTATCCATAGACACGGTCGTGCCGGCTCTGGCGAACGAGCAAGAGGCGTACGTGCCGGTTGCCGCCTACGCTGCGTTGCTCGCGCTGGCGGATTATTCGACGCCCGTGCTGCTGCAGCATCCACATCGAGCATTGAGCGACGCCCTGCGCTTTCACACCGGCGCGCCGGTGACGGACGATTGTTCGGAAGCCGTGTTTGCCTATCTCGACGACGCACACTCCATGCCGTCGCTTGAAGAGTTTTCGCTTGGCGAACCCGAGACGCCGGAAACGGCCGCGATGCTGTTCATCCGCGTGGAGTCGCTGACAAGCGGCGCACCTGTGACGTGGCGCGGTCCCGGAATCCGCGAGTCGGAAACGGTTTGTGTGGAAGGCGTGCCTGCCTCGTTCTGGCACGAGCGCGCGCAACTTGCGAGCGACTTTCCGTGCGGCGTCGATTGTTATTTCGTTCGTGGCGGTTCGGTGATCGGATTGCCCCGCACAACACGCGTGGAGGTGGACTGATGTACGTTGCAGTCAAAGGTGGCGAACGCGCGATCGAACGTTCATGGGACCTGCTCGCAGAAAAACGCCGCGGCGATCAGGCGCTGGCAGAACTCAGCGTAGGCCAGATTCGCGAGCAGCTTCGGCTGGCCGTCGCACGCGTGATGACCGAGGGTTCCGTCTACGACGAGGAACTCGCCGCGCTCGCAATCAAGCAGGCGGCGGGCGATCTGGTCGAGGCGATATTCCTGCTGCGGGCTTACCGCACCACGTTGCCGCGTTTCGGCTATACGCTTCCTGTCGATACAGAAGAGATGTGCGTCGAGCGGCGAATCTCCGCTGCCTTCAAGGACATTCCCGGCGGACAGATGCTGGGGGGCACCTACGATTACACCCAGCGGCTGCTTGATTTCAAACTGCTTGCGGAAGGCGCCGCATCCGATGCCGGCAAGAAGATCGCGCCGCCCTCGGTGAAGGAGGATCCCATGCCGCGCGTGCTTGCCTTGCTCGACAAGGAGGGCTTGATCGAGCAGGAAAGGGCGCACGCGGATGCGTCCGAACCCGGCGATATCACGCGCGAACCGCTGACGTTTCCGGTCGATCGTACGGTTCGCCTGCAGAATCTCGCGCGTGCTGATGAAGGGTTCCTGCTCGCGATGGGCTACGCGACACAGCGCGGTTATTCGCACACGCATCCTTTCGCAGGCGAGATCCGCAACGGCGAAGTTGCGGTGGAAATGGATATTGAAGAGCTCGGCTTCTCCATTGAAATCGGGGATATGGAAATCACGGAATGCCAGATGATCAACCAGTTTGCCGGCAGTGGTGACGTGCCGCCGACGTTCACGCAAGGCTATGGACTCGCGTTCGGCCATTCGGAACGCAAGGCGATGGCAATGGCGCTCGTCGACCGTTCACTGCGCGCGCCTGATCTGGGCGAGACGGTCGCATCGCCGACGCAGGACGCCGAGTTCGTGCTCTCCCACAGCGACAACGTGGAAGCATCGGGCTTCGTTCAGCATCTGAAATTGCCGCACTATGTGGACTTCCAGTCGGAGCTCGAGTTGCTGCGGCGACTGCGCGCGGGTCTGGAAAAAGAACAGCAGGAGAACGCAGCATGAACGCGCGTACGCAGGAAACTGGGATTGCAGAAGGCTACAACTTCGCCTATCTCGACGAACAAACCAAGCGCATGATCCGTCGTGCGTTGCTGAAGGCCATTGCCATACCCGGACACCAGGTTCCGTTCGCATCGCGCGAAATGCCGTTGCCTTATGGCTGGGGAACGGGCGGATTGCAGGTTACGTCCGCCATCATCGGGCGCAGCGATACGCTGAAGGTCATCGACCAGGGTTCGGATGAAACGACCAATGCCGTCAACATCCGGCGCTTTTTCGCGCGCACGGCCGGCATTGCAACGACAACGCGAACCGTGGATGCATCGATCATTCAGACGCGTCACCGGATTCCGGAAACGCCGCTGACGGACAAGCAGATCCTCGTGTACCAGGTGCCGATGCCCGAGCCGCTTTACCGGCTGGAACCGCGCGTGACCGAGTGCCGCAAGCTTCATTCGCTCGCCGACTATGGCCTGATCAACGTGAAGTACTACGAGGACATCGTGCAGCATGGCAGCATTGCAACGACCTACGATTACCCGGTCCTTGTGAACGACCGCTATCTTTCGTCGCCTTCGCCAATCCCGAAGTTCGACAACCCCAAGATGCACATGAACCCCGCGCTGCAGCTTTTCGGAGCGGGCCGCGAACGGCGCATTTACGCCATTCCACCTTATACGAAGGTCAAGAGCCTCGATTTCGAGGATCATCCGTTCAGCATCCAGCACTGGGAACACGAATGCGCGCTGTGTGGATCGCATGAAAGTTTCCTGGACGAGATGATTGTCGACGACGAGGGCAAACGCATGTTCGTGTGTTCCGACAGCGACTATTGCCAGGAACATCGTGCTGCGAATGAACAGGGGGATGCATGAACGGTTCATCCGTAGCTCCGCTGCTCAGCGCACGCGGACTCACCAGGCGTTATAACGGACGCGGCGGTTGTGCCGACGTGGATATAGACATCTATCCGGGCGAAGTCCTGTGTATTGTCGGTGAATCGGGCTCGGGGAAATCGACCTTGCTGAACGCGCTGGCCTTGCGCACCCCTGCGGACGATGGCGCATTGATGTATCGCACGGCCGGGCACGAAGTACTCGACCTGCTTGCGCTGCCCATGCCGCGCCGCCGGATGCTCGCTCGTACGGACTGGGGTTTCGTGCATCAGAATGCACGCGATGGCTTGCGTCACGGTGTATCGGCGGGAGCGAACATTGGCGAGCCCCTGATGGCGAACGGCGCCCGTCATTACGGCAAGCTTCGCGAGACAGCGTCCGACTGGATGAGCCAGGTCGAGCTCGATTCCACGCGTATCGACGAATTGCCGTCCGCGTTTTCAGGCGGCATGCAGCAGCGGCTGCAGATCGCGCGCAACCTGGTGACGAAACCGCGCCTCGTTTTCATGGATGAACCGACGGCGGGGCTTGATGTATCGGTGCAGGCGCGCTTGCTGGACCTGCTTCGCACGTTGACCGGCAAGCTGCATCTTGCAGCGCTGATCGTGACGCACGATATCGGCGTGGCGCGCCTGCTTGCGCATCGGTTGATGGTGATGAAGGATGGCCGCGTGGTGGAAAGCGGGCTGACCGATCAGGTCCTCGACGATCCTCAACATCCCTATACACAGACGCTGGTAGCGTCCGTGCTGCCCGTCTGAGAGCCTAGAATGAACGCCAATCGCTTCAAAGAACTCGCCGACGACGCCGCCTTCGCCGAAAGTAAAACGCTGATGCTGCGCGCGCGCGGCGTCGAGAAGACTTTCACGCTGCATCAGCAGGGCGGTGTGAGCATTGCAGCACTGGGCGGCGTGTCGCTCGATGTGGAGCGCGGCGAATGCGTGGTGTTGTCGGGGCCCTCGGGTGTCGGCAAGAGCACCTTGCTGCGCTGCATGTACGGCAACTATCTGCTGACACGCGGCACGGTTACCATTCGCGACGAGAGCCGCGCATCCGGGTTCCTGTCGCTGTCCCATGCTGAACCGCACGACGTGATCCGCCTGCGCCGCACGACCATGGGCTACGTCAGCCAGTTTTTGCGCGCGATACCGCGGGTTTCATCCATCGATCTCGTCAGCGAGCCGCTCGTATCGCGCGGCATGAATGAAGATGAAGCGCGCGAACGGGCCGGTGTCCTGCTGGAACGTCTGAACGTGGCGCGCCGTTTATGGACGCTCGCGCCAGCCACGTTCTCAGGCGGCGAGCAACAACGTATCAACATCGCACGCGGGTTGATTGCTGGGCAGCCGCTCTTGCTGCTCGACGAGCCCACCGCATCGCTCGATGCAGAGAACCGGCAGGTGGTCGCCGATCTCATAGTCGAAGCGCGTGAGCGGGGCGCGGCGATCGTAGGCATTTTTCATGACGAGGACACGCGCGAACGCGTCGCGACTCGTCTGATCCAACTCAACGCTCCCGCCGGGCAGGCGGCCACGACTACGGAAACCTTGCAGACATGTTGATCAAGAACGCGCGAATCGTCACTCGCGACGAAGAGTTCACAGGTGTTGTATGCATTGCCGACGGACGCATTGCCGAGGTTGCGCCCGGCACGACTTCAGCCGGCGACGCCGAAGACTGGGGCGGCGACTATCTATTGCCCGGCCTCGTTGAACTGCATACGGACAACATCGAAAAACACATCGCGCCGCGTCCCGGCGTGCTGTGGAATTCCGATGCCGCGATCGTCGTGCATGATGCGCAAGTGGCGAGCGCCGGCATCACGACCGTCTTCGATGCATTGGGCATTGGCTCACGTGGGGGCGTGGGTGTGCGCGGCAAGGAGTTGCAGACCAATAACGCGCGGGCAATAGAACGCCTTGCGGGAAAGGGCTTGTTGCGTGTCGATCACTTCCTGCACTTGCGCTGCGAGATCGCGGCGGCGGATGTGCTCGAAGTTTTCGATAGTCTCGTTTCGCATCCTCTGCTTCGGCTCGTTTCGGTGATGGACCATACGCCGGGCCAGCGTCAATGGCACGACCCCGTGCAATGGCGCAAGTATCAGGAGCGTCACGGCAAATGGACCGATGCGCACGCGAACACCATGCTCGACGAACTGACCCGCGATCAGCAGCGGTATGCGCGGCTGCATCGGACGGAGATCGTCGCGCGTTGCAAGGCGCGTGGCCTGCCGCTCGCAAGTCACGACGACACGTCGGTCGACCATGTGCTCGAAGCGGCGGAAGACGGCATCGTGCTGGCTGAATTCCCGACCACGCTCGTGGCAGCAGAGGCGGCGCGCGAGCGTGGAATCTCGACGATCATGGGTGCGCCGAACATCGTGCGCGGCGGATCGCATTCGGGCAATGTCTCGGCGCTCGAAATGGCAAGGGCGGGATTGCTCGATATCCTGTCATCGGATTACGTGCCTTCGAGCCTGCTGACCGCGACCTTCGATCTCGTCGATAAAGCCGGCTGGTCCCTGCCGCAGGCAATGCGAACGGTGTCATCCGCGCCGGCCAAAGCGGCGGGATTGACAGACCGGGGCGCCATCGCCATCGGCTTGCGAGCGGACTTCGTGCGCGTCGCTATGTCCGATCGTCTGCCGATTCCGCGTGCGACCTATCTGGAGGGAAAACGCGTCGCATAGCGGATCAACAAAGGGTCGATAAAACCGCGATGGGCAATTCTTGACTCAGGCGAGGCGGCCTGAGCGTAAGCGCCTTGAGTCTCATGGCGCGACCCATTGCCCCTGGAAGGCGCCATCGTCACGTACATGAAACTGCGCTCTGTGGTGCGGCTCGTTCGACAGATCGAGATAGTCGATGTGCCGCACCGAAACATGCACGAGGCAGAAGTTCTCGTAGCCGAGCATGGGGTCCGCGGCATCAGGCGCGGCGGCCTGGGCGGGGTCATCGATAACACTTCCCGACACGACCGGTGATCGATACAAGATCAACGTACGCGGCCGGCTCGAATTCCACACGGCCAGCTTTTCGGCTTCATCGGTCACGAAAGACGCAATGCCTTCCACGCGAATCTGCACGAGTCGCTCGGCGTCGTACCCGTGCATCGAAATGGCCGGGCGTGCGCGTAGTTCGCGGACTTTCTCGGAACGGATGTCCGTGTGAAATGAAAGACGAGCAAGCTCATCGTTTGCATCGCGCAATACGATGGTCCGAACCTTGGGATTTCCATCGACGCCTACAGTCGCCGCCTGCAGCACGCTGAACGGCGATCGTCCGGCGCCTGCACGCAAGGAATCCCAGATCGACTTGAACAAGTCCTTCATGTCTGGTGTAGCAGAGGCGCTTGCAGTCACTTGTTGGTCCCGGGTGTGAGGTGAATGGTTCAGCCCTCAGTTTCCTTCAATACTGCCGTTGCTGCTTCGCATGCGCCACGCAGTTGCTCTCGCATCAGGTCCTGCACGCGTTTGTCGCCGGTGGAGATCGCGTCCTTGATCTTCACGGCCTGTTCAAACGATGCCCGCATCCGTCCGCCGCGCGCCATCGCGATCCGTCGCAAGCGCCGTACCGGACCCATGAGGCTCGCGTGCGTTGCCTGAAGCGTGCGGTTATCGGCGAGGGTCATTACGATCGAATAGAAGCGGTCGAGGGCATCCACGTACGCCGCGGGATCATTGGCGGCCACATTCGCACGCATCTCGCCAATCACGTCTTCCAGTTGAGCGCGCCCGAGCGTCGTGATGTTTTCCGCGCAAAGCTGAACGGCGAGGCATTCGAGCGCCGTGCGCACTGTGTAAATCTCCGCAACGTCACGCAGTGTCACGGACCGTACGAACGCCCCTACGCGCGCCACCACGGTCACCAGGCCTTCGCGTTCGAGTTGTGCAAACGCCTCACGCATCGGCGTGCGGCTGACGTTCAATTGCTTCGCGACCTGCACCTCCGATAGCCGGCTTCCCGGCGCCAGCACTCCTTCCACGATCGCCTCTCGCAACGCCGGCACGACCACGCCGTCGCTGAGCGAGTCGCCGGACGCGTCGACCATGCGCATTTTCGAGTGATATTTGCGGCCGATGGTTTCGAGCGCCTGCTCGGGCACGCGATCAGTCATTTCCATTTCAGCAGGTTTCGTTGCAGAGGCCATTGACTTTCCGTTGTTCGATGAATACGCTGTATACAGCTTATACAGGCGATTATACAACAGGAGGCTGCTTGGACTACGCGCGCTTGCCGGACCCGGTCGTGATCGATCGATCGGGAGAAATTCTGACCTTTACGCTGAACAATGCCGCCGCCGGCAACGAAATCACTGCGCCCATGTTCGACGCCATGATCGCCGTCTTGCGTAGCGAGGCAACCTTGCCTACGGCGCGCGTGCTGCGCATTCGGGCAAGCGGTGAAACGTTCTGCACAGGGCGGGAACGCGCCGGAACGGACGCGGTTTCGATTCATCGCGAAGTCTCGCGGTTGATCGAATTGAAGCGGCTACTGCGGGTATCGCCGATGATTTCGATTGCCGAGGTGCAGGGCGATGCGCTCGGTTTCGGCTTTGGTCTTGCGATCCTGTGCGACTTCACGCTGGTAGCGGGCAGCGCGAAGCTCGCCTTTCCCGAGATGCGCAAGGGCTTGCCGCCGGCCGCGATCATGGCCTACCTCGGCCGCTATGCCTTGCCCAAGCAAGTGTTCCCGATGCTTCTTTTCGGCGACGCAATCACGCCCGACGCCGCACTGGCCGCCGGACTCGTGACCCGCGTCTGCGCGCCCGACGCGTTGCAGGCGGATACCGATGCGCTCGTTGAACGAATCCTCTCACTCGATGAAACCGGCGCGCGGCAGTGCAAGTCGTTCTTCCAGAACGCGGAGGAAAGCTCGCTCGAACACAACTTCCGGTGCGCAACGGAAACGCTGACGGTGTCGGCGTTGCGGCTGATGGCATCGAAATAACCGGTCATGCATTACGACAAACCCTCGATGGTTTGCAGGAGACGGAAATGAATGTGAATGCAGGCGCACGCCTGGACCGGCTGCCGGTATCGGGCTTTCACAAGCGCATCATGTGGCTGATCGGGATCGGCATGTTCTTCGACGGCTTCGATATCTACGTGGCCTCGACCGTCCTCGGCGCCACGCTGCAAAGCGGTTTTTCCACGCTCGGCCAAAACGCGCTGTTCGTGTCGCTCACGTTCTTCGGCATGATGCTGGGCTCGCTGGCGACGGGTTTTCTCGGCGATAGATTCGGCCGGCGCTTCACGTACCAGACCAACCTGATGGTATTCGGCATCGCCTCACTGGGCGCTGCGCTCGCGCCGAACATGATGGTGCTGATCGCTTTTCGCTTCGTGATGGGCCTGGGGCTCGGCGCGGAAAACGTCGTCGGTTATTCGACGCTGACCGAGTTCGCGCCGCCCGCGTCGCGCGGCAAGATGCAGGGGCTGATGGCCGTGTTCGTGGTCTCGGGCTTGCCGGTGGCGGGATTGATCGGCCTGTTTCTGATCCCCGCCATGGGCTGGCGTGCGATGTTCGTGCTCGGCGGGATCGGCGCAATCGGCGTGTGGTACGCGCGTAAATCGCTGCCGGAGTCCCCGCGTTGGCTGGAGTCGGTGGGGCGCCATCAGGATGCCGAAGCAATTCTTTCGAAGATCGAAACGGAAGTGAAGGCCGAACATGGCGGCACGTTGCCCGCGCCATCGCCGAAGCCTTCCGTTGCGCCCTCGCGTGCGCTGGGCTCGCTTTTCACCGGGGCGATGTTGCCGCGCATGATCGTCGGATGCGTGACGCTGGTGGTGATCAACACCTTGCTGTATGGCTTCGTTACCTGGCTGCCCACGTTTTTCGTTCATCAGGGTTTCAGCATTGCGAAGTCGTTCGGCTATGCGCTCGTGATGTCGATCGGTGCGCCCATCGGTTCGGGCATCGGCGCATTGACCGCCGACAGGTGGGGCCGCAAGCCCACCATCATCGGCGCGTCTTTCCTCGCGATCATCTTCGGCGCGATTTATCCGTTCGTGAGCAACCCGGTCATGCTGCCGGTCGTCGGCCTGCTGCTCGTGATCCCCATATATGTGCTGGTCGCCCTGCTGTTCGCGATCTACGTGCCCGAACTGTTCCCGACTGAAGTGCGCCTGCGGGCGTCGGGCATATGCAATACGCTTGGCCGGGGTGCGACCATCGTCACGCCGTTTATTGTTGTGGCGCTCTTCGGGCATTACGGCGTAGTCGGCGTGCTCGCATTGATGATCGGCTTGCTGGCCATTCAGATCGTGGTGGTGGCATGGCTCGGTGTGGAACCGACCGGCCAGCGCCTGGAAGATATTCAGCCGACGGACGCCCCCGCGCGTCTCGATGTCGGCGCCGATACGCGGGTGTCCCCGCTCAAGTAAACGGAGAAAGCAAGATGGATGCAGTGAACAAGCAGTTCCTGAGCGCGCAGTTGTTCATAGACGGGAAGTTCGTCGATGCCGCCTCGGGCGAGACCATGGACATCATCAATCCGGCCGATGGCGCGGCGATCGGCACGCTGTCGAAGGCATCTGCCGAGGATGTGGACCGCGCGGTGCAGTGCGCACACAACGCGTTTGAAAGCGGCGTATGGCGCGACATGCCGTTCCAGCAACGTGCGCGCGTGATGAACCGGTTTGCCGATCTGTTCGAAGCCGACCTCGAAAACTTCTACAAGCTGGAGACGCTCAACAACGGCCGGCCGATCGTCGAAACGCGTGCGCAGATATCGCGTTTGCCGCAGTTTTACCGATACTTCGCCGCGCTTGCACTCACGCGCCGCAGCGATGTGATTCCTATCGAAGGGCCGTATCTTTGCTATACGCAGCGCGTGCCGCTCGGCGTGTGTGCGTTGATGACATCGTTCAATCATCCGCTGATGATCCTGTCGAAGAGCCTGGCGCCTGCGCTTGCGACCGGCAACAGCGTCGTGATCAAGGCGTCGGAGCAGACACCGCTCACCACCGTTCGCCTCGTTGCTTTATTGCAGCAGGCGGGTGTTCCGGACGGCGTCGTGAACGTGATCAACGGCGAGGGTAAGGAAGCAGGCGCCGCGCTCGCGCGCCATCCGCTGATTGCAAAGGTCGTGTTCACGGGCGGCACGGAGGTCGGTCGCTCGATTGGCGAAGCGGCCGCGCAGACCTTTGCGCTGACGACGCTCGAACTCGGCGGCAAGGGCGCGGTGATCCTGTTCGATGACATGGACATCGATCGCGCGGTGAACGGTGCGGCGTTCGCGGCGTTTATCGGAGCGGGGCAGACCTGCGTGTGCGGCGCGCGCCTGCTGGTGCAGGAAACCATCTACGAAAAGTTCCTGGAGAAATTCCGCGCGAAGGTCGAGGCGATCCGCGTGGGCGATCCCGCCGATCTCAACACGCAACTGGGGCCGGTCATCTCCGGACGCTCGCGTGCGCGCATTCTCGGCATGCTGGAACGCGGCATTGCCGACGGCGCGAAGCTGCTTGCGGGCGGCGGCATTCCCGCGCATCTCAGCGAAGGTTTCTACCTGCAACCCACCGCGTTCTACGATGTCGATCCGAAATGGGAACTCGGCCAGGGCGAAGTGTTCGGTCCAGTCACGGTGATCATGCCCTTCAAGGACGAAGCGGATGCGCTGCGCATTGCCAACGACACTCAGTTCGGTCTTGCGGCGTCCGTGTGGACGCTCGACGTGGCGCGAGCCCACCGCGTGGCGAGCAAACTGGTGTTCGGGATGGTCTGGATCAACGATCATCACCGGCTGGACCCGGCTTCGCCTTGGGGCGGTTTCAAGAACAGCGGGGTAGGGCGGGAGACCGGGATCGAATCGTTCGATCAGTTCAGTGAGCCGCGTGCGGTGACGGTCAACACGAGCGGCGTCACGGTCGACTGGTATGCCGATGACGGCCAGCTCAAGCGCCTTAATTAATCAGGCGACAATTTAACTTAAGGGATGGCCGGTCATGCTACCGGCCATTTCTGCACATTTTTCCTATCCCCGCTGATTCATGGGCCTGCAACGGCAAATCATGCCTCAACTGTTTATATCAAGTTTCTAAATTGATCTAAAGAATCAAAACCGGTTTAACGTTTGCCCCGGATACTCGGACCCGCTTACAGCGTGCATACTACGTCATACAAATAAAGCAATGAGAGAAAACCATGCACGGGGAAAAAAGGCCGCTTTACTACGTAGGACGCACGCTGCATCCGCCCTTGCGGGCGCGCCTGAAGGAACGTGCGTGGAAAGTCGAGGTGCTCGAACCGGGTTCGGTACCTAAAGCGGGGCCCAGGCAGCCGTCGGCGGGGATTCTCGACTTTTCGTCGCTCGAATTTCCGGCGGACCTGCGTTACCTTCACGAACTTCTGGCAAGTTCGATGACAGGCTGGGTTGCACTCGGCCATCGTGAAGACCTGGAAGACGCGACCGTGCGCGGCCTGATTCGCGATTATTGCTTCGACTACATCACGCTGCCCACCTCGGATGACCGCATAGTCGATGCCGTCGGCCACGCGCTCGGTATGGTGGCGTTGCAGGTGAATACATCGAATGACGTACGCGACGGCCATCCCGAAGGCGAGATGGTCGGATCCTGCGAGGCCATGCTTACGTTGTTCCGCTCGATCCGCAAGGTCGCGATGACCGATGCGCCCGTGTTCATTTCGGGCGAATCGGGCACGGGCAAGGAACTGACCGCAGTCGCCATTCACGAACGCTCGACCCGGCGAGATGAGCCGTTCGTCGCTATCAACTGTGGCGCCATTCCCGCGCATCTGCTGCAATCGGAACTGTTCGGGTACGAGCGCGGCGCGTTTACCGGCGCGAATCAACGCAAGATCGGAAGAGTGGAAGCGGCGAACGGCGGCACGCTGTTTCTCGATGAAATCGGCGACCTGCCGCTCGAAAGCCAGGCGAGCCTGCTGCGTTTCCTGCAGGAGCGCAAGGTCGAACGGCTTGGCGGACACGGGTCGACACCCGTGGACGTGCGCATCATTTCGGCCACGCACGTGGACATGCAAACCGCGATGATCGAAGGGCGCTTTCGCGCCGACCTGTATCACCGTTTATGCGTCCTGCAACTCGACGAACCGCCGTTGCGCGCACGCGGCAAGGACATCGAATTGCTGGCGAAGCACATGCTCGACCGCTTCAAGAAGGAAGCGAGCCGGAAACTGCGCGGCTTTGCGCCCGATGCCATCGCTGCAATTCACAACTACGGCTGGCCCGGCAACGTGCGCGAGCTGATCAACCGGATCCGGCGGGCAATCGTGATGTCCGAAGGGCAGCAAATCGGCGCCAGCGATCTCGAGCTCGCCGATTACGTTGAAGTCGCACCGGTGTCGCTTGCGCAGGCGCGCGAATCGGCGGAACGGCAAGCTATCGAGCTTGCATTGTTGCGTCATCGCGGACGTCTCAGCGACGCCGCGCAGGAACTCGGCATCTCGCGAGTCACGCTTTACCGCCTGTTGACCGCGCACGGCTTGCGCGCGGACGTCAGCACCGTGCCGGCGCAGGATTCCCGGCCTGCGGCGTGACGCTTTATCGAGAAAACGAATCGGCACGAAAAGCTTCGCTTGGTCACACGGACGAACCGTATATCTTTGTGACAGGTGTGCAATCGGTCATGTCCCAGCTCGTTCAGATCCGCGCCGACCTCGCAAGGGGAACGGGCGGCAGGGTTCATGTCGCGACGCACGCGTATCATTGCGATTCGGTCGAGGGGATGGACCGGCTCTTGAGCGACGTCCGTGCAAGACGTATCAGTGAAATCAGGGTCTCGGAGTCGCAGTGGGGCGTCCGGCGGCTGGTGATCAACTATTTTGGCGCGTAGGTTTCGCATCTGTGCGCCGGAGATTCCGATGAGACACAAGACCCGCGGCGTGGTGATCGTGCCCATACTGATTGGCCTTGCGGTCGCTGCGGTCGTCTGGGTCGCGAGTTATCGCGGCGGTGGACCGAAACTCGTGGACGCGGGCGGTTCGCCTTCGGCCTCGGCTCTGGCGGCTACCCCATTTGCCGCGAGCGGTTCAAGCGTCGCGCCCGCGACCCAACCCGTTGAAACAGCAAAATATTGACGCTTCAGGTCATGCATAAGCAAAGACCTATGATTCGTTAAACAATGTCTGATTATCGTGTACGCCTGGACGGCCTTAAGCTTGCTGGTTTGAGTTGCAGCAAAACTTGAGGCGTTCATTGCAATGCACAGCACGATCATTCTCTCCCATCCCGCCTGCCTCGAACATCGTCCCGGACCGCATCATCCAGAGTCACCGGAACGTCTGAAAATAGTGCTGAACGCGTTGCGATCGCCTGAGTTTGCATCGCTCGAATGGCGCGACGCGCCGCTTGGCACGATCGAACAGGTCCAATTGATCCACGATCCAGAATTTGTGGACGACGTTGCCGAAATGGCGCCGAGCCACGGCTACGTGCCGCTCGATGGCGGCGATACCGTAATGTCGCCGGGGTCGTGGGAGGCTGTGATGCGTTGCGTCGGCGCGGCGTGTGCGGGCGTCGATGCCGTGATGAACGGGGACGCCCGCAACGCATTCTGCGCGACGCGGCCGTGCGGTCACCATGCCGAACCATCGAGAGCGATGGGCTTCTGCATCTTCAACCAGGCCGCGATTGCCGCTGCCTACGCCCTGGAAACGTTCAGGCTTGAACGCGTCGCGGTCGTCGATTTCGACGTCCATCATGGCAACGGCACGCAAGCTGCATTCTTCAACCACCCGGAATTGTTCTACGCGTCGAGTCACCAGTCGCCTTTATATCCGGGAACGGGCGCGGCATCCGAAACAGGCGTGGATCACAACATCGTCAACGTGCCGTTGCCGCGCGGCTGCGATTCCGCGCTGTTTCGCACGCGAATTGAATCCGGCATGCTGCCGGCGATACGCGAGTTCGATCCTCAGCTCATCATCATTTCGGCGGGTTTTGATGCACATCGGCTCGATCCGCTTGCGGGTCTGAACCTCGAGGACAGCGATTTCGAATGGATCACTACGGAGTTGGTGCGTATCGCCGATACCGCGTGCGAAGGGCGCATCGTTTCGATCCTGGAAGGCGGTTATAGCCTTGAAGCCCTGGCTGCCGGCACGACCGTGCACGTGCGCGCGTTGATGGGCACTGTGGCCGATTGACGATTCATTTCGAGCCGCTGCGCTCGCCTGCCGACATGTCCTGCTGCGTCTTGATGAAGACGTCTGTCGGCACGTTCGGGACCTCCTGCGCCAGGCGGTCCAGTTCCTCGCGAATCTCGACGAAATCGTGTGCCGCGCGCGTGTCCGGCGACCGCGCATAAATGGACTCGAGCCTTCGCCTGATGGCGCCATAACGGGCGCCTGCCGCGCGATGCTGCTCGGCTCGCTCGGCATAGCGCAGGAACGTCTGCAGCGACGCCATCACCGATGCCAATACACTGACCAGACCGATCACGATCCTCACCAAAGGCGATACGCCTGTGGCGATCATCGACAAGAACGCGCCGGTCCCGATCAGGGCAGTGAGCGCGATCACCGAAACGCCCAGCCCACGATTGCGTCTGCCGAGCAGGTTGGCCATGTCGTAGTGACTCATCTGCGACTCGCGCGCGCGGCGAGTCCACTTCAGCAAAAGAGAATCGGTATCGATGGCCGGCTCGTAGTCGCCGAGTGTTGACATGGGTTGGCTTCCTTTTTGTTCGCTACATGGACGGGTCATTATCGGGGATGGCATTGCGGCGCGCACGCCGGGACGAAACCCGGGGAATCTCTCGCGTTGCGGCTCGCGTAGATATTGTCGAGTCGTGGTCGCGCTGAGATTTCTTCGCAAACGTTTGGCCCGTCAAGGGCATTGCCGGGTCACGGACTCAGTCGTTCTGCCACTATCGCCACGATGTTCGCCAGAACACGTTCGCTTTCGAAGCATTAAAACAAGAACGCAACATTTTCAGTTCGCCTCCGAATTCGCATGCAAGTTGAAGCGGACCCCGCCCACACTGGGCTTTCGCCACACCAGCGGGGCTCGGCGATACATCGGGCGTCTCTCGGGCGATCCAACTCAGCTCGATGAAACAGTTCTGCATCATTTTTGATTCGCCCGACGAATGGCCTGTCTGTAGGGGTTTATCCCCCTTAATTTCAACGTGTTTCAGCAGGCATTTAAGTCCGCAAGGCGCTACTGGCAAGGCATTCGGCAGACAAAACCCGCTGATGACATTCGTCGGAAGGTTCCGCGCATACTTCCGTCCCAATGTTCAGAAGTGAAACATAAATCTTCTCGGGTCCTGTGTGCGGTGCGGCATATCCAGCCTGCCCCCTTGCTGGCATTGGGTTTCGCCCCTCTTGGCACGGTCCTCGCTAATAGTGAGGTGCAGCACTCGCTGGTGTCGTAAAAGCCGGAACGACAAACAGGCAATACGACAATCACGAGAACTGCTTACGGGGCTGGCCGCTTTGATGTTCACGATGGATGCCACCAGATGCATCCACTGAACTCAAGGCAGGCTGGAATAAAAAGTACGGCGCACAGCGCAAAAATATAAGAGAAGACCATCATGTTGACGCTTCAATCCGACCTGCACGGCAATCATCTGTTGGGCGCGCTTCCGGCGCACGAATGGCAAGCGCTCACGCCCCACCTGGAGCTCGTTCAATTGCGTACGGACCAGTTGCTGTGTGATTCGGGACAGCGGATTCACTTCGTGTATTTCCCGACGACGGCCATCATCTCGCTGCTTCACACGATGGAAGACGGCGGTTCGGCCGAGATCGCCGCGATCGGACGCGAAGGCATGACAGGTGTTCCAGTGCTGACGGGCGGCGACACCATGCCCACGCGCGTTCAGGTCCAGTGCAGCGGGTTCGCGTACCGGATGAGCGCAAGCGCCTTGCGTGAGCACTTCAACCGTTCCGATTTTCTGCGCCGCCTCATGCTGCTGTATATGCAAGCGCTGTTGACGCAAGTGGCGCAGACGGCCGCATGCAACCGTCATCACTCGCTTTCCAAGCAGTTGTGCCGTTGGTTGTTGATCGAGATCGATCGTACGCCGACGAATAACCTGCAGGTCACACAGCAGATGATTGCCGACATGCTGGGCGTGCGCCGGGAAGGTGTGACGGAAGCAGCGGGGAAGCTCCATGACGCGGGGCTGATTCACCACAGCCGCGGTTGCATCAAAGTGCTCGATCGGGCCGGTCTTGAAGCGCGTGCGTGCGAATGCTACGGCATCGTCAAGCGTGAATTCGACCGCATGCTGCCGCGCATGCGCCAGACTGAAGAAGTTTGATGAGGGTAGCGAGCGAGACGACGGCCCCGGATTCGCGCAAGCCGCGAGTCTGGTGAAAGCCCGTTACGCAGCTTGAGGCAATGTTTTAACGTGAAGTATTAAGCGGGCCGCCCACGCGATAACGGCGACGCGCAAGCACTTCACTCATTTCAAGTTCAGCGGCTTCGGCATCTCCGGCCTCGGCTAGCGCTCGAGCCATCTGAAACGCTTCGCGCTCCGCTTCATTGGTAGGCTGCAGTTGTTCCAGCATCGCTTCAATGCGGGAGTGTGCGGTGCGAAATGTCGTCGATGGCTGTTCAAGCAAATTGGAACGTGTTTGCATGGCGCGTCCTGTCTAAATTTCAGTGCTAGGGTTTTTACTAACCTTAGCACACGACATATTTATCCGTGCAAGACGTTAGGTGAGAACTGTTTGACCGGGCTTACGTGTTCCTTTCGTGCCTGACGATTACGCATCGTCTGTCTTTCGTTGTTCTACTGCGTCCGGTACGGCATCAGGGTTGGTCGCCGCTTCCAGCATTTCCGTTTCCCATCTTCGCGCCTGGCGAATTCCGAGGCCTTTCCAGATTGCCGTCGATGGCATTGGATATCCTGCGTTCGGTGTCGCTTTGAGGCGCCTCGTTTTGTGGCATGGCCGTGCCTGACTATCCGCGAAAATCTTGCCTGCTGTTTGTGCGACAAAAATCATCGGCGGACCCGACGGCTCCTCCCTGCGAGTCATGGAGGCATGCGCCTTGCGGATGGCCTGATAGGTGGCGAAAAAAGCTGTCACCCGCGCCGCAACTGCATTCGTGCACGTTCGGCTCCCGCCGGTTTCAGCCCGCTCCCATCAACCCTCCATTAAAGGTTTCCATGACTGATCCACGTAACGTTGCACACGACAAGAAAGTACAGCAAGAGAAAAAGCATCACGGCGAGGAGATTGCTCCTGAAGCCGTTCATGCTCCACAGCCAGGGAAGAAGCCGCATCTGAAGGAAGATGAAAACAAGGCAACGCCATCGGACGATGAAACCGCCAGCTAGTAGCACATTCAAGGAGAAACTATGGCTGAGGTCTTGAATGTCATCGCCGTCATGAAGGCGAGTGCCGGTAAGGAAGATCAGTTGAAGGGCTTGCTGCTTGACGCGTTGCCCAAGTTCCAGGCGGAGCCGGGTTGCCTCGCGTACACGCTGCTCAATGACCTTGAGCAGCCGACGCGCTTCATCACCTACGAGGCATGGGAAAGCGAAGCTGCATTACAGGCGCATATGAAGGCGCCCACACTCACGCAGGCAACACCGGTCATGAAAGAAATCTTGGCCGAGCCAATGGAACAAATACGCTTGAATGCGCTTCCCGGAAGCACGCTGTAGTCGTTCAATGCACCCCTCGCATGGGGCGACCTGCAATTCGCTTTAAATTACTCAGCCGGAGATATCATGGATTTCGCAACCCTGGACTCAACCATTCCCGAAACGCCGCCAGACGCTCCGAACCCCGGACCATCGCCTTCAGATGTGCCCGATGTCGGCAGCCCGGAGCCAGAACCGGATCAGCGTTGAGACTGCCGGAATGCGGGTCAAGCAGTCGTAGAGTGGCTCTGCACGTGTGTCGAGAAGACCGGCTGAATTCGTTCAGTCAGCCGGTCGTTCTCATACTCGGGTTCCGAAGACTCGGTCATCTGGATCTCAACCTGCCATGTGTCCACCCGGCGCAGTGGCAAGCCGGAATTGCGACACACTTTCGATTAGCCGTCTGCCCTGGGTTTCGAGCGATTGCGAAGCGGCCGCTGCCTCTTCCACCAGCGCGGCGTTCTGTTGCGTTACCTGGTCCATTTGCGTGATTGCGAGGTTGACCTGCTCGATGCCACGGCTCTGGTCGCCCGAGGCAGAGGAGATTTCACCAAGGATGGTGGTGACGCGCGAGACGGCCTCTGTCACTTCTGAAATGGTGACGCCTGCTTCGTCCGCAAATTGCGAGCCTTGGCGGACGTTGTCAACCGACGTCGAGATGAGCCCCTTGATCTCCTTGGCCGCACTGGATGAACGCTGGGCGAGGCTGCGTACTTCAGACGCGACGACCGCGAAACCGCGCCCCTGTTCGCCGGCGCGCGCCGCTTCCACGGCGGCGTTGAGCGCGAGGATATTGGTCTGGAACGCGATGCCTTCGATAATGCCGGTGATCTCCGCAATCCTGCCTGAGTTGTCGCTGATCGCCGCCATGCTGTTCACGAGACGGCCGACGACTTCGTTGCCGCGTGTCGCGACATTTGATGCGTCCGCTGCAAGCGTGCTCGCGAGCACGGCGTTCTCTGCATTGCTGCGCACGGTCGAGGTCAGTTCGTCCATGCTCGAGGCGGTTTGCTGCAAGGACGCGGCTTGTTGCTCCGTACGGGAGGACAAGTCGATGTTGCCCGCGGCAATTTCCGTCGAGCCATTCGCGATGTTCTGCGCCGCTCCGCGCACTTCGCCAATCAGCCGGATCAGGCTCGCGCGCATGTTCGCCATCGACGCCATCACGCTGCCTTCGTGCGCGTCAAGCGACGCGTCGGAGGGTGTGAGTTCGCCGCGTGCCACCCGTTCGGCCTCGGCGCGTAACATGTCCGGCTCGGCGCCGAGCGCGCGGGTAAGGCTGCGCGTGATGAGCACGCCGGCCGCGAGCGCAAGCGCCACCGCCAGGGCGCAAAGCCCGACAAGAATTGCGCGCTGCGTCGCATATGCGGTGTCAGCCCGTATTTCCAGCTTGTCCGCTTGTTCTCGCGTGTAGAGCGCGAAATCATCGGTCGACTTCACGAGTGCGGCGAGAAGCGGGCGGCATTTCGACGTGATCTTCACGCGCGCCTGATCCTGGCGGCCTTCGAGCGCGTCCTTGACGATGTCCAGTGCAACGGGCCCGTAATCGCGCTCGACCGATGCAATGGCGTCGATCAGCGTTTTAGCGTTGGGGTCGTCGGATCTGGCAATCGAGTCGTTGAGCTTTCTCAGGTTCGACTGGACATCGTCGTGCGCGGCGAGGACCGCCGCCTTCTCTGCGGCCATGTCGTCGGCCGAGGTGACGATCACGAGATTGCGCGCTGCGATCGCGCGCCGGTCCACGGCGGTTCGCACGCGCATGGCGAGGTCGGCGCGCTCGCTCACACCATCGATATACGTTTTCAGCCGATGATTCGCCTCGCTGAGTTCAATGAGCGCGAGTCCCGCGACCACCACGAGAAGCATCATCAACATGCCATACGAAGCTGCTAGCCGACCGCGCACGGTCCAGGATTTCGATCTCATTGAACACCTCTATTTTTGTGGTTGAGCGGATCAGTGTTTTCCGGGTCCCGAAAAAATCAGCGAACGCGTACATGGAAGGTTAACGAGTGGAAGGCTGGATACTTTAGCAATTTTTCCAAATTTGCCAATTTTGGCATTTCTACTGAATAGGGATTGCGCGAACGGGTAAGATGTAGGAATGACCGCGCAATCGTTGTCCTAGCGTGTGTCCATGCCCAATCCACTTTTTCCCGCACCATGGACGATCCAATCATCACCTCCCGAGAAGCCGCATCCTTGCTGGGAGTGTCGACGCGCACTGCGCAAGTCTGGATCGAGCAATACGCACTGGAGTCGTGGAAGACACCCGGCGGACACCGGCGCGTGCGTCGCAGCGAAGTGATCGCGCTGCGCGAACGGCTGGCGCCTTCCGAGCCGAAGCGCAGACCGGTGATGCTGGTTCAGGCGGGCAAGCTCAACAATGCGCGAATTTGCGAAGCACTATCGGCGCTGGGCGAGGTGATCGCGATCGACGACAGCGATCCGCTCTCATCCCTGACCATCATCGGCCGAACCATGCCGGCGGTCGTAGTGATTGAAGTGGGAGATACGAACCTCGAACAGCTCGCAATGCTCACGCATCTTTTTATCGATCCGTTGCTCGGGCATACGCATGTGCTCGTTCTTGGCGACATGACCGCTGGGCAGGTCGTGGCGCAAATGCGTCCCGGTGAGCAGGTATCGGTGGCGTCGCCGCAGTCTGGCGGCGAAGAACTTCGCGCGATCGTCGAGACGATCCTGGCGCAAGGTGAGCCCGGTGCATCGAATCGAGTACCTGCGCTATTGGAAAGCATGCGCGGATATCCGGTTCCTCCCGACGAAAACGAGCGGCTCAAAGCGCTGAACCGAACGGGCCTGGTCGATACACCTTTAGAGCCGGCCTTCGACAAGATCGTCCAGGTGGCGGCAAATGTTTTGCAAACGCCGGTTTGCCTGATGAGTCTGCTGACGCACGACCGGCAGTGGTTCAAAGCGCAGGTCGGCTTGGCCGAACGCCAGACGCCGCGCCTATGGGCCTTCTGCAACCATACGATCGTGCAGAATGGCGTTTTTGTCGTGGAAGATGCGGCTGCCGACGATCGTTTTCGCGGCAATCCGCTCGTGACCGGAACGCCGGAGATTCGTTTTTATGCCGGCGCTCCGATCAAGGACTATGAAGGTTACGCGCTGGGATCGCTTTGCGTCATCGACAACAAGCCACGACAGATCAATGACGAGCAGCGGGCAACGCTCAAGACGCTCGCCGAGCTCACCTCCGATCGCATCAATCTGAGAACCCACACGCGCCAGCTTGCCGGCGGGCCGACGAGGTAACGGGCGGCGGAGCGCAGCGAGCCAGCGGCGTGACGCGATGAAAATTCGCGTCGGCGCTAAGATAGGAACGATCAACCGTTCATTCATCGCGGGCCCGGGAGCTGACATGGAACATTTGCATCAAATGCCGCACACGGCGCAACGGCAGCTCATCGTCGATTTTTACAAGGCGGTCGCCGCGCACGATATCGAACAATTGCGCGCGGTCGTGGCGGGCGATTGGCAGTACATCCCCGCGATATCTGACGGCCAGTCCGGCCCGGACCAGATGATTCCCGCATTCAGGAATCTGGCGATCGGCTTGCCCGATATGAAAATCGATCTGCTCGATGTTCTCGTCAGCGACGACCGCGTCGCCGTTCGTGCGAGTGTCTCGGGAACGCAAACCGGCCCGATCATGGGCGTGGCGGCGACGTCGAAGCCAGTCAGTTTCGCTATTCACGCGTTCCACGAAGTGAAGAATGGCAAGATTACCCGGACGTGGCATCTCGAGGACTGGCTCAGCATGTTCCGTCAGATCGGCGAACTGCCCACCGACCTGTCTCACTGAAACCGATAAGAAGAACCGGGAGGTCCAGTTGATGCGTCCGGATTTTCATCGATAATGGAACTGGACGCGGCAACCGATACCACAGGAGAAATCTTGAGCCCGACATCTTCGCCAATCTCCGCTGCCCGGCGCGCGCTCGATACGGAGCCGCAATCCATCGATGCACCGTTGTCAACAGCAGCCGCGTTCCTGATCCTCGTCATAAAGGACGACGATGCGTCGATTGCCACAGCGCGCTCAGTTGTAGGGAGCACCGATGACCTCGTCAAGGATGTCAGGATCCGGACCGAGGGCGGCGTGTTCACCTGCAACGTGGGGATTTCACATCGCGTATGGGGGCCGCTCACCGGCAAACCGGCGCCCAGCGAACTCGCGCCGTTCAAGGAAGTGCGCGGCGCGAAGCATACCGCGGTGGCCACAGAAGGCGATCTGCTGTATCACATTCGTGCCGAGTCGATGGGCGTGATCATCGAGTTCGAGAAGCTTCTGCTCGAGGCCTTCGGGGACTCTGTTACCGCAATCGACGACGTCGCAGGATTCCGCTACTTCGACGGCCGCGACCTGCTGGAGTTTGTCGACGGCACCGCGAATCCCGACGGCCTGGACCTGCCTGCTGCTACGATAGTCGGCGACGAAGATCCGGCCTATACCGGCGGCAGCTATGTTGTGATCCAGAAGTATCTGCACGACATGGGCGCCTGGCGCGCGCAGAGTGTGGAAACCCAGGAGGCGATCATCGGTCGTACCAAGTTCAGCAACAGCGAGTTGCCGGATGCGACGGAAGGCCAGAAATCGCACAAGACGCTCTGCACGATCGAGGACGCAGAGGGTGAGCATGACATTCTTCGGGACAACATGCCGTTCGCCGTCCCTGGCCGGGGCGAGTATGGTACCTACTTCATTGGTTATTCGCGCCATCTGTGGGTGATCAACAAGATGTTGGAACGGATGTTCATCGGCAACCCTGCGCCGCTTCATGACCGGATTCTCGACTTCTCCCGGGCTGTCAGCGGGGTCACGTTCTTTGCGCCGGCCCGCAAGTTTTTAAGCGACCTGGGTGACTGACGCGTTGTCCCGGCCGTTTGCTCGGCCGCCGAAGTTATTCAAACCGGAGCGCCTGGCGCTTCAAGGTAAAGGAGGCAACCATGCCGGATCAACAGAGCGACTTGAGTGAGGCGTTTATCACACAGCAGCGCACACGCCTCGAGGCAATGCGCCGTGAACTGCTGGGCGGCGAGGAAAATACGATCGCGGATGAGCGCACTTCCCAGGAGAAGCATGACGACGAGGCGGTCGAGTTCGAGGACGACGCGCAGAACATGGCACAGGACGAGATCAACCAGTCGCTGCGCAACGTGAATGAACATCGCATTGGCGATATCCTGCGCGCGCTGCAGAAAATCAGCGAAGGCACCTATGGCCTCTCGGACGAAAGTGGCGATCCCATCCCCAAGGCCCGGCTCGAGGCAATGCCGGAAGCCATCTACACCGTTGCGGAGCAGGGGCGCCGTGAGGCCGGGTAAGCGCCATCGCGTGCTGGACGGCGCTTCGCTTGTTTACTGATCGACAACGAAACCGTCGAAATGCGGTCTCATTGAAATGGGCTTGGACAAGGGCGGACGGATGCGCTGCGCATCCGGCAGCAACGCCATGCCGAGCCCCGGACCATTGGGTATGTCCACGAAACCCTGGTTCGGCAACGGCACCTTGTCGACGATATTGCTGCCCAGATGTTCCGGCCGCGATTCGAAGATCCCGGCCTCGAAACCTGTCGCGTATTCCTGGATCGCGAAGTTGGGGATCGCGGCATCGAGCTGCAGGCACGCAGCGAGACCGATAGGCGAGAGCGGGTTGTGCGGCACGACCTGGATATGGTGCGCCTCTGCCATTGCCGCGACTTTGCGTGCGCCGGTAATGCCGCCGCACAGGCACAGGTCGACGCGCGCATACTCCACGCCGCCCCGGGCCATCAAGGTCTGGAATTCATAGATGGTCGAAAAGCGTTCGCCCGTCGCGATCGGAATATGGATTTTTTCCGCCACACGGGCCATCCCGTCGGGACCCTCCGGACGGATCGGGTCTTCAATGAACATGGGATGCGTGTCTTCAATGCCGCGCGCAAATACGATCGCCTCGGCCGGCGTCAGGCGTCGATGCAATTCGATCAACAAGTCCACGCGGTCGCCCACTACTTCACGCATCTGATGCACGTTGCCGATGGCATCGCGCATCTTCTTGATGTGCGTCTTGAAGTAGACCTGGTCGTTGCCTTCGTCCAGGAACGGATTCAGGTGGCCGAATGCGTTAAAACCCGCTTCCATCTTGGCCTGGCATTCCACCAGGATCTTCTCGATATTGCTTTCGTAGATATGCCCGTAAATACGCGCTTTCGTGCGCACCGGACCGCCGAGCAGCTCATAAATGGGCGCGTTGAATGCGCGTCCCTTGATATCCCAGAGCGCGATATCGATGGCGGAAATCGCGGCGTTGATGGCCAGTCCCTGGAAGTAGCTGAAGCGATGCATCACGTTCCAGTGATGTTCGATTGCAAACGCATCCTTGCCGACGAGATATTCGGCAAAACGGCGGATGGCAGCGCCTGACGCTTCGATATGCCCCCATGCGCCGGCTTCTCCGTATCCTGTGATTCCTTCGTCGGTATCGACGCGAACAAACATGAACTGACCGACATGCAGTGGTTCGACTTTCGTGATTTTCATGGCTACTCCTGTTTTGTCCTGTGCTTTGACTATTACCGTGATGCTTGCGCCGGCGCGGTGTCGTTCTTGATTGCAGCAGCGTCTGCACTGGCCGTTGGTTCGTCGAGATTTCGGCCTCGCGTCTCCGGTCCGAGGGAGACCGAGACGGCCGTGATGACGCCGAGCGCCACGACATACCATGCGACCAGATGAGGCGAGCCAGCGCCGGCTGAGAGCAGGCCGACCGCGATCATCGGCGCGATGCCGCCCGAGATGGGCGAAGTGACCTCGCGGGCGAGGGAAAAGCCGGTGTACCTCACGCGCGATGGAAACATCTCTGCGAGCCATGGACTTTGCGCGGAAGTCATCATCGTCTTGGCTATCGACGAAACCAGGATGAGTCCCGCGTAGATCCATATGATCTCGCCGCTTTGAAGCATGCGAAAGAACGGGAAGATCGCCAGTCCGGAGATCAACGCCCTGCCTATATAGACGGGTTTGCGTCCCACCAGGTCGGAGACCCAGCCGAAGAACGGGACGGTTACGAATTGCAGTGCAGTACTGAACATCAGTGCTGTCACGATCACGTCGCGCGACATATGCAACTGCTGGGTGACATAGACGATCACGAACGATTCGTAGATATAGGCGAGCGAATTGTCGCCAAGACGCGCACCCCATGCGCACAGCATAGGGCGCAGCGAGGTGCTGAAGACTTCGCGTATCGGCGCCTTGACGACAGCATTGCGTTTTTGCAGGTCGAGGAACGCGGGCGTTTCCTTGAGCGAGCTGCGCAGCACCAGGCCGAGGATCACCACCACCGCACTCAGCAGGAAGGGTATGCGCCAGCCCCATTGCTCGAACGCACCTTTCGACAGGCTCGATGAAATATGAAAAGTGGCAAGCGACATCAGCAGGCCAAGTGCGACGCCTACATACGGCAACGAACCATAGAGGCCGCGCCGTTTCGGGGGCGCATATTCGATCACCATCAGGACGGCGCCTGCGTACTCCGCGCCGGACCCCAGTCCTTGCAGCGCCCGCAGGACGCACAGAAGGAGCGGCGCCCAGACGCCGATCATGGCGTAGGTTGGCAGGAATCCCATCAGAGTGGTCGAGCCGCCCATCAGCAGAAGGGTGATGATCAGCACCTTCTTGCGGCCAATCCGGTCCCCGAGCCGTCCAAAGATCACGCTGCCCACAGGCCGCACGAAGAATCCGATAGCAAAGCTTGCGTAAGCCAGGAGAGTGCCCGTCAGATGATCGTATGACGGGAAAAACAGCTTGTTGAACAGCGTGGCGGCGGCCGTCGCGTACAGGTAGTAGTCGTACCATTCAACCGCCGTCCCGACGATGGCGCTCAGAATGGCGTTGCGGACTGCGCGCCGTACTTCAGGCGATTGACGGTGTGTGCTTTGCAAGGGCAACCTCTGTTCTTTTATCGAACGCCGCGCGCGAGGCGCTGCGTGTCTCCATCGGCTCCGAGCGGTGCAGCTCGCAGTATCTGGCACTTCCAATGCCGCGCTGACGCAGGCTTTTCATTGACCGAACTCCGCCGGACTTCACAATGCTGCTTTTTGATACGCTTGCCGGCGATATTGCTCGACGCGTCCGGTACAAACACCCCGCGTCTTCAATTATCGTCTGGAAACGTTTCCGGAAACGTTTCCAGACGATAATTGCTTCAAACATGTGTTGTCAAGAATTGATTGGGAAATTTCGAGATGAGCAACAAGACAACAGAACCTGCCATCGTGAAGTCCGGCATCAAGGCGGTCGCCGAACTGGCGGGCGTGGGAATCGCATCCGTGTCGCGGGTGCTCTCAGGTCAACCCGGCTCCAGTCCGCAGATGACGCAGCGCGTGATGGACGCGGCTCGCCAGCTTGGCTACGCGCCCAACGTGCTCGCACAAAGCTTGCGCCGGCGTGCGACGCATTCGATCGGATTCGTCGGCTCCGACATCAATAACCCGCTGATCGCATCGATAGTGAGCGGTGCGGAAAGCGTGCTGAGCGTTGCCAAGTATTCGGTCTTGCTGACCAACTCAGGCGGCGACCCGGGAGTGGATGCGCAGCGCATCGACATCCTGCTACAGCGCCAGGTCGATGGTCTGATCGTGTTGCCCGCGCTCGAGGACGATCCTGCGACGCTGGCTGCGTTGCGCGGCGCTCAGGCGCCGGTCGTCCTGATCGACCGCACCTTGCCCTCCGACATCGGCGCGCACTATGTGCTGTCCGATCACTTCCAGGGCCTCGGCGATGCCGGCCGCCATTTGCTGCAAGCCGGTCACAGCCGGATTGGACTGGTCGTGGGGCTCGACGTTAGGCCGACCCGCGAACGGATTCGCGGAGTGGAGGCGGCCTTCGACAGTCTGGGCCTCGCGCGAAACCTGATCGTTCACCGGGGACGCTTGTCGCCGGAACATGGCGAGCAGGCCATCGGAGAACTGCTTTCAGGCGAGAACCCGCCAAGTGCGGTCATCCTGGGTGGCAATCAGTTGCTCGAAGGTGCGCTGCGCGCGGTGCATCGAAGAAAACTTACGCTGGGCGTGGATTTGTCTCTGGTGAGTTGCGACGACCTGCCGTTATGCCGCCTTCACCATCCGCCCATTGCAACGGTCATGCGCGATACGGCTCTGCTCGGCCGACGCGCCGCGGAACTGCTTCTTGCCCAGCTTCGTGAACCTGGTGCCACCGATCCTGAATTGATGCCGACATGGTTCGAGGCCCGGGCGAGTTGTGGTCCGTTCGTGGGCTCGGCCAGCACGTCTGCTGCTTCTCCAGGAGCGAAGAAACGCGCGAAGCAGGGACCCTCTATTTCCAGCAAATAAATCCGTCAGCTCAGACTGCCAGGACAACGGCCCGAACAAGATTAAAGTTGGAAAATCGATCCACTAAATATGGATAATCAGGGACAACCCTGCGCTCGAGATTTGCCCGTTTATTTGCCTGACACTCAGACGTGTTAGTTTGAGGGGCATTAACTCGTTCTTACCCAGCTCGCCGAGAGTTGAAAACACCGGTGCCTCGACCATTTTGAAAATGCGGTGTTGGACATATACGGCGCGCGGTAGGCGGCCCTCAAGCAGGAGATCGTTCTTTGAAAATAATTGGGTTCGCCATCATTGTCGGGCTGTTACGGGTTTTATCGATTCTTCCATATTCGTGGGTCGCTCGCTTTGGCAGCGGAATCGGAGGTGCGCTTTACCTGATTCCGAGTCGGCGAAAACGCATCGTGCTGATAAACCTGGGCCTTTGTTTCCCGTTAAAAAGCGCGAACGAGCGGGATATTCTTGGTCGTGACCACTTTCGACAAGTCATTCGAAGCTATTTTGAGCGGGGCATCCAATGGTACGGAAGTGCGCAGTCCCTCACGAAGCGCATCACGATCGAAAGCAGCATTGACCTGTCCGATGCCAATGCACCCCCTACCATTTTCATGGATTTTCACTTCGTCGGAATCGAGGTAGGTTGCCTGCTTTACTCAACACGCCAGCCGGTCGCAGCACTGTATTCACCGATGTCGAATGTCCGTTTATGCGAACTCGCGCGAAAGCAGCGCGGTCGATTTGGCGCGGAGATGGTCGAGCGCGGTTCCAGCGCAAGAAAGGTTATCGCGCTGCTGCGGGCCGGAACACCCGTGATGCTCGCGGCGGACCTCGATCACGGTGCGGCCAACTCTGTATTCGTGCCGTTTTTCGGCGTACCTGCCTGTACGCTCACGTCGGTTTCACGACTGGCCAAGGTAGCCGGTGCACGAGTGGTGCCATTCGTTACGGAAGTATTGCCGGGCTTCAAGGGGTACAAGCTGACGATCTTTGAGCCGTTGATCGACTTTCCCTCAGGCAACGACACAACGGATGCGCGCAGGATGAACGCATTTCTCGAGGCGCAGATCCTTCGGTTTCCGGAACAATACTACTGGGTGCATCGTCGTTTCAAACATCGTCCGGCCGGGTTGCCGGGCGTTTATTGACGACGTCATGAGCCGGACGCGAACAGCGCCTTGCGGATGATCGCGTGCACGCCCCAGTTTCCATCGACGACCTGAGTGACGCCGAAGTCGACCGCGACCGACATGAGTGAGATCGCTTCGTCTTCCGAAAGCCCTTTTGTCGACATGAGGAATCGCCGTGTCTTGATGAATGCGTCGCGCATGGCCTGATCGAGCGTCGACTTCTGATAGACGTCGCTTTGCGCGCTCGTGCCGAACTCCGCCAGGTAGTTAGGATGACTGAAGCCATGCAGAACCCATTCTTCAGCAGTTTCCACGAGCGGGTAAGTGAGGTCGGCGAAGGGCTGGTCGGTCAGCGTCTTTTTCTTGTGCAGGACGAGTTCGAAGTCGCCCGTCAGCGAGCATTCGATTGCCGTGCCGCAAAGCTCCGAATCGCCCTGCGACGCATGTGGATCCCCAATCGAAAGTAACGCGCCTGCCACGCCTACAGGCAGATAGACGCTTGCGCCACGCCCGACGCGCCAGTTATCCAGGTTGCCGCCGAAGGCTGACGGGGGGATCGAATCGATCAACCCGTCCTGCTGCGGGGCGACCGCGATCACGCCAAAATGCGGCCGCACTGGAATGGTCACGTTCTTCAGGATGTTGTGATTTTCGACAACCGTTGAATGATCGACCGGCACGCCCGGGTAGTCGATTGTCGGATGGAGCACGCCGAAGGGATCGCGTTGCGGTGTCCATCGGTAGTTGTAGACGGCGCGTGCATAAGCGGTGACGCCGTCGTCGGCGGGTGCTGCGTCAATCTCGTAGATGGTGACGACTTCCCGCGGCTTGGGCTCCGTCAGCAGTTCACGATAATGAAAACCCCACCACGCGGCCGCGTTGCTGCCGAACGCACGGCCGTGGAATTTCGGGTTGGCGCAAGGGCGCGCGTGAATATCGACAATTCGAACTTCGAGGACGTCGCCGGGTTCGGCATCGCGAACGGCAATCGGACCCGTGCAGATATGCACGCCGAAACCTTCGCCGGCGCCGCGGCCATAAATGGATGCGTCCATCGGGCCGGCGCCGCGCCGATTCACATTCTTGCGCTCTGAAGTCCAGTGAAACACGCTTTCGGCACCCGGGTCACCCGCGACCATGCGTTCCCAGTCATCGGCGGCATGCTGGGTGAGCGCCTCGATCGTGACCGTGTCGCCGCTTTGCACTTCCAGCACCGGCTTCAGGTCATGGCTGAAATAGCCCCAGTGCACGGTGTTGGCCGTCGCGCGCAGCAGATGATGACGCGGCTTGCCGCGTTGCGCGGGGGCTTCGGTAAGCACTGCATCGAGGCCGTTATCGAGCGCTACCAGCGTATCCGCATCCGCCTCGGCGCCGGCCTGTTTTGCTTGCAGGAGCAGGGCAGGCGCGTTCACGGGCAATCCACGCGAGATGCGCCGCACGAGATGCCGCGCGATCTCAAGACTCGCCTCATGACGAAATGTGCGTGGCGATGCACCGTACCGCTCGCGAAAGACACGGCTGAAATGCGCGGGATCGTTGAAACCCCACCTGAAACAGATATCGGAGACAGAAACCTTTTCGTACAGCGGGTCGACCAGTTCCGCACGACAGCGCTCGAGTCTGCGCGAGCGCAGGTAGGTGGAGAAGCTTTGCCCTGCGGTCTCGAAGAGCTTCTGCACGTAGCGTGGCGAGACACGCTCTTCCTTGGCAAGCATCGCGACGCTGAGCGCGGGGTCGCCAAGGCTCGCTTCGATCAACCGGCACACACGAGAAAAAATCGCCGCCTGGGAAGGCGTCAGCCCACCGAACGAACCTTTGCGTTCGTGTCCCGCAAGACTCGCGACAAGGAACTCGGCCAGCGCCAGTTCCAGCGGGCGAAGTTCTCCCGCCGACAAGCTTTCCACGCTTTCCGCGACCGATCGAAGAAAGCCCGAGAAAACGTGGCCGATGCCGGCTTCGCCTGACAGTCGCGCCGCCCGCAGCGAAAACGGCGACAGCACGCGCGCATTGACGGCGTCTCGCGGCACCCGTACGACGAACACGCGAAAGCTCGAAGCAAATGCAATCGATGCCGCCTGTTGAGAGGACGCGTAGACGATGTCATGCACGCCGACCGGCTCGCGCAGGTCGTCGGCGACTAACGTGGCGTCTCCGTCAAGCAGCAGCACGATCATGAGGCTGTCTGCGTGATCGGCTTTGAGTTCCAGCGTCTGCGCGACTGACGCGAGCGACGTGAGCTCGAACCCGCCCGTGGATGTCTGCGACGTCAGCGTGCCGTGCAGCGTGCGGTCGGAGGCGTCGAGCCTGCTGTACCAGCCGAGCCTGTCGAGCACCATACTCCATTCGCGCACGCGTTCGACTTCAGGGTATGACTCGGTGGTGAAGCGCAACAGGTCCAAGCAGAACTCCAGAAGAAAGCGGCAAGACGCAATGCTTGAAAGCAACCTTCGCGCCATCGGCAATGGCTGCCGTGCTGGACCATTCAGCGCAAATTCGTGCGTGGTGTGTCGGATGCAGTGCATGCATGCGCCATTGCAGCGCACTCATGCACGAAGAAGCACGCTTCGCAGCAAGCACCCGTGAGCGGCTCACACCGGCGTTCACGTCTGTACCAGCAGTTGTGCGCGTGCAGACAAGTCTTGTTGATTTCGTTCACATACGCTCGTGTCGTGCAATGCAACAGGGCGTGCGTCGTGCAAGCCATTGTCATCAGCCGCATAGGAGCGTTTCAATGAACAAGAATATTTTTGGCCGGGGTTGGCAGCGCATGAGCGCGTGGTTAGGCAAAAGCCACGCACGCCTGGCGTTGCTCGGCAGCGTGTGCTCCGTGTTGTTTCTCGTGTCGGGACAAGCCAGCGCGGCGGGTCCGGCTACGCCGGCGGCATGCACGGCGTTGCAGGCCAAGTATCCGCAACTCAAGGGCAAGACGCTCGTCAACGCAATCAATCCGCATACGCCCGGTTATGAGGCGCTGGACCCGAACGACCCGAGCAAATACATCGGCTTCGATATCGATCTTGGCGAACTGATCGGCAGTTGCCTCGGCTTCACGATGACCTACAAGCCCGTCACCTTCGCCGCGCTGCTGACGACCTTGCAGAGCGGTCAGGCAGATATTGTCATCTCTGATATCTACGCGACCGAAGAACGTGCGAAAGCTGCCGACTTCATCACTTACTCCAAGGTGTTCGACGGCGTGCTGGTCGTGAAGGGCAATCCGAAGAAAATCACCGGCATCAACACGACGATGTGCGGCACGACAGCCGCTGAAAACACGGGCTACGTGGAGGTTCCGCTGATCCAGAACCTCGGGCCGGCATGCAAGGCCGCCGGCAAACCGGAGGCAACGGTACAGCTTTACGATAACAACGCGAACTGCATCCAGGCGATCCTGGCCGGCCGCGCCGACACCTACATCAACGATGTCAACACCGTCGACCAGGCGGTCAAGGCGTTCCCGGACAAGCTCGAAAAGGCGACCGCCGTGACGTTGCCGTATTCGGTCGGCATTGGCGTACCGAAGGGCAAGACCGAGTTCCGCGACGCCATCATGGCCGCGCTGGTCGCGATCCAGAAGAGCGGTGCGCAGACTGAGTTGCTCAACAAGTGGCAACTCGGCGCGGGCAATCTCGAACCGGCCAAGCTGATCGTATCGAACTGATGGATCTTTTTCTCCATTACCTTCGCCTGCCGTATCTGCTCGAGGGCATCAGCTTTACGGTCGCAGTCACGGCACTGGGTCTTGCAGGAGGCCTTGTCGTCGGGCTTGTGCTGGCTGCCATGCAGCTCAGCCGGATCGGGCCGCTGGCGGCCATCGCACGAGGCTACACGGTCATCTTCCGCGGGACGCCGCTGATCCTTCAGCTCGTGTTTGCATACGATGCGCTACCGCACATCGGACTGAAACTGAGCGCGATCGGAGCAGCGGGGCTCGCGCTGGCATTGAATGAAGGTCCGTTCATAGCGGAGATATTGCGCTCGGGCGTGCTGGGCGTCGATCGCGGCCAGACCATCGCGGGTCAGGCGCTGGGCATGACGCCCGGCGTGCTGATGCGGCGGATCATTGCGCCCCAGGCCATTCGTACGATGGTCCCGGCGCTCGGAAACGAATCCGTCAGCGCGCTGAAAAACTCATCGCTCGCTTCGGTGATCTCGGTAGGCGAGTTGACGTTGCGCAGCACGCAACTCGCCTCGTCGACCTTCGATTTCTTCTCGATCTTCTTTGCGTCCGGCTTGCTCTACTTATGTCTGACCGGTGCTATCGCTGCGATCCAGCTCTCCATAGAACGGGCGCTCGATCTCGACAAGCCGGCCTCGCCAAACGGTTTCAGGCGCTTTCTGCCCTGGTACAGGTCAACGCCTGCATCAAAGCCTGACCCGGGCGGCGCAGCCGCTGAACCCGCAGCCGATATGCCGCCCGCGTTTCTTCCCGTAAGCGCTTCGGAGCGCGCGACCCGGTACGACGCGTTGTCGCGCAACGGCGCGGCGGTGCAGATAAGCGGGCTGCAAAAGCGCTACGGCGAGCAGACCGTGCTCGATGGCTTCGACCTCACCATCCGCTCCGGCGAAGTCGTTGCGCTGCTGGGTCCGAGCGGGTCGGGCAAGAGCACGCTGCTGCGCTGTATCAATCATCTTGAACAATGGGATGCAGGCGAGATCCGCGTCGGCGGCAGGCGCCTGGGCTTTCGCGACGATGGCCGGCGCCTGAATCCGCACGATCTCGCAAACGAGCGCGCAAGTGTGGGCGTTGGCATGGTGTTCCAGCAGTTCAACCTCTTCAGCCATCTCAGCGCACGCGAGAACATTGCCGGCCCGTTGCGCTGGGTGCATGGCTTGACGCCGGCGGCCGCCGATCAGCGAGCGCGTGAACTTCTGGAGCGCGTGGGCCTGAGTCATCGCGCCGATGCGCTGCCGCGCCATCTCTCAGGCGGCCAGCAGCAACGCGTGGCGATTGCACGCGCGCTCGCACCGAATCCGCGCGTGCTGCTGCTCGATGAACCGACGTCGGCGCTCGACCCCGAACTGGTGGGCGAAGTGCTTGAGGTGATCCGGCGCCTCGCATTCGAGGACGGCCTGACGATGATCATCTCGACCCATCAATTGCGTTTCGCCGATGAAGTCGCCGACCGCGTGGTGTTCCTGAGCGGCGGCGCGGTGGTTGAGGAGGGACCCGCGCATGAAGTATTGACGCGCCCGCGCCATCCGCTGACTGCGCGGTTCCTGAGCGTCATGGGGGCGGACAGCTGCGTGGAAGTCATGTCCTAGAGATGTTCCCGAGCACCTCCGGTCGCCAGTGAACGACAGGTGCCTTCCAAGAAAATCTGCAAACACACTACCGCCTGCGGTTGCTCCCCGAGGTCAGAACATGAAGCATCACATCCTTCCCGTGTCACCAGAAACCGTGCATTGGGGGTACTTCAGCAAACAGGTCTCACCGAGCCTGACGCTGAAATCCGGTGACCGCGCCACCATCGAAACGCTCACGCATCATGCCAACGACGACCATGAACGCATGATTGCCGGAGACCCGGGTGCCGAGAGCGTCTTTCACTGGACGCGGGAGCACAAGGCCGTATCGCGCCGGGGCGCAGGTCCGGTCGACGGCCCCTTCAAACTCGGCTCGGGAGAGGGCGTTGGCGTCCATCTGCTGACCGGCCCGGTGTTCATTGAAGGCGCCGAGCCTGGTGATGTGCTGGAAGTTCGTATCCTCGATGTCCGCCCACGTCCGAGCTGCAGCGCCTGTCACCGTGGCCGTTGCTTCGGTTCGAACGTTGCCGCCTCATGGGGCTTCCAGTATCACGATCTGATAGAAGAGCCGAAGCCCCGCGAAGTCGTGACCATCTTCGAGCTCGATACCACCGGCGAACCCTTCGCGCGTGCCGTCTACAACTATGTCTGGACGCCGCAGACCGATCCGGATGGCATCGTGCATACGAACATCGACTATCCAGGGGTAAGGGTCGACCACACGCTCGTCAAGCGGCGCGAGAACATTCTTCCCGACATCAAGGTCCCCGCGCGGTTGCATTTCGGCACGATGGGGCTGGCGCCGTCCGAGGCGGACTTTGTCAGCTCGATTCCGCCCAGCTACACCGGCGGCAATGTCGACGACTGGCGCGTGGGCAAGGGCGCGACCATGTATTACCCGGTCGCGGTCGAAGGCGCATTTTTCTCGGTCGGCGATCCGCACGCAGCGCAGGGCGACAGTGAACTCGGCGGCACTGCAATCGAGACGTCGCTTACGGGCGACTTCGAATTCATCCTTCATAAGCATGCGGACCTCGGTGGCACCCTGCTCGAAGGGCTGACCCATCCGATGCTGGAAACCGATCAGCAATGGTCGGTGTACGGCTTCACGTTCCCCAACTACCTGGCTGAGCTCGGGGACAACGCTCAGCTTGAAGTCGCACAGCATGCAAGTCTCGACAAAGCCATGCGCGATGCATTCCGCAAATTGCGGCGGTTCCTGATGACCGTGCACAAGCTGAGCGAGGACGAAGCGATCGCGCTGATGTCGGTCGCGGCGGACTTCGGCGTGACGCAGGTTGTCGATGCGAACTGGGGCGTGCATGGTTCGATTCGCAAGGACGTGTTTGCAGCGCACAGATAAGTGGCACCGGCCGATCGTTCAAACACGAGGAAAATCCGCATGTCCGTGCAGCTCGCGTTACGCAACATCCGCAAATCGTTCTCCAATAAACTCGGCACGGTCGATGTACTGGGTGGTCTCACGTTCGATATCAACGAACGCGATTTCGTGAGCATCATCGGTCCATCGGGGTGTGGAAAAACGACCGTATTCAATGTGATTGCCGGTCTGCTCGAAGCCGACAGCGGCGACATCGTGTACAGGGGGCAGACGGTCGAAGGACTGCGCGGCAAGGTCGGCTACATGATGCAGCGCGACCTGTTGCTGCCGTGGCGCACCGTGCTGCAGAACGTGTTGATAGGCCCCGAGCTGTCGCGCATGCCGGTTGCGCAAGCGCGCGACATGGCGATGGAATATCTCAATACGTATGGCCTCGCCGGTTTCGAGAACGCGTATCCGCGCATGCTTTCGGGCGGCATGCGCCAGCGCGTTGCGTTGATCCGGACGCTGATCAACGACCCCGACATCATCCTGCTCGACGAACCGTTCTCCGCGCTCGACTATCAGACCCGGCTCTATCTGGAAGGCGTATTGATGGAAGCCGTGGAGACGTTTCATAAGACCGTGGTGCTCGTCACCCATGATATCGATGAAGCTGTCGCGCTCTCCAAACGCGTGGTCGTGCTTGGCGGACGCCCGTCGCAAGTGAAGAAGATCTATGACATCGATATCAGCGCGCGCTCGCCGATCGGCGCGCGCAGCGATCCAAACTTCTCCGGCTACTTCCACGCGCTGTGCGGCGAACTCGATATCCAGACGGAGGTTGGTTCAGCATGACGCAATCCGTTTCCATCGTGCAACCGGAGCAGAAAGTGCGTGCCCGCAAATTTGTATTCGACAGCGGCTGGGGCCGTTCGCTCCTGCAACTCGCCGCGGTGGTCGCATTCTTCGCGATCTGGGAAGGCGCCGCGCGGCTCGGGTGGGTATCGAATTTCCTGGTCGGGTCGCCGGCGAAGATCTTCGATGCACTCGTGCGCGATATTCATTCAGGCCAGCTTTTCATCGATACCGGCTACACGTTGTTCGAAGCGATCCTCGGTTTCGTGTTCGGCACGGCGGTCGGTTCCGTATGCGGTCTTGCGCTCTGGTATTCGCCGTTCATCGCGCGGCTGATCGAGCCTTTCATTGTCGCGATCAACAGCGTGCCGAAGATCGCGTTCGCGCCCATCGTGATTCTCTGGTTCGGGACGGGGCTCGTGTCGAAGGTCGCGCTGGCGATATCGCTCACGGCCATTGTCGCGCTGATTGCCGCGTATGAAGCCGCGAAGGACGCGGACCCGGATCTCCAGGCCTTGCTTGTCACGCTCGGCGCCAACAAGAACGAAGTGTTCACGAAGGTCGTCGTGCCTTCCACGCTGCCGTATGTGATCTCCACATTTCGCATCAACGTCGGGTTTGGTCTGGTCGGCGCGGTCGTCGGCGAGTTCATTTCTTCGGAGCATGGACTCGGGCACATGATCTTCACGGCGTCGAGCCTTTATGACCTGAACACCGTCTGGGAAGGGCTTTTCGTGCTGATGGCGATCGGCTTCGTGCTCTATTTCCTGATCGACATGATCGAGCGCCGGCTGCTGCCGTGGCGCCAGGCATCGAATGCAAACACGCTCAAGGTTTGATTGATCAACTACTCGAACAGGGAAATACTGATGGCTCTCAACGCAAAAAACCTTCTTACCGTGCTGGGCTCGGTGCTCGCGTTTTGCGCGACGTCGGTCACGACCACGGCGCTCGCCGCCGACAAGAAAGCGACCATCTCGCAGGCATTTCAGTCAATGCTGTACCTGCCGCTCTATGTTGCTATCGACGGGGGCTTCTTCACGAAGGAAGGACTGGACGTGACCAAGCAGACGGCGGGTAGTCCGAGTGCGGCATTATCGGCCGTACTGTCGGGCAGCGCCGACTTTTCGCTTCATGGCCCCGAGTGGACCGCGGTGGCGGCGGAGAAGGGCGCGGACGTCGATGTCATTGCGAACGTCGTGAACGGGGCCGCCGTGTGGATTGCGACGGCGCCCGACGTCAAGTTCACGAGCATCAAGGACGTGAAAGGCGAAGTCGTGGTTTCGGGACAAATGCCAACGACCAGCACGTCGCTGTTTTTCAGGGCGTTGAAGGAGAATGGCATGTCGCCAGGCGACGTCAAGCTCATACAGGTCCCGCTTGGCTCCGAGATCGGGCCGCTGGTGGCGGGGCAATCGAAGATCGCGGTGATGTACGAGCCGGGTCTCGACCAGGCGGTCGCCAAGGGCATGAAAGTCGTGCTGAGTTTTCCCAAGCTGTATGGCGAGTACGCGTTTTCGTCGATCACGGCCAAGCGCAGCATCGACCCCGATACAGCCGAGCGCTTCGTGAAGGGCTTGCAAAGCGCGTTGCTATACATGCAGACCAATCCGGCGGAGACTGCCGCGATCGCCCGCAAGGAATTCCCCACGCTCGATGCTCCTGTGGTCGACGCCGCCGTCAAGCGTATGCTTGCCGATGGCGTCTATCCAAAGAACGTGGACATCACGCCGAAAGCACTGACGGTCGCCATGGACACGCAGATCGCGCTTGGCAATTTGAAGCAACAGCCCAAGTACGATACGTTCGTCGCGCGTAGCTATATCCAACCCGCACTCGCTGCCAAGTAAAGCTCAAGCACATGACCAAGACTTACGTTTGCCCGACCATCGCTGAGATCCGCGCTGATGTGGCCTCAGGCAAGACTCGCGCCGCAGAGATCGTTGCACAGGGTTTCGCCGCCGCTCAGGCTTCGCAATCCACGCTGCATGCATTCCAGTACTTGCCTGATGCTTTGCCGGTCACGCACGTTGATGAAAACTTGCCGCTGGCTGGCGTGAGCGTAGCGGTGAAAGACATCATCGATACCGCCGACATGCCGACCGAGTTCAACTCGCCGGCCTATGTTGGACGGCGGCCGGCGCAGGACGCGACAGTGGTCGCGCGCTTGCGCGCTGCGGGTGCCACCATACTCGGCAAGTCGGTCACGACCGAATTTGCATTTCGTCATCCCGGGCAGACCGTCAACCCATGGAACAGCGCATATACGCCGGGTGGATCGTCGAGCGGCTCGGCGGCAGCCGTGGGCGCAGGCATTGTTTCGCTTGCGCTTGGGACGCAGACTCAAGGTTCCGTGATCAGGCCGGCGGCGTATTGCGGCGTGGTCGGTTTCAAGCCGACATACGGCACCATTGCGAGAACGGGCGTGCTTCCGCTTGCATGGTCATTGGACCACGTCGGGTTGTTCACGAGGAGCGTTGCGGATGCGGCTTATGTGCTCAAGCTGGTCGCAGGCGCAGGCCCGGATGATCCACACGCGTCACATGTTCCTTTGGCATCGACGGTTGCAGCGGGGCGTCGTATCGGAATGCTGGCGAGGCAGGTCGGCGGCGCTGTCGAACCCGCACAACAAGCCGCCCTCGATGCCCTTGCCGAGCGCCTTTCACGCGACGGGGCCGAGATCGTGATGGTCGATCTTCCGGCTGAAATCTTCGATACACCGGCTCACGCGCTGACATTGATGGGCGTGGAAGCGGCCATCACACACGGCGATTTGTATCGGCGTTCGCCGGAGCTCGTCAGCGCTCCCATGCGCGGATTGATCGAAGAAGGACTGCGGTGTGCGGCGACCGATTACGCGAAAGCCAAGGTCTTGCAAGGCCGGATGGCGCATCGGTTCGACGCATGGCTGAGGAAAACGATGACGCTCGATGCGTTGCTGGTCGCACCGGCGAATGGCGAACCACCGCACGGACTGGATTCCACCGGCGATGCTTCGTTCTGCGCCCCGTGGACGTTTCTCGGCGTGCCGGCTGTGACCGTGCCGATGAGTTTTGGACCTGCTGGCTTGCCGTTGGGTGCGCAAATCGTGGGCGCGGCCGGCAGTGATGCTGCGTTGCTCGATCTGGCTGAGTGGATCGAGGCCAGGACGAATTGGGCAAGTCGTGTTTCAACCACCAACGATACTGGGGCCTGAAGTCGTCGAAATCGTGCGGCGTCCATGTCGCGTCGACCATGGGCTGCACGGATCGATCCCTGGCGGCCACGCCTAGCAGAAAAGCCCAACGAATTCAAAGTTCGCGCACCTCTTCATGGTACGATCCGCCCACCATCAAAACGGAGATCGCCATGGCGTTCAAAGAAACCAAAGGCGATAAGACCGTCGAAGCTTGCGTAATGCCCGCCCCTGGCGCAATGTTCAAGGGTTACATTCGCGTTACCACCACGTGGCGCAACCACACGATCAACAAGACGATCGGTCGCGGTTGTGGTCGGCCGGTCAAAACCGAAGCGGCAGCTCTGGAATTCGCCGAAGCGGAAGCACGCCGAGTGCTCGCAATCAAGTAGTCACCCCGAATCACCGGTTTCGAGAGCAGTCGAGATTCGGGTAGGCAGCCAAGATCCCCGCGCCGCAAGAACGGCGCATCGGAACGAGGCTGCCTTTTTTTGTTCCGCTCACCAGGTCTCTTCCCCCTGTTCCTTATTGAGCAGCCTGGCGAGCCGTTCAAGATCCGCAGGCTTCGTGAAATGATGATCGAAGCCTGCGGCCTGGGCGTCCTGCCGGTCCTTTTCCTGCCCCCATCCCGTCAGCGCGATCAGATCAACGTGCACCCCCCACGGTTCCTTGCGAATGCGTCGGGCGACTTCGTATCCGTTGGTATCAGGCAGGCCGATATCGAGAATGATGACCTCGGGTCTGTTGTCCTGGGCCGCCTCGAAGCCCGAGGTACCGTCGAATGCGACATGAACTCGATGTCCTTCCATTTCAAGAACCATGGAAAGACTTATCGCGGCGTCTTCGTTGTCGTCGACTATCAGCACGCTGCGTCCTCTTCCGCTTGCAGGAGGCAGGCGTCGAGGCTTCGACGCGACGATCCTCTCTTCCTCGGAGACGGGCAAACGGATCACGAACTCGCTGCCTTTTCCAATCCCGTCGCTGCGCGCAGCCACGCTGCCGCCATGCAGCCGTGCGAGAGCTCGCACCAACGCCAGCCCGATGCCGAGGCCGCCCTGGGTCCGGTCAATTGCATTCTCGAGTTGCGAGAACATCTCGAATACCGTTTCCAGGCTGCCCTGCGGAATGCCGATGCCTGAGTCGCGAATCCTGATGGCGACGTCAGCCCCCTCGCGATTCGCGCTGAGCCAGATTTTTCCTCCAGGGGGAGTGAACTTGGCGGCATTGTCCAAAAGGTTCTGGATCATCTGCGAAAGCCGCGTCGGGTCGGCATCCAGCATGACAGGCTCACCGGGGATTGCGATAGTGAGTTCATGCGAGGCTGCAAGCACGAGAGGCCTCGAATTCTCGACTGCTCCCGTCAGCACTGAAACCAGATCGATATTCTCCCTGCGCAACTCAAGCTTGCCCTGTGTGATACGCGACATTTCCAGCAGATCGTCCACCAAGCGGGTCATGTGACGGACCTGCCGCTCAAACACTTCGCGACCCCAGATAATCTGTGGGTCGACGAGTTCCTTCAGGCTCAGCATCTCCAGGACGTTGCGCATGGGCGCAAGTGGATTTCGAAGCTCGTGCGCCAGCGTGGCAAGAAATTCATCCTTGCGCCGATTGACCTCGCGAAGGGCATTTTCCGCTTCACTGCGTGCCTCGAGCGCTTGCTCGGCGTTGCGCCGGGCGCCTAGCAATTCGAGCTCATACTGGTGACGCTCCGCAACGACGAGCACCGCGAACTCATCAATATCTTCGCCATCGAATTGCGTTCGCGACACATTGAAGAGAATCGGCACGACAGGACCGACCCGGCTGACGATGTCCACCTTGACCTCGGCAACCGAATTGCGAAACTGCAGCAAGGGCGCCACGTGCGCCTCGAAGAGAAGCCGGCCGCCGACCGTCAGCAGATCCTGAATGCGGCGCAGTCCAACGAGGTCTGCTTCCCGATAGCCAATCCAACGGCAAAACGTTTCGTTCGCTCGGACTATGGTCCCGTCTTTGGTCGTCGTGAACAGACCGCACGGCGCGCGATCAAGCGTCTCGCTGATTGTCGGCAACAGTCTCTTTTGATGGGCCATCTGCGAGCGTTGGAAGGGTTGTTAAGAAAGCCTCGATTGCATCGATGCATGCACGCGGCGCGCTGATATGAGGACAGTGTCCGGTGCTCTGGACGGTGGCAAGGACGCTTTCCCGGATCATCCGCCGCATATGGTTGCCTACTTCCAGGGGCACGAACGGATCGTTGCTTGATTGCACGATCAGGGTCGGCGTGGTGACGCGGACCAGTTCGGCGCGATGGTCCGATAGAAAGGAAACGCGCGCAAAGTGTTTTCCAATCTCAGGGTCGTTGCGGCAAAAGGTGTTGGCGAATTTGGACCCAAGTTTCGATTGCTCTTGCGTGCCCAGGACTGCTGGTGCGATCGAATTGGACCATCCGAGATAGTTACTCTCCAGCGAGCCAAGCAGCGCCTCGATATCGCCACGCTTGAATCCGCCTCTGTAGTCAACGTCGTCAATAAGAGAAGGTGTTGGTCCGATCATCACCAGCCCACTGAAACGCTCGGGCGCCTCGATCGCCGCGAGCATTCCGATCATGGCGCCCACGGAGTGGCCAATTAAAACCACCGGCGCGCTGGTTAATTCGGCCAGTACTTCGAGCAGGTCTTTCGCATGACCGTAAAGCGTGCCGTATTTGACGAAATCGTACTTGGACAGATCGGAGCGGCCGCTGCCCACCAGGTCGAGTAAAACTATGCGGTAGGTCGGCGCAAACGCGTCGGTCAGACACTGCCAGATGCTCTGGTCGAATCCAAAACCGTGCGCAAAAACCAGCGTGACAGGGCCGTCTCCGACGACGTGGACATGATTGCGTTTGTGGGCTTCCATTGCGCGCCTGTCATCGATAAATAATCAATCAGGATAAATTCCGCGACCGCCTCTTGAACCCCGCGAGACGTTGCGGGCGCATTGGAATATTAATACGTTTGGTTTAATTTCTCCTAGCGGTGTGATGTGGCGAATCACAGGCTTAAGTAATGCCCATCAGATGCATTTTTTCAGCGATGGGACAGCGGAAATAAATGCTTCTGTGACATGTCGGTCGAGTAATCTCTACAGAATTATGCAGCAGGCTTATCAGTTGCATTCGGTCAGATCCCCGTCGAACTGTGTCCAATTCCTGGACGATGGGTGTCTATCCACCAAGCACCCACAGGTGCCGATCAAGGTGCTCAGCCAATTGCAATATGGCTTCTCATCATGGCATACGACTTGCAGAAGCGTGGTCATTGCCGGGTTGCCGGTTTTCATCGAGTCGCGCCATGTTGAGTTGGGTACATTTTGGGGATCTCCACGTTTCGCACGACGACAGCTATGAGAGTGTCGGCCTTCTAGAGCGTCTAGTCAGCGCAGTCAACACTAACGTCGCACATGCGGTGGAGTTCGCCTATCTTCCGGGAGATAACGCCAACAATGGCAAGCCCGAACAATACGCCAAGATTCGCTCGATCCTAAGTTCGCTTCGATTACCTACCAATGCGATTCCAGGGGACCATGATTTCGAACCAGGCTCGCTTGAAACATTCCATCGCGAACTGGGCGTCGACTCACTGCCCAAGCAAGTCACGGTGAAAGGACATCGCTGCCTGTTTTTGGACATCGTGTCCGCCGGTGAAGGCGGTCCTGATTTCCGCCTGGGCGCGGCGCAGACAGAATGGATCGCAGCACAGCTGGCAGCTTGCGTGGACGACAAGGAACGGCCAGTTGTCTTCATGCATGCTTACCCCGGCGATCTTGCTGAAGGTGGGGAAGCGCTGGCACACCTGTTTGCATCCGCTGGAGTACTTGTCGTCGACACCGGCCACACTCACTACAACGAACTGCTCAATGACGGATCGGTTATTTACGCCGCGACGCGCTCGACCGGACAGATTGAAGAAGACGACGGGCGAGCGGGCGTTGCGATCGTCACCGTAGACGCCAGCGTGGTGAGTTGGCGGTTTCAGCCTGTCTCTGCAGCTTGGCCGCTGGTGATGATCACGACGCCGGCAGACAGGAGGCTCGTGACTGACCCCGCTGATCAAAGACAAGTGCCGGTTGGCAACTGCGAGGTGCGCGCCAAGGTGTTTGGCCAGCAGATAGCCGAAGTCGTGGTTTCCATTGGCGAGCAGCGTGCAACCATGCAGCCAGTGTCTGGTGAACATGCGGTTTGGCAAGCGGAGCTGCCGCGCCCTCCGGATGTGGATCGCTATCAGGTAACGGTCGTGGCGTCTGACGCGAACGGCAACAAAGCGTCAGACACGATAGATGTGCTCTCGCGACAGGGCGCCGGGAGCCGCGCGTTCGCCGCCGCCCCTCCTGGCACTGATGCGCACGCGGTTGGAGAATGGGCCGACCACGGCTTGCTCGGCTCGCAACTCGGCCCCAACAAAAAAGGTCGTGCCTGGTGACGCCGTCTGCTGAGGTGGCCGTCCGGCCCGCCGGCAAGGCAACACGCCCGCTTGAGGCTCTGAATTTCTTCATGGCCGACGTGCAGGCAGGGATTGGCCCATTTCTCGGCGTATTCCTGCAGGGGCGGGGTTGGGGAACTGATCTGATCGGCACCGTGATGACCATCGGCGGCATCGCGGGAATGCTGGCGACGTCACCGGCCGGCGCCCTTGTGGATGCCACCCGGTACAAGCGCGCGGTAATCATCGTGGCTGGCGTGATGACTGTGCTCGCGTCTTTGCTGCTTTGGTTTGCACATGGCTTCTGGATGGTGGCCGCATCGCAGATTGCTACCGCAGTGACGGGCGCCGCGCTCGGACCCGCAATTGCCGGCATCACGCTGGGAATGGTGAGGCAGCGCGGCTTTGACAGGCAATTCGGCCGCAATCAAGTCGCCAATCACGCAGGCAACGTGGCCGCGGCGGCGCTCTCCGGCTGGCTGGGTTGGCGCTTCGGGTTCGGCGCCGTATTTGGCCTGAGCGCGATATTCGGCGTGGTTTCAGTTTTCACGGTGCTCCTGATTCCCGCAGATGCCATTGATCATGATCATGCGCGCGGTCTGGAGGGGGGAAACAAGGAGGCAAGCGAACGCGGCAACGACGAAATGAGCGGCTTTCGCACCCTGCTGCAGTCCAAGCCGCTTCTGGTGCTGGCCGCGGCGTTGGCAATGTTTCATCTTGGCAATGCCGCAATGCTTCCGCTTTACGGACTTGCGATCGTGGCTGCCAAGCAGGGCGACCCCAGCGCCTTCACTGCGCAGACGATTATCGTTGCACAGCTCGTGATGGTTATCGTATCGATGATGGCGAGTCGGCTGATCAAATGGCGCGGGTATTGGTGGGTGATCTTGATCACATTTCTGGCGTTGCCAGTGCGCGGCGCCATTGCCGCCAGTGTGCTTCATGCGTGGGGGGTGTGGCCTGTGCAGGCACTCGATGGCATCGGCGCTGGCTTGCAAAGCGTGGCGGTGCCGGCGCTTGTTGTTCGCCTCCTTGACGGCACAGGGCGCGTCAATGTGGGGCAGGGCGTTGTCATGACGTGCCAGGCTGCGGGTGCTGCGCTTAGTCCATTATTGGGCGGACTGCTTGCCCATACGTTTGGATACTCAGCCGCATTCCTGGTTTTAGGCGCTGTGTCTACCGCATCGATCGCCTTGTGGCTGGGATTTGGCACCAGTCTTCGTAACGCATGCCGCAGTTCTGAAAGCATATCGATCGAAGGCAAAACCGCAGCTTCGAGTGCCTGACGTACGTGCGGCGCTCAATGGGCCCGTCTGTACTCCTTTACTTTTTGAGAATCGCCGACGTGAATCCAACCTTCCTTTCCTGGGGCATCGCAGCCATGGCTACGGCCGGCGTCATTACGCGCCCGTTCAAATGGCCTGAGGCTATTTGGGCCGTCGCTGGCGCGTTGCTCATTGTCGCTCTGGGTTTGTTGCCTATTACGCAAGCTCTGCAGGCGGTCGCCAAAGGAGCAGATGTATATTTCTTTTTGTTTGGAATGATGTTGCTGTCCGAAGTAGGGCGCCGCGAGGGCTTGTTCGACTGGGTCGCGGTACTTGCGGTCAATCATGCGAAGGGGTCGCCCGCACGCCTGTTTTCGCTGGTGTACCTGGTAGGCGTGGTTGTTACGACATTCCTGTCCAATGATGCTGCCGCGGTTGTGCTGACACCGGCGGTCTTCGCCGCTGCGAAGAAAGCCGATACAAAGCCCTTGCCTTTGTTGTTCGTATGCGCATTCATTGCGAATGCGGCAAGCTTTGTTTTGCCGATCTCGAATCCCGCCAATCTGGTTTTGTACGGTAACCATACGCCCGCGCTGTCTCTCTGGTTGGGCCGTTTCATCGTGCCTTCGGTACTGTCCATCGCGGCGACCTATTTCATGCTTCGCTGGGCGCAGCGCCGCGATTTGAGAGGCGAATGCAAGTCTGGCCTGGACAATGTGCCGTTGTCATCCAGCGGCCGCATTGCGCTGGGTGGAATCGCCGTAACTGCGATCGTGCTGCTCCTTGTCTCGGCGTTCGACATGCAGCTTGGCTTGCCGACCGCAATTCTTGGTGCGACGACCGCTGCAATCGTGCTGATCCAGGAGCGGAAATCGCCTTGGGCTCTGGTGAGGGACATCTCCTGGAGTGTCTTGCCTTTGGTTGCCGGGTTGTTCGTGCTGGTGGAGGTGTTGCAGCACACAGGCGTTATCGCGCACCTCGCACAGATGCTCCAGTCCGCTACTCAGCGCGACGAATCATTGAGCGCCGGACTGTCGGGTGGCGTGATCGCGATCGCTTCTAATCTAATGAACAATCTCCCGGCGGGGCTGATTTCGAGTGCGACTGTGATGCAGGCACACAGCCCTGAGCGGGTCATCGATGCGTTGCTGATCGGGGTGGATCTCGGGCCCAATCTCTCGATCACGGGGTCGCTGGCAACCATCCTCTGGTTGAATGCCATCCGGCGTGAAGGCGAAGACGTAGGATTCTGGAAGTTCTTGCAAGTGGGAACGGTAGTGATGATCCCGGCGCTGATCCTGGCGCTAGGAGCACGCGTACTGATCTGACAATCTGGAGAGGACCGATGAGCAATGCATGGATTTATCCTTTCATTATTTTAGGTGGTGTGTTGCAGGCGGCCGGTGCACCAATCAAGTTAGTGCAACATCGTTTCTGTAAATTCGTAGCTGCTGGTGTTGCGCGGCTGTGACGGCCGCCGTGATGAGGGCGCGTAGCGCCCGAAGAGCGGAGGACGGCATAGCCGCGCGGCAAAACCCTCGCAGGTCATATTTGCAGGCGATTCCTTCGGAGCATTCTTACCCACATTCACGAAGGAGTCGACAGCATGGCGCAACGCGTAGAACATCATCCCCTTGAAGACGCTTTTGCAGCGCTTCTGCTCAACGGCCTGGACGGCGCGGGCGAAGCCCTGCGCATCCTGGTCAACGAAGCAAGTAAGATCGAGCGGGCGCAGTACCTCAACGCCCAGTCTCATGAACGAACCGCCGGACGAATCGATTATGCGAACGGCTTCAAACCCAAAACCGTCATGACCCGTGTTGGCGAACTGACCTTCGATGTCCCCCAGGTGCGCGGCAGCGGCTTCTACCCCAGCGCGCTCGAAAAAGGAACTCGCACCGAGCAGGCGGTCAATCTCGCGCTGGCCGAAATGTACGTCCAGGGCGTCTCCACCCGCAAGGTCACCGACGTCCTGGTCAAGCTGCTGGGGCCGGAGGTGTCGATCTCCTCGACTCAGGTCAGCCGGGCTGCCGAACAACTCGACGCGGGTCTTGCGATCTGGCGTGAGCGTCCCCTTGATGAAACGCCTTACGTCTTTCTCGATGCCCGCTATGAGCGTATTCGTGAAGCGGGTCACCTCGTCGATTGCGCCGTGCTCGTCGCCGTCGGCATCACGGCAGGCGGTCATCGTCGGGTCCTGGGCGTGTCGGTTGCCCTGTCCGAAGCCGAAGTTCACTGGCGCGCCTTCCTCGACAGCCTGGTTCGCCGCGGCCTCAAGGGCGTCAAGCTCATCGTCTCCGACGATCATGCCGGTCTTAAGGCTGCCCGTCGCGCGACGCTGCCAAGCGTGCCCTGGCAACGCTGCCAGTTCCATCTGCAGCAGAATGCGCATGCTTACGTTCCTCGTCTCGATCAGCGCAAACCCGTGGCGCTGCGTATCCGGACCATCTTCAATGCCCCGGATCGCGCCGAAGCCCAACGTCTGCTGAAGCAGGCGGTCGAACTCTGGGCCGTCGAAGCGCCTGCGCTCGCTACCTGGGCCGAAGACAATCTACCTGAAGGGTTTGCCATCTTCGAGTTGCCGCATGCCCATCGGATCCGCCTGCGCACCACCAATGGCCTCGAACGGATCAATCGCGAGCTCAAGCGTCGCACCCGCGTCGCCTCGATCTTCCCGAACGCCCCATCCTGCCTTCGTCTCGTCTCTGCCTTGCTCGCCGAGTGCGACGAAGAGTGGATGAGCGGAAAAATCTATCTCAACATGAACCCCTGATCTCCGCTTCTCGATGGAATCGCCTGAACGCTTTTACAGAAAAAAAGTTGCACAACCCCAATCAACGGCGTATTGAAGGCATCGTTGGTCAACCCGTGGCTGGCATCGGCGGTCTCTTTCATGCTGGTCACTTTCCTTGCCATAGCGCTGTTCTGGATACAGCCAACCCCGCTGCCGACGCTGACTGAGCTCAAGGACATGAAATGGTGGGCACCGTTGGGCGGCATTGTGGGAGCCGTGGCTGTATTTGCGGGCTTGACATTGGTCCAAAAGGTTGGTGTCGGAGCAATCAACGGGCTGACCATCTGTGCGAATCTGATAGCCTCGATTGTCATTGACCACTTCGGTCTGATCGGTGTGCCGGACCATCCGCTGAGTTGGTTAAGGGCGCTTGGAGCCGTTCTCATGGTAGGTGGCGTGGCGCTGGTGATGAAGTTTTAAGTGTCATTCCAAGTGCCATTGCCATTGCCATTGCCACGGTTGATCGCGGGTGTTCGTCCTGCAAGTTGCGTGTACTTGCCGCCCATGATCGCGCGTGTCGATGCCTGGACTGCGACCGTGCCACCGCTTGCATAGACGTCGCCCGATCCAGGCGCGTTGCTCGATGCGAGCAATCAGCTTTCCACTCTGAACCAGCGTGCCCACCTGTATAGGCATTCGACCGGGTTGTCGCCAGCGCACCTGTTCCGCACATGTTGTTTCGCCATGTGTCGAATGCGTGAGACGGCCCTAGCCTGGGGATCGTCAAGGACTGGAGAGCCTGCGTTCAATGGTGTTGTCCTGACTACGGCACGTCGCTGGTCGGCGCTCCGGGACGGCTGGCGAGTTTCCAGCGAGCACTGGAGCGCAAACGCACTATTTTTTATAGCGCGTTTGTATCTGGTGCCGCATCACTCGCTGCACCTACACTTCCAGTCACACGGTGCCACATTGCTCCGTGTTGTTAACCCACCCTAAGGAGCATTCATATGAACAAGAATAAGGTCGACGGGACGCTTAAGCAGATCAAGGGCTCGGTGAAGGAAGCGCTGGGTAAAGTGACCGGAAATACGTCACTGGAAGTTGAAGGGGTTGCTGAAAAGACTGCAGGAAAAGTGCAGGAAGGCGTCGGGAAGACGCAGGAGAAAGCCAAGGACATCGCCGATAAAGCAACCGGCAAGGACTGATTCCCGGCATTCGATGACCGGGGTAGATCGACCATCGAAAGTCATCGATGATTCGTCATCCGAAACACTAAAGTAACGAGGTAATCATGTTTGAAAAAGCGGAAGGATCGATCAAAGAAGCTGCTGGGAAGGCGCAGGCCGCGCTCGGCAACGTCACGGGCGATAACGGGTCGCAACTGGAGGGCCGTGCGCGTAAAGCTGCTGGCATAGCTCAGCAATCGTATGGCGAGGCGCTCGACACCGTGCGTGGTGCGACGAAGAGTAACCCGGTGGCGTCGTTGGCGCTTGTCGCGGCGGTGAGCTTTATCGCTGGTGCCATATGGGCGAAGCGCTAGACCGGCTGACAGACATGTCGGGCGGGACCGGCTCGTGCGCTCCCTGAACTAGAATAAAAAGGTAATCCATGAATCGAATCAATACATCTCTTGACCCCCAACCAGTGAACGTATTGCGTGTCTCCTGGGGTGCCGTGTTCGTCGGCCTGTTGTTGGCCATGATGACGTATCTGTTCCTTGGCGTACTGGGCACGGCGATAGGTGCAAGCGCACTCGACCCAATGGGTGAGCGTAATCCGCTTGCTGGCTTCGGCACCGGCGCGGGGATCTGGGTCGGCGTGTCCACGCTCGTGTCGCTTGCGGTCGGAGGGTTTTTCGCGGGGCGGTCCTCGCCACGGCGCGGCGCGCTGCACGGCGTCCTCTGCTGGTCACTGACCACCCTGGTAACGCTCTACATACTGTCGAGCCTGGCCGGCGGCGCGATCGGTACCGCATCCGGGGTGGCTCGGGCGGGACTGTCGGTGGCGGGTCAGGGCGTTGCTGCAGCGGCTCCGGGCATCGCTTCCGGCGTGAAGGGCGCGCTCAAGAGCAATGGCATCGATATCGATATGACCGATGTCCAGGGACAACTGGAGACGCTATTGCGTCAGACCGGCAAGCCCGCGCTCGACCCGTCCAATCTCAAAGCGTCCGCTCTGGGCGCAGCGAGTGACGGCACTGCGACCGCTGCAGGCGCTGCCGCGAAACCGCAGAACTCCGCCGATGATCTCAGCAGCTTTTTCGATCGATTGAAGCAGAAGGCGTATCCTGCCCTCGACGCGACGGACAAGGAAGCGCTTGTCAACGTCATCATGGCGCGCACCGGCAAAAGTCGTCCTGAAGCACAGACCATCGCGAATAACTACGAGCAGACCTACAACCAGGCACTCGAGAAGTACCGCAGCCTGAAGATCCAGGCCGAACAGAAAGCGCGTCAAGCCGGCGAGGCGGCCGCAACCGGCGTGAGTCATGCAGCGTGGGCGGGCGTCGTGATATTGCTTTTGGGCGCGCTTGTCTCCGGATTTGCCGGGTTTCTGGGACGCCGTAGCAATCCTCTGCGTGAGGAAGTCGTGGTGTAATGGCGACTGACGTATTCTGCCAGTGCCCTTGGTTGCCGCGATCTCTTTTGCTCGCAGCACCAAGGCGCGATTTTTCATATTTCACGACAGTGCAGGCGGCATGGCCGCATCGACATCCAGGAAGAACCCAACCATGAACGACCGCGTGCTGCGTACCGAGACGGACCGGCGTCAGCTCCAGCAGATCATTACCGGACTGACCGAGGGCGTCATCCTGATCGAGCCGGATCAACGCATTCTATGGGCGAATGAGGCTGCTCTCGGCATGCATGGTGTGGAAAATGTGAGCGACCTCGGCAAAGACGTGGGGGAGTATCGGGAACGGTTCCGGCTTCGCTATCGTAACAACCATATTCTTTCGAATGGGCAGTATCCGATCGAGCGCGTGATCGCGGGAGAATGTTTTAGCGACGTCGTGGTCGAGGTATTCCCCGCAGATGACGACTCGGTCAACTGGGTGCATCGGGTGCGCAGTCTAGTGCTGACGAACAGCCAGGGCGAACCGGACTGTCTCGCCTTGATCGTTCACGATGCGACTGAATGGGCAAGCGCCGAACAGCGCTTCGAGAAGACCTTCAATGCAAACCCGGCACCTGCGGTGATCTGCCGGTTGAGCGATCAGCGCTACATGAAGGTCAATCAGGGGTTCCTGGAGATGACGGGTTACGTTCGCGAAGACGTCATTGGCCGATCAGTGTATGAACTCGATGTATTCGAAAACGCCGAGAAGCGGGGCATCGCGATCGAACGCCTGAGCCAGGGCGCGACCATCCCACAAATGGAAGCGGAGCTCAGGCTTCCGGACGGCGGTTTGAAACCCGTCGTGGTGGCGGGACAACCAATCGATATCGGTGAAGAAAACTGCATGCTCTTCACCTTCATGGATCTGGAACCGCGCAGGAAAGCAGAGAGCACACTGCGTCAAAGCGAGGAGCGGTTTCAAAAGGCTTTTCGCATGCTGCCGGTCCCCAGTGCCGTTGTGACCGCAGACGAGTTCGTGATTCTCGATCTCAACGAGGCCTTCACTGTAACGACGGGCTATGCGGCCGAAGACATCATCGGTCGGGCAGGCGCAGATGCGAACGTCTGGATGGGTGATGTCCGCAGCCGACTCGCAAGTCTGCTCGAGACCGGCACCGGAGTGCGCAACGTCGAGTTCGACGTACGGAAGAAGAATGGCGAGACGATTCGCTGCCTTGTTTCGGCGGAATCAGTCAGCATCAATCGGCAGGATTGCGTGTTGATGGCGTGGCTCGATATCAGTGAACGAAAGCGCTCGGAAATGGAACTCGTCGATGCCATCGAAGCGGTCATGCAGGATGCATCCTGGTTCAGCAAGACCTTGATCGAAAAGCTGGCGAATGTCCGGCGTGCCAATGCGCCGGGAACGTCTGCTGGCCGACTCGACGACCTGACCGCACGGGAGCGCGACGTATTCGATGCCCTGTGTGAAGGGCAGGCCGACAAGGAAATCGCCAAGCATCTCGGTCTAGCATTGAACACGGTTCGTAATCACGTGGCGACCATCTACGCAAAACTCGATCTGCACAGTCGCAGCGAGGTGCTGGTCTGGGCGCGCGAGAATTCTTACTTCGGGCTTGCTGATCGCAAGAACAACCGGTAGCTCATGGTCGCTTGAGTTCTGGACTTTCCGGAAGATGAACATCTAGCCGTGGTGTACGGTGCTACCCGGCTTCCGTGGTACGGCACTCGTTGCCTTCAAAAGCTGGACTACTGCTGCGATAGCCGGGCACCTTCCGGCTCGAGCGGGCCGCCCTGTTCCTCGATTGCCTCGAGCGATTGCGAGCGTGTCTCGATGCCGAACGCGAGCACCACGAGTGCCTGGACCACCAGCAATGCCGCGACGCTGAAGGCGACGTATCGAATGCCACCGGTGCGGTACAGGAGCAGCGTAATGCCGGGCGCGCAAAACGACGCAATCCGTCCGAGTACGGCGCAAAAACCGTTGCCCCGAAGCCGGTAGCGCGTTCCGAACAACTCGGGAATGTAACAGGCAACAGCCAAAGCAACGATTGCATATAGGCAGCAAAAAAGGAGAAAGCCCATTATTGCGGCCATCATCGGCGAGCTCGAGAGCGCGTAGCTCACGCCCATTGCCGCGCCGATTATCGATGCGATCGCGATGCATCGGCGGCGCCCGAAGCGGTCAGTGCAGATGAGACCGATACCCGCGCCTATCGGGCCACCCAGCGACATCACCATGCTGTACCCAAGCGATGACGACAGGCTGAGGCCCTGCCTAAGCAAAAATGTAGGCACCCAGGTGACGAAGCTGTAAATGGCGATGCCAATGACAATCGATATGGTTGAACCGACCAGCGTACGCGTCCAGACTTGGCTTGAAAACAGCACCGACAGGGGCGGCGTCGGCTCGAGGTCCGGGGGCGTGCCGGACTGCATGGGCGCCCGATAACCCTTGCCATGCACTTCTTCCTCGATGCGGGTCACGATCACATCGGCTTCTTCCAGCCGGCCTTCGCTTGCGAGCCAGCGGGGCGACTCAGGCATCGATTTACGCGCAACCCAGACAAGCAACGCACCCGCGCCGGAGACGAAAAACATGGAACGCCAGGTCCACAACGGAATCAGGAAATAACCCGCGAGCGACGACACGAACAGCGCGCTGTTGGTCACCAGTGCGAGCAATGCGGAATAACGGCCGCGCTGCTTCGGCGGCGTCATCTCGATCAGGGTCGAATATCCCACCACAATTTCGGCACCGAGTCCGATACCCATCACGAGCCGGAAAGCGATGAGCCACGGCATGGAAGGCGCAAAGCCCGCCGCCAGTGACGCAAGACCGAATACAAGAAGATTCGCCTGATAGGTGAAGCGGCGCCCGAAACGGTCACCAAGCATGCCTGCCAGCGTTCCGCCAATCGCCATGCCGACAAACGTGGCTGATATGAAATAGCCGTTGAGCTGCAGGTTCGACATGCCGCTATGGACCAGCGCACCGAGCACGGAGCCGGCAAGCGTGATGTCGAAGCTGTCGAAGAACATCCCTGCCGCAATGAGCCACAGCATGCGCCGGTGAAAACCGCTGAGCGGCAGCGCGTCGAGGCGCAAGCCAATGGATGCCGGGGATGCCATGTTGTCTCCTGTTTGTTTTTCTGTTTTGTTGCGTTGTTGTGCGTGGCGTCAGCGCGGTTTATCGATGAAACGCGTACGCAGCGCGTCCCAGTCGTCCGAACCCATGCGCTGGAAACGTTCCTTCGCGCTCAGTGCGCTGGCTGCAAGCGGGGGCATGCCGGTTGCGGCCAGCGCCGCCAGTTCCTGCTCGCATACCCGCATCACGCTTGCCAGCAGCAAGCTTGGCAGGATCGCTAGCCGATAGCCCATCTCGCGTACATCGTGCAGCGAGATGTCGGGCGTCTTGCCGCCCCGGACGATATTGAAGAGACAAGGGCCGTTCACGCGCCGCGGGATCGCGGCGATTTCGTCCAGGTTGCGCGGCGCTTCGACAAACGCGAGGTCCGCTCCCGCAGCGAGCGCGGCGTTTGCACGCGCGATTGCATCGCCGAGACCGGAGACGCTGTTCGCATCGGTCCGCGCAATGATCACGAAATCCGGATTGCGACGGGCAGCGAGGGCGGCACGGATCTTGGCCACGAACTCTGCGGCGGGTACGAGTTCCTTGCCGTCGAGATGACCGCAGCGCTTGGGCGACACCTGGTCCTCGATATGAATGCCCGCGACGCCCGCCTGCTCGTAAGCGCGTACGGCCCGCGTCACGTTCAGCTCGTTGCCAAAACCAGTGTCGGCATCGGCGATAACCGGCAGGGTGGTGCACGCGACGATGCGCGCCGCGTTCGCAACCATCTCAGTCATTGTGAGCAGTCCATAGTCGGGCAAACCGTAGCTCGCGGCCGTGCCTGCGCCGGTCATGTATAACGCGGTGAACTTCGCCTGCTCGGCAAGCCGCGCCGTGATGCCGTCGTAGACGCCAGGCGCTACCAGCATGTCGCCCGAGTTCAAGTGCTGGCGCAGACGTGCCGCAGCGGGGACCTGATTGTTGTCGTTCAAGAGCCTAGTCTCCGAAATGCCCGATAGCGGACCGCGCGTTGAAAATCAGGCCGCGCTGACCGGCGATGATGTCGGCGTCCATTCGCGCAGGCTCATGCCCATGAGCGCCGCCTGACGTTTTTCATACGCTTCGAATGCCTGCGAGCGAGCGCTTCCGCGCAAGCCGCCGCGCACTGCGCCAGCGCGTATGTCGCCGAAGTATTCGAGCCAGTTTTCCGGCAGCGGTTGCGCGTTCGGAATGGACAGCCACAGACGCAGCAGATGACGCTTCATGTCCGGCTCCTCGTAGTCCTCGAAGCCGGTTCGGGAATGGATCGTGACGTAGTTGTTGAGCAGTTGCAGGTCGCCACGCTCGAGCGACATCGAAAAGCAGAAGCGCGGGTCCATCATCGTTTCATCGAGCAGATCCAGTGCGGCGGTCTGAAGGGTTGAAAGACGCGGAACGTCATCGAAATCGCGCTGCGCAGCGACGATATTCTTACGATTCGTGCGCATGGCGAAATGCTCCGGCTGGTTGCCAACGATCGGGCAGCAATAGTAAGGCGGCTGGGCTGGGTCCTGAGCGCCTTGATAGCTGAAGTAATAAGGTCCGCGCAACGCATTTGCAAGTTCTGGATGCTGGCGCTGCATATCCTCGAACACGGCGATCGAGCTGACAACCTTGCTCTCGCCGCCCGTCCTCGCCGCTCGACGGCATAGCAGGCCGACTACATCGCATGAGTCCATGTGGAAATCAAGTGATGCGTTCGTGTTGTAACCCCGGCCGTTCGTGGTCTTGTACGAGGAACCTACATCGCGTACATCGTTGAGGATGTCGCTCGCGCGGTTTTGCGTGCGCGCCACACCGATGTGCAGGCCCATGCCCCAGTATGCAAGACGGGTGTCGTCCTCACTCCAGCGGTCCACCGGGAAGCCTTTCAGCAGACACATGCCCCAGCGGCCCTGCGTCGTATCGACTGCGCGTTGCAGCGCATGGCGGGAGACGGCGGTCAACGGGAAATCGTCGGGGGTCATCTCAAGAAGGTCGCGGCCGAGCGTTTTTGCATGCGCGAGTGCGACGTCGAATCCGGCCACTTCGTCGGCGCTCAGACGCTGCATCCAGGATGTGTCGTCTTTCGCGTCGGTCGCGAGCCACGGAACGGGTCTGAAGCTGTTCATTGCTGTCATGTCTCCGGCTGTCTGAATTGTCAGCGGCGGGATGGAGTGAACTCCCGCTGCATGTCTTGCAAAAAGTATAGGCTCGGCGGATAGTCAATAAAAGTGACTTTATTTCACTCTTTAGATAAGAGATCTTGATGAAACTGGAAGCGTTCGAAACGCTTGGAGCGGTTCTTTCCGAAGGCTCGTTTGCTGCTGCCGCGGCCGCGATGAACCTTACGCCGAGCGCGGTGAGCATGCAGATGAAACATCTCGAACAGTATCTCGGCCAACCACTGTTCAGGCGTGCCGGCTTGCGCGTACAACCGACCGCAATGGCGCATCAGGTGATTGCCGCGATGCGCGAGGGCCTGCAACAGATCGACGTGCTGAGGCGTCGCAATACCGTCGTCGTGGAAGGAACCATTCGGCTCGGCCTGATTGAATCGATCCAGCCCATGCTGCTGCCCGGGACCATGCGCGTGCTCCGGGATACCCATCCGCGACTCCTGTTGAGGCCGCAGCGGGGACGAAGCGCGGGCCTGACGGCCGACGTCAAGGCAGGTGTGCTTGACGCAGCAGTGGCCGCGCAGCCCGAGAAGGGGAGAGTAGCCGGACTGATCTGGTATCCGCTGTTGAAGCGGGAGCTGGTCCTTATCGCGCCGCCTGATGCCAAAGCCGCAACCGTGTACGAATACCTTCGGCATTACGACTGGATTCGCTACGATCGCCAGACGACGACGGGAGCAATGGGCGCGCGTTACGTTCGTGAGGTGATGGCTGAGAAGCGCAGCGCGCTCGAGCTGGACAGCGTGACTGCGATTGTCGCGATGGTGAGCGCCGGGCTTGGCGTGTCCGTGCTGCAGGTGGTGGATCCGCGTGTCTGCGAGCAGTACCCGGTCAAAACGATCCGTCTCGGCGCGTCGCCGCCAACCTTGCAGTTGTCCGTGGTGACCCGCAAGGATGACGTAGATAGCCGGCTGTTGCTGGCCGTTCGTGAGGCGCTGAGCCTTGCATTGAAGACCACAAGGCCATAGGCAGGCGATAAGCAACCGGCGTTGCAGGTAAGTAAACAGTAAGTCACACCGTTTTAAAGTCGGTCCCGTTTTTGCCATTTAACCAGGGATCGACAGTGAGAAAGAATGTATGCGGCGAATGTGCGTGGCTGCTGGCCTTTGCTTCAATGCTCGTATCAGCGCCGGTCTGGGCCGACGGGGCAGGCGCGCAGCCACCTGACGCGGACGACTCGGGTTTCACCGTGTTGAGCAACGCGACCAACGTCACGCATTGGGGATTGGGAGCCGGTTTCGGATACCAGCAGGCGCCGTACAAGAACTACGGCTCGAAGTTCGACCCGATCCCGTTATTCTTTTTTGACGACAAATGGATTCATGCTATCGGAACGACTATCGATTTCAAGGTCGGGACGTGGCACAACGTGAGCTTTACCCTTCGCGGTCAATATGCGCTCGGGGACGGGTACGAGGGCTCGGATGCATCCAGCCTCAACGGCATGCAGACACGCAATAGCGCGTTCTGGTATGGGCCGGCACTGGCGTGGAAGACCCGTTTTGGAACGCTGACTGGCGATGTGCTCGAAGGCGGGAACAAGGGACAGAAGGCAAGCGTCAATTTCGGCAAGCGCATTGACTACGGCAATTTCTCCGTTGAACCGCATGTAGGGGCCGAATGGCTGAGCAGCAAGTATGTCGACTACTATTACGGCGTCCGCTCGTCGGAAGTCCGCGCCGGACGTCCTGCTTACTCGGGCACATCGACATATGACATGTCGGCTGGCGCGCGCTTCGATTATCGGTTCACGCGCCAGCAGTCTGTCACGCTCGACGTCGGCGCGAAGCATCTTGGAAGCAGCATCACGGATAGCCCTATCGTGGGCAAGCGCTTCATTCCCGAAGCCAGATTTGGCTATCTGTACCAGTTCAATTGATCGGGTGATATGTCACGAGTCGCACTCATAGAAGATCATGTCCGGTTGTCGGCAATGATCCGGCAGGCGTTGCTGGGCGCCGGCGTAGAGACCGATACCTTCTGCACGCTATCAGAGGCCGCGTATGGCATGAGCCGGGGCGATTATGCGGTGCTGGTTGTCGATCGCGGATTGCCGGATGGCGATGGCCTCGCTTTCCTGAGAAACCTCCGCGCCGCTGGACAGATGACACCTTGCCTGATGCTCACGGCCCGCGACGCGTTGCACGATCGTATCGACGGGCTGGAAAGCGGCGCGGACGATTACGTGACCAAGCCGTTTGCGATGAGCGAACTGGTCGCGCGGGTTCGCACGCTGATGCGCAGGCCGCAGGAGCTCACTGCGCTCATCCAAACTTTTGCCGATATTTCCGTCGATCCGCAGCAGCGCGCCATGCGACGCGGCGAGCAGTCGATCCTGCTCGCGCCGGCCGAACTCCAGATCATGCTGGCCCTGATGAAAGTGGCCGGCCAGACCGTGCGGCACGCGGCCCTGGAGCACGCTGCTTGGGGACTTGCCGAGGCGGTCACGCCAAACGCGCTGGAAGTCACGGTGCATAGACTGCGCAAGAAGCTTTCTTCGATCAACGCGAGGACGCGTCTTGCCAATGTTCGCGGCGCGGGTTTCGTGTTGCAGGCGCCGGCCTGAGGCAGACCTGTTTCAAGGAGGTTCCATGAAGCGCCTGATTCTTGTAGTCGATGCCGACCCCGGCTGCCGCGACGTGTTGCGCAACCGTTTTCACGCGGCGGGCTTCGACGTATCCGTTCTCTATGATGCAGCGGGGATCGCACATCGGCTGACACTGGAGAGGCCCGCGTTGGCGCTCGTTGCAAGCGGTCTGTGCATGAGCGGCGGACTGGCCGAGATCAAGCGCTTGCGCAATAGCGACGACGACTTGCCCGTCATCATGCTCGGCGAGGACGACGACGCCACGGAGCGCATCGTCGCACTTGAATGCGGTGCGGACGATGTCGTGTCGAAACCGTTCAATGTCGACGAAGTACTGGTCAGGGCCCGCAATGTGCTGCGCCGTGTCGGGCATCGGCCGATTCGGGAGCCGGCGTGCGGAATGCCTTATCGGTTCGATGGTTTCAAGCTCGACTTCCTGGCGCGCAGCCTGAGCTTTCAGGAGCGGCCCGTTGCACTCTCGGAAACCGAATATTCGCTTCTGAAACTGCTTGTCTCCTCGCCCGGCAGGGTGATTTCGGTCAGTGCGATAGCACAGATGATGGAATCGCGCGTACTTGACTCGAGCGTTCGTATTTGGGTTCACAGGCTGCGCTCGCGGATCAGGCTGGCCGCGGGCGCATGCGAGCAGATACTCACGGTTCAGGGTCAGGGTTATGCGTTTCACCCTTGCGGGAATGCAGATTCGAAAGGCGCCCAACATGTTTAGGTACTGGGTCCGCAGCCTTTCGGCGCGACTATGGCTCACCAGCGTGACGGCGCTGGTGATCTGCCTCGGCGTGATCGCTGCGATCACCATGTACACGTTCAGTCATTCGCCTCCGCGGATGTTGCAGCGTCACGCCGACATTCGCGCCGCGCAGCGCATCGTTGACGGACTGCGTTTCGACAGCCACGGACAGCCAGTGGCTGTCGCGCTCGATGAGCAGAGCGCGTGGCTGTTCAACGTCGCGACGAACGACCTGATGTACCGCGTGCTCGATGACCGCGGTCATTTGCTTCTGGCGTCGGGCAAGGCAGCCGGCGGCGAACAGTGGGAGAAGGGCAATCCTGCAGAGGAGAGCCGTGAAGATCGCGAGGTGTCCATAAACGGACGGCCGTTCGACCTGGTGACGCGAGAAACGCAGCGCGGCAACGCGCGGTTCGTGGTCCAGGTTGCAACGAGCGTCGCGTTCAACAAGGCCGTGCTGAGCATGAAGGTCAAGCCGATTCCCGGCATAGTGGGATGGACCATCGCGCTTGCCACGATCATTTTTGGTCTGACTCTGACATTCACCGTGCACCGGCTGCTTCGGCCGCTGAGGGCGGCATCTCGCGCCGCGGCGTCGATCACGCCGTCCAGTCTCACGATGCGTCTTTCCGACAAAGGCATGCCAAGCGAAATCAAACCATTGATCACGGCGTTCAACGACGCGTTGTCGAGGCTTGAGAACGGTTTCATTGTCCAGCAGGCTTTTCTGGCGTCGGCAGCTCACGAGTTGCAGACGCCTTTGACGCTGATCCGCGGACAAATCGAGTTGCAGCCCGGGATCGAAAAGAAGGAACTGATCTATCGCGAGATCGACCTGATGGCGAGGCAAGTGCGCCAGTTGCTGCACCTCGCCGAAGTCAGCGAGTCGCAAAACTTCGTGTTCAGCGATGTCAACTGGGCCGACGTAGCCGACGATGTCGCGGGCTACTTCGCCCTCAAGGCCAGCACGGAGAATGTATCGCTTGAGCTAGACTCGCCCGTCATTGCCTCGGTCATCAAGGCTGATCGAAGCGCGTTGTTTATCCTGCTCAAAAATCTCGTGGAAAACGCGATCAACGTCACGCCTGCGGGCGGCAGGGTGACGGTATCGGTGGACGGCAGTTCTATCCGGGTGAGCGATGAGGGTCATGGCATTGACCCGGAACATCTGCCATTCTTGTTTCAGCGTTTCTGGCGCGCCCCTGATGTCCAACACGATGGCGCGGGTCTCGGCCTTGCAATCTGCAAGGAGATTGCCGGTGCTCACGGCTGGCAGATCAACGTGAGACGGTTGCAAGTAGGAACAGCTTTCAGCGTGGTGTTCAACGCTTGAAGAGAAGCGGTCGTTACCCGGCTGCGCACGGTGGATTTTCCCTCGTGTGATCATCGAATCGACGTTGCGAAGGTAACAGGGCGTCCCGGTCGACCATCCCCGCAAAAAGCGCCTCTGCCTCGGTTGCCCCCTCAGTTGCCCATTTTGAAACGCCAACCAAGGCGCCCGTCACCACGAATCCGCTCGGTCCTGCCTTGGCGGTCTTCGATCAACACAAACACCCCACCTTTGGAGCGCATCGGTCATTTGACCGATACCGACAAGACAAACCGAATGCCATGATCTCCACCCATGCAGGCCTACTTGTCGCGATAACGCTGTGCGGTCCTGCCGACAGCCCGTCACAGCGAGCGCCTGGCGTGTCGCCACGGCGACGCGGCCGATCAAATTTCAAAGGGAATTTCAATGGCTACTCGTCTTTCAGATACCACCGGCCTTCAGGATGAGCGGTGGCTCAAACACTACTACCTCACACGTGCAGCGTTTTCCGCGGTGTGGGTCGCGCTCGCGTTCGCCGTCGGTCAGCATGCCGCAGCGATCGGTGCGGCATTGCTCATTGTCTATCCCCTGTGGGACGCGCTGGCTAATTACATCGACATGTCGCGTAGCGGTGGGGCGCGCGAAAACCTCACTCAGGCTTTCAACGTCTTTGCAAGCCTGGTAATAGCGATTGCGGTGATGGTGGTGTTGAGCGTCGACACAGGCCTGATCCTTGACGTATTCGGAGTCTGGGCCGTTCTATCCGGATTGCTTCAGCTCGCTACTGCCGTGCGCCGCTGGAAGCGGTTTGGTGCGCAATGGGCAATGATCTTGAGCGGAGGCCAGTCGGCGCTGGCGGGCGTGTTTTTTATCGCGCAGGCCCATTCAACAGCACCTCCCGCGCTTATCCAAATCGCCGGCTATGCGGGTGTCGGTGCGATATATTTTCTCGTTTCGGCGTTGTGGCTAGCCGTCGGGCAGATGCGGCGCAAGGTTGCATCGACGCACTAAAGAACTGGTTCAACCCCGGGCGTCTTTCTCGAGGAGCCTGGTATAAAGCGGCTCACTCATGGATCAACCGCTGAGTAATCAAGGTTATTGCATCAGCTATCGAGCATTGAGTGGTGTCGATGCGAACGTCGGGAGCGATCGGTTCCTCGTAGGGGGAATCGATACCCGTGAGATTCTTGAGCACTCCCTGTCTTGCGAGCTTATACAGTCCTTTAGGATCGCGGCTTTCAGCGATTGCAACGGGAACATGTACGTGCACTTCCACGAACCGATGAGGCCCGGCAGTGAGCCGTGCGATTTGCCGATCTGCCGAGAAGGGTGAAATGGCGCAGACCAACACCAGCAGCCCGGCGTCAGCCATCAGCCGAGCGACTTCGCTCAACCGCCTGATGTTTTCATGTCGATGTACATCGGAGAATCCAAGATCCCGGCATAGCCCGGTACGCACGGTGTCGGCATCCAGTAGGAAACTGTGTTTGCCGGCGTCATGGAGCGTAACTTCGAGGGCGTCGGCGAGGGTGGACTTTCCAGCCGCTGGCAAACCGGTGAACCAGACTATGCCAGGTTTCTGCCCAAGCAAGTCGGAGCGGTCGTCGACGCCGAGTGAAAACGCATGACGGTGAACGTGAGATGAATTGTCGGTTGGCAAGTCCATCTGATCTCCTCATTGCTTATGCCACCATGAATGACCCTGCGTCAGTAGTAGCGCCACTGTTCTGACAGTTCTCGAGCGAGCACCAGCTTTTCCTTAATGAGCTCAGCACCATCCGTCCCAGGTCCCGATACACCTCTTTTCGATACCATGAAACCCAATGCTGAGGCGTGAATGGATTTGATCGAGCGTCCGTCGATTTCCTTCATGAGCGAAGCGTTACCCTTCATCTGTGCAACGAGATCTCTTGCAGCGCTGAAGTCCGGCGTTATTGCGACCTGGCCTCGAACTCGTGCCCGTAATGCCGAGGCGTATTCGGGAGACTGTCCCAGCCGGTCAACATCGACCAGCAAATCGGCTTCGTCGGCCGAGCGCAGTGCAGACAGCATCCACACCGCTAAAAACGCCCGATATGCGTTGTCGCCGTCGACCGTACGCACGAACTGCTCGCAGGCCGCAGCATATTCATCGATCGAGGTGACGGGAGCGGGCGGCAAGCGAACGCCGCACACTTCAATGACCTCTTTGACGATAGGCTCGTTTTGATTAAGGCCCAATATCCGAAACGGAGCAGCAACAAAGAAGGGATTGCTCCATTGCTGATGAAGCAACCATCCAGAGGCAAACTGCGATGCGGGATTTCGCAGGACGACTGCGTGCATCACCTCAGGAAACGCGTCCTTTAACCATGGCAACCGGCCAAGGGATCGACAAAATTTGAAGACAGGTATCTTCCCCTGCTTCCTTGTCTGGTCATGGAGGCTCTTCAGGTACGCCTGCAATGTTGAGAAGCCAGCATCCGCCACGGGTCCGAATCGATCCGCACTAAAACTTTTTCGATAGCCCACCACACCATGTAAGTCGTCTCGAATGAACGGCCTATATTCGGTGAAGTAAGGCGCTGTAAGTTTCGGATGACCCGAAGTCCAGGTCGGCTCCAAGGCGGGTATGTCAGCGGCTCGCAGGTCGGCCAGTATGGGGTGAAGCGGTTCATAGAACGCCGTCACGGTCTGCAAGGCCCGAAAGCGAGACCATACCCACGTTCCCGCGCTTCTCCAGCCGGCATGCAGAAAAATTCCACCCGCCTGTCCTTTCTCTCGCACGACAGTTTCCTGACTGCGGGAGTCTGCGGATGTCTGCCCGTTGTCATCGGTGATATGCGAAGCACTGTTTGATGGATGCATCATCAGCTTTCTCTACAGTCCGAAGGGAAGGGTGTGTTTTGCGCGATCAAAGGACTAAAGGCTTGCAATGAGAGCCACAGTGAAAGGCGATTGTGCGTCTGCGGATATCAGAGAGCGGATGGTGAACGACAGGTAGTGTAGTTCCACGCGTCGTGTTCCGCGTTACCACAAGGGTCGTGACGGTTACGATCCATTACCGGTGCAATTCGCTGAGGTATTGCGAAGCAACAGTTGATGCAGGTCGATCAGATTTTCACCGACTTGCTCGAATCCGAAGATAACTGAATGCAAGTAACGATACCGGTCGTAGCTTTCGCGTGCGGCCGAGCAGTCAAGTTCTTCCCGCAATGTTTCGTGCGCTTCATTGAGCGCTCGGCTGCATGCGTCAGGATCCGGTGCCGCATGACCTCCTCTTACATAGGCGGCCAGCCTGGAAAGATAAAGCGCCCCACACGTTTTGACGTTGTTGCCGATGTCCATCATCACTTCTCGATCTCCCATCGTGAAATGGCTGCCATGGGCGGAACCGATTCGATCCAGAAGAACAAGGCCGTGCCAAAGGCGTTCAGTTGCCGAGAGAGCAGACGACAGCGTCAGGCCTGATTGAAAGTGCGCGCGTATGCGCGTGTCGATTGAAACGGATCGAGCCAGTTCAAGATGTCCCAGGAATCGCTCGTGTAGAGCGTCGAGCGCGGCACGGTCGTGTGGTTGATCGAATATGGAAATATGGTTGAGCAATTCACTGCAATCGTCGAGTGCCGCTGCAATGAAATTGAACACGCGTTGGCGGGCGAGTTGCGGCCATACCGACATCGACACCGCGATCCCGATGCCGGAACCGAGGATGATCGCCCCAGCACGACTGATCGCATCAGAAATGCCGGCAGACGGGGCAAGCGCGATCACAGCGGCCGCCACGACGCCGTAGCTTGTCGCGGGCCAGACCGCGGTCACACTGCAGGTCACAAGCGTGGTCAGCCCAAGTCGCAACATCGACTGCTCGCTGCCGGGAAAAACGTGTATTGCTGCCAGACCGACAGCGGTGCCGAATACCGCACCCGCCATTTGCCCAAGGCCATATCGCATGCTTCGGTCGAAATTCTTCTGCAGGGTAAAGAGGCTGGAAAAGATAGCCCATGTGGCATTCGAAGGATCAATGGCCGCGAGGACAGCGTAGCTCAGAAGGCTCGCGACAAGTGACTGCAAGGCTATGCGCAATGAATCGGCACGGCGCGCGTGCCAACCATCGGCAGCTCTTTTGATCAGATTCGCCGGTTGCAATCGGCCGAGATGTGGCATTGAATTTCCGTCAAACAATTTCCGCGGACGACGCAAGGTTGGCCATGCCGAACTTCGCGCGATCCTGCCGCGAAGTCCGACCGCCGCCGGATCCGCGCAAAAAAAATGGCGAACGGCCGAATATGGTTCAGCCGACCCGATCCGAGTACGGCGTGCCACCCCTGCAATAGTCTGGTGCTCGCGGGTTACCGGGCAAAGAACAAACGCGGCGCGGCATATTGCAAGGGAACGCTGAAGAGCGGAAAAGGCATGCTCACAACGTGACGACGGCGTTGCCCGTCAGTCGACCGCTTTCGACAGCCTCGTGCGCCTCGACAATGTGCTCGAGGGAGAAATGCTCTGCCACGTTGTGATTGAGCGCGCCGGTTTTCAGATAACCATTCAGCGCACTCACAGTCTCGGCGCGCGCTGCGGGCGAGAGCTCGTAGACGATAAAAAAACGTATTGCGGCGCCACTTTGAATCATTGGCAGGAAGTCGAACTGCACCTGCGGCTTGCCCGCCCCATAGATCGCGCCCATGCCGTCACGCGCTAGGGCCGCGGGGTAGAGTGCGGCGTTCGCGGCGGCGTCGACCTCCACGATTCTGTCCACGCCGCGTCCGTTCGTCAGCGCCTTCACACGCGCAACCACGTCCTCGTTGCGGTAGTTGATGACATCGTCGGCGCCGAGACCCTTCGCGATCTGTGCCTTTGCATCCGAACTCACGGTGGTGACGACCCGAGCCGCGCCCAGGAGCCGCGCAAACTGAATCGCATATGCGCCCACGGCGCCTGCGCCCCCTGTGACGAGCACAGTCTTGCCAAGCACGGTGCCGTCGATCGTGAGTGCGCGAAGCGCGGTGAGTGCAGGAATGCCCAGGCACGCGCCCTCATCGAACGAGGTATTGTCGGGCAGGTCCACCGCTTGTTCCGCTGGCAGCGCGATGTACTCTGCAGCCGTGCCCCCGGCACGCTTCCATTGACCATTCCAGAGCCAGACCCGCTCGCCGATACGGCTCTCCGGGACGCCCCTTCCCACGCTTGTGATGACGCCCGCGCCGTCGCTGTGCGGTGTGATGCGCGCCGCCATGGGGGGACGGCTGGAACGCCCTTTGACATCGGACGGATTGACGCCGGACGCCTTGACCTGCACGCAGACTTCGCCTTCTTGGGGAACGGGATTGTCGAGTTCGCCGACCGTAAGCACCTCACGCGCCGCGCCATTGCGCTCATACCATGCAGCTTTCATCTGAATTTCTCCTTGAATTTGCAGGCGGGATGGGCTGCGTTACCCGTGTATAGCCGCATCACGCGCGCAAGACGATCCCGTAAGACGACCTTCGGGCAAAACCGCCTGCATGTTGATTCGCGACCGTGGTTCGATCAAATCCGAGCATCTGCGCCATCGCCCGTACAGCGTTCGACGTTGAATTCAGCAGGCCGGCTGCTTTCGTCAGGTCTTGTTGAATAGGCGCGTCACCGTCGAGAAAACGCATATATGAATTGCTTGGTCGGTGAGCTGGGAAAAGCGCCATAAACCTGAAAAACGGAAAGTTCATTGCGAAATATTGTACAGCCTGGTGTTTTTTCTGGCAGCGTACAACGCGCAATTGCTGGATGAATCAGTGCATGCGCGTCCTTGTCAGTGACAACGCCATGCAGACTGACCGATGGACAAGTGGTGTTTATTTGGCATACCTAACCGGGTCAATGCGGTTTACCGATCAAGACCAAGAATTGATCAATCAGGATTGGCGTCTTATGGCGTGTACGTAACGCTATCGCGGTTCGACAGAAACATGCGCAATACGTCCCGCATGCGGGCAACGACGAGTGCACTTGTTGATAGCGAGGTGACGTTGCGCGCGCCGAGGTGAGGTTCAGCTCGAACGGCACGAAAACGATGCGGGTCGTCCCCGTGCTATGAACAACGAGGTCATGCTGGAATGCAGGTGGACTATTTCGCCGGCCGGTTCCAGGTAAAAAAATCGACAAGGCTCTGAGGCGCGTCGGGACCGAGACACACCCTGAGTACGTCTTCCGCCTCCGCGGCCTCGGACGCGCTGCGGGGGAAGAGGTCCTGCTCATACAAGATGAGCGCGGCCTCGACGTCATCGGGGTTGGCGGCGATAACCTTGCCGAGCTCAGCGCCGTCGAACATTGCAAGGTTGGCCCCCTCACCGGACGGGATCATCAGGTGAGCGGCGTCGCCGAGCAGTGTCACCCCCGGTATGCGGTCCCATCTGTGCTCGACTGGAAGCGCGTGAATGGGGCGGGGCAGAAGGTCCGTCTCACCGTCGGTGATGAGCGCTACGAGTTCCGGAGCCCACCCGTCGAACTCCCTGGCAACGCAAGCTCTGGCCGCTGCCGGGTCGGAGAAGTCGATGCTGTCAACCCAGTCCGCGGGCTTGTTCAACTGCGCGTACGTATGAAGCACGCCATTGGGCTCGCGATGAGCCAGTATGCCTTTGCCCGGCGCGAGCGCAAATAGCGCTCCGTCGCCAACCGCTTGGGCGCTTGCCGCGTGTCGAGTGTCGCCGTCGTACAGATGTGTCTCGAAGAATGACGTGCCGACATACGCCGGTTCCGCCAAGGAGAGAAGGGGACGAACTCTCGACCAGGCTCCGTCGGCCCCCACGAGGAGGTCGGCCGTCACGGTGGAGGCGTCAGCGAAGGTCAACATGTGCCGGCCGCCACCAAGCGCAGACGCCGCTACGAGCTTGTGTCCCCACCGGATCGTGTCGGAAGGGATCGAGTCAAGCAGGATACGGCGTAGTTCCCCTCTAGGTACCTCGGGTCGACCGCCGGTACCGTCGTCGGGTTCGTCAAGCAGCAGGTTGCCGTCCTTGTCGAGTACGCGCGTTGCCTGGCCGCCAGCGTGAATGACCTTCAGGAACTGATCAAAGAGGCCCGCTGTTTTGAGCGCGACTTGCCCGTTGTGTTCGTGAATATCGAGCATGCCCCCCTGCGAGCGCGCGTTCGCCGAGGTCTCCGCTTCATAGATCGTCGCGGCAATGCCGTGGACATGGAGGACTCGGGCGAGTGTCAGCCCGCCCAGCCCCGCACCGATGATAGCGATTGAAGTATTCCTGATCGACGTGTTCATTGAGCCTTGATTGTCAGTTTCGCAGCCGCAAGACTGTGTCCCGGCTAATGCGACTGCTATGGAACGGTATTCCATTCATTTTGGAACGCCATTCCATCGGTGTCAACTTGGAACGTTATTCCATATCTGCCAAAATGGGGTATGCCCAAAAAAGTACCGAGCGTTAAACGACGCAAAGAGTCGCTCTCACGGGAGCGTGTCATTGAGGTGTCGATCGAACTACTGGACAGCAGTGGAGAAAGTGGGCTCACATTTCGCGCCCTGTCAGAGCGGCTCGTCACGGGTCCCGGCGCGATTTATTGGCACATCGACAGCAAGAGCGAGTTGCTGACCGCCGCCTGCGACTCCATTGTCGCTCGCACGATGAACGCGCCCACGGCCAGCGGAACACCGGAGGCGATCATTCGATCCCTTGCGCTCGGCCTGTATGACGCGATTGATACGCACCCCTGGGTAGGCTCGACGCTTACGCGTGCTCCGGGGCAGTTGCCCATAGTGCGCGTTCTCGAGCGCATCGGCCAGCAGGTTTGCGCTCTTGGCGTGCCGGACGAGGAACAGTGGACGACGGTGTCCGCGTTACTGAACTACATAATCGGTGTCGCTGGGCAGAACGCGGACAATACGCAATTCGCTCGAACGCATAACCTCGACAGAGCCAGTTTCCTGGAGACGGTTTCGACCGTCTGGTCTGAACTCGATCCGGTCGAATACCCGTTCGCACGTAGCGTTGCCAGCCAGTTGCCTTCTCACGACGACCGTGCCGACTTTATTGCCGGCATTGATCTGATCCTTCGCGGGGTCGCGGGCGCGGGCGAACGTTGATATGGAGCGCTGAACGCCCGCAGCGGAAAGTCCACTGGGGACGGTTCTTGGATTGAAATGTGAAGCGTCCTGTGAAAATGTCGAGGCTAAGTTCAGATGTCCGCCTTCGGGCTTAGTTGAAATGTCCGGTTTTAGGTCGAGAATTATCTCTGTAGAAGGCAGTTTCCCCACCGCGGCTGCCTGCCTTTCAGAGGTCCGCAAGATCATTGCATCCAGGTCAATCTGCTTGAGCTCGCGTTGCTTACGCGTGTTGTTGGCCCGCATCTTCGGTTTCACCGGTTCACCCTGATTGGTCCTCGATGGCGAGCCCGAGATACGTCGGTTGTCGCGCTCCATCTGCACCTGGCGCGATAGCGCCAACACATGCTCAAGGCGCTTGTTGTCGACCTCGGCACCCTGGTCCATCGCCGATAGCCTGTCGTATTGACGATACGCCAGCGCGCTGCCATGTGCCCGGATTTCGATACGCCCATCCGGGTATTCATAGACATCGATGTAGTGATGGGCGAGGGCACGTGTTTGCGGCGTGTCGTCAAGCATGTAAATAACCCGGTCGTACTGCAATGTCAGGCTGTTCGACACGCAACGCAATACCCGGTGCGTCAGAATCAGGTCGAGGTCTTCATCGCTCCTGAGCGCCCGATGCGCGTTAAATGCGCTCTTCGGGATCTTCGCGAAGCGCCCATTGAAGTCGGCCATGAAGTGGGGCGCATACGCGTTGGCGGTCTCCTTCGTATCGATCTTGCGCAGCCTCAACTCTTTGACCAACCGGTCCTGCAAGGTGAGATTGGCCCGCTCCACGCGCCCCTTGGCCTGACTGCTGTTGGCACACAGCGTGTCCACGTTCAACTCGTACAAGGCCCGCCCGTATTGGGTCACGCCCTTGTCGGGCGTGCTCGCGTGCTGGTTGCAGTGAAACACGCTGGCCTTGTCGCTATAGAGTGCCACGGGCTTGCCGTGCGCCTCGATGTATTTGCGCGTGGCCTCGAAATAACTGAACGTCGATTCGGTCGCGGTGAAGTGCAACGTCATCAGTTGGCTTGTGGCATCGTCGATAAACACCAGCAGCGTGCACGCTGGCGCCCGGTCTTCAAACCATCGGTGATCGCTACCATCGATCTGGATCAGCTCGCCCAGGCACGAACGCCGGTTCCTCGGCTGATGGATCTTGGGCGGGCGCTGCTTGCGTGGAATCCACAGGCCGGCGTCGGTCATCAGGTGGCGAACCGTTTCCTTTGAAAGCGTAAAACCATGGCATTCGCGCAGCTTCTCGCAGGCAAGCGTTGGGCCAAAGTCGGCGTATCGGTCGCGAATCAAAACCAGTGCCCGGCATGCCGTTACCTCATCAAGCTTTCGATTGCCTGGACGACCTCGCGCTGCCGAGCCCACACCGGCTGCGCCCGTTTGCTTGTACCGCAGCACCAAACGCTCGACCTGGCGCACCGTCAAATTCAAACGCTCAGCCGCCAGGCCCGGTTTGAGCATCCGGTCCACGACAGCCTGAATCACTTTGAGACGATCGAGTTCGCGCATATTTAGTGTCACCAGTCCGGTTGGTTTCATGGCGAACTCCCATCGTCTGATCGGAAGTTCCCAGCTTGGCACCAACAGCAAAACACAGCATTTCTATATTGCTAAAACACGACATTAGGATATTGCCCCTACAGTCGAAAAGTGGATAATTTATATTATGTCAAGTATGCTAGGTATCTTTCATTCACGGCGATGGAGTTGGAACAATTATGTCAGCTGGGGTGTCTGGCGCTGTGCGCGTTATGGCCATCGCGTTTGCCTAAAAACCCGCGCTTTATTTTCGAGCAGGATTTTCGCAAACAACACACGTTTGCAACGCTCTCCACCGGAGCTGCCTCATCGTCCGCAAAGAATTAGCACGTTACCGCACCACGCCCAGTTTGGCGAGGTCTCCCTGCACGATGTCGATATCAATGACCGGGATGTCGCTCATCCGCGCTACGCGATACGTATCGAAGTTGTGTTGCACGACGCGGCCGTTATGGATGTCGATCTGGTGCTCCGGCGAAGCCGGCGAAACCGGTTTGCCGGTCTTTACTGCGAGGTACGTGACTTCGAACAACCAGTATTTGGACTTTGCGCGTGCGCCTCAGAAGCGATGGCAAACGGCACGGTCAAGCATGTCTCCGTCTTTTTCATATTGGACTCCTTTATATTATGGATGTCTTTGATTTAAATCCCAATGACGCAAAGAATCTCGTCTCCCTCCTACAAAGTGCAACGGAGCGACGGCGTCGCTCCGTTGCGTACTGCTTTATGCAGCAATGACTTTCGTCATCGGCTTTTCACCGGAAGGGAGATTGAAGAGGGAAAGCCGAGTCGAAAGGTTTGCCACCAACCCAGACAAAGCCGAGAGCGTCTTCACCGCACCAAACACGTAATAATCCGGGCGCACGAGGATTGCCTTCACGCCATGTTCATCGAAGAATTGCTGGTATTTGCCGCTCACGTCGAATAGCACGCGCCCCCGCACGGTCTTGTCCGCGTCTGCGGTGATGCCAACGGTCTGCGCGCCGATCCGGGCGAGCGCTGCCTGCGAGACGGCGTCCAGATGCTGTTCAGGGTCTGCATCGAGCGCAATGATGTGAAAACCATTGGGCAGTGCGTCGTCGTAGCGCATCTGTTCCCCGTCGTTGGCGACCTGTCTTTTCGGCGAGCGTGCGTGGCACGGCATCCACCCGCGCGCCAAGACTTGTGACCGCGACATGACGCATGTTCGTCGCGCCGTACCGCAACAGCCCGCCACTACGCAAGATCGCGGCTGCCAGCGCGTCGCGCGATGCAACCAGTTCGTCGATGTCGATCGGCTCGCCGCGCTGGATGCGCTCGACCAGACTAAAATCGGTCGATGTGAATAGTCCCAGATTGTCGGCGTTCTGTCGGTAGATGCGCTCGAAACTTTTGGCGATAACCAGGTGAATACCAGCGTTGAGCTCCGCGACTGGGCTGTGTTCGCGGGACGAACCCTTTCCATACCGGTTGCCCGCAACCGTGACACAAAAGCCGTTTGATTTGATGTCGTCCACGCCAATCGGACACTTCGTGCCCACACGCAGGCCAACGTAAGGATAACGGCCAAGACGTTCATCATATTGCGTTAGCACGCTCATCGGCGTGATCTCGTCGGTCGATACGTCGTCGCGTAGCTCGTGCGCCGTCGATAGCGTCAGGTTTTCGCCCGCCAATTGCCGTTCGATGAGACGTGGTTCCGCGCTCAGAAAAAGAACGCGGCCCGCTAGAGTTGAAATTGCCATGTTTGTCTCCCATCTGGCAATCTAGCCCGGCGAAGGCGTTGCAACGAAGTGCTGTTTCGGCAAACGGGGCATCGCCGATTACGATGTCCGTGCTAACCCTCATCCCGCGTTTGTGACAGACGCTCGATCAGCGCCTGAACGGCTTTCAGGCGCGGCGACTTACGTAGCGCATAAACGCACAATTCCCGCTGTCCCCAGCGTTCGTCGAGCGGACGTCTCACGAAGTTGCGCGTGCCTGCAAACGCCGATGCCGCGCTCGTCGGTACGATGCCTATCCCCAATCCGGCCTCAACCATCCGGCATTGCGCGTCGAAACTATTGACTGTGACACTGATCCTAAGCGAACCACGCGCCGCGTCGGCACGCTCTTTGAGGAGTTGATCGAGTGATCCCCCCGCCTGAAGTGCAACCAGCGGAAATCTAATGACATCGGAGAAAGAAAGCTATCCGCGTTAGCGAGTTCGTGCGCGGGAGGAAGCACCACCATTAACGGATCGTCGGCGAAATGCCTTGATTCAAGGCCAGACGGTACAGACGCTGGCGCAACGCACACGCCAACGTCGGCACGATCTTCCAGACACGCGCGCAGCACGTCGTCACTGATGCGTTCGTTCAACGCGATCTCGACACGGGGATACTCCGCCTGGAAGCTCATAAGTCGCTCGGGCGGAAATCCTACGACGGCGGACGCATTGGCAACCAGGCGTACGACGCCGGATACCTGTCCGCTGAGAGATTGCACGTCACGACCGAGAGATTGAAGGTCATCGTGCAGCCTGGTCGCACGGATGAAAGCGTGCCGCCCTGCTTCCGCCAACTCTACGCCGGCCGGAGAACGCACCAGAAGCGGCATGCCAATGGCGAGCTAGAGATCGGCAATCCGACGGCTGAGCGCCGATGTTGCAATGTGCTCCCGCTTTGCCGCCCGTGCGATTGAACCCTCTCTGGCAGTTGCGAGAAAAAGCTCCAGGCTATACGGATCGATTCTCATGGGTGGACGTCGGAACGATTCAAGTTGGGTAGGTCGATCTTACAACGCCTGTTAGAAGACGACGCCAATTCGTTCGCGATACAGAAGCTCATCTGTTGTTCAATCGTTCGAGTAGGGTCTTCTATTTCGCTTCGTTGGTATCAAGCATAAACCTGAGACAACCTTTGGAAACATCAATGCGGATGTGCTCGCGGACAAAGACGCCGCGTTCAAGCGCGTCAATTTTTGCGACATCATTCGAGCCTCTGGCTGGGACGGCTAGCAGATCAGGGCTGCGTCGAAGCAAGAACAGAAAGGTCGAGTCGCGGCACGCTGCGACGAACACTAAGCATCCATCTATCCACAAAGCACGAAGCAGGTAAAAGGAAAGCATAATGTCAACGCTGACAAACAAAGTTGCGGTTGTAACAGGCGCATCGAAGGGTATCGGCGCATTAATTGCCAAGCATCTGGCAGAGGCAGGCGCGTCAGTTGTCGTCAACTACGCCACTGACAAACAGAGGCAGGCAAAGTTGTCGCCGAAATCGTCAAGGCGGACGGAAAAGCCATCGCGGTACAAGCCAGTGTGAGCGTCGAAAGCGAGGTCGTCGCCATGCTCGCGGCGACGCAAAAGGCGTTCGGGAAAGTGGATATTTTGGTGAACAACGCCGGCGTGTATGCGTTCTCGGCGATTGAAGCTGTGACACTTGAAGACTTCAACCGACAGTTCACCACCAATGTTTTTGGATTGCTGTTGGTCACCAAGACTGCGCTGCCTTTTTTCGCCCCGACGGGCGGCAGCATCATCAACATCAGCTCAGTGGTCAGCACCATGGCCCCGCCAACGGGAAGTATTTACGCCGGCACAAAAGCCGCCATTGATACGATCACGAAAACGCTCGCGAAGGAACTCGGACCCAAAAATATCCGTGTAAACGCTGTCAATCCTGGACTAGTCCTCACCGAAGGCCTTCACACCGCTGGGATTTTTGGCGGGGACATGGAGGCGCAAATGGTGGCGATGACTCCACTGGGTCGTGCTGGGCAACCGGCGGATATCGCGAAACCTGTCGTGTTCCTCGCGTCAGACGACGCCGGCTGGATAACCGGAGAAACCCTTTATGTTTCCGGTGGGGCTGGGGTGTAAATCGATGACCCCCCATGCCCTTGCGCCGGCACCAACGCATTCGTTACCGCTGGAGACGTCCGCTTTGCCTACCGACGTTTCGGGAAGAAGGAAGAACGCGCCAGCATATTTCATCGCGGCCCCACAGGACAAGGCTCGTCAAATAGCTGACGCGCAAGGAGCATCTTTCAGCGTTCCGAGAATTCTTCCGTTGAGGCAGCGGGAGACGCAATCGTCGATATCGTCCGGTCTAAGCGGTGAAGGCCTGCCAGGGCACAGCATCTACGCTGCTTCCACGGCATTATTTCGACGTCATCGTAACCGACTGCGATCAGCAAGTTTCACCCCTGTGAAGTGCATTTCAACTATGCGTTTTAGCTATCTAGTCTGAGACCCCCTGCTCTGGCAAAGTTTCTACAATGCCGGATAAGGGACTAACGTGAAACTCCAGGACCAGCTTGACGAGGTAAGAACACACTTTGAACTAGACCCTACAAACGCCGCTTCATCGGACGCATTGTATGGCGTAGTCGCGAGACTCATCAGAGATAGGGCCGCATACCGTGCGCTCCAGGCCGGCGTCATCGCGCCTAATATTTCTCTTCTGGACAGCGCGGGAACAAAACTTTCGCTTAGAGGCTTGCTGTCCAAGGGGCCAGTCGTCTTGGTGTTTTATCGCGGTGCCTGGTGTCCGTATTGCAGTCTTGAGTTGAGCGCCTTTGAGCAAGCCCGTCCAAAGATTGAAGAGTTGGGCGCGACCCTCGTGGCCGTCTCCCAGCAAAGAGCTACCTTTAGCGAACAATCACGGCAGGACAACAATCTTCGCTTCCCAATATTGGTGGACAAACTGGGCCGCGTCGCCGCTGCGTATGGCGTTCGTTGGTTATTGCCGGTCGAGTTGCAGGAGGTGCATCAGCTACTCGGTGCAGACCTCTCCATCTTCAATGGCGATTCTGAATGGACGCTGTCCATGCCCGCGAAATTCGTAATCGGGCAGGACGGGTACATCGCCTGGTCAGACGTCAATCCGGATTACACCGCTCGCGCCGAACCAGCCGAGCTGTTCCCGATTCTCAGGCAGTTAGCGCGAAGCAGAGAGAGGTAGGGCCAAGGCGACTTCGACGATCGGCGTCGACCGTCGTCGGGGCTTGTATGTTTCACCACCAGGTTCACGAGTAAAACTAGGACGACAAATGATTACCATGACGGAATTAACCATCGAGCCTCTCAAGCGTGGATTGCAGCAAATGTCGGGCTACCTCGATCATGCCCAGAAGCACATCATCGACTACGGGATTGCTCCTGACGCACTTCTTGCAGCACGGCTTGCCCCCGGCATGATGACCTTCAGCGCCCAAGTTCAGCGCGCGAGTGACAATGCTAAAAATGGCGTTGCGAGGTTGACCGGCACCGTTGCGCCTGTCTTCCCCGATACGGAAGCAAACTAAAGTGGCCCCTGCTTTTGAGACAACGGTTTAAGCTGTGGTCTGAAAGTGGATGAAGGCGAATGGTGGAAAGCAAAAAGAGGAAGATTCACGGCGCAGAGTTCAAGGCGAAGGTGGGCTTGGAAGCGGTGCGCGGCGTGAAGACGATCAACGAGATAGCGCAGCTGTATGACGTGCATCCAGTGATGGTTGGGCAATGGAAGAAGGAAATTCTCGCTAACGCCGGCGCGTTGTTTGAGAACAAGCGCGGTCCGAAACCGGAGGCGGCACGAGACGGCGAGGATCGTTTGTATGGCGAGATCGGGCGGCTGAAGATGGAGCTGGACTGGCTTAAAAAAAAGTCCGGCTTGTAAGTCGTCTGGTCCGACTTGGCTGGATTGATCATGACGAGACCCTGCCGATTGTCCGGCAGTGCGAGCTGGCCGGCGTCGCGCGCTCGAGCGCATATCGCCTGGGCATGGTGCATGAAGCTGATCAAACCGATTTGCAATTGTGTGCCCTGATTGACGAGGAATATACGCGGCATCCGTTTTATGGCAGCCGACGCATGGTGGTATTTTTGCTAAGGCAGGGCCATCTGGTCAACCGAAAACGGGCGCAGCGTCTAATGCGCACAATGGGTCTGACAGGCATGGCGCCGGGCCCCGCGACGAGCGTCAAACATCCGAGGCACAAGGTCTATCCGTACTTGCTGCGCGGTTTGCCGATCGTACGGTCCAACCATGTGTGGAGCACGGATATTACGTATATCAGGCTCGCACGTGGCTTCGCGTATCTGGTAGCAGTGATCGACTGGTATTCGCGTCGCGTGCTGTCCTGGCGTATCAGCAACAACATGGATGTGTCGTTTTGCGTGGACTGCCTGGAAGAAGCTCTTATTCTGCATGGCAAGCCGATGATTTTCAACAGCGATCAAGGGTCGCAATTCACAAGTGCGGCCTTTACGGGGGTGCTGCTACGCGAACAAATCGCAATCAGCATGGACGGGCGCGGCCGAGCGTTCGACAACATCTTTGTCGAGCGACTGTGGCGCAACGTCAAGCACGAGGACGTGTATTTGAACGGATATGAAACGATGGGCGAGCTCACGCTCGGCATGACGCGTTACTTCGATTTTTACAATAGCGAACGACCGCACCAGTCACTGGACTACCAAACACCTAACATCGTGTACGCGAGCGGGCATGGTGGCGGCGCTCTCATCGTCGACAAGTTTGGCTCTGGAAAAGAAAAAACAGGGCAGCGCTGTTCCGCTGCAAGCGTGGATCTGAGTACAGCTTAAATCCAATCAAAAGCTGTCTTGACGGACGGGTCCACTTTAAACATCGAGCAACTGAAGACTAGGCTTGGAAACACAGCGAAGCATTTGGAAACGCTCACCGGTGAGGACTTTGCCGGAGCCGAACGGCGCCTTATTCAACTGCGATTTCTAAGCATCAACGGCGACATGACCGGTTTTGAGTATTTGACCCGTTTCCTGTTGCCCAACTTTTATTTCCATATCGCGACTGCCCACGCGATTTTGCGACATCAAGGTGTCGCAATTGGCAAGAAAGAGTATCTCGGTCCGTTGCATTAACGCTGACCAACCCGAAAGCCACACTCCGCCTTTCGTATGCGACAAAGACAATGCCGCGCACATCGTGTAAGCACCTCGCACCGTGGTGTCGAAAAGTATCTACTGCTCGTGGCTTTGAAGAAAACTTATCAAATGTTCAACGAACGTCTTCGCCGCAAGTTTTGCAGCCCGCCCAGCAGGAAAAACCGCGTGGATCTCAGTTGTCCCCATATCCCAGTCCTTCAGAACCCTTATCAACTTTCCGTCCGATAATTCGGCGCTGCATCCCATCAATCCTGTACCCACGATTCCGAGTCCTGCTACTGCGGCAGCCGTGGCACCGTCGTTGGAACTTGTCGCAACACGTCCTTCGAGGCGAATGGATTGCGCTCGACCGTCGCGTTCAAACGACCAGCTTGCCATGCTCGCGGACGGCCCAATAATTATTTGATGGTCTGAAAGGTCAGGCGGCGAATCGGGAACACCCGCGCGACTTAGATATTCCGGCGAGGCTACCATCACTCGTTGGTTCCTGCATAGCAGCCGAGCCGTTGCGTTCGAATCGGCAAGCGTACCGAAGCGAATGGCAACATCGACGCCTTCGCGAAGCAAGTCTTGCCTGGCATCGTCCATCAAGAGATTGATCCGCAGTGCAGGATGCCTGTCAAGGAAGGCTGGAAGTTTCGGTATGACCTCCCGTGTAGCAAATGTCGCCGGCAACGCCACACGCAGCTCTCCTTGGAGCTGGTCGGCCCCGCGCACCGCCTGGTTCGCTTCGTCGAGCGCGGCAAGGATAGGCTCGATGCGTGAAAGATAGTCCGCGCCCGCCTCTGTCAAGACCACGGCACGGGTAGAACGCATAAGCAGCGGGGCACCCACGTCCTTTTCGAGCATGGCGATAGCGCGCGACGCCGAGGGCTGTGACAGCGAGAACTCACATCCGGCTTTCGAAATGCTCCCCGTCCGAACCACACGCACGAAGAGTTTCAGCGCCGAAATACTGTCGGTCATGTCTGGGATGAATAGTAGAAAGTTCGATTGTGCGCCTTATCAACGTTCGATAAAGGGGTGATGCTCAATCAACGCCAACTCCGTTGGCTCTCTCACAAAGGATTGACCATGTCACAGCAACAAAAGCTCGCAAATAAAGTCGCCATCGTTACTGGCTCTTCAAAAGGTATCGGCGCCGCTATCGCCAAGGAACTAGCGTCCCAAGGCGCTTCGGTCGTGGTCAATTATTCGTCGAGCAAGGTCGACGGTGACCGCGTTGTGGGCGATATCGTCAACGCTGGCGGAAAGGCAATTGCAGTTCAGGCCAACGTTGCTGTTCAATCTGACATCGCCCGGTTGTTTGCCGCTACCAAAGAGACATACGGAAAGCTGGACATTCTTGTCAACAACGCCGGAATCTACTCGTTCGCTCCACTGGAATCTGTCACTAGTGAAAGCATCACGGCCATGTTCAGCACCAATGTCTCGGGTCTGCTTTTCGCGAGCAAGGCTGCGCTGGCATTGTTCCCTGCCGAAGGCGGAAGCATTGTGAATATCGGATCGGTGGTTGGTGAGCTGACGCCGCCGACTTCGGTCGTCTACTCCGGCACAAAGGGTGCAGTGAACTCGATTACGCGAGTTCTCGCAAAAGAGCTAGGACCCAAGCAAATCCGCGTCAACGCCGTGAACCCGGGCGCAGTGAAGACAGAGGGCTTTAAATCGGCTGGCCTTGAGGGCGACTTCGAAGCAATGATGATCGCTGCAACGCCGCTTGGCCGCGCAGGAAAACCCGGCGATGTCGCCACCATCGTCGCGTTCCTCGCCTCCGCCGATGCTGGTTGGATTACTGGTTCGCTTATCGATGCTGCAGGCGGTTCGCGATAGGCCGATTCATCGCGGACCCGACCCGCCCGAAGTAAAAGGCGGGCCGCGCGAATAGGGCTGGCGAATGCCGTGCGTTGAATCGTAAGCGCTGTGCCGAAGGCCTGTCTTCGAAATGCCAAGGACGAACCCGCATTTGCGTCGTAATTGAAAAACCCAACGAACAAATGCGGGGTGGTCTCAGCAGTTCTTTCTTGATCTCTCCAACATTCAAGGTCTTAAAATGTCCACTCTCTCAGGCAAGGTTGCCGTTGTTAGCGGCGGAACGTCCGGTATCGGTTTGGCTATCGCACAAAGGTTCGTCGCCGAGGGTGCTCATGTCTTTCTTTTCGGTCGCCGGCAGGCCGAAGTTAATCAGGCCGCCGAGCTGCTCGGGCCAAACGCGACGGCTTTGCAAGCTGATGTCACAAAGTTCGCTGATATTGATCAGGTAGCCGCGACCATAAGGGCGAAGAAGGGTGTAATCGACATCATCGTGTCCAACGCGGGTTTGACGGAGGAGGCTTCGATTGAAACCCTCACGCCTGCCCACTTCGACAAAACGTTCAACCTCAACGCCCGCGCCCCGGTATTCCTGGTCCAGAAGCTTCTGCCGCTGATGACACGGGGTGGCTCGATCGTCTTGGTTTCGTCGGCGATGCACCTCAAAGGCTTTCCGGGCCACACCGCGTACGCGGCCACCAAGGCGGCGTTGCGCTCCTATGCCCGCACTTGGGCTGCGGAATTCAAGGACCGCGGCATTCGCGTCAATACCCTCAGTCCAGGCGTGATCGATACCCCAATTCTCGACTCGCAGGCACCCACGCCCGAAGCGCGCGAGGCTTTGGTGAACATGTACCTCGGAATGATTCCGCTCGGCAGGCTCGGCCGCGCCGAGGAGATGGCCAACGCAGCACTGTTTTTGGCGTCTGACCAGAGTTCTTACATGACCGGCTCGGATTTGATGGGTGACGGGGGCGCCGGCCAAGTCTAGGAAGGCTTGGGTTAATCAAGATCCCGTTTCGATTTGACAGGCGGCGGTACGGAGGGAATTGCAGGCAGCATGGATTCGCACAAGTAACTGCACCCTGCCCCTTCCGCTCGGCTGATAGCCGGAAAGTTGCTCGATGGGCGACACTCGACGGCTAGTACTCAGTGGCGCTCACCCGTCAATATGCCACCGCTAATTTCCCGTGCTATGACGATTCAAAGCAACTGACGCAGGCTGAATTTTTTGCTTGCCAATCAATTCCATAAATGAAGCTTTAAATAGGACAAGTTTGTAGGCCCTCCTTTGGTTGCTGTGGTAACTCTGCCCCATTTCGTCAAGGCCATGTGGATCGTCGATTTTCTCCGCATCGTGGAGAGATTCTTGCCTTGGGGTTCCTTGTGGCAGAGGGCACGACCACACGACCGGTGGCGAACTTGCGATATTCAATATCGCTGTATATATAACCTGTGCTGTAAGTTTGAACAGTATGCCAGCGGGCAAAAATGGACCTCTTGGTCACGCTATACACAAACGAGTCAGTCGAACGCTCGAATGGCTGCGTCGGCATGTCGGTGACGCGGCCATTGGTCATGCTGTCAAACGATGCGCAAAACCGCGCAAACCCTATCTCTGCGCCGTTTGTAGGCACTGAAAATCAAAACGCCTAAGTTTTCGATTCCACGGTGAGAGGCGCCAAGTCCGGTGGCCGAAAGTTCTCCAGCTACCATCCGAAGCATTCTTACCGTGCGGACGTCAGCACCTCGCACGACAGTCGGGGGTTCACGCTAGCGGTTATCGCCAAACGTTAGTTAGTGCAACATTGTTTCTGTAAATTCGTAGCTGCTGGTGTTGCGTGGCTGTGACGGCCGCCGTGATGAGGGCGCGTAGCGCCCGAAGAGCGGAGGACGGCATAGCCGCGCGGCAAAACGCTCGCAGCGTCATAGTCGCAGGCGATTCCTTCGGAGCATTCTTACTCACTCTGACGAAGGAGTCGACAGCATGGCGCAACGCGTAGAACATCATCCCCTTGAAGACGCTTTTGCAGCGCTTCTGCTCAACGGCCTGGACGGCGCGGGCGAAGCCCTGCGCATCCTGGTCAACGAAGCAAGCAAGATCGAGCGGGCGCAGTATCTCAATGCCCAGTCTCATGAACGAACCGCGGAACGAATCGATTATGCGAACGGCTTCAAACCCAAAACCGTCATGACACGCGTCGGCGAACTGACCTTCAATGTTCCCCAGGTGCGCGGCAGCGGCTTCTACCCCAGCGCGCTCGAAAAAGGAACTCGCACCGAGCAGGCGGTCAATCTCGCGCTGGCCGAAATGTACGTCCAGGGCGTCTCCACCCGCAAGGTCACCGACGTCCTGGTCAAGCTGCTGGGGCCGGAGGTGTCGATCTCCTCGACTCAGGTCAGCCGGGCTGCCGAACAGCTCGACGCGGGTCTTGCAATCTGGCGTGAGCGTCCCCTTGATGAAACGCCTTACGTCTTTCTCGATGCCCGCTATGAGCGTATTCGTGAAGCGGGTCACCTCGTCGATTGCGCCGTGCTCGTCGCCGTCGGCATCACGGCAGGCGGTCATCGTCGGGTCCTGGGCGTGTCGGTTGCCCTGTCCGAAGCTGAAGTTCACTGGCGAGCCTTCCTCGACAGCCTGGTTCGCCGCGGCCTCAAGGGCGTCAAGCTCATCGTCTCCGACGATCATGCCGGTCTTAAGGCTGCCCGTCGCGCGACGCTGCCAAGCGTGCCCTGGCAACGCTGCCAGTTCCATCTGCAGCAGAATGCGCATGCTTACGTTGCTCGTCTCGATCAGCGCAAACCCGTGGCGCTCCGTATCCGGACCATCTTCAATGCCCCGGATCGCGCCGAAGCCCAACGTCTGCTGAAGCAGGCGGTCGAACTCTGGGCCGTCGAAGCGCCTGCGCTCGCTACCTGGGCCGAAGACAATCTGCCTGAAGGGTTTGCCATCTTCGAGCTGCCGCATGCCCATCGGATCCGCCTGCGCACCACCAATGGCCTCGAACGGATCAATCGCGAGCTCAAGCGTCGCACCCGCGTCGCCTCGATCTTCCCGAACGCCCCATCCTGCCTTCGTCTTGTCTCTGCCTTGCTGGCCGAGTGCGACGAAGAGTGGATGAGCGGAAAAATCTATCTCAACATGAACGCCTGATCTCCGCTTCTCGATGGAATCGCCTGAACGCTTTTACAGAAAAAAAGTTGCACAACCAAACGTTATGCTTCCGCCGATTCCACCGCCCGGCACCGCCGCCCTCTTTGTGATTTATGAACCGCTGTGTCATGTGATTCACAGACTCAACATGCTTTCATTGGAGTTCGGACTCTGTTCGATGCAGCAGCCAGCCAATTCGTTCGTAAAACTGATGCAAAGTTGCCCAATATACTTATGCAAAATATCATCCTCAAGGGGAGTTGCGTCTGCACACAGTAAATAGGCCAACGCTAACTGCCTCATGTGGCATCAACAAAGGCCAAATCTAACCTCACGCCGTCCCGGCACTTCGGACTTTGCCTTCCAAACCACTCATGATTGCTTCTTTTGACTGGTCCTCGATTCAGACAGGTGCAGCGCAAGCACTGCACGATTCGGTGATCGAGATAAGCGGTTGGATGACGCCGCTCGATCGATCGGCACTCAAGGTCGATTATTTCCTGCTGAGCGTCGACGAACCCTGTTGTGGCGGCTGTATCCAGGCGAATCCGCTGTCGGGTATCGAAGTGTTCGCTACACAGCCCTTTACAGTGACAGGTGACATGCTTCGTTTGCGTGGCCGCTTGCAGCCGCTGTTTGAAGACCCCGCGGGCTGGATTTACCGGTTGGTCGATGCATTTGATCTTCACCCTGCTTCCTCTCCTTCCCACCAATCCATTGGCCGGCGCGCGTTCCTTGCGTCGAGCGCCGCGCTCGGCCTCGCCGCCTGCGTACCTGGACGTTTCGCGGGGTATCGGGACGACGCCAGCGACGCGCCGCAGTGGCAGCCGTCGACCACGTCGCCCACCATCGACATGCATAGCCACGCCGGGCGTGTGATCGTGTCGCGGGACCCGTTGGTCGGCGCGAATCGCCCATTCGTGCCGCTGTCCGCACCCATGAGGGCCGGCGCAATGAATGTGATCTGCCTCGCGATAGTGACGGACACGACAGTGACTCACGTGTCCAGCGACCGCAAGCGTTTCGAAGCGTGGAGAACGCCGCAGCCCGGCGAGTTGTACGCGCTGGGAAAAACAGAATTCGCCCGAGCACACGCGCTTGTCGCCCGCGAAAAGATGCGGGTCGTGACGACCGCAGCGTCACTTCAGGCGCAGGCGTTCTCCGGACCATGCGCGATCATCGCCGCAGAGGGCGGCGATTTCCTGGAAGGAAATATAGACGCGCTCGATGAAGCTTTCACCCAGCATCAACTGCGCCATTTGCAGCTCACGCACTACCGCGTGAATGAGCTTGGCGACATTCAAACCGAGCCGCCCGTCCACGGTGGTCTCACGGATTTCGGTGCCGACGTTATCCGCCGATGCAACCGCCTGGGCATCGTGGTCGATGTCGCCCACGGCACATATGCGCTCGTCAAACGGGCTGCGTCCACATCGACCAAGCCGCTGGTCTTGTCCCATACGGCACTTTCCACGCATCCGGGCGCCCGCTCCCGCCTGATTTCGCCTGATCACGCGCGCGCGATTGCCGACACGGGCGGTGTGATCGGCGTTTGGCCAAGCTCCGGCACGTTCAGCGATATCCACGCGATGGCCGAAGGCGTCAAGCGCATGGCCGATGTCGTCGGAGTCGAACATGTGGGGCTCGGCTCGGATATGCTGGGATTCATATCGCCGCCGGTATTTCGCAGCTACGAGCAGTTGCCATCGCTTGCGAGCGCCCTGTTGTCTGCGGGCTTCACGCAAAACGATGTGACCCAGATACTGGGTGCGAATTATCTGCGCGTGTTCACGGAGTCGGTGGGCTAAAGCTCAATGAATCGCTTATCTGCTTACGGGAGTGACTATGGACGATGTTTTTACGCCGGCGGATGCAATGCGCGCCGATTATTTCTACGAATTTCATGAGGTCGGCAACACAGACCCTTCGACGCCTCTCGCCCAGGTTACAAAGCGGGTTCCCATACCGCACCTGGACACTGGCACGATCGTGGTATTGGGGGTGAATGGAGGCAGCGGACGATACATTGTCGAACGAGTGGAGCTGGACTTGTGGAGCGGCGACGACAGCTCGGTGTATTTCGAGGTGTACGTCACGCAGGGATAAGGTCAGGGACGCAAACAGCCAGGGCGCCAACGTCCCAGGCACATACTCAAGTTCATTGAGGCGCGCAAACGATAAACAGATCGGTGTCTGTTCGCTGCAAATTCCACCGGCGACGGTGACGTGTTCAGCTATCGTCCAGCCATGTGTTGGGACCATTCCACAGATACTAAGGACATCGCAGCGTTGATTTGGCAGACTCACCGAACCCCGATAAGCGCGAAAAGATGCGGCACACTAATTGCCCTTGAAGCAGTGCAGCCATTGCATCATGCGTTTCATTCGCCAGACCCTTCTGATTGGATATCCATCTGGTTCGCGCAAGGGTGCAGCGCATCGCGTACAACCAAACTTTCTTCGTGGGAATCAATTTTGAACAAGCAAATTTTATCGGCAAGTGAAATCCAGCAAGCGATCAACCAAGACCTCGAAAAGGCCGGGTTGGGCTCTTCCTATCGGGTTGGAGTTCCGGTTCGTCTATCGCCGGGTACACCGGATGGACATAATTGGCACTTCATGGATCTGCTGAGTGGCGACAGCAAAGCCATTGAGACGGTCACAGGCATTCTTTCGGACGCGCGGAATCGATATGCATTGCCGGAAGAGTGAGGCATTGCGGGGCAAGTTGCACGCCCTACCCACGTAAAAAATCAGTCGCCCGCACCGAATGCACGCACGAGGACCAGAACAGTTCAAAGGTGGGCGCGTTTCAACCTGAGGTGAAGCTGTCATGACTACGCTCGAAGCGAACACGCCGCTTCCCAAACTGCTCGGCTACGGCGGCGCGATCCCATTTATCGGGCTAGCACTGCTTGTGCACATGCTCGCCAACCATCAAGACGTAATGAGGCATGCGCTGTTGGGCTATGGCGCATGCATCGTGTCGTTCGTGGGCGCCGTTCACTGGGGCATATGGCTCGCAACAAATGGCAAGCGCGCGGCTGGCATTTTATGGAGCGTTGTTCCCTCGATCGCTGCCTGGGTCGTCCTTAGCGTCAACGATCGACTGTCTTGCCTCGCGATGGCGGCAGTACTTGTATCCTGCCTGATTGCAGATTTTCGTTTCCGCCAGCTTGGCGACCTTCCGCAATGGTACGTGCGAATGCGGATTACACTGACTACCGTGGGCGCGCTTTCGTTGATAGCAGGAACCTTTGGCGCGTAACCCTTGAAAGACTGATCGGGTGGCAGCCGCCGTCCCTTACTCGTGTTCGACATCGAAACCCATTGACCTGAACCATCGAGAAAAGCTCATGAAACGCGCAACCTGGAACGGAACGGTAATCGCATCGGCCGCCGATGACGAGATCAAGATGGTGGAAGGCAATTTGTACTTCCCGCCCCACGCGCTGAAACTGGATTATCTGAAGCCGAGCGAGAAGGTCTCGACGTGCGGATGGAAGGGCGAAGCACATTATTACGACGTAGTCGTAGACGGCCAGACGAATGCGGACGCGGCGTGGTACTACGCAACCCCTCTCGACGCCGCACGCGAGATCGCCGGACACGTCGCATTTTGGCGCGGCGTCCGTATCGAGGACTAGCATCTTCTCAAGTGACTTGGCTCAATGCTCGATCAGGGCGATGCAACTCCTGCGCGCGCGGGTTGATGAAAAGTACCAGTGTGATGCCGGTTCAGGTCGCTCAGGAGCCCTGAGTCATCATCTAGACGGTTCTTGAGTTAACCCTCACACCTTTACATACGGAACAACCTATGACCGACCAGTCCGATCAAACGCAAACATCTGCTAACCACGCGCCCCGCCTCTTACACGTGATAGGGTCGCCAAGGGAGTTGCGTTCTGCTTCGCGCGAAGTCGCGGATTCATTCATCACCGCATGGCTCGCGGCAAATAGCAACGGTACAGTCGATACCCTCGACGTGTGGAGCACTGAACTTCCCGAATTCGACGGCTATGCTTTGGGCGCTAAATATGCCGCGTTGGAAGGCCGGGAGCGGACAAGCCAGGAGGTCGAGGTATGGGAAGCGATAACCGCATTGGCAGACCGATTTCGTAACGCGCAGTTGATCGTGTTCAGCGTTCCTATGTGGAACTTCGGAATCCCGTACAGGCTGAAACACCTGATAGACGTGGTGAGCCAGAAAGACCTTCTGTTCACTTTTGACGAGCGTGGATTACAGGGGCTTTTGACTGGCGTCAAAGGCGTAACGATCTCAGCGCGCGGCGCCGAGCTGGGCGCATTCGCTGAACACCAGGGTGCCTATATGTCCACGTGGTACGAGATGGTGGGGATAACGGAGCACCACGACATCGTCGTAGAGAAGACTTTATACGGCTCCGAGGTTGACTCGAAGTCGCGAGCAGCCGGGCGCGATGCGGCGCTGGGTTTGGCACAAAGGCTGAAGGTTTGAAGGGGATGCATCTGAAAGTCCCGTTGCGCGCCCGTGAACCTGAGAAGCTCGATAAAAATGATTGCCACATAGTTGCGATGATCAGCCCGTGTCGCCGCCTGCGACCGGCAACACCGTGCCGGTGATATAACCGGCCTCGTCCGATGCAAGGAACAGAATGGGCGCAACCTGCTCCTCAAGGCTGCCGTATCGTTTGAAAAAGGTCGATTCAGTGACCTGCTGCACCGCTTCGTCCATCCAGGTCTTTTCCTGTTCGCTGTCGCCGGCAGCGTTGCGCGGGACGCGGCGCGGGGGTGCGTCGGTCCCGCCCGGCGCGGTGGCCACAACGCGGATGTTGCGCTCCGCGTACTCCATCGCGAGCGACTGGGTTATCGCGTTGACACCGCCCTTGGCCGCCGAATACGGGACACGGCGTATGCCGCGCGTGGCGTTCGAGGAAACATTGACGATGGTTCCGGCGCCGCGCTCAAGCAAGTACGGCAATACGGCATGGCAGGTGTACAGGGTAGGCATGAGCGAGCGGCGAATTTCCGCATCGATCTGCTCCGGTTCGAACTCGGCATAGGGGCGCATGCGAATCGCGCCGCCGACCCCGTTGATCAAGATGTCGATCCCGCCGAATCGCTGCACTGCAAATGCCAGTGCTGCGGCTGCACCGGCATAGGTCTCGAGGTCGGCTACAAACCCAGCCGTCTCCCCGTCGTTGGCCTCGGCGGCGATCTCGGCTACAAAATCGGCCCGATCAACAAAGAGCACCCTGGCACCTTCGGCGGCCGCACGCAGCGCCACGCCGCGCCCAATGCCCTGAGCCGCGCCGGTGACGACCATGACCTTGCCCTTGAATCTATTCATGGTCATGCCGTCTCCAGTTCTGCATTGGGGGCGAACTTCTCATAGTGGAAACTGCGAGGCTTCACGCCGCTGTCGTCGAAATACTTGCGCACCGCGTCGACCATTGGCGGCGGCCCGCACAGGTAGACATCGACATCGCCATCATTCAACGCCCCGGCCGGCACATGCTGCGTGACCCAACCTTTGCGGGGATGGGCTGAATCCGCATCGGCCACAACGGTGTCGTAGCTGAAATTGGACAACTTCTTCCTGTACATCTCAATGGCGTCGACGTGCACCAGGTCGAGGTCTCGGGTCACGCCATAAATCAGGTGAACATGTTGTTGCGAGTTGGCTCGCGCGAGCACTTCCAGCATCGACAGGAACGGCGCCAGTCCCGTACCGCCGGCAATGAATAGCAGCGGCCGCTCAACGGCGCGCAGATAGAAGCTGCCAAGCGGCCCGGTCAGCTCGACCATGTTGCCTGGTTGTGCCGATTCGAGCCAGGTGGTCATCACGCCTCCCGGAATCTTCTTGATCAGGAAACTGATTCTGGATTCACCCGGCGGCGATGAAAACGAGTACGAGCGGTGTCGGCCGCTGCCAGGAACGTCGATGTTGACGTACTGCCCCGGGAGGAACGCGGGCGCCGCACCGTCCACCTCCAGTTCGAGAACGACGGCCGCGTCGTTATGCGGTTCCACCTTCGTTACTGTCGCGGCAAACGTGCTCTTCCCGGTCTTGCAGACGGTGGAAGATGCCGGCACGGCGATCACGCAATCGCTTTCCGGGACCATTTGACACGTGAGTACGAGCCCGCTGTCCTTCTCGTCATCGCTCAGCGCGTCCTCGATGTAATCGTCGCCAAGGTCGTAGCTGCCGCTCTCAGCGCGGCACTTGCACGTCCCGCAGACACCGTCCGAGCAATCCATCGGCAGATTGATTTTCGCGCGGAAGGCTGCATCGAGCACTTTCTCCCCCGGCTTGCATACGACGAAGCGAGTGACGCCGTCCTCGAAGTTGAGTGCCACGTTGTAGCTCGGCATGTTGCCTCCTTTTCTGCAAATGTATTACCGGCGCTTGCCATCAGACGTGGTACACGTCGAGCACCTGACGGATATAGTCGTTCTTCAGCACGATTCGCTTGTTGGAAATCAACAGGTCGTCGCCGACCCTGCGCAAGGTGACGAACATGGTGCCGAAAAAATAGTCGGTGATCCTGTATCGATGACTCAGCGTGTTGAAGTTGTAACGCACGTCCACTTCGTTGCCACGTTCGGCCAGCACCTCGACATTGGTCACGTTGTGGCTGGTACGCGGTTCAGGCATGGAAGCACCACTGCGTTCGGTCTTGATACGGAACACGCGGTCTTCCAGGCCGCCGCGATCCGGGTAATACATCAGCGAGATCTGGCTCTCGTGGTCATCGGTCAGCCGGTCGTCGTCATCCCACGCCGGCATCCAATAGGTAACGTCCTCGGTGTAGCAGGCGAGCCAGTCATCCCATTCGCGGTCATCGAGCAAGCGCGCCTCACGGTACAGCAACGCGCATATGGTGTGGTAGTCGAAGCTCATACGACCGCCTCCCCTTGCTCCTTTTTCAGCGCATCGCGCATCAGTCTTACCCAGTATTCGTGCTGGGTTACAAAGAGCCCTTCGTCTTCGCTGCGCTCACCCGAGATGAGCGGGTTGAGACCCATGCTTTTCGCATTTCTGTCCGGGCCATCGACCCACAACGGAGCGCCGCGCGAGAGGTCGTTCCACAGTGCAGTGGTGCCTGCGTAGCCGGCCTGGCACGCGCGGAACTCCTCGAGGTCATCTGCGGTGCCCATTCCCGAGACGTTGAAGAAATCCTCGTATTGGCGAATGCGGGTGGCGCGGTCGGCTGCACTCTCGCCTTTTGGTGCAAAGCAGAAGATGCTGACTTCAGTTTGACCAACGCTCAACGGACGGACCACGCGAATCTGGGTGCTGAACTGGTCCATTAAAAAGACGTTCGGATACAGGCAGAGATTGCGAGTTTGATTGACGATGAAATCTGCTTTTATGCCGCCGACCCGGGCCTTTATTTCTTCGCGTTGTTGATAGACCGGGCGCACTTCCGGATTCATCGAATTGGTCCAGAGCAGGATGTGACCGTTGTCGAATCCGTACACGCCGGCAACCGACTTGCTCCAGCCGTTCGCATCGACAGCCTTGGTGCCATCGACCTTGCGCCGGCCCATGGTCGCGGCGTAATTCCAGTGCACGGTGCTGACGTGGTAACCATCGCATCCATTCTCCATCTGCATTTTCCAATTACCGTCATAGATGTACGAGGAATTGCCACGCAACACTTCAAGCCCGTGAGGCGCCTGATCGACGATCTGGTCGATGATGACCTTGGTCTCGCCGAGGTGGTCCTCCAGCGACATGGCGTCGGCATTGAGGCTGCCGAACAGGAAGCCGCGGTAGCTCTGAAACCGCGGTACCTTTTTCAGGTCATGCGAGCCGTTCGAATTGAATTGAATGGGGTATTGCGTGGTCTTCTCATCTTTCACCTTCAAGAGCTTTCCGGTGTTGGCGAATGTCCAGCCGTGAAACGGACACGTAAAGCTGCCTTTGTTGCCATGCTTGCGCCGGCAAATCATGGCGCCTTTATGAGCGCAGGCATTGATGACCGCGTGAAGTTCTCCGGCCTTGTCTCGCGAGACGACTACTGGCTGACGGCCAATCCATGTGGTGTAGTAATCGTTATTGTTGGGAATCTGACTTTCATGCGCCAGATACACCCAGTTGTTTTCGAAGATGTGTTTCATCTCCAGTTCGAACAAATCGGCATTCGTAAAAATATCGCGGCGGCAGCGAAATACACCAGTCTGCTTGTCGTCCTGGACGGCGGCGTGCAGCAATTCATCCAGCAGCACGGACTTTTCGATGATTACGGACATAGAGGCTCTCCCTGTGCAGGCTCCGAGCATGGAGCCGTGCACCGGTGTCAGTGATTTTTTTCGAGGGATCAAGCGACGGCAGCGATACCGGGCAGCCGCTTCAGGCGATCAAGCCGTAGCTGATACGCGCGGACGATGGACGACCTGGTTGTCCTTGCCCTGGACGAGCGGCGTCAACGCAAAGTTGAACTCGATTTCCCGGTATGCGTCGGATTTGAGGCCGAGCGCAATGCCACCGGTCCTCTCGACCACAGGCGCAATCAAGTCCTCGCGGGTCGCATAGGCAAAGTCGTCCCAGATCAGCGGGTCGCCTTCAATATTGATTTGCGTGGTCAGCTTGCGGTGCTTGTCGCTGCCGGCGAAGAAATGCACATGCGCCGGACGGTTGCCGTGGCGCGCGAGCACGTTCAGCAGTTGCTGAGTCGCGCCATGCGGCGGGCAACCGTAGCCGACCGGCATCAGCGTACGAAACTCGTACTTGCCGTCGACACCCGTTTTCACCGCCCCGCGCAAGTTGAATTCGCTCTGCGCTCCGGTCGGATCAAAGTGCGAATAAAAGCCTTTAGAGTTGGCGTGCCAGCACTCGACAATCGCATTTGCAACGGGCTTGCCATCCAGTCCGGTCACGGTGCCACGAATGACCAGAGGGCCCGCTTCCTGATCGGGGTCGCTGTCGATCTTGGATACCCCGTCGTGCACTGGCGCACCGGCGACATAGAGCGGGCCTTCAATGGTACGCGGCGTGCCCCCGTTGATCTCGGCTTCCCTGTCCGCAGCATCCATGCGAATGTCGAGGTACTTTTCAATGCCGAGGCCAGCGGCGAGCAACGCCGCTTCGCCATCCTGACCAAGCTTGTTGAAATAATTGACGCCGGCCCAGATTTCATCGGGTGTCATATCGAGGTCGTCGATTGCCTTGAATAAATCGCTCAGCAGGCGGCCGACAATCTGTTTGGCGCGAGCATTGCCGCTCTGGCTCTCAACGTTGGCAGCAGCCTTCAACAGGTCTTGCGCTTCTTTCGTAGCGAAAACTTTCGTCATTGTCTTCTCCAGAATCTTTTGTGCTTATGGTGGGGGTTAACCCCTGTTTCAACGCAGTTGCAGAATGCCTGAAAGGTATAATCGGGCGTTGAACAGAGCGTAAAAACAGAATAAGTCCAGTCGGAAAGGCCCGTCCAACACTGATTTAGTATCGGGCTATATCAAGGAGGTATCGAGATGGAACTCCGGCATCTGCGCTACTTCGTAGCGGTAGCCGAAGAGCGCAATTTCACGCGAGCGGCCCAGCGGCTTCACATGGCCCAACCGCCCTTGAGCCGGCAGATACAGCAACTCGAAGAGACACTCGGAGTGCAACTGTTCGAGCGCAACTCGCGCCCGTTGAAGCTCACGGAAACGGGCAAGTTCTTCTATCTCCATGCCGTGCAATTGCTGGCGCAAACCGCCGAGCTCGAATCCATGACGAGGCGGGTCGGCAATATCGAGCGTAGCCTTTCAGTTGGCTTTGTGGGCTCGACCTTGTATGGACTGCTGCCGAAAATCATCCGGCGTTTCCGGGATGAAAACACGACGGTCGAGTTGAGTCTCCACGAGATGTCGACAATGGACCAACTCAGGGCGCTTAAAGACGGGCGCATCGATATCGGGTTCGGCCGTATCCGGCTCGAAGACGCAAACATACGCCGAGTAGTGCTTCGCGAGGAAAAGATGATCGTCGCCTTGCCGGAAGGGCATGCGCTTTCCATGAGCAAGCCCATCCTCGCGCTTCGGGACCTGGTGAACGAGACGCTGATCATTTTTCCGAAAACGCCGAGACCTAGTTACGCCGACCAGGTCCTCTCCGCATTCCAGGACAGGGGTCTGAAGCCTCACCGGATTTATGAAACGCGGGAACTGCAAGTCGCGCTCGGGCTGGTAGCCGCCGGCGAAGGGGTGTCTGTTGTGCCGAGCAGCGTGCATGGCCTGAAACGCAGCGACGTGAGCTATAAGGAACTGGATGATCCCACCCTTGTATCGCCCATCATCATGAGCACGCGCTTGCTTGACGAGTCGCAAGACATCAAGGAAATTCTGGAGCTTATTTACCGGCTCTACGAAGAGGAACACATACCCTACGTACCCCGCACCGGCTCCGGGGGCTGATGCTCGTCATACCGCAGAGGTATGGCACTAGACGTCGACGGTGTTGGACACGGGATCATGGGGCGCGTAATACTTGAGCAACTCATAAACTTTGCCCATCCGCCATGAATGCCCAAATCATCTCCGTCGAAGCAATCCTGGTCGACCTTCCGACCATTCGCGCGCATCAACTGGCAATGGCGACGATGCAGCAGCAAACGCTTGTCATTGTGCGCCTGCGTTCGAGCGATGATATCGAGGGTCTTGGCGAAGCCACCACCATTGGCGGCCTCGCTTACGGTGAGGAGAGTCCCGAGGGCATCAAGCTGACCATCGACACCTACCTCGCACCTGCGCTGATCGGAATGGATGCGACCAATGTCAACGGTGCAATGCTAAAGTTGAACAAGGTCGCACGGGGCAACCGGTTCGCCAAATGCGCACTGGAAACGGCCTTGCTGGACGCTCAGGGCAAGCGCCTGGGCGTTCCGGTTTCAACGCTGCTGGGTGGCGCTGTGCGCAAGACACTTCCGGTCCTGTGGACGCTCGCGAGTGGCGATACCCAACGCGATATCGAGGAAGCGGAAATGCTCCTTGCCGAACGTCGTCACAACACCTTTAAACTGAAGATCGGCCGGCGCGGCGTTCGTGAGGATGTGGCGCATGTATCGAAAATCAAGGCCGCACTTGGCGGCCGAGCCAAGGTCACCGTCGATGTGAACCAGGCATGGAGCGAGGTCGACGCAACCTTGGGGATCGAGGCGCTCGAAGCTGCGGGCGTCGACCTCATCGAGCAACCCACTCCACGAGAACAACGTGGAGCGCTCGCCAGACTTGCGTCGCGCTTCATTGTTCCCATCATGGCCGACGAAGCAGTGACCGGCCCGGAGGACGCCCTCGAACTCGTGCGCGGTGCATGCGCGGACGTGTTCGCATTGAAGATTGCGAAATCCGGCGGCATCTACGCAATGATGCGCACTGCCGCCATCGCCGATGCAGCCGGCGTGTCCCTGTATGGCGGAACCATGCTTGAAGGCAGCGTCGGGTCGGTTGCGTCAGCCCACGGCTTCAGCGCGCTTCCCCAACTTGACTGGGGCACGGAGTTGTTCGGCCCCCTTTTGTTGAAAGACGACATCGTCACCGCGCGTCCCCAATACCGCGACTTCGATCTGCATTTGCCGGAGGGGCCGGGGCTGGGTCTTCATATCGATGAGGAAAAGCTCGCTTTCTACCGGCGCGACAAACGCAATTAAGCCCACAACCCTGTACCTTTGGACGATAAGAAACTCATGCTATATCTCGTGAGAATGGATGTACACCTGCCACTCGATATGCCAACGGCTCAGGCCGACGAGATCAAGGCACGAGAAAAAGCCTACTCGCAAGAACTGCAACGCTCCGGGAAGTGGCAGCAACTGCATCGCGTTGTTGGCGAGTATGCGAATTACAGCGTTTTCGACGTCGACTCACACGACGAACTGCATGCGATCCTTTCCGGATTGCCGTTGTTTCCATACATGACGATGAACGTGACGGCGCTCGCACATCACCCGTCGTCGATCCGCTGAAGCTGCGAACGCACGCACTCGCAAGCCTTGACGCCGCGCGCAATTCGCACCTGTCAGAGACCAGTTGCGTCACCCGTTGTTCCCAACCACGTCTGTCCACTTGCATGGCGACGAAGTTGCGCGGGCTAGAGGTCTAGGGATGCTCTCTAGGCGGCACGAAATCAACGTCCAATCGTCGACGGCCAGTTGCAACAACAGATCCCAATTTTTCTATTACGGCTCGGTTCATACCTCAAGCCGCTCGTCTCCAGTCTCGCATCGAACAAAAGCGATGCGCTCTCGTTGCACAGGAACGCCGTGTATGGCGTATTCGATGGCGCTTGTCACTGAGCTTCAACGCTTAGCGTGTTGGTCGTATGTTGCAATAACGCGTTTTCGCTTGCATGCGGTCGCTGCAATACAGGCTTGGCGCGTGCTACAAGCAGACGCTTCGCAAGCGACCGACGTCGCGCGGGTTTTCAACAGACCGTCCGGCAAGGGTTCTAAACTGGATCCAGGCTTCTTGCGGGCACGGCGGTTGCGACATGTGTTTTCGGGGACAAATCATGATGTTTGCGCGGCAGCATCGCTGTCTCCTCACACGAGATCGCAATGCAAACCATATTCCCTGTTGATCCGGGTGCCGCTGTACTTGTCCAACTTCTCGAACGCATTTCAAGCCGCGATGTAAAAGCGCTAAGGACTCTTTACGAACTTACCTCTCCATACCTGCTTGTGATCGCACTTCGCATACTGCGACGCAGGGAGTTTGCTGAAGAAGTACTACAAGACACATTCGTCAGCGTCTGGAAGTCCGCTCCTGACTATAACAGCAGCGTTTCCCCGCCAATGGCGTGGATGGCGGTGATTGTTAGAAGTCGCACCTTCGACTATTTAAGACGACGCAAATCCTCTGCGGGGCCGGAGATAGAGTGGAGCGATAAACTTGACGAAATCTTGACGGCTGAAACACTTGATCCCTGTGAACTTGCGGCCTTGAATCAGCAAGCGCGACACTTGGCAACATGCATGAACTTCCTCCAAACCAATCAGAGGCGTGCATTGGAGCTAGCGTACTTTCATGATTTAACGCACAGGGAGATAGCGGAGGAAATGACCGTACCGCTTGGGACGGTCAAGGCATGGTTGCGTCGTGGGACCGAAGCGCTCAAGGTGAGTCTGGGCACGAATGGCGGGACCGTCTCATCAACGTCGCCGGCAACTGCGAAACATCTCTCTTTAAGTTCGGTACGGGTAATCAATTAGGCATACGTCTATGAGCTCGGGTCCTGGAGACTTGTCCAAGGCGTCCACAGCCCGACACATCGGACGCAGGCCGACCCGAAACGGTCAATCAAATCCATACAAAGCAGTCATTCAGTCAAGTCCCAGATTAAAGCCATTTCGCTCATCCGGGAACCCGGGCGCGCGACGATCTACGTAGTTCGTTTCCATTCCGGTGCTGTAGTTACTCTGAATGCATTGGACAATGGCCGCTTGTCATTTCCAGACCCGGCGATTTGCCCACCAAGGTGTTCTGCACAACGTTTGAATCCGAAGCGAGTCAAAGCATGAGTCTTATCCATCTTCTCCACCTTGACACCGGCTTCCACTATCTGCCGCACCGGACGACACCTCCGCTATCCAGGCTGACGCGTCGTCCGTTGGACGGTGCGCGCAGAGTCCCAAGTTAATTGACCAAGTTGGGATGACATGCCCCGGCTGAGCAAGCTCAACAATTACGGCCAGTTTGAGCAAGCGTCGACCCGCTTCAAGTAAGCAACGGCGTCAAGTCCGGATCGCCTTTAGCCATCGCCCGCTGGTATGCGGGCCGTGCGCCGATGCGCTGCAGATACGCGAGTATGTAGGGATAAGGCGTAAGGTCGACAGAATGAAACAGGCGCATGGTGGTCAGCGAGAACACGCTCATGATGTCGGCGGCGGTGAAGTCGCTTCCAGCCAGATAATCGTTCTGCGCGAGCCGCGCGTCGAGCAGCGCGAGCACCTTGTCCAGCCGTTCTTGCACCGATGCCTGAATCGGATGATCGGGCGCCAGGCCGCAGCGTCCCACCATCATCGATCGTCCCATCACCGGTTGAAGATTTCCATTGGCGAAATGGAACCAGTAAAGGTAGGCGGCAAAATCCGGATGGTCGGGCGCAAGCTGCAATCGTCCGTGCCCATAGCGCGCAAGAATGAATTCGACAATAGCGGCCGACTCAGCGAGCAACATACCTTCGACTTCGACAAGCGGCGCAGCGCCGAGCGGGTGCAGCGCTTTCAGTTCCGGCGGCGAAAGGCGGGTGACCGCGTCTCGCGTGTATTTTTCGAGCTCGTAAAGAACGCCGAGTTCTTCGCAAAGCCAGACGACACGTTCCGATTGAGAATGACCGAGGTGATGGATTTTCAGCATGAAGCTTTCCTGGCGAGAATGTGAAGACAGGCCGAAGCCAGTCGATAGTGACGCTAGATAGCGCGAGGCTTGGAACGCTTGCGAACGATGGATTACAGCTTTCGCGATTTCCACGAGCGTCGTCGACGAGCGAAACTGAACGCGCATGAACCCGCACCAAGATAGGCAATGACCGACGAGGTTCGCAACCTGCGGGAAGCGCCACCCTATTTTATATGGCCGAAAAGCGCATTATGAACGGCGACTTGGGGCTGATGGCCTGCCTCTGTCCTCGCAAACGTCAAGACACTTTTTTTAAACTACTCGTAGACGACTGGTCTACTACGCGTTATAGTCCGTACATGGCCACTGCAAACACATCTGAAACCACCGACGTCCGCGAGAACATCATCGCCGTCGGTCAACGGCTGATCGGCGCCAAAGGGTTTTCTGCCGTTGGCCTGAATGAAATTCTTTCGGAGGCCGGCGTGCCGAAGGGATCGTTCTATCATTACTTCGGTTCGAAAGATGCGTTCGGCGTGGCGCTGCTCGAGAGTTACTTCGAGGACTATCTGGACGATCTCGACCGGACGCTTGCTCAGCCCGGTCTGGATATGGCACAGCGGTTGGCGGACTACTTCCGCATCTGGCAGGAAACGCAATCGTTCTATGACTGCCAGGGCAAATGTCTTGCGGTCAAGCTGGGCGCCGAAGTGGCGGACATGTCGGAAGCAATGCGTGCCGCATTGAATCGCGGCACGGCAGGCATCGTCAGCCGGCTGGCGCGCGCTATCGAGACTGGCGTGACGGAACGATCGCTTGCAATTGAGGGTGACCCGCAGAACGTTGCGCAAAGCCTCTACCAGCTATGGCTGGGCGCCAGTATCATGGTCAAGATCGTTCGCAATGTGCAGCCCTTCGCAATGGCAACGACGACAACGCAGCAGATGCTTCACCTTGCCACCTGAAAGATCGGCGCGGCAAGTGCACCTTTCCGGAGGTGCTTTTTTAGGCTCATTTTATAGACGACTGGTCTACTACAACCGTTAGCGCTATACCGATTCACTTACTCACCCGACGGAGAAACACCATGAAAGTACTGATGATTCTGACCTCGCACGACCAATTGGGCAGCACCGGCCGCAAGACCGGTTTCTGGCTCGAGGAACTGGCAGCGCCTTATTACGCGTTCAAGGACGCCGGCGTGGACATCGTGCTGGCTTCGCCCAAGGGTGGCCAGCCGCCGCTCGACCCGAAAAGCAACGAGCCCGCGAACCAGACCGAAATGACGCATCGCTTTGAAGCCGACTCGCAGGCAACGGCGCAACTCGCGACCACCGTGCGCCTCGACAGCGTCTCGCAGTCGGACTTCGATACAGTCTTCTACCCAGGCGGTCACGGTCCCCTGTGGGACCTCGCCGAAGACAAGAACTCGATTGCGTTGATCGAATCGTTCATCGCCGCTGGAAAGCCAGTCGCCTTGGTCTGCCACGCCCCAGGCGTCCTTCGCCACGTCAGGTCGGCGAACGGCAAGCCGCTGGTCGAAGGCAAGAAAGTGACCGGCTTCACAAACTCAGAGGAAGCTGCAGTCGGGCTGACCGATATCGTGCCGTTCCTCGTGGAAGACGAACTCAAGGCGAAGGGCGGCGTATATTCGAAGTCCGATGACTGGGCGCCCTACGTCGTCAGCGACGGGTTGCTGATCACGGGGCAAAACCCCGCTTCATCGGCGCCGGCTGCGGCTCTTCTGCTCAAGCACCCCGCGCTCGCCGCGAAGTGAAAAAAGCCGCGCGAAGTGGGAGGCGCGCGGCGACAAACGATGCTCGAATTCTTCGGGTTCATCGCATGGAAAAAGCTATTGCTCTTTTTCCCCCTGAAAAACCGCGCGGTTCGCAGTCACGTAATCGCTCACTGACATTGGCTTCCTGCCGGTAATTCGTTCGACATTGTCGTTCGTGCCTGCGAACTCGCCCGCCCGATAAGCCCGATACACTGAAGCGATGTGCTGAATGAAATGCGCTGACAGGCCGAGCTGCGTGAGCCGTGCTTCGAACGACTCGAAGCTCTCGTCCTCGTAACGGATCGGTCGGCCGAGCGCTTTGCCCACCGCCTTCGCCAACGCCTCGTGATTCATTTCTTCAGCACCGAACAGCGGATAGGTTTTGCCCGCATGAGGCGCGGGATCCAGAAGGATACTGGCGATCACGCGGCCCTGGTCGGCAGCGGCGATCGGCGCGTGCCGGCCGGTGCCTGCGGGCACACGAAGCAAGTCGTGGTTGGCGATAAGCGGCAACTGGAAACCGTACGTCAGCCATTCCATGAAGAACGTCGGACGCAGATGCGTTGTCGGAACACCGGCCCAATCGAACACGCGCTCGCCATACCAGTGGGCGAGCGCAGCCTGGCTGCGCGCGTCGTCCTTGGCCGAGATTTGCGACATATTGACGATCGACTGAACGCCCGCAAGCTTTGCCGCATGCGCGAAATAGGCTGTCGCATCGATGAGCCGCGCTTGCATGACCGGGTACACGAAATACGCGCCAGCGACACCCTGCAGCGCCGCTTGCACAGCATGACTGTCCAGCAGGTCGCCCATGACGATCTCGACGTTTCTCTCGCGCAACGCGGACGCACGCTCGTCTTCGCGATGCACGAGCGCCCGCACGCGAGCGCCCTTCGACAGCAACTCCGCAATGGCGGCGCTGCCCGTGTCTCCAGTGGCGCCTGTGACCAGGTATAAATCAGGGTTCATCTCATACTCCAATAGAAGAGTTCATCGGCAGGACTGTCACGCGCCGAGACTGAAGCGACCGGTAGTTCGGACGAGTGCCGGCCTGCTCGCTATGCGGGACCTGCTCGTGCCGATTCGCACACCGTCGCTAAGCGGCGGGCGTCCGCAGAGGCGCTGGGGCCGCCACAGTCTCGACCAGGCCGGTTTTCACGTCATAGACCAGACCCGACAGCATCAGGCCGTCTGGAAGCTCGAGACGCGTCTTCAGTGTCGCGATATCGAGGAGGATGGCCTTGTGGGGCTCCGTGATCGCCATATCGTCCAGAGCGGCTGACTCGACGTCGAGATACTTGGAGAGCACCGCAGGTGCATGCCGGTAGCAGCCGATGATGCCGCAATCAGTATGCTGAAGCAGAACGAGATTGCGTGGCCCTCCGGGACGTCCGGCCGCGGCTCCTACAACGCTCAGCACTGCCAACGTTTCGAGCAACGCATTGTTGACCCGGCCGCCGACATTACGAATCACCGCCGCTTCGCCCAGCTTCAGGCCCAGCACGTTCGCGGGATCGACACGCGGGTCGACGCAGCCCACGACGATCGTTCCTGTCGACGGCATCATCTTGAGGTCAGGCTTAAAGCCCGTTGTGGAAAAGCTGGCGTTACGTTCGAGCATGTCGTCATGGAAGTTCATTTGTCTCCACTCCTGCATGTTGGGGAAAAGTTGTCCGGCTGGAATTTCGATCGCGATTCGGCTATCGACTTGTCGCGTCAGCCGGATAGTCGCTGCTTGCGTACTTTGGTCGCGCCCGGACGAAACGCTCGAAACGCGAGGATATGTAAGGCCAGCGCCAGGGGCACGAAGAACCCCGGAATGAACGTGTACGGGAACATCAGGATTGCCGTGTCGGGCGGATCTGCATCGATCAGTCGAAGCGGTCCTGGCGCCGTCAACACGGCACGCGCGACGATGTTCGCCAGCGAAATTATTCCGATGACATTCCACGCCCATGCGATCCGGCGACCAGCCGTACCGCGCGATGCGAGCCATGCGGCTACGGGCGCGGTAACAGCCACTACTATCTCGATGTTGCCGCCCTCGAGGGTCATCAGTTTCGGCGCCAGGCCAAGACTCCAGAGACGATGCAGGAACATTTCCACGCCGACGCGAAATACCTGAAATCCGATCAGGACACCAAGCGGAATCTGCTCGGCGAGCATGGCGCCGCCTCGGGTCAGCACGACAGCCAGCACCGCGGCCAGCACCGGCAGCGTGAGTAGCGCGATGCCGGGAGGGAATGTGTTCGCATGCCGCCCCACGATACCTGTCACGCCCATCCAGCCACCAAATACCAACCAGATCGCGATAAAACCCAGCGTCGTGGTCGCTTCGCGAGAGCCGAGCCTCACGCATACAGCGATCGCAGCCGCGGCGTCGACCAGCACAAGATAGGCGATAAAAACGGCCGACAGTGACACGGTAGGCATGTGTTTAATTTAGACGGAATGCAGTCCGGTCAATCGCGAGCCCGAGCACGTCCGGACGACTGCAATGCCCGCGCAAATCCATCATGCGCTTCCTCTTGTAGATCTGCCGGAAATCGCGAACTGAACGGCCTGCTTGCCCAGCTCCAGGATTTTTCGAACGACCTTGTCGACCGCGCCTTCCCGACTGTAGAGGACGGGCGCTATCTGTACGGAGCCCGCTCGAAGAATCTTCGACATGATGGCGTTCCTTTCGGCCGGTACAAGGTGAACAGGGAAAGCGCTTGTACCTTAACGCGTCCGGCCGTTACGATGCATGTCGTAATTGCCACCATTTAAGACGTTTGCAGCGGCGAGCGAAGCACGTGGCCGCCCTGTCGCCATCTGCGGAACTTTCAGACTGCTGGAGGAAAGATGCATCGGATAGGATTCATCGTGCCTCAGAGGTTTCAGCTGATGAGCCTCGCGGCGCTTACGGCGTTCGAAATAGCGAACCTGCCCCCGACCGGCGAGTGCTACGACATTCATCTGCTGTCAGAACATGGCGGACCGGTGCGTTCGTCGGCCGGAATGACACTGGAAACCGAAAAGTTTGGCGATCCCTGCTTCGACACGGTCATCGTCGGTTCGATCACCGAGCTGAAAATGCCGCCATTCGAACCAGCAATGATCGCGTTCGTGCAGGAAGCGGCCAAAGCGTCCAGACGGATCGCCTCGATTTGCAGCGGGGCATTCGTTCTCGCCGAGGCCGGCCTGTTGAATGGCCGGCGTGCAACCATGCACTGGGCACATGCGGCCGAGTTCAGGGCACGCTTCCCCGAGGTCGCAACAGACGAAGACCGGATTTTCGTCAACGATGGCCCTGTCTGGACCTCGGCGGGAATGACCGCCGGGATCGACCTTGTGTTGGCGTTGATCGACCATGACCTCGGCCCCGACGCCGCAAAAACGGTTGCCAGGCTTCTCGTCATGAATCAGCGTCGGCTAGGTGGACAGAAGCAGCATTCGGCACTGCTCGACATGACGCCCAAGTCCGATCGCATCGAATCGGTCTTCGTGCACATCCGGAGCAATCTGCGCAGTCCGCTGACGGTCGGGGAGCTGGCGGCCGTGGCCAATCTCAGTCCTCGCCAGTTCAGCAGGGCCTTTGTGGCTGAGACTGGTGTGCCACCGGCAAAAGCGGTGGAACAGCTTCGGCTCGAGGCTGCCAGATTCATGATCGAGCAAGGCCGGCACACGCTCAATGTGGTAGCCGATGAAACGGGCTTTGCAGACAGGGAGCGCATGCGCCGCGCTTTCCTTCGGACGTTCGGTGTTTCGGCAGATGTGCTGCGTCGAAATGCCAGAACAGAACCGGTCGCCGACAGATGAGATCCGGCCGGCGAAAGGCTTTTCCGAAGACGCGGCGATCGCGCTCACGTCCTGCTTATAACTGCACGCCCCGCGTCAGTGCACCGTCTACCACGAGGTTCGTGCCGCTGACAAAGCTCGCAACAGGGCTTGCAACAAACGCGACCGCGTTCGCGATTTCCTGTGGCGTCGCCATGCGCTTGGTCGGATTGAGCGCAAGCGCTTCCGCATAGAGCGCCGGATTGTTGTTCTCGATCCAGTCCCAGACGCCGCCCTTGAAATAGACGTTGCCCGGCGACACTGTGTTTGCTCGAATTCCCTTCGCCGCAAGCTGGTAAGCAAGGCCCTGCACGTAATGCACGATCGCCGCCTTGAACGTGCCGTACGGCCCCGCGGCAAAGTCCACTTCCCGACCCGAAACACTCGAGATGGCAACGATCGAAGCGGCTTGACTGGCTTCGAGATAAGGCATGGCGGCATCGACCAGGTTGACCGTCCCGAGCATGTCCGTTTCGAACTGCTTGCGCCACGATTCAATGTCGTTCGTGATGGAAAGCGCGCTCACATTTGCAACGACGATATCGAGGCCGCCCCAGTGCTGTGCAACGTCTTCCACCCACTGCTTGAGCGCTGCGCCGTCGGCTACGTCAATGCCCGCTCCCAGCGCCGCGCTCCCGCTCAAAGCGCCAAGGGATGTAGCCGTCTGCTCGGCGGCCTGCGCGTCGCGCGAGCAGATCGCAACCATTGCCCCTTCCTTTGCCAGTGTTTGCGCAATCGCCAGCCCAATGCCTTTGGTGCCGCCCGTGACAATCGCCTTCAGTCCTCTTAGCTGCAAATCCATTTTGGGTCCTTTAAAGGTCCGGCTGGGTATGTGTATCGTCGGGACAGGGCTTGATGGCCGTGCGTTTCACCTTCAGCAATTCGCCCGCCTGGATAATCGAGTGGCACATGTCGTCGACGCTGACGCGCTTGGCCATCGCCTGGCCGCGGAGAATTTCATAAGCTTCAGCTTCCGATATCTGATGCATTGCCATCAGGATCGACTTGGCCTCGTTGAGATGCCGCGCACCGTTCACCTTCTGCTCGAGGCTCGCGATCCGCTCCGTCATCTGCCGGTTTTGCCTGGCATTCTGCATGGCGAACACGACCGTTGCCAGCAAGCCTGAGGCACGTATTGGCGTCGTGATGATCGCGTTCGAGCCCATCTTCAAAGCCTGGTCGATAAACGTTGGATTTTCATAGGAGATGATCGATATCACCGGTGGCGCTTCCGGCCCGAGCCATGCATCCCTGGGCGCCTGCTCTTCCGGAATCAGCGCGCGAAAAACCAGGTCGACCTTGTCCGGCAGCACTTCGAGCGGCGGCCAGAATGCCGTCACCTGAAAGCCCATGCGCTTCAGGTGATTGGTGAGGGTCGCGCCGTCGTTGTCGTCGGGATGAAAGACGACGACAGACAGTCCCCGGTTCAGTACCGAACCGGTCAGGCTGCGTTGTCGACCCTCACGTTGTGACGTCACGTCAGTACTCCCGCGTGCTGAGCTTCGTCACCCAGTCGCCCAGGCTCTGTGATGCCATGTACGGGTCCGGGGGCACCGCGCTGGCCGATTCGCGCAGGATGGAAAACTGCCCGTCGCTTTCCGCGCGCCCGATCCGCGGATACAGCGCCATGTGATGATTGACGCGGTCGATATGCACAAGCCCTTGCGGCGCTGCGAATTGCGCGCCAAGCAAATGCGGCATGATCGTACCGATATCGTCCGAGCCTGCCTTATTGAAGGCATTTGCATACATGTGCATCTGGTAGTACGCCGCCTCCCAGTTCATGTCGGTGGGATGCTGGCGTCCAAACCGCTCTGTATGGCGCGCGAGCGCTGTCCTGTTTTCAGGCGTGCCGATACTTTGAAAATACGGCGCCGCAGTGATATGTCCGGTCGCGACGCCACGTTCCATCAACGATATTTCGGTTTCCGATGTATTCAGGCTGCCTATTGGCATGCGCGCCGGATCCAGATCCGCATGCGCGAATGCCTGGTAGAGATATGGCACGGTACGCCCTATCACCGTGCAGAAAATGAAGTCGGGGCGTTTCTTCCGGATGTCCGCGACGACATCGGCGAAATGTTCGAACGGTGCGTTCAGATCCAGATACCGTTCGCCGAGAATTGCGCCGTCGGGATGCTGCAGCAACAGTTCCTGCATTGTCCGGTTGCATTCATAGGGATACACGTAGCGCGATCCGACCATGTAGCACCGCGCGCCGTAGGTCGACGTCATGAAGTCTGCAAGCTGCAAGCCGTTCTGGTTCGGTGAAGCGCCGCTATAGATGATGTTCTCGGAAAACTCGAAACCTTCGTATTGCTGCGAGTAAATCAGCAGACGATTATGTTTCTCCACGACGGGCAACATCGCCTTGCGGCTCGACGACGTGTAACCGCCAAAGATCACGTTGACGCCGTCGTCGAGAATCAGCTTTTCTGCAAGCGCCCGAAAGCGTGTGGAGTCCGAGCCCGGATCGTAGTGCACGACCGACAACTCACGCCCTGCTACACCGCCGCGCTGATTGATCTCCTCCACGGCCAGGATCGAACCTCGCCATTGCGACATCTCCAGCGGCGCAGTTGCACCGGTAGTCGAGCAGAGCAGCCCGATCTTGACAGGTTCGGATAAAGACATGGAGCGCTTTTCAGATCAAACATTCATGGGACAGCGTTGGCATCACTTCAGGTAGTGCTTCGCGATCATTGCGCCGACCGTGTATTTTGGATCGACAAAATTGCCGAGACGCACCTTGCCGCATTGACTCAGCATCATATAGGCATCCCATTTGTCGAATCCGTATTCCGCAGCCATCCACAGCACGAGTTCACGATACGCAATCCGCGTCGCGTCCTCGAGCGGCCGCGCGCTGCCAATGCTCATCAACGCGTCCTCGTTCTCAAGACGTGGCCACGCTATGGCCCAGTTCTTGATCAGGTCCACGCGGATGGTGGTCGTGCTTGCGTATTCAACTGCCGTTCCGCAGACCTCCCCGTCGCCCTGGCACGCATGCGCGTCGCCAATGAACAAACGGGCGCCCGGCGAGCGGACCGGCAGGTAGGTGATGCTGCCCGGCCCCATGTCGGGTACGTCCATGTTGCCGCCGTGGGAATCCGGTGTCAGCGAATTGATGGAGTCGATTTCCGGGGAAAGACTCAACGTGCCGATATGCGGCTTGTACGGCAGGGTATTGCGCCGGCTCCAGTAGACGTTGTCTTCGTCGATCCTGATCTTGCGGACAATTTCCGGCAGCGGTTCATTGAGCAAGGCCGTGTAGTCCGTACCCGTCAGCGCGCCGAAGTTGGGGATCATGCAGCAAAAGCCATGGGGATCATCGCCACGCGGCGCCATCTTTTCGATGTACACCGCAATCACGTCACCCTTCTCCGCCCCCTCGATCATGATCGGGCCATTCTGCGGATTCAGGAACGGCATCTTCAGGATCTGCGACGGCTTGTCCGTCTCGGACGTGATCTTGCCTTCGAACGCATCACGCGTCTCGACCACGACCGTATCGCCAGGCTGAACGTGCATGACCGGTGTGGAATACGGACCGATGGTGTAATGAAACGTGTCCTGCAGCGCTTCGGTCAGGTGATGGGTCGTGCCTTCGCGATTCGCGCCCACGCCGCGTTGCATCATGATCGAATCCTTAAGCCATTGCATGCCGTGTCCTTTCTAAAGTGCCAGATACTGGCGAATCAATTCTTCGTCGGCGAGTTGGGCGCGGTCGAGCGTGCTGACAATCCGCCCCTTGTCCATCACGCAGCAGCGCGCCGCGACGCTTTCAACCATTCCCATGTTCTGCTCGACCAGCAACACACCAATTCCAGTTTCATGAGTTATCCGGGTCAACGTCTCGCCAATCAGATCCACGATTGAAGGTTGGATGCCTTCGGACGGTTCGTCGAGCAACAGGATCTTGGGCGACCCGATCAACGCACGCGCAATCGCAAGTTGCTGCTGTTCTCCGCCGCTCAGCGTGCCGGCTTTCTGCTGGAAGCGTGCGCCGAGCACGGGGAAATAGCTCACGACCTTGTCGAGCATTTCCGTAAGGTGCGCGCGATTCGACTGAGCGCCCACTTGGAGGTTTTCACGCACCGTCAAAGCCGGAAATACCTCACGGCCTTGCGGTACGTATCCCACGCCGTGCCGTGCGCGCGAATACGGACGCGAGTCGCCAATCTCTTCGCCGTTCAGCGCAATGCTGCCGGCCATCAATGGAACGAGGCCAATCAACACGCGCATCAGCGTTGTCTTGCCAACACCGTTGCGCCCGATCAACGCGAGAATCTCTCCGCGCTCGACCGTCATGGAGACGCCGTTCAGGACCTTGCCGCCAGCATAGCCACATTCAACGCCGGCGATTTCGAGCAGAGTCGTCATTTCTTCTTGCCCAGGTAGATTTCGGCGACGTCATCGCGTGCGAGGATTTCCTCCAGCGGGCCATCGGCGAAAAGGCGGCCCGCGTGCAATACCGTCACGCGCGTCGCCACCTGCCTCACGAAGGCCATGTCGTGCTCGACGACCATGATGGTGAGTCCGCGCTCGCGCAAGCCCATGATCAACTCGCCCGTTGCGTGCGTTTCTTCCGCGGACATCCCGGCGACGGGTTCATCGAGGAAAAGAAGCTTCGGTTTGAGCGATACGGCCATCGCGATCTCGAGCCATTGCTTCTTGCCGTGTGACAAGTTGCCCGCAAGCACGTGTTCTTCCTCGGTCAGCAAGAACTGATGAAGCAGTTGCCCAAGCGACTCGATGCGATCGTCTTTCGCCCGATGCAAACCGAGCTGCACATGCTGGCGCACGGTGAGTTCCGGAAAAATGCCCGGGATCTGGAACTTGATGCTCATCCCCATGCGGATTCGCTCATGAGGCAGCACATGATTCAGATCGCGGCCAAGGAACGAAACGGACCCGGCACTCGGACGATGCTCGCCCGTGATGAGCTTGAAGAAAGTGCTTTTCCCGGCACCGTTCGGCCCGATCACACAGCGGATCTCACCCGCGCCGATTGCAAAGTCGATACCGTTGATCACGTGCGCGCCGCCAAAATGCTTGGCAAGCGCACGGGTTTCGAGCAGGTTGGTGCTCATGGTTCACTCCTCGTGCGTGCCTTGAACGACTGCGTCGGATGCGCCTTGCGCGCAGTGCCGCGCCGCACGAGCTTGAACGTCAAAGGCAGCAAACCTTCAGGTGCCACCAGCACCACGAACAGGAGGATGGCGCCCATCAGGATCAGCGCGTACTGGCTTCCGTAGATTGCGAGCCATTGCGACAGCCACACGAGCAGCGCAGTGCCGATGATCGCGCCACCAATGCTTCGGCGCCCGGCCGTTGCGACCCAGATGATCGGCATGGCGGCCGACGTCAATCCCATTGCGGATGGCGTGATGTACGAACCCCAGATCGTATAAAGCGCGCCGGACAAGCCGCCGAGTGCGCAGCCGAATACGAAGATGAGGAGCTGATGCCGGCGGATGTCGACGCCCAGCATTTCGGCCCGTTGCGGATTTTCACGGATCGCAACGAGCGTCAGCCCAAAAGGAGAATCCAGAAGGCGCCGGGTAATTCCATAGACAAGCGCGAGCAGCACGACGACCAGATAGTAAAAGCGCGTATTCTCCAGCGTCACTTCGCCGCCAAACCACGGTATCGACAAAGGCGGCATGCCGGACATGCCGTTGTATCCGTTGAGGCGCGCCTCACCAATGGCCCATTGCGGTCCCGCCGTTTGCGCCATGAACGTCTCCAGGACGAGCGTCACCGAAAGCGTCACGATGCCGATAAACACGCCCTTGATCTTGCCGTAGAAAATCATGTAACCGAGGAGCGCCGCGACGACCACGCTCACCGCGAGCCCGATCAGCAACCCGCTCCATGACGAGACCCAGCCATCGCCAAGATTGATCGTGACGATTCCGTAGGTGTAGCCCGACAGGCCGAAAAATGCGGTTTGTCCGAACGACAGAATGCCGCCCTGGCCCCACATTGCGGGAAGCCCTATTGCCGAAAATGACCAGACGAGGCAATACGCGAAGTTGCCGCTCGCAGTGCTGTCGACAACAAGCGGCAGACACAAGGCCAGCAGCCACGGCGCGAGTCGCATGACCGTCGGAACGAGGCGTCGCGCCGGGGCATTGGAAGTTGCTTGATTCATCGGCGATTCCTAGCGTGCGCGACTGAAGAGATTGCCCAGTCCCTGCGGCATCAGACGGATCACGACGATCACCGTCAGCAGCAAGCCGATTTGTCCGAACAGTTGTCCATACGACGCCGTGAGCGCGGTTTGAATGACGGCGAGCGCGGCGGCGGCCGGCGTGGTTCCGGCGATCACATTGGCGCCGCCCACCACGACCGAGACAAACGCCTGCACGATGAAGTTCGTGCCCATCGTCGGGACCGCCGTCATGGTCGGTGCGTAGAGTGCGCCCGTGAGTCCAGCGAGCCCGGCGCCGAGCGCAAAGGTCAGCGTATAGAGCCGGTCCGTGCGCAGCCCGAGCGATTGCGCCATGTTCGCGTTTTGAATCGTGGCTCGCGCGCACACCCCGTAGTTGCTCTTGAAAAACAACAGGTAGAGCAAGCCGAGAATGATCAGCGCGATGACCGGCAACACGGCGCGGTATGTGGAGAACGAATATTCGCCGAGAGCGAACGACCCGAAAGGCGTGCTGATCCCTTCCATGGACGGACCGGCCACGAGCAGCATGGTCTGCTGCACGATCAGGCTGATCGCCCAGGTCGCCACGACTGAATCGTAGAGCCGGTTGTAGAGATGCCGGATCACAAGCCGTTCGATGGCAACGCCCGCGATAGCCGCCGCGAGCGCGCCAGACAGCATGGCAAGAGGCAATGGCACGCCACGCTTCGCGCAGATGATGGTCACGTAGGCACCGCACATGATGAACTCGCCATGCGCCAGGTTGATGATGCCCATCATGCCGAAGATGACGGCCAGACCGAGCGCGGCAAGCACAAGGTAGGCGAAGTTGTCGCCAAACTGATAGATGACCGAATACAGTGCGGAGAGTGCTGTCATCGCGAAGAAGATCTCGTTGAAGCTTGGGTATCGGCATGAGCATGATCGCCCCGCCATGAAACGGGAGGCGACCACGTCATTGCATCAGGACTTGGGCAGGCTCGACGGCGTGTACTGACGATGATCCGGTTTCACGGGAAGATTGCACCCGACTTGCCCGAGCCAGTACGGTTGGACGTCGTTCCATACCTTTGGAATCTCGACCGAGTGATCTTCCTTCACGTGCACGAGATAGATCGTGTGGCTCAGGTGATGACTCTTCGGATCGATGCAGACCTTCCCTGAAGGTCCGTCCGTGCAGATGTTGCCGCCATCCAGCGCTTTCTCCACTGCAGCCTGATCGGTCGACTTCGCCTTTTCCACTGCAGCCTTGTACAAATACACGGCGTCGTAGGCGTTCGCTGCTTCCTGATTGATGTAGGGCTCGTTCGGATACTTGGCGTGGAAGCGCTTCTTGAAATCGTTGCTCGCGGGCGAATCAACTTCTTCCACATAGTTCGCGGTGACGAACATGTCCTTCAGCGCCGGCGCCTTGAAGCGCTTGTGCTCATAGGCCTGGCCTACGTTCACGGAACTTCCCATCGGCAGGTTCAGATGGGCGGACGCCTGCTGCTCGTAGTAGGACGCCTGATTCGCGCCGACCAGCAAGGTCATCACGAAGTCCGGCTTCGCTTTCTGGATGTTTTGAATGGTCTGTCCAAACTGCGAGACACTGAGCGGAATGAACTCTTCGCCGACCATTGTGCCGCCATTTTCCTCAACGATATTGCGAACCCATTCCGCCGATATCTGGCCGAAGTTGTAATCCGCTGCGATCGTATAAACCTTCTTGCCGTACTTCTGCATCATCCATGGAATCAGCGTCGAGAATTGCTGCTCGGGAACCGCGCCGGTAACGAACACGTTCGAGTCACACACGCCGCCTTCATACTGGTTGTTGTACCAGTAGAGCTGGTGCGCGCGGTCCATGATCGGGCGGATCGCTTCACGCGACGCGCTCGAGAAGCCGCCGAAGATCACGTCGGCCTTGTCGGTCTGGATGAGGCGGCGCGACAGTTCCTGGAACTTGGTGTTGTCCGACTGCGTGTCATAGGCAATCAGTTTGATCGGCCGGCCCATGATGCCGCCCTTCGCGTTGATCTCGTCCACTGCAAGTTCGGTTGCGTGTATTTTGGGAATGGTGGCCAACGCGAAATTTCCCGATGCGTCTTCGAGTAAACCCAGCTTGATAGGGTCCGCTGCAATCGCGACTACGGAAGAACAGGCAAGCGCGACCGAAACGGCCATGCGCAACCAGGATGACTTGTCAGCCAGCATGCGTTATCTCCTTGGATTCATTCGATCAAAAAAAGACGAAAAAAAGCCCTCCGACGAACCAGGGTTCGTTGAAGGGCTTCGGTGCCATGTCCTCGTGCCGGCATCGTTGGCGACATGAGGAATCTTGCAGCAATCTTAGGACGCCAAAAAACGCGGTGTCAATGCTCTTTGACTCAGGAGGCGAAAATTCGCCCCGGGAAAACCGCGTTCAGACGCTGCGCAGGAGCACGTTCCACTCAGGCGAGTCGATCACGGAGCAAGCGCGCATGAACTTCCACGCGCCATACTTGAAGTAGTCGAAGTCGAGCGTCGATATCTCGTTCTGAAGCATGGACCAGGTCGCCCATTTGAGATCGGCGAGCGCCTTGTGCACGATAACGCGCGCCATGTTCGCTTCGCTCACGCTGCCGAAGTAGGACTCGACCATTTCCTCTTCCATCTGGCGCGTGAAAAACATCTCGCCGCTCAATGCGCCGAGATCGTAGCAACGATCGTTGTTCGAAGCGTATTCGTAGTCGATCAACAGCACTGTCCCGGCTTCATCGCGGAGAAAATTGCCGGGCATGGGGTCGTTGAAACAAGCAACGATATCCAGTCCCGACGCTTCCAGCGCTGCGCGCGCGCGAGTGTACTCGCCGTGCAGGCGCGCGAAATCCGCGGGCAGTTTGCCACCGACCTCACGCACCTGCTCCACATGTTCGTCGATCAGATTGAAGATGGTCTTAGTCAGCGGCAACAATGGCGAGGCGTGCAATGCACGATATGCGGCAATGATCGAAGCACGAACCGGTGCGTCAAAAAAATCGCGGTTCGAACACGTCGTGCGCCCTTCCACGAAGTCGTTGATCTCCACACCCAGTTCGGCGGCAAAGTCGTAAAGGCGCGGCCCGATGCCAATGGTCTCGGCCTGCTTGCTTGCCGCAAACGCCACTTTGCGATCGATGAACTGCTCCGTTCCACGCCCCGGCACCTTGACGAAATAGCTCGTTGATTCGCTATCCAGCCAGACACGCCAGTTGCTGTTGCTGATGCCGCCGGGAACGGGCGCGTATCTCAACGCACGGCCGTTCCAGGGCTGGACGCTGCGCAGTACGGCTTCGATTTCCCGTTCGGCCTCGCTTGAAGCCGTACCCAGCATTTTCGTCTGCATCGTCATTGCCCTTTCAAAGCAGGGGAAGCAAGTCATCGGTGTCCATGCGCGACGCGGCCATCGAGCAGCGCAGCAGACGCCATTGGGCATACTTCAGGAACTCGATGTTCCGGCGCGGCGACGTCGCGTTCATCTTCAATCCCCACAGACCCCAGCGCAGGTCGTCGGCGAATGCATAGCACCGGGTACGCGCGAGCGCTGCGTCCGTAACGTGGCCATTCGCCATTTCCAGCGCCGCCGGCCACGTGGAAAGCTCGGGCAGGACTTCGTTCAGCGTCACCGCAATATCGAACGCAGGGTCGGTGTTCGATGCCTCGTCGAAATCGACGAGTTGCAAATCGGCACCCGGGCCGCCGGCGCGCAGCATCACGTTCGAAGTCACACCGTCCGCGTGACACGGACATGTGTCGATGCCTGAAGCGGTGATTGCAGCACTCATGCGCGACGCGGTTAAAACCAGCTCTGCAACGTCCGCGGTCAACGTCACGGATGCGGCGAGATGGCCGACGCGGTCAAACACGTTTGAATTCCGTTCGAATGCGGGGAGCACATGAATCGCGCGCTTGGCCGCAAGCAGTTTTTCGAGTGTGGCGGGCTTTGCAAGGTCATCGAGATGGGCTGTCTGCCAGGTGTCGTCGAGCAGATCGAACGCGCTTATCCCGAACAACTCATTCAGGTGACGCGGGCCTGGCGTGAGGCCGATCGCGGCAACCGCAGCAGCCGCTCGCCAGGACGCGCCGATGTCTACCGTTTCCGCGAGATCCCGATGCATGATCTTGACGAAGAACGCGGGTGGCGCGTCACCGATGCCCACGCGAAGACATTCGCTCGATACACCGCGATGCATCGGCGACATGACAGGCGTAAGCGCGGCTTCGTAGCTGACCGGTCCGCTCGCCCACGCAGCGATCGAACGGATGGCCGCTTCCACATGTGGCGAAGGCAGCATGACCTCAGCCTCCGCTCGCCGCTGCAACCGGGTCGCCGCCCGACTGGCAGAGGCGCGTCGCCACGCGCATGAGCACAGTCATGCCCGTGTCGAGATCATCCGAATGCGTGTCCTCATTTTCGTTGTGCGCAATACCGCCAACGCTCGGCACGAACACGAGTCCCGTCGGACACGTATCCAGCAGACTGAGCGCGTCGTGGCCGGACACTGTATCGATCTCCCGGCTGCGCACCCCTGCCTCCAATGCACAACGCTTCACGAGTTCGCCCACTGCCGGCGGAAGCACGCGAATCGAACGGCTCGTGCGATTGCCGATCTCGACGGCGACGTTGGCGCGCTGCGCCGCAGTATCGATGGCTTGCATCGCGATGATTTCCGCTTCCTGGAGAATGCTGTCGTCCACGGCGCGCAACTCAATGGACAAATCCGTTTGCGACGGCACGACATTAGGCGAGTTGGGCTGCACGACGAGCCTTCCCACGGACGTATGAATCCGGTCCGGCCATTTGTCCGCAATGGCCCGAACGTCGCAGATCAATTGTGCTGCGGCGAACAGTGCGTCGCGTCGCGCGCCCATTTTCGCGGGACCGGTATGCGCCTGTTCACCTTTGAACGACACGTCGATTTTCGCGGCACCCCAATTACGCGTGACGATCCCGATGGGGACCTCGTCCGCTTCCAGCAGCCCGCCCTGCTCCACATGCAACTCGACATAGCAGGATGGCACGCAGGGCGGCGCGTCCGTGCCGCGATAACCAATCGCCGCGAGGGCGTCGGAAAGCGTCACGCCGTCGTCGTCGCGGCTCGCGAGTGCATCGTTCATGCTCATCTTGCCAACGTACGTTCCGCTGCCGAGCAGACTCGGACGAAACCGCGCGCCTTCTTCATTCGTCCAGTTCACCGCGCAAAAATCGCTGTCGAACGATACACCCGCGCGTTTTGCCAGCATCAGCCGCCGTCCTGCTTCGAAGGCCGCCAGCACACCGAGCACGCCATCGAAGCGCCCGCCACGCGGCTGACTGTCGAGATGCGAGCCCATCATCACGAGGGGCGCACCGGCGCGATCCGCGAGACGGAAGATGCCGAATTGATTGCCGACGCCATCCTTCGAAACTTCGGCGCCGGCCTCCCGCAACAGCGCGGCGAACGCATCGCGCGCCTCGCCGTCCTCCGCGCTTGCGCACAGGCGCGTCACGCCACCGGTCGCAAGGCCGCCGAACTGCGCAAACCGGGCGAGCAGGCTCGCCAGCTTGCCGGTCTCGGATGCATCAGGGATGGATGAGTTCGATGTCATGCTCAGCAAATATGTCCTTGAATGGAGCGGGTGGCGCGCGGTCACAGACCACCGTCACTTTTTCCGTGATCGGAAAAGTGTTGAGGTACGCTTCGCGTCCGAATTTGTCGATGTCGGCGAGGATCACCGACAAGCGCGTCTGCAACTTCAGCACACCGCGCAGGTTTGATTCGTGTTCTTCATAATCCATCCAGCCATGTTTCAGATCGCAGGCGGCGATTCCCATGAACGCGGCATCGTAGAAAAAACGTCGCGCGTAAGACAGCGTCTCGTAGCCGACCAGCGCGTTGTCCTTGCCGCGCAGCATGCCCGGCGTCAAGTTCACGCGGGTGACGCTCGTGCCGAGCAGCAGTGCAATATCGATGGAGTTCGTCGTCACCGTCACGTTGCGTCCGATCAGCCGTCGGGCAAATGCAACGGTGGTCGTTCCTGAATCGATGAACAGCGACATGCCGTCCTCCACCAGCGGCACCGCCAGTTCCGCAACACGCGCCTTGCCGCGCACGTTGACCTTGCCCCGCTCCGTGACGGGACGTTCGACATCCAGCCGCGGCGGCACGGCGCCGCCATAGATGCGCCGCAACATGCCGCTTTGCTCGAGCTCCTTGAGGTCGCGGCGGATGGTTTCCTCCGACACGCTCAAGAGCTTGGCAAGGGGCGTCACCGAGACGCGCCCGTTGTCGCGAAGCCGGGTCAAAATCTCCTGATATCTATGCTCGGACATGAATTGTTCTGTTCTTGCTCTTCTACGATGGCAGCCGTCCTCAATCCTGAAGGACGGGCGTTCGCCGATGACCTCCGGCGGTTTCGTAATCGTATGCCATCGCGAGCAGCGCCGGCTCGCTCCATCGGCGGCCGACGAAAATCAGGTTGAACGGCGAGCCCGATTCGTAATATCCGGCCGGCAACGTGACGCCCGGCAAGCCTGCGATATTGATCTCGCACACCGTCGTTTCGTGCAGCGTTTCAGTGCCCTCCCGCGGCGGCAACGCGTCGCGCAATTGCGGGAACACGAGACCGTCGAGCGCATGCTTCGTCATGACGTCTTCGAAGATCGACAGATAGGTTTCGCGCAGCGCATAGAACGCGCCGATCACCGGCGGCGCTGCTGCGTCTTGCAGGTTCGCTTCCATGTCGGGCAGCGTCGACATGTAGGTCAGCACGCCCCCGGGCCCGAACGGATCTTCCGCGCGGGTCGCATGGACGAAATCCGTCCATGTCTTGATCGTGTTGCCGGGACCGAGACGCTCGAGATACTTCTGCATATCGTACGGAAGGCTTTCCATGCCGCGTGCATCGAAGTGATCCGATCCCGGCGCATGCTTGCCTAGCGCTGCGAAGCCGCTGCCGGCGAAGGGGTCTGCAACCAGGATCGCGCCGCGTGCTTCGAGCTCTTCCTGTGCGCGTTCATAAAGCGCAATTGTTTCTTCCGATAACCCCCGGTCACGCCAGCCCGGACCGTAAAGTCCCAGCCGCTTGCCCTTGAGCGCGTCGTCACGCAAGCCCGCCGCGTACCCACCGGGCGGCTTCATGCCGACACCGGCCACGGTCTTCACGTCCTCTTCGGAAAAACCCGCGAGTGCGTCGAGCGTCAGCGCCGCGTCGCGCACGCAACGGGCGATAGGGCCGACCACGTCGCGCGTGCTGCCTGCAAGCGGCATCACGCCTGCGTTGGGAACGAGCGCGAAGGTTGGTTTGATACCGACCAGCGCCTGCGCCGATGCCGGGTTCTGGATCGAACCGCCCGTTTCCTCCGCGAGACCAAGAACGGCCATGCTCGCACCGACCGCCGTCGCCGTGCCTGCGCTGCTGCCTCCAGGCATGAACGACGTGTCGACCGCGTTGAGCGTGGGACCCGCCCAGCTATCGTTTGCATGCGAACCCGTGGCGCTGAGCACGGGTACGTTCGTCTTGCCGAGAATCACGCAACCCGCCGCACGCATGCGAGCCACGACCGGAGAGTCCGTGGACGGCATCAGGTCCACGCCGCCAGTCGGGCTGTAAAGCAGCGTCCAGCCGGCGGTCGTGGGGAAACCCGCCATGTCCATGGTGTCCTTCACGACCACCGGCACGCCCGCGAGGGGCCCGAGCGTTTCACCGGCCGCGCGGCGGGCGTCGATGGCGCGGGCATCATCGAGTGCGTCCGGGTTAAGGAAGATGATCGCGTTATAGCGCGGATTGAACTTTGCTATACGTTCGAGGAACGCAGCAGTCAGCGACTCGGAAGTCATCGCGCCGCTGGCAAAGCCGGACTGGACTTGTTCGACGGTGAGTTCGGTGACATCGATGGTCGTGTTGGTCATGGAAAAATATCCGGTTTCAAACGAGCAATGAATGGAGTGGTTCAGGCGCTTCAGGCAATACCGGCGAACTCGTCGAGCATCGCCGGGTCCGTGACGATCTCGGGCGGAATCTCGCGCGTGACCGTGCCCTTTTGCAGGATCAGGATGCGCTGCGACAGCGACGCAATGAAATTGAGGTTCTGCTCGACCAGCAAGATGGTGAGGCTGCGCTGCTCGGCAACACCCTTCAGTGTGTCGATGATTTCGTCGATGATCGACGGCTGGATCCCTTCCGTGGGTTCATCGAGCAATACGATTTTTGGTCCGCCGCACAGGCATCGCGCGAGCGCCAGCAATTGCTGCTCCCCGCCCGAGAGCGCGCCGCCCGGGCGGTCGAGATACGCTTTCAGACGTGGAAACAGTTCGAGGATTTCCGCGATTGTTTCGGCCTCGCCGCGCTTTGACAGCAGGCATCCCACGCGCAGGTTTTCCATCACGCTCAATGTCGGGAAAATCTCGCGGCCCTGCGGCACATAGCCAATTCCCGCCTTGGCGCGAGCCGTGGCGCTGTAATGCGTGATGTCCACGCCATTGAAGCGCACGGTTCCGGAGGTCGTCGGCAAATGCCCGGTCAGCGTGCGCAGCAGCGTGGTCTTGCCCATGCCGTTATGGCCGAGAATCCCCACGCGCTCGCCTGCCTTCACGGAGAAATTCACTTGATTGAGAATCGGGATGCGTCCGTAGCCGGAGCATAACTGCGTCGCCTCGAAGAGCACCGTGCCTGCGTTTTCGCCGCTCATGCTGCACGCCTCCCGAGATACACATCCTTCACACGCTGGTCGGACAGGACAGTGTCCACCGATCCTTCCACCAGCACCGCACCTTGCGAGAAGACAGTTACGGTGCGCGCGATCATGCGAATGAACTGCATGTCGTGTTCCACCACGACCAGCGCCTGCGTCTTGTTGATTTCCTGAATCAGCTCCGCGGTGCGATGCACTTCTTCGTGGTTCATGCCGGCGGCAGGTTCATCGAGTAGAATCAATTCGGGTTCCTGAGCAAGTACCGTTGCGATCTCGACCCATTGCCGCTGCCCGTGCGCGAGCTGACCGACGATCCGGTCCGCGATGCCGTCGAGTTTGAGCCGGGTCAGCGTTTCATCCACGATACGACGCGCATGCGCCAGCGACTTGCGCCGCCCCGCGCCAATGAACACGTTCTCGCGCACGCTGAGTCCGTTGAACACGTTGGGCACTTGCGTCTTGATACCCACGCCCAGCCGAGCGATCTGATGCGGGTTGCTGCCGGTGACATCGTGGCTGCGGAAATGAATGCTGCCTTCGGTCGGTTTCAACTGTCCCGTAAGCATCTTGAAGAAGGTGCTTTTGCCCGCGCCGTTCGGGCCGATCAGGCAGCGCAGTTCGACTTCGCGCAGCGTGAAATCGACTTCGCGTACAGCGGTCACACCGCCAAAGCGCATGGTGACGCCCTTGGCCTGGAGAAGCGGAGGAAGAGCATTCATCAGTGCGACTCCGGTTTGGCGGTGGCGGACGAAGGCGGCGCGCCGGCAGCGCCTTTTGTCGGCGAGCCCAGTCGCAACAACAAGGAGCGCGCGACAGGCGCGACGCCCTGCGGCACGAGCAGCACAAACGCGACGAGCACGATGCCAAGCCCCAGACTCGGGTCGATCACATGCTGTGTTCCAGCAATATTGATCAGATACTGGATGGCAACCGCGCCGAGTATCGGTCCAATCAGCGTGCCCAGCCCGCCGATCAGCACGGAGATGATGACCTGCGCCGACATGGTGAGCGCGAACACTGTCGGGCTGATGAAGCCACCCCAGTTCGCGAAGATGCAGCCCGCCGCGCCCGCAATGCCCGCGCCGACCATGAACGACATCAGCTTGTACATGCGCGGGTCGTAGCCGATCAGCATGGCGCGGGTTTCGTTCTCGCGGATGGCGACCACGACCCGTCCGAAACGCGACGCGAGAATCCACTTGAGCAACCCGTACACCACGATCAGCGCGCCCATTGCGACATACCAGACACCGATCTGGTCGAGCTGCTCGTCCGGTTTTCCTGGCGGCGCAAACACGGGGATGGCAGGGATGCCGTTGAAGCCGCCGAGCACCGCTTCACCAATGTGATACTGGCTGCCCGAGGTCGAGTTCATCAGTTCGAACAGGATCACCGAAACGGTCAGCGTGATCACGCCAATGTAGGCATCGGAGATACGGCCGTAGAACATGAAGTAGCCGAGCAACGCGGCGAACAACATGGGGGCGATGATCGACATTGCGGCGGCCAGCGTGGTATCGCCGAAATTGATCGCCGCAATGGCGTAGGTGTAGGCGCCGATGCCGAGAAACGCGGCTTGCCCAAACGACAGGATGCCCGCATACCCCCACACGAAACCCTGGCTCAAGCCGTAGATGGCCATGCCCGCGAACAGCGTTGCCTGCATTACGCCGAACGCGCTGATGGTGCGAGGCAATGCGAACATGACCACGAGGCAGATCATCACGACCGCCAGCGTGCCGCCCAGAAAAGATCTCGACCGAAGCGATTTCATGAGCTGCGCCTGAGGAAACGTCCGGTGATGCCCTGCGGCAGGATGCGGATCAGCAAGACCGCTGAAGCAAGCAGCGCGATATCGCCTATGACAGGCGTAGACATGAACGAGACGATCTCGTTGATGAAGCCAAAGAGCCCCGCCGCGAGTCCCGTACCCGCGATGATCGCAGGGCCGCCACCCAGCACGGTAATGAACGCCTTTGCAATGTACGCGCCGCCCATGCCGGGCGAGACACCTGAAATCGGCGACAGCACGCCGCCCGCAAGACCGGCGAGCGCGGCGCCAAGAGAGAACGTCGCCATGTAGACCGCCGACGGCCTGACCCCGAGCGAAGCCGACATCGCCGGATTCTGCATGGTGGCACGCAGGATCAGGCCGAAGCGCGTGCGGCGCAAGAGCACGAGCAAGGCAGCGAGCACGACAATGCCTATGCCGATGATCACCAGGCTGTACGCACTCACGCGGTATTGCCCGATCGAAAAACTCCCCACCGGCATCTGCACCGACTTCACCACGTTACCGAAGATGGACGTGATCAGCCCGATGAGACCCAGGCTGATGCCCCACGTGGCGAGCATCGTGTCCATCATGCGGCCGTAAAGAAACCGGATGATGGTGCGCTCGAGGATCAGACCCACCAGGCCGACGACGATAGGCGGCAGGATCAGCATCGAAACCCAGATGTTGACGCCTGCCGTGCTGGCCGTCACGGCTGTGTAAGCGCCGAGCATCATGAACTCGCCGTGCGCGAGATTGATGATGCGCATCATGCCGTAGATGACGCCGAGGCCGATCGTGATGAGCACGAGCGTGGCGACGCCGGTCAGCACGTTGAAGGCGAGTAGCCCGGTCAGGTCCATGGGTTGCGCCTCCTCAGGCCGGCGTGAACTGCTTGTTCGTGCGGGGTGACTTGATGAGATCGCACGCGCCGCCCGTGTCCGACGGGAACTGGTTCGGGAATGTCTGCAGGATGTCCCACACCTTGTCTTTCGGCCGTGCAAGGTAGGCGTTCCGAATGGTGTGATGCGTCGCCGGATCCATCTTGACCGTACCCGATGGTCCTTCGATCGTGATGCCGGTCTCGAGCGCCGTCACGACCTTCGCCTGCTCTACAGACCCGGCTTTCTTCACCGCTTCTGCCCACAGCATGATGCCTTCGTAGGTGGCGGTATCGAGCTCGCCGAGGTCCGTCAGGCTGGGCCCGTACTTCGCCTGCATGCCTTTGACGAAGGCGTTCGCGTTTGGCGTGTTGAGGTTGTTGTAGAAGCCGAAGCACGTGATGATGCCGTCGGTGGTCGCGGCGTCCATGGTCGTGAGTTCATCGCCGAGACCGAACACGGTCGCACCCACCGGGATCTTCGACTTCATTCCCGCTGCAGCCCACTGCCGGTAGAAACCAACATGGTTCGCCCCGACCAGCGCCGAGAGCACCATGTCCGGCTTCGCTTCCTGAATGCGGCTGATGGTGGAGGAAAAGTTGGTGACATCGAGCGGGAAGAAATCGGTATTGACCACCGTGCCGCCCGCCGCCTTCACGAACTTCGTCATCCAGCTTGCGGTGATGTGACCATAGTTGTAGTCAGCCGCGATGATATAAACCTTCTTGCCCCAGTTCTTCATTGCGTATTCGACGATGTGGTCTACCGTCTGCGCGGGCGTCGTGCCGGTACAGAACACGTTGTGGTCGCACACACCGCCTTCGTATTGCGTGTTGTAGAAATAGAGCGTCTTGCTGCGGTCGAAGATCGGCCGGATGGCTTCACGCGAAGCGGACGTAATGCCGCCCTGGATCACGTCGACCTTGTCCTGCAGCACCAGTTGCTGCGCATATTGCGTGTAGAGCTGGATGCTGCTTTGTGTGTCGTAGGCAATCAGCTTGACCGGCCGCCCGAGAAGGCCGCCCTTGTCGTTGATCTGCCCGACGGCGAATTCCGTCGCCTGGATCATGCGCCGGCCCTCGAGGCCCAGCGCGCCGGTTCCATCCAGGAGGCTTCCCAGCTTGATCGGCTCCGCCGCCGATGCGTTGCGGGTGACGTACGGCCCCACCAGTGCACCTACCGCGGCCGCCGCTCCAAATTTCAACGCTTTACGACGAGATCCGGATTCCATAGTCATCGATTCGCTCCGCATGCGATTGTGTTTGATTTGCCCGGTTTCAGTGTAGGCAAACAAAAATCTGCAAGATATTTATCAAAATAATCAATACATCGGGCAAATCGGGCATGACCAGACAAGAAAAAAGGCGCTTGTGAAGCGCCTTGCGCGATGCACGCCGTTTTTTGGAGTCGACTCAGGCAATCGATCGAGGCAGTCGCGGATTGCGTTGCAGGGAAGGCGAGCGCTCGGTGATCTGCGGGCCGGAGTCTCCTTCAGCAATATCTCCAGCCGCAAATTGCTTGCGATACGCAGCAGGCGTGAGTGCCTTCAACGCCTTGAACTGCCGGTTGAAGTTAGCGACGTTCGGAAATCCGGAGCGGGCTGCAACAACGGAAACGGGTGCGGAGGTATGCGCGAGCATCCGGCAGGCATGTCCAATCCGAATCCGCGCGATATATCGCCCGACGCTCTCTCCAATGTGCTGCTCAAAGTAGCGGGCCAGCGAACGTTCCGACACATTCGCCGCTTCGCAAAGTTCCGATAGACGCAGCGGCTCGGCGAAGCGCAAGTCGATCATCGACAGAACGCGATTGATGCGTTCGGGTTCATGGCCCGATGGCCCTTCTGTCCGGTCGCTGAATGAAGTGGGCGAAGCGAGCGGTTCGCCGGGCGCTTCGGCAAGCGTGCACAAGACATTCAACGCTGCGGCGAGGCGTTCTCGAGATGTGCTGGATAGCAGCTTGTCGACGTGCGTGTGCATTGCGGCGCCGACCTCCGGACTGAACGCAAGTCCGCATGCCGACCTGCGTAACAGGTTGCGCAAAGGCGCGTACTCCGGACAGACATCGGCAAGTCGCCGCGCCCAGTCGCCACCAAACCAGATCACGATTGCAACCTGCGGGGACGCCGGATCGATCGAGCGATTCGACGCCCACGTATGCGGAAGATTGGGCGGCACGAGAACCAGGTCTTCATCGGCATAGGCCGCAATCGAGTCGCCGATATAGCGCTTCCCGTGACTATTCAGCGTCAGTGTCAGCTCGTATTCAGGATGGTGGTGCCATTCGAAAGGAATGTGCGGCAGACGCCGGTGGTAAACCCTGACGGAGCAGTCGTCTCCGAAATGAACGCGTTCGTAAGCGGGTTTCATGGCACAAGGCGCAAAGTAATTGTCCGGATCGTATCACTATCGCGGAGACGGTCAGCCTATGCTCTGGATGACCCGGAACCCATAAGGAGACAATCATGGCACTGAAAATCGACGACCTTCCCGCAGCCATCCGGCAGGCCAAGCAGGAACTTCGTGCGCGCCTGCCGAACTACCGAGATGTCTTCGCGGAGGTGGACGAAGCTATTCGCGCCGAAGCCGCCAGGCTCGCCGCACAACGCGGTCGCGGCGAAAACGTAATCCCCGAAATCCAGTTCTCGGACATCGCGGAGCAGCGCGTGAGTGCCGCGCAGATCGACCTTGTAAAAACGCGCGGTGCTTGTGTAATCCGCAACGTCTTCGACCGCTCGAAGGTCGAGCAATGGGACCGTGACATTGCAGAGTACGTGGAGCGCAACGACCTGGATACACGACTGAAGACCCGTGCAGAAGACAAGTATTTTGGGCAGCTTGCATCGAGCAAGCCGCAGATCTATGGCGTGTACTGGTCGAAGCCGCAGGTACTTGCGCGGCAGGCGCCGTCGCTGACTGCGGCGCGCGTGTTCTTGAACCGACTGTGGTGCAACGAAAGTGAAGGCCGGGTCCACTTCGACCCGGAGCGCGTGCCGGCTTATGCGGACCGGATGCGCCGGCGGCCACCCGGCTCCGAGTCATTGGGCTTGTCGGCGCATTGCGATGGCGGCTCGGTCGAGCGCTGGATCGAGGGCAATTTCCGCAAGGTTTATCGACACGTATTTAATGGGAACTGGCGTCAGTACGACCCGTTCGACGCCGCGTTCCGGCCGGACGTCGAGGAGATTGCATCGCCTGCAGTATGTTCGATGTTTCGCACGTTTCAGGGGTGGACTGCGCTCACGCCACAAGGACCTGGCGATGGCACGCTGCAACTCGTGCCCATTGCGAATTCAATGGCATACATCCTGTTGCGCGCCCTTCAGGACGATGTTGCCGACGACGACCTGTGCGGCGCCATGCCCGGCCGCGCACTTTCCATCAAGCCGGAATTTCATGCGCCGCTGTTCGACGCCCTCTCGTCGATCCCACACATGCAGGCGGGCGACACCGTGTTCTGGCACAGCGACGTGATCCACGCGGTGGAAGACGCACACCGCGGTGCGGGCTACAGCAATGTGATGTACATCGCGTCGGCGCCCTCATGCGCCAAAAACGACGAATACCTCAAGCGGCAGTTATCCAGCTTCATTGAAGGCAAGAGCCCGCCCGACTTCCCGGCCGACAATTTCGAGGTCGATTTTGTCGGGCGAGCGACAGTCGAAGACTTGACGCCCCTCGGTAAAGCGCAACTTGGCTTCAGCCTGTAATCGCTTTCCATCAAAGGACATGACGACACGCCACCATGGCGTGCGTCAGACCAGCGCGACATAAAAAGCAGAATCTTGCAGGAATGACACGCCTGTTTGCGGCGATCCCATTCGGCTTCATTCCGGATTGTTTTCTTCGCAATCCTCCCAATACCGCAGCGGGTCGCGATGTTTTGGATAGCGGGCAGTAAGCCACGCGGACAACCTCGTCCAATCCGGATGGTTGGTGCCCGTTTGAGCAGACCAGATCGATGACCTTTCGAGGACCTGACCCATCGCGCGATCCCGGATCAGCAAGCTGCCGAGTCCGCTGGAACTGTTCGTTTGTGACTCAACCAGGTACCGTGGCAAAACCCTGAGCTCGGCATCCTTGGCCCACCCGTATAGCGCGCGGACCACGCCGGATGAATCGCGCAGCTCTATGGGCCCGCTGTCCGGACGAACGGCTGTCCACCCCTCGGGGAACTCGGCAACAATCTCGCTTGCACCTTCCCTCACCCATTTCACGCGTAATGATCGCGTCATTGCCTCGCGCAGGTGAGAGGCAGAGTCATACCCCGCCGGCAATTCGATTGCCGTTGGAAGCGTGATGAGATTGTCTTTCCAGAGCCTGGTTTCATCGTCGACGCGCTTGACGACGTCGAACACCCCCGCTTCGAACGGATTCTCGGGCCGGCTCGATGCCTTGGCGTTCCCGGCGGGCAGGCCCTCGAAAAGACGCTCGGCATCCTGGCGAGTCAGTTTTGTTTTCCCTTTCTTCATAAGTCTCTCTGCAGTGCATGAATTCGCCCAACACCTTGGCGCTGACACCCGTTGTGTCAGGCGCCACCTTCGTTCTCAGACACCGTTGCACTCGCCTGCCGCGCTATTCTGCGCCATCCGCATGGTGCCGGCTTGTGCCGCCGCAATCAGCGAGATGCAACGTCACGAATCTTCCAGGACGACGATAGGCGCCGATCCTTGCGCCGCCCGTGGAAACCCCATTTCGACCGTGTGCTCCCGGCCGTCATCGACCAATATCACCTCACCGCCTTGCTGTGGCACACCATCAAGAATGGCGTGCTTCGCGCTATCGATCGCAGCCTCATTGACCGTTATGCGGAACGGCGTATCCCCGTACCGATAAGTCATCTCGAAGGAACGCCAGTTCGCCGGCAAGAGCGGTGCGACGCTCAAGCGATCACCGATCACGCTCAAACCAAGCAACGATTCCACCACCAGCCGGTACATCCAGGCCGCCGAGCCCGTGTACCAGCTCCACCCGCCTCGGCCTTCGTGGGGACTGACGCCATAGACATCGGCTGTCATCACATACGGTTCGACCTTGTACTGCGTGATCGCGGGGCCACCTCTGCCATGAAGGACGGGGTTGATCATGCGCAGCAATTCCCAGGCGCGCTCGCTGTCACCCAGCGTGGCGAAAGCCATCGTCGCCCATATTGCTGCATGCGTGTACTGGCCGCCATTTTCACGCACGCCGGGCGCATAACCCTTGATATATCCGGGATCGAGCGCCGAACGGTCGAACGGCGGTGCCAGAAGCTGGATCAGCCCGGCGTCGCGCTTCACCAGATAACGATCGAGCGACGCCATTGCCTCGCGCTGCCGGTCGGCAGACCCCGCGCCGGACAACACCGACCAGCTTTGCGCAATCGAATCTATCTTGCATTCGTCATTGGCGGCAGATCCGAGTGGAGTGCCATCGTCGAAATACGCTCTTCTGTACCAATCGCCGTCCCAGCCATGCAGTTCCAGGTGATCGCGCAATAGGACTGCCTGGCTCCGGCAGCGGGTTGCGAACCCGGCATCGCCATGCATGAGCGCGGTGTCGGCGAACTTGAGCAGTACGTCGTAGAGGAAAAAGCCAAGCCACACGCTTTCACCCCGGCCCTGTGCGCCTACCAGGTTCATGCCGTCGTTCCAGTCGCCACTGCCTATCAACGGGAGCCCGTGAGCGCCCTTCGTCATTCCATGCTCGATCGCGCGAACGCAATGCGCGTAGAGCGTTTCGACCAGCGGCGAAGTTCCCGGCAAGTCGTAGTAAGAATCCTCGCCGACGTGGACTGCGCGTCCTTCTATGTATCCGACGCGTTCGTCGAGCACGCTGCGGTCGCCTGTAATCGCGACATACCGGCTGGTCGCAACGGCGAGCCACAAGTAGTCGTCCGAGCATTCGGTGCGCACGCCGCGTCCAAGCGGCGGATGCCACCAGTGCTGCACGTCACCCTCCGGGAACTGGTGCGCGGCGCATAACAGCAAATGCGCGCGGGTGAGCTGCGGTGTGGCGTGAATCATCGCCATGGAGTCCTGCAACTGATCCCTGAATCCAAATGCGCCGCCCGACTGGTAATAGCCGCTGCGAGCCCAGAACCGGCAAGCGATGACCTGATACATGAGCCAGCCGTTCACAAGCACGTCCACCGCCGGCTCGGGTGTCTTCACCTGCACCCGTCCAAGCGTCGCCCGCCAGTGCTCACGCACTTCATGGAGCGCGCTGGCCGCTGCTGCCGCCCCGCGAAACGCCTTCGCAAGACCCTCCACCGACTGCGCATCGTGTGCCGCGCCCATCTGGAAAACTATTTCATGACTGTCGCCATCGGCGATATCGAAGTCCGCTTTCAGTGCCGCGCAGGGATCGAGCCCGGCGCCCGCACGTCCGGACAATCGGGCGTGCCGCATGGCCGCTGGCGCACGAAGGCTGCCATTGCGGCCGATAAACTCGCGGCGATCGCACGTGAAACTCGACACCCCTTCGTCGACGGCGAAGAACCCGACGCGACCGCCGAATTCCATCGAATAGTCGTTGCGAGCAAAGAGCGTCCCCGTCAGCGGATCGGCTTCGGTGACGATGTGCATGGCGGATTTCTCGCGCAGGTCTCCGAGCGTCCACTCCACATAGCCGGTCGCAGAAAGGCGTCGCGCACGACCGGAGACATTGCGGATCTTGAGCACCGAAAACTTGATCGATGCGTGCAACGCGACGTACACCCATAACTCGGACCGGATGCCCTCTTCCTCATGCTCGAAGACGCTGTATCCAAATCCGTGACGCGTGGTGTATGTGCCGCTGCCGCGCCGGGGCAGCGGCGTGGGCGACCAGTGGTGACCGGTCTCCTCGTCGCGCAAATAAAATGCCTCGCCGCTACTGTCGCTGACAGGGTCGTTGATCCATGGCGTCAGCCTGAACTCGTGTGCGTTCTCGCTCCATGTATAGGCGCCCCCGCTCTCCGAGACGACCGACCCGAATCCCGGATTCGCCAGCACGTTGGACCACGGCGCGGGTGTCGCTTGCCCAGGCTGCAATCTGATGATGTACTCGGCGCCGTCTTCCGAAAAACCGCCATAGGGGTTTTGCAAAATCAGCGCGCGCGGCTTTTCGGCAGGATGCCTTTCCAGCGAGGGTTCCTCGGCATACCCCGGCGTCGGCTCGAACGGCGCTTCGCTTGTTTCAGGACGCCGCCGCTCGACTTGCTCGGCAAGGCTTCCTCGCGTGTCGCTCACGATAATGCGGGCGACCGCCTGCATCAGATCACGGTCTTCCCGTGACAATTGCTGGGCAGGTCGAACGAAGATTCCCCCCGGGCGGTCGATCAGGTTGGCTTCCGTGCCGGAAGCGATCAGACCCATGATCAGGTCCTGGAGATCCTGCCTGTACCCGGCATGGTCTTCGTTCCAGATCACGAGGTCGACAGCCAGACCCTTCAGCCTCCAGTACGCGTGCGCCTGCACCATCTGCCGGACCAGTTCGATGTTCGCCATATCGGTGATCTGCAGCAGAACGATAGGCAAGTCGCCCGATATCGACTGGCCCCACAGTCCCGACTGATTGCGACGATTCGCGCTCAACACGCCGGATTCTGCGCGCAACGAAGCGTTCGCATAGATGATCGATGCCGCCATTTGCTCGTAAAGCCGGGCATCGGAGACCGTTGCGTTCATCTGCCTGAGCGACACCTGGCTATGCGTCCACGCGAGGTCGAACACACGGTCTGCAAGCTGACGGTCGCGATACTTGTTGATGAGGTGCAGGCACCCGTCGCGGCTGTCGCTCATACCGGTCACGAAGTCGATGGTCGCCGACTGCCCCGGATTGAGCGTGATCCTGCAACGAATGGAGACGACCGGATCGAGCACCGACCCCGCGCTGTTGGAGAGCCGGCCCTGGGTGTCGGAACCGTCGTCCATCGCAGCGGGATGCGCCACGTTGCGTCCCCGGCCGATGAAACGGGCACGATCGGTCTCGTACGAAATGGCATCGATATCAACGCCATGCGCCGCCAGCAAGTGGCACATCCAGGGCACCACTTCCTTGCTCGACCGGGCGCGCCGCGTGCAGAGGATCGCCTGCAGCGGCTCAAGCAGCTCTGTCTGGACAAACAGGTTGCTGAACGCGCGGTGCGCCGCGTCGGCAATCGCCGGTGCAAGCACGACTTCGCCATAGCTCGTCAGTTCGATGGTCCGCCGGACCCGCGCGCGATTGGTGATGCGAACACGCCGCAGTTCGATATCGTCTTCAGGCGAAACCACGATCTCGGTATGAGAATCGAAATCACGTTCGCGCACACGGAATTCGGCGCGTGCATCGGAGAAAATGGCTTCGTAAAGATCAGGATGCCGAAGCGTTGGCTGATGCGCGCTCGACCAGAATTCGCCGCTTGCAACGTCGCGCAGATAACAGAACATGCCCCAGTTGTCGGAGGTCATGTCCTCGCGCCACCTCGTGACCGACAGATCGCCGCAGCGGCTGTAACCGCCGCCCGCGCTGCTGACCATCACGTGATACCGGCCGTTCGACAACAATTGCACGGAAGGTCTCGGCCGGTCGGGGTCCGTGAAGATCCGCAACTTGGTTTCGGCAATCAGCGCGGCGGAATCCTCGGAAGGCAGCCCGGGCGTCGGCAGGTATTCCGTCGCGGTCTTCGGGATGCGTTCCTGCAACAACAACGTGGTCGCCTTGAACTGCGGGTCTGATTCAAAACGCCGCTGCATGGGTTGCCCCAGCAGGACGCTTGCCAGCGACAGCAGGCTCATGCCCTGATGATGCGCCATGTACGACTGGATCACGACAGAGCTCTGGCCGCGAGGCACGCGAGCCTGGGTGTGATCGATGGCTTCGTACAGACCGAATCGGCCGGCCGCGCCGGTTGCGGTGAGACGCTGCAAGTTGCGGCATGCGGCGTCAGGCGCCACCATCAACGCGAGTGCGGTCGCGTAAGGCGCAATGACCACGTCGTCGCCAAGTCCACGCTTGAGCCCGAGCCCGGGCACGCCGAACGCGCGGTACTGGTAATTGAACTGCGCGTCGAGCACGTTGTAGCCGGATTCCGACACGCCCCACGGCACGCCGAGCTGATGACCGTATTCGATCTGCCGGGCGACCGCTGCGCGGCAGGTCTGGTCGAGCAGCGTGCCGTCGTATGTGGGCATGACGAGCATCGGCATCAAGTACTCGAACATCGAACCGGTCCACGACAGCAACACGGGAACACCGCCGGTACTCGTCAGCAAGCGTCCTAATGTGAACCAGCTTTCTTGCGGCAACTGGCCCTGCGCGATGGCAACAAAATTCGTCAATCGTGCTTCAGATGCAAGCAGATCGTAGAAGCCGGCATCGAGACGCCGTTCGTCCACGTTGTATCCAATGCTCAAGAGTTCGCGGCTGCGGTCGTAGAGGAACTTGAAGTCCATCGTGGCAAGCTCGCCCGCCAGTTGTGCCAGGCGTTCAGCTTGCGCAATACGGTCGACCGCCGCGTTCCGTACTTCAACAACGCGCGTGTCCGACGGGTCATGCCACGCGCTCATATCAAGTCGAGCGAGTTGGCGGATGGTCGGCAGGGCTGCACTTGAATCCGGCGCGGCCCTCAGGTCGAAGAGATCGAGTTCATGCGCGATGTCGAGACATTGCGCCTTGAGCGCCCGCGACCAGAAAGCGAGATCGCTGTCGGCGCCGCCCTTGATATCGTGAACGAGCGTGTCCGTCAGGACCGATACCTGGCGCATGACCGCAACTGCTTCGCTAAGCGTGCGCGGCGGCGTTGCCGACGCTGCGCCCAGAAGACCCGAGAGCGGCAGGAATGCGTCGAGATCGAACTCTGCAGCGTGGGCTGCTGCGCGATAGGCATCGAGGGTATCGGCGAGACCCGGGAACACGCGCCGGTCGAACGCCGGTTCGTCGGCCAGTTGCAGCAAGCCGCGGCTCAAGGTCATCAAATGGCCTGCGAGGTTGCCGCTGTCGACCGTCGAGACATAGCGCGGTCCAAGCGCCTCCAGCGTACTCGTGTCGTACCAGTTCAGGAAATGATTGCGATAACGCTCGAGGCCGTCCATGGTCGCAAGCGTCTCCCCGACTCTAGCGAGCATGCGTCCCGCGCTCAGATACCCGAAATCGAACGCGGCCAGATGCGCAAGCAGGCCCATCCCCATGTTGGTCGGCGACGTGCGGCGCGCGATGACCATCGCGCCGGTGGTCGGCATTTCCTGGATGTTGTCGGGCGGCAGCCAGTGGTCGTCGGCGCGGACATACTCGTCGAAGAAAGCCCACGTTTTCCTGGCCAACGCGCGCAGGAACTGCGTTTCGCCGGCAGCAAAAGCGCTCTCGGTCTGAACAGGTGGCCGGCTGATCCACCATGCAAGCAACGGAGATACGAGCCACGCCAGCGCAAACGGCAATACGGCCGCCAGCGTTTCCGGTGTCCGGATGAACAGTACTATCGACGCTGCCCCAAGCAGCGGGCCGATCGCCATCTGCCTGTAGAGCGCCCTCGGGTCGTTCGTTGCGGCCCGCTCCACCTCGCGCGAAGCATTCCATTGCAGCATCTTCCTGTGGCTGTAACCGACCCGCCAAAGCGTGCGGACAATCGCGTCCATGCTGTACAGCGCTTCGTGTGGCAGCCACGCTAGCCCAAGCAGCGCCCGCGCGAGGTGACGACCTGCTGATTGCGTGGTCAACGCGATATGCCGGCGCAACGGCATGTCGTGCGGTTTCTGGAGCAATTCGATCAGGCTGGCGCTCAGCGGCATTCCCAGACTCAGCGCGACGATCGCGATGGTCCAGACGGCCGGCTGCCAGCCGCTGATCCAGCCGGTCAGCAACATGGCCAGCAAGGCGGCCGGCGCGGCGCTGCGGCGCAGGTTGTCGAACAGTTTCCAGCGGGACAGCAGCGAAAGCGGATTGCGCGCGAGGCCGCCATCCTGTGTCGGCGCCCAAGGGAAGATCCAGGGCAGCAGTTGCCAGTCGCCGCGAATCCATCGATGCCGACGGTTGACGTCCGAGCTGTAACGCGACGGATATTCCTCGTAGAGATGCACGTCGCTCAGCAAGGCGGCGCGCGCATAGCAGCCCTCCACCAGGTCGTGACTGAGGATGCGGTTATCGGGAAAACGCCCCTCTACTGCCTGCTCGAACGCATCGACTTCGTAGATCCCCTTGCCAATGAACGACCCTTCTCGGAACAGATCCTGATACACGTCGGACGCTGCCCGCGTGTACGGATCGATACCGGCATCGCCGCCGAACAGCCGCGCGTATGTCGAGCGTGCCGTGCTCGTCAGACTGACGCTTACGCGCGGCTGGAGGATCGCGTGGCCGGATGTGACCCGTTTCTTGTGCGCGTCGTAGACTGCTGCATTGAGCGGATGCGAAATTGCGCCGATGAACTGGCGGGCTGCATCGCGCGGAAGCTGGGTGTCCGTATCGAGCGTGATCACGTAGCGCACGCGGGGCAACGCCACGATGTTCCCCACGATCAGCGAGAACCGGTCTCGTCCCTCGCCTCGCAGCAGCGCATCGAGTTCAGCGATCTTGCCGCGCTTTCTCTCATGCGCCATCCAGACTTTTTCTACAGCGTTCCAGCGTCGCGGCCGATGAAACAGGAAGAACCGGTCGCCTTCCGTGTCGCGATATTTTTCGTTCAACGCTTCAATGGCGAACTGCGCGCGGAGCATGAGGCTGGCATCCTGGTCCAGGTGCTCGGTGGCCGCATCCATGAAATCGGACAGCAAGCCGAAATGCAGATGCGGATCGCGATTCGCGAGGAACCGCACTTCGAGCCCTTCCGCCAGGTCCTCGATGTCCTCTGCGCTGCCGATCAACGATGGAATCACGACCAGCGTGCGCATTTGCGCCGGGATGCCCTTGGTGAAATCGAGGCGCGGCAACCAGTCGGGCTGGACCGTCAGCGTGACGGACCAGTTGACCAGATCGATCGCAAGGCGGCTCGCCATGAGCAGCGCGGGCACGGCGAGGAGCGCAATCAGGCCGCTGTGCCAGCCGTGACGATGCGCAGCATCAAGGAACGGCCACGCGAACGCGAAGGTGATCAGCGCGGCGAGCGTCAGGTAGATTGGCAGGGGCGCCAGCCGCAGGATGCGACGCCACACCTCGATTGCACTGACCTTCGCTTCCAGATGCCGTTCGAGCAACGCAACGCCATCGCGCAACAGATAAAACCCAACGTGGTGTGCGACACCGCGGACAGGCGTCGCCTTCACGGCATCGCGGGAGAGGTTGATCGCGGCACGCGCCACGATCTCTTCCGGACGCTTGCTCGCACGTGCGAGCCGTTCAACGCTATGCCGGTAGCGGTCGCGCGTGGCGAAGTCCATCGCCCGATAGACGTCGGCTGGATCTTCCCGCAGGACTTGCTCGACAAGACTTGCACTCTCGACGAAATCGCGCCAGTCGGTGGACGAAAGCAAGCGCAGGCTGCTGATGCTGTTGCTGATCGACACCTGGTCGGCCGCCTGCTGCTGCGCTTCCATCTGCACCATGCGGTCGATGCTCAGGCCCGACTCCGCGAGCAACTGTTCGATCCATGTCAGCGGCAACGCCAGGGTCGCGCTCTGACCCTGCAGGCGCCGCGCAAGTTCGGCCACGAAGGAGCTTGCCACCGGCGGCCTGGAGCGCGCCATGTCGGCGACCGTCAACACCACGCTCTTGGGATCGCGTCCGGCCGTCTCGGTCATGCGGTCCGCCCACTGCCCTGCCAGGTTGCGGTCGTCCAGGTCGGTCGTCACACGGCTCGCAACACGCCGCAGATTTTCGATCAACGCCAGGCGCAACATGATCGGGATGGCCCACAACTCGCCGAGCGTGAGCGGTGTCACCGTCTGATATGCAGCGATGAAGCGAGACAGGCTTTCGTTGTTGACCCGTCCGTCGCCGTGTGAAATGGTCTCCAGCGCGATGCTGTAGACGCGCGGCAATTCGCTCGATGGCCCGTTTGCAAGGCGCGGCAGTTCGCGGCTGTATCCTTTGGGAAGATGGTGACGCGCAATGCGGATCTGTTCTGCGATCAGATAGTAGTTGTCGAGCAGCCACTCGGCAGCAGGCGTGACGCGGTAGCTGCCGAGCGTTGCTTTCGTGAGTCGTTCGTAGGCGTTCAGCAGCGCCGCTTCGTTATTGGTGAGCCGCGGCAGCAGGTGGTCTGACCCTGACCCGGTACTCAAGCGGTGCAAGCCCGCCAGATGCGACCCGTGCAGTTCCATCTGGTCCGCGCTGAAAAGCTCGGCGCGCAACGCGGGCTCTGGCGGCAACGCCCGGGATTGCGTTTTCCATTTTGCGTAGGTGGCCAGAAGCAAATTGGGTTTGCGCGTTGATTTGGAGCGGAATAAGTCCATCGATGTCCATGTTGCGTGCGTGACAGCTTTCGGCAGGACGCGCGAAGGCGCTTGGCTATCGTCGGAGAACGAAGTGCCAAGGAAATCCCATATGAACCACGACGCAAGAGGCGTCATCCCCGATGTGGGCGCCGGATGGGGTAGAGATCAAGGAAGCCTGGCGCATGGCATCCGAAACGGGCGCAGAATCCAGCCAGCAAGCGGGCGTGCGCCCCGGCTGGGTTCATTCAATCAACGTTGCGCGATCCGCTTTAATCGAACGGGCGAATAAACCCGCGTCGTTTGGCCGGATCGCTGACATGCTCAAACAGAGACACGCCTGCGGGTTTGTTGAGCAGATCTTCCTTGATCGTGGCGTGCGCAGCGCCAAAGGTTTGCGCTGCGGCATCGCCAAGTCCGTTGATTCCGCTGAGAATGGGGGCTCTCGCGCAGTAATTCCGCACGAACGTATTTCCTGAATTTTGCAGCAGTGAAACCATCACTTCGAAGTCGTTACCATGTATGCGATGGCTTAAAACGAACTTTCCTTCCCCGTGTTCCGCCAGCAGGCCTTCTACAATACTGCGATTCATTTCTGCAATTCTCCTGTTCGGCAGTCATGCAGCGGCGCTGCGCAACCAGCGACCACGCGTACTCCCCGCGCAGTCGGTGCTGCCTCAGGGGAACACAAATCAGCGGGAAAAGGCTAATTCTTTTTAGGGGAGCGGGATTTCGCCTGTCCGTACCCCATTATTCGCGCCGTTTGCTGGTGGCTGAGGTAGCAGCGACAGTATCGGTACCGCCGCATCTCTATTGCCTGCGCGTTCGTGAATGGGAACGTCGGTCTCTTTTTCCCTTAACCCCACGTGGGCACTAAAAATGCGGAGGGGTTCCTGCCGCTCGACGCGTCTCGCGCGTTTGGAGACGAGCGGTTAAATTGCGCGCCCCGTCTGATCGCACAGGCGCTCTCGAACGATCTCTGTTGGCTAATCAATCGACCAAAAGGTGGTTACGCAATGAAACGGAAAATAATGGCAATTGTCTTTTCCACCGTGAGCCTCGCCATGGCGTCGGCCATCTACGCACAATCAGGCGGTGGGTCCGGCGGCGGTGGTGGATCTGGAGGAGGTTCGAACGGAGGCCAAAAGAGCGCAGGAGCGAGACCAGATGGAACAACCTCTGTCGGAGGCGGCATGGGGACCGGGACGGGCTCGGCACCGGCGCGGGCTCATAAGAAGGGAACTGGCATGAACGGCCACGATAACGGCAGCGCGCCAGCGAAAGGCACTTCGCAAACGACACCCTAGCCTGCCATGTGCAGACAGGGATGTCTGCAACGAAGCCCGCTCCACGCCAAGGGTGGGGAATCGAGCCGTCCCGGGACGCTATTGCTGAAAGACTGATGGTTAGCTGTAGGGGCCAGCGAACCTTGACCTGGTTTCAAAGCCATCCGCTAGGAGGTCAGGAGGTCTTCCAGCCGGTCAAACTCAAGAGGCTTGAGGGCGTACCCATTGAAGTCGCCCAGGCTCACCTCCTGTTCCAATCCGACATGCCCTGTCATCGCGATGATTCGCGAATGTCGGGACAAACCCTCACGCCGGATCGCGGCGCACACTTCCCTGCCGTCTGCATCACCCAGGCGAAGATCCAGCAGGATCAGATCGAAAGTGGTGCCGCGCGCAAGTTCCACTGCGTCATGGCCGTCATATGCGGTGGTGGCTTCGTGCCCCATGGTCGACGCAAGGGCTGCGAGGGCATCCGCAGATGCGCGGTTGTCATCAACAAGCAAGACATTCACGATTTGGCTCCTGACAACAAAGGCGTTTTGATTGCAACTTTAGGCGATAGCCGGGAAAAACGCAGACGATTGTATCGCTTCGAGCCCCGTCCCTGCCCGCACACAGTGTTGGTCCGCGCTGTATGTCAGCCACAGTAGTCAATACCTCATCGACGAATTCCGGACTGTTCATGGGTTCAAGGTCCGTTTCGAATCATGCAATCAGTCGACACCAGCTCTGGTTGCAGACTCGATTGTCTTAAGTAGCACCGGCCAGACGGGCGAATCAATCGAGACTTCGTCGTAGTGGCTTGCATCGGGAACCACGAGATGACGAATGTCATCGCCCGCGCGGCGCGCTTCATTCGCGAAGTGCGTCGCGAGCGCGGGCGGCGCTACGGTGTCCAGCTCGCCGTTGATCAGGATCATCGTGGAGCCGATGGGCAGCATGCTTTGCGGCGAGGTGTCGGCGAATACATCCGTGCGGCCGGGTTGCGGCTTACCGGTCAGCACCGCGGCGTTTGCGCCGCATGCTCGCTTGATACCGTCTGCATCTCCAAGATCAGGCAGCACGCCAAGCCCGATCACAGTTGGCAGATGGATCCGGTTGGCCGAATGAAGCGGACTGTCCGGGGCAATGCGATTTCTTGCAGCAGCCCATAGCGCAAGCTGCGCGCCCGCTGAATGTCCGACCACGACCATTCGGGAAAGGTCGATGTTCAAGCGCGCCGCTTCGTCCGAAAGTTTTTGCAGCCCCTGCGCAACGTCGAGATACGTCCCGGGGAAGCCGCCACCCGCTTCGTCGATGCCGCGATACTCGATGTTCCACACCATCCATCCCTTCTCCGCGAGCGCACTGGCGAGAGGCGCGATCTGCCGCAAGCCGCCATACTGATGCGCCCAACAGCCACCATGAAGCAGCACAACGACAGGAAACGGACCGCTGCCAGGGGCGCGAAATAGCTCCACGAATTGCGACGGAGCCGGACCGTATGGGATGTGTTCATCTGCGGCGCGCCCATGCATTGCGAGGTACTCCTGTAAATGCAGAGGTTCTGCCCCAAGCGGACCCGCGCATAATGCCGCAGCGATCGTCAACAAGCGAGTGAGGCGTCGAGCGGGCATTGGATTGGAAACATCAAGAGGTTGGAAATGCCGGGGTCGAGCGGCAGCGAGCGAATGAAATTGCGACTCGCACCGCAAGCGCGCTGTATGTGCAGTTGCGCCGCATAGCGTCCTGGCGAGGTGCCGAACGCCTTGCGAAGCATGGCGACGAAGCTGCCGGCGCTCTCATAACCGAGGTCGTCCGCAACCTGCTGGACCGAAGACCCCGTGCCACAGGCCGCCTTCCATCTCGCACGTGAGTACGCCACGGTGCAGCGCAAGCAATTCGCCCCTGGAGTGACAATGAAAAGCCGTTTCGTGACGACTGACATCGACGCGAACCGAACCGCCGGCACTGAAGGTCACAACCGGTCGAGGCACGAGATCCGGGTCCACAAGCTCGATGGGGTTGGAGAAGTCACTTGGCACAGGCATGTGATCGATCGGCCTTCGGTGGCAAAATTACGTTAGGCGTGATTTCACCATGCTTTGGCAAACTCGACCAATGTCGCCAAGCTTTCCAGCACCTACCATGCACCACGCGCTGATTGATCTTAAGCCGGTGCAAGCCGGCAGACGCATAACCCGTACGTCGAAGCCCGTGTTTCGAAAGAGTTTGGTACGCTGACTTGCGTGCTACGCTTACCTTGAGCCGGCATGGCTACATCCACTAGTCAGCTCCCCGCAATCTTCCGTACCTACAATAGCTTCTGCAGCGCCTCCCGAATCGCAACTCAAAGGAATCGATAAAATTGGAAACGATCAAGGTCTCCAGTTGGCAAGAGTTCACCGACCTGAGTCTGGAACTCGACGGCTGGGCGTTTCGAGGCCAGCAGGACGCCAACTGGTTATTGCAGAGTTCGCTCGCACGCTACCTGTCCTCGTTCGTTCACAACGCATCCAACTGGCGTGTACAGGAACAGCGGGCAATACGCATCTTCCGGCGCAAGGCGCATACTTACATTGCCGATGCACGCGTGCTGTCAGATGACCTTCGATGCCTTGGATTGATGCAGCATCATGGCGCGCCGACAAGGCTGCTCGATTTCACCAAATCTCCCTACGTAGCAGCGTTCTTCGCACTGGAACGCGCCATTGGCGAGTCCGCCGTCTACGCAGTGAATACGCCTGCTCTCTACACTGACCGCGCAATACCGAAAACGGCGCCCGATCTCACGCGCGACATGATCGATCCCCGCAGAGCAGGGAACTTCGAAAAGTATTTTCTTCCCGATACCAACCCGATCATCTGGTTTGGCGAGCCGACCGAGATGGACCGGCGGCTGATTGCTCAAGCGGGAACGTTCATGGTGCCGGGCCTGCTGCACGAACCGCTCGACAAGATCTTCGATCATTACGCGAGTGACGACGATCTGGTCCGGAAGATCGTCATCCCGTTCTCGGTGCGAGACGAGGGAATGCGCTCGCTGTACCGGATGAACATCACTAACGCGTCGTTGTTCCCGGATCTGGAAGGGCTGGCTCGTTCGATCGCGCTCGAGCTCGAGGTGGTCTGGCCGAAGTTGTGAGCCCTGCGTTACCAACCATCATGAAGGGACTTCTTCCGAAGCCTCGGCACTTATCGCCGATGAAAGCCCCTTGCTCGTCGATGGCGCCAGCTCTGCCGGAGGCGCATCGAACAACGGTTTCTCCGGATGAACGAACAACCAGAGCACGGTCCCCAGCCCCGCCGCCAACGCGATGACGACCAGAGCGCTCGCCCAGTTTCCCGTCAGCTTGACCATGAGCGCAACGCTCATGGGCCCCGCCACGTTCGACGCAGCGCCCCATAGGTTGGTCCAGCCCGACATCACACCCGTGAAGCTCCGGCCCAGGTCCTGCGTGGCGGACCACACGACGACCTGCACGAATCCCACCGCAGCAAACGACAAACACAAGAACCCGATGACCGCAGCAATGTTGACAGCGAATGATGCGAGGCACAGCGTCACCGCGCTGACAAGGAAGCCCGCCATTGCAACCGGCACACGTGCCGCCCACACCGATTGAGTTCGCTTCAATATCTTGTCGCAAACGATACCCGCTGCAAACACCGCCACGAATACCGCAATCCATGGCAGCGATGCAGCGAACCCCATCGACTTGAGCGACAGTCCTCGTGCACGCATCAGGTATGTAGGCAGCCAGGTCGTATAAAAGCTCTGGATCAAGACCAGCAGAAAGTACTGGATGCCGAACAGCCAGAAACGAGGATGCTTCAGGCACTTCAAAAATACGCCCTTCGTCGCGACTTCGGATTCCGTTTGCCCCGCCGCAATGTAAGCCGCCTCCTCAGTACCGATCAAAGGATGTTTTGCGGGAACATCGCGATAACCAAACCACCATGCAACGCCAAGCAGGATGCCTATTGCGCCGAACACATAGAAGACAGAGTGCCAGCCGAATTGCAGGATCATCCACGCGGTAAGCGGCGCGGAGACGATCGGCCCGAGGTACAGGCCGCCAAGAAGAAAGGAATTCCCCTTTGCGCGTTCACTCTTCGGAAACCAGCGCTTCACTGCAAGCACGCCGCTCGACCAGTCAGCGGACTGCGCTCCGCCAAGCAAGGCCCGGCAACCGACGAGCCAGTTGAACCCCGTTCCCAGCGGCGTCAGGATCATCATGAAAGACCACAGCGCGCTCGTTCCCGCCAGAACCTTGCGTGAACCATGCCGCTCGGCCAGACGACCCGCAGGAACCTGCCCCAGAGCGTAGGCCCAGAAATACACAGTCAGGATGACCGACATCTCGACCAGCGAGAGGCCCAGCTCTTTCTGAATGGTAGGCGCCGCAATCGTCATGGCCGCCCGATCCAGCGTCATCACGAAGGTGATGGGAGCGACCAGCATCGAAACAATCCCCCACCGCAACTTGCCGATCTTGTTTGGCATTTAATCACTCCAGGTGATAACGGTCACACGGATTATAGGAAACCAAAAGAAACTGGATTCACGTCCCCAATATTCGAGGGATCATGCAGAAATGCTGACGGAGCGAGCGAGCCGTTCCGCGGAAATAACGTGCGTAGAAAGGCTATTGGCGGACTGGGCCGCAGCGGACACGTGTTCGGCGTCATCACCGTGGATCTGGAACAGTGGATCGCCGACTTCCACGGTCTGTCCGACAGACACGAGCAAGTCCACGCCGGCGCTCAGGTCGTCCGGCGCGCCCGCTGCGCGCGCCACGCCTGCAATCGCCCACCCGTCGACACTCGTAACGACGCCGCTGCGCTGCGCCACGATCTGGCGCACGCGTTTGCCGGGCGAGACCGGATGTGCCCGGCGACCTTGTGCATCGATAATGCGTTCAAACGACGCCAGCGCTTGTCCCGAAGCAAGAAGGGACTCAGCCACTTCCCGCCCCTGCACCACTGTTTCCACGCCCGGTGCCCAGGCGAGAATCTCCGCGGCAAACAGCAGCGCCTTTTCCCGCAGGTCGGCGGGCGCATCTGCCGCGTTGGTCAGCACCAGTCTGACGTCGCGCACTTCCAGCGCAGGTCCCACGCCGCGCCCGACTGGCCCCCGGCCATCGGTCACCATGGCCTTGACGTGCATGCCCAGGCCTGTGCCGACGTATTCGAAAAGCTGGCCTAACGCGCGGGCCTCGGCTTCATCTTTCAGCTTGGCACGCGGGCCGTAAGGCAAATCGATGATCACATGCGTGGAGCCAGCCGACCATTTCTTCGACAGGATGGATGCGACCGACCAGCGGTTCGAATCGAGTCCCAACGGCCGGGTGAATGCGTTGATCCGGTCATCGATCATTGAATGATTCAGGCGTCCGTTCCATGCAATGCAGCCACGCGCCTCCTGTACGCACCGCTGCACGTCCGCCCGAGTGAGGTCGACTCGGGCGACAGTCTCCATTGCGTCCGCGGTGCCTGCTGCCGACGTGATCGCACGTGACGACGTCTTCGGCATCGCGAGGCCGAACGCCGTGACGATCGGTACGACAATCAGCGTGATGCGGCTGCCGGGAATGCCGCCCATTGAATGCTTGTCAACGAGCATGGGTTCATTCCATTCGATGCGGGGTGACAGCCGTGCGCGCACCTTTGCAAGAGCCAACACTTCAGGGTCGCTCAGATGCTGAGATGCCTGCAGAAGAAAGGCGTTGATATCGCGATCGGAATAGCGCAACGCGAGAATGTCATCGAGCACCGCGCCGTATTGGGTTTCATTGAGCGCATCGCCGGCAAGCTTGGCTTTCATCGCGGCCATGCTCCGCGCAGGCGGTTGCGTCGCGCGATCAAGCGCCATGATGAAACGTTCGATGCCCTGCTCCAGCGTTCCATCGTTCGATACCCTGACGACTTCGACGTCCGCCGGGAAAGGTTCGACCTTGCGCATCACGCGTTGCCGGACCTCTTCCGGCGTTTCCCGGCCCCGGGCGAGAATGCGCTCGGCGAGCACGGAAACCGGTGCACTCACCTCGATGACGACCAGATTCGGAACACAAGCGCGAAGCGCCTCGACCATCGCGCGAGATCCGTTGGCAATGACGTGGCGGCCATGCGCCAGGACACCGAGCAATTCGCGGCGCAAACCGTATTTCAAGCCATGCGCGGACCACGTAATCAGGAATCCGCCCTGACGTTCCAGCGCGGAAAACTCGGCTTCGCTGAGCGCTTCGTGGTCTTCTCCCGGCGAACCGTGAGCCCGGGTGATGACCCTTCGTGCAATCTCGAACGGACGGTCTGCACCACGCACCGCATCGATAAGCGAGTCCTTGCCGGCGCCACTCGGGCCCACAACAAAAAAGAAGATTCCGTCGGACATGGCGCGATTACTCCGCTTCGTCCAGACCGATGTCCACACACAAGGAAGCCTGGTTGATCTTGCTGGTGGAAATATAGTCCACGCCCGTCTTCGCAATTTCGCCGATGGTCGTGAGGTTGATGCCACCGGATGCTTCCAGTTTCGTTCGGCCACCGACGAGTTCCACAGCCTTCGACATCTCCTGCACCGACATGTTGTCCAGCATGATGACGTCCACGCCGGCATCGAGCGCTTCCTGAACCTGTTCCAGCCGGTCGCATTCCACTTCGAGCTTCGTCAGCACAGGCAGTTGACGGCGCGCCCGTTGCACAGCTTTCGCAATGCCACCGCATACAGCAATGTGGTTGTCCTTGATCATCACGCCATTGTCGAGTCCAAGCCGATGATTCAGGCCGCCGCCGCACGTGACGGCATGCTTCTCCAGCATGCGAAGCCCCGGGGTGGTCTTGCGCGTATCGATGAGGCGAGCGCGCGTGCCTTCCACCGCTTTCACGTATTCCGCCGTGAGGTTGGCGATACCCGACATACGCTGCACGATGTTGAGCGCCGTACGTTCCGCCGTCAGTACGCTCCTCGCGTTGCCGCGCACATCGAGCATGACAGCGCCCTTTTTAAGCCGGTCGCCGTCGCTGACACGCACCGCCACTTCCAGCGTGGGGTCATAGCGCTTGAACACACGGGCCGCCACGTCGATGCCTGACACGATCAGGTCCTCGCGGGCGTTCATGTAGAAAGCGCCCGTTTCATTCGCCTCGATCATGACCTGAGCGGTCAGGTCGCAGTATCCGATGTCTTCTGCCAGCCACGTATCGATCAGTCGGTCGGTTTGGAATACGTCGTACATTGCCATCTCCAGAGTTTTGTAAAAAGATCGAACAAAAAAAATGTGCAGGAAAACTGCTTCCAGCTTCGTATGTATGCCTAAACATATTGCCTGGAACGGGCTTGTCATTGCCCACTCGATTGGGCCGATTTGGTGGCCTTGTCTTTTAAATATGTTTTTCAGAACTCGAAGCACCTGCCTCAGGACCACGTCGAGATTTACTTAGTGCTCTAAGTTGATGGACTAACTCTAGCGTACACATTATTTTTTTCCAAGAAGTTTTCGTATTGTTTTTTTGGTGCACAAGTGCCATTTTTTGGTGATAGTTTGCTGCACGTGCACATTTATCGGGAAAACCTCGATGGACTGGTTGGCCGACAAGCGCCTCGATAAAACTGCGTATATAGCGTGTACGCTATATACGTACGAAATCATGGTAGCTGAGCCTGGCTAAACCAACGTACGTGAACAGGAAGCAATGCGCTGATTGCCCCACTCCGCTTGCTCCTCAACCGGTATCATCATTCTTCCCCCACAGGAAAAACAAAGAATGAGCCGACCTGAATTCATCAAACACTGGACCGAACTGGAAGAAGCCGAGGCGCACGTGTATCGCGGTGACACGGAACGCATGGCGCTCGACGCGCCCCTTTCCGATGCACTCGGCATCACGCGTATTGGCATTCATCATGTAAGACTCCTGCCGGGACGGCGGACGTCATATCCGCACGCTGAAAGTACGGAGCAGGAGTTTGTGTACGTGCTCGAAGGCAAGCCGGATGTCTGGATCGACGGCGTGCTGCACGCCATTGCAGAAGGCGATTCTGTTGCATTCCCGGCAGGGACCGGGATCTGCCACACGTTTATCAACAACACAAAAGAGGAAGTCAGGCTGATGGTGATAGGCGAGCGTCCGCGCGACGACAACCGCATACGTTATCCGCTTAACGAAGCTTACGAACGTGCGCGCCCGGATCGCTGGGTGGACTGGCCCACGAGAACGCTCGGCGAGCATGACGGCATGCCCGATTGAAGCAGCAGGGTCTCCCGGCCAGTCAAACTTCCTTGATCACGCGAGCGACTGCAGGCACGCGCCGTCCTGTCTGCAAAAGATAGACTCCGCCGAGGACGCACGACATCGCGACCAGATCGAGGGGCCTGATGGATTCATGTGCGAACCACACGCCCATTAGAAGTGCGATGACCGGCGGAATGTAGGTGACGCCTGACGCGGCGATCGCACCCAGCCTCCTTACGATGAAGTAATAAAGAATATATGCCGCGCCCGTCCCGAGCAGTCCCAAGCCGAGGACGAGGCCGGTCAACGCCCGCAGGTCATCTGCGATTCGAGCGACGCCGCGAAAATCCGTTACGCACACAATGATGGCCAGTGCCAGCCCGATCTGATAGGTGGAAAGCGCGACCGGGGATATGTCAAGTTTCGATATAAACCTGCGCGCATAGACAAATGAACACCCTACGCTCATCGAGCCCGCAATCATGTAAAGCACGCCCGGCAAGCTCACGGCCGAAGTAGATGCAGCCCATGGCCGGGCGATCAGCAGGACACCGGCAAATCCACAGACCACGCCCGCGATCATGCGCCCTGTCGGACGTTCAGCACGAAGCAGGGCCCAGGCGCATACGAACGCGAACAGCGGTATGGCGCCGCTCAGCATGCCGGCCACGCTCGACGGCAGCAACGATGCACCCTTGGCGAACGCATAGTAGTACACCACCGTGGCCAATACGGACATGACGACAAAATGGTGGGCATGCCGGGCGTGGCGCCATTTCAGGGATCGCGACAAAAGCGCATATACGAGCAGCGGTACGAAACCGAAAAGCACCCTCAACGCTACGATCTGCACGGGCGTGATCATCACGCTTGCCCATTTCATGAACAGAAAGTTCGTACCCCATATCAAACCCAATAAAGCGAATGCCGGATATGCGGGGTTCATGGTCACACCACCTTCAATCGTTGATCCGGTTGTTCGATTGAACCCGGATTTAAGACGCCGCCCGAAATGGTTTTCGCGGCCAGATCGGCCGCTATTTCGGTGCGTAATGCATCTCTCCGTTGCCGTACGACCAGTCCTCGCGGTTGACATCGACCAGATTGATGCAGATGTCTTCCTTTCGCAGGCCGGTTCTTTCATGGATGCCATTCGCCACCGCAAGATAAAACGCTTTCTTCACTTCAATGCTGCGTCCTGCATTCCATGTCACCTGGATCAACACGATCTCCGGCGTGTAACTCACACCGAGATATCCCTCTTTCGGGTAAATGATTTCGTTCGCGGCATGACGCGAAAATACCTGGAACTTGTCGTGCACGGGCACGTTCGCCACGGTGATCATGGCTTCGTAGATGGCATCGCTGATGCCACTGACCACTTCCGGGGATGCATCCCTGGACAAATCGACTCTGACTAACGGCATCTTGTTACCTCGGCTAGTGATTGAAAATACGGGCTTGAACCGCATTCCCATCATGGACGCAGGCTGACGATGCGATTTGAAGAATCTTGCGGTTTATTTAACGGATGGTGCTTGGCGAGACGCCATAGAAGCGGCGGAATTCACGGCTGAAATGGGCTTGGTCTGCGTAGCCGACCCTGATCGCCACTTCGCGAAGCGGGTGACCTTTGAGCAACAACCGCCTTGCCTGATCGACGCGCCGTTGCATCAGATAGGCGTGGGGCGGCAAGCCGACAGCAAGCTTGAACTGACGCAACAAATGGAAGGAACTCAGGCCGGCTGCAGTGGCGATTTCATCGAGTGTGGGGTTCGCTTCAATGCAACTGTCGATATATTCCCGCGCACGCGTGACTGCACCAGACGCGGCGCCCGGCAGAAAGCCAGGCCGCTCGCCCTGTCCGTGGCGCGACGCGAGCTGGCGAAGCGCCAGCGTAAGCCGGGTGCTTTTTTCCAGCCACGACACGTCCGGTGATTCCGAGCACGAATGCGCTGCCCGCATCACGCGAACCAAGGCGGGATCGTCGATTACAGGGTCATTGAAATACGGTAAGGCACTTTCCGGCAATGCTCCCTCAATACCAAGGATGATCGCCAGTGCCGAACGCGGCAGATAGATCATCCGATAGTCCCATCCGCCCTCGGTCGCCGGGCCGCCCTCGTGGAACTGGCCCGGGTTGATCACGCAGATCGTGCCGGCCGGCATGACCGTGCGCTCGCGCTGGCCTTCGGAAAACATCTGCGCGCCACGTTCGATAAAACCAAGCGCGTATTCGTCGTGGGAATGCTGCGGGAAGGTATGCGTCGGATAGGTCGCGCGCAGGAACTCTGTATTGAACAACGACGGCTCGCGCCAGAGCTTCGCGCGATTTTCCTGCGGCGGCAAAATGAAGTCATTCATGGGCCGCCGTCCTCCTGCAAGGCTAAATCGTCACGGTGAAACACGCTTCATTATCGGTGAAGACTGCATCGAGCGTTGCACCATGGCCTCTGACGATGGCATTGGCAATGTAGAGGCCAAGGCCCATTCCGCCCTTGTTGTTCGGACTGGCAAGCGCACCGCTCTTGAAGGGATCCACCAGTCGCGCAAACGACACCGTCTGTTTGCGCAACAAACGGTTGCGAATTGCAATCGTTCTGAGGACGCCATTCAGCGCCCCGGCAATCCGGATCGGTTCGCTCATGTCCCCATGCTGGCGCGCATTATTGACCAGGTTCCCGAGGGCTTGCGCAAACCGGTCTTCATCGAGTTCGGCATCGCCCAGTTCAGGACATGCATATTCTATGGTGATGCCCGGGTAAGTCTGGCGAAGCTGATTGACCGTCGCATTCAATGATTCGGTCAGCGGCGTTTTCCGGCGCTCGAGGATCAGGCCCATGCCCGCTCTGATGCGGCTGACATCGAGTATGTAGGTGATGAGCGATTGCATTCGCCGTGTCGATCCCTCCACACGCTGCGCCGCGTCTTGCACGCTTGCCAGACCGCTGCGCATGAGCTGGACCGCCAGATCCACCGATTGCAGCGGATCGCGCAAATCGTGAGCGAGCGTGGCCAACAAAATCATCCGGGAGCGATCCGCGTCGCGCAAACGCTGCAGCGCGACGTCCTGCAAAATAGACTTGAGTTCGCGCGCGGCGAAAACGTCGGTCTCCGTCCAGGCGCGGCAACGTCCGGTCACGACCTGTTTCCACGATTCGAACGAAGCGCGCGGCGTGAGACGCGCTCCGTTCGGCCCCATCGAGACCACTTTGTCCGGCGCACCCGCCCAGTTGATCGTTTGCACGAGTTCGTTGCGCAACCAGATGATCGTGATGCGCGCGTCGCCGTTCATTTGAATGGCAAGCAGTCCCGCGGCAACGCCCGTTGGTGTCATTGGCCTGATCAGGTGCGGCTGCGTGTCGGCGAGCGATTCAATGACGATCAAGTCGGAACCCGCTTCGCGCATGTGCTCCGCAATACCAAGGAGCGCCGCTTTATCGACGAGCCAGGGTGCATCGAGCATCACGGTCTGGCCATCGACGACAATCGCCACCGCATCGCTTCCGATCATTGCCGAAATGCCGCTTGCTGCGGCCACCAGACCTGCGACGGGATCGTCGGCTTGCCGCATCGCAAAGGCCACTTCCGCACCCAGGACCCGCACGCTTTGCTCGGCCGTGACGCGTTGTTCGAGTTCGAGTTGCTGAAGCAGGATGGTCACCACTTCCATGAACAAGATGCACGACAGCCGGATTGCATGAGGAACGCGGTGGTCGCTCATATGGTGGCAGGCGATCATGCCCCACAGGCGCTCGTTGATGACAATGGAAATGCTCATTGAAGCAGCAACGCCCATGTTCTTCAGATATTCGATATGAGCCGGCGACACGCTGCGCAAGACGGAGTGGCTGAGATCGTAAGGGCGATTCGTTTCAAGATTCAACAAGGGTTCCATCGGCACAGCGACAGCGTTGACCGAGGAGATCTGCCGGATCGGACTCAGCACATAAAGCCGGCGCGCTTGTGCGGGGATGTCGCCGGAGGGAAAACGCTGATACAGGTACGACACCAGGTCTTCCCGACGCGACTCGCCAATGACCTCTCCACTATCGTCCGCGAGAAACCGGTACGCCATCACCCGGTCGCATTCGGTCATGACCCTGACGGTGTCCGCCGCGGCCTGCAGCACTTCGTTGACCGATGTGTACTTGCGCTCCTGCAAACGCCGGATCGTGCTCCGGGCGAGCGCTGCGTAATGTGCCAGCATGACGGTCTGGTCGGCGATATGCTCCCACTCGACCATCAGGTTATCGTCGGACCAATGCATGACCAGGTCAAATCGCATGCCGTCACTTCTTTCCCACTCGACGCTGTCGCCGGCGTGGCTGGGGTCTTGAAGGGCGGCATCGATCGCAATGCGTGCTGAGGCGTTCAGATAGCGCGGAGTCAGCGCCTCGCCAATTCCGGGCAAGGTGCCCAGCCATGTTTCAGCCGTGCTGCTGCGTGCCAGCATACGGCCGTCCGAGGCGAAACAGATCAGTGCCCCGTGCGGCTGGATGCTCCCAGGGGCTTGAATCGGCTCGTTTTCACAAGAGATGAGCGTATCGGTCGGCAGGCTATTGTTCATGTGACAGCTTACGCGCTGCACATGAGTTAATTTAATGTATTTTGAGATAGGTTATTTTCCGGCTAGGCCGACTTCTAATAAAAACCTTCAATCGGGCCGCTCGCGTACTGATAATTGCATCGCAATGCGCGCTATCTTGCGCACGATAAAAATGACTTATCATGTTGCCCCAAACGGCGACATCGAAAAAATGGCGAGAGATGGCAGAACTGACCGAAATTTCACGGTTTGACGCCGGGACGAATTTCAAACTTGACAGGCTATGGTCGGAGTTCGAAGACGCGTCGGTGGAACACGAGTTCCAGCGTTATCAGCGCGTCGCGCACCACACTGCGCTCGTGCGGACGCTCGTTTTCTGCAGCCTTTTCTATATCGCCTTCGCCATCACCGACGTCGGCGCCCTTGGCTATTCCCGGGCGGCTTTCCTGCTGTTCTTGGCGCGCTGCCTGGTCGGACTGACCTGCGCAATCTGTTTGCGTGCCGCAAGCGCACAGCGCAATTCCGTCCCCGCGCTGCGTGCGGCGGCGAGCGTAGTGGAAATCGTCGGCTTCGCGGTCTTCATGCTGATCACGTGGCTGCGGTCGGGCGGAATGTCGGTTCACGAGATGTCCATGTGCATCATGTTGATCGTCGCCTACAACTTCATTCCGAACAAGCTGGTCTACGCTCTCGCGATCAGCGTGGCGGCGACGTTTGCATTTATCGCCATTTCCTCGGCGTCGCGCATGCTCGATCCGTCGTCGCTGCTGACTTCGTCCATGCTGCTCGTTTTTACCAACGCCCTCGGCTACGTCACTGCCCGCCGCCATAACCGGCTCGCACGCGACGAGTTCTGCCAGCACGCGCTGCTCAGGAATCTGTCGGTTCGCGACTACCTGACAAGTTGTTTCAACCGGCGCTACCTCACCGACGTGCTGTTCAACGCGGAACTCCAGCGAGCACGCGAAACCCGGTCGAAACTCGCGGTGGTCCTGTGCGACATCGACCAGTTCAAACAGATCAACGACAGTCACGGCCACCCCGCCGGCGACGCAGTCATCCGGACATTTTCAGCCTTGTTGCTCGCGCACACACGCCATGACGTGGACAGCGTCATTCGCTATGGCGGAGAAGAATTCGTCCTGCTGTTGCCGCGAACCGATATTGCCGGCGCCACGGCGCTCGCAGAACGCATCCGGCAGGCATTCGAAATGGCTGCGTCGAAAGCATGGGACGGACGCGAGATACGTGCTACCGCGAGCTTCGGCGTGGTGGTCGTGGATTGTGCACGCAGCACAGCGCGCGTGACCGAGGACAGCGTGATCGGAGCGGCGGATGCGCAGCTTTATCGGGCGAAAGACTCGGGGCGTAACCGGGTTTGCGCCGACGCATCGCCGATCGCGACGGACCAGGATGCGGGCCAGGGAATGATCGCGGCAGTTTAAGGTCGGGGGCGGGCGGCTAGCCGTGCCAGATACTGTCGCCCAACACCGCCGTATTTTTCTGCCGGCGCATTCAGGCGCTCGGCCGCCGCAAAATGCTGTTCGGGATCACGATCAAATCAGCTAAGCTGATGCCTGATCAAGAAGCCTAGCGCAACAAACCGCCATTGGACGCAAAGCCATCACAAGTGGCCCAGCGGACCTCGCATTACACAGGAGACCAGTCCATGCATGATCCGTATATTGCACATGCACGCAATACGCTCGACCAAATCCGCGCAGACGGTTTCTACAAGTCCGAGCGCGTCATATCCAGTCCTCAATCAGCCGATATCCAGCTCGCCACCGGCGACGAAGTGCTCAACTTCTGCGCCAACAATTATCTCGGCCTGGCCAATGATCCCCGCCTGATCGAAGCAGCGAAAGCAGGCCTCGACCGCGATGGTTTCGGCATGGCCTCGGTGCGATTCATCTGCGGCACACAAAGCGTTCACAAGGAACTCGAACAGGCGCTGGCGTCGTTTTTGCAAACGGACGACTGCATTCTTTACTCGAGTTGCTTCGACGCCAATGGCGGCTTGTTCGAGACCTTGCTCGACGAGTCCGACGCGATCATCAGCGACGAACTCAATCACGCGAGCATTATCGACGGCGTGCGGTTGTCGAAGGCAAAGCGCTACCGCTACAAGAATAACGATCTCGCCGATCTGGAAACCAGGCTGCGTGAAGCCGACGCAGCCGGCGCGCGCTTCAAGCTGATCGCAACCGACGGCGTGTTTTCAATGGACGGCATCATTGCCGATCTCGCCGGCATCTGCGATCTGGCGGACCGTTATGGCGCGCTCGTGATGGTCGATGACTCGCACGCGGTGGGGTTTATCGGCGAGCATGGGCGTGGCACGCCTGAACATTGCGGCGTGCTTTCGCGCATCGACATCATCACGGGTACGCTCGGCAAGGCGCTCGGCGGCGCATCGGGTGGCTATGTTGCCGCGCGCCGCGAGATTGTCGAGTTGTTGCGCCAGCGCTCCCGTCCCTACCTGTTTTCCAACACGCTCACGCCGAGCATTGCCGCGGCCACGCTCAAGGTGCTCGAACTGCTCGGCAGCGCCGAAGGCGCCGAGTTGCGCTCGCGTGTAAGCAGCAACGGCGCGCGTTTTCGCAACGCCATGAGCGCGCTCGGCTTTACGCTCGTGCCGGGCGAACATCCGATCATCCCCGTGATGCTCGGCGACGCCCAGGTTGCGTCCCGCATGGCCGATGCACTCCTGCAGGAAGGTGTCTACGTGATCGGCTTTTCGTTTCCGGTCGTGCCCAAGGGTCGCGCCCGCATCCGCACGCAGATGAGCGCCGCGCATACGCCGGAGCAAATCGATCGCGCCGTCGATGCGTTCGCGCGTGTCGGCCGTTCACTCGGCATCATCTAGGACATCGAGACCATCATGAAAGCATTGGCCAAGCTGGAACGCGCACCGGGGCTGACACTGACGCACGTGGCGAAGCCCGAGGTCGGGCACAACGACGTGATGATCCGCATCACGCGCACCGCGATCTGCGGCACCGACATCCATATCTGGAAATGGGATGACTGGGCTCAAAAAACCATTCCCGTTCCCATGCATGTGGGGCACGAATATGTTGGCGAGATCGTGGAAATGGGACAAGAGGTACGCGGGTTCGCAATCGGCGATCGCGTCTCGGGTGAAGGCCATATCACGTGCGGCTTCTGCCGTAATTGCCGTGCGGGACGGCGGCATTTGTGTCGCAACACGGTCGGCGTCGGTGTGAACCGGCCGGGCGCGTTCGCTGAATTCCTGGTGATTCCAGCGTTCAACGCCTTCAAGATCCCGCCGGAAATCTCCGATGACCTCGCGGCGATCTTCGATCCGTTCGGTAACGCCACGCACACGGCGTTGTCGTTCAATCTCGTCGGCGAAGACGTGTTGATTACAGGCGCAGGCCCTATCGGCATCATGGCCGTGGCGATTGCCAAGCATGTTGGCGCCCGCAATGTGGTGATTACCGATGTGAACGAATATCGCCTCGAACTTGCGCGGAAGATGGGGGCCACGCGGGCGGTGAATGTTACGCAGACTGCACTGCGCGATGTGATGGCGGAACTTCACATGACGGAAGGCTTCGATGTGGGACTGGAAATGTCCGGCGTGCCGAGTGCATTCAAGGGGCTGCTCGAGGCCATGAATCATGGCGGCAAGGTCGCGATGCTGGGCATTCCGCCAGCGGAGATGGCGATAGACTGGACCCAGGTCATCTTCAAGGGACTGGAAATCAAGGGCATCTACGGACGCGAGATGTTCGAGACCTGGTACAAGATGGTGGCCATGTTGCAGAGCGGGCTTGATCTTTCGCCGATCCTGACGCATCGGTTTGCGGTCGATGATTATCAGCAAGCGTTTGCCGCCATGCTTTCCGGGCGGAGCGGAAAGGTGATTCTGGATTGGACCGTATAGTGCCTGACGCTCGGGGGCATGTGCATGCCCCCGTTATCGCCTTAACGCCGATCCCCTGAGATCACATCGATCCACACCGCCAGCACCAGGATCCCGCCCTTCACGATCATCTGCCAGTAAGAATCGACATCGAGCATCGACATGCCGTTGTCGAGGCTTGCCATCACCAGCGCACCAATCAACGCTCCGTACACCGTGCCGGAACCGCCGCGCATCGATGTCCCGCCGATAAAACATGCCGCGATTGCATCCAGTTCGCCCATCGTCCCCGCAGATGGCGACCCCGCCGCCAACCGTGCGGTGTTGATCAGCCCGCCAAGCGCGCACATCAATCCCATCAGCGCGAAAATCATCAGCTTCACGCGATTGGTATTCACGCCCGACAAACGGGTCGCCTCGAGATTGGAACCCACGGCATAGATGCGCCGGCCAAACACGGTCTGCGTGGCAATGTAGGTAAAGATCCCAAGCAGCGCCAGCAGCAACAGTACAGGCACCGGGATCCCGCCATACCGGTTCAGCGTCGTCACGAACGCAACCAGCACCAGACCTGCCGCGATTATCTTGACGCCATCCTGCCAGAGCGGCACGACGGCGAGCTTGTATCGCTGCCGGTTCTGCCGCTGACGCACGGACAACGCAACGAGTATCACGAACATGACCAGTGCCAGTGCGTTGCCGGCCAGTCGGGGCAAGTACCCCTGCCCGATGAAGACCAGATGCTCCGATGCAGGCGCGATAGTCGAGCCGCCTGTCACCCCGAGCAGCACGCCGCGATAGGCCAGCATCCCGCCGAGACCCACAATGAACGAGGGCACCCGCAGATACGTGGACCACCATCCATTGAAGAGCCCGATCGCGACGCCAAGCAGCATCACGGCGGGCACCGTGAACTGGATTGGCCAGTGATACGAAACATCGAGAATCGCGGCCACGCCGCCGAGCAGTCCAAGCAGCGATCCAACCGACAAGTCGATCTCACCGGCAATGATCACGAAGACCATGCCGCATGCAAGCATGCCGGTAATCGACATCTGCCTCAGAAGGTTCGACAGGTTTCGCGGCGTGACGAACGCGCCATCGGTCAGGAATGAAAAGAAGATCCAGATGACCGCAACCGCAAGCAGCAGCGCAAGCAGCTTATAGCGCGTGAACACTTGCCTGAAGCGTTGACCGGAGCTCGTGCGCACATTACCGGCTGTGCTGCGCTTTGGGGACGAAGTCACGTCAGGTGTCATGCGACGCTCGCTTGGATAGGGGTTGCCTGGGATGGCGCGCCAATGGCTGCAGCCAGGATATGTTCTTGCGTCAGTCCTTCGTTCATGAAATCGCCGCGCAGTTCGCCTTCGCCTATCACGAGCACGCGGTCGCTCACACCAAGTACTTCATTGAGCTCCGATGATACGACGATGATCGATACCCCTCGCCGCGCCAGCGCAAACATCAGCTTGTAGATCTCGAACTTGGCGCCGACATCCACACCGCGAGTGGGTTCATCGAGGATCAGGATGGCGGGGTTCGTCAGCAGCATCTTGGTCAGCACGGCCTTCTGCTGGTTGCCGCCCGACAAGCTCGCAATGGACAACATGGGCGTCGCGGCGCGAACCGACAACCGCTTCATCTCGGTGTGAATGGTGTCGAGTTCCGCAGCGGAATCGATACGGCCGCCCTTTGCGAAGCGTGTGAGGACAGCCAACGTGATGTTATGACCCACCCCGAGTTGCGGCACGATGCCATGGCGCTTCCGGTCTTCCGGCACCATCCCGATACCGGCATTGATGGCATCGGCGGGCGTCCTGATCTTCAGTTTCTTGCCATTCAGATAAACATCCGCCTCGCTCACCCCGGGATACGCGCCGAAGATGGCCTGCATCAGTTCGGTCCGCCCCGCACCCACCAGCCCTGCCACGCCGAGAATCTCGCCCTTGCGCAGCGAGAAAGAAACGTTGTCCACGCGCTTTCGCTGCGCATTGGTGACGTCGAGACACGTTACGTTCCTGGCCTCGAAAATCACCCCGCCAATCTCATGCGGCTCCCGTGGAAACAGGTTCTTGATTTCGCGGCCCACCATCATCGCGATGATGGCGTCCGTGCCCAAACCCTTCATGGGCTGCGTGGCGACGTGCTTGCCATCGCGGATCACAGTGACTGTGTCGCAAACGGCTTCGACTTCATCGAGCTTGTGCGAGATATAGACGCACGCGACGCCTCGCTTCTTCAGATCGCGCACTATATCGAGCAGGATACTGATCTCGCTTGCCGTCAATGACGACGATGGTTCATCCAGAATCAGCAGCTTCGCGCGTTTGTTCAAGGCCTTCGCAATCTCGATCAGTTGCTGATGACCACCGCCATAGTTCATCACAGGCTGCGCGACGTTGATGCCGCTGATGTTGAGGCCGCGCAGCAATTCGTCGGCGCGCTGATACATCGCGGCATAGTTCATCCGGCCGCCGCTCAGCGTGATTTCATTGCCGAGGAAGATGTTTTCCGCGACCGACAGTTGCGGCACGAGCATCAGTTCCTGGTGGATGATGACAATGCCGGCGTTCTCGGTATCGCGGATGTTCATCGCACGTAAAGGCTCACCCTCCCAAAGGATCTCGCCATCCCATGTTCCATGCGGATAGACGCCTGAAAGGACCTTCATCAGCGTCGACTTGCCCGCGCCATTTTCGCCGCACAAGCCGACGCATTCACCGGGCGCCACCACCAGGTCGATACCGTCGAGCGCCTTCACCCCGCCAAACGTCTTGACGATGCCGTGCATTTCCAGCAGCGCGTTTGCCATGCATATGTCCCTGACGTGATTGCGCGTGAAGGCCGTTATAGAAGCGCTCTTCAGACCCTCACGCGCCGCTCATCCATGCACCAAGTGTCAATTGCCAGCCAGTTGCGACTGGGTATAGAAACCATCCTTGATGACGGTATCGACATTGGCCTTCGTCAGGAGCGTCGGCTGCAGCAACACGGTATCGACCTGCTTCTTGCCGTTGTCGTACTTGGCGTTGAAGGCAGGCGGCTGTCCTTTCGCCAGATCGACAGCGAGCTTGGCTGCGTCGCCCGCAATCAGCTTGAGCGGCTTGTACACCGTCATGGTCTGCGTGCCGTCAACGAGGCGCTTGACTGCGGCCAGGTCTGCGTCCTGGCCCGAAATGGGCACCTTGCCCGCCAGTTTCTGCGCGGCAAGCGCCTGAATGGCGCCGCCGGCTGTGCCGTCGTTGGATGCCACGATAGCGTCGATCTTGTTGTTGTTCGCCGTCAACGCATCTTCGGTGATGCGCAGCGCGGTTGCGGCGCTCCATTCCGGCACCCATTGCTGACCGACGACCTTGATGTCACCGCGATCGATGGCCGGCTTCAGAATCTTCATCTGACCTTCACGCAACATCTTCGCGTTGTTGTCGGTCGGTGCGCCGCCCAGCAAGAAGTAATTGCCCTTGGGCTGCGCGTTGAAGACCCCTTGCGCCTGCATTTCGCCGACTTTTTCGTTGTCGAAGGAAATGTAGGCATCGACATCTGCATCGAGAATCAAGCGGTCATAAGACACGATCTTGATACCCGCCTTGTGCGCTTCGGCAACTACATTGCCGAGCGTCTTCGAATTGAAAGGCACGATCACGATGACATCGACTCCGCGCGAGATCAGATTTTCGATCTGCGAGATCTGACGCGCCTCGCTGGCATCGGCGGATTGCACCGATACCTTCGCGCCCAGCTTGGTCGCTGCTGCAACGAAATAGTCGCGGTCGCGTGACCAACGCTCGACCCGCAAGTCATCGATACAAAAGCCTATCTCGGGTTTGTCCTTACTGGCATGCGCCAGCGATGGAATCAGGGATACGCTGGCGAACATCGCACCGCACGCGAACGTGGCCAGAATTGAACGGCGCATTGCAGACTTCCGCATTGCAGACTTCATGTCTCACTCCTTTTTTATGGTTGACTAGCCGATGCATCCCCTGCGTAGCCGGTCACGGCCACGCATGTGCGAGAGAAAGAGACGTCGGCGGAATCTACTGCGTGCGCCGCGAATTCGTGTTCACGGTCGTCGTTTTACGAAAGCTTGTGTCTTTGGATTTTTGCTTAGCCTCGCCTTTACCCGCATCTGACGCAATTGCGAAATCAGCCGGGCGCTTTAACGTTTTTCCTTGAGGTTTTCAGACTTGAACGTCAGCCGTAAATCGCCCGGTTGACGATGTTCTCCAGATACTCCTGTTGCCCGCTCACATGCTGAGGGTTAACGCGGCGTCCGAGTGCGTCAATGGCAAGCGATTCAAGAGAGTAACCGCCCGAGAGAATCTTGCGGCCGAATTCCGTATCCCAGCCTTCATAACGGTGCTTCTTGAATTCCTCCAGCTTGTCGTTTTGAATCAGTACGGCCGCTCGTTCCAGGGCAATCGCAATGACGTCGATTGCGCCAATATGGCCGTAGAACAAGTCCTCCGGCGCAACGCTCTGGCGCCGCACTTTTGCATCGAAATTCATGCCGCCTGTGCTAAAGCCGCCGTGCTCCAGGATCTCATAGAGCGCAAGCGTCAACTCTTCAACGCTATTCGGAAATTGATCGGTATCCCAGCCATTTTGCGGGTCGCCGCGGTTCGCATCGACACTGCCGAAGATGCCGAGCGCATAAGCCGTCGCGATCTCATGGTGAAATGAATGACCCGCGAGCGTTGCATGATTTGCTTCTATGTTCACGCGGATTTCATTTTGCAAACCGAACTGCGTGAGAAACCCGTGGACGGTGGCGACATCGTAATCGTATTGATGTTTGGTCGGCTCCTGCGGCTTCGGTTCGATCAGCAGAGCGCCCTTGAAGCCGGTCTTGTGCTTGTGCTCCACGACCATGTTGAGAAAGCGACCGAGCTGGTCGCGTTCGCGCTTGAGGTCGGTGTTCAGCAGCGTGTCATAACCTTCGCGCCCGCCCCACAGCACATAGTTCTCGCCACCAAGACGATGCGTCGCTTCCAGCGCCTGAAAAACCTGCGTGGCCGCAAAAGCAAACACTTCAGGATTCGGACTGGTTGCAGCGCCCGCAGCATAACGCGGATGCGAAAAGAGGTTTGCCGTGCCCCACAGCAGCTTGATACCCGTCTCTTCCTGCTTGGCCGCAAGATAGTCGGTCACGCCTTTGAAGTTGTTGACGTAGTGCTTGATGCTGTCGCCTTCGGGGGCGACGTCGGTATCGTGGAAGGTGTAGTACGGCGCGCCGAGTTTTGCGAAAAACTCGAAGGCGGCGTCGGCCTTCAGATGCGCACGTTCTATGGCGTCGCCGGGTTGCTGCCACGGCCGGTGAAACGTGCCCTGCCCGAACATGTCCACGCCCGGCCACACAAAGGAATGCCAGTAGCAGACGGCGAGCCGCAAGTGATCTTCCATGCGTTTGCCGAGCACCAGCTTGTCGCGGTCGTAGTGACGGAAGGCAAACAGGTTGTCGGACTCAGGGCCTTCATAGCGCACGGCCGGCAGGTGTTCGAAATACGACATGGGCGTCTCCGTCTTTTAATGTGACGCCATGCTGCCAGCTTGGTCCGCCTCGGGGCAATTGCGAAATCCGCCAGCGCGCATGGTGATTCTTGGGCTAAGTGGAAATCAGGCTGGCGGCAGACCTGTCACGAGGCCTAGAATCAGCAAACGCTAAAAAGCGGCGAGAACAAAACACAGAGGCGCATATTGCGCCGCAACGGAGATGACGGGCATCTCGCTGCAATGCGGCGCGAGACCCGTCCGGAGCTCGATGACACGACCCCAGACCGCTCAGGCTTCGCACAGGATCGCGCTGCTGTTCAACGCGAACAAGGTGTATGACCGCGAGGTGATCACGGGCATTGGCAACTACCTGCTCTCTACGCGCGTTGCGTGGGACCTGTTCCTGGAGGAGGATTTCCGCTGCCGGCTTAACGGGATTGAACGCTTTGAAGGCGATGGCATCATCGCGGACTTCGACGATCCCGCCGTGGCCGAAGCGCTCGGCGATTCGCAGTTGCCCGTGGTTGCAGTGGGTTCATCGTATGCAGACTCCGCATGTTATCCGGCCAACCTGCCTTACATTGCCACCGATAACGCCAAGCTCATGTCATTGGCGTACACCCATCTGATAGGCGCGGGCCTGCAGCGTTTCGCGCTTTATAGCCTGCCGGAGTCGCCCGAGAACCGCTGGGCGCAGGAACGGGAATTGGCATTCAAGGCGCTGCTTGCGGCGGATGGACTTGAAGCCGATATTCATCGCGGATTGCCGACCAGCGCGCCGGTCTGGAGTCAGGCAAGTGCGCAACTGACATCGTGGCTGGAGAGTCTGCCGAAGCCCGTTGGTGTAATCGCCGTCACCGATGCCCGCGCGCGTCACTTGCTTCAGGCGTGCCTTATTTCGGGCATACCCGTGCCCGAACAGGTTGCGATCATCGGCATAGACAACGATCCGTTGACGCGCTCGCTTACACGCATTCCGCTTTCTTCAGTCATTCAGGGTACCGAAGAAATGGGCCGAACCGCCGCGCATCTGCTTCATCAGATGCTGGGCGGTGCCCGATTCCATGGCAGACGGATTCTCGTGCCGCCTGTCGGCATCAACGTGCTTGAATCGACACGCCATCAACCGGTTTCGAGCCCCTATGTCATGCGTGCTCGCCACTACATCCGGCAGTACGCGTGCCAGGGCATCAAGACCGAACAGGTGGCCGATTATGTTGGCGTATCGCGCTCCTCGCTTGAGGATTATTTCCGGCGTGAACTCGGTCATACGGTGCATCAGGAGATCCTTAACCACAAGCTCGATGTCGCGAAGCAGCTTCTCGCGCGCCACGACCTTTCCAGCGCGGAAGTCGCCATCCGATGTGGCTTTACGTCGTTGCAATACATGTACGCCGTATTCCGGCGCGAGCTCGACTGCACGCCGCGCGAGTATCAGGAGCGGCTGCCCGTCGCGCCATGCGACCAGACCGGCTGACCCCTCTTTCATGAACCTTGCTGCCATGCCTACCATCGCCCGACCAGGCTCTGTCCGCGTAAGCGCCGAACGCTGGGGTGCGCTGCCCGGCGGCGATGTCGCCCGGCTGTTCACGCTGCGCAATGCGCACGGCATGCGCGTGGCGATCAGTGACCTGGGCGCGACGCTGGTTTCATGGAACGCGCCCGACCGCGCAGGCCGCGTGGCGGACGTGCTGCTGGGCCACGACACCCCCGCCGAATACTTCGCCGGCCATGCGTACCTTGGCGGCGTGATCGGACGCTGGGCGAACCGCATCGAGAACGCGCGCTTCGCGCTTGGCGGCGTGGCCTATTCGCTCGATCGCAACGAAGGCGGCAACCTGCTGCATGGTGGCGCGGCGGGGTTTCACCGGGCGTTATGGGACGCGCAGGAAGTCGATGGCGGTATCGAACTCACGCATGAATCGCCGGAAGGTGAGGCGGGATTTCCCGGCGCGGTATCGACCACGTTGCGCTATACGCTGGACGACGACGGCACGCTCACGCTCGCATACGAAGCGGTGTCCGACGCGCCGACGCCCGTCAACCTCACGAACCACGCGTGCTTCAATCTCTCGGGCGACGACACAGCCGATATCCGCGGCCATGTCATCTCCATAGACGCCGATACCTTTTTTGAAGTCGATGCCGCCCTGATCCCCGAGGGCCGCGCCGAAGTCGCGGGCCACGCGTTCGATTTTCGCGCGAGCGCCCCGCTGGGTGCACGGCTCGACTGGCCGCACGATCAGTTGTCGCGCGCAGGTGGTTTTGATCATTGTTATGTAGTGGGCGAACGCGGTGATTCACACAGGCCCGTGGTGCGCCTTTACGACCCGGGCAGCGGCCGCGAACTGACCATGGGCACGAATGCACCCGGCGTGCAGTTCTATACGGGCAATCATCTCGATGGCATCGTCGGACGGCATGGCCGGCGCTACGGCAAACACGCCGGCCTGTGCCTGCAGGCGGGCGCGTTTCCAAACCAGGTCAACATGCCGGATGCCGGCAGTGTGATCGTGAGCCCTGGCGAAACGTACAGGCAGGTCACCTGGTATCGCGTGGGCGTGCGGCATGGTGCGTGATTGCGTGCTTGCCTATTTCACGACGATCGTCCCCGTCATATGCGGGTGCAAGGAACAGAAGTACTTATACGTACCGGGCTTGACGAACACCTGAGAGAATTTCTCGCCGGAGTCGAGCGGCGGTGACTTGAACGTGCGCGGCGTAGCATCGTTGACGATGGTATGAGGGATATCGTCGCGGTTTTCCCACGTCACGGTCGCTCCGGCCGCCACCGACAACTGCGCGGGACTGAACGAAAAATTATCGATGACGACCGCGGCCGTGGGTCCTACATCGGCAAATGCAGGACCCGTTGCACCGCTGGTTGCGATAAGCAGCGTTGCAATCCGTACCACCCGTAGAGTAGAAAGAAGGTTCATACGCTCAACCTCGTGTCGACGACGGCAAGTTCCATGTGACCTGGCACGTAATTCACGGATCGAACGCCGAGCAAGGTGCGCAGCGTGTCGGCAGGAACTTTCATTGGACCGGGGCCTGCCGCCGTGCCCGGCACAGGTTGCGGAAAGGCTGTTGACATTGCCGAGTAGAAGCTGATGTCGCCCTCCACCTTCTGCGCCACCTGATGCACGTGGCCGTTCAGAACCGTCACAGACCCGAAGCGTTTCATCATGCTCAATGCTTGCGCACTGTCATCGGTGCCCCATCCCCATTGCGGATACAACGACCACAGCGGGATGTGCGCAAACACGACAAGCGGCGTGCTGCTCGAACGGCGCGCCAGGTCTTGTTTCAGCCATGCAAGTTGTTCATCGCCGAGATAACCCAGGCCGCCGCCGCGCATGTTCAGCACATTCGTCAAACCGATAAAATGAACCCCGCCCTGGTCGAAGCTGTACCATTTTTTATCGGCGGGCTTCGAGAAGCGTTCGAAATACGCATTGCCGTCGTCGACCAGTACGTCGTGTTCGCCAGGCACGTAGTGGACATCGAGTCCCGCGCTGCCGATGATTTGCGCGGCCGTATCAAACTCGCCCGGCTTTGACAGATGGCTGATGTCGCCGGTATGGATCATGAATGCAGGTTTCTCGTTCGACGCGCGGATCCTGTCGACGGCTTCCTTAAGCGTGCTCGCCGGATCGAGATTCGGGTCCTTGCTGAAGCCTATGTGACTGTCGCTGACCTGCACGAAGCTGAACGCGTGAGTGTCGACCTGGGCTGCTTGCGCCGTGCCGCCCAAAAGCTTCGAGCCGGGGACGCCACCGCTGAGCGTCCATAGCATGCCGGCGCCGGCCCACGCCATGCAGCTCAGCGCGGTGCGCCTTTTGGCGCCATGTTCGCCGAGTGATTCGGGCTCCGCTGTATCTTTCGTGATGTCGGGCATGACGGGTTCCTTGTAGTGTTGGAAATGGGTTTGATTGCCCCATGCTCATCGAACTGCAATACGCCCTGCCTTATTCCAGGGTTATTTTTTCCGCAAACTCGCGTAACGGGGAATAAATCGATGTCAGCGCCGGTAAGTTAGATCGAGTGCTTGCGTCCTTTCGCAGCTGGAGTAGTCAGGAGAACGCCGATGGGGAAGTCCCCGCCGAATCGCTTCGATCAGGTGATGCTGCCGCATCTGGACGCGGCGTATAACCTCGCCCGCTGGTTGAGCGGCAGCGCGACCGAAGCTGACGACGTCGTGCAGGAAGCTTTCCTGCGGGCTTTCCGTTTCTTCGATGGATATACCGGTGACAACCCGCGCGCATGGCTGCTCGCGATCGTGCGTAACACGTGGTTCACGGAGTGGCGCAAGCATCGTCATCAGGCGGACTCCACGCCCTACGACGACTCGCTGCAAGTCGATGAACAGCTTCCCGGCTGGTCCGACGAAAGCGGCGACGACCCCGAGAAGATGGCGGTGCGACAGGACGAGACTGATCTCGTGCATCGCGCGCTTGCCATGTTGCCGGTGGAATTTCGTGAGGTGATCGTGCTGCGTGAACTGGAGGACTTGAGTTACAAGGACGTGGCGCAGGTTGCGGGCATTCCTATTGGCACGGTCATGTCGCGGCTCTCGCGCGCGCGGCGACTGTTGTGCAGTGCAGTGCGCATAGCGCAAGGCAATCCGGAATACCCTGCCATTCGTCTGGTGAAAACACCGCCTGCCGGCGCCGAGGAGTCCAAGCGTGGAAACTGAAAACAACGTGTCACTCGCCGAGAAGCTGCGCGATGGATCGCTGTACGAACGCGCGCCTTCGTCGCTGCACGCTCAGGTGCGCGCACGGCTGAACGAACAACACGAAAAGAAGCGGTGGTTCTCGTTGCGCTGGCCGATGCGCTCTGCAGGCTTGCTGTTCGCCGGCGGGGGTATCACCGGGATCTGCGCATGCGCGCTGGTGTTCTTCTCGATGATGTTCTTTCAACGTCCCGGTGGAACGAACGGGATCGAACAGGAGATCGTTGCGAGCCACGTGCGGGCGCTGATGTCGTCGCGGACCATGGATGTGCTCTCAAGCGACCAGCATACGGTGAAGCCGTGGTTCAACGGGCGCATTGATTACGCACCTCCTGTGGTCGACCCACAAGCGCAAGGATTTCCATTGGTTGGTGGAAGACTTGACTATGTAGATCATCGGCCGGTGGCTGTCATGATTTATCACTACCTCAAACACCCTATCGATCTCTATGTTTTCCCTGATACCGCAGGTCATGCAGCGGTGCCTGCAGCCATGACCACCGAGACGAGTGAAGGGTATTCACTGATCAAGTGGCGGCAGAACGGGATGGTGTTCTGGGCAATCACCGACGCTTCGCCTGTTTATTTGAAGCGGTTCGCCGACGCTGTGGTTGCCGGTTTGCAATGAGGTCGTGGGTCGCGCCCAAGCCCGGCTTGGGCCTCGTTTTTCATCATACGGTTCTCTCTGCTCCCGAGCATCTTCAACAGGTCATTCATCTGATATTCGCGGTTTGAAAACCTCGTTCGCACCGGCGAGCTAAGCCCTTTTTAAGCAGGCAGGATCATCGCCTGGTCGGGCGCTTTTCTTGCTGATCGGGGACACCACACGCCGCTTCGTCATGCTGATCAGAAACGAGTAACTCGTGCGAGAACGATGCGGGTATCACGTGCTGTGGTGTCCATCTGCCACGGGAGAACCGCCGTGAAATCTCTGCACTCCAAATTCGCTGTTTACGCAGTCTGTCAGCGTCGTCTGTTCGAGAGTTGTGCAGGATTGCTGATCGCGGTATGCCTCGGTTCATGTGGCGGCGGTTCAGGCGGCAGTCCTTCCACATCGGCCAGTGCGGGGGGTGCGAGCGGCGCCAGCGGTGCCAGCGGAACCGCCGCAAGTCCAGGCGCGAGCTCGGCGCCATCCGCGACCACACCCGCCGTGACACCCGCCACCCCCGCCACGCCCAGCACGCCCGCGTCCAGCGGCACGAACTCCGGTTCGACGACCACCACGCCAACGCCCGTCCCCTCCTTTGCAACGGACGTGCTGATGCATCACAACGACCTCGCGCGAACCGGTCAGATGCTGGCGGAAACAACACTCACGCTCGCTAATGTCAATTCGGCAACGTTCGGCAAACTGCGCTTCCTTCCCGCTGACGGCAAGGTCGATGGCCAGCCGCTCTTCGTCACCAGCCTGACGATAGGCGCCGCGACGCATAACGTCGTCTACGTGGTCACTGAGCACGACAGCGTCTATGCCTATGACGCCGACAGCGGTGCCGCACTGTGGCAAAAATCGCTGGCCGGTGCTGGAGAAACGCCGAGCCTCGATACCGGTTGCCAGGACCTCACGCCGGAGATCGGGATTACGGCCACGCCGGTCATCGACCGGTCGCGCGGTGCGAACGGCGCGCTCTATGCCGTTGCCATGAGCACGGACGCGAGCGGCAACGTTCATCACCGCCTGCATGCAATCGATCTTGCGACCGGTGCGGAATTGTTCGGGGGCCCAACTGAAATTTCTGCAACCTATCCAGGCACCGGCGCAGAAGGCGTCAACGGAGTTCTGACTTTCAATCCGGCCCTGCACACGGTGCGTGCGGCGCTGACGCTCGTCAACGGCAACATCTACATGGGGTGGACAGCGCACTGCATGTCAGGCAGCTACAACGGCTGGCTGATGACCTACAGCGCGGCTACGCTCAAGCAAACCAGCGCGCTTCCCGTGACGCCGAACGGCAGCCAGGGATCGATCTGGATGGCGGGTTCGGGCATGGCGTCGGACGGGACATCGATTTATTTCATCGATGGCAACGGCACCTTCGGCACGAATCTGAACGCGCAGGGTTTCCCGGCAGACGGTGATCTCGGCGATGCGTTCATCAAGCTGTCCGCAACCGCCACGCCGGCCGTCACCGACTACTTCGCCATGTCGGATGTCGTGGCACAAGCTGCTGCCGACAACGATTTCGGCTCAGGAGGCGCAATGCTGCTGCCCGATCAAACCACTGCGAACGGGACGGTCAAGCATCTGGCGGTGGGCGCGGGCAAGGACAACAACATCTACGTGGTCGATCGAGACAACATGGGCAAGTTCAGCCCGACGTCGAACAACATCTGGCAAACGCTGACCGGGGTCCTGGCCGGTGGTATCTGGGGGTCGCCTGCGTACTACAACAACGTGGTCTATTACGGCGGACAGACCGATGCGCTCAAGGCGCTGCCTGTCACTAACGCACTGCTCGCCACCGCGGCGTCCTCGCGGAGCCCGACGCGGTTTCCTTATCCCGGCGCAACGCCCGCCATCTCGGCGAACGGCGCCAGCAACGGTATTGTGTGGGCGGCGGAAAATGGCACGGTCGCAGCGCTGCACGCCTACGACGCCACCAACCTCGCGCACGAGTTGTACAACAGCAATCAGGCCGGCGCGCGCGATCAGTTCGGCGCTGGCAACAAGTTCATCACGCCGATGATCGCAGCCGGGAAGGTCTATGTCGGCACGACAAATGGGGTCGCCGTGTTCGGGTTGCTGAAATGAGATGACGCGCTGACGCTGCGCGCAAGCTGAGTTGCTGCCCGCATTGCTAGCTGATCAGCACTTCATCGCTATAAGGCCCGGCCACGCTCGTCTGATTCCGGCCTGAGGCCTTCGCGCGATAAGCAGCGCGGTCAGCCGCCCTGATCAACGCGAGCGCATCGGCGATATCGTCTGCCTGCGTCGATGCAACTCCGATGCTCACCGTAATCATGCCGTGCTCGCTGCCCGTATGTTCAATCGAAAGCGCGTGCACGGCGCAATGGATCGCCGAAGCAACGAGCGTGGCGCCCTTGCTGTTCGTTCCCGGCAGCACCACGACAAACTCTTCCCCGCCGAAACGCGCGGTGATATCGCCAGGACGCTGGCTGATTTTCGCAATCGCCTGCGCGACAGCGGTCAGCGCGTCGTCGCCGGACTGATGTCCGTAGGTATCGTTGTAACTTTTGAAGCGGTCGATATCCACGAATAGAATAGCCAGCGGTTCGCCCGAACGTTTCGACCTGTGCCATTCGAACAGCAGACGTTCATCGAGATTGCGCCGGTTGCTCAGTCCGGTAAGTCCATCCACCCGTGTCATGTTGCGCAGACGCGCCTCGACTTCCAGCCGATGCTGAAACTCGACCGATAACAGCCGCGCCGCCGACACCAGCCCGAAGACCAGCAGCAGTGTCACAACGCCGATGTACCACGCCCGGCTGTTCCAGTCCGCGAACACGTAATGGCTCGTTGGCGCGATGATCACGATCATCTTGAGCTTCTCGAAGCGCCGGAAGTTGTAAAGCCGCTCGGTACCGTCCTTCGATACACCGAAGAACGAGCTGACGCCCGTCGACTTGAACCGCTCAAAATTCTTGCGCCCGGCGAAGTTCTCGTCGACGCGGGTTCCGTCGTTGGGATAACGCAGGATCACATGGCCGTCGTCCTGAAGCAGCGTGATGATGCCGCCCGGCCCGACGCTAACGCCAGACAGCAGGTTCTTGAAGTAGTCCAGCCGGAACGCCGCGACGACCACGCCGGCGAACGATCCATCGGGCCGATTGACGCGGCGGCTGAACATCAGATCGACTTCACCCGGAATCAGACGCGACTGTAGCGGCCGGCTGACATATAAGCCAATGCCCGGATTGTCGCGGTGGATGGTGAACCAGACACGGTCGGCGAGATTGTTACCACGCGGCACGATACTCGACGAATCGACGATGATCTTTCCATGCGCATCGAGACACAGGAAAGAACCTATGTAGCGGCTTGCGCTGGCGGACCGATCGAACAGCAACTCGTTGCGCAAACGCGGCGGCAACTGCATGACGTCCGCGTCTTCCGCGCCGTCGACGGCAGCCTGGATCGATAGATCCGTGAGTTCGGTGGTGTGCGTGATGTCGTGTTCCAGCACGCGCGCGAGGTTGTCGGCATTTTCGGTTGCACGAAGTGTCGCGTCGTTTCGCGCTTGCAGGAGAATCGCCATCGCAGAGACGAGCACGATGATCGAGAATGCAATGCTTCCAAGACTGATTGCGTTCGGGTGGCGCGCCAATGCCGCTCTTAGCCGAAAGAAAATGGTCGGTTTCTTTAACATTCGAAGGCTTCCAACGCTCGGGCGATGGTTTTCGGCATTTCACCATGACCTTTTTACATGCTTGGTGGCCGGAATCGCCAGCGTTGCCGCCGGGGTTCCATCTTCCTTCAAGGCTGCGGTCTGCAAAACGGGCATTCAGCGTTAGATTCCGCTAACTACAAGTGTGCACCCGCCGCAGTTACACTGTAGGCTTATTTTAATGTGTTCCCGCTAAGCGCCTATTCTATTGCCATTACAGCACCTTTAATCGCTCCATAAAGCGCAAAAGCCGTTCCCGCGAAGGAACGGCTTACCGGCGCCAGGCTTCTAGCAGGAAGCTCAGCTCAGTGGCATCGATTAACCCAGTGGTGATGCACCTTCACCTTATGGCATTCGCGATGGTGATGATTATCAGCGGCAAACGCAGGAGCAATTGCGCAGAACGTCGATATCGCGACTGTAAGCGTGAGAGCGATCTTCTTCATAATGTTTTCCATAGAGTAACGGGTAGTGGCAGTATGCCCGTACAAGCTTACGAATTTGAAAGTGTAAGCCTGACCCAGATGCCTGCCCGTGAACTGAAAGTGTTCACCATTGCTCAATCGCAAGCCGCGTTCCACTTCGCCGTGTTGTTTCGACGCCTGTCACGCCGCGTAATGCATGTAAGCGGCTCCGCAACCAAGCGGACAGCAAGCGCGTTTAAACTGAAGGTGCGTCTTTTCCCAAAGACGTGTTGTGAGTGGTGTAAGTGACTGCAGCTTGGCCCATCGTGAGCGATGGGCTTTTTTTCATCCTGTCATCTCGCGAATCCCTCTATACGTTTGGATACCTGATCATTGACGAAGTAGCGTAGACAAGGTTGTGCGCGCATTCTCATTCACAATTGCACGGTCGGTTTCGAAGCTCGTTTCCCTGGCAATTCCAAGCAGCATGCGCCGCGCGATGCAGCTACCATGACGGCGACACTTCTCTTGGTCGCCGTCGTGAATCCAGGTCCTCTCCAAAGCCGCCGTCGCTTGATACTCGCTTGCTTGTCGCTGTCTTGCGCATTGCCGGTGCCCATCACTGCTCGCGCCATTGCGCCGTTATCAGGTCTCGACGAAAATCGCAAACGAGTCTTCGCTCATTACATGGTTGCATGGCCGCGGGGCGGACGACAGGCGAGCATCGAGTCTTATCGATCTGAAATGCGCGATGCACACGCACGCGGAATCGATGGCTTCGCGTTGAATTGCGGCGGTTGGCACCGAAGCGAACCGCAATACAAGCAACGTGTGATGAGCATGTATGAAGCGGCCGGGAGCCTTGATTTCGACTTCACGCTTTTTGTTTCCGCCGATGGCCACGCGCAGGACGAGATCGACGATATAGTCGAAAGTACGCGCGACCTGAAAGCGCAATTACGTATGGATGGCAAACCGGTTCTTTCGGCATACGCTGCCGGAGGCAAAGGATTCAGCAATGGCGCCGCGCTGATAGACCACGCCCGAAGGCTTGGTGCGTTCTTCGTGCCGCACTTTTTCCCCGAGACCGGAGAGCGACTCATCACGCCCGTTGCAGCCGATCAAATCGTGCAGCGGCTAGGAACCGCCGATGGGTATTTCTACTTCGGAGCAGCAGGTTTGCCGGAGCTGATCGCGGATTCCGTCGAGTCTCTTGGCCCAGAACTGCGTGCACACGGCAAGCTCTTCATGGCGCCGGTGACGCCGTACTATCGCGGATTGCCTGCGGGCACGAATTATCGTGCGTTCGAGACGGAGGGTTTCTCGGGCATGGCAGCCGAATGGGAGGCGGCGATCGCATCGAATGCGTCGTGGGTGCAGATCGTGACGTGGAACGACTGGGCCGAGTCCACGTATGTGGCGCCCTTGCCCATGCCTGCCGGAGCTGCCGGCCGTGCTCATGTCTACGATGACCGCTTTGGGGAGTTGCCCTCGCACGCGGCTTACCTCGATGCCAGCGCCTATTACATTCAGTGGTTCAAGACCGGTAAACAACCGGCGATCTTGCGCGACCAGTTGTTTTATTTTTATCGGTTGAATCCGCCGGCTTCGGCTGCGGGCACGCCACCGCAGAGTCAAACGCCGCTCTCGACGCGTATCCACGTATCGGTGTTCCTGACAGCCCCCGCCACGCTGATCGTGCAATTGCCGGGCGCGGATTCGGACAGGCAGATCGATGTCCACGTCGGAATCACCCATCTCAGCGTGGATTCACGCGCGGGCAGACCGCGCTTCGTGCTCAAACGTCAGGGAAAGAGGATCATCGATAAAAGCGGCGAACAGCCCATCACCGACGACGATTCCTCCGGCGCATACAACTATTTTTCGGGCAGCGCGCAGGCTTGAACAGCCGCTCACGCAAGAAGATGGCAAACCGCTTCTACGCGATTACCCGCCGGGTCGCACAGGAACGCAGCGTAATATCCGGCATGGTAATCAGCGCGCAAACCGGGTTCACCATCCGAGCGCCCCCCCGCAGCGAGCCCTGCAGCGTGAAACACATCGACCTGTTCGCGCGACGCAGCCTTGAAACACCAGTGGCGTTTCGAATCCGTTACTTGCCCGTGGTCGAGATACACCGCAAGACAGGTCGACGCCGCATCCTTCGGCGTGCAACGCTCGCCGTACCCCAGCGCATGCGGCAAGTCGTAGACTTTCGCAGCGCCGAGGGCGTCCATGATGGCATCGTAGAAACGCCGGGCAGCATCCATATCGGGCACGCCAATCGACACGTGATCAAGAAGCTGCATAAGGAGTGTGCTGGAAAGAGCTTAAGCGCCTTCGATTTGCGAAAACGTGAAAAGCGACCTCAGTTCAATGCCGATGCCTTCCAGCATTTCCTTGCCGCCGCTTTCTCGATCGATCACGCACAACGTCACCGAAACCGGCACACCGTCAGCGCGCAGCTTCGCGGTTGCATCGGCAATAGCACCACCGCTCGACACGATATCTTCCACCAGCACGAGCTTTTTCCCGGTCAGATCCGCACCTTCGACGTACTTGCACGTGCCGTATTCCTTGGCTTCCTTGCGGATGTACGCCGCGGGCAGGCCGGTTGCCTGGCTCAGCATCGTCACGATCGGAATCCCGCCCATCTCGAGGCCACCAAGGATTTCCGTGCCGGGCGGGATCAACGGGACCATCGCCTCGGCGATCTCCTTGAGCAGGGACGGATCGGATTCGAAGCGATATTTATCGAAGTAGGTATTGCTGCGCTTGCCTGAGCGCAGCAGAAAATCGCCGCTCAGCTTGGACACTTCGCGGATTCGCTTGGCCGTGGACATGGATGGATTCCTCTTACTTTACCGGGGTGACATTTGTTTCGCGGTCGCAAATCTACGCGAAAAGTTGCGTTCGAGGAAGTGATTCCCTACAACTTAGGCAACGCCCGGCTGCGCGGAAGTGACCTGCCGATGCGCTGGATGCCTTGTCCATCAAGGCGCAGGGGCCTTTCGGGCCGCGGACTTAGTGCGACCTTACACTTGACGGCTCGTCCCTCGCGCGCAGGCACTTCACATGATCACGCTTCAAAAATCCATCGAAACTTACATTCGCGCGAAGGATGGCAACCGGCCGCATCTGATCGCCCAGGCGTTCGCCGCCGACGCCGAATTGACGATGAAAATCAATACCCGGGACATCGCGTTTCCGCCGGCCGTGAAGGGCGCGAAAGCCATTTCCGATGTGCTGGTCAGCGAATTCGCAGTGCGTTATGAAAACGTCTATACGTTTTGTATCGGTGAAAAACCAGGCGCCGAAACCATGTTCGAGTGCGACTGGCTTGTGTGCATGTCGGAGAAAGAGACAGGATCGGCGCGCGCCGGGTTCGGCCGGTACGAATGGACGGCCGATGATACCGGGCGCGTGCGGGCGCTGCGGATCACCATCGAAGAAATGATGAGCTTGCCGCAAGAAACGGCCGAACCCATCCTCCAATGGGCGCAGGACTTGCCCTATCCATGGTGCCCGCGCGATCGACTTGCAAAAGGCGCACCGGAGATCGATGCGATCGCGCGGATCAGGGCTGCTCTCGCCTGATGCAGCCGGCCTAGAGCGTATAAGCCGGCTTGTAAGCGCAATCGCGGATCATTGCGGTGATGTCGTCAGGTCGCGGCACGCGTGCGAGGTCGTTATCGAAGATGCATTCGGCTACCCGCACGGCCACATGCAGTGACGCCTCGAAGATCTTGCTTTGCGGCGGATAGATCAAACCGGTCGCAAGACTCGCGTCGGACACTTGCTCGGCGACCGCCTTCGCTGCGGCAATGAACATCTCATCGGTCACGCGGCTCGCCTGCGTGGCGAACACGGCCATGCCGAGCGCCGGGAAAATATAGACGTTGTTGCCCTGCCCCGGCACGAACGTCTTCCCCTCGATTTCCACCGGAGGAAACGGGCTTCCGCTTGCAAAGATGGCGCGGCCCGACGACCATTTGTAGGCCTCTTCCGCCGTGCATTCCGAGCGGGAGGTGGGATTGGAATACGGGAAGATGATCGGGCGTTCGTTGATTTCGGCCATTGCTTCGATCACGTGCTGATTGAAGAGCTTGGGCACTGTGCTCACACCGATGATGCCGGTCGGTTTCAGCGCCTTCACCGCGTCGGTGAAGGTGTCTACAGGCGCGTGATCGACGGCGAAGGGCTTCTGGAAATCAGCAAGGTCGGTGCGCGATTTCACCATGAGGCCGTTGACATCGAATAGCGCATTGCGGGCGCGCGCTTCGTCTATGGTCAGCCCCTCCAGCACCATTGCCTGGCTGATCAATTCGGCAATGCCGGTCCCCGCCGAACCGCCGCCGAGGAACAGAAAACGCTGATCAACGAGCTTCTGCTTCGAGATATGCAGCGCGGCAAAGATGCCCGCCAGCGCGACCGCAGCGGTGCCCTGGATGTCGTCGTTATAGGTGCAGATCTTGTCCTTGTAACGCGCAAGCAGCGGCACGGCATTGAAGTTCGCGAAGTCTTCCCATTGCACGCAGCACTGCGGATGCAACTCGAGCGCCGCTTCAACGAACTCGTTCACGAATGCATGATATTCGTCGCCACGCACGCGTTCCTGCCGCAAGCCGAGGTAAAGGGGGTCATCGAGCAGATCGCTGTTGTTCGTGCCGACATCGAGCATGACCGGCAGGCAATATTGCGGCGGCACGCCGGCGCACGCGGTGTAAAGCGACAGCTTGCCAATAGGAATGCCCATGCCGCCCACCCCCAGATCGCCGAGTCCGAGGATGCGTTCACCATCCGTCACCACGATGAACCGGACTTCTTTCTCCGGCCAGTTCTGGAGAAGCTCCTTCACGCGGCCGCGCGCCGAGATGGGCACATACATGCCGCGCGTCGCCCGGAAAATATGATTGAATTTCTGACAGGCCTCGCCGACGGTCGGCGTGTACACGAGCGGCATGAAGGTCGCCGGATCGGACATGATCGTGGCGTAGAACAGGGTCTCGTTTCTCGCCTGCAGATCGGAGAGGAGCAGGTACTTCTGGAGGTCATTGTCGAGCGCGGCGAGTTCCGTATGCGTGCGTGCCACCTGCAGTTCGAGCGAGCTTGATCCGGGCGGCAAGAGTCCCTCGAGGTGATACTTGCGGCGCTCTTCCTCGGTGAATGCGGATCCTTTGTTAAGACGTGGATCGCGAAGGATGTCGCGGCCGGAAAGCTCGATCGGTTTCTGCATTTCAGTCTCCTGGTGTTAGCTGTGTGTGAATGGCCTCAACCCTTGAGCCTGCGCTCAACCTGTGTGTTCAGGACGACAAGGCCTTCATGTGCGCATACAGGTCGCTTTTCCCTTCAAAGCCTATACCCGGAAGTTCGGGCAAGGTCACATGACCATCGACTACTTTCACGCCGTCCGGAAAACCCCCGAACGGCTGGAACAGGTCCGGATACGATTCGTTGCCACCGAGGCCAAGACCCGCTGCAATGTTCAGCGACATCTGATGGCCGCCATGCGGAATGCAGCGTGAACGGGACCAGCCATGTTGATGGAGCATGTCGAGCGTGCGCAGGTATTCGACGAGACCGTAGCTCAGCGCACAGTCGAATTGCAGGTAATCGCGGTCCGCGCGCATGCCGCCATAGCGGATCAGGTTACGCGCATCCTGCATGGAGAACAAATTCTCGCCCGTTGCCATCGGCTTGTCGTAGTAGTTGCGCAGGGTCGCCTGCAATTCGAAATCCAGCGGATCGCCGGCTTCTTCGTACCAGAAGAGATCGTATTGCGAGAGCGCCTTGGCGTACTGGATGGCCGTATCCAGATCGAAGCGGCCGTTTGCATCGACGGCGAGTTTCTGTCCGTCCTGCAGCACGGACAGCACGGCATCGATCCGGCGCAGGTCCTCGTCGAGCGATCCACCGCCGATCTTCTTCTTGACCACGGTATAACCCCGGTCAATGTAGCTGCGCATTTCGTCTTTCAGCTTGCTGTAATCCTGTCCGGGATAGTAATAACCGCCCGCGGCATAAACGAAGACCTTGCGATCCGGCGTGCCGTTGCCATAACGCTCGGCCAGCAACTGGAACAGCGGCTTGCCTTCGATCTTCGCCACCGCATCCCACACCGCCATGTCGATGGTGCCGATTGCTACGGACCGCTCACCATGGCCGCCCGGCTTTTCGTTGGTGAACATCGCGGCCCAGACCTTGTGTGGATCGAGGTTGTTACCCGTCGCATCGAGCAGCGAATCCGGATCGGCTTCTAGCACGCGGGGAATAAAACGCTCGCGCATCAGCTTGCCCTGGCCATAGCGTCCGTTCGAATTGAACCCGTAGCCAATCACCGGTTTGCCGTCGCGCATCACGTCGGTGATCACGGCAACCAGACTCAGTGTCATCTTGCTGAAATCGATATACGCATTCCGAATGGCTGAACTGATCGGAATGGTCAGCTCGCGAATTTCCACGATTTTCATGTGCCTGTCTCCTGAATGCGGGTCTAAGTCGGGTGTAAGTGAACGGTCTAGCACGTGCTTCAGCCGATAACCGAAGCATACGCGCGCCCCGCCGCGTTACACTTCACCGGTACACATTTGATTATTCAGTTTAAGTGAAGAACGACGGCACCTCGGATCTCGAATTTTTTGTTCAGCTTGCACGCCTTGGCAGCTTGTCGGCGGCCGCGCGCGCGCTCGATCTGACGCCGCCGGCCGCAACACGCCGGCTTGCATTGATGGAACAACGCCTGGGAGTCAGGCTCGTGAATCGCACCACGCGCAGCACGAGTCTCACCGACGAAGGCGACACCTACTTGCGTCACGCCATCCGCATTCTTGCTGCAACGCGGGAGATGGAAGACGCGGTATCGCGCAGCCGCGAAGCGCCGCGCGGCATCTTGCGCGTGAATGCATCGCTTGGATTTGGCCGCACGACCATCGCGCCGCTCGTCTCCGCGTTCGTGCAGCGCTATCCGCAAGTCGAAGTTCAGCTTGATGTGACGGACAGGCCTATCGATATCGTCGAGCAAGGGTTCGATCTCGCCATTCGCTTCGGCGCACTCCCCGATACGCGGCTCAACGCGCGCCGCATCATGTCGAACCGGCGCTTTCTGTGTGCATCGCCAGCGTATTTACAACGGCATGGCAATCCCACCGCACTCAGCGACCTCGCGCGCCACAGGACCATACTGCATCGGCAGAACGACGATGCCTATGGCGTATGGCGCTTCACGCGCGAAGGCGAGACGGTATCGGTGAAAGTGCCGGGCGGCTTGTCGAGCAACGACGGCGACATCGTCCTTGGATGGGCGCTCGACGGACACGGCATCTCCATCCGCTCCGAATGGGACCTCGCCAAGTACCTCGAAAGCGGGCGCCTGAAAGTCGTGTTGCCGGAGTTTCTTCTGCCGCCAGCCGATCTGTTTGTCTACTATCCGAGCCGCCGCAACCAGCCAGCGCGCATTCGTGCGTTCATCGATTTCCTGGCAGAGCACTTTCGTACGTCCCAGTGATCACCGGACCATTGCCGCGAAAATGGGCCGAAACTTAAGCGACGCTGAGTTTCAACCGCTTTATTGTTGCCGAAACAACAAATATCTTTCGACGAAACTATCGTTGGATTACGTCAATAGGGGGCCTAGACTGGTTTCATAGGTTGCGTTTGCAGATGAACAAATTGATCTGCAGCGCACTACTTGAAGCAGTCCAAGAACAGAACTCTGGAGGTTCATCATGACCAAGTCACTTATCCCCGCCCTGCTGATTGCATCGGCACTTGCAGCACCGACTTTTGCCTTCGCCCAGGACAACGCACCGGTTACGCGCGCAGAGGTTCGCGCCCAATTGAGCACCCTGGAAAAGGCGGGTTATAACCCGGCGACAAACGACAACTATTATCCGCAGGGCTTGCAAGCTGCACAGCAGCGTGTTGATGCAGCCAACGGCGTAGAAACGCAGTCTTATGGTCCGTCGACAAGCGGTACATCGGCATCAGGCATGCGCGCGACGATGGCCCCCGCATCGCCGATTCAACAGCATTCGATTTACTTCGGGCACTAAGCCGCTTTTGACTGGTTGGATTCGAGCTCGCAAGGATCGCTCGTCGCCTTAAGGCGTCGGGCGATTTTTTCATGTGCGCGTGCTAGCCAAGGGCTTCTGCAATGCGGCTAAAACCGCGCCGACAGCAAGCATCGCGGATGAGTACATCAGGCCGCGCGCGAGTCCCGCGCCGTCCGAGATCCATCCGATCACCACCGGCCCGACGATCTGGCCGAATGCGAACACGATCGTGAATGCGCCGATGCCGCGCGTCCACTGCGCGGCGGGAAGGTTATGCCGCACGAACGCCGTAGTCGACGCCACCGCCGATAAAAACGTCGCGCCGAACAATGCGCCCGACACGAACGCAACGACCGGTTGCGCAAACACCGCGGGCATTATTGTCGCGAAGGCGAGGACGCAGTTGAACACCGCAAGCGCCTGACCGCCGCGCATGCGGTTGAGCAGTCCCGACCATATCCGCGCCGAGCCGATGGTCGCAACGCCGAGCAGCACATAGAACGCCGTGACCACCGCCGAGCTCATTCCCGTGGATCGAAGCAGCGCGATCAGGAACGTCATGTAGCCGATATACCCGACCCCGAAAAGCCCATATCCGGCGAGCATGAAACCGAGCCGGGTCAAAGGAAGACGCGCGGCAGACTGCAGGTTTGCGGCCACGGGCGCAGCCTCGTGGATTCCTGTCTTGCGGGCCGCCATGATCGCCGCGACCGAAGCAAGTCCGCACGCCGCCGCAAGCGCAAACCACGCCCATTGCCAGCCGTGCACGCCGGACAATACCGTGACGGGAACCAGCAACGCCGCCGCGATGATCCCAAGACCCGCGCCGCCGTAATACAGGCCGAGCACAAGACCGGCATCGTGTGGATGAGCCGATGCAAGCCGCGCCGCAAGCACGCTTCCGCCTACAAAAACGGATGCGCTCGTCATGCCGGTCACGACGCGTTGAACGAGTAGCGCATGGGTATTGGAAACGAGACCGCCCGCGATCATCAGGACCGCCGTCAGCACGCATCCCCAAATGAAACACACGCCCGCCGGCCAGCGGCGCGCGAGCAATGGGAAAGTCAGCGCGCCGAGCAGATAACCGAGCGCGTTTGCCGTGTTCATCGCGCCGGCTTGCGCGAAACTCCAGCCGAGATCGGCTTTCATGGCGGGCAATAACAGCGCGTAGGAAAACCGCGTGAGGCCGAGTGCAATCGCGGTGCCAAACGATAAACCCACCGCAAGCACGAGCGTCGTGCGCCGTGAATGCGCGGTGTCCGATGCAGGAAAGTATGGTGCCGCGGTGTTACGGGGTTCGTCGATCATCGGCTGGGCGGCGTGAGCTTTCGGGATGCGTGCAAGGCAACGAGTGCAGAAGAAGCGCCATCATGATAATGCGACGCCTCTACTTCTTGCTCGATACCCGCGACGGAATCGCGCTCGTGCACGCTGCCACACATCCCAGCACGAGCGCAACGCCGGTCACGACCAGCGCGCCATTCGCGAGTCCCACGCCCGCCGCCACGACCGAGCAGGCGGCATAACCGTTCAACGCAGCGATAAACACCGGGTACGCGCGATCAGCGAGCGCCATGGCGAGATAGGCGCCGATCAGCGCCACCATCGCGCCGATGATCACCACCGCGACCGCACCGCCCTCGAACCCCGCCGTATAAGCGATCACCGTGCACAACGCCGCGCACGCGAAGTGCATGCCGCTGGCGGGCGTGTTGAAGAACACGCCATTGAGCGCGCGGATGCGCGACCCGACGCGCAGGTACCCGGCCGCAAACACAACGATCACCGCCGATAACCCGCCGAGCGCAGTCCACCCGAGCGATGCCCCGGTATCGAGTCCAAGCGCATGGTCCGCCGATGCCGACGCCAGCGCCGCCAGCGCAAGCGCACTTTGCAGCGACGCGGGCGTGGCCTTGCCGGAGCGCGGTGTCAACACGGCAAACGCCGCAATGGCGAGCGCCACGAGCATCGATTCGAAGCCAGTCGCCATGGCGTAGGCCACGATCACGGCCGCGCCGACGCCCGCGGCATCGCGCAATGCCTGTTGCCGAGCCGGCGATACCGCGCCCGGTGTGCGCAGACTCTGTACCGATGCAATCACCGCTAACGCACACCAGACCCCGTCGAGCATCGATGTATCCGTATTGGAAATATTGTTGATGAAACGTGACGAAGGTATCGAATTCCTGCGCGTGGCGCCATTGCGGAAAGCGCGCATCCGCGCATGAAACGATCAATCCAAGATCAGATCGCGCCCAGGCTGCGCAGCGTCGCGATCTGGTCGGCCGAGTAGCCGAGTTCTGTCATGACCTCGTCGGTGTGTTCACCTAAAAGCGGTGAACGCGTGACCTCGGTGGGGCTGTCGGAAAGTTTGATCGGGTTGCCGACCGTCAGGTATTTGCCGCGCACCGGATGATCCACTTCCACGATCGTCCCCGTCTTTCGCAGTGACGTGTCCTCGGCAATTTCCTTCATCGACAAGATCGGTCCGCACGGAATGTCGTGTTGATTCAGGATATCCATTGCTTCGAACTTGGTCTTGGTCATGGTCCACTGTTCGATCTCGGCGAAGATGTCCTTCAGATGAGGAAGCCTCGCCGCCGCCGTGCTGAAGTCCGGATGATCGATCCATTCCGGCTTGCCGACCACATTGCAGATTGCGCCCCACACGGGCGCCTGCGTGATGAAGTAGATGTATGCGTTCGGGTCCGTCTCCCAGCCCTTGCACTTCAGGATCCAGCCTGGCTGCCCGCCGCCCGATGCGTTGCCCGCACGCGGCACTGCCTCGCCGAACTCGCCGTTCGGATATTGCGGATATTCCTTCATCACGCCGGTGCGTTCGAGGCGCTGCTGATCGCGCAGTTTCACGCGGCACAGGTTGAGCACGCCGTCCTGCATGGCCGCGAGCACCTTCTGGCCGCGGCCTGTCGCGTTGCGCTGGTAGAGCGCGGTGACGATCCCGAGCGCCAGGTGCAGTCCGGTGCCCGAATCGCCGATTTGAGCGCCGCTGACAACGGGCGGCCCGTCATCGAAACCTGTTGTCGATGCTGCGCCGCCGGTGCATTGCGCGACATTCTCGTAGACCTTGTAGTCCTCGTAGGGTCCTGGTCCAAAGCCTTTCACCGATGCCACGATCATCTTTGGATTCAGTTCCTGGATGCGTTCCCAGGTGAAGCCCATGCGGTCGAGTGCGCCTGGCGCGAAGTTTTCGACCAGCACGTCGCAGCTTTTTACGAGCGATTCGAGGACCTTCTTGCCTTCGGGATTTTTCGTATCGATGGTCACCGAGCGTTTGTTGTGGTTCAGCATCGTGAAGTAGAGGCTGTCGGCGTCAGGGATATCGCGGAGTTGTTCGCGGGTGATATCGCCGATGCCGGCGCGTTCGACCTTGATGACGTCGGCGCCGAACCAAGCGAGGAGTTGGGTGCAGGTCGGGCCTGACTGGACATGCGTGAAGTCGAGGATGCGGACGCCGGTGAGGGCTTTGCTCATGGGGGCTCGGGGCCGTGGGGCCAAGGTGTTTTTTTGGATGCTGCCGCTTGGGTCGTTCTTGTCTTTGCTGTGATATACAATATTCCAAGTGCTGGCGGAGTCAAGAGGGTGTTTTCCAGAGGCTCGGCGTGGGGGGGACGTTTTTTTGTGGTCGGAGTTGATGCCGGGTTGTTGCTCTTTAGCCTATCGCGCGTTCATTGCTGTCTGATTTCTTTAGCACTGTTAGCCACTGTGCGTGGCGGCACTTCATTTCACGAGTTTTGCGCTGGCGCTCGGGTCAATGTTTTTCGTGGTCTGGGTTGATGCCGGGTTGTTGTTCTTCAGGCTATCGCGCGTTCATTGCTGTCTGATTTCTTTAGCACTTTTAGCCACTGTGCGTGGCGGCACTTCATTTCACGAGTTTTGCGCTGGCGCTCGGGTCAATGTTTTTCGTGGTCTGGGTTGATGCCGGGTTGTTGCTCTTCAGGCTATCGCGCGTTCATTGCTGTCTGATTTCTTTAGCACTTTTAGCCACTGTGCGTGGCGGCACTGCGGCGCCTCCGGTTTTTTTGGACACAGATTTGGGGTAAAACGTGTGTTCCAAACTGGAGTAGTTCATGTTGAAGAAAGCTGATGCGAATGCAGTTGCGCCAGAGTCGCTGGAAGGCGCGCGTAGCGCGACTGGAAGCGCCTCTGGCGCCCCCGAAGTCAAACGCTGGTCGACCGGGCGCAAACGTGGCGTGGTGCTCCGATTGCTGCGCGGCGAACCAGTCGATGCCGTGTCGCGCGAAGTTGGCGTGACGATCGCTGAGCTTGAATGCTGGCGTGAACAGGCTCTGGCGGGCATGGAGGCAGGTCTGAAGGCACGCACCAGCGATCCGTTGGAAGCCCGACTCAACGAGGCCGTCCGGCGCGTCGGCGAGCTCACGATGACAATCGAGATTTTGAACAAGGAACGCGAGCGGCAGGCCCGTCGCCCTTTGAGCGCTCGGAGATCATCGACATGAGCCACGAGATCTCCGTGAGCGTCGGCAAGCCCTTTGGATTGCAACGGGTTTGCCAGGTGCTCGACTTCCCGCGCTCGACGATCTACGCCGTACGTGCCAGAGCGAGCGCCGGCGTGACGCCGATGGTTGTGCGCAGGCGTGGGCCGAAGCCGAAGATGCCCGATGCTGACCTGCTCAAGGCCATCCGTGACGATCTGGCGGCTTCGCCCTTCAAGGGCGAGGGGCATCGCAAGGTCTGGGCACGGCTGCGCATCCTGCATGACATCCGTGTCTCCCGGACCCGCGTGTTGCGGCTGATGCGGGAGCACAGTCTGCTCTCGCCGCATCGTCAAGCGCGAGGCGAACCCATCCTTCACGACGGCCGGATTACAACTGATCGCCCCAATGAAATGTGGGGTACCGACGGCGTGCGCATCGCGACCGTGGACGACGGCATGGTGTGGATCTTCTGCGCCGTCGACCACTGCGACGGCATGTGCACCGGCATTCATGCCGCGAAAATTGGTGACCGTTTCGCCGCCCTCGAGCCGATCTCCCAGGGGCTGCTGGGCGAGTTTGGCTCCGTGGGTGCCGACGCGGGTCGCGGGCTGTCGCTGCGCATGGATCATGGTTCGCAGTACACCTCGGACAACTTTCGCGACCAGATCAAATTCTGGGGCATCGCGCCGAGCTACGCCTTCGTCGCCGAGCCGCAGACCAACGGCGTGGCCGAGAGGTTCAACCGAACCATGAAGGAGCAGGCTGTTCATGGACGTATCTTCAAAAACCTGGAGGAAGTTCGTGCCGCCGCTGTCGCGTTCAAGGATCGATACAACCGCGACTGGCGTCTTGAAAAGCTGGGCTTCAAATCACCCCTCGAAGCCCGTCAGGAAAGGCTGATGAAATTGGCCGCCTGAACTGCAAAAGTGTGTCCAAACAACCGGAGCCGATACAGTGCGTGGCGGCACTTCATTTCTTGGTCCTTCGGCGACAAAGAAACGAAGCAAAGAAAACGCCTCCCAACCGCTAATTCTTAAGTGTCCCGAGCGTGCAGTGACAACTTTTTGGTACGTCAGAAGAACGGTTGCCGCCATAACCACGAACACTTGAAACCCTCCCCCTCCGTCAACCGCAACCCACACGCTTCGCCACCAGTGTGGGAGTCCATTAATTAGGCCTCCCCGCTGCGCGCGCTGGCGCCCAAATAAATGGATGGCTGTACTGGTTCCGTGGTATCCGGGCTTGCATGGGACCCCGGCGGCAAAGTCCTGTGCGGGTCAAGACCTGCGGAGCTGTTATGGCTTAACCCGTTGTTATGTCTTGGCCAGGTTTCCGTATTGACTGCCACAATTACTGGTGGCGAAGCGTGTGGGTATCTTTTGGCGGAGGGGGAGGGTTTCAACTGTTGGTGGTTATGGCGGTAACCGTTCTTCTGAAGTACCAAACAGTTGTCACTGCACGCTCGGGACACTTAAGAATTAGCGGTTGGAAGGCGTTTTCTTTGCTTCGTTTCTTTGTCGCCGTTGGACAAAGAAATGAAGTGCCGCCACGCACAGTGGCTAATAGTGCTAAAGAAGTCAGCTAGAACAGAACGCACGTATACGCAAAAAGCAGCAACCCGGCATATAACCCGACCGCTGCTTTTAGACTTAAAAAACCAAAACCCCGCTCAAGCGCCAGCGCCCCGCCCACCTAATCCAGAAAATCGCAATTCTTTTGCACGAACGCGGCCAGATCCAGTGAATGCTGCCTGACCAACCTCTCGACCAATTCGGTATCTCGCGCTTCAAGCGCTTCAATAATCCTCATATGATCCTCGATCGATCTCGCCGCCCGGTCGCTTTGCGAAATCGTCATCTTCCGGATTGCCCGCACGTGCACAAATATATTCTTGATCGTATCAAAGAGAATCTGCGACTTGCTCAACTGCACAATCGCCTGGTGAAAGGCAATATTCGCCTCCGAATACTCATCAATATGCTCAGCCGGCGCCGTATTCTGAAAATGATCGAACATATGACGAAGCGAAGCGATCTCTTCATCCGTCGCGCGTTGAGTCGCGAGCCTCGCCGCCATGCTCTCAAGCGCGGCCCACATGTTGATCATCTCGACAATCTCGTGCTTGGTCTTGCGCACGATGTAAATCCCACGACGCGGCACCGTGCGCAGAAACCCTTCCTGCTCCAGTAACGTCATGGCCTCGCGTATAGGCGTACGACTCACACCCAACGCTTCGGTCAAATCCTTCTCGTCCAGCCTGATCTCTTCCCGCGAACGATAAATATCCGCTTCCGATATGGCCTGACGCAGCCGGGCATAAGCCTGATCACGCAACGAAACCGTCGCATTGATCGGCGCCAGCGAAAGCGTCACACCCGCAGGCCTCGGCTCCAGCCGCGGTTCGAGAATATTGGCAGACGTTGCAGCAACTTCAGTATCAGATGGCATTGATGGCTTGGTGTCCAAGGTTCCGCGCGCCCGTCGTCGCCCGTGTACCCGTGCTGCCGCCCTGATCGTCCGCTGCCAGTCCGGCATAACGACCATTTTCCTGCGCACGCTGCAACACGTCTTGCGGCAACGCCGACGCCAGTGCAAACGTCACACCAACACCACCCGCTACCAAGGCAATTCCGATCACGACTAACAAAGCGATGCTCATTTCCGGCTCCTAGTGGTTAACCTCAAGAGCCTTCAGTATATGTTGCGTCGCAATGCAACGCAACATATTTCGTATGTGATATATCAGAAACAACAGCCCTTTCTTGATGGAAGTTTAAGCGGCTTTGCGGGAGCGTGTGAAGGATTCAATTGTTTTGATGCGCGGACGCGCCGTGCCTTGATTCACGCCCTCGCGCAGATTGATAAGCGCGAGCACCGCATCGATCATCGGTGTCTTTACGCCGAGCTTTCGGCCGATTTCCTGAACGACGGTTACGATCGGATCGATTTCCATTGGCCGGCGAGCTTCGCAGTCGAGCAGCATCGACGTCTTGTGCGAACCCACGGCGCCTGCGCCATCGATGCGCTTTTCAATATCGACACGAAAATGCACGCCAAGCCGTTCCGCGATTTCCTGCGCTTCCATCATCATGCTGCGCGCCAGATCACGCACGGCCGGATCGCTCGTCAATACATCGAGCGTCGCGCCGGTCAGTGCGCTGATCGGATTGACGCAGACACTTCCCCAGAGCTTGAGCCAGATTTCATCGCGGATGTTGTCGCGCATCGGCGCTTCCATGTCGGCGGCGGCCATGATGTCGTGGAACGCCTGCAGTCGCGGCGTGATCTGGCCACCGGGCTCGCCGATGGGAAATTTCTTGCCATGGACATGGCGGATCACGCCGGGCTCGAGAATGATGGCAGCGGGATTGAGCACGCAGCCAATCGCGCGCTCGGGCCCGAGGATCTGCCATTGGCGACCGCCCGGATCGACGCTTTCAAGCGTCGTGCCCGACAACGCGCCGCCATGATCGTGGAAGTACCAGTACGGCAAGCCGTTGACGGCGGTGATGACGGCGGTATCGGGGCCAAGTAATGGCGGCATCTGGTCGACGACACCCGGAACCGAGTGCGCCTTCAACGCGATGATCACGAAGTCCTGCGGTCCCAGTTCAGCCGGATCGTTCGTGAACCGGGCCTTGACGGTGTGTTCCTGTCCGTCGATTTGCAGGCGCAGGCCGTTTTCCTGCATCGCGGCGAGATGCGGCCCGCGCGCAACAAAGCTGACGTCCGCGCCAGCTCTCGCAAGCTGCGCACCCATGTAACCGCCAATCGCACCCGCTCCGTAAATGCAGATTTTCATCGTCGTCTCCTGAATCTTTTATCTTCCTGATATACAACATATTAGATTTCAGTATTGGACAGCGCTCGCGAAAGCGCAAGGACAATGAACAATAAAAAAGCGCGGTCCCGTCGAGGAAGCCGCGCTTTTTTAAGGGTTGGAATGAACGCTCAGGCGTCAGCCGTTTGCAGCAGCTTGTGCTCCTCGCGATACGAAGAAATGACGTGGGTCCAGATGCGTCTCGCTTGCGATTCCAGCGTACGTTCGCCATGCTTCGCGAGCACGATATTGCGGCTCACCGGCGGCGACAACCGCACCGCTTGAACCAGCGCATGCGCCGGCGCGGGCCAGGCGTGCATCGGCTGGATGCCGATCCCGAGCCCCGTCGCGACCATCTGCACAATGCTCGCCGCTTGCGTCAGGCGCTGCACCCTGACGTTCGATACCCCTTGCTGGCCAAGCGCGTCGGCAATCATGTCGGCGCTGCCGGCGGTATCGTCGAGAAGGAACAGGTCGGCGCCGCTCAGCTCGCGCCATCGAACCGTTGCATTGGATGCCAGCGGATGACGCGCCGGCACGATCGCGCAAAAGGTATCGGAGAACAGCGTCTCGGTGGACAGGTCGCGACTTTCCTGCGGCTCGATCAGGATGGCCAGATCGGCGTCGCCCGAACGCAGCATGTCGAGCACGCGGTCTTGCGGCGCGTCGTGCAGCTTGATCGTGAGATTCGGATAGCTCGACCGGCAGGACGCGAGCAGCGCCGGAACGACCGAAGCGACCACGCTTGCGCTGCATGCAATCGATACCGCGCCGCTTTCCGCCGTCGATACCTCTTGCCCAAACCGCAGCGCGACTTCGAGTTCATCGACGAGGAGCGCGATGCGGGGAAGCAAGGCGCGGCCGGTATCGGTGAGCGCGACGTGGCGCGTGGTGCGATCGAAGAGCCGCAAGTCAAGCAGCTCTTCCAGTTCCCTGATGCTGCGGCTCGCCGCCGATTGCGTCACGCCGAGCGCGTTGCCGGCCTGCGTGAAGCTCCGGTGTTCGGCAAGGGTGACGAACAGGCGCAACTGCTGCAAGGACACGCCGGACCCCTTCAGCCCTGCCTCGGCGACGAGATTCCTGCTCATTGCGCCGACGAATTGCGCGGTGTTTCGGACCAGGCGGTCTGGAACGAAGCGGCATCGAGCCGGCTGGATTCGGCCACCGTATTGTCGATCCAGCGCTTTCTCATCGGCGCCAGGACGAACTTGGCGCACAAACCGGCTGCAATCGAGATGGTCGCCGTCGCGATGAAAACCGCATCCCACGAACCGATCGCCGACAGCACCGACGCCAGCGGCACCAGCATGGAAGCCGTGCCCTTCGCCGTGTACAAGGTACCGGCGTTGGCAGCAGCGTACTTGCTGCCGAATGTATCCGCGCAGGTTGCAGGGAAGATCGAGAAGATTTCGCCCCAGCACAGGAACGTGATCGCCGCGAAGAACATGAAGAGATACGGGTTGTGGCCGAACTCCATCAGCCCGAGCAACGCAATCCCTTCGCCGATAAAGATGAAGAACATCGTATTCTCACGGCCGATCTTGTCGGAGATCCAGCCGCAAAGGGGACGCGTGAAACCGTTGCAAAGGTTATCGATGGAAAGCGCCATCGTAAGCAGCGGCAGCGTGACGCCGAGAATGCTGACCGGCATCTTGGCGAAGCCGTATTCCTTCGCGATCGGACCGAGTTGCGCCGTGGCGATCACGCCGCCGGCAGCCACGAACACGAACATCAGGTAAAGCACCCAGAACAAAGGCGAGCGGACCATCTGCCCCGTCGTGTAATCGATCTTCGATGCCACCACGCGCTTCGCCGGAACCGCATGTGCAGGCGGACGCGGACGCACCAGCATCAACGCAAGCAGGAAGATGCAGACGCCCTGGAAGATGCCGAAGAACATGAATGCGTGTTCATAGCCCGAGGTCTGGATCATGTTCGAGATGGGGATCACCGTGACCGCCGCACCTGCGCCGAAACCGGCTGCCGTCAGGCCCGCTGCAAGACCACGCTTGTCCGGAAACCACTTGAGCGCCGTGCCCACGCACGTGCCGTACACGCAACCGGCGCCGATCCCGGCGATGACCGCCGCGATATACAGGTGGTAGAGGCTAGTGGCGTTGGCATCGATGATCCAGCCAATCGCCGCGCAAATCGAACCGCCGATGACAACCGGACGCGGGCCGAATTTATCGACGAGCCAGCCTTCGAGCGGCACGAGCCACGTTTCCGTGACGATGAACACCGTGAATGCCGTTTGAATCGCGGCCTGTCCCCAGTGGTGTTTTGCATCCATTGGGACAACGAACAAGGTCCACGCGTATTGCAGGTTCGCAACCAGCCCCATGCAAATGATGCCGATGGCAAGTTGCGCCCATCGGTTGTTATGCACCCCGCGTTTCGGGTTGCTTCCGGCGGGTGCCGTGAGCGTATCTGCGTTTGCCATGTCTGTCTCCGTTATGTATCGGCGCTCGTGCGGCGCGTAATCGACTGCGGCTCAACGGTGTCATCGGGTTGCATGCGTCTTTTGCGCAAGTTCCACCTGGCACCGGTGCGAGAGTTGGTTTTTGGTCGGTCAGGGTCCTGGTTCAGAGCCCCACGCAGCGAGCCGCAGCCGCGAGTGAAACACCGGCCGAAGGACTGAGGGAGCTGTCGGGAAAATCATGTAAAGGCACATCCAGTGTTCTTTTGTTGAGCGGACCGGAACGCTTGGCTGCACCGTGCCGGAGGTCTGTGTTTCTTCGCCCTTCTCCGCTCGCTTCATGGCGCCTTGTCCGTTATCACCTTACGGAACTGGCGCACGTTGAAAGCATGCTGCGGGAGAAAAACGATTAGGGAAAGTTAGAAAAATTTATTGTATAAATTCAGGATCGTTTATGGATGGAGACATGGTGATGATGCGCAACGCGACGTTCAGGCAACTCAAAATATTCGAAACCGTCGCCCGAAGACTCAGCTTTTCCCGAGCCGCCGAGGAGCTCTACCTCACGCAGCCGGCGGTTTCCACGCAGGTGAAGCAGCTTGAGGAGCACGCCGGCCTGCCGCTCTTCGAGCAGCTCGGGAAGAAGATCTACCTGACGAGCGCAGGGGTCGAAATGCTCCATCACAGCCGCGCGATCCTCGAACAATTCCGCGAAGCCGATGACGCCATGGCCCGTCTTAAGGGTATTTCCGGAGGCACGCTCAACGTGGCGGTCATCAGCGCGGGCGATTATTTTTTTCCGCGCCTGCTCGCCGAATTCACCAAGCGCAATCCCGACGTCAAGCTCAACCTCGCGGTGCATAACCGTGAGGAACTGCTGCACCAGCTCACCGACAACCTCACCGACCTGGCCATCATGGTTCGGCCGCCGAAGGACATGGACACCGACAACGTGTCGTTCGCGCCGCATCCGTACGTGATCGTCGCGCCGCCGGATCATCCGCTGGTCGGCGTAAAGAACATCCCGCTCGAGTCGCTCTCCGAGGAGCCGTTCATCGTGAGAGAACGGGGTTCGGACACCTGGAATTCCATGGAAGAAGGGTTTGCTGGAAGGCTCAAGTCGCTCAACGTCGCCATGGAGATCACCAGCACGGAGACCATCAAGCAGGCAGTGATCGCGGGCATGGGCATCAGCTTCCTGTCCGCTCACACCATCGCCATGGAACTGCAGGTCGGGCGTCTTGCCGTGCTCGATATCAAGGGTTTTCCCGTCATGCTCAACTGGTATCTCGTGCATCGCCACAACAAGCGCCTTCCGGCCGTAGCGGCAGCGTTCAAGCAGTTCCTGATCGATGAAGGTGCGGCGCAAATCTCGGCGATAACGCATATCGGGTAAACCATTTATTAGGTATTCTGAATAGTCACGGTAAAAAACTGTGACTATCGTCTATGGATCATTTTTTCTATCCTGCAGTTAAGCAACACGGCCAACCAGGAGACAAACCATGATCCGTTCACAAGCCACCACCGCCGCCGACGAGCGCGAACTGCAAACGCAACTCTGCGCATACAACAGCGCCTTCGAAGAACTCGACCTGATGTTTCGCTGGGACGCCGATACGCTCAAGGCGCTCTCCGGCGCACCCAACGACCAGGCGCGCATTGCGCGCTACATCGAAGTCCACTGCCCGCATCTGCTCAAGGCCTACAGTGCGGAATTTCTCTGCCAGGCGATCGTCGACAAGAAAAACGCCTACTACGACGCCTGCAGTGCCACGACCATCGCTCGCGCCGACGACACCCGCGGCGCCAAGATGTGGCGTCCCGAGTACGACACCGCGCGTGCAGCGGCTTGATCTACCGGAAACGGCCAGCTAGATGACAGCAGGCCGTCTTCCTCGTGCGCCCTTCAACCGCCCGGTTTGCCTTCGAGTTCGGCCAGACGTTTCTTCAGGTTGCGTTCTTCGGTGAAGCGGGTGGTTTCGTCGCGGATGACGGCGACGATGCCCGTCACCACGGCGTCCGGTCCCGCCGAATGGAGCAACGCGACCGTGAAGGCAATCGATAGAGCCCGCCCGTCCTTGTGCACGGCCGGCACGCGCAACACGTCGTGGCCGTAGCGCGTTTCGCCCGTTGCCATGGTCTTTTCGTAGCCCGTCCAGTGGCGCCCTCGCAATCGCTCGGGAATGATGATGTCGAGCGAATGGCCGAGCGCTTCATCGGGCGTGAACCCGAACATGCGCTCTGCAGCGGGATTCCATAACGTGATGGCCCCGCTTGCATCGGAGATCACGATGGCGTCGCCGATCACGTCGACCAGTTGTTCGAAATCGATTGGGGATGTTTTTGTATTCACAGCGCTGCTCATGGTCGAAGCACCCTGGTTGAAACATGCAGCGCTGTGAGTTCGTGAAAACCCACAGCGCCGCAGTTACGCGTTCAAACCGCCTGAGCGTCGTGCAGCTTGCTGATCTGGTCGCTGCTGTAACCGAGGCTTGCAAGCACTTCGTCCGTGTGTTCGCCGAGCAAAGGTGACGCCGTGATGTCCGGCTTCATGTCGGAGAACTTGATCGGGCTGCCCACGGTCAGGTACGAGCCGCGTTCCTTGTGCTGGACTTCCGTGATCGTGCCGCTCTCGCGCAGCGACGGATCGTTGGCGAGTTCCTTCATGGTCAGGACTGGTGCGCATGGGATGTCGAACTTGCGCAGAATGTCGACGGCTTCGAACTTGGTTTTATCGGCGAGCCAGGTTTCGATGGTCGCGAAGATGTCGAAGATGTGCGGCTGCCGTGCTTGCGCGGTGTTGTACTTCGGATCCTCGATCCATTCCGGCTTGCCGATCGCCTTGCAGATCGGCGCCCACGCGTGGCCCTGGATCGTGAAGTAGATGTACGAGTTCGGGTCCGTTTCCCAGCCCTTGCACTTGAGCACCCAGCCCGGCTGACCGCCGCCGCCGGCATTGCCGCCGCGTGGGACGACATCGCTGAATTCACCGTGCGGGTATTGCGGATACTCTTCCAGATAGCCCAGGCGGTCGAGGCGCTGCTGATCGCGCAGCTTCACGCGGCACAGATTCAGCACGCTGTCCTGCATCGATACCGCCACCTTCTGACCCTTGCCGGTCTTATCCCGGCCAATCAACGCCGTCAAAATGCCGATGGCCAGATGCATGCCCGTGTTACTGTCGCCGAGCGCGGCTGCGCTGATGGTCGGAGGACCATCCCAGAAACCGGTCGTCGATGCCGATCCGCCCGCGCACTGCGCCACGTTTTCGTAGACCTTGAGGTCATCGTAATGATGGCCGTCGCTGAAGCCCTTGACGGACGCCAAAATCATCTTCGGGTTCAGTTCCTTGATGTGCTCCCACGGGAAACCCATCCGGTCGAGCGCGCCCGGGCCGAAATTCTCGACCATCACGTCCGATTCCTTGATGAGCTTTTCGAGCACTTCCTTGCCTTCCGGCTTCTTGGTGTCGAGCGTGAGCGACTTCTTGTTGCTGTTCAACATGGTGAAGTACAGCGCATCCACGTTCGGGATATCGCGCAATTGCGTGCGCGTCACGTCGCCGGAACCGGGACGTTCGACCTTGATCACGTCCGCACCGAACCACGCGAGCAACTGCGTGCACGCCGGCCCGGCCTGAACGTGCGTGAAGTCGATGATCTTGATGCCTTCGAGGGGCCTGGTCATGGCTTTTGTCTCCTGACTGACTGGATTAGTTGGTGTGTTGGATAAAGCGCAAGGGGAAGAGAGAGGCGCGTCAAGCGTGCTGGGATGTGTTGTCTCCTCTTCGAGGCGTCTATTGGCGCGGTGCCTACGGGCAACCGTCGTTTCTTGTGATATACAATATTCCGAACACAGTATTAGTCAAGGATATTTATTCATCGAACCGGACGTGACGCAATGCAGCAGGCGCAATAACGCCGTTAACGCCGGCGCCACAGCGTTAGCCTGTTGCAGTGCAAAAGAGAGGAAAAAGGGAGACTGGTGAGATCGTCGTCCGCAGCGAGCGAACGACGGCACGGCGGGAGAACCCTAAGCAGTGGTCGGTCGGCTATCCGATCCGACCCGCCACCTTTGCGGCGTCACGCCTTCCCATTGGTTGAACGCACGCGAAAACGAGTTGACCTCCTCGAAACCGAGGAACCAAGCGATTTCACCGGCGCCTAGATCGGTGCTCCCAAGCAGCCTGCGCGCAATCCGGTTGCGCACCCGATCCAGCAATTGCTGGTAAGTCGTGCCATCGACGGCGAGTTTTCTTTGCAGCGTCCTCGAACTGATGCCCATTTCATGCGCGAGTGCATCGACGCTTGGCCGTTGCCCGCGCATGCTCCGCGCAATTACCGCCTCGACCTGATCTGAGAAGGTCTGCGTACGGCTCAGTTCGGCGATACCGGCATCGAGCTGAGGTAAAACGGCCGCCAGCAAATCCGCGTTATGCGTGACGAAGGGCAGCGCGAGCGCGGCGGTATCGAAGACGATCACGTCTTGTGGCGCGTCGAAAACGATCTCGCAACCGTAATGGCGCGCGAACATCGTCCGGTTCGACGCCCGGCGCGTCAGTTCCACGCGGCGCGGCTTGATCTCGATGCCCGAACCGCGCCGGGCCATCGCCAACGCCGATGCGAACATTGCGTCGGCGAGAAGATCGGGGAGGTTGCCATCGGCGAGAAGCCAGCGGAATGCAACCGACGCTTCGGCGCCGTTGATATCGACGATGACCTCTTCCGGACAGCTTAGCCGCTTGTAGCGGCCGAGCTTGGCGAGGGCATCGCGGAAATTCGCGGAATGCAACGCGGCGAGCGACATGATGTCGAGCTGGCCGTGCGAAGTTTGCTCGCCGATGCGCAAGCCGATCGCCGGATCGCCGCTCACCTGCGCAATGGCTTCCCATAACGCGAAGTACTTCTGCGTCGTGACGCGCAGCCGCAGCCGCTCGGCGTTGGCCGCCGGCGGCCACGCAATGCCGGCCGCACGGAAAGTGCGCGCGACGTCCACGCCCAGCGTGTTGAGCCGGGCGATCAGCGCGGGACTGATGGGAACGCCGTCTGTTTTCATGGGCCTCGATTTAGTCGGTCGCTTTCTGCTTAACGATATCGAGTTTATCGATAAGACCGCGCCAGCCGGTGGCATCGTCGGCATCGGTGGACATGCTCAAGTCGCGCCATTGTGCGTCCATCGCGCCGCGCGCCTCGTGCAATTGTCCCGCGATATGCACGGCGTCGCTGCCCAAAAGCAGACGCAGCGGCGGTTCGTCCACTTCCGCGATGCTCAGGATCGCCTGCGCGGCTTTCGCCGGATCGCCGACGGGCTTGTGCGAATTCCGGTACTCCAGCAAAGGAGCGATGCTCTGTGCATAGTCGGGACCGGGAGCGTGGATGGTCATCGAGGAACCCGCCCAGTCCGTGCGGAAACCGCCCGGCTCGACAATCGTCACCTTGATCCCGAGCGGCGCGACTTCCTTCGCGAGCACTTCGGAAAAGCCCTCGACCGCCCATTTAGCCGATTGATAAGCGGCCAGGCCGGGCGAACCGACACGTCCGCCTATCGATGAAACCTGGATGATGTGCCCGCTGCGCTGTCCGCGAAGGACCGGCAGCGCCGCACGCGTGACGTTCGCGACGCCGTAGAAATTGGTTTCCATTTGCGCGCGGAAATCGGCGTCGTCACCTTCTTCGATCGATGCAATGTTGCCGTAGCCCGCGTTGTTCACGACGACATCGAGACGGCCGAACGCGCTGACGGCTTCCTGCACGGCGGCGCGTGCCGACGCGGGATCGGTGACATCGAGTGCGACGGCGCGCACGCGCTCGCCGTATTGCTCGACAAGCGCGTGAAGGTCCTCAGGGCGACGCGCGGTCGCGACCAGACGATGCCCCGCCGCGAGAACTGCTTTTGCCAACTCGTGGCCGATGCCACGGGAACTGCCGGTGATAAGCCAGACTGACGACATGAGGTGCTTCCTTTTAACGATGAACGAGGTAAATGCGTTCACCGATTCTAGGAGCGAGACCTCGGCGGCACTAATCCGATCGCGCCAACGTGCAATCGGATTGCGCCAGGCCGTTGGAACAGTCAGCCGTGGCGCTTCTCGCTGTCCAGATGCGCCATTTGCGCCGCGGCATACCGGTCGCCCGCTGCCGCACCCTTCGGAACGGCCTGTTCGATTGCGGCGAGGTCATCGGCCGAAAGCGTGACGTCGAGCGCGCCCAGTGCTTCGGTCAGGCGCTCGCGCCGACGCGCGCCGATCAGCGGCACGATGTCCTTGCCCTGTGCCGCGACCCATGCAATCGCGATCTGCGCCACGGACACGCCCTTCGCTTGCGCGATTCGCCGCAGGGCATCGACGAGCTTCAGATTGCGTTCAGCGTTTTCGCCCTGGAAGCGCGGACTATGCGCGCGGAAATCGCTGCCCGCCAGATTCTGCGCGGGCATCCAGTGCCCGCTGATCAGCCCGCGTGACAGCACGCCATAAGCCGTCACACCGATGCCAAGCGCGCGGCAAGTATCGAGAATATTGTCTTCGATACCGCGCGAAAGCAGCGAATACTCGATCTGCAAATCGGCGATCGGATGCACGGCTGCGGCGCGGCGGATGGTGTCCGAGCCGACTTCCGACAGCCCGATGTGCCGCACATACCCCGCCTTCACCAGATCCGCAATCCCGCCGATGCTTTCCTCGATAGGCACGTTCGGGTCGAGCCGCGCAGGACGATAGATATCGATGTAATCAAGCCCCAGTCGCTGCAGCGAATACGCAAGGAAATTCTTGATGGCTGCAGGCCGTGCGTCGTAACCTGCCCAGCCTCCCGCCGGGTCGCGCAACGCGCCGAACTTGACGCTGACGACGGCGGCGTCGCGTTTCATACCCTTTAACGCTTCGCCGATCAGCGCTTCGTTATGGCCGCTGCCATAGAAATCGCCGGTATCGATCAGGTTGATGCCCGCGTCGAGCGCCGCGTGGATCGTGGCGATGCTTTCGCCACGCTCCGACGGCCCGTACATGCCGGACATGCCCATGCAGCCGAGCCCGAGGGCGGACACTTGCGGTCCTGTTTTTCCGAGTTGACGCTGTTCCATGCTCTTTCTCCTGTTCGTGCCGATGCGGATGCGATAACAGGAGTATGTGAGCCGCCCAAGCGTGCGACAATCCGGCCGTTACAGCACGGGCTGTACGGAAAAACGCACAATGGACGATCCCGATCTCTCCGATCTCAACGCTTTCATGGCCGTCACTCAAGTACGCAGCTTCCGCGCGGCGGCGCGTGTGCGCGGCGTGTCCGCATCGGCATTGAGCGAGGCGATCCGGCGTCTTGAAGCGCGTCTCGGGGTCCGTTTGCTGAACCGGACCACGCGCAGCGTCACCGTGACGGAAGCGGGCCAGCGGTTGCTGGAACGCCTTGGGCCGGCGCTCGGCGAGATTGCCGGCGCGCTGGACGCGGTCAATAGTTTTCGGGACAGCCCGACCGGGACATTGCGCCTGAATGTCCCGACCATCGTTGCGATGCATGTCTTGCCGCCGATCGTCACGCGCTTTCTGGCCGCGCATCCAGGTATCAGGCTGGAGGTGGTATCGAACGATACGTTTATCGATGTGCTTGCAGCCGGTTTTGATGCCGGCATTCGCTACGACGAACGTCTGGAGCGCGACATGATCGCCGTGCCGATCGGCCCGCGCACGCAGCATTTCGTGGCGGCGGGTTCGCCCGCGTATTTCGAGAGACATGGCCTGCCCGTGCACCCGCGTGACTTGCTGGACCATGCGTGCATTGGCCACAGGTTTGCGAGCGGCGTGCTGGCAGCGTGGAATTTTGTGCGCGGCGACGAACAGGTTCGATTCACGCCACGAGGGCCGCTGGTGGCAACGACGCTGGCACTGGAAGTGGCCGCAGCGACCGCCGGCCTGGGAATGATCTATACCTTCGACGAATTCCTGCGTCCGCAAATCGACAGCGGCGCGCTCGTGCCGGTGCTCCACGAGTGGTGGGAGCACTTTTCAGGGCCGTTCCTGTACTACCCGAGCCGCACGCACATGCCCGCGCCGTTGCGTGCGTTCATCGATTTCGTGAAGGAAGAGTGACCGGCTTCCCGTCCGTTGGCTATCGGTTGGCGAAGAAAGACTTCGCAGCGCTCAATGCGTCTTCGACTGCCGCCCGGTCCACATCCAGATGCGTGACCCAGCGCTGTTTGGTCGCGCCATAGGCCGACGTGATGCCAATTCCGTGCGACGCGAGATGCGCCGAGAATCCCTCGGCAATCGCGCCGTCCACCTCGACAAAGACGATGTTGGTATCCGGCATCGTGACCTTGAGCTGGCTGAACGATGCAAGGCCTTCGGCCAGTGCCTTCGCGTTCGCGTGGTCATCGGCTAGACGCTCCACGTTGTGTTCGAGCGCGTAGAGGCCCGCCGCCGCGAGAATCCCGACTTGCCGCAAACCGCCGCCCAGCATCTTGCGCGTACGCCGCGCCTTCGCAATCAGCGGCGCACTGCCGACCAGCACAGAGCCGACCGGCGTGCCCAATCCCTTCGACAAACACACGGACACCGTATCGAATGGACGCGCGAGGGTCGCGACAGGTGTCTTCAGCGCCGTGGCCGCGTTGAAAATGCGCGCGCCATCGAGATGGGTAGCCAGCCCGTGGCGGCGCGCAAGCGCTGTCGCCGCCTCCATGTATTCATGCGAGAGGACCTTGCCGCCGATCGTGTTTTCCAGCGCGAGAAGCCGCGTGCGCGCGAAATGCGAATCGTCGGGCTTGATCGCTTCTTCGATATCCTGCAGCGCGAGCGAACCATCGGGCTGATTGTTCAAGGGCTGCGGCTGAATGCTGCCGAGCACGGCCGCGCCGCCGCCTTCCCATTTGTACGCATGGGCCTGCTGGCCCACGATGAACTCATCGCCCCGTCCGCAATGCGCCATCAGCGCGACCAGATTCGATTGCGTACCCGATGTCAGGAACACCCCGGCGTCCTTGCCGAAGCGTTCTGCGAGCGTTTCTTCCAGGCGGGTGACGGTAGGGTCATCGCGAAAAACGTCGTCGCCCACTTCCGCCGATGCCATCGCGGCGCGCATCGCCTGGCCGGGTCGCGTAACGGTGTCGCTGCGGAAGTCGTGCTTGATCGGGGTACGCATTTCGGCTCCTGGTTTGTGGAGCGCTTATTTTGCCATTGTGGATGCGCAGTCGTGAGTTGCGTCATAAAGGCCGGTGGGTTTGGCGAGTTCGCAATTCCCCACAGTTAATCAATTAAATCAATATCTTGCAGGCGAAACCCACACATGAGAATTAACTTCATGCACGACCTTATAAAGCACTTGAAGTTAGGTTCCCGTACTACACATTATTTTTCAAGCAAATCAAAAGTTTAAGAAGTATTCTTAAACAAATTATTAGGTTTGTTATAATTCTCTTTTATATCAAATAGATAACACGTATATCTAATGCAAATTATCAAGTTTCGCCACTGCCCACGCAAGCGAAGCGCGCCGCGAAGCTCCGAACGTATAAACTTCCGCAATCCACTGCGACCAAGCCTCGACTCCCATGAACGCGCCCGACCCGCAATTGCAAGACGATCCCTACATCGGCCGCTATGAACGCTCCGCCGGACATGGCGCCGAATGGTGGCGCGTGACGCTCTCCGACAGGCCCCAGATGTACCGGATCGAACATGGGCGCGACGAGGCGCCGGCGAATATCGATACCGTCGTCGATCTTGAAAACCTGAAATCGAAGCTGCAAAAGTGGCATCGCGAAGGTTTTCTGCGTCCCGGCGACAAAGAAGCGCCAGTTGCCGGCGAAGGACGCAACGGCTTTCTCAAGGACCTCAAGCGCGCAGCACCGGGCAAAGCAATGTTCGCCACGCTTTCTCAGCCGGACCATGCCACTACTTTGATCGGCACAGTCGAAATGCCGCTCGGCCACGCCGGTCCGCTCGTGCCGCGCCTGAATCCCGCCTACCTCTTCCCCGGGCGCTTCGCCGACATCCTTCAGGACATCGTCGAAAACCGGCGTGTGATGCTGATCGGACACACCGGCGCAGGCAAAACCAGTCTGATCGAACAGGTCGCGGCGCGCTCGCAACACGGCGTGCTGCGGGCGAATATGAACGGGCAGACGACCATCGGCGATTTCGTGGGGTTCTGGACCGTGAAAGGCGGCGAGACGCTGTGGGTGGACGGCGTGTTGCCGACCGCGATGCGCGAAGGCCTCTGGCTCGTGGTCGATGAAATCGACTTTGCCGAGCCATCGATCCTCGCCGTGCTGACCGCCGTGCTCGAACCGCACGGACGCTTGCTGCTGAAGGAAAAAGGCAACGAGCTGGTCGCGCCGCATGCGTCGTTCCGGTTGTTCGCGACCGCGAACGCTGTCGGTGCAATGAGCATTTATCGTCATCTGTACCAGGGTGCAAACCTGATGAACGAAGCCTTTCTCGACCGATGGCGCGTGTACCTGATGGATTATTTGTCGCCGGAAGAGGAAGCCGAGGTGCTGATGCGCACGCTCGGCGCGCGCATCACGCCTCCGATGGCAAACACGCTCGCCGCGATTGCTGCCGATTGCCGCGCGGCCTTCGCCCGGGAAGATCTGGCGAGCGCGTTTTCGACGCGCCGTTTGCTCGACTGGGCCGACCTCATGCTTCGTTCGGGCGATCCGGAGCGCGCCGCCGGCCCTGCGATCTACGCAAAAGTGAGCGCGGAGGACGCTGCGCTGATCCGCAGCATCATCCGGCATCACATCGCGTTTGACGATTGAGCCGCGTTCGTGAGCCGCGCCCAACTCACGTCTGACACGCTAAGCCGGCTCGCGCGGGTCCTGACGGGCCGCTATGGCGTGACCGTCTCCTTCGATGCACGCGGCCCACGTGTCGAACGCGAGCGCATCGTGCTTGCGGAACCCGCGCCGGATTCACCGGACGCGGACGCCCTCACCGGCCAGCTCGATCTGCTCGCGGCGCGCTGGAAGTTTTCCGTCATCGATGAGATCGACGCGCTGCCTTCAGGTCCGGCGCGGCAACTTGCCGAGGTCATAGAAGACCGGCGTGTGTGCGAGCGTTTGTTCGCCGACTATCCGGGTGCCCGTGGATATGTCGAAAGGCTGCGCGCGCAGAAGGCGCATGCCACGCACCAGAAATGGTCCACGCTTTCATGGCGCGACAAGCTGATCTGGCTTGTCGAAGGCGCGCTGTGGGGCGAAACGCCCGCCGTCACGGAACGCACGCCCGCGCTTCTGGCCACGCTCGGCGCTGTGACCGATGCGCTGGAAACTGCGCGCAAGAGCCGGTCGACGCGCGAAAGCATCGCGAATGCGCACGCGCTCGTGGCGCGGATCAGATCGCTCGGCGCGGGCGACGTCAATACGATGATGTTTACCGCCGACGCCGATGACACGCTCGACGCCGAGCAAGCCGCGAGCGATCCGGACGTCGCATCGGAAAACGAAGCGCCGGACGCAGCTTCAGCCGATGCCACGACCAGCGCAACATCGCCGTCGGACGCCGCTGCGCAGGCTTCCGAAGCACAATCGCCCGCGGCACCCATGTCGGCGGACGATATAGATCTGATCGATGGCCGCCCGCGCCTCTCAATCCCGCTCACCACCGCATACGACATCATCACCGACCTGACGGGCCGAGGCGACCCTGCGGCATGGCGAAACCTCCGCGCACTCGCCCGCGCGGAAACCGCTCCGCTGACCGCGCGCCTTGAGCGGGCGCTCAAAGCCGACGAACAGACGCATTGGAAACGCGAGCAGGAACGCGGCGAAATCGACCGGCCGGCGCTGGCGAAGCTCGTGGTGTCGCCGGGTTATCGCACGCCGTTCCGTGTAAAACGCACGACCGAAGGCCGCGACGCAGCAGTGACTCTGCTCATCGACCTTAGCGGGTCCATGGCTGGAAAAAAGATGGATCTGGCGCGCCTGTGTGCAGCGGCGCTGTGCGATGCGCTGATGCAGTTGTCGTTCAAATGCGAAGTGCTAGGGTATAGCTCCGTAGAGTCCGCGGAGATGCGAGCGTATTACCAACAGATGCTCGGAGAAGGCGAAGATCTAACCCGATACAACCGCAAGCTCGAACGCTTGGACCTGAGGATCTACAAGCGGTTTGGATCGAGCAATCCCACCGGCCTGAGCACAATCGACTGCAGCCACGAGAATCCCGACGGCGAAGCGCTGGTCTGGGCGGCCGGCCGGCTTTTGGCGCAGCGCGCAGGACGCCGCATCCTGATGGTGCTGTCCGATGGTTACCCCGCCACTGGCGACGGTCATCCGGTCATCTTGCGAACTGATTTGCGGGCGCGGATCGGTGAAATCACGGCATCGGGAATCGAACTCGTTGGCATCGGCTTGCTCGATGACGCCGTAGAAAAGTTTTATGCGCATAACATCGTCATGGAGAAACTCGTCGAGCTTCCAACCATGGCGTTCGCGATCCTCAGCGAGCTTCTGCTCGCAAAGCGCGGTTGACGAATACCCGCGGCAAAAAAACAACTCTGACCCCGGCATTTAATTCAATAGCTTGCTAACGAATTGTCGGCGAAATACAATGCCCGCCATGCCGACAATCGATGTCCTCCGACAATCCGTAAGCAGCGCGCTTGTGATCGCCTCCCGCCAGTGGCGGCGAACCAGTCATAGCGTGATCGCCGCCTACAACGTCTCCGAAGCCTGCGCTACCCCGCTGCTTATCGCGGGGCGGCTCGACGCGCCCGTTCGGCAGGTGGCGCTGGCGGAAATGACGGGAATCGAAGGCCCGTCGCTCGTGCGTCTGCTCGATCAACTGTGCGCCGCCAGTCTCGTGCGCCGCGAAGAAGATCCAGACGACCGGCGCGCCAAGATCATTTCCCTCACCGACGAAGGCCGCAGCGTCACCGCCAAGATCGAGAAAGAACTGATCGGCCTGCGCGCCGATGTGTTGCAAAACGTCACCCAAGAAGACCTGGAAGCCACCCTGCGCGTATTCGCCGCGTTTAAACTGGGTGCGGCGACGCCCGCGTCCCAGGCATCGTCGAAATCCCATCCGGCCGGCACCGATACGGAAGAAGGCGTCTAGCGCACCATGACGTACCCCACTTCGCGCGAATGGCTGTTTTCGGTCAAGACCTTCATTGCTTCCATGCTGGCGCTTTACATCGGCCTCAAGCTGGAATTGCCGCGTCCGTACTGGGCGATGGCGACCGTGTATATCGTCTCGAATCCGTTTGTGGGCGCAACCCGCTCGAAGGCTTTGTATCGCGCGCTGGGAACCATGATCGGCGCGGCGGCGGCGGTGCTGTTCGTGCCGCCGTTCGTGGAGTCGCCGTACATTTTCAGCGCCGTCGTTGCAATCTGGACGGGCACGCTGCTGTTTCTCGCCATATCCGACCGCACCGCGCGCAGCTACGTCTTCATGCTGGCGGGGTACACCATGCCGCTGATCGCCCTGCCCTCCGTCATGAACCCGGCCGGCATCTTCGATCTCGCCGTTTCACGGACCGAGGAAATCGTGCTCGGCATCGTGTGCGCGAGCGTGGTCGGCGGCGCGTTGTTCCCGAGCCGTCTTGCGCCCACGCTGATCGAACGTACCGACGCCTGGTTCCGCGACGCCGCGTTCTACACGAAGGAAACGCTTTCCGGCCGGCTCTCCGGTCAAACCATTGCGGCATGCCGCCAGCGGATGGCCTTGACAGTCAATCAGCTTGAGTTCCTGCTGAGCCAGCTCGCCTACGACCATAGCCGGCCCGACGTCCTTGCTCGCGCGCAAGCGCTGCGCGGACGGATGCAATTGCTGCTGCCGATCATGTCGGCTATCGGCGATCCGCTCGCGGCGTTGTTCAGCGGCCAGCAGCCACCGCCGGACGGTCTCAAGCCGCTTCTCGACGATATCGTCAAGTGGTTCGACGAACCCGTCGATGCAAAATCGGGGTCCGCTGATGCCGATGCCAACGCCGACGCATTGCGTGCCCGTGTCGCAAGCCTGCAACCCGATGCCGACGGCCTGCGCACGTGGGACGGCGCGCTGCTCTCGAGCACGCTCTGGCGGCTGAAACAGCTCGTGGATGTCTGGCAGGACTGCCGCTCGCTGCGCGTGATCATCACCAACGAGCAAGGATCGTGGCGGCCGCGTTATCGACACTGGCGGCTCGGCGGCACGCAGCAATATTTCGATCGCGGCATGCTGATGTTTTCGGCGGGCTCGGCCATGCTCGCCATCTTCGTTTCCATGAGCATATGGATTGCGTCCGGCTGGAACGACGGCGCGGGCGCCGTGACCCTGGCGGCGGTCGCGTGCTGCTTTTTCGCCGCGCTCGACGAACCCGCGCCGCAAGTGTTCTCGTTTTTCATCTACACATGTCTTGCCGTGGTGCTGGCCGGGCTATATCTCTTCGTGATTTTGCCGACCGTGCACGACTTCCCGATGCTCGTGATCATGTTCGCAGTGCCGTTCATCTTGATCGGCACGCTGATCCCGCGTCCGCAGTTCAACCTCGCGACCATGCTGACGGCCGTGAACACGGCGACGTTCATCAGCATCCAGGGCACCTACGACGCCAATTTCCTGACCTTCATGAACAGCAACCTCGCGGGTCCGGCCGGGCTGCTGTTCGCGTTCGTGTGGACGCGTGTGACGCGGCCCTTCGGCGCGGAACTGGCGGCTTCGCGACTGATCCGGTCGAGCTGGCGCGACGTGGTACTAAGCGCATCGACTCGTCCCGTCGATGACCAGAAAAACCTGACGGCCCGCATGATCGACCGTTTGATGCAGATCATTCCACGCCTTGCCGCCACCGACGAACGCCGCCATCCGTCCATCGAAAGTTTCCGGGACCTGCGCATTGCGTTCAACGCGCTCGATCTGCGGCGCCTGCGGCGCAGGCTCGGCGAAGCGGAACTGGCGTCGGTGGACAGCGTGCTCGAAGGCGTGCGCGCTTACTTCCAGTACAACGTCGAGCGTGGATCTCGGCAACCGGTACCGCAAAGCCTGGAAACGGCCATCGATACCGCCCTCACGCGCATCACGCGCCGCGGCGGCGCGGTCCATGCCGAAGCCAATGCCGAAGCTGCAGCCTCGCAGACCCAGGCGCCCCCGCCGGGCCGTCAGGTACGCGATGCGCTGCATGCGCTCGTCGGCATGCGTTTGTCGCTGTTTCCGGAAACCGTCGCGTCCGCGCTGCCGCCAGAACCCGAGGCCGCAGCATGACGCGCCGTTTGCTCATCCCTTTACAAAGCATCCCGCGATGATCGGCGAAATCGATATCTACGGCGTGTTCCTGCCGGCCGTGCTGATCCTGATGCTGGTCTCGTACCTGCTCTGCCTCGTGCTCACGCGCGTGTTCGCGCGCGTGGGGCTGTACCGTTTCGTCTGGCATCGTTCCATTTTCGACCTCGCGATCTACGTGATCGTGCTTGGCATCGTGGTCATTGTTTCGCATCGGCTATTACCGTGAAAAAAACCTGGTTCTCGATTGGACAGATCCTCTTTACGCTCGTCGTCGTGGCGATCGCCGCGTTCGTGCTGTGGCGGCTCGTGGGCTATTACATGTTTGCGCCGTGGACGCGCGACGGCCATGTGCGCGCCGACGTCGTGCAGGTGGCGCCTGATGTCGGCGGCCTGATCGTCGATGTAAAAGTGGTCGATAATCAGCCGGTGAAGGCCGGCCAGGTGCTCTTCGTCATCGATCAGGCGCGTTACGCGCTGAGCTTGCGCCAGGCCCAGGCGACCGCACTGCAGCGCCGCGCGACGCTCGACCAGGCGCGCCGCGAAGACGCGCGTAACCGGACGCTCGGCGACCTCGTCGCACGCGAGATCACGGAAGAAAGCCGTTCGCGCGTGCAGCAGGCCGAAGCGGCGCTTGCCGATGCCGAAGTCGCCATCGATACCGCCCGCCTCAACCTGCAACGCACGACGATCGTGAGTCCCGTCGATGGTTACCTCAACGACCGCGCGCCGCGCACGGGCGAGTTCGTGACGGCGGGACGCTCGGTGTTGTCGGTGGTGGACCTGCATTCGTTCCGTGTCGATGGATACTTCGAGGAAACGAAGCTGCGGGGTATCGATATCGGCCAGGCAGTCGACATCAAGGTGATGGGCGAACCCGCGATCCTGCGCGGGCATGTGCAGAGCATCGTGGCGGGTATCGAGGATCGTGACCGCGTGCAGGGATCGAACCTGCTGCCGAACGTGAATCCGGCGTTCAGCTGGGTGCGGCTTGCGCAACGGATTCCGGTGCGCATTGCACTCGACGAAGTGCCGGCGGATTTCCGGATGATCGCGGGGCGCACGGCGACGGTGTCGGTGCGTGATTTGACGCCGACCGGAAACACCCGCGCCGACGGCGCTTCATCGGCTTCGGCAGTGTCTGCACCGGCCACGGCCAGCGGCGTGGTTCCTGTGACCACCGGCGTCGCCGCATCCGCACCGGCGGCAAGCAAATGAAGATGCCGCGCGCCCTTGCCCTGACGCCGTTCGTGCTCGCGCTCGCCGCGTGCTTCACCGTCGGCCCTGATTATTCCCTGCCGAAAGACGCTGCCGTCAACGCGCCGTACGCGAACGCGCCGCTCGACGGTGCACAAGGCCAGTCGACGGTATCGGCGGGCGCCGTGCCCACGCACTGGTGGCGTCTCTACAACGATCCCGTACTCGACGACCTCGTGCAGCAGGCGATGGCATCGAATACGGACCTGCGCGTGGCGGCGGCGAACCTCGGCCGCTCGCGCGCCGCGCTGAGCGTCGCGCAATCGCAGGGCGGGTTTTCGGGCGGGGCGTCGGCGGCGTTCAAGCGCGCGCAGGAATCGGCCGAACAGTACCTCATCTTCGAAAAGATCCCGGTCGCGAACGAAGGCGATGTCGGCATCAACATTTCGTACGAACTCGATCTTTTCGGCACGCTGCGCCGCGGCGTTGAAGCGGCGCAAGCAGACAGCGATGCAACGCAGGCCGCCGCCGATCTCGCGCGGATCTCGGTCGTGGCCGACGTCGTGCGCGCTTATGTACAGAATTGCTCGGCGGCCGAAGAACTCGTGATTGCGCAAAGGTCGCTGGCGTTGCAGCGCCAGCGGGTATCGGTATCGCGCAGGTTGCAGCAGGCTGGACGCGGCAACGCGCCCGATGTGACCGCCGGCCAGACGCAGGTCGCCACGCTCAGCGCGAATATCCCGGTGTACACCGCGCGCCGCAAGATCGCGCAATATCAACTGGCGGCGCTGCTGGCGCGTTCGCCGGAAGACCTGCCCAAGGCCGTGTACGCCTGCAACAAGACGCCGACGATCGCACAACCCCTGCCCGTCGGCGATGGCGCCGCCCTGCTGCGCCGCCGCCCCGATGTACGGCAAGCGGAGCGAAGGCTGGCGGCATCGACCGCGCGCATTGGTGTCGCGACGGGCGCGTTGTATCCGACGGTGAGCATCGGCGCGTCTGCCGGTTTGACCGGCGTGCTGGAAGACCTCGGCACGCAACCGACCGCGCGCTGGGGCTTTGGTCCGCTGATCAGCTGGACGTTCCCGGTGAATGGCGCACGCGGCCGGATTCACGAAGCGCAATATGGCGCCGACGCTGCGCTCGCCCAGTTCGATGGTGTCGTGCTCAAGGCATTGCGCGAGACGCAGTCGAGTCTCGCGACGTATTCCGCCGATTACACCCGCGCCGACGCGCTGCGGGCCGCGCAGAAATCGGCGGCTGAATCCGCCGATCAGACGCACCGGTTTTTCCTCGCCGGGCGCGAATCGTTTATCGCCGATCTGGATGCGACTCGCGTGCTGACATCGACGAACGCGCAGTTGTCGGCGGCCGAGGGGCAAGTGGCGATCGATCAGGTGAATTTGTTCCTTGCGCTGGGCGGGGGATGGGAGATGGGTTCGTCCCCTGATCCCAGCGTTGCTGTGGCGCCCCGCCCGGTCTCTGCTCCCACGAGCGGATCGGGAACACCTCATTTCATAAAGTACGACAGCGCCGATTAGTCTGCTATGACCGGCCTTGGTCTCCTGAATCGATTCGGGAGAAGCCTGTTTTGAAAATCAGCGATCAGTTTGTGCAGTTGGTATTTGCACCCATCGGTTACAGTTTGTCCGTTTCGATTACCATGGCTACGTAAATTGGTATATTTTCAAACCATGCTGAGTTCGAAAAAATCTACGTACGCCAACCATGAGTGAGCCAAACCAGCGAAAACTAAACCAACTCGGGATCTTGCTTCCGGAAGGTTTGCTTGTGGACGCCGAATGGCTGTCCACGAACCACTATTCCACGTCTCTTCGCTCCAAGTACGTCGCCGCTGGTTGGCTTGAACAACCCGCGCGCAGGGTTTATCGGCGTCCCCGTGGTCAACTCGGCTGGCAACAGGTCATTATCTCTTTGCAAACGCTGCTTGAGCGCCGCCTGATTGTTGGCGGCCGCACGGCCCTCGAGCTGCAAGGCTATGCGCACTATCTTTCGCAAAGTTCTCCCGAGATCCATCTTCACGGTCCCGCCAGACCGCCGGGATGGCTTTATTCGCTCCCGCTTAAGGAACGATTTGTCTATCACAACAGCGCGCCACTTTTCGGGAACGACCTGAGCGTTGTCGAATTTCCCCCTCTTGTCCGGAATGACGAGCTTCCCGCGCGAGATCCCGCCTTATTCCAAGATGCCGGATTGCGCTCGCTTCCATGGGGTCAATGGAACTGGCCACTGACAGCCTCGACGCCCGAACGCGCCGTGCTCGAACTTCTCGATGAACTGCCTGGCCACGAAAGTTTTCATCAGACAGACATGCTGATGGAAGGATTAAGCAATCTTGCTCCACGACGCCTGCAAGCGCTACTTGATCGATGCCAAAGCGTGAAGGTCAAGCGTCTCTTCTTCTTCTTTGCGGACCGGCACGGTCATGCATGGCTCAAGCATATCGATCGATCGAAAATCGGGCTTGGTTCGGGCAAGCGGGTGCTGGTAAAGGACGGACGTCTGGATTTCACATACCAGATCACCGTTCCCAAAGATCTCGACGAGGTACATTGAATGGCCTTTGCCGATGTTTATCGACGTCAGGTCGAATTACTGATCCGGACCTTGCCTTCCGTCTCCGCAGAAGAGCATTTCGCGATCAAAGGCGGCACCGCCATCAACCTTTTCGTACGCGATCTGCCACGTCTTTCAGTCGATATCGACTTGACCTATTTGCCCATTCAGGACCGTCCGGCTTCGCTTGCGGCGATCGATACGGCCATGAAACGGACGGCCGAACGTATCGCCGGGGCTCTCCCTGGAACACGCGTTCTATTCGCGCGTTCCAGGGAGGACGTGGTCACCAAACTCGTTGTTCGTCATGACGGTGTACAAATCAAGATAGAAGTGACGCCGGTTCTCAGGGGGTGCGTGTTTGAACCGAAGATGCGCTCGGTCACACCGAGCGTCGAGGAGGAATTCGGATTTGCCGAGATGCGTGTACTTTCCTTCCCGGACCTTTACGCGGGCAAGATCGTTGCGGCGCTGGACCGACAGCATCCGCGTGACTTGTTTGATGTGCGCGATCTGCTGGCTAACGAGGGTATCGACGAGTCACTGCGGCGAGCGTTCCTGATCTACCTGGTCAGCCATGATCGACCGATGGCCGAGATCCTGACCGTTCGACGCAAAGACATCGCGGCTGAGTTTGAGCGAGGTTTTGTCGGAATGACTCGCGATTCGGTCCAGCTCGAGGAACTCCTGGCGGCGCGGGAAACATTGGTTCGCGAGATGATTGGATCGATGCCAGAGATCCATCGGGAATTCCTTCTGGCTTTCGAGCGCGGCAACCCCGCCTGGGATTCCCTCGATTTGCAAGCCGCCGCGGAGTTGCCCGCAGTGCGATGGCGCCAACGCAATCTGAATAGTATCGATACGGACAAACGAGCAGCCCTCGTGGCACAGCTCGGAAAGGTTCTGTCATCAACGTGATCGATCGACGCTTCCCCAAACCTGATCCCGGCGCGCTTTCCGTGTAACCTTGAGCGCTCCCTGACCCCGACGTTCAACCATGCGACGCATTCCCCAGCAAGAACGCGCCGAGAAGCGCATGCAGGACATGCTCGCGGCCGCCGGCACCGTCATCGCCGAACGCGGCCTCGAAGCCGCCACCATGACCGAGATCGCCGCACGCGCGGGGGTATCGATTGGTGCGGTCTACCAGTATTTCCTGAACAAGGACGCGCTCGCCATCGCGCTGCGCACCGAGTATGGCGCGCTCATGGACGAACGCTGGAGCGCGCTCGCCGAGCATGCACGCACCGCCAGCACGCCCGAGCTCGCCGGGCGGCTGATCGACCTGATGACAGGGTTTATCGGCGACCATCCGGCTTATCTGGCGTTATCGGCGGCGTCCACACCCACCAATCGCAGCGACGACGACCGCAGCCGCCTGCGGCAACGCTTCGCGGAACTGTTCGCGCACCGACGCACAGACCTGGCGCCAGCCGACGCACTGCGCATCGCCGAGGTGCTTCTGCAGATCGTGAAGGGTCTCCCGCCGCTCTACATGGCCGCGAAACCGAAGGAACGGCGTCTTCTCATCGATGAATACAAGACCGCCGTGACGGCGTATCTCACCGCGCGCCTGAACTAGCGGCATGCAGGTTGCTGCGCAGTAAGGTGTACGCTCGCCGAACCGCCACATTTTGCGCATGTTCCAGGCTTGACCGGGACTTGTGTCACGCACATCGCGCGCACTCCGACCTCCGGGCTCATGAAAACTTTCCATTGCAACCACTGCAATCAGTTGGTGTTCTTCGAGAACTTCCGCTGCGAACGCTGCGAGTCCCTGCTGGGCTTCATTCCCGAACTCGCCGAAATCAGCGCGTTCGAAGACGCGGGCGACGGCCTCTGGCGCAGCCGCCACCCCGAACGCGGCGACGCGGGCCTGTACAAGCCGTGTCATAACTACGCCGTCGAAAAGGTCTGCAACTGGATGGTGCCGGCCGATTCACGCGATCCCCTCTGCCACGCGTGCCGCCTGACCCACACCATTCCGAACCTCGGCGTGCCGAACCGTCGCTACTACTGGTTCCGGCTGGAAGCGGCAAAGCGGCGCCTGCTCTACACGCTCGGCGCGCTCGGACTTCGCGTGGACTCCCGCCAAGACAATCCGAAGACGGGGCTGCAGTTCGAATTCATGGAGGATGGCCGGGGCAAACGCGTGCTGACTGGCCACGACAATGGCCTGATCACGATGAACATTGCCGAGGCCGACGACGCCCAGCGCGAACGCGCCCGCCTCGCGATGGGCGAGCCCTACCGTACCTTGCTGGGGCATTTCCGGCATGAGATCGGCCACTACTATTTCGACCGGCTGATCGCGGATACGCCGTGGATCGACAGTTTCCGGATGCTGTTCGGCGACGAACGCGCGAGTTACAGCGGAGCGCTCGCGCGCCACTACAAGGAAGGCCCGCCGCCGGACTGGAACAAGTCGTTCGTGAGCGGCTACGCGACCACGCACGCGTGGGAGGACTGGGCGGAGACATGGGCGCATTACCTGCACATCTTCGACACCATCGATACCGCCCGTGCCTGCGGCGTGGCCCTCGCGCCATTGAACACGCTCGATCCCACGCTCGTGGCGCAGCCGCCCGTCGGCGAAGCGACCTTCGACCACCTGATGCACCAGTGGTTTCCGCTCACCTATGCGCTAAACAGCCTGAATCGCAGTCTCGGCATGCCCGACGCTTACCCGTTCGCGCTCGCGCCGCCGGTGGTCGAAAAGCTGCGCTTCGTGCATCGCGTGATCGCGGCCGCGGGGCAAGTCCAGCAATAAACTTCTTACGCCACGGCTTTGAGGGCTGCCGGGCTCGCACTGGACGAAGCCGGTTGCCCGCCGTGCAACGATACCTTCGACGTCTCCGGCAACATCATCCCGCCAATCAGGCCCATCACCGAAATAACGATCAGGTACAGCGCCGGCGACATGTTGTTGCCGGTCGTCGTGATCAGCCACGTGGCGACGAGCGGCGCGGTGCCGCCGAAGATCGTGTAAGCGAGGTTATAGGTGATGGCTGAAGCGGTGTAGCGTGTGCGCGTCGGGAATATTTCGGACAACAAAGGTGCGGTCACTACGCCGGACAACACTGCGCCGATCGCCAGCAGTCCTACCCCCAGCACCGACGGCAGGAACTGCCCTGAACTGCCAAGCGAAAACGATGGATATACGGTCGCGATCAAAATCACGCACGTCGTCAGCACGGTTTTCCTGCGTCCAACGAAGTCTGAATACAAACCTGCGAGCGGGCACAGCGCAGCCGCGAAAAACAGCGCAATCACGGTAATCAGCAAGGATGTCGCACGATTCAGATGGCCGGCGACCTGCAGGTAAGTCGCGAAGTACGTCGTGAACATATAAAACGACAACGCCGTCACGGAGATGAACGCGCCCAGCTTCAGGATGCCTGCCGCCTGCGTGCGCAGCGTATCGCGTAATGGCGCGTGCGCCACGGCATGCTCGCCCTCGAGAGCACGGAACGCCGGCGTTTCGTTGAGATTCATCCGCAGATAAAGCCCGATCAAGCCGATCGGCGCGGCCGCCAAAAATGGCACGCGCCAGCCCCACGAGCTCATGGCATCGGCGGACAGGGAGGCATCGAGCGCGTAGGCCACGACCGCGGCGACCGCGAAAGAAGAAAACGTCGAGACCGGCACGAAACTGCCATACCGCGCACGCTTGTGCTGCGGCGCGTGTTCCATCACGTAGGCGCAGGCACCGGCATATTCCCCGCCGGCCGAGAAGCCCTGCACGCAGCGGATCACCGTCAAGAGCAGCGGCGCGAATGCGCCGACGGCGGCGTAAGTCGGCAATAAACCGATCAATGTCGTCGCGCCTGCCATCAGCAAAATAGTCAGCGCCAGCGTGCGCTTGCGGCCGATCCGGTCGCCGATCACGCCGAACACAATTCCGCCGAGCGGCCTGAACGCAAACGCCACGGCGAACACGGCAAAGGTCTTGAGCAGTCCGACAGCGGGGTCTCCGCTCGGAAAAAACTCGCGCGTGAGGATGGTCGCGAGAAAGCCGTACGCGGCGAAATCGAACCATTCGACGAAGTTGCCGATCGAAGCCGCGAGAATCACTTTGCGCAGCGTTTTCAGATCGACTTCAGGAGGCGCGGCTTCCAACGTTCTCGACATTCGATGACTCCCGGATAAAGGACTGGCCTTGGCTGTTTGTTGGATTGATGGGTTCCCTTTGAGTAGATGCGACCATAAACCGGACTCCTAGAACGATCGCGTCATAGTGGTAGGACCCAGGCGACACGAACACCATGCCGCCCTTTGCCGTCTCCTCGCAATCTGCAGGAGTTCGATGTACGCCAGTCATTGGTATCGATGACAGCGATGGTTTCGCCGTCGACCAGGCGCTGGAACTGACCGGTGGTGAAGGCGCTGACCGGGGCTGCGAATGCGTGGGTTATCAATGCAGTTGCAAGGGCCACGAAGTCCCGATCATCTCGCACGAATTGCGCTCGATGAGGCGCCCGAAGCGTACAAGCACTTCGACGCACGCGGCAACGGCTGCATAAGCATCGGGAGCGCCGTCTGACCGCGCTCCCTCAGCCTTTTTTGAGTCCTGCCGATTTGAACGTCCCTTGCGCGCTCGCGATCAGGATCTTGTCGTCCACCCACGCCTCGCCGCGTGAGAAGAAAATGCTGCGGCCCTGTCTTTCGATGAAGCCCTTCGCCGTAACGCTTTCACCCAGCCCCGTATCAAGGTAATTGACCGTCAGCGACAACGTGAAGCCGTGCCTGGCAGGTTCGTCCTCGGGTGCATACAAGCCGGCATAACCGCAGGCGGCATCGAGCAGCGTCGCCACCACGCCGCCCTGCAACACACCGCGCCGGTTCAGGTGCTTCGGCTGGATCGGCATGCGAAATTCGGCGTAACCTTCCTTCCAGCCTACATGCCGGGCATCGAGGTATTCGAGGAAAGGATTGTCGAGGACGAGATTGGACATCGGGAAAAGATCTCCTTTGCCGACCGGAGTTATCGCCGCAGCACTTAGTCCGGTCTCGTGAATCTTGATAGGATCGACCGGAAAAAAAGCTAACTTCGATCCCGGCCGGAACATTGATTCGATCACTATAACCAGGCCACGGCGAAGTCGTTGGCCTGCAGGCTATCCCCCGGCAAGCCTGTCCATCTTTGCCGGAGCGGCGAGATGTACGCGTGCGCAAACTGAATCGACGTCCAATAAAGCGCTCAGGCAATCGCCTGCGGTTTATAGCCGCCCACTACTGCTCTGCGACCAGCTCCGGATAGCGACGTCTATTTCGCACCGCGTTCAAACCGGTCTGAGCCCGTGCGGCTATTGGTACGACATCGTGAATGTAGCCAATGCCTTGATCGATCCGGCCGTGACGTTTCCGGTACGAATGTACTGCGCCGTTAAAGGCAGCACGAGCACGCCGTTCGGCGAAGCACCGATCAACCACTGATTCGGCACATTCGGCCCCGCCGCATCCGGACCGAAACTAACCGGCGTGCCCTTGTCCCTGAGGACCTGTACACCAACGCCCTTGGCCGTCGATTCAGACGCGAGGTTAAGCACGTTCGAACGGTTCGACGGATCGACTGCGTCGGTGATGACTATGGAAACTTGTGCGCCGGTTGCACAGGCAAAGCTGAGGTTGAACGATTGAGCGCCGGCCGTGGTTCCCAGGCCGCCTGAAAATCCGCGTACGGATACGGTGGGGAGCGCAACGACCGGAGCGTCGGTCTGTACTGAACAGGTGGCAGTGCTGAGCGTGCCGCTTGCCGTGCCCGTATAAAGCGAACCAAACTGGTAACTATTGCCAGGACTGTCTGAGTGCTGATAGGTGATCGTGACGGTCGGGATTGTTAAAAGGCTCGATGCTCCCGCGGCGACAGGACCGGTCGTCACGAGACTGACGACACTTGCGATATCGATATTTACGTAAGGTCCACCGACCGGCGTGTTGACGGGACAGGTCAGCCTGGCCTCTCCTTTGTCCAGCGTGGCATTAACCGCATTGCACGCCGGTGCGTTGAACGCAAAGCGAACACCCAGGCCTGGGACGTTGGTCGCATAGACATCACTAAACCCTGATGCCAGCGACGCGGTCGTCTTAAAAATGGCGTATTCGTCGGCTGAAGTCGAGACGGGCGCAGACGAAAGAAGCCTGCACGGTATCTGAAACGCATCCGGTGCCAGCGTCTTGACCGTGGCCCCCACAGCAGGCGACGCCGGGACCGAAATGGTTCCTGCGGCAAGCACTTTGCTTACGTTCACCGGGTAAGTGCATGTCAGGCTGGCGCGTGCGGACGTCGCGCTGAAGACAATGCACGCTGTAAGCGCAATGAAGAAAAGGTGCCTGCTGAAAGAGGTCTGGATGCCCCAATCGATAGCAAAAAAGCGGTTGTTCGCCGAGCGGTCGGTGCTGCTAGTGGCAGATGAAACGAATGCGATATTTGGCCACATAAACATTGAAGCCCTTCAGGTAGCAGGTCAATATGTAAGCCGGAATCAAGCCGATGTGCAGTCCGGCCTTGGCGCACCGAGGCACTGAGGCACCGACACCCTACCGACCGCGTGCCATGACCGTCCACCTCGAAATTGGGCAATGTCCCAATGCCAGTTGAAGGTTAGGACGGCGGGTGCTGCTTAGGTTAGGCAGACTTCAAATCATGGTCAACGGTTTTTTCCGTAGATCGCTGCAAAGCAGTAGCCAGAATCCACAGGTCGTCGACACCGCTGATTTTTCGGAAAGTCTTTTCAGCTTCCAGAAAGCCCGTGGCCGTCCAGCGCATCGCCATGTCCGCATCCCGGTAGCGCGTCACCCGGCGTGTGACGCGGCGCACCGCGCCGTTCGGGTTCTCGATGATGTTGGTCGTGCACAGGCAACGCATAAGCGCCGGCGTCAAGCCCAGTCTGTTGACCGTGAAGGTCTCTTCAAGTCCTTCAAGCAGCGAAGCTGCTGCGTCCGGATATTCGGTCTTGAGCCACGCTGCCTGCGTCTTCAGTTTCGCCAGCCCCTCTTTTTCTGGCAGCTTGTAGGCGGCTTTCATCACTGCGCTCACTTGCGAGACCACTTCCTTGGGCAGACGATCAGTCACGTTGCGCATCTTGTGAGTCCGGCACCGCTGCACGTGGGCCCGCTTGCCGAAGACCGCCTCGATTGCCGCGCGCAGCGCCTTGGAGCCGTCTATCACGAACAGATAGTTGCGCCCGCTCGACAGACCGCGCTCGATCAAACCATTCAACAGGTCCTTGACTACTTCTGCGTTCTCACTGGAGCCGCTCGCCAGCCCCAGCAGGTGCTTGCCGCCCCCGCTGTCCACGCCGATGGCCGCCAGAATGTGCCGCTTGTCGACAATGATGCCGTCCATGTAGATCGCCAGAATGTCCTTGTCATCGAAGCGCCGTGCCATCAGCGTCTCCAGTGCTTTCTCGCTGGCCTTGATGAACTGGCGCGACACGCTGCTTTTGGAGATGCCCACAGTGCCAGCCATCTTCGGCAGCACCTTCGCGTACTTGCGTGTGGACACCCCCGTCACCAAAATGTCGTGCACCCGCTTTCCAAGTCGCGGATTCTGGTTCAGTTGCTCGTACGCTGGAATCCCCACTTCGACGCCGCCTTTGTTACGCAATCGTGGGCGTTTGACCGCCAGCTTGCGCTCGTCCATCACGATCTGCCCACGCTGCGAACCATGCCAGCGGACCTCGCCACCCGATTTGCCCGGGTGTTTGTCACCCGCGAGCTCCATCGCGGACAACACGAGCAACTGTTCGACCAAACCGCGCCCGGCCTCGTGCATCAACTCATCAATGGTCGCGCGCGTGTTCTGAACCAGTTCCAACAACGGCAGCAGCATCTCACTATTTTCTGCAAAACAGGCTTTCAGCGCGTCAGCGTCTTGCTTTGCCACGACACTAAACGCAAGGCTGGCGCTGTGACGGGTTTTCTTGGTAGGCTTCATTTTGGCGGTTCTCCTGTCCGAGGTTTTCGTCGTTGGCAAACCCGATTGTCTCGGATTCACCAGGAAACCGCCGCCTTCAACCTTCAACTACGCTTGGGACATTGCCCGAAATTGACAACAGCAGTCTTCCAACAAAACGCTTGATTAACATGAGTTGTTCGCGCCTGAGCCCGTTTGGTTTGTCGCTGTCACGAGTCCAAAGCACGGACCGTTTCTTGTTTGGAAACGGTAATGGAAAAATTGGCAATTCTCGACTTGGTGTGTGGACGGCATGATGAGCATCCGAGACCTTGCGGCGCTCAAACGTGGCGATGCCACGCCTCAGCTACCAGCGGCATCGCACGAAAACAGGAACCACTGCCATGACCACAATTCATAAACGCCTGTATATCCAGGAAGTCGCGACCCGCGACGGCTTTCAGAACGAAAAGCAGTTCGTCGATACCGACGCAAAGATCGCCCTCGTCGATGCCCTGAGCGCGTGCGGCTTCGCGAAGATCGAAGTAACGTCGTTCACGTCGCCCAAGGCGATTCCCGCATTGCGCGACGCCGAAGCCGTGATGCACGGCATTACGCGGCGCGAAGGCGTGGTCTACACCGCGCTCGTGCCGAATGTGCGCGGGGCGGAGCGCGCGTTGTCGTGCGGCTTGGATGAAGTCAACCTCGTGATGTCGGTCAGCGAAACTCACAACCGCGCGAACCTGAGCATGGGCCGCGAGCAGTCGTTCGCCCAGTTGCGCGAGGTGATCGGCGTGGTGAAGTCGACGCCGGTTGCCATCAATGTGTCGCTGTCGACATCGATGGGATGCCCGATGGAAGGCGACATTCCCGTTGAAGAAGTGCTGCGCTGGACGGAAGAATTCGCCACGCTCGGCGTGCACGGCGTGACCCTTTGCGATACCACCGGCATGGCTTATCCGTCGCAAGTGAAAGCCTTGTGCGAGCGCGTGCGCAAAGTGTTTCCTGCGCTCGAACTGACGCTGCACTTTCACAATACGCGCGGCATGGCGCTTGCCAACACTCTCGCGGCGCTGGAGGCGGGTATCGATCGTTTCGATGCGTCGCTGGGCGGCATTGGCGGCTGTCCGTATGCGCCAGGCGCGAGCGGCAACGTCTGTACCGAAGAACTTGTGCACATGCTGGCGCTCGACGGCTACGATACCCGTGTCGATCTCGCTGCCGTGCTTAAGGCATCGGCGTTGTTGCCCGGGTTGATCGGCCACGATGTACCCAGCCAGATTCTCAAGGCCGGCCGCCGGCTCGATCTTCACGACACCCCGCCCGATCAGCAAAGAACAGCCGCACACGAAGGAGCTTGATATGGCCCTCATCGATCATCTGGATCATCTGGTGTTGACTTGCATCGACGAAACGGCGACTCGCCACTTCTACACGGAAGTCCTTGGCATGCAGCTCGAAACTTTCGGCGAGGGGCGCAGCGCGTTTCGCTTCGGCAAGCAGAAAATCAACCTGCATGTTCGCGGCAAGGAATTCGAGCCGAAGGCGCATCTGCCGGTTTCGGGCGCGCTCGACCTGTGTTTTATCGCAGCCGTTCCCCTGGACGACGTCATTGCACACCTGAACCAGTGCGACTGGCCGATCATCGAGGGGCCGGTAGAACGGACCGGTGCAACGCAAAAAATCCGCTCGGTGTATGTCCGCGACCCTGATCTGAATTTGATCGAGATTTCCGAACTGGTCTGATCCAAGGCGTTCAATTCGGCAGACGAATACCGGTCAGTCGCTCGCATGCTGCGATCAGGCCGTCCTGCAAACGCTCATCGCTTGCGGCCGCACTCGGCTTGCGCGGTTTCATATGGAAGAAATATTCGCCCGTCACGCTTGCTGCAGGATCGTCGCTGACCGCAAGCCATGCTTGCGTGCGCGGTGCGGCCTTCATGTCGTCGGGCGCACCCGCGCCGCCCATCCTGGTCGGCACCCATCCGGGATGGACCGCGTTCGATAAAACGCCCGGCCAGCGCCGTGCAACGCCGAATGCGAGCCAGAGATCGTGCAGCTTCGAATCCGAATAGGCGCTTGCGCCTTGCCACCTGCGCTGTTCCCACAGCAGGTCATCGAGACCCGGATCGCCGCCTTCATGCATGCCCGAACCGAGATACACGAGCCGCTCAGGCTTTTCGATCAAAGCTGTGAGGATGTAAGGCGCAATCGTGTTGATCGTGAAGACATGAGGCAAGCCATCGATGGTCTCGATACGCCGCGACTCGCGATAACCAACGCCCGCGTTATGGATCACGGCATCGAAGCGGCCAAGCCGGTTCACTTGCTCGGCAACGTCACGTGTTGCGTCCATACTGGACAGATCGCCCGATACCACCGCTTCCGCACATGGCACAGCACGCATTGCATCGCCGGCGCGCTTTTCGTTACGTGCATGCAGAACCACGCGATGACCCTGCGCCACCAGCAACTCTGCAGCCATCTGCCCGAGGCCATCGGCGGAACCCGTTATGAAAACGCGTGACATGTTTTTCGTCCTATATGGATCTGCTTAGATCTGATCAATAAGCGCCGCATCCGACTTCGTAAAAGATCTCGGCGATGCGGCAAACAGGGAATAAATCGTAATGCGGCGGAGTTTGAATGACGATAGCGTGCGCGTCATCGAATCAATGACACGAGGTCATCGCCAGCCGAACGCTTAAAAGCCCTGCAATTACGAGGTTTTCATAAGACGCGTGCTCCGCTACAGTAGCCGGTCACGTTCTTTTCGAGTGAGCGAAACATGGACGTACCGGAGCACACCGCAGAGATCGCCACGCCAACGCCGTCACAGCTCGTTTCGGCATCCGCACGCGACGCAGGCCTGAGCCTCATCCGTAACCTGTCGGTTCCCAAGGCATTTCCCGACGTTGCGCTGGAAGCGCAGTTCCTCGAAGACCATAGCCGGCGCTTCTGCGCCTTCCGGCGCGCGTCCGCGCTGCTCGCGTTGAGCGTGTGGGTCTGCTTCCTCTGGTACGACTTCAATTTCGGGCGCGTGAGCACGGTGCTCGAACCCGTGTTCATGGACATCATGGCGCTGCGGTTTGCGGGCATCGTCTGGCTGATGTTCGTGCTGAGCCTGGCTCTGCGGGGTTCGTTCGCCACCCATGCCACGTCCCAGCGGGTGACGCTCATGGGCGTCTACGGCTGCAACCTGTTGCTGCTCCTGCTGGTTTCCATCACGCCACGGCCGTTCAACTACACGTGGTATTTCGTCGGCCTGTATTTAGTCTTTTTCTTTCAGTTCGGTTTCTTCTATCTGAAGTCGAAGGTCGCGTTGACAGCCGCCGTGGTCACGTTTTCCAGCATCATCCTGCTGCAGCTCACCATCCGGATTCTTTCGCCCGAAGATTTCTACATGGGCATGTTCTATCTGTTCAACGTGGTCGTGATCGGACATGGTGTGTGTGTTCACGCGGAACGGGTATCGCGCGAACGCTTTTCGGCCGAGCGCGCCCTCGGCGTGCTCAACAACGAATTGCTCACGGCGAACGTACAACTGGAGCGCAAAAACCTCGACTTGCTGGCATCGAAAAAGGATCAGGACACAAAAACCCGCGCGCTGATATCGCTCAAAGAGCAGCAAACGTTGGCCGCGGAAACGGCCAGCAAGGAGAAGTCCAATTTCCTCGCCGCCGCCACGCACGATCTGCGGCAACCCATGCACGCGCTCAACCTCTTCCTGCAAGCGGCCGCCGAAGCCGTGCGCCACGACGACGTGACCGAAGCGGCGAGGCTTATCGATGAATCCGGCCGTTCCTCCGTGATCCTCGCGCGATTCCTGAACGCCGTGCTGGATCTCTCGAGGCTCGAATCGGGTCGCGTGATGCCGCGATATCACGTGTTCGACCTGAAGCTCGCGGTGTTCGAAGTCGCCGAGCAATTGCGGCCGCTTGCCGCCATGCATGGCGTCGACCTGCGCCTGCGCATGCCTGCCGCGCCCGTCTACGTGCGCAGCGACTCGCACTGGCTTCAACGGGCTATTGCGAACCTGGTATCCAACGGAATTCGTTACGCCGATGCCGTCAAGAATCCCAAGCCCGTTGTGATCGTGGGCGTGGTGCGCTCGGCGACGCGTACGCGCATCGATGTGGTCGATAACGGCATCGGCATTGCGTCCGAGCACTGGGACGCAATCTTCCAGCCGTTCTTCCAGGTCGGCAATGCGGAGCAGGACAACGATCGCGGGCTCGGGCTGGGATTATCGATCGTGAACGCGGTGGTCTCGATGCTGGAGGAGCATCGGATCGAACTGAAATCGGCAGAAGGCCGTGGTTCGCGTTTCTCGCTGGAAATGCCGATTTGCGGCTCGCCGCTTGGAGACGCCGCGCCGCGCGCAAAGGGCGACACCGCTGACTATCATGAAGTGCCGCTCGAAGGGCTGTATGTACTGTTGGTCGAGGATGACAGCCTCGTGCGGGCATCGACGGAAGCGCTGCTCGTGCAATGGGGCGTGCTGTTCGATTCGGCCAGCAGCTTCGAGGAGTTCGAACAGATACTGGGTTCGATCGAGCGATACCCGGACCTGATCATCACCGACTTCCGTTTGCGCGATGAAAAGACCGCCCGCGAAGTCGCGATGCTCGGCGCCGCCAAGTTGGGCCGGCGTTGCCCATGTCTGGTCGTGACGGGCGAGCCCGCCGCGACGATCGTGCCGCTTGCCTGCGATCACGACGTGCTGAGCAAGCCGGTGAGTCCTGCGGAACTGCGCAGGCAGATTGCATCGCTGATATCGGGGAGGTCGTTTGCTGAAGCGGCCTGGCGGTGCTGAAGGAGAAGATCGAGCCAGTGCTGACGCGGTGATTCGAATGTACTTGGTTGCAATGGGCAGGCGACTCGCCTGCCCTTGCGTTTCTTATTTTTGGTCTCTCAGATCCTGCCCAACCCCCGCTTACCTTGCCGGCACCGCGGCACTACCCATCGGCATCTCAATTCCTCGGCGCGCCATCTCTACAATCAGGAAGGTTCGCCGTGTCACATGAAACCGCGCGAGGAGATCGCTCGAATACTCCTTCGCGGTGTTCTCGCTGATATTCATCTTCCTGGCGATCGCCTTGTTCGATAAACCCTGCAGCAAATAACGCAGCGTTTCCGTCAGCCGTGGCGGCAGGTTCAGCGACTCGACCGTCACGCCTGAATGCGTCGATACCGGCTTGGGGCTGTGGCCGCCCTTTCCAAGCACGCTATTGGGCAAATATACCCGGCCGCTCAGGATAGTCTTGAGCGCCTCGCGAAACACGCCCGCGCCTTGCTCACTCGCCTTCGATATAAATCCGCATGCGCCGCTCCTGATGCATTCCAGCACCGTATCGCGGTCATCTTGTGCGGACAGCATGATGGTCTGCACCTCGCGCTCCTGTTCCCCGATCCAGTTCAGCAGATCGAGGCCCGTGGAGTTCCCCCGCAATTGATAGTCGAGAAAGACCAGATCGTACGAGCCGCCGGAGAGTTTCTCCTTGGCCTGTTCGATGCCGTCAGCCTCATCGATATCGAGTAACGGTTCATTGGCAAGGATCAGGCTCTTCATGGCGCTTCGCGTGAGCCCCTCATCCTCGACCAGCAGCACCGTCTTGAAGTTACCGTTTTCCATTGCCATTCCCAAAAATCACGATTCGATGGTACCGGTAAGGTGACCTCCCGCAACCCCTCCTTTCGCAGGGATCAGTGGGAGGGTATTCGATCCCCCCGAAAATCGCGCGCCATGCCCCTCCTCGACCGGGTTTTGCGGCGAACGCTTAAACGCGACACTGCGTCATCGACTCTGCAACACCGCCATCACCGAACTCGAAGCTGCAGCTAGCGAGAGGAGACACGGTCCGGCGTTCCACTCACATAAAAACCACGAGGAGGACATCATGAGCAGTCGTTCAGGCACCGATGACGAGAGACACTTTGCGCTATGGAGCGGCAAGCAGGCACGTATGCCTGTCGGTTCGCCCCGCGTGTTGATCGCGCATCAGGACAAGCTGATTGGCGAGTCGCTGGCAGCATTACTGCGGCTTACCGGATTACAGGTGATGCAAACGCAGAACCTGAAGTCAGCGCGTTCATTGCTGCAGAACTGGAAACCCCAGGCATTGATACTGGATACGCGGCTCGACAGCGATTCCGGTTACGCCTTCATCAGCGCGCTACGGCCAGACGCCGACATGACCGGCCGCCTACTGGTCGCAATCAGCAATATCTGGCCGGCGGACCCCATCGAAACGTTGAAGCATGCCGGATTCGATGCCCATTGCCGCCGCCCCTGCGCCACCTGGCGCCTGGCGGAAATGCTGACCACCTACTTTTCGATACCGCAACGCCGCAGCTACTAAAACTTGCCCGGGGTCCCGGCTTCAGCCGATCGCCATGACGATCAGCACCGCGCCCACCACGGCTACTGCATCCTCTACCAGCGCGGCAGGCAGATCACGGCCAAACGCACGCGCCAGCGCGCCTCGGGCGCTCGCCCCGCCAAACGTGCCGATGACTGCACCGATCAAGCCGGCCACCGCACCACCGATCATCGATCCGGCCGCCGCCCCTATCGCGGCGCCGCTCACGGCACCGGTCACAAGCCGCGCGCCGAACTGCATCGGCACTTTGCGGCTGGGCGTCTTGGGCAACTGGTCTGTCACGAGTTCGATGAGGGCGAGCACCGTCAGGATGTACGGCGTGATCGTCGCGCCGAGAAAAGCCAGCGGCGTGTGCTGCAGCGGCAGGAGGCCAAGGTGCGCGGCCCAGCTTACGGCGGCGGGCGCGGTCATCGCCCGGAGACCGGCAATCACGCCGATGAGCAATGCCAAAAGATAGAGGGACATCAAAAGCTCCGGTGGTTCGAAGAAGGAAGATCGGGACTCAGTGAGCCAAACGCAGTTCGCGTTCCCGAGCAATATCCGAACTCAATCGATCAAGGAAGGACCATGAAAAACGGCGCGGAGTCCAAAGACGTCCGCGCCGTTTTCCTATAGAGCTCAAAGCAATTTAAAACGTGCTCCAGCCGTCATCGCCGGCAGCTTTCAGTTGCGCGATGCGAACGGCCGGCGCTCGTTTCTGCACGCCCTGTGCACCCCTCGCAATCGCACGAGCTTGCGGCGCCGCGCTCGCCGCCGCAGAACCCTCCATCTGGAAAAACGCAACCGCATCCATCAACTGGCGCCCTTGTTCCTGCAGCGAATGCGATGCCGCCGCGGCTTCCTCCACCAGCGCCGCGTTTTGCTGCGTGACCTCGTCCATCTGTGTGATCGCCTGATTCACCTGTTCGATACCGCGCCCCTGCTCGATCGATGCCGCCGCGATCTCCTCCATGATGTCCGTCACGCGCGCCACCGCCTGCGTGACTTCGGCCATCGTCTCGCCGGCCTGCCCGGCAAGCACCGATCCGCTCTGGACCTGCTGCACCGAGTTTGCGATCAGCTCCTTGATCTCCTTGGCCGCGCTCGATGACCGTTGCGCCAGGCTGCGCACCTCGCTCGCCACAACGGCAAAACCGCGTCCCTGCTCGCCCGCCCGCGCCGCTTCCACGGCCGCATTCAGTGCCAAAATGTTCGTCTGGAACGCGATACCTTCGATCATCCCGGTGATTTCCGCAATCTTCGCCGAGCTCGCGCTGATGCCGTGCATGGTGTCGACCACCTGGCTCACGACCTTGCTGCCGCGCTCTGCGACATTCGATGCACTCGATGCCAGAGCGCTTGCCTGCTGCGCGTTCTCCGTGTTCTGCTTCACCGTCGATGTCAGCTCTTCCATGCTCGCCGCCGTTTCCTCCAGCGACGCCGCCTGTTCCTCCGTCCGTTGACTGAGGTCGGTATTGCCGGTGGCAATCTCGGTGGAAGCGTTGGCAATGCTTCCGCTGCTTTCACGCACGCGGCTCACGGTTTCGATCAGGCGCGCGTTCATATCGGCGAGCGCGCCGAGCAACTGGCCGGTTTCGTCCTTCTGCATCACCACGATGCGGCTGCGCAAGTCACCACGCGCGACCGTGCTGGCGACATCGACTGCACGGCGGATCGGGACGGTGATCGAGCGCGTAATGAACACGCCCGCGGCGGCTGCCAACGCAAGCGCGGCGACGCAAAGCGCGACCATCCAGTTGCGCTGCGTCTGGTATTGCTCGTCTGACTCGCGCACCATTTGCTCCTGACGCCCACGCGTGTATTCCGCGTAAGCGTTCGTGGCCCTGACGAGCGCGGCCAGCAAGGGCCGGCATTCGTTGTCCATCTTCACGATGGCCTCGTCGTGCTTGCCGCTCAGCGCCAACGCCACGATGTCATTCGCGACCGGCCCGTAGAGCGATTCCACACGATCCACCTCGCTCACGAGGCTGCGGGCGGTGTCGCTGCTGTCAGGCCCGGTTGCGACCATGGTTTTCAGGAGCTTGAGCTTCGTCTGCACATCTTCCGAGGCCTGAATCACTTCGGCTTTTTCGATCTCGAGGTCCGATGGTTTCGTGACGAGCACGAGATTGCGCGCGGCGATTGCCCGGCGATCCACGGCCGTGCGCACTTGCGTGGCGACATCGGCGCGGGCATTCGGGCCATGCACATAGCTGGAGAAGCCGTCGGTCGACGCGCTTAAAGCGTGCAGCGACATCACCGAAACGCCTAGCACGATGACGGCGAGCACACCGAATCCTCCGATGAGCTTGCTCTTGATGGACACGTCCTTGAGATTCATGTGGCGACTCCTGCCCTCACGGGCATAACGGCTGAGTTGCCGCTGCGGCCTTTGCCCCCAAAGAACCGCCAGCGGATCGAGTGCGGCGCGGGCGGACCGGTTTTATCGATGGTCCTGCCCGCGGCCCATGCCTGTCGCAAAGTGCTTTAAGACGGCGAGGCTCTCACCCCTCGAACGCGATAAACTTTTTTCGTGATGCTCCGTCGCACATTTGTCGATCCAGGCAATGTGTTTATCGACCGCCAGAAAAATTGCTTGAGGAAAAAGATGCAGATCTTTTACTGAATTTCGCAGCGCCCGTGTTTCTGAGGGATTTTTTGCCGACGCATACGACAAAGGCGCACCCGAGGTGCGCCTTGTTGATGTTGACCGCGCTATTGCGCGCGTCAGTCAGGGATTTTCACGACCGGCTGGAATCAGCCGCGATCGTCGACCCAGTTGCGAGCCCATTTGCGGGAGTGACCAATTGCCTGCGCTTCGTCCTTGAAGTAGTCAAGGGCGTGAAACTGATAACGATTGCCTTTGCCCGTGCCGCTGTTACGTTCAAGCAGCAAATTGGATGCGAACAATCCGTCCGGCAGACGATGTGCGAAAGCTATGACTTTGTAGCCGTGATATTGCGAAATTTTAGAGTTATCGTTTGAGTTATGCATGGGTGATACACACGAATGAACGCCGTCCCACAAAAGCTTGTGCAAGGACGCGTCGTTGCTGGCACGAGGCCATGAATTCGCAGAGGAGCAGCAGAAATACAGCAGAAAGCAGCCCGAGGTACAGCGCGGCGACGAACTCAAAACGTTCGCAGCTTAATCGCGATGTAGCAGCGGAGTGTTGCAGGAGATTGCAGGGGACTAAAGCGGCAGAGGACTAATGCGACAGCGGACTAAAGTGGGGATGCAACACATGCAAGCAGAGGCAGACAGGTGCAATGCTGATGGCAGCGGCGCCGTGGAACCTGATAACTCAAAGATCACCTGGTTGATACGGCTGCCGCAACCGGGAGCCAAAGCTCCGCGAAACGCTTGATGCACGTGTGAACCGGTACGAACCAATTCACACGTTAAAACCAATTACACCGTCAATTACAGCGGGGTAATGTTCGAAGCTTGCAGACCCTTCGGGCCTTGCTTCGTTTCGAAGCTAACCTTCTGGTTTTCGGCGAGGGTCTTGAAGCCTTCGCTGCGAATTTCCGAAAAGTGGGCGAAGAGGTCGTCGCCGCCTGCGTCAGGCGTAATGAAGCCGAAGCCCTTGCTGTCGTTGAACCACTTGACGATACCGGTATCCATATTAAATCCTTGAAAATATAAAGATGATGCAACCTCTGAATGAGGCGAGAGAAGTTTCAAGGAAGTGAGAGGACAACAAATACCGCGGAGATGACAACGGAGAATGATGAACAGCAATCGAACTTCTTGAAATACTTCGACCCTCAGATTACGGCCGCTGAGGAGCCGTGTCAAGCTATTTCGGACTGAGCTTAGTCACGCAATGTGACTATTCGCCCCATATCAGCCCCGCAGCACCTGCACATCCGCCTGCACACGTCACTCCGGCACGGCAATATCGCCTGCAACGAGGCTTGCGCCGTACTGCTCGGCGTAGTCGCGGGCGGTCTGTGCATCGGGGAAAAGCGGCATGTCCGCACAGCCCACGAACGGATAGATCACACGCTTGTCGGACAGGCGCGTCACGCGCAACGTGGGCATGGTGCCGCCCGTCGCGCGCCGGGACGATACCGCCACGTTGTAATTGCTCCGCACGGCAGGTTTGTCGAGTGAGGACACGGCGCGAGGAAGGTCGAGTGAGGATGAGTAACTCATAGATCGGAGATGGATTCGCCGGCTACGCTGCCGTCGATCAGTTGCTCGGCGTAGCGCATCGACGCGAGGCGCGCTTCGCCCGAACCGGTGAAAGGGCTTTCGCCCGGCACGCGATAGACCCGGCTGGTCGTGGTGCTGTCATCGATACCGCGCCGCGAGATTTTCACGGCGGCGTCGAATCCTGAGTCGTAATGCCGCGAACCGTCCGCGCCACGCGGCTTGTGGGGGTAGATCAGCGGGTAGATTTCAAGGCCGCGGTAGCTTCGTACTGTGTCATTCATGATCATGCTCTTTCGGTTGTGCGCGAGGTCCCGAGATTCCGTCACGCGGTATTGCTGCCTGGCTCTCAGCCCAGTTCATGTGCCGTCGTTCATTGCGCCGTCATTGCCTGTCTTCAGCGGCACAGGCGCTGCCGCAACAGCCGGCGTAGCCGGCCTGAAGCGCCTCACCGAATGCGAAAAGCGCCCGCTGCGCACGTTGTAGAGCGCGCCTGCCTGCACCTTTCCGTCGATGATGTCCCGGCCGTACTGCATCGCCAGTTCAATCGCCGCGTCCGCGCTCGCCGGCTCCGTGCCCTTGAGGCCCGGCGAATATCGCTTCGAGGTCGCAGTGTCGGTGGGAACCGAGTCGATCTGGACGATTGCGGAAAATCGCTTCGGGCCTTTTGCGAACGGATCGCCGTGGGGCGGGAAAATCTGCTGCGAATAAGCACGCAGTGCAAAGCCGCGATATTCGCTGATATGGATGGTCATGACGCACTCGCTGAACACACTGCGCTGACCGCCGTGGAAAACACCTGATGAACCGATAGAGAAAACAGGCGGTCATCGGCATCGGAACGATTAAGAATGCGCCGAATTGGTGTTTTGGGCAAGGCAAATCGGAGTAAGCGCCGATTCCGGGGATGCTTGCCGCGCGGATATGTCCCGACAGTATTTAAAGCGATGGATGAACTCTCCGGACGATTTTCCCGTTTTCATGAGTCCGGAGTTCAAAGCGGTATTCAAAGCGGTATAAGTGGCCGAATTGTTAATCCGCAAGCATAAAGCGCCGTTTCAAATATTCTTGAAACAGCGCTTTTAAGCTGGACTGCAATCAGGTAGAAACCCGCGCCTCCGGCTGATCTTTCTGCCGCAGCGTTGCCGGCAGGCCGAAAAGCAGAATCGCGGCGCAAACCAGGCTCATTGCCCCGATTGCATACAACGCTGGCGTCGTGCTGCCCGTCAGGTCGCGGACCCGCCCGACCATGACCGGGCTCACGATGCCGCCGAGCTGCCCGAGTGTGTTGATCAGCGCGATGCCCCCTGCCGCTCCGGCACCCGTCAGCAGTTTGGGCGGCAAGGCCCAGAATGCGGGGATCGATGCGACCACGCCGCCGCCCATCACGCCCAGTGAAATGATGAGCAAGCCGGTCTGTTTGTCGAAGATGCCTGCGGCGAAAAACCCGATCGCCGCCATCAGCAACAATCCGGAGACGAACTTGCGGCGCTCGCCGGACGCATCGGAAAGACGGCCGACGACGACCATGCAGATCGCGCCGCAGATGTAAGGCACGGCGGTCAACAGACCGATCGTCGTCGGGTTGTGTGTGCCTGCGCTGCGAATCAGTTGCGGCGCCCAGAAGTTGAGTCCGTAGGACGCCACCTGGATCAGGAAGTAGACCAGTCCGAGCGTCAGGAACCCCGGCGTCGTGATTGCGCCCCAGAGCGATTTCCCGGCGCCCGAGTGCGGGTCCTGACGCACGATACGGCTTGCGAGCATCGACTTTTCGGTGGGGTCGAGCCAACCCGCGTCTTCAATGCGGTCCTTCAAAACCTTGAGCACGAGCACACCGAGTGCTATGCACGGCAAGCCGCCGAGCAGGAACAGCCAGTGCCAGCCGCGAATCCCGAGCACGCCATCCATGTGGCCGAGCACAAGGCCCGAGAGCGGTGCGCCGACCAGCCCCGAAAACGCGGAGGCCAGGAACAGCAAGGAAGTGATGCGTCCGCGATGACTCGCCGGGAACCACAGCGTGAGGTAATACAGCACACCGGGCGCAAACCCCGCTTCCATCGCGCCGATGATGAAGCGCAGCCCATAGAACTGCCATTCATTGCCCACGAACACCATCAAGCTCGTGGCAATACCCCAGGAAATCATGATGCGCGCAATCCATCGGCGGGCGCCGACTTTGTACAACATCAGGTTACTTGGGACTTCGAACAAAACATAGCCGATCACGAAAAGGCTTGCGCCGAGGCCGTCGGCGGTGTCCGAGAAACCCAGGTCGCTTTGCAACTGGAATTTCGCGAAGCTGATGTTGATGCGGTCGAAAAAGGCGAACAGATAGCAGATCATGATCAGCGGCATCACCCGCCACGCGACCTTCCGGATGATCGCCTTGAAATCGGTTTCGTCTTGCTCGTGTACTGCGGTCGCCGTGGCGCCTGGAACGCTCATGATCGTCTCCTGCCGGACTGGTTGTTATGTCCGGTCATCGTTATTGAAGGTAATGAAGGTGATGACGGCGACTATTGAACCGCACCTTCGCGGCGCAGGCGGGCAACGTCCTGCGAATCGAAGCCGAGATCTTTTAATACGGAATCCGTATGTTCTCCAAGCGAAGGCCCCTGCCAGCGAACTTCGCCTGGAGTGTCCGAGAGCTTGGGTACGATGCCTGGCATCTTCACCGATATCCCACCGGGCAGCGCTGCATCGAGCAACATGTCACGCGCCTGGTAATGCGGGTCCGCAACGATGTCCGCCACGGAATAGATCCTGCCCGCAGGTACTGCCGCTGCTTCGAGCGCGGCGATCACGTCTTGCGTGCAATGGTGCGAGGTCCACGCGGTGATGGCGGCATCCAGCGTTTCGCTCTGCGCGGCGCGACCGTCGTTGCGGGCGAGCGCGGGGTCATCGGCGAGATCGGCGCGGCCTATTACGTGCATCAGGCGCTTGAAAATCGGATCGCTGTTGCCCGCAATGACGACATAACCGTTGTCTTCGGTCGGATAGGTATTCGATGGCGCAATGCCCGGCAACGCGCCGCCGCTGCGCTCACGCACATGGCCGAGCAGATCGTATTCGGGGATCAGGCTTTCCATCAGGTTGAACACGCTTTCGACCAGCGAAACATCCACCACTTGCCCGTCGCCCTGCCCCGTCTTCACGCGCAGGATGGACATCAGCGCGCCGATCACGCCATGCAGCGACGCGAGCGAATCGCCGAGACTCACGCCCACGCGCGCCGGCGCACCATTGGCTTCGCCGGTCGTGTAGCGGATGCCGCCCATCGCCTCGCCGATCGCGCCAAAGCCCGGACGGTCGCGATACGGTCCGGACTGGCCGTAGCCAGAGATGCGCACCATCGTGAGCCTGGGGTTGATTTCGTGCAGGACGTCCCAGCCGAGGCCGAGTTTTTCGAGCGCGCCGGGACGCAGGTTCTCGATGATGACATCGGCGTCCGCAACAAGGCGCTTGACGACATCCACACCGTCCGGCGACTTGAGATTCACGCACACCGACTTCTTGTTGCGCGATTGCAGATACCACCAGAGTGACGTGCCCTCGTGCAGCTTTCGCCATTTGCGAAGCGGGTCGCCATTGTCGGGCGCTTCGATCTTGATCACGTCGGCGCCGAACTCTCCCATCAGCCGGGCGGCGAACGGCGCTGCGATGAGCGTGCCGATCTCGATTACGCGAATGCCTGCAAGCGGTCCGGCCATGATGCATGTCTCCAGAAATGTCCAGTCTGAAGACAGCTTAGGAGCGCGCCGCGCCCCGCGTCCAACCTCAATTCACCAACGACCGTTCGCGAACGGCGAACGCTCAAGCCGGATTCTGTTCGCGTTGCTCGACCGAAAGCAGGTGATCGAAGAGCATTTTGCTGACGGGAGACAACGCGCCGACGTCGCGCACGACGACGATCAGATCTCGCTGGCTCCAGGGCTCATCGAGCGTGACGGCCGTTAGTCCCAGCGGGCGGCCGACCGTGTTGAACACCTTGAGCGGCAGCACGCTGATGCCAAGACCGGTCTGGACCATGCGGCACACTGCATCGAAACCCGGTACCTGGATGCGCAAGCGCAGGGGCTTGCCCGCCTGCCGTGCCGCCATGTGCGTGCGCAGGTTGATGGAGCTTGCCGCGTGCAGCCCGACATGATCGCCGTCGAGTGTCTCGACGAACGCGACCTTTTCGCGACTCGCGAGCGCGTGATCCTCGCGCATCACGACGACGAGCGAATCGTGCCGATAATGCGACACGTGCAGCCCACGGGTATCCGCTTCGCCCGAGCAGATGCCGACATCGGCGAGGCTGTCGGCTATGCCCTCCACCACGCCGCTGCTAGGCCGTTCTTCCAGGTCGAGCTTGATGCGTTCGTTCATCGAAAAGAAAGCGCGCAGGTCTTCCGGCAAGAATTCGACGATGGCCGAGAGGTTCGCCATCATCCGCACATAACCGCGCACGCCGGTTGCATGCTCGGCAAGTTCGATGCCGATATTCTCGACATCGCGCAACACGCGGCGTGCGTGGTGCAGCAGCGTTTCTCCGGCCGGCGTGAGCTCCATGCCGCGCGCACGGCGAACGAACAGCGCTGCGCCCACGGCCTGTTCGAGTTCCAGCAGACGTTTGCTTGCAGCCGAAACGGCGATCGCCTCGCGCTCGGCAGCGCGTGTGAGCGTGCCTTCCTCGTAGACGGCGAGGAATAGTTGCAGCGTGGTGAGGTCAAGCCGTCTCAGGAGGTTTTTGAGTGCCATGCGCGGGTCGAGCGTCGTGGGGCGGAAGATGCCCGATGTTACCCGAGGCGTCCTAAGAGCATCAGTCCTGCCGTGTCTCGCTCCATCCGCCGCCAAGCGAACGGTAGAGCGCAACCGCCGCAAGCGCGTGCTCGCGCTTCGCCTGATTCAACGCGTCCGAGTCTTTCAGGTAAGCGTCCTGCGCCGCGAGGACATCGAGGAAACCGCTCGCGCCGCCCTTATACAGTTGCGTGGAAAGCCGCAGCGACTGGTCGGATGACTGCAACGCGTCTTTCAAACGATCTGCCTGCTCCGACGTGCTGACGAGATCGCTGCGCGTGTCTTCCACGTCTTTCAACGCCTGCAGCATGGTCTGCCGAAGGCGCAGATCGGATTCCCGCATGCGGCTTTCGCTCTGTTCGATACCCGCGGTGATGCGCCCCGCGTTGAAGATCGGGCTCGTTGCGTTGAGCGCGGCGCTGAAAAGGTTGTCGGTGAGCGTAGGCAAGCCGACGTACGACGCTGCCAGCAAGCCATCGGTCAGCTGCAGCGAAAACTTCGGATAGCGATTCGCGTTCGCCACGCCGACTTCCGCCGCGCGCTGCGTGAGTTCGGCGTAGGCGCTGCGGACATCGGGACGACGCAACAGCGCTTCTGACGGCAGCATTTGCGGCACGGCATCGGTCGGCGTCGGGATTGCGGCGGGCGTGGCGAGCACGAGGGTATCGACCGATTCGGGCGTGCGCCCCGAGTACACCGCGATCAGGCTCAACTGATGCTGAATCGTCGATGCCGCCCGCGGCAAGCGCGATTGCAGTTCGCTCAACTGATTCTTCGCACGGGCTACGTCGAGCCGCGTGGAGAGTCCGTACTGCATGCGTTCTTGCGTGAGTTTGAGCGCGCGTTCGCGGATGGCGACGTTGTCTTGCAGGATCTTCTGCTCGCTCTGCGCCCATCGAAGATCGACATACGCCGACGCCGTATTTGCCGCGAGCGCGAGACGAAGTTCATCGACGGCGTGTTGACGGCCGGTCAGTTGCGCTTCTGCCGCCAGTAATTCGAGGCGTTCTCCGCCGAAGACATCGGGCGCCCAGCCAAGCGCGACGCCAAACCCTGCATCACGTACGTAACCCAAAGGCGGCGGCGCGTTCTGGCGGGTGTTCGCGGCCGTCGCAGTGGCGTCGAGCTCGGGCAAGAGCACCGCACGACGTTGCGTGGTGACGGCCTGCGCCTGTTTCACGCGCTCGATCGCCGCTTGCACATCGAGGTTCTGGCTCAGCACCGACGCCACCAGTTCGTGCAGCACCGGGTCGCCGAATTGCAGCCACCATGCGGCGGTATCGGCGTTGTCCTGGGGTGCATCGACGCTCCAGTTTTCGGGTGCAACCGTCTTTACCGTCGATGGCAGGTCCGCGTGCTGCGCGGGTTGAACGGCGCATGCCGCGAGCATCAGCCCCGGTATCAGCGCCATCAGCGCCAGCAATCTTTTATGCATGATCGACCTTAATGAGCGTCAGGAGAAGGCGGAGCAGCGCCGATTGGCCGCGCGAAAATCACGCTGATTGCGCCGATGGCAAAGCACATCGAGAGTACGAAGAACGTGTCGGAGAACGTGAGGACGAGCGCCTCGCGCATCACGAGCGCATGCAGGTTCGCAAGGCTGGCGCTGGTCGCATTCAACGCGTCGCCGGCGGCCGACCCCCAATGCGCGAACTGGCGCGTGAGGAATGCCTCGGTTTGCGGGTTGCCGGTCGTGACGCTTTCGCTCAGGCGCTCGTAGTGGAAATTCAGGCGGTCGTTGAGCATGGTCGCGCTCACTGCAATGCCGATCGCCCCGCCGAGATTGCGCATCAGGTTGAACAAACCGCTTGCCGACTTCAGGCGTGATTGCGGCAACGAACCAAGCGCCATGGTGACCACGGGCGGCACGAGGAACTGCTGTCCGATTCCGCGCAGCGCTTGGGGCAATAACAACTGCTGCCAGCCCCAGTCGTTGGTCAGCGGCACATAGAAATAACAGCCGACACCAAAACACACGATGCCGAAGATAAGGCACCAGCGCATGTCGACGAGACGGGAAATGTAGGCGTATGCGCACAGCGACATCAACTGGAACACACCGACCGAAAGCAACGCAATGCCGATCTGCAGCGAATCGAATTCGCGCACACGGCTCAGGAACAACGGCGTGAGAAACACCGAAACGAAGATGCCGATGCCCGTCACGAACGACAGCAGGCAGCCGATCGCGAAGTTCCGGACCGCGAGCGCACGCAGGTCGACGACAGGATCCTTTGCAGTAAACGCGCGGACGAGGAACAGAAAGGCGCAGATGGCGGAGATCCATGTACAGGTGACGATCACGTCATCGCCGAACCAGTTCTTGCGCGGACCTTCTTCGAGCACGTATTCCAGGCAGCCGAGAAAGCCCGACATCAGCGCAATGCCCAGGTAGTCGCCTTTTTTGAGCAAGGCCAGATTCGGTTCATCGATATGAACGAACTTCGGCACCAGAATGGCAACGACAAGGCCCGGCACGAGGTTCAGATAAAACAGCCAGTGCCACGACCATTGCGATGTGATCCAGCCGCCGATCACCGGGCCAATGGCCGGCGCGAGCGATGCAAGCGCGCCGATCGTCGTCGATGCAATCACGCGCTGCTTACCCGGGAACAACACGAACGCCGTGGTGAAAACCGTGGGAATCATCGCGGCGCCGAGCGCGCCTTGCAGACCGCGAAAGAGGATCATCGAGTTGATATCCCATGCGAGGCCGCAGAGCATGCTCGTGATAGTGAAGCCGACCGCCGAGGCTACGAACAACCATCGTGTGGAGAAGACTTTCGAGAGCCAGCCCGACATCGGGATCACCAGGATTTCCGCGATCAGGTAGGACGTCTGCACCCACGAGAGTTCGTCCTGGCTTGCAGACAAGCCTCCGCCGATGTCCTTCAACGACGACGCCACGATCTGGATATCGAGCGTCGCCATGAAGAAGCCCAGGCACATCAGCGCGAAGGCGAAGATGCGTTGCTTGACCGGCTGGTCGGCGGGAGTGAGGGGCGCGGCGTTCATGAATGGCTCACGCCGCCGAGGTGCACCGTGACCGTTGCCGAGAGTCCGGCGCGCAGCACGTTCTCCTTGCCGGGCGGCACGTCCAGGCGAATTCGCACGGGTACGCGCTGCACGATCTTCGTGAAGTTGCCCGTGGCATTCTCGGGCGGAAGCACGCTGAACGTCGCGCCGGTCGCGGGCGCCAGGCTTTCTATGTGACCCTGGATCACGTCGCTCGCGGCATCGAGCGCCACGTCGACCCGATCACCCACGCGCATCTTCTTGAGTTGATCCTCCTTGAAGTTTGCATCGACCCAAAGGCCGTCCGCCGGGACGACGGTCAGGAGCGCCGCGCCCGTGTTTGCCAGCATGCCGACGCGCGCCGTGCGATTGCCTACGTAGCCATCGACCGGCGCGCGAATGGTGGTGTATTCCACATTCAACTCGGCAACGCGACGCAACGCGACGGCGGTCGCCACCTTTGCTTTCGCGTCTTCGACCTGTGCGGCGAGCACGGCGAGCTGACGGGTGGCGGCAAGCGTTGCGGCGTTGCTGTTGTCAAGCGTCGCGCGGGCCTTGAGAAAGTCGGCATCGGCACGTTCGACTACCTGATTCGATACCGCCTCGTCCTTCACCAGTTGCCGATAACGCACCTGATCCGACGCGCTGCGCGTGACTTCCGCCGACGACGCCCGCGCCTGCGCCTGACTCTGGTTGATCACGGCAGCCTGCAGTTGCTGCCGCGCAACCAGTTCATCAACCGATGCACGTGCGCTCTTCAGGTCGGCGTCGGCCTGGGCGAGACGGGCATCGTAGTCGCGGGAATCGAGGCGGACCAGCACTTGTCCGGCCTTCACGCGCTGATTGTCGGCGACCAGCAACTCGGTCACGAAACCGTTCACCTTCGGCGCCATGACGGTCACGTTTCCGCCTACATAGGCGTCATCGGTGCTCTGGACAAAACGCAGCACGGTGTACCAGTAAGTGGTGGCAGCGGCCACCACGACCAGCACGACGATGATCGCCGCCGGCATCCAGCCGATCCGGAACGAGCGCCGGGCGCCTCCTTCAACGGCGGGAGATGCGGTGGACGCAAGCGGCGTGGAAGGCGTGGTCATGTCGTTTCCTGTTGGTTGCATCGGATATCTTTTAAGCGCGTGGTCATTCGCTCGTCAGCCGGAACAGTTCGCGCCGCAGGCGCGCGGCCTGACGCCGCCCGAACTTCGCTTCGAATTCTTCCTGCGCCGCATGCCAGTAGCGCAGTGCATCGGCGAGCCTGGCCTGGCCAATCTGTGTGAGCGTGAGTTGCAGCCTCCTCTGGCACGGACCGCCCAGTTCCGCCGATACCAGACCGTTGCGCAACAACGGCTGCAGCACGCGAACGACCGTCGTGCGTTCCATCACCATCGCTTGCGCAAGCTCGGCCATCGTCATGTCGGGCGCGCGTTCCAGCGCCGACACGATGCTGAATTGCGTCGGCGTCATGCCGGCCGCCGAGAGATGCCGCTCGTAAAGCTGCGAGATATGGCGTGCGGCCTGCCGGAGGGCAAAACAGTCATCATGTCGGGGTGGACGGGTGTGCATGTGCACAGACTAAGTGTGTATATGCACCTAGTTAACCGTCATCGCGCACATCAAATTGATGTTGAATCAGTCAACAATGGAATGGAATCGATGCAAAAGGAGGATGAAAACCGACGCTTCAGACTTCGAAGAACTCGGATGCATGCTCGATGAACGCCCGCACCTTGGCCGGCAACAAGGTCCGGCTGCTATAGGCGAGACGGATCTCGATGGCGCCATCGATTATCTCGAAGTCGTCCATCAGCGAAACCAGCGTGCCGGCCGCAAGCTCGTCACGCACCAGCGCGGAAGGCAGCACGCCCACGCCAAGTCCCTGCAACACGAGGCCGCGGTTAAGCAGCGCATTATTCGATGTCATGTCGGCCTTGGTCTGCACCGTCAATTCGTCGCCGTCGCCCAAGCGGAACGTCAGCATATGCTTGCGGATGGACGGATGCATTGCGACGAACTCATGTCCGGCCAGGTCCGCGGGATGAATGGGCCGCGGCTTGTCCGCCAGGTATTCGGGCGTGGCCACGATCACGAGCGGGATGCGTTCAAGCAGGCGCGTGACGGTGGTGTCGCTGGTCAGCATGAAAGGCAGCACGATGCCGAGATCGTAACCGTCGGCGACCAGATCGACGGGACGCTCCGTCAAGGTGACATCCACGCCGACCAGCGGATAGCGGCGTCGAAAGGTGGCGAGCAGCGGCACGAGGCGGCTCAATGTCGCCGTGGTATGGGAAACCACACGCAGGTTGCCGCTTGGATCGCTGGCACGGTTCGACGCCTGCGTTTCCAGCGCATCGAGTTCATCGAGCACGCGCGAGCAACCCTCGAAAAACTTCTCGGCGGTTTCCGTCAGCGAAATATGTCCGGTCGTGCGATGAAAAAGCCGGTTACCGAGCCGCTGCTCGAGCGTGGAGATGGCACGCGATACAACCGGTGGCGAGACGCCAAGCAGATCGGCGGCGCGCGTGAAGCTTTTCGCCTCCACGACCGCCCGGAACACTTTCAGGCTTGTCAGATAGTCCATCGCTCGATCCTTGAGAAAGCCGCGCGTTTCAATCTTGATGTCGGGCGCGGGCGTCGTCGGGATTGTGCGGCAAATCCAGGATTTGGACTGGAATGGCAAGACTGGCTTGCCTGTGACTTAGAAAAGATGGGGTGGCGTGCGGTCGGTCAGGCTGCGTGGAAGGGTTTCATCGAGCGTCAGTTCAATATGCGGCAGGTCGGCCAGCTTGCCGTGGAATTCAGTGACATCCTCGCTGGTGAAAAGACCATCGAGGTAATCAAACGTAATCTGCGACGCAATGTTCTGCAGCGCTTTTTTCTCGCTCGCTTCCGGCTCCGATTCCAGTTCGTCGACGTCCAGCGACACGACAAAGCCCTTCTTTTCACGATGCTCGATCGCGCCGATGTCGATCAGTTTGCCATCGCCGTTTTGCGCCAGAACGCGATGGTCGGTTGCGAACAACTTGAAGGTGTAAGCGAGACTTGCCGCGAGGCTCGCCGGAGCGGAGTCGTCGGCCTGCTTGGGTTTGGATGCCATGGTTCGGTCCTCGGTTTCAAAGATTTCAGCCGGCCTCGCCAACGTCTTTCGGGTCGGGCAAGTCGGTGCCGCTACCGGGTTTGGGCGGTGCGGGCTCGCCCTTGGGCGAGTCCTTCTCCGCGTCGCTCAGTTGCCGGTCTGCTGCAGTGGCATCGTCGTCACGTTGTTTGGGCGGTGTGTCGCGTGATGATTCTGTTGCCATGGTTCAGTCCTCGGTTGAAATGGATTCAGGTGCCCCGGCCGGTCTTCGCCTGAAGCTCTTCAATTCTTCGCGACGCCTCCGCTTTATTCAGCGATGCATCGAATGGTTCTTTCGCTTCTTCCGACAACGTCTTTAAATACGATGCCTGCGCGCCGGTCATTGCTTCGTCGCCCGTGACCCAGTCGGCAGGATCTTTTTCGGCGTTTGAAGTGGGATGGCTCTTGGGGTTTTCATCGGCTGGCTGATTCGGTTGATTGCTCATGATCGCGTCCTGGTTGAGGTCACAAGTCCACAGCAAGCCGTGTTCCAAGCACCCAGGACGTTTTTGCCGGGAGCGTTACTTGCTTGACTCAATTCATCGATAAAACCGGGCGGCGACTCCAGCCGAATAACAATGACATTCTCCCCACGCGTTCTTTTGATGATCGGCAGTTTGATCGCGGCATCGGCTGTCCCACTTTACGCCGATGGCCAGCAGCAAAAGCCCAACAAGCTCGAGTCCGACAGCACGCCAGCCTACGACGAGCACAACACCACGTCGCCCGCGAGCGCCACGAGTTCGTCCGTGGCGCGGGACAACGCCCTCAAGCCCGCGCCGGGCAAGGTGTCGGCGGGAAAGGAACCGCCCAGCGGCCGCGAGAACGGAATGGGGCTCGATGCTGGCGCAAGCAGCATGAGCAAGAAGCCCTGAATGCTTTCAGGTTTTTTCGGGCCAGGGCCAGCGGGTGAGGCCCGAGGCCTCTGAGGCTTCCGGTTCAGGTTCGCCTTCGGCGGGAGGTGCTTTCAGGCCTTCCGCGAACCACGCGACGTCTTTCCTGCGCTCGGCCACGTATCTGGACCACCCTTGCGGATTGCCGGCAAAAAGGTCGTGCTGCACTGTCGATGCCAATAAAGGACGGTTCAGGTTTTCGTCGAGCAACGACTTCGGCCAGAGAAAGAACGCGCTGGCTGCGCGATCCGATACGGTTCGCGGCGACATTGCGGAATCGATGAAACCCAGCCATGTAAAACTCACCAGCGAATCTTCCGCGACCAGCGCCTCGCCAAGCGTCGCGTGCCGTGCGCCGCTGCGTGACAGGCACGAGAGCGCTTCGAGGACATCGCCCAGATGCAGGAGCAGCGCACGTCGTTCGTAAGCATCATCTTTCATCAACGTCTCCGGAATGTTCGTGTGATTGCGCGAGTGGATGCGAGCACAAACCGGAGCACGAACCGGTCCAGCGTTCGTCCATGCAAGGATCAGCTTTCGCGCTTCTGGAAACTCACCCGATAATCATTCGGCGACACGCCCAGCCGCTGCCGGAACACGATCCGCATCCGGTCCGCTGTCCCAAAGCCGCACTCGTACGCGATGGTCTTCAGCGGCGTGACCGTGCTTTCGAGCGCGTTGCGCGCGGCATCGATACGCGCGCGTTCCACGAAATCATGCGGCGTCAGTTCGGTCGCCTCCACGAAAGCGCGGGCGAAATTGCGTTCGCTCATGCCAGCGATCTGCGCGAGCTTCTCGACCGTGAGCCGCTCGCCGATATGCTCCATCACGTAAGCCTGGACCCGGGCGGCGGGTGAGGTTTCGTCGGCGGGTGCACTCAGGTAAGGACTGAATTGCGACTGGCCGCCACGTCGCTGAGCAAACACCACAAGCCGTTTCGCCACCGCCAGCGCGACCGTCGAGCCATGATCCTCTGCGACGAGTGCAAGCGCGACATCGATACCCGCCGTCACCCCCGCCGACGTGACGAGGTTTCCGTCGCGAATATGAATGCGGTCGAGCTCCACGTTAGCCTTGGGAAACATCCGTGCGAGTTGCGGCGCGTTCTGCCAGTGCGTCGTCACATGACGGCCATCGATCAAACCCGCATGACCCAAGGCGAATGCGCCCGTGCAGATCGACCCGTAGCGATCGCAGCGGGACGCGACATCGCGCAACCAGGATGTCAGGCGCGGGTCGGGTTGATCGACGGGAAGCGCCGGGCCGCCCGCGACCAGCGCGATATCGAAGCCGCCCTGCGCTGCATCGCACGTGAGATCCGCAAGCATGCGCGTGCCGTTCGACGCGCGCACCGGCGTGTCGTCGACACCGACCAGCGTGATTGCGTATCCGTCGTCCGGCGCGACAAACCCGTTCGCTTCGGCGAAAACATCGAGTGGACCGGCTACATCGAGCGCCTGCACTTGCGGAAAGATCGCGATGGCGACGCTGCGCATGAAGTCGTGCTCCTCAAGAATTTGCGGGGGTTTTTCGGTGCTTGGCAGCAGACGCCGTGCGGTTGGCAGGCTTCGACGGATGACATCGATTGCCGCAGCAACCCGCCGGGGCGACACTGATCTGGTCGTCCAACCTCTTCAGCTTGCCCGGCGAACCCACGCAGTTTAACAAGACGTCCGCGGCAAACCTCACACCAAGGAGCACCGAACATGACTACCACGATCGCCGGCATCCGCATCCCCGACAGCGCCATGGCGCGCGCCGCCACAGAACTCGTCCGCGATACCGAGCCGGACCTTCTCTACAACCACTCGCGCCGCGTGTTCCTGTTCGGCGCGCTGACGGGCGAGCGCCGCAAGCTCGACTACGACGCCGAGCTGCTCTACATCGGCGCGATGTTCCACGACATGGGCCTGATCGATGCCTACAGCAGCAAGCACGACCGCTTCGAAGTCGATGGAGCCAACGCGGCGCGCGATTTCCTGAAGGGCTATGGCATTGGCGAACACGACATTGAACAGGTCTGGGATTCGATCGCGCTGCACACGACGCCGGGCATTCCGCAGCACAAGAAGCCGGTCGTCGCGCTGGTCACGGCGGGCGTGGAAATGGACGTGCTGGGTCTTGCATACGACGAATTCAGCGACACACAACGCAAGCAGGTCATTGCCGTGCATCCGCGTGAAGTGAATTTCAAGGAAGGAATCATCGATGCATTCGCGCACGGCACGATCCAGAAGCCGGAAACGACCTTCGGCAACGTGAAAGCCGATGTCCTCGCGCTGAAAGACCCGACTTACAAACGCTTGAATTTCTGCAGCCTGATTCTGGGCTCCGCGTGGAACGACAGCCCGGGCTCCTGTGCGCATTGCAGCGATGCATCGCACAATCATTGAGCTGCGCGCTCGCCCCGACAGCCGTTCCTCCACTGGAGCGGCTTGTTTATCGCTAAAACAGATAAGCGTATGGGATTTGGTTCGTTGACGTTGTACGCGCGGAAACTTAGATTCGATAATCTGCAAAAGCAATTTCCCAATCGAATAACGAGTCCCGCGTGACGACCCAAACTCTCAGCCAGACCATTGAAATCACGCCGTTCCAAGGCCCCGTAGGCGCCGAGGTAACCGGGCTCGACCTGAGCCGGCCTCTTGCCGACGACGATTTCAAGCGCATTCACCGTGCGCACCTCGATCATCACGTGATCGTGTTCCGCGACCAGCGCATCACGCCCGAGCAGCACATTGCCTTCAGCCGCCGCTTTGGTCCGCTGCAAACCCACGTGCTTCACCAGTTCCAGTTGAGTGGCCACCCGGAGATCCTGATCGTTTCGAATGTGATGGAAAACGGCAAGCCGATCGGTCTCGGCGACGCCGGGCATTTCTGGCATTCGGACCTTTCGTATAAGGAAACGCCCAGCTTGGGTTCGCTCCTGCACGCGCAGGAACTGCCAGCCGAAGGCGGCGATACGCTCTTCGCGAACATGCATCTGGCGTGGGATACCTTGCCGCAAGCGTTGCGCGATGCCGTCGAGGGCCGCTTCGCGGAACATACCTATCTTGCGAAATACGCGGAATTGCAGAAACGCAGCCCGTGGCGTCCGAATTTGTCGGCTGAACAGATCGCGCAGGTCAAACCCGTGGTGCAGCCGATCGTGCGCACGCATCCGGAAACCGGGCGCAAGGCTCTGTTCGTGAGCGAGCATTTCACCACGCGCGTAATCGACATGCCCGAGGACGAAAGCCGCGACCTGCTGCAAGCGCTCTTCGACCACAGCGTGCGCGAAGAACATCTGTACCGGCATCAATGGCGGGAACATGATCTCGTGTTCTGGGACAACCGCTCGTTGATGCACCTCGCAGCCGGCACGCCCGATCATCTGCGCCGCAAGATGTACCGGACCACGATTGAAGGCGACACGCCGTTCTGATCCCGCGCTTCCAGTTCGATCCAATTCCAAAAACCTTCCTCGGACTTACGATGCCGCTTTTTACCAGCACGCCGTCGCGCCGCCTTGGCGCGGCGTTTCTCTCGCTGTCTGTAGCAATCATGTCGCTTGGCGCGGCCGTTCCGGCGCAAGCCGAAGGCACGATCCGCATTGCCGAGCAGTTCGGCGTGGTGTATCTGCTCCTCAACGTTGCACGCGATCAGAAACTGATCGAGCAGGAAGGCAAGAAAGAAGGCGTCGATATCAAGGTCGACTGGCTCAAGCTTTCCGGTGGCGCGGCCGTGAACGACGCGCTGCTGTCCGGTTCCATCGATATAGCCGGCGCCGGCGTTGGCCCGTTGATGACGATCTGGGACCGTACGCACGGCAAGCAGAACGTCAAGGGCGTGGCGTCGCTTGGCAACATTCCGTATTACCTGGTATCGAATAATCCGAACGTGAAGACGATTGCCGACTTCACCGGGAAAGACCGTATCGCCGTGCCGGCCGTTTCGGTATCCGTCCAGTCGCGCGTGCTGCAATACGCCGCCGCAAAGCGCTGGGGCGACAAGGAATACGATCGGCTCGATAAATTCACGCAGGCCGTCCCGCATCCTGATGCCGCAGCGGCAATCATCGCGGGCGGCACCGAGATCAGCGGCCACTTCGGCAATCCGCCGTTCCAGGAACAGGAGCTGGCGGGCAACCCGAAGGCGCATATCGTGCTGAACTCCTACGACGTGCTCGGCGGCCCGAGTTCGTCGACCGTGCTGTATGCAACCGAAAAATTCCGCGACAGCAATCCAAAGACGTATCGCGCATTTATCGCGGCGCTGTCCGACGCGGCGAAGTTCGTGTCGGCCAATCCTGAAGCCGCGGCCGACATCTACATTCGTGTGAACAACGCGAAGATCGACCGGAACCTGCTGCTCGGGATCATCAAGAATCCGCAGACGCAGTTCAAGATCACCCCGCAGAACACGCTGGGGCTCGCGCAGTTCATGTATCGCGTGGGTGCGATCAAGAACGAACCGAAGTCATGGCAGGACTATTTCTTCACTGACCCGGCGCTGGGCGCGGGAAGTTAGCCGCACGTCAGTCATCGAACCCGCCGCCTGGCGGGTTTTTTTATCCGTCCACTGAAACCGCAAAAACGCTGCTTATGCGTCGGCGTGTTTTGAATATGCGCAATGATTGGTTCACGCGGCGAGAACGCACAGCTAAGGTCGTGTTTTATGCCTGAACCCACCGCCATGGCCGCCAATCCTTCAGCTTTATACCCGCCGATCACACCCAGTCTGGCAGCGGCGACGAGCGGCAAGCTGGTCACCGTCGATCACGTCAGCCTGGAGTACCGCACGCGCGAGCGCATCGTGCGGGCGACGCATCAGGTCAGTTTCGACGTCTATGGCGGCGATCGTTTCGTGCTGCTCGGCCCGTCGGGTTGCGGCAAGTCGACGTTGCTCAAGGCGGTGGCCGGGTTCATCGAACCGACGGCGGGGACGATTCAAATCGATGGCAAAGCCGTCAGTGGTCCGGGCGCGGATCGCATTGTCGTGTTCCAGGAATTCGATCAGTTGCCGCCGTGGAAAACAGTGCTGCAGAACGTGGCGTTCCCGTTGCGCGTCGCGAAGAAACTCAGCCGCGCCGAAGCCCGCGAGCGCGCGCTGCATTTCCTCGACAAGGTCGGCCTCGCCGCTTTCGCCGATGCCTATCCGCACACGCTCTCAGGCGGCATGAAGCAGCGTGTGGCGATCGCCCGCGCGCTCGCAATGCAACCCCGCGTGCTGCTGATGGACGAACCCTTCGCCGCACTCGACGCCCTCACCCGCCGCAAGATGCAGGAAGAACTTCTGCGCTTGTGGGAGGAGGCGAGTTTTACCCTTCTGTTCGTCACGCATTCGATTGAAGAAGCGTTGATCGTTGGCAACCGGATCCTGTTGCTGACGCCGCATCCCGGCCGTGTCCGCGCCGAGCTGAACAGTCATCAGTTCACGAAAGACAGCTCGGGCCGCAATGACTTCCAGCAAAGCGTCGCGCGTATTCACAGGTTGCTGTTCGAAGAAACGGAGGCGGTTCAATGAGCACCGTGGATCACATCGCCGAGCCTTTGGCGCCGCCCGTGCGCGAAGAATACGAGCGGTTTCCCGAGCCGCTGCTCGATGTCGCCGCTGAAGCGCCGCTGCCGTTCGCCAAGCGGGTGACGAACCAGACCTGGTTGCGCAAGACGTTGATTGCGCTGGTGCTGATCGGCATCTGGGAAATCGCGGCGCGTGCAGTCGGCAACGATCTGTTGCTCCCCACGTTCGTCGATACACTCAAGGCCTTCGTGCAGGGCATCTGGTCGGGCGAGCTGATTGCAAAAACCGCCATCTCCTTGTCCGTGCTTTTGCGGGGGTATCTGCTTGGCGTCGTGCTTGCGTTCGTGCTGACTTCACTGGCGGTATCGACGCGATTTGGACGCGACCTGCTCTCCATGCTGACCGCGATGTTCAACCCGCTGCCGTCCATTGCGCTGTTGCCGCTCGCGTTGCTGTGGTTCGGTCTTGGCACTGGAAGCCTGCTGTTCGTGCTCGTGCATTCCGTACTCTGGCCGCTCGCGTTGAACACGTATTCGGGCTTTCAATCCGTGCCAGAAACGCTGCGCATGACAGGACGCAATTACGGACTGAAAGGGATTCGGCATGTGCTGCTGATTCTCGTGCCTGCAGCGTTGCCCTCGATTCTCGCGGGGCTGCGCGTGGGCTGGGCATTCGCGTGGCGTACGCTGATCGCAGCCGAACTTGTGTTCGGTGCAAGCTCAGGCAACGGCGGCCTCGGGTGGTACATCTTCCAGAACCGCAACGAGCTTTATACGGATCGGGTGTTCGCGGGACTCGCGGCGGTGATCGTGATCGGCCTGGTCGTCGAACATCTCGTCTTCGATACTTTCGAGCGCCTGACAGTGCGCCGCTGGGGCGTACAGCGGTAAGCGTTTCGATTGATATTTTGATCACAGACATGGAAAAGCCCGCAGGATTGCGTCTCGCGGGCTTTTTTACGCGTGATGACTTTAGAACACGTTGACCGGCACGTTCACCATCAGGCGATACACATCGCTTGACGAATCCGAATAGTATTTGCCGCCGTGGTGATGCATGTAATAGAACTTGGCGCTCGCGCCTTTCAGCTTGCCCGAGCCGATGGTATAGGACGGAATGACGCCAAATTCATAATGCGTCCCGTGAACCGGTTCGCCGTTTTTCCAGTACAAATCGTGAAGCGAACTGGCGGGATCGGCATAACGGTCTGCCATGGTCGATGCATCCGCGCCCCAGCCGTACGCACCCCACGTCGTCACCTTCGCGCCGGGCAAACCATAGCCGGCGAGATTCAACGTATAACCGAGTTGCAACGACTTTTCATGCGGCGCGTTGTAGTCCACATCGAGCGAGTTCGCCAGATAATCGCCCGCCGACTGACCGACATAATCGAAGAACTGGTTGCTCGCGATTTGCTGGAAACCAACGGAAATGGTATGCGCGTTGTGCGTACCCGACAGCAACAAGCTATACGCATGATTATTGATGGGACCATTCCTGCTTTGTCCGACATCGTGCGTGTAGTAATAAGTCAGGTTGCCGGTCCAGCGAATCTGGGCCGGATCGCCAATACTGTGGCCGAGCGTCAGGTAATACTGGTCCCATACGTTCTCTGCGCGGCTTCCATATAACGACGCGGACGTGTCGTCATTGGGCGCGTAATCGCCGCCCGCAAACGTAAAGCGGCTGAACCGGGTGCCGCCGTATTCCGTCTTCAACGTGGTCACGCTGGTCTGGCCGCGGGCCATCACGCCGTCCACGCTTCCCGCCTTGAGCGTCACGTTCTTGATCTCTTCGCTGGCAAGAGAGAAGCCGCGATAGCTTGGCGGCAACGCGCGGTTATCGTGGGGAACGAGGAAGGGGTCATCGAAGAGTTGCAAGCCGTACTTGAGCACGGTATTCGATACGCGTGCCTTCACATCCCACACTCCCGGATAAGTCCACGCCAGTTGGTTCTGCCCGGTTTGGCCATCGTGATTCAAATGCACGCGGTTACCCGCGCCTTGTCCGCCATTCAATTTCAAATCGCTGAACAACGACGCATCCAAGCCGACGCCGAATAATCCACGCGTATACCCCGATTCAAATACTGCCTGATTACCCAATACCCACGCGTCCTTGTTCTTCGCCCCATCCGATTCCAGGCGCTCGGTATAACTGCGGAAGAGCAGCTTCAAATGTGAATCTTCGATAAACCCCTGTGATTTCGACTGATTGCTGATAGGCGCGTCGGCTTCTGTATTAGGCGGGGAACTCGGTGGTGCTTCGGTATGACGCGTTGAGATATCGTCATCATCCGCAAAAGCGGAAATGGACGGACCCATCAACGCGGTGGCGACAGTTAAAGTGAGTGCAAGCGAATGTTTCTGTATTTTCATTATTGTTGTCTCTGACTTGTTATGGATTGTGATTAAAGGCCGACAACCATCTCAATAAAACCGGCGCGAGTTTATAAACGCGCCTGTTCAAGGAGCGAAGCATCGGAGGGTTACCGCGGGAAATACGGGGTTAGCAAAGCACCGCCGCATTCCGCCGTTGAAAAACGGCGAAACGAGCGATGTCTAGGCAATGGACGAAATCAGTCGTGGATCAGGCGAGCAGGCAGGCGGCGGCAACTCCATGTTCAAGGGTTCGCAATGCCGGTACTTCCTGCGAACAGCGTGGCTCCGCGATCGGACATCGAGTATGAAACACACAGCCGGTCGGCGGGTTGATCGGGCTCGGGATATCGCTCGAAAGAATCTGCACGACCTTCGTCCGCTCGATGGCCGGATTCGGCACCGGCACGGCGGACAGCAACGCGCGTGTGTAGGGATGGCGAGGCCGGGCATAGAGAGAATGCTTATCGGAGAGCTCCATGACGTGGCCGAGATACAGCACCATCACGCGATCCGAGATGTGTTTGACCACGGCCAGATCGTGCGCAATGAAAATCAGCGCGAGCCCCATTTCCTGCTGCAGCGACTTGAGCAAGTTGACGATCTGCGCCTGGATGGACACATCGAGCGCGGATACAGGCTCGTCGCAGACAATCAGCTTCGGCTCCACGATCAGCGCACGCGCAATGCCGATCCGCTGGCACTGTCCGCCGGAGAACTCATGCGCGTAGCGGTTGATCATCTGCTCGCGCAGGCCGACCTTCGCCATCATCGCGCGCACGCGCTGGTTCATCTCGTCCTTCGAGATCCCCGGCCGATGTTCCCGCAACGGTTCCGCAATGATCTGTCCCACTGTCATGCGCGGATCGAGCGATGCCAGCGGGTCCTGGAAGATCATCTGGATGTCGGCCCGCACGCCGTGCCATTGTTTGACCGTCGCGCCGCTCAGGTCTTGCCCCATCCACACGATCTTGCCGTGCGTCGCGGGGATCAGGTTGAGGATTGCGCGCGACAACGTCGACTTGCCGCAGCCCGACTCACCGACCACGCCGAGCGTTTCGCCCGCCTTCAGATCGAAGCTCACGCCATCGACGGCCTTCAAGGTGCGCCTCGGCGCCCACGGCAGCTTGCTCTTTGCCTTGACGCTGAAGTGGACCTGCACGTCGCGTACGGACAGAATGGTTTGCTCAGGCATGGGCGACCTCGTGCAACGACTTCATTTGCTCGACCGGGCGATAACACGCGCGCAGCCAGGTGGGATCGCCGGCGAACGCTTCGAGCGGCGGCGTTGATTCGGCGCAGCCCTGGCTGGCATCGATACACCGCTCCTGGAACGGGCAACCCGAGGGCGGATGCGCCATGTTCGGCGGATTGCCCGGAATGCCGACGAGCGGCGCGTCGCTTTGATCGAGACGCGGCAGCGCCCGCAACAAACCGATGGTGTAAGGATGCGACGGACGCGCAAACAGATCGTCCGCGTTGCAATGCTCCATCACACGGCCGCCGTACATGACCATGACCTTCTCGCACAGGCCGGCAACCACGCCCAGGTCGTGCGTGATCAGGACGATTGCTGTACCAAAGTCGTGCTGCAGATTGCGCAGGAGTTGAAGAATCTGCGCCTGGACGGTGACGTCGAGCGCGGTCGTGGGTTCATCGGCGAAAAGCACTTGCGGCTCGCACAGGAGCGCCATTGCGATCATCACCCGCTGGCGCATGCCGCCGGAAAGCTCGTGCGGGTATTGGTCGATACGATGCGCCGCTTCCGGAATCCGCACCGCTTCGAGCATGTCGATCGCGCGCTTTTTCGCGGCCCGCCGCGTCATGTTCTTGTGCAGTTCGAGCACTTCCGTCATCTGGCGTTCGATCGTCAGATACGGATTGAGCGATGTCATCGGGTCCTGGAAGATCATCGACAAGCGGTTGCCGCGAATCCGGTTCAGCTTTTTCGACGGCATGGTCAAGAGGTCTTCGCCCTGATAGATCGCGTTACCTTTGACACGGCCGTTGCGCGCGAGCAGTCCGAGCATGGCGAGGACGCTCTGGCTCTTGCCCGAGCCCGATTCGCCCACGATGCCAAGCGTGCTGCCCTCTTCCAGATCGAAGCTCACGCCGTTCACCGCGCGAACGACGGCGTCGGGTGTATCGAATGCGACTTCGAGATTGTGTACCTTGAGCAATGACATGATGCTTACCGATCCTTTGGGTCGAGCGCGTCACGCAGACCGTCGCCGACAAAGTTGATGCAATACAGCGTCACCGACAACAGCGCCGCCGGGAACAGGAGAATCCACGGCGACGTTTCCATCACGCCCACGCCGTCCTGGATCAGCACGCCCCAGCTTGTCATGGGTTCCTGCACGCCGAGCCCGAGAAACGATAGTACGGACTCCGTGAGAATCACGCCCGGCACGGTCACGGTCGTATAGATCGCGACAATGCCCAGCAGGTTCGGCACGATATGCCGCAAGATGATGCCGCTCGTCGATACACCGATCGCACGCGCCGCCTCGACGTATTCCTTCGACCGGATCGCGAGGGTCTGGCCACGCACCACCCGCGCCATGTCCATCCACGAAAATACGGTGATGGTCAACACCACGAGGTAGAACTCGCGGCCAAGCAGCGTCACCATCAGGATCGCGATCAGCAGGTAAGGAATGGCGTACATCATGTCGACAATGCGCATCATCGCGTTGTCCACGCGTCCGCCCACGAACCCCGCAATCGCGCCCCATACAATGCCGAGCGTCACGGACGTGAGCGTCGCCAACGCGCCGATCATCAGCGACACACGTCCGCCCACGAGACACCGCACGAGCAGGTCGCGGCCGGTTTCATCGGTGCCGAACAAATGCCAGTTGGCAAACGTCGGCGTGGAACTCATCATGTTCCAGTCGGTGGAATCGAAGGCGTTGGGCAATACGATCGGACCGATGATGCAGGCGAGCGTGATCAGAACAAGAATCACGAGGCTCGCGACGGCCGCCTTGTTGCGCGCAAAGCGCAAGCGCGCGTCCTGCCACGGGCTGCGCCCTTCAACCGGCACGGCCAGCACGCTTTCGAGCGCGGGGGCGAGCGTTCCTTGTTTCATTGCAGACCTCATGCGCATGGGCTAACTGATCAGTAGCGGATTTTCGGATCGAGCCACGCGTACGCGAGATCGACCAGCAGATTGAGCAGGACGGCAACCACGGTCACCAGCACGACGAGTCCGAGCACCAGCGTGTAATCGCGATTTGCGGCGCCGTTCACGATCAGCTTGCCGATACCCGGCAGCGAGAACACGGACTCCGTGACAACAGCCGCGGTGATCGAACCAATGGCAAGCGGCCCGATCACCGACACCACCGGGATCATGGTCGGGCGCAGCGCATGGCGCAGCACGACGGTCCATTGCGACAGGCCCTTGGCATAGGCGGTACGAATGTAGTTGGTGTTCATTACTTCGATCAGACTGCCGCGCGTCACGCGTCCGACGGTCGCCACATTGATGATGGTCAGGAGCGCAATGGGCAGCACCATGTAGCGCACATGAAAGCCATTCCAGCCGCCGGCGGGAAGCCACTTGAGAAGAATCGCGAACACGAGAATGAGCACGGGCCCGATCACGAACGACGGAAACGCACTGCCCGCATTCCCCACGATCATCAGCAGGTAATCCGCCGGGCTGTTCCTGTAGAGCGCCGCGAAGATGCCGAGTATCACGCCGAGCATGATCGCGAGCACCATCGACACACCGCCGATGGTCAGCGAGACCGGCAAAGCGCGCAGCACGAGGTCGTTCACGCTCCAGTCGGCGTATCTGAACGATGCACCCAGGTCCCCATGCAAGAGGCTGTTGAGATACAGCAGATACTGCTTCCACAGCGGTTCGCCGAGATGGTATTTCGCCTGCAGGTTCGCAAGCACTTCGGCCGAGACCTTGCGCTCGCCATCGAACGGACCGCCCGGCGTTGCATGCAGCAGCAGATAACACACCGTGACGACAATCAGCAGCGTCGGCACGGTCAGCAGTACACGCCTCAACGTATAAGACCACATGGAACTTCTCTCCTGGCGGCGTCGCGATCAGTGTGCGTCGCGACGGCCGCCTCATGGGTGTTGCGGGAACGGTAGCGAAAGCGTGGCGCCTCGCTCAGTGCTTCACGATATACAGATCCTTGCTGCGATAACGGTCCATCGGGTTCTTCAGTGAATACCCGCCCACGTAGCTCTTCACGAGCCGCGCGATCGTGTATTGCAACAGCGGCAACATCGGATAGTCGTCCATCACGAGCTTCGCGGCCTGCGTCTGCAATTGCGTGCGTTTTGCCTGATCGGTGGTGGAGTTCGCTTCCTTGATCAGCGCGTCGGCCTTGGGATTGCAGTTGAAGTTGTCGTTCTGCTCCGACCCGCATGAGACGAGCCCGAGAAACGTGGTCGCGTCGTTGTAGTCGGCAACCCAGCCATTGCGCGCGATCTGGAAGTCACCGGAATGACGTTTTTTGGTCAGGACCTTGAATTCCATGGTGTCGATCTGCGTGTCGAGACCCAACTTGGTCTTCCATTCCGATGCCGCGAAAATGGCCATCTTCTTGTGGTAATCGCTCGAGTTCATGGCGAAGCGAATCGTCGTGCCGGGCTTCACGCCCGCTTGCGCGAGCAGCTTCTTCGCTTCTTCCACGCGCTTGGCCATCGGCCACGTCGACCAGTCGTAGGCCGTGACGTCGGCGCCCTTCACACCCTTCACGATCACGCCATACGCCGGGATCTGGCCGTCGGCGGTGACACGTTGCGCGAGGATGTCGCGATCGATCACCATCGACAACGCCTGGCGCACGCGCACGTCCTTGAGCAGCGGGTCCTTGTTGTTGAACGAGTAATAGCGCAGGCCGAGCATGGGCGAGAGCTTGATGTCGTTCGGGAAGTCCTGCTTGTACTTCGCGTACGTTCCCGACGGCAACTGGTAGACCCAGTCGTTGTCGCCTGACTGGAACAGCTTGATGTCGGTGGTTTCGCTTTCCACCGGCAGATACGTAACCTGCGTCAGTTGCACGTGCGCCGCGTCCCAGTAGTTCGGGTTGCGCGCAAGCACCAGCTTGCTGTTCACTTGCCAGTCCTTCAGCACGAACGCGCCGTTGCCGACCAGCTTGCCGGGCTTCGTCCAGTCCTTGCCGAATTTATCGATGGCGGCTTTGTTGACCGGACCCAGGTTCGTATTCGACATCAGTTCGGGAATGAACGACACAGGGCCCGGCGTCCTGACTTCGATGGTATAGGCGTCGACCGCGCGAACGCCGAGCGAATCCAGCGGCTTCTTCCCCGCGATGATCTCAGCGCCATTGAGCAGGAAGATGCCAAACGTCGTTGCGTAAGGCGACGCGATCTTCGGGTCGACAAGACGCTGGCATCCATAGACGAAATCATTGGCGACCACAGGTTCGCCATTGGACCACTTCGCGTTCTTTCTCAAATGGAAGACCCATGTAGTGGCATCTTTCTGTTCCCATTTTTCCGCCACGCCCGGGACGACTTCGCCATCGGCATTCGTCGCGGTCAGGCCTTCAAAAAGATCGCGAGTCACGTTGTTCGACGGCACGGTTTCGGCCAGGTTCGGATCGAGCGTCTCGACTTCAGACGCGTTGTTGCGGACCAGCTCCTGCTTGGCGGCGAGCTGCACGCCGGCCGGCACGTTTGCCGCATGCGCTACAGGAATCGTGCTGGCGGCGACAACGACGCTCGCGGCCAGTGCCGGCAGCCATTTACCGCTTGTGCCGAAGATGCGGCGATCGACAGCATCGCCCGGACGAAAAAAAGCGTCAACGCGTGCGCTACGAGCAACGAGTCCTGCAAACAACATCATGGGAATCCTTTTTATTTATCTGTACAACGGCGCAGCGAGGCATGCACGCGCCGACAAAGCCTGCTTTTACCTTATTTGGCGGCGCGTTCTGTGCAGAAATGTGTCAGCGTCTGCGTCTGAATCAGGAACGACGTTGCAGCCTCCCTGCGTGTGTCTCCAATCCGCAGTGGCTGTTTTGCTTATCTTTCAAACTGCTTTACCGACGCTACGAATCCACAACAAATTCGAATTCGCCGGGAGTATTTCAGAGCAATAAAGTGGAATCCACTCACATGTGCTTATAGGCCATGTGTTTTGTGTATGACTGAGTGACCGCCGTGCATAAGTTTTGTGTTTTCGCACGAGCGTATTTCTTCGGTCGGCAAGCATGGGCGTATCGCGCTACCATCGGCGTCCTCACGGTTCACCAGCAGGCTCGCTACGATGATTCGTTTTCGCCAGATAGAAGCATTCCGTTCGTTGATCATGACCGGCACCAGCGTGGGCGCTGCGCGTGCTTTGCACGTCACGCAACCCGCCATTAGCCGTCTGATTGCAGATTTAGAGGCTGACCTCGGTTTCAGTCTGTTCAGCCGCACTGGCGGCAGGCTCAATCCAACCAATGCCGGATTGCGTTTCTTCAAGTCGGTCGAAGAGAATTTCCTGGGGCTCGACCGCTTGAAACAAGTGGCCGAACTCATCCGCGATGAAGCCTCAGAAGGACTGACCGTCGCATGCTTGCCGGTGCTTGCAAGCACCTTGCTGCCGCCCATACTCGCCGATTTTGTCGAGCGTCATCCGGGCGTGCCCATCCGCGTGGACTCGGTAAAGGTGCCCGAAGTGCTTACCATCCTTCAGAACCACAAGGCCGACGTGGCAATCAGCCAGGCGTTCGCGCCGGTTGCAGGTATCGAAGTGGAAAAACTGCTGAGCGCGCGCGGTCAATGCGCGATGCCGGCGTCGCATCGGTTGGCCAGGAAAAAGGTCGTGCGTACGTCGGATCTTCGTGGCGAACGCATCATTGGATGGCTGCCGAATTCGCGTCAACCGTATGCCGCCGAGCAATCGTTGTTCGCGGCCGGCGAGGATCGCGCGAACTATACGGTGATGACCGACACCGCGCATACACGATACGCCATGGTCGCGGGCGGCCTGGGCGTGTCGATCGTCGAACCGTTCGCCGCGAAGGTGTGGCGCATGCACGGCGTGATCGTGCGGCCGTTCGAAGCGGCTATTGAATACGAGTACGTGCTTTCGTATCCGAGCAGCGGCATCCGTTCGGATCTGGTCGCTTCTTTTCGCGAGTCCGTCCTGCGCGTGGTGGCAACGTATTCCCTCGATGAAGCCCCCGTGCTCGCCGACGCATAAAAACACCGGATTTGCCAGCCTTTCAAAAGAATTCCGCCTCGTGGTATAAGCCCGGATGCCCTTCCCGTGAAGCTGTCTACCGGGAAGTGACGACGAGACGAGACGAGACGAGACGAATACCCAATCAAGAGGAGGAGAAAGATGGCAATGAAGATGTCCATGAATTCACTGCATCGCACGCGTTCGTTTGCGCTTGGAAGTGTAGCGGCGGCGATTTTTGCGGTATCGATGGGATTTGTCGAAAGCACGCCGGCATACGCCAAGGTTGCACAGCAACCGGTGGTGCTGACGGCGTCGGCTGTTGCTGTCGCGGACAAGTTCGCCGCTGATGCCGCCGAGCAGATCTTCAAACAAGGCGGCAACGCGGTCGACGCCGCCGTTGCCGTCGCCTTCACGCTGGCCGTGACGTATCCGGAAGCAGGCAATCTCGGCGGCGGCGGTTTCATGACGCTGTACGTGGATCATCGTCCGTACTTCCTCGATTATCGTGAGCGCGCGCCGATCGCGGCCACGAAGAACATGTATCTCGACGACAAAGGCGAAGTCATCAAGGGCATGAGCCTTTACGGACATCGCGCGGTCGGCGTGCCGGGCACGGTCTCGGGCATGTGGGAGGCGCAAAAGCGCTTTGGCAAGCTGAAGTGGAAGCAAGTGGTCGCGCCCGCGATCAAGTACGCGCAGGACGGCTTCGAAGTCAGCGACCAGTTGCAGGAACGCAAGGACGCGGCATCCAAGGAATTTGCAGGCAAGACGAACTTCGACAGTTACTTCGGAACCCTGAATAAAGGCGTGAACTTCAAGCAGCCAGAACTGGCTGCCACGTTGCAGCGCATTGCGGACAAGGGCGCGAAGGGCTTTTATGAAGGTCAGACTGCAAGCCTGATTGCCGACTCCATGCGGGGCCACGGCCTCATCACGGAACAGGATCTGAAAGAGTACAAGGCGGTCTGGCGCACGCCGGTTCTCGCAAGCTGGAACGGCTACCGGATCATCACCGCGCCGCCTCCGAGTTCGGGTGGCATCGGTCTCGTCCAGTTGCTCAAGATGAAGGCCGATCTCAAGGACAAGTACGCAAACGTTCCGCTCAATTCGGCGCAATACATCCACCTGACGGCAGAGATCGAGAAACGCGTCTTTGCCGATCGTGCGCAGTATCTCGGCGATCCTGATTTCTACAAGGTGCCGATCGCGCAACTCATCAACGACGACTACATCCTGAAGCGTGCATCCGAAGTGAATCCGGACACGCCGTCAGACACGAAGAGTGTTGTTCCGGGCCTGGGCACCACAATGCCCGAGAAAGCCGAGACCACGCACTTTTCGATCGTGGACAAATGGGGCAACGCGGTATCGAATACGTACACCATCAACGGTTATTTCGGCGCGGGTGTAATTGCCGACGGTACGGGTGTGGTGCTCAACGACGAGATGGATGACTTCTCCTCGAAACCGGGTGTCGCGAACATGTTCGGCGTGGTCGGCAGCGATGCCAACGCAATCGAACCGCGCAAGCGTCCGCTCTCCTCCATGTCGCCGACCATCCTGACGAAGGACGATCAGGTCGCAATGGTGATCGGCACGCCGGGCGGCTCGCGCATCTTCACCTCGATCTTTCAGGTGATCAACAACGTGTACGACTTCTCAATGCCGCTGCCCGAGGCCGTCGCCGCGATGCGCTGGCATCACCAGTTGCTGCCGCCGAACACGATCTTCTGGGAGCCGTACAAGCCTATCGACGGTGATCTGGCGAAGGAGCTCGAAGCGAAGGGTTATACGCTGCAGAAGCAGGGTTTCAACGGAGACATCCAGGCCATCAAGATCAACGATAAAACGCCTGAACCCGTCGCCGATCCCCGCGGCCGCGGCGTGACGCGCGTGATCCAGTAAGCCTTGTAAGAAGCCTCGACAAGCACAAAGGCCAAGTCTTCGGACTTGGCCTTTGCATTTTCCGCCGCACGATAAAACCCGCCCATAAGCCCCTGAAATCAAGCTTATAAGGATCGCGGCATGACTGGAATCCCATTTTTGAGATTGGATGCGGCGTGCTGATCGCCTAGTCTCTGTCCTGGCCCAGTCCAGCGCATCGTTTTCTGGCCACTACTAAAAATACGACTTTCGAGACGACCCCTGAAGACGGCTCTCCGGCTTGTTCCCGGCCCGTTTCAGCATGCTGATAAAGGAGAACAGCTCATGATGGAACCCCACGCCCAGCCGCTTCGCGGCATCGATATTCAACAGGACGAATCCCCGTCCGCTCACGGCCGAACTCAAGACGAGACGCAAAGCAAAACGCAAGGCGGCGCAATCGACCGCTATTTCCAGATCAGCGCACGCGGCAGCACGCAGCGGCGCGAAGTGATCGCCGGCATTACCACGTTTCTCGCGATGGTTTATTCCGTCTTCGTCGTCCCCGCCATGCTCGGAAAAGCCGGATTCGATACCCGCGCCGTCTTCGTCGCCGTCTGCCTCACGACCGCCTTCGGTTCGCTGCTGATGGGCGTTTGGGCACGCCTGCCGATCGCAATCGGCTGCGCAATCTCGCTGACCGCCTTCACCGCATTCGGGCTTGTGCTGGGCAAAGGGCTCTCGCCATCCGTGGCGCTCGGCGCCGTATTCCTGATGGGTGTCACCTTTACGGCGATTTCCGTGACCGGCGTGCGTTCGTGGATCTTGCGTAACCTGCCGGCCGGGGTCGCTCATGGGACGGGAATTGGAATTGGCTTGTTCCTGCTGCTGATTGCATCGAACGATGTCGGGCTGATCGTGAAGAACCCGGGCGCGGGCATGCCCATATCCCTCGGCAATATCACCGCGTTTCCGGTGCTGATGTCCGTGTTCGGGTTGGCTGCGATTCTCGGCCTGGAGCGGCGCCGCGTGCCGGGCGGGATTCTGATCGTGGTGATCGGCTTGTCCGTGCTGGGTCTCGCCTTCGATCCGTCCGTTCACTACACGGGGGTATTCGCGCTGCCGTCGCTGAGCGCGCCGGGCCATGCCTCGTTGATTGGGGCAATGGATATTCGTGGGGCGCTTTCCATGGCCGTGCTGCCGAGCGTTCTTGCACTCGTGATGACCGCAGTCTTCGATGCCACCGGCACCATTCGCGCAGTCGCGGGCCAGGCGGGTCAGATCGATGAAAACGGCCGAATTGTGAATGGCGGACGCGCGTTGACAGCGGATTCGGTGAGCTCGATCGTGGCCGCTTGCCTGGGCGGTGCGCCGGCTGCGGCTTATATTGAATCGACGGTAGGTGTAGCGGCGGGCGCGAAGTCGGGCCTGGCTGCCGCGACCGTGGGCCTGCTGTTCCTGGCCGTGATGTTCTTCTCGCCGATCGCGGGCCTTGTGCCTTCGTATGCGACGGCGCCGGCGCTGATGTACGTCGGTTTGCTGATGCTTTCAAGCGTGAGCAAACTGCACATGGACGATCTCGTCGATGCCATGTCCGGCTTGGTCTGCGCAGTGTTTATCGTGCTTTCGGCGAACATTGTCACCGGCATCATGCTCGGCTTCTGCACGCTCGTGATCGGACGCGTGATTGCGGGCGAATACCGCAAGCTGAACGTGGGTACGGTCGTGATTGCAGTCGTACTCGCCGCGTTTTATCTCGGCGGCTGGGCGATCTGACGCTCAGCTAATCGGCCTGCAAGCTCCCTGCTTTTTGCGTTCAGCCTGTAAATCTGTGCAAATCGACGTGCGAGAGCCGGTGAAAAGCTCGATCAGCGCGTCGATCCAATGCAAACGGATTTACTTGCGACGATACGCCTCTGCCATAACAGCGCAGTTCTGCAGGTGAAGGTTCAATGCGCGAACAGCTTCGCGGCGAACAACTGCTTTCGTCTTGCGAAACCATGAACCGAAAGAGACGAGAACTGAACCTTGAGCGGCGGTTTTCATAGAGCACCTTTGCGTAGTTAGGGTATTTACCCTTAGGGAATACCCTTAATTATACGCATTTCGTGCTGCATTGCAAAAAAGTTTCAGGAAATTGTGGCCAGGGTCGTGTCGATGCAACAGCAAAGCCACGCCCTGCGGCCCTCTTACGGCACAACGGACAAGAACAGGAACGTCGCAAAAATCACCAAGTGGACGACGCCCTGCAGTACGGTCGAACGGCCAGTTCCGAGCGTGAGGATGCTGACCAGCAAGGTCAGCGCAAGCAATACGATCTCCTTCGAGCCCAGGCCAAGTGAAATTGGCTGGCTGATCGCAATCGACACGACGGCGACCGCTGGAATCGTCAAGCCGATGCTGGCCAGCGCCGATCCAAGCGCGAGATTCAAGCTTGTCTGCAGCCGGTTCAGTCGTGCAGCGCGCAATGCGGCCACGCCTTCCGGCAACAGCACGAGCGCCGCGATCACCACGCCAACCACCGCTTCCGGTGCGCCTGCGCTGGCAACGCCCGCTTCGACCGTCGGAGAAAGAATCTTGGCCAGTCCAACCACGGCCAATAACGACAGCAACAGCAATCCGCCCGAAGCCAGCGCGTGCCCGTTCGTTGGCAGCGGCGCGTGGACATCGTCGGGACGGTTGGGATCGAGCGCGGGCACCGGCGGCAGGAAGTAGTCGCGATGCCGGACGGTCTGGACGAACACGAATACGATGTAAAGCACGAGCGATGTCACCCCGACGAACACCAGTTGCGATGTCGAAAGACCCGGTCCGACAACAGTACTCGTGAAGTTCGGCAGCACCATGGTCAGCACCGACAGCGCGCAGAGAATGGCAAGGGCAGCGCTCGCACCGCTTAGCTGGAAATTCTGTTCGTGATGGCGCAAGCCGCCGACCAGCAAACAGATTCCGACGATTCCGTTGCAGCAGATCATGGCCGCGGCGAACACGGTGTCGCGGGGAAGCGCAGCTTTTTCCGGACCGCCCGTGAGCATCACGGAGACTATCAGCGCCACTTCAATGACCGTTACCGCAATCGCCAGTACAAGGGTCCCGAATGGCTCGCCCACTCGATGCGCCACCACTTCCGCGTGATGCACGGCGGCAAACACGGCTGCGGCCAGGGTGATTGCGGCCAGACCGAGTATCCAGCCGTTCGGCATGGCGACTGCAAGTCCAAGGATGATGAGTGCGGCAAATGGTGCGATGCCCGTCCAGTCCAGCTTGAATTTCATCGATGCTCCAGAGCGGTAATGCAGATAGAGGGGTGGCAGAAGCGGCCGGCGGGTTCAAACATGACGCGTCCGAAAGATCACGTTTTGTGGCCGGGCTTGAATGCCGGAAGAGCCGTCAGATTACAGGTTCCTCCTTCAAATTAATCGAATTGAACGCTTGCGGGAATGCGGGTTGAATGCGTGTCGGGCAAAGACAGGCATCACTGCACGCAATCTGCCGGAGAGCTACAAACCGTTACGCGTCAGTGAGTTGATGAGCACTTCAGCATGTTGTCCACACGGCTATCCACAAAATCTGTGGACAACCTTCGGACGTTGCGTTCATTCGCTGATGCACGAAATGCCACGCTTTGTGGTTTTCTAAGTTCGAGCGCTTGAGCGGCTTATCTATCACGATAAAAAAGCGCGACCAGTTCATGAGTCGCGCTTCTTGTCATACCCAGTTTAACGAACTTATTCGACGAATTCCGAATTCATCGTGATCTTCGCGTTGCCGGCGAAAAGTTTCGATACCGGGCAACCTTCCTTCGCGGCGGTCGCCAGTTTTTCGAACGTGGCCTTGTCAGTGCCCGGGACCTTGGCCTTCACGTCAAGATGACAAGCCGTGATCGAGAAACCCTCGCCGTCCTTGTCCAGCGTCACGGTAGACTTCGTTTCGATGCTTTCCGCCGTGAGACCAGCCTGCGTGAGCTGCAGCGACAAGGCCATGGTGAAGCAGCCAGAATGCGCCGCGCCGATGAGTTCTTCCGGGTTCGTTCCCGGACCGCCTTCGAACCGCGCCGCAAAGCCGTAGGGCGCGTCCTTCAGTACGCCGGTTTGCGTCGAAATGTAACCTTTACCGTCCTTGATGCCGCCACTCCATTTTGCAGATGCTGTCTTTTGCACGAGTGTTCTCCAGTAAGTCAGGGTGGATTGCCGCGCAGTGCCGCCGCAGCAAGGATTCGACCGCAAAGCCTGCATTCAGTACGAACCGGCTTGGCGTGCCATCGGGTTGGACCAAGCACACAGAATGCCCGAAAGCGCATCGGGCAGGTTGATTGATCGTCGAACATCAAATCACTCAGGAGAATGGATGGGTCCGCAAGTCGTGGTTGTCGATGAAGACCGGGTGTTGCCGGAGCAGGTAGATGTCGTTGTCGTGGGCGGCGGGATCATCGGCGTGAGCACCGCGCTCTACCTCGCCGAGAAAGGGATTTCGGTCGCCGTCTGCGAGAAGGGGTATATCGGCGGAGAACAGTCGAGCCGCAACTGGGGTTGGTGCCGCGCGACGCATCGCGATTTGCGTGAGCTCGAGTTGAGCATTGAAAGCCTCAAGCTGTGGCGAAGGCTGGATCAAACGCTCGGGATAGACACCGGCTTTTGGCAAAGCGGCATTCTCTACGCTGCCGATAACGAAGAAGCGCTCGCCGATCACGAAAGCTGGCTCGCCCGCGCGGTGGAACGGGTGGGTCGAGATGGCATCGATTCACGCATCACGTCCGGCAGCGAAACCGCCGCGCTCATGCGAGGCGCATCGCGCATGTTCGCCGGCGGCATTTTCACGCCTTCGGATGGCCGCGCCGAACCGCAGCGCGCGGCACCCGCGATCGCCAATGCGTTGCGTGCGCGCGGCATGAAAATACTGACGCCATGCGCCGTGCGCGGCGTTGAAACAAGTGGCGGCGCGGTCAGCGCAGTCGTGACCGAACACGGCACGATCCGATGCCAAAGCGTCGTAGTCGCGGGCGGCGCATGGACGCGATTGTTCGCCGGGAACCTCGGTATCGATGTGTCTCAACTGACCGTACGCTCGTCGGTGCTGCGCACGGAGCCCATCGACGGCGGCCCGGAAGTCAGCGCCTGCACGGACACTGTTGGATATCGCAAACGTATGGATGGCGGCTACACGATCGCCAACGCATTTCGCAGTCTCGCCGAGCTCACCCCCGACAGCTTCCGGCTGTTCGATCAGTTCCTCCCGGCACTCAAAAGCAACTTCCGTTCGATGGACTTCGCCCTCGGCGAGCGTTTCTTCGATGCGCTGCGCCAGCCACGCTCATGGCAGCTCGATCAACCGACGATCTTCGAATCGGTCCGAACCCTCGATCCGGCGCCGACGCAAAAGTACAACCGGACCGCCATCGACGAATTCCGCGCGATCTTTCCGGCCCTTGCGCACGTGAAGGTTGCGCAGGCGTGGGCGGGGTATATCGATGTCACGCCTGACGCGGTGCCGGTCATCTCGCCGGCGGACACGCTGCGCGGTATGTTCGTCGCGACCGGGTTTTCGGGTCACGGCTTCGGGATCGGGCCGGGCGCGGGGAAACTGATGGCGGACATCGTTGCAAACGATACCCCGCTGGTCAATCCGCACGCGTTTCGGCTGGCGCGGTTTCGCGATGGATCGAAAATCGAACTTGACGGCGGGTTTTAAACGGCCCGATTGCGGCCGGGTTGCCGCTTGTTGCGTGGCGCCTGAGACAAAACCGAATGCGGGGTAAAATTTCGCACGAATTTTCAACGAGCCTCATATGACAAGCCCCACGCTGTACCTCGACGTCTGGTCGGACTATGTTTGCCCGTTCTGCTATCTGGAACTGCCGGTCATCGACCAGTTCCAGAACGCTTATGGCGATGCCGTCGAAGTCCGCTGGCATGCGTTCGAGTTGCGCCCGGAACCCACGCCGCCGCTCGAACCGGATAGCGACCTTCTGCAACAGAGCTGGGACAGCTCCGTTTATCCGATGGCGATCGACCGCGGCCTGCTGATGCGCCTGCCGCCGGTTCAACCGCGCAGCCGCAAGGCGTTCGAGACCGCGTTTTTTGCGCGTGAGTCGGGACGGTTCGACGTTGTGCATCGGGCGATCTTCAAGGCGTTTTTCGAGGACGGCATTGATATCGGTGATACCGATGCGCTTCTCGACATCGCGGCCACGTGCGGAATCGATCCGGAATCGCTGGAAGAAGTTTTGCTTGGCGACGAGCTCACGGACGCGGTGATAGAAGACGAGGAATTCGCGCAGAAGCTGGGCGTGACGGGCGTGCCGTTCGTGGTGCTGTCGCGCGATGGCGTGGGCGATCAGGAACCGCCGCCGCCCATCGCACTGCGTGGCGCGGCGCCGATCGAGCACTTCCAGGCCGCGGTCGAGCGGCTTTTCCCCGATGGTTTTCCTCCGGGCGCAAGCGGCGCGAACCTGCCGTAATTTACGCAACAGACTGACGTGGCGGACTAGTAGACCTGCTCCGCCATGAACGACTTCAGCGCAATGCGCTGCGACGGCTCGAGCGTCTCGAACTCGAGCCCGTACCCGGCGTTCCTGCCGTGGGCATCGGCATCATGAAGGTGCCGCACGATCGCGTGGCAATCGATATCGACATCCGTATCGTCCGTATTGAAACGGAACGTTAAGCGCAGACGGTCGCCCAGTTTCGCGTGCGCCTCGGTCACTGCGAGCGACATGCCGAAGGGGCTGATATCGCGGATCAAGCCGAGCTGGGATGCGGGTTCATGGCTTTGCGCCGGGTCGATCACCGAAAAACGGGCCGGCAAACGCGTGGACATCCGCACGAACTTGCGCGCCCGCAAACGGCGGATCGCGCCGGGTTCCGACAACACCAGGTAGCTGAACGGCTCGCGGCAGACGGCATTGACGGTGCACGCGAACTGGAACACCGCGCGCGTGCCGAGCGCGACGATTTCGACGCGCTCGCCTTGCGACAAAGCCAGCGGCCCATGCCCCGCCATCACCGGCTGTGTGATGAACACCGCCCGCGTGCGATGCGATCCCGGCGTCGAAAACCCGATCACGCGGGCGGAATACGTCGCAGAGCCGGCCGGTCCGCGCAGACCGAGACGCGCACCGATGGTCGAACCGATGGTATCGAGCGTGAGTAATTCCGCCGATGCGGACGACGAATCCGCCGGCGGCGGTTCCGGAGCGACCGGTTCGATCGAATCATCCAGCCTGTGCGGTTCGAAGTGCGCAAACAGGAAGGCGCGCTCAGGGACGCCGGCGACGACAGCGCCGGCATTGAAGAGCAACGCTCCGTCGGCGGCGACGATCGGCCATGCAAGCGGCTCGCCAATCGGAACGTCCGCCAGCGAGAGACGGACGGGAGACGCTTGAGTCAACGTAACGGATTCTTCTTCGGACATGGTCGCTTGGATCGCTTGGGTCGCTTGGGTCGATCTGGCCGCCTGGAAGCGGCAATCGTCTAATGAGTCCGCGACTGCGTCAAGTGCCGCGGTGCTACGAGCTTGCCTGACCGGCAGCGATCAAGCTTGCCGGGCTTGCGGACGACCTTTCTGCGCCCGGCATCACGCTTTCGATTGCGCTGAGTACTGCAGGGACATCGGGCGGTGCAAAGTGATCGCCGACCGATACGGAGCGTCCCGGCGCGCTGAAGCCAAAATGCTCGCGCGAGGTTGCGGTAAAGATCATGACCGTGGGCCGCCCAAGCGCGTGGGCCAAGTGAACCAGACCGGTATCCATGCCGACCACGATCGCCGATTCATCGATGCAATGCGCGCATTCAGTCACGCTCAGTTTGGGCAACACCACCGCGCCGGGCACGAGCGCGGCGATCTGCTCGCCCTCCCGGCGCTCGCCTTCCGTGCCCCACGGCAGCGCGATCCGGTAGCCGCGCCCGGTGAGCCATCGGCCGGTTTCGGCCCAACGCTCGATCGGCCATTTTTTTTCATCGGCGGATGTAGCGTGGAACAGCATCGCGACCCGCGCGCCCTGAGGCAACGCCGATGGCGTTGCGAGCGGCGGTAGATGCAGGTTGAAGTCAGGGGTATCGTCGAAGGTATAGCCCAGCGCGTCCGCTACGCTCACGCGCATGCCGCGCCATGCATCGGTGCGGGGGCGCGGCCCGAAGCGCGCGTTATACGCGAACGCCGCGCCAAGCTCGCCCAGGTCCTTGTTCTTGTAGCCATAACGGCGACGTCCGCGCGCCAGAAACGCGATGATCGCGCTCTTGTAGACGCCGTGGATATCCAGCACGACGTCGTACTTCTCGGCCCTCAATTCGCCGATGGACGCTGCGATTTCCTTGAGGTCGGCCCAGCCGCGAGCCTTCTTGAACTTTCGCAACGGCGCGCACAGGACGCGATCAACGGCGGGATTCCAGCGGATGATATCGGCGAACGCTGCGTCAGCGGCCCAGTCGATCCTGGCCGAAGGAAAGGCGCGGCGAAGATCGGAGACGACCGGTTGCGTCTCTACGATATCGCCCAATGACGTCACTTTGACAATCAGGATTCGCTTCATGGGGATGCAGGGGGACCTTTAATTCATCCGGCGGCCGGCGCTCACGCGCGCCATGATCAACGCGCGGGACGGGCTGCCGGAGGCTGACTCGCCTGACCGGCGCGCTTTCTGCGGATCAAAAAGCGGCTCGGCGGCGATCTGTTATGAACGGCAGAATTGCACGAACTGGCGCGCGGAGCGCTGAAAGCGAATCCGCGCCTGTCGCAACATCTTCGGACGGAATTATCCGTCGAAATGGCGCTTTACTCTAGCCGCATTTTACCGATGCCGCCCAGAAGCTCACAGCGACTGGGCGCCGAAGGTATCACACTGCCCCAGGTCGCCCGTTGCCAGTCCCCGGTTGAGCCAGCGCTGGCGCTGCGCGCTCGTGCCGTGCGTGAACGCTTCCGGCACCACGCGTCCCCGCGTTTCCTTTTGCAACCGGTCATCGCCGATGGCGCCCGCCGCGTTCAAGCCTTGCTGGAAATCGCCGGGCTCGATCAGCTTCGCGTTGTTCTTCTGCGCCACGTTCGCCCAGACGCCCGCGAAGCAGTCGGCCTGCAATTCCACGCGCACCGACAACTGGTTCGCCTGAGCCGGCGACATGCGGCGGCGGGCGTTATCGACTTTGGTCATGATGCCGAGCACGTTCTGCACGTGATGACCGACCTCGTGCGCGATCACATACGCCTGTGCAAAGTCTCCGCCCGCGCCAAAGCGGTCGCGCAATTCCTTATAAAACGACAAGTCGATATATACGCTCCGGTCGTTCGGACAATAGAACGGACCCATTGCGGATTGGCCCGTCCCGCAAGCGGTCGCGGTGCCTCCGCTGAACAGTACGAGCTTGGGCGCCGGATAGTCCTGGTTGAATTGCGTTTTGAAGATTTGCTGCCACGTACGCTCGGTGTTCCCGAGAATGCGCCGCACGAACACCGCGCCCGCGTCGCTCGCAGCGGCCTGTGGCTGCCCGTTCGAGTCCGCCGGACGCTGTTGCTGCTGCGTGTAAGAAGCGCTCGACGAGCCGCCCGATCCCCCCGACAGAAGATTCAGGACGACCATCGGGTTGATGCCGAAAAAATACGACGCTGCGAGCGCAATGACGACGGAGCCAATACCGATCGAACCACCGCCCATGCGGAAACCGCCGCCCCCGCCTCCCGAGCCGCGCCGGTCTTCGACATTCTGGCTCTCTCGTTCGTCGTCCAGACGCATGATATTTCTCCCTTCACCTTGTTCGACTCGTTTTCCGTTTGCGGCCCTGCTGTCGATGCGCTGATCGAGCACGACACGGGCCAGCCGTGATGACGCCATGGTACCCGGCGCGCTGCAGCAAGCGTTACGAAACGTGTAAAACATCGTGCGCTTCAGTTCGGCACGCGCGAATCGAAACACCTTTCGGAAGACAAGGTGCCCGATTGACGCAGTGCGGTTGATTGTCGCGTAAATTCCACCTGAAACGTTGAGAGCGCCTACTCCGTGAAGGGCAGCAAGTGCTTGATAAAGCGCAAGTTATCGAGAAATCATGCCCGATAGCGCGACATTTACGCACATTGGACCGCGCCTGCCGCGTCGCAGCAAACGTCTCAAAAATTGGCTTACAGTCGCCTCTGAAGTAACCAGTCCAACCAACCAGCGCCCGCCCGCGACTCCATCAGAGTGCGCCCGCGATGGCTGCACAACCTGTCATGCATGCCACTCAACAAGCGCTCGACCTGGCGCGTATCCAGTTCGCCTTCACCGTTTCGTTCCACATCGTTTTTCCGGCGTTGAGTATCGGGCTGGCGAGCTTTATCGCCGCGCTCGAAGGCGCGTGGCTCCAAACCGGGAAACCGGTCTACAAGGAGCTGTGCCTGTTCTGGTCGAAAGTGTTCGCCATTGCTTTCGGAATGGGCGTGGTCTCCGGCGTGGTGATGAGCTACGAGTTCGGCACCAACTGGGGCGGCTTTTCGAGCTTCGCCGGTCCGATCACGGGCCCACTCCTCGCCTACGAAGTGATGACCGCGTTTTTCCTCGAGGCCGGTTTCCTTGGCATCATGCTGTTCGGCTGGAACAAGGTCGGCCGGAAAGCGCACTTCGGCGCCACGCTGATGGTTGCGATCGGCACGTTGATCTCGACGTTCTGGATCCTGGCATCGAATAGCTGGATGCAGACGCCGCAAGGGTTCCGGATCGAAGGCGATCATGTCGTACCGGTGAGCTGGTTCCGGATCATCTTCAACCCATCGTTTCCTTATCGGCTTGCACACATGGCCATCGCGGCGTTCATTGTCGCGGGGCTGGTGGTCGCGGCATCGGGCGCATATCACCTGCTGAAGGGCCGCCGCGACCCGGCGATCAAGAAGATGTTTTCGATGGCGCTCTGGCTTTTGCTCGTACTTACGCCCCTCCAGGCGATGGTCGGCGACCAGCACGGACTGAACACGCGTAAATATCAGCCTGCGAAGATCGCCGCAATCGAAGGCCTGTGGGAAACCGAGAAAGGCGGCACGGCGCTGAATCTGTTCGGCATTCCGGATATGGAAGCCGAGACCACGAAGTACGCGCTATCCGTTCCCCATCTGGGCAGCCTGATTCTCACGCATAGCTGGGACGGCGAGATCCGCGGGCTCAAGTCCTTCCCGAAGGAAGACCGGCCCAACTCGACAGTCGTGTTCTGGAGCTTCCGGATCATGGCCGGATTGGGCGTCCTGATGATCCTGATGAGCACTGCGGGATGGGTGCTCAGGCGGAAAGACAAGCTGTTCGAGTCGAAGCTGTTTCAGCGTTTCGTGCTTGTCATGGGGCCGACGGGTTTCATCTCGCTGCTTGCCGGTTGGGTGACGACAGAGGCCGGGCGGCAACCGTGGGTGGTCTATGGCGTGATGCGCACGTCGGAGGCCGTGTCGCCCGTGACCGCGCAGCAAGTCGGCGTGACGCTGCTGATCTTCGTCATCGTTTATACGCTCGTGTTCGGCACGGGCATCTATTACCTGCTCAAGCTGCTCAAGACCGGGCCGGCGTTGCCAGGCACGATCACGCACGCGCCCAGCATGGACGATGACAACCACACCGCGCGCCGGCCGCTCTCGGTCGCGACGCATTCGATAGAAGGAGCGTGAGATGGATTTATCGCTGACATGGGCCGCGATCATTGCGCTGGGCGTGCTGATGTACGTGGTGCTGGACGGGTTCGACCTGGGCATTGGCATCCTGTTTCCGTTCTTCCCGGACGAATATGACCGCGACGTGATGATGAACACCGTCGCGCCCGTCTGGGACGGTAACGAAACGTGGCTGGTGCTCGGAGGCGCGGGTCTCTTCGCCGCGTTCCCGATGATCTATTCCACTGTGCTTTCCGGGCTTTACCTGCCGCTGATCTTCATGCTGGTCTGCCTGATCTTTCGCGGCGTCACGTTCGAGATCCGCTCGAAGGCAACGCGCACGAAGCCCATGTGGGATCTTGCGTTTATTGGCGGGTCAGCGGGGGCGACGTTTTTCCAGGGCGTGGCGCTCGGCGCGTTTCTCAATGGCATACCGGTCGCCGACGGCCGTTATTCCGGCGATGCCTTCACGTGGTTCACACCGTTCAGCATGTTCACCGGGCTCGCGCTCGTGGTCACTTATGCGCTGCTCGGCTGCTGCTGGCTGATTGCCAAGACCGAAGGCGACCTGCAACGGCGCTTTTACCGGATCGTTTGGCCGCTCACGCTGTTGCAGCTTGGGACCATTGCGGTCGTCAGTATCTGGACGCCGCTGCAGGACGCGGGCATCGCGTCGCGCTGGTTCGATACCCCCTGGTTTTATCGGTTCCTGCCAGTGCCGGTGCTAGTGGTCGGCTGTGCCTGGCTGATGCGCCGGTCCATCCTCTCACGTCACGAAACGCGGCCGTTCATGATGGCGCTCGCGTTCGTGCTGCTGGGTTATAGCGGTCTGGTCCTGAGCATTTCGCCTCACGCCATTTTCCCTGGCGTGTCGCTTTGGGAACTGGCTGCACCGCATTCGAGCCAGAAGTTCACGCTGATAGGGGCGGCGGTGATCTTGCCGGTGATCATCGCTTATACGACGCTCGGTTACTGGGTCTTCAGAGGCAAGGTGCGCCATGGCGAACATCACTATCACTGAAACACGCGTTGAGCCGCGGAAGCGTTCTGCACTTAAAAAGACGCTTTGGTTTATCGCGCTTTGGGGCGTAGGTGTGGCGGGGACAATGTTGCTGGCGCTGCCGTTCAAGTTGCTGATTCAGGCGGCAGCGCGATAAGACGTCGCTCAACGCCTGTTCGATTGAATCGATGCGCAAGTGCACCGCGCACAGCTCACGTGACAGCTTTCGCGCGATGCTCGTTTTTCCCGTTCCAGGCAGTCCGCCAAGCGCAATCAGCATTTTGCCCTCAGACTGAAGTCATTCAAAGCTACGATTCGGACACTGTACCCCATCCTCACCGGGCCAAGCCTGTGTCAGCCAAATGGCACGTTACGGCGCTCACGCAGCCTCAAGCAGTTCGCAGTATCTGGGCGCAGCCGTCTGTTCGGGAAAGTCAGCCTCGTATAACAACCCTGCCGTGTTCCAATCGATACCCACCGCTGCCTCCGGTTTGTAGACGATCAGCGCCATTTCGAAGCGGGTCATCCAAAGTTGACGTGCCAGTTTATAGCCCGCTGAGTGGCGCGTGATATCTTTCATGGATGCTCCTCTGCACGTGGTAGAACCCCAACCCTACTCCACCTCGTCGATCCTGTCTTGAGTGCTTTGGTGTCGTGATCGGGTCTGCAGTGACAGGTGCACGCACAATGCGCTCGTCAGCCTCGCGGCGAATCAGTCAATCAGCAACGATCAGGACTGCCGATTGCACTTCACTCTCAGCAACATCTCATGTGGTTCACACCAAAGTCTTCGCTGTATTGCGAACAAAAAGTAGTTCAGACGATTAGCTTGTGCCTGGTTGATGAATGAGGGAGTCATCTCACGAGCGCACTCACTATCAAAGAACACGACATACCGTCAATAACGAGTGAAAACCAGGACCGCCTATGTTGAAAAAGCTTATTCAATTCCTGATTGGATTTGGGTGCGTTCTCGCTTGCACCGGGATAGGCGTGCTCGCGCTTGGTTTCCTGGGCGTAGTGAATGTAGAGCGTTTTGCATTTGGCCTGTCTGCTGGCGTTCGGATCGTGGGTTCCGTTGCCATTGCCGGGTGTTTGCTTAGCGCCATCGGATATGGCCTCAAAGAGAATATTTAAAACTCACCTCTGGAATACGCATGTTCAGAAAATCCGACTTTTTCATCATCTCCGCTGTTCTCTTGTCCTTCCTCATTTCCGGCTATCTCTGGTTCGTTCTAAAGGACCGGGAGCAGGCGATCTTCACTGCAATCTGGGTGCCTTCGATCCTGAGCTTCGGGATCTATTTCAAACTGTGTTTCCTGTTGGGTAGAAAGACATGACGTTCCCCTTGCTCTACCCGGCCGTAGCCATCTTTTCGCTGCTGCTCGTCGGTCTGCTGCTTACTGTCATCGAATTCAGACAGATGTCGGTGCGCACGGCGAGCGTGCGCAAGCGCGGCCTTTGCACGAAGGAAGTGAGCGCTGAAGTCTGATGCGACCGAAGCAATCAATGCAGTGAGCGACGAGAACCACGCCCCGAATCGCAAGATTTCATAACTGGATTAGGACCATGACCATAAGCGCTCTGACTACCCTCAACGGCCTCTTCGAGCGGCATGCCGCTCTTCGCCAGCGAGTGGATGATGTTGCCCCGGAATTTCCCGACGGTCTCGCGCGGCAAGTGCGGCTGTTACTCAGCTACACGGTCGAATATGGCCAGGATCGGCATGTCCGCCTGGACACGCTCGGCATTGCGCAGTCGATGCTGATGCTGAAGCGTCCTGGCAACGCACTGGACCGTGTCCTGTGCGTGCTGCTCCAGTACAAGAAAGAAGACGACAAGCCGCGTTCAAGTATCAATGGCACGGAATCGCGCGACCCGCAGCCCTCACTCGATACCCATGCGTAATGACGGCATGACGAAAGGACGGCATGACGAAAGCGAGGCGACAGCGATCGCCCCGTGTCGCCAACCAGATTCAGAACCCCAGCGCCACTGCCAGCAATCCCGCGAGGACCCCGAACCCGACCACGGCAACTGCAACCATCGTCAACACCCGTGGTGGAAACGAGCGCCCCAGCATGGCGACTGACGGCAGGCTGATCGGCGGCAGCGTCATCAACAACGCGCCTGCCGGCCCCACAGACATGCCGAGCGAGAGCATCGCCTGGATGATCGGCACTTCGCCGGCCGTCGGAATCACGAACAAGGTGCCGGCAATGGCAAGACCAACGATCCACAACACGCTGTTGTCGATGTTCGGTCCGATATGCGGAAACAACCACGCACGCGCCGCCCCAAGCACCAGTACGAGAACGATGTACTCCGGCACCAGCCGGATGGTCATGCGCCCGAGAATGCGAACCCAGCGCGTGAACGCAGTCCCCGGATCCTCAGCGGCCACCAGCTTCGCCATCTCGCCGCGCGATGCCTCTGCTTCCTTCGGCGTCACCATGCGGTTCACGGCGTAGCCGAGCCCGAACACCATCAGGACCCCCAGGGCTAGACGCAAGCCCATCCATTGCCAGCCGAGCACGAAGCCCATGAAAATCAGCGTAGCCGGATTGAGCACGGTATTGCCAAGCCAGAACGCGATGGCCGCCCCCGGCGCCGCCTGACGCGCACGCAAGCCAGCGACGACAGGCGCCGCGCAGCAGGTGCACATCATGCCTGGCAGCGACATCAGGCCGCCGTTCACGACGCTGCCAAAGCCGCTTTTTCCCAGCGCACGCGCGACCCATTGCGGCGGAATCAGCGCCTGCACTGCGGAGCCGAGCAAGAGGCCCAGGACCATCGCTTGCCAGATCGCCTTGCCGTACGCAAACGCGTAATCGATAGCCGCTTTCCACGACGGCTCGGGCGCACTCGCGGCCGTGCCCATCAGGATCGATTTACCGATGGAATGCTGGCTGGCCGCAACGAACGCACGGTTGTAGTACGGAAACCATTTGACGTAGAACAGGCCGACGACGGCGATCAGCAGGAAGACGATCCAGCCGGCCGCTACGCGGGGTTGTCGAAGAGTGGATTGCATGGTTGGTCTTGGTTTTTAAGAAAAATAAGGTGTCACGCCGCGCTCGCGGAGGTCTCGATCTGCGCGAGCAGCGCCCTCGCCTGCTCGACGACATCGGCGTCATTCGGGCGGAACAGCACACGTGTAGCGCGCGGCAACTCGGTGAAATGCGCGCCGCTGCTGCGGGTATAGGCGGGATCGTAATGCTGGTCGATCAGTTCGCGAGCGAGTTCGGGACCCCGGTTTTCATCGATCAGCTTGTGCCAGTTGTGCACCCGCTCCCGGCTATGCAAACCGATCAGCTTCGATAACTGCTGCTTGAACAAGTCGGGATCGTGGAACAGATGCGCGTAATCATGCAGGAGGAACGCGGCGCGGTCGTCTCGGCTTGCTTCGACCTGGATGCAATCGCCGCGATGAAACGTGTCCACCAGCGCGAGCGGCAACGCCACCGCGCCGATCCGCCGGCTTTCCGCCTCGACAAACACAGGCCGCGCCGGATCGAAGCCTCGCAGCGCGCTGACCAGCAACGTATCGAACCATTTCTGCGATGGCTGCGGCTCACCAGGCAATGCGCCGAGCAGCGATCCGCGATGCGCCGCAAGCTGCTCCAGGTCGAGCGTCTGCGCCCCGGCAACGCTCAAAGCATGCAGCAAGCGCGTCTTGCCGCTGCCTGTCGGGCCCGTCAGCGCGATATAGCGAAACGCCGCCGGAAGACGCTCGAGCGTCTCGATCGTCGCGCGCCGGTAGGTCTTGTATCCGCCTTCCAGTTGCCGCGCCTGCCAGCCGATCATGTTGAACATGGTCGTCATGGAGCCGGACCGGGTACCGCCGCGCCAGCAATAAATCAGCGGGCGCCAATTGCGGGGCCGGGCGGCGAAGACCGTATCCAGATACTGCGCGATATTGCGCGCGACCAGCGCCGCGCCCACCCGGGCGGCTTCGAAGGGCGAAACCTGCTTGTACATCGTGCCGATGCGCACACGCTCTTCGTTGCTCAGCACCGGCGCGTTCAACGCGCCCGGAATGTGGTCATCGGTGAATTCGAGTGGTGTGCGGACGTCGATTATTTCGTCGAAATCGGCCAGCCGGTCGAGCGGAACAAGCAGGTTTTTCAAGGTGCGACGCTACAAAGTGAACAAATACGGTGGACAAACCGGAGGTTTCGGATTATCGCATGGGCAAAACGGACAGTGGATGGTCCGCATTTTTGACCATGCACGGATACGTCGCATACTTCAGTATTGGATGGCCGCCCCGAAATCAAGGATCACGCGATGAGCTACAACGAGACCATCGGTCATCGGACGTATCGTTTCGACGACCTGAAAACCCTGCTGGCCCGAGCCACGCCGCAGCGCTCCGGCGATCAGCTTGCGGGCGTCGCGGCCGCCACCGAGGAAGAGCGCGTCGCCGCGAAGATGGCGCTGGCGCAAGTGCCGCTGCGCACGTTCCTCAGCGAAACCGTGATCCCTTACGAAAGCGATGAGGTGACGCGGCTGATCATCGACGAACATTGCGCGCAGGCCTTCGCGGAGATATCGCATCTCACGGTGGGCGATTTCCGCAACTGGCTGCTCGCCGACACCACCGATACCGCCGCGCTCGTGCGCATCGCGCCCGGGCTCACGCCGGAAATGGTCGCCGCCGTTTCGAAACTCATGCGCAATCAGGACCTGATTCTCGCGGCCAAGAAACGGCCGGTGGTCACGCGCTTTCGCAATACCATCGGGTTGCCCGGACGCATGTCCGTGCGCCTGCAGCCGAACCATCCCACCGACGACGTCAAGGGCATCGCCGCGTCCATGCTCGACGGGCTCATGTACGGCTGCGGGGATGCGGTGATCGGCATCAATCCGGCATCGGATTCGCTCAATGCAATTACGACACTGCTCGTGATGATCGATGACTTCCGGCAACGCTACGAAGTCCCGACGCAATCCTGCGTGCTGACCCATGTGACGAACACGATCGCTGCGATCGAGAAAGGCGCGCCCGTGGATCTCGTGTTCCAGTCGATCGCGGGCACGGAAAAAGCCAACGCGAGTTTCGGCGTGTCGCTCGCGCTGCTGCAGGAAGCGTATGAGGCGGGGTTGTCGCTGAAGCGCGGTACGGTCGGCGACAACCTCATGTACTTCGAGACTGGCCAGGGCAGCGCGCTTTCCGCCGATGCCCATCACGGCGTCGATCAGCAAACCTGCGAAGTTCGCGCCTATGCGGTCGCCCGCAAGTTCAAGCCGTTGCTGGTGAATACGGTGGTGGGGTTCATCGGCCCGGAGTATCTCTACGATGGACGCCAGATCATTCGCGCCGGTCTCGAAGATCATTTCTGCGGCAAGCTGCTCGGCGTGCCGATGGGTTGCGACATCTGCTATACGAACCACGCCGAAGCCGATTCCGACGACATGGACACCTTGCTCACGCTGCTTGGCGTAGCCAACGTCAACTTCATCATGGGCGTACCGGGCGCTGACGACATCATGCTCAACTACCAAAGCACATCGTTCCATGACGCGTTATATGTGCGCAATGTGCTGGGGCTGCGCCGCGCCCCGGAGTTCGAGGCATGGCTTGAATCGATGCAGATCATCGATACACGCGGCGCCCTGCTCAGCCCGTCCGCACCGCAACCCTTGCTTGAATGGATCACGACGTAATGGCCGATACCGACGCAGATCCAAAGGACGCGCCTGCGCCATCCAACGCCAGTCCCTGGGACGCGCTGCGCCGTTTCACGAACGCGCGCATCGCGCTGGGCCGCGCCGGCAGCAGCCTGCCGACGGCGCCCTTGCTTGCGTTCAATTTATCGCACGCGCAGGCTCGTGACGCCGTGCATCAGCCGCTCGATGTGGACGCGCTGCATGCAGCACTGCAAGAAGCCGGTTTCGATACGCTCGATGCCGAGAGCGCAGCGCCCGATCGCGATCATTATTTGCGTCGCCCGGATCTGGGCCGCAAGCTCAACGATGAAAGTACGGCACGTCTTCGCGATCACGAAGGCAAGGGTTTCGATGTGGTGTTCGTCGTCGCCGACGGCTTGTCGGCCTACGCTGCAACGCGCCATGCCGTGCCGTTGCTGCAGCGCATGCGCTCGAAGCTGGATGGCGTGCGCATCGGTCCTGTCGTCGTGGCGCGGCAGGCGCGGGTGGCGCTGGGCGACGGTATCGGTGAGCTTTTACGGGCGCGGATCGTAGTCGTGCTGATCGGCGAACGGCCGGGTTTGAGTTCGCCCGACAGCCTTGGCGTGTACCTGACTTACGAGCCGCGAGCCGGCCGGAGCGATGCCGAGCGCAACTGCATCTCTAACGTCCGGCCCGAAGGTCTTCCCTACGATGCCGCCGCGTTCAAGCTGCTTTACCTGCTCAACGAAGCGGTCCGTCTGAAGCTGACCGGCGTCAGCCTCAAGGACGATAGCGATGCGCTGTTGTCGGCGTCCGAGCGCACCACGCTGCCGCCGGCCTGATGATTTGAGTGGCGTTAAAAACGAATCGGGGCGCCTTGGCAAGCGCCCCGATTCGTTACTACGCGTGCTGTGTGTGAGCCGTTAGAGCACCAGTGAACCTGCCGAGATAGCCACGACCAGGAAGATCACGAACAGCACGAGGAAAATGAAGAAGAAGATCTTGGCGATCCCCGCCGCGCCCGACGACACGCGTCCAAAGCCGAAGAATCCAGCGATAACCGATATCACCGCGAAGAGAATGGCAAGCTTGAGCATGGTAAATCCGTTGTTATGGTTGAAGTCGCAACGGTTTAGCAAAGCCTATGCCCGGCTTGTTCTTGCCGGACGTTTCTTGAAAGCGGATCGACACTCGAACCAGCAGGCGGATGGGGTAAATGTAGACCGTTAGTAGCGTTTTAGATGAGCTGGCTGAAGCTCAGAAAATCGCCGCGCTACCCCTTCGCCTTCGCCGCAGACGTCATCGATCCAAAGCCCAACGCGTCGAACAGACGCTGACGGTGCGGGATTGCAAGCAGCAAGCCGATCGCAATGGCATCGGCGGCGAAACCATACGGCACGTCGAGCAAACCGCCCGTCAGCGTGAACAACACCGAATCCACGATCAGCGAGATCACCGCGCCCGCCACGAAACACACGAGGCCGTCGCGTCCAACCGCGCCCACCCAGGGCGCAAGCTGCGCGATCCGCCGGACCGCGCCGCGACGCGTCAGATCGCTGGCGAGCCACGCGATAGCCACGAAATTGACAATGCGCGCGCCCGCCAGATTGCGCTTGAAATCGCCATCGAAGGAAGTCGGGAGCACGAGCAGCTTGTAGTACGCCATGCCCAGGACAACTGCGAGCGCGGCCACGCTAACGATCCATCCGAACCGGTGCCCGCCCACCCGCGGATAAACCGGCTGGCAACAGGCAATCACGCCGATCACGAACATCAGTTGCCATGCGGCAGGGTTGAAGTCCCACAACAAATCTTCCGCCGACGGCAAATACTCGGCGACAGGAGGGGCGAGCGCCCACAACGCAATACTCGCGGCGAGCAGAAGCCACGGCTTGCTGCGCGCGAGCGGCAACACGAGCGGCACGGCAAGCGCGAAAAACACGTACATCGGCAGGACGGATGCGAGATAGGGCTGGCGTCGCAACAGCATGATATCGATGAGCGCCGTGAACGGTGCGGCAATGAACGCGTCGAGGTCGGTCGTGGCGAGATTCGGCGCGCTGCCGAACAGCGGCCGCAACACGAAGCTCGTGAGCAGCATGAGCGCAGCGGTGACCAGAAATGCTCTATATATCTGGAAAGCGCGGCGGAGAAATCTTGCGCGGGCGGCGGATTCCGAGCGCCTCGCGCACATCGATACATACGCGGTGGCAGTCGCAAAACCGCCGAGGAAAACGAAGACTTCGGCGGCATCGTTAAGTGCGAATGCATGCAGGGTCATGCGGGACACCATGCTGCCGCCAATATGATCAACAAGAATCACGAGCAGGACGAGGCCGCGAAAAAAGTCCAGCTCAACCAGTCGTTGCGATTTTCCCTGCATGCGTAACCCGAAAGACTGCCGGATCAGGCAGCGAACGTGAAAGGCGCGATTCCAACTTCCAACTGAGGAATAGCGTGCGGCACCGAGAGTTTACCCGTATTTGTGCGAGAAAGTTTTTCGAAGCCGGTGCCCGCTCGGAAATGGTGGAGAACTTTTTTCAGCTCGAACTACTCTCAACATTTCAATAAGCTTACATTATCGATGCGAACGTCGCGTATGATTGCGTGAAATTCGTGACCTATAACCGGACAACCCTCACATCTCATGGATTACCTCGTAGCGCTTGCCAGTGACCCCACCGCCTGGGCGGCCCTGGCGACACTCGTTGTCATGGAAGTCGTGCTCGGCATCGACAACCTGATTTTTATCTCCATTCTCACGAACAAATTGCCAGAAGCGCACCGGGCGCGCACGCAGCGTCTGGGTATCGGGCTTGCGCTCATCATGCGGCTTGGCTTGCTCGGCACGGTCGCACTGATCGTGCGGCTGACGGCGCCGATTTTCACGGCGTTCGGGCATGATTTTTCGTGGCGCGACCTGATCCTGATTGCCGGCGGCGTGTTCCTGGTATGGAAGGCGACCACGGAGATCCATCATCATGTGTCGCATGATTCCGGCGAATCCGGCGGCCCGGCCAAGACCGCTTCGATCACACCCTTGGCGGCGATCGGGCAAATCCTGGTGCTGGATCTGGTGTTTTCCATCGACAGCATCGTGACCGCCGTCGGCATGACCGAACACATTCCCATCATGTTCGTCGCCGTGATTGCAGCGGTGGCCGTGATGATGTTCGCGGCGGGTCCGTTGTCGCGGTTTATCGATAGAAACCCGACCGTGGTGATGCTCGCGCTCGGCTTCCTGCTGGTGATCGGGATGACGCTGGTCGCCGAAGGGTTCGGGTCTCACGTGCCGAAGGGCTACATCTACGCGGCGATGGCGTTCTCGGCGCTGGTCGAGGGGTTGAACATGCTGTCGCGCAGGGCGAAGAAGAAACGCGCCTGACGTGCTGAGTCTGGTGCGTTGACCGTGGGAACGCCGCGCGCCATTGAAACCGCGCGGCGTTTTTTCGATGTCTCAAGGTTCCTTCCGGTACAGCGAAGAATCCGTGAATCCCTCGGCATTCAGCACGTACCCGACCACGATCAACGCTGTCTTTTCGATGCCTTTTTCAAGCACTTTCACAGCGATATCCGCGAGCGTTCCAAGCACTTTCTCTTCGTCGGGCCAACTCGCGCGGAAGATCACGGCGACGGGACAATCCGCGCCGTAATGCGGGATCAGGTCGGCGACGATGCGCTCGATATGGCGCACGCCCAGGTGAATCGCCATGGTTGCGCGGTGGCGCGCGAGATCGGCGAGTTGCTCGCCTTCAGGCATCGATGTCTTCGTCGCAAAGCGCGTGAGGATCACGGTCTGCGAGATGCCGGGCAACGTGAATTCGCACCCGAGCGCCGCCGCCGATGCCGCCGCTGCCGTCACGCCCGGCACGATTTCATAGGGAATGGCAAGCGCGTTCAGACGGCGAATCTGTTCGCCGATCGCGCCGTACAGCGACGGATCGCCCGAATGAACGCGCGCCACGTCCTGCCCTTTGGCATGCGCGGTTTCGAGCAACGCGATGATTTCATCGAGGTGAAGATCGGCGGTGTTCACGCAGATTTCCGCGCGATGGCCGCTCAACACCGCTTCCGGCACCAGCGACCCGGCATACAGGATGACGGGACATGAGCGCACGAGACGCTGCCCTTTCACGGTGATGAGTTCGGGATCGCCGGGTCCGGCGCCAATGAAATAGACCGTCATTCAAGGGGCTTTCCGTAAAGCGTCGAGCGCGTTCAGGAGTGAGGCCATATCGGTGAATTCGCGTTCGACTTGAGGAAGTGACGGACGTTGCAGCATCACGACGGGCAGACCGCGTTCACGCGCGACCGCGAGTTTCGCTTCGGTCGCCGCGCCGCCGCTGTTCTTGCTGATGAGGACATCGGTATCTTGCTGGTCGAATAAAGCGCGCTCGCCGTCCAGCGAAAACGGCCCGCGCGCCGCGATGATCGTCGCGCGTGCGTGGCCAACATGGGGATCGAGGCAACGGATGGTCCAGTGTTGCCCGGAGGGGATCTCGTCGAGATGATCGAGTGGCTCGCGGCCGAGCGTCCAAAACGGATGTTTGTATGGCGCGATGGCTGCCATGATCGATGCAAAATCAAAGGCGCTCCGCCAGTCATCGTCGGGTCCCGGTTGCCACGGCGCACGGCGAAGCGCCCAGCATGGGACGCTCGTCATCACTGAAGCAGCGGCGGCATGACGGCTCATTTGCGCGGCGAAGGGATGAGTTGCATCGACGATCAGACCAACTGATTCTGCTTTTATAAAAGCCGCCAGCCCTTCCACTCCGCCGAACCCGCCAACTCGCACGCGACACACGAGATCGCCCGGCGTGCGTCCCAGTCCAGCAAGGCTATAGACGTGTTCCGGACTGAGACGCCGCGCGATCGTCAATGCTTCGCCCGTGCCGCCGAGCAGCAGGACGCGCGTCATGATTTCACTGCATGCAGCAGCGTGATGGGGAGCGCCTGACGCCATGTATCGAAGGCGCCGAGCGGTTGCGCGTGCGCCACGCTTATACGCGTCAGCTCGCCGCCATGCACCGCCCGCCACGCGACGAGCGCCGCCTCGCTTTGGATCGTCACTGCGTTGACGATCATCCGGCCGCCTTTCTTCAGACGCGCCCAACATGTATCGAGCATCTCGGGCGCGGTTACACCGCCGCCAATGAAGATCGCATCCGGCGATGGCAACCCCATCAACGCGGCCGGCGCTTCGCCCTCCACGAGTTGCAGTCCGGGCACACCAAGCGCATCACGATTGTGTTCGATAAAACGCTGACGTCCGCTATCCGCTTCGATCGCGATGGCGCGGCAATCAGCGTGCGAGCGCATCCATTCAATGCCGATCGAACCGCATCCCGCGCCCACGTCCCACAGCAATTCGCCAGGTTCGGGGGCGAGCCGCGCGAGGGTGATGGCGCGGACGTCGCGTTTGGTGAGCTGGCCATCGTGCTGGTATGCGTCGTCGGGAAGACCGGGTGTGAGCGGCAGACGCAAGGCGTTGGCATCCGCAATGCAGTCGATCGCCACGAGGTTCAGCGCAGCGATATCGGCTTGCGGGTTCCACGTGTTTGCGATGCCATCAGTGCGACGTTCGCGCTCGCCGCCCAGATGTTCGAACACGCTCATCCGGCTGGCGCCGAAGCCGCGCCGGTTCAATAACTGCGCGACTTCGGAAGGGCTTGAACCATCGCTGCTGAGAACGAGCATGCGCGTGCCGGAATGAAGGCGAACGCCAAGCGCTGCGATCGGACGCCCGACGAGCGAGACCACGGCCACATCCTGCATCGCCCAACGCAAACGCGCTGCAGCAAGCGACACCGATGACGGCGCAGGCAATACGGTGAACTCACCGGGCTCCAGTTCGCGCGCGAACGTGGCGCCGACGCCGAACATCATCGGGTCGCCGCTTGCGAGCACACAGACTCGCTTGCCGCGATAGTCGAACACCGGCGTTATCGAAAACGGCGTGGGCCACGCGCGGCGCTCAGCGGAAATCTGCTCCGGCAACAGGTCGAGATGGCGCTTGCCACCGAAGATGATATCGGCGGCAAGCAACGCTTCGTGCGACGTCCGGCTGAGCCCATGCCAGCCGTCCTCGCCGATTCCCACTACCGTCAACCACGTTGCCATCCGCCGATCCTCGCATGATTCATTTGCAGGTTACGCTGCCCGGCCGCTTGCCGAGCCATGCGGCGATTGGTTTTGTCGGCTGCAAAAACGGGCATAATATCGCGTTTAGTCGGTGCCCTCACGGGCCTAACAGGGAACACAGCGAAACTGTGGCTGCCCCCGCAATTGTACGCAGCGAGTCCGCGCTCCACTGCCACTGGTTTCGACTGGGAAGGCCGGCGCGGGCGGCGACCTGCCAGCCAAGAGACCTGCCGACCGGAATTCTTCGTGCAAGCCAACATCGGGCGGGGTGTACCGATGCCGCGATCCTGCCTGTTTTCATGTGCTGCTGACAAGGCAAAGGTCGAGGCGCCGCGCGAGACCGGACGGGTCACGCTTTGAACGCATCGCAAACACTCACTACTGAAGGCGGGTCGGTACCGGCATCGAGGCCATCGGCATGTCCCGGCCTGATGCGGATCGTGCCTGCGCGCGACGGCGGCCTGTGCCGCATTCGACTGACCGGCGGCGAGATGAGCGCGGCGCAGGCGCGTGTGGTGGCGGATGTGGCGAAGACGTGCGGATCGGGTCTTATCGATGCAACCAATCGCTCAAACTTGCAGATTCGAGGCGTGCGGCCGGACGCTGAAGATGCGTTGATATCCCGTTTGATCGAAGCGGGACTGGGGCCCGCCACGCAGGACGCGGACGATCTGCGCAACCTCATGCTCAGCCCGCTCGCCGGTCTCGATCCGCATGCCATTGTGGACGTCACGCCGATCGCTCGCGTGTTGCTCGAACAAATGCAGCACGATGCGCGTCTGCGCGAGTTATCGCCGAAATTTGCAATCATGCTCGACGGCGGCGAGTGTCTTGCCATGCTCGATCATCCTCACGATGTCTGGTTTTCGGCGCTATCGGCGCACCGGTTTGCATTCGGACTTGGCGGTTGTCCACCGACTTCCGCGGAGCATTTGCCTGCGGCCGCGTCGGTCGAGTCCGTGCACGTCCCCGACTTGATGAACGCGGTGTTGCATACATTCCTCGATCTTGCGCTGCCGGAGCAGACGAGAATGCGGGACTTGCTGCAGACGTATTCAGCCGAAGCGGTTCTTGACCGCGTGCAGCAGAAACTCGATTTCCAGCTCAAGCAAGACACAAAAGATTGGCGTCGCCCTTCGTCCAATGCACAACTGCGTTTCGGCGTGCATCCGCGACGCAACGAAGGCGCGGTGTGCATCGGTGCGCAGATACCGCTGGGCCGTCTGGATGCAACCACGCTCCGGGCGCTCGCCGAGATCGCGCCACGCATGCGCATGACGCCGTGGCAAAGCGTGATGTTGCTCGACGTACCTGTGGCAGACGCCGCGTCGACCATCGACAGGCTCAAGGCGCTCGACCTCGCAACCACGCCGAACGAGCCCTTCGCGCGGCTCATCGCATGCACGGGTTCGCAAGGCTGCGCCAAAGGTTTTTCCGATACCAAAGCCGACGCGCATCGACTTGCGTCCTTGATGCCCGAAACAGGCAACGTCCACTTGAGCGGTTGCGCGCGTTCCTGCGCGGCGGCTCATCACGTCGACACAACCCTGCTCGCCGTCGCGCCCGGCCGCTACGATTTATACACGCAAGCGTCTGAACCGGTCGCCCGGCGCATAACCATTGAAGAGGCGGCCCGCTGGCTCGCCCGGAGCACCACCGATGCTTGATTACATCCGCGACGGGCAGGCGATTTATCGTGCGTCGTTCGCGACCATTCGCGCCGAAACGAACCTCGACGCGATTCCCCCCGACCTCGAAAAACTGGCTGTGCGCGTGATCCATGCATGCGGCATGACGGACGTGATCGATGACCTCGTGTTCTCGAATGACGCCGGAACAGCGGGCCGCGAAGCGCTCAAGCAAGGCGCGTCCATTCTCTGCGATGCCCGCATGGTCGCCGAAGGCATCACGCGCGCGCGCCTGCCGGCTGATAACCGCGTGATCTGCACGCTCAACGACGCATCCGTGCCCGAACGCGCACGCGAACTCGGCAATACGCGCTCGGCGGCCGCGCTCGAATTGTGGCGTCCGGATCTTGAAGGCAGCGTGGTTGTGATCGGCAATGCGCCGACCGCGCTGTTCCATCTGCTCGACATGCTCGACGCCGGCGCACCAAAGCCCGCGTTGATCCTCGGCTTTCCGGTGGGGTTCATCGGCGCGGCGGAATCCAAGGCGATGCTTGCTGCCGACAGCCGCGGCGTCCCGTTCGTCGCGTTGCGCGGCAGGCGCGGCGGCAGCGCGATGGCGGCGGCCGCAGTGAACGCGCTGGCTTCGGAGACTGAATAGATGAGCGGACGTCTCTATGGCCTGGGCGTCGGTCCGGGCGATCCCGAACTGATCACGGTGAAGGCGCTGCGTTTGCTGACATCCGCGCCGGTGGTCGCGTACTTCGTGGCGAAAGGCAAGAAGGGCAACGCGTTCGGGATCATCGAAGGGCATTTGAAGGACACGCAGACGCGCATGCCGCTCGTGTATCCCGTGACGACCGAAGCGCTCGAACCGCCGCTTTGCTATGAAACGATCATCGGCGATTTCTACGATGAATCCGCCATCCGCATTGCCGATCATCTCGAAGCCGGCCGCGATGTCGCCGTGATCTGCGAAGGCGATCCGTTTTTCTATGGCTCGTACATGTACCTGCACGACCGGCTCGCCGAGCGCTTCGAAGCTGAAGTCGTACCCGGCGTATGTTCGATGCTCGGCGGCGTCGCCGTGCTCGGCGTGCCGCTCGTGTACCGGAACCAGAGTTTGTCGGTGTTATCGGGCGTGCTGCCGGAGGCGGATCTTCGTGACAGGCTTGCCGCCACCGACGCCGCCGTGATCATGAAACTCGGCCGCAACTTCGACAAGGTCCGGCGCGTGTTGAAAGACCTCGGACTCGATAAACGCGCGCTCTATGTCGAACGCGCGACCATGGCGAACCAGCGCATCGTGCCGCTGGAGGATGTCGATCCTATGGCGTCGCCCTACTTCTCGCTGCTGGTCGTGCCGGGGGAAAAATGGCGGGGTTGATCGACGCGAAGCCGCCGGCAATCGTGGTGCTCGGTACGGGCGCATCGCAGACTGCGCGGCGAATCCAGGCACGTTATTCCGGCGCGTTGATACACGGCCTCGCGAACCGCGTGCAAGCCGATGTCGCGTTCACTGAACTGAGCGCTCATCTGCGCGAGCTCTATTCGAGCAACACGCCGATCGTCGCGTTGTGCGCGGCGGGAATAGTGATCCGTTGCCTGGCTCCCCTTCTAGCCGATAAAACCGTCGAACCGCCCGTGCTTGCCGTCGCCGAAGATGGCAGCGCGGTCGTGCCGCTGCTCGGCGGCCTTGGCGGCGTCAACGTCATGGCGCGCGAAATCGCGGCGGTCCTGCAGGTCGCGCCCGCGATCACGACGAGCGGCGAATTGCGTTTCGGCACATGCCTGCTGAATCCTCCGGCGGGGTATGTGCTTGCGGATATCGAACATGGAAAGCGCTTCGTGTCCGATCTTCTGGCGGGAAGCACAACGCGCATCGAAGGCACCGCACCGTGGCTGGATCAGGTCGAATTGCCCCGTGCCTCCGATGCAAACCGCGCAATCCGGATCTCGCCGCATGTTAGTGAAAACGCCGGCGAACTCATGATTCACCCGCGCTCGGTCATCATTTGCGTGAACGCGGTGCGTTCGGATGATCCGATCGCCGAACGCATCCGCCGTGCGTTGCTTGAGGCAAAGATATCGCCGCTGTCGGTCGCCGCCATGCTTGCGCCCGTGTCCATGATGACGTCGGCGCGCCTGATCGAAGCTGCGCATGTCCTCGATGTACCCCTGCGATTCGGCACCTTTCCGGACGGGTTCGAAACGCTGAGATCGCATGATGAAGACCTCGCGATATCGATTGCATCGCATCCGGTTGATGTCACGAACCTCGGACAAGCACGCGGCACGCTGACCGTGATCGGCCTGGGTCCCGGCAGCGCGGACTTGATGGTACCGGCGGCCAAATACGTGTTGTCCCTCGCCGACGATATCCTTGGCTACGAGACCTACGTGCGCATGGCCGGTCCATTCAAGCCGAATCAAATCCTCCATTGCACCGATAACCGCGAAGAAATGCAGCGCGCGCGTCATGCGTTGGAACTGGCGAGCACGGGGCGCAGGGTCGTGGTTGTGTCGTCAGGAGATCCGGGCGTGTTCGCCATGGCCGCCGCAGTGCTCGAAGCACTTGACGCAGGACAATCCAACGAGGCGTGGTCTTCCGTAGACCTGAACATCCTGCCCGGTGTGTCGGCTGCGCTGGCGACTGCCGCGCGTGCCGGCGCGCCGCTCGGTCACGACTTCTGCATGCTCTCGCTTTCCGATAACCTGAAACCATGGGCCGTCATCGAGATACGTCTGCGACATGCCGCTCAAGCCGATCTCGTGATGGCGTTCTACAACCCGGTCTCGCGTGCAAGGCCTTGGCAGTTGGATCGTGCGCTTGAGATCGTACGTGAGTATCGCGATGGAACGACCACGGTCGTGCTGGGAAGGAACATCGGCAGGCCGGGTGAAACGTTGATCACGACCACGCTCGCAAACCTGCATTCTGATCAGGTCGATATGCGTACCATGGTGATCGTCGGATCATCGACGACGCGAAGCTTTCCGCGCGGCGATGGCAATGGCGAGTGGGCGTACACGCCCCGCTGGTACGAATGAGCGGCTGATGAGCCACTAAGCCGATGTCATGTCAGCGGCCGTGCGGTAATCCGCATGCCACGACTCGGCCAGTTTCGCGCATCGGCCAAGACTCACGGCCTCGCTTTTAAAATCGACGACAACGATCTGATCCGCCGAATCGGGACGCGCTGGCGTTTCGGCGCTTCGCCCATCGGTGAGCAACCAGAGAATGCGACGCTGCGAAGGCTTGCGACGCGCAGCGCGCAGCAATACGTTGGCGCCCGTGCGCACGCCCAACGCGAGCGGCGTACCGCCTCCGCCGCCGATCGGCGCGAGCCATCGGTCGTTCCACCAGTGCGCGGCGCCTGGCTCGCGGCGCACCTCGGCCGTCGCGCCGCCAAAACACACGAGCGCCACCTCCGCACGCTCCCGGTATGCGCGATCGAACAACGCAACAACCAGCCCCTTCGCGAGCGCGAGCCGCTTGCCGCCAAGCATCGAACCTGAACAATCGAGCACGAAACAATGCAGCGCGCTCGCCTCGCCTTCCTCGCGATGAAACCGCAGATGCGCCGCGTCGAGCATCTGATTGCGTTTCGCGAGCAGCGTTTGCATCCAGTCGATGCGCCCGCTCTTCTCGCCTTCGCGTGACCGCGCTTTGCCGGGAGCGAAAGGATCGAGCCATCGAAGGCGGCCGGGGTCGGCGCATGTTTCCGGCCTTCGATGGCTCAGGATTTTTTTGACGTGAGCGGCCTCACGTTTTTTACGGCGGTTATATCGACGGGCTCGGGCGGCATGTAGCCGAAGTTGGCTTCATCGGTGTCTTGCGATTGGGGTTGCTGCTTTTCCTGTTCGCGTTTGCCTGAAGGTTCGTTGCCGACTTTCCGCCGATGCAGGAGCACCGCCTCCGCAATGCGTTCGACATGATCCACCCGGACCGCATCGGCCTCTTCCAATGCAGCCAGCGCACGCGCCGCACGCAGCATGACCAGATCGGCGCGCAAGCCGTCGACGTTTGCCTCGATGCAAAGCTCGCTCACACGCGCATGAACGGAGTCATCGAATTCGAGGGCGGGAAGAGCTGAACGTGCGCGTTGAAGTTTTTGCGCCAACGCTTCTTGTTGCGCCGCGAACCGCGAACGGAACGCATCAGGGTTTGCGTCGAATGCAAGCCGCGCCTTGACGATCTCGCGACGTACGTTGGCATCGAAGCAATTCTGCAACTCCACCGCAAGCCCAAACCGATCGAGCAACTGCGGCCTGAGTTCGCCTTCCTCGGGGTTCATCGTGCCAATCAACACAAACCGCGCGTCATGCCGATGCGAGATGCCATCGCGCTCGATCAAGTTCACGCCGCTTGCAGCGACATCGAGCAATTGATCCACGAGCTGATTCGGCAGCAGATTGACTTCATCCACATACAACACGCCTTCATGCGCCTTCGAAAGCAAGCCCGGCGAAAAATGCACGCCGCCGTCGCGTAACGCCGTTTCAAGATCGAGCGATCCGATCAGTTGCTCCTCACTCGCGCCCAACGGCAGGGTGACGAAGCGGCTTTCGGGAAGCAGCTCGGCCAGTGCGCGCGCTGCGGTGGACTTCGCCGTGCCGCGCGGGCCGCTCACCAGCACGCCACCCAGCGCGGGGTCGACCGCAGCGAGCAAAAGTGCTTGTTGCAAGGGCTCCTGCGCGACCAATGCGGTGAAAGGAAAGAGAATGTCGTTCACGTTCGTTGCCCTTCGAGTTGCTGTTCGGCATCCAGCAGATGGCGTTCGATCTGCGTCTGGTAGTCGCCCGGGCTTTGCCATAAACCGCGTTGCATGGCTTCCGTCAAACGCTCGCAGATGGAATGCAGCGCATGCGGATTGTGCTGCTGCATGAACTCGCGGGTATTGGCGTCGTTCACGTAAGCATCGGCGACGAGCGCGTATTGATGATCCGACACCACGCGTGCGGTGGCGTCGTAGCCAAAGAGATAATCCACCGTGGCCGCGAGTTCCGATGCGCCCTTGTAGCCGTGCCGCTTCACGCCATCGATCCATTTTGGATTGACCACGCGCGAGCGGATCACGCGCGATATCTCTTCCTGCAAGGTGCGTATGCGCGGCGACGCGGGGTTGCTGTGATCGGCGTTGTACGCCTGCGGCTGCGCGCCCGAAAGATGCCGCACGGCCGCGACCATGCCGCCCTGGAACTGATGATAGTCGTTGGAATCGAGCAGGTCGTGTTCGCGGTTGTCCTGGTTCTGCACCACCACGTCAATAGTCGATAACCTCGCGCCAAATGAATCGCGTGCATGGACGCCAGCGCCCATTTGCGAGTACGCGTAACCGCCCGAGTCCTGGAATCCACGCGCGAGGTCGGCATCGTTCTGCCATTGCTTCGCGTCGATCATCTCCTGCAACCCCGCACCGTAGGCACCGGGTTTCGTGCTGAACACGCGCCAGCCCGCGCGCAGACGCGCTTCTTTTTCGTCCAGTCCGCGAGCGATGTGTTCATCACGTTCGCGCATGATGCGTGCGCGGATCGGATTGATGTCTTCGTCTTCATCGTCGAGTTCGGCGACGGCCTGAACGGCTGCGTCGAAGAGATGCATCAGGTTCGCGAAGGCATCGCGGAAGAAACCCGAAACGCGCAGCGTGACATCGATACGCGGCCGGTTGAAGATCGTGATAGGCAAGACCTCGAAGTCCGTCACACGATTGCTGCCCGCGGCCCACTTCGGACGCACGCCGATCAGCGCCATGGCTTGCGCAATATCGTCGCCGCCCGTGCGCATCGTGGCCGTTCCCCACACCGACAAACCAATCGCACGCGGGTAATCGCCGTGCTCTTGAAGATGTCGTTCGATCAGCAAGTTCGCGGACTTCAGACCGAGCGTCCAGGCTGCGCGCGTGGGGACGGCGCGGGTGTCGACGGAATAGAAGTTGCGTCCGGTGGGAAGGACATCGGGTCGTCCACGTGAAGGCGAACCGCTCGGACCCGGCGGCACAAAGCGTCCGTCGAGGCCGCGCTGAAGTTGCAGCAGCTCTTGCGGACCGCATGCATCGAGGCGAGATAAAAGATCGCCGTTCAATCGCATGAGCACCTGCGATGTGTTTGGGCCGACCGTATTCGCGGGACCGTCCAGCAGCGACGTTGCAAGCAACTCAAGACGCTCGCGCGTATCGCCATGATGACGCCAGGGGGCATCGATCATTTGCATCAGTCGAGCAGGACGCGGCCCCGTCCATGCCGCAGTCCAGTCGGAGTCCAAAGGATCGAATGTGTCGCCGAGCTGCAGGTCACGAGCCAGCGCCGTGAGCACGCTCGCATTGGCGCCGAGTCCGTCGCCTGTCGGATAACGGCCCAATGCGAGCAAGGTATCGCGGCGTTGAACGCCTTGCGGCGAAGCACCGAACACGTGCAGTCCATCGCGGATTTGCGCTTCCTTCAGCTCGCACAAATAGGCATCGGCACGGTTGAGCAACGCGTCCTCCGTATCGGAGTCGCGCGGTTTCTCGAGTCCCAGTTCTTCATGCAGCCGATGCTCCACGATGCTCGCCAGAATCGTCTTTCGCAAGAGCTTCGCGCGGCGTGGATCGACCATCAGCGCTTCATAATATTCATCGACCTGACGTTCGAGGTCTTGCAACGGCCCATAGTTTTCAGCGCGCGTGAGCGGCGGCATCAGATGATCGATGATCACCGCCTGCGCGCGCCGCTTCGCCTGACTGCCCTCACCCGGATCGTTGACGATGAACGGATATAAATGCGGCATGGCGCCGAGCGTCAGGTCGGGCCAGCACGACGCGCTCAACGCCACGCTTTTCCCCGGCAGCCATTCAAGATTGCCATGCTTGCCGACGTGTACGATTGCATCGATGTTGAAGCGCAAACGCAGCCAGAAGTAGAACGCGAGATACGAATGCGGCGGCACGAGTTCGGCGTCGTGATAACTTGCGTAATCGCCGCGTTCTCGCGAGCGCGCCGGTTGAATGCCGACGAACACATGGCCGCACCGCCAGCCCGCGATCATGAAGCGGCCGCGCCGCACAGTCGGGTCAGCTTCGGGCGGACCCCAGCGGGCGTTCAGGTCTTGCTGAACGTCGGAGGGGAGCTTGCGGAATGCATCGAGATAATCATCGAGCGCGAGACTCTGCAGCGCAGGACGCATATCGCGCACGACGGGATCGTTGGTCACGCCCGATGTCAGCGCCTGCATCAGCGCGTCGGCATTAACGGGAATAACCTGCGTGGTATATCCCTCGCGTGCGAGCATCGAAAGAATATTCACGACCGATGCCGGCGTATCGAGACCCACGCCGTTACCAATGCGCCCTTCGCTCAGCGGATAATTCGCGAGCACGAGCGCGATGCGTTTGCCGGCGTTCGGAAGCTGCCTCAGGCGACACCAGCGCCTGCTCAGCTCGGCGACGAAACGCACACGCTCGAGGTCGGGCTGATAACGCACGACATCCACTTGCGTCAGTTTGCATCTGTACGCCAGGCCCTTGAAACTGATCGCGCGGGTGATGATGCGCCCATCGACTTCCGGCAGCGCAACGTGCATGGCAATGTCGCGAGACGTCAGCCCGTGGTTGTCCTTGACCCAGTCCTCGCGATTCCCGCCGCTGAGGATCACTTGCAGCACGGGCGCGTCGCCAGCGAGTTCGAATGGCGCGGGGTCATCGATCACGCCGGCCGCGAACGAGGTCGTGTTCAACACGAGCGACGCATTGTTATCCGCGCACAATGTCTGCACGACTTCGCGGCTCAACGGGTCCTTCAGCGACGCCATCGCGATCGGCAACGGGTTCAGGCCTTGCGCTTCGAGCGCATCGATCAATGCGTCGAATACGTCTGTATTGCCAGACTGCAGATGCGCGCGGTAGAACAGCACGGCAACGACAGGGGCGCCCTGCGTCCATCTGTCCTTCCAGTCGTCGATGGTCGCAATCTGCCGCGCCGGATGATAGATCGCAACCGCGGGCAACTGCGTGGGCAAGTCGGCCTCGCGCCCGTAGCCCAGCGCGCGATACGCAATGCAGCGCAGGAACGCCTCGGCATTTTGCGCGCCGCCCTCACGCAGATAACGCCAGAGCTGGTCGCACAATGCGGGCTCCGCGGTGCTCTTCGCAACGAGGTTCGGGTCTTCCTGCAAGTCGCCGGAAAACATCACGAGCATCTGGCCATTCTTGCGCGCGAGCGTGGTGATACTCTCGATTCCGTAGGGCCAATAGGCCTCGCCGCCAAGGTGATCGATCACGATCACGCGCGCATGCCTGAGCACGTCATCGACGTAGAAGTCCACCGATGCCGGCTGCCGCAGGAACGCCTGATTGGCGAGGCGCACAGCAGGAAACCCCGCTTCGAGATTCGGCACGACGCCTGCAAGAAGCGACAGCGTGGTATCGGCCGAACTCAGCACGACGATCGGCGCAGGCGTCTGGTCGATGCGCATGACGCCCGCGGCGTCATCGACAAAACCACCGGGCGTCGTGCGTAGCAGATGCACGGTTCAGGCCTGCACAGGTGCGCTGGCGAGCGCGTCGAGAAGCGCTTGTTGCAGACGCGGCTGATCCAGGTCTTCGCCAATGAGCACAAAGCGGCTCGTTCCGACCTCGGCTTCAGCGGGTGTCCACCGGCGATCGAAGTAGGTATCGAAACGTTGACCCACGCCCTGCACCACAAGACGCATCGGCGTGCCCGGCAACGCGGCGAAGCCCTTCACACGATAAATCGTGTTGGCGTCGACCAGCGCACGCAATGCAGCGACCGCCGCGTCGCGCGACTCCACGCGCGCCTCGACCACGACGGAATCGAAGTCGTCGTGATGATGGTCGGCGTGGCCTTCGTCATCTACCGACCCATGATGATCCACGCGCAGATGGATCGTGGTCTCCGACGCCGCTTCGAGCCCGAGCAGCGCATGCAGGTCGAGTTGCCCCATCTGCGCCGGAACGATCTTCACGCCCGCCGGAATCTCGCCGCTTATGAGCGTTTCGACGGCGCGTTGCTGCGCCTCATCGATCAGGTCGATCTTGTTGAGAATCACCAGATCGGCTGACGCCAACTGGTCTTCGAACAACTCGTGCAGCGGCGATTCGTGATCGAGATTCGGATCGGCGCGGCGTTGTTCGTCGACGGCTTGCGGGTTCGCCGCGAACTGGCCGCTTGCAGCAGCCGGACCATCGACCACCGTCACGACGGCGTCGACGGTGAACGCATTTTTGATCGATGGCCAGTTGAACGCCTGAACCAGCGGCTTGGGCAAGGCAAGACCGGAGGTCTCGATCAGCACATGATCGATCTGATCGCGACGCTCGACGAGCTGCTCCATCACCGGATAGAACTCTTCCTGAACGGTGCAGCAGAGGCAACCATTCGAAAGCTCATAGAGGTTCGGCTGGTCGGTCGTGCTTTCGTCCTCGCAACCAATGCTGCAGCCCTTCAATATCTCACCATCGATACCCAGTTCGCCAAACTCGTTCACGATCACTGCGATCCGTAGCCCTTTGGCATTTTCAAGGATATGCCGCATCAACGTGGTCTTGCCGCTGCCGAGGAAGCCTGTGACGACCGTGACCGGGATCTTGCGCATTTGCATCCTTCACTCCGTTTTTATCGATTGACTGCCTGATGCCGGAAACGCCATGAGCCTCCAAATGACGCAATCGAAACGCGTACTGGGCTTCAAACCCGGCAAGGCATGATGAAAGTGTCGAGCCCGCACCGCATCCCCGCGGCGCCTGTTGCTCCAGATGTCAAACCGTTCCGGCCGGTATCCGGGCTGGCGAAATGCCGCTTCACCTTCCCGCACGCAGCACGCATGCAGTGGTGTTCGAAGCCGGCTTTGCCGCGCGCGACGTCATGCTGCGCGGTTTTCGCTTACCGTTGCGGGGGCAGCGCAGGTTGGCGCGCACGAGTGTCCGGCGGCGCCCCCTGCTTCCCGTTTAACTGCGCACAGAGAGAGACCGCGCGCGAGCACCAGAAAACTGCGCCAAGTCTAGGCCGGTGAAGCCTTGCGGTCAAGGTTACGGCCAGTTGGCGAGCAATGGAAACCCAAGCGCCGGCACGCCTCCGTGTGCTATCTTTGGCTCGCGTCTGGTGCTCACGCGCGCTTTCCTGCGTGCGTAGTTAAACGGGAAACAGGATGCAAGAGCGTTTATTCTCAGCGCGCCTGCATGCAAGAAACCTGTGCTGTCCCCGCAACGGTACGCGACCCGCGCCGGTTTGAATTGGTTTCACAGAACCCGTGCGCACATTTGCTTCATTGCCACTGCTTGCCAAAGCGGGAAGGCGCAAGCGAATGCGGTCGCCAAGCCCGGATACCGGCCAGCGCAAGTGGCGTGTCATGGACGCGCCGGACGCCGCATCCGCGAGGGACGGATGAAGGACGTAATGAGTCTATCTTCTTACATGAAATCTGATCCGCAGTGTATTTGCAAGCTTCTATCCGCGCGTCTGGAACGCACGGACGGAGCGGGACGTTGAGCGCGTGGGTGATCGGCATAGGCTGCCGGCGTGGCGTAAGCATCGGGCAGATCGATGCGGCGGTTTGCGCGGCGCTTGGCAATGAGCCTATCAAGAATGTGCGCGCGCTGGCATCGATTGACGGCAAAAAGGATGAAACCGCTTTGCTCGAATTCGCCGCCCTTCACCACCTGCCGATAGAATTTTTTTCGAAGGACCGCGTGTCGCAAGTCGAGACGAGAGCATCGGAACGCGTCCGGACACTGATCGGCGTCGATGGCGTCTGCGAACCGTGTGCGCTCCTGGCATCGCGTGACGGACGGATCGTGCGGCCCAAGATCGCAGTGGATGGCGTGACTATCGCCATTGCTGAAGACAACCTGAATCAACAGAAAGACAACGAGAGAACGTAATGAAAACGGACGAAGAAGCGCATCTGCGCATGACCCAGCGTCGCAAGGAAGGCCACGAGAAAAAGCAGGCGCAGGCGTCGATTGAAAAGGGCTTGTTGATCGTCAATACGGGCACGGGCAAAGGCAAGACCACGGCCGCATTCGGCATGGCCGTGCGCGTGCTCGGCCATGGCATGCGGCTTGGCGTCGTGCAGTTCATCAAGGGTGCGCTGCATACGTCGGAACGCGATTTTCTCGGCGCGATCGCCAATTGCGACTTCGTGACGATGGGCGACGGCTACACCTGGGACACGCAGAATCGCGACGCCGATATCGCCACCGCCCGCAAGGGCTGGGACGCGGCGCGCACCATGATCGAAAGCGGCGAGTACCAGATGGTCGTGCTCGACGAACTCTGCACGGTGTTGAAATACGAATACCTGCCGCTCGATGAAGTCCTCGGCGTGCTCAACGCACGGCCCGAGATGCTGCATGTGGTCGTGACAGGCCGTCATGCCCCTGAAACGCTGGTCGAAGCGGCCGACCTCGTGACGGAAATGCGGCCGGTCAAGCATCCGTATCGCGAGCAAGGGGTCAAGGCGCAACGTGGCGTCGAGTTCTGACATGCGCGCCTGTCCTGCTTTATTCATCAGCGCGCCTGCATCGAACCAGGGTAAAACCACCGTGACCGCAGCGCTTGCGCGCTATCACAGACGGCTCGGCCGGCGTGTGCGCGTGTTCAAGACCGGCCCGGATTTCCTCGATCCGATGATCCTCGAACGCGCATCGGGCGCGCCCGTTTATGCATTGCATCTCTGGATGGTCGGCGAGCGCGGCTGCCGCGCGTTGCTTGCGCAAGCCGCGCAAACGGCCGACCTGATCCTGATTGAAGGCGTGATGGGTCTCTTCGACGGCACCCCCAGCAGCGCCGATCTTGCCGCGACATTCGGCGTACCGGTGCTGGCCGTGATCGGCGCGCATGGCATGGCGCAGACCTTCGGCGCGGTGGCGTTCGGGCTCGCGCGGTATCGTGACGACCTGCCGTTTTACGGCGTGCTGGCGAACCGCGTGGCGTCCGAGCGGCACGCGCAAATGCTGCGCGAAGCGATTCCCGAGGGCGTGCGTTATTGCGGACATGTATCGACCATGGACGACGTCGCGCTGCCCGGGCGTCATCTCGGTCTGACGCAAGCGGCCGAAGTCAAAGACCTCGATGCACGGCTGGATCGCGCCGCGGACGCCATCGGTGAGACTACGTTGCGCGAGTTGCCTCCTTCAGTTGAATTCGCCGAGGAACCTTGCGAACAGCCACCACGTCTGCTCGAAGGTCTGCATATTGCCATTGCGCGTGACGCGGCGTTTTCGTTTGTCTACCCCGCCAATCTCGATCTGCTCAGATCGATGGGCGCAACGCCGTCGCACTTTTCTCCGTTGGCCGATGAACCGTTCAATGCCGATGCGCTTTATCTGCCGGGCGGTTATCCCGAACTCCACGCCGCGCGCCTTGCCGCGAACGCGACGACGGCGGCATCGATTCGCGCGCATGTCGGAGCAGGAAAACCGGTGGTCGCCGAATGTGGCGGCATGCTGTATCTTCTCGAATCGCTGACCGATATAGATGGCGCACAGCACACCATGCTCGGCCTCTTACCCGGCCACGCGAAGATGCAAAAACGCCTTTCCCGCCTCGCTATGCAGCGCATCGAAAGCCGTCACGGCGTCAGTACAGGGCACACATTCCATTACTCGTCAGTGACGACCGACATGGCACCTGTCCTGAACGCAACGCACGCAACCACGGGCAAGGAAGGCGAAGCCTTCTACCAGCAAGGCCCGATTACCGCGACCTACATGCACACTTACTGGCCGACGAATCCGGCGGCAGCCGCCGCCCTTTTCCGTGGCGAACCGCTATGACAATGCCTTTGGAAACACCTGTAAAAACGCCGCTTGAACTCGCATTCACGATCGAACGTGCGAGCCAGCTTCAGCCCGTAGGTTCACCCTGCACGGACGTATGCCGCCTCGATAAAACCACGGGTTATTGCGAAGGCTGCTTCAGAAGCCGCGAAGAGATCAAGGCATGGAAGACATTGCCCGACGCCGACAAGCTCGGCCTCTTCCCTGCGTTGCTGGCCAGAAAAGCAGCACCATAAAAAAGGGCGGCTCGCGAGCCGCCCTTCTCTTACCAAGAATCTTAATCGATCAAGCCGTTGCTACACGCCGCGCGGGCACACGTTCCACTTCACGCTGTGCAAGCACGCCGAACAACAAACCGAGCGTGGTCCAGATCACCGCCTGAATGCCAATTGCGGCCACGCGGAAATTCCACAACAAGGTCGCCGAAAACTTCGCCGGTACTTCATCGATCGATGGCAACGCAGCGTAAGCGAGCCCCATCAGCACGATGTAACCCGCGAGCGCAATCAGCGACGCGTTCCAGTTGCCGTGTGTCGGCTGCATGCGGCGCTGAAACCGCACCGCGATCACGGCCACCACGAGTGAGATCGCGACCATGCCGAAAAAGAGCGCCGTTCTCGCGCCAATCGTCTCGGGATTCCCCACGGACGGCGGGTTCGGCGGATACTTGAGAAACGGCACGATTGCAACCGTCACAAAGCCGAACACGCCGAGCAATGCTGACGTTCCGCGGGCGCGCAACGCACCGAGCCGCGCATACGAAAACGCGAACACGAGCGAGAACAAACCGCCCAGCGCCGTACCGAACACCGAGACGCCTGTCAGCAAACCGAGCCCCGCTTGCGTGCCGCGGCTGACCAGTTCGACATCGTCGCCATGTTCGTGCGGATGCCCGGCGGCCGCTTCCGCCTGCTCATGTGCCTGTTCCTGCTGGGATTCGAATGCAATGGCACGATCCACCGACGGCTCGCCGAAGGTTTTTGCAAACCCGAAACCGAGCAGGCCCGCGACCAGCCCCGCGATCATGCCGCGTATGAGGAGATTTCTGATCATGGACAGTCTCAGTGGCAGGGGAAACCGAGCAGATGGCGACCGTCGTGCACGAACTCGTGGATATACATGCCCTGGAAGATCGCCGTTGCGCCTTGCTCCGCGCCCACGAAATAAATTGCGATCAACAAAAGCAGACCGATAAACACCGCCCAAGGCAGCACCTCACGCACCGGAATAGGTACGGGTGCATCAAATGCGGGATTCATGGCGGACAGATTCGCCGTTGGATTGGCTCGATTCATGAAAGCTCCGAGGGATAAGCGCGTCCCGTAAGAAAATAGAAAGGCTGCAGCGGGGGTCTGACTTGCATGCGTCGAATGGTTTCTTTACCTTGATTCAAGGATGAAAACGCACTCGGCACGCTTACAGTGGCGCGACCGTGCCGGGTTTTCACCGGCTTCCTCGCGCTGCAAGCTTGCCATTCTAAGATGTGATCACCGAAAGTAAAGCAATGCATCATTGAAGCGAATCCGGAAACCATGAAAAACGAACTGATCCTGCTTTGCCACGCGGCAACGCACGCCATGAAAACCGGCATGTTTCCCACGCTTCATGATCCGATCGAGCATCTCGAGCGCCCGCGTCTTTCGGCGCTTGCATCGGTTTATGCGCCCGACCGTGTCATCACGAGTCCGTCCCATGCCGCCGTGGAAACGGGACGGACGTTTGGCATCGAAATGTCGGCCGATGCGCAGTGGAGCGACCTGGATCATGGCCGCTGGCAAGGACGTTCTTTGAAAGAGATCTACGACGAGGAGACCAGCGCGTTGAGCGCGTGGTTGTCGGAACCGGACAGCGCTGCGCATGGCGGCGAAAGCCTGGAGGCCCTTCAGGGGCGTGTTCGGCGCGCGCTCGACAGACAGCGCGATGACGGGACTACGGTAATCGTGACGCACGCCATCGTAGTCAAGGTGGTGCTTGCCGTGGTGCTGGACGCACCGCTTACGACGGTTTATCGGATGGATCTGGAGCCGCTTTCTGCAGTCGCGCTGACCCGCGCGGACGATACATGGCGTCTGCGCTGCAAATCGTCCATCTGATCAGGCCCCGGCGCCCCGCGCCATGCGCCGAAGCGTCGATGAATCGATCGCGCCCGCGCAGATCCGGACCGCCTCGTTCAGCGTGCGTGGCCGGCCAGCGGCGAAATGCGCTTCGAGCATGGCGATAGCGCGAAGCCGTTCGTTATTACCGAGCTTCTCGCCAGTGGCAAGTTCAAGCACCGATATGAAATAGGTCGCGGGAGGCGTGGCGCCCCGCGCGCCGGTCGAAGACACGGGAATCGCGTCGGAGCATGCCTGCCTTGCAATCGTCGCAACATCGCGTTGGGGAAGCCAACTCGATTCGCTGAGCTGGTGTTCGATTTGGCGTGTCATGGATAAAGCCCTGGAATATCCGTAAGTCGTATGACCTTTACCTAGCAAGGACTATTCCAGCTTGACAAGCAGTCACGCATTGGTGTGGACCCCATCCCAGCGTCGCGACAAAAGAATCAGCACGGGCAGCAAAACCGCCCAACCGGCAGCCAGCGTGAGCGTCGCCGCCAAAGGCTGCGCGAACCGGACCGCGCCCAGCGCAGCGCCGCCCCGGAACGATAAAGGCCCCGCAACCGCGCCCAACACCGAAGCCAGCAGCATGCGCGACTTCAGCCAACCGAAGGTCGTATTGAATTGCGCGGCGAAGAGTGCCCACAACGCGAGAATCCAGTAAGGTGCGGCGCCGGGAAGGACCGTACCGTTCGGGTAGACCAGCAACCCGGCCGCGACCGGCACGCTTTCCCAAACGGCGCCGATCACGATAACGCTCGCTAGCAGCTTGAGTTCCGGCACTCGCCGATCCACCCGAGCCAGATGCACGGCGACCAGGACCAGCGTGACGGCAACGCCGATCCACGGGACATCGTGCGCTGCGCTCAGCACGCAGGCGAACCACCCGAGTTGCCCGACGATGAAATAGATCGTCGGTGCCCAACGCTCAAAAGCTGAACTCCGGGCGGGACCGTCTGGAATGTTGCTGGATGCGTCGGGCATGCGGCTCGCGGTTATCTGATTGGCGTAACGACGTGGGGCGATGCTACCGCATTGGCGTTTTAAAGCGGGGCCGATGATCCATCCGACCAATCAGCCTCCCGGAATAGCGTTTGCTGCCGTAACATTCTTGAAATCAAGCGGCCGGATAATCGTCATTGTGCAGGATTGCGTCCTGATTCCAGCGATGCCCAGCAATACCAGAACGCCGCCAACATGCCAAATCAACGGAGCTACTCATGAATTCGCAGGAAAAACAGCGCCGCTTCGAAGAAGACCTGATCGACAGCTACGACGAAGAACTGGAGATGGAAGTCGACGACCGGATTCTCGACGGCGAAGGTGCGTTTTCCGCCGAAGCGCGCGAGCAGCGCAAGGTTTATTTCCGCGAGCTGTTCCGGCTGCAAGGCGAACTCGTAAAGTTGCAGGACTGGGTGGTTGCGAGCGGACATCGGCTGGTGGTGATCTTCGAAGGCCGCGACGCCGCCGGCAAGGGCGGTGCGATCAAGCGCATTACGCAGCGGCTCAATCCCCGCGTGTGCCGCGTAGCCGCCCTGCCCGCGCCGAACAATCGCGAGCGCACGCAATGGTATTTCCAGCGTTACGTCTCGCACTTGCCGGCGGGCGGCGAGATCGTCCTGTTCGACCGGAGTTGGTACAACCGCGCGGGTGTGGAACGCGTGATGAACTTTTGCACCGACGACGAGTACGAAGAGTTCTTTCGCTCAGTGCCGGAGTTCGAAAAGATGCTGGCGAGAAGCGGTGTGCAGATCCTGAAGTACTGGTTCTCGATCACCGACGACGAGCAGGAAGTGCGCTTCCAGGCGCGCATCCAAGACCCGCTCAAGCAATGGAAACTCAGTCCGATGGATCTTGAAAGCCGCCGCCGCTGGGAGGCTTATACGCAGGCGAAGGAAGTGATGCTGGCACGCTCGCATATTCCAGAGGCGCCGTGGTGGGTAGTGCAGGCGGTCGATAAGAAACGTGCTCGCCTCAATTGCATCAGTCACCTTTTGAGCCAGGTGCCGTACCACGAGATCGAACACCCGGCGATCGAATTGCCTGACCGCGTCTACAACGATGACTACTTGCGCCAGCCCGTGCCGGAAACCATGGTCGTTCCGGAAGTGTATTGAGGCAGGTTCAGCAGTGGCAGGTCTTCTCATGCATGGCATGGACCTGCTGCGGCTTCTGAGCATCGCCACGGTCATGGCGATGCCTGAATACCACTTGAAATAGGTATTGCGAACTCTTCATGACCACGACGAACGTCACTTGCATCAGGTTGAAATCGAGCGTCACCATCAGGCGCATCAGGACCAACAGAGGAAGTACGACGGCAGGCCGGTAGAGTTGTCGTTCGATTAATGCTTTCATGACGGCTCCCGTATCCATAAACAGAATTCTACGGATCGGGAGCCTCCGGATAAACCCGCTGTAATCGAAGACACTTGTCGCGCGGCTTGAACAATCGCGTTTTTATCGCGATGCCACGCTCGCGTTTGACGCGTCAGAGGCGGCAACAGCCGGCTCAGCCGATGCCACCGGCATATCGCCCCAGCCACCACCCAACGCACGGATCAGGTTCACCGTGGACGTGGCCTGCACGCCCGCGAGTTGCACGGCTGTGCGCTGCGACTGCAGCACGGTACGCTCGGCATCGATCACATCGAGGTAATTGATTGCGCCCTCGGTGTATTGCGTGCGCGAAAGCTGCGCCGCGCGATTCGATGCGTTCACGGCCTCAGCTTGCGTCTGCGTCTGCGTTTCCAGAATGCGCAGGTCGGAGAGGTTGTCCTCCACTTCCTGGAACGCCACCAGCACCTGCTGACGGTAATTCGCCACATCCTCTTCATAGATGGCGCGTGCGTTCGCGAGGTTGCCCTTGCGACGGCCGCCATCGAAGATAGGAAGATTGAGCGCCGTACCCGCGAACGGTCCGAGCAGGAACGTACGGCTTGACCAGTTGAACAGGTCGCCGAGCGTTGCCGACTCGAACCCACCCGAACCGGTGATGTTCAGCGACGGGAAGAACGCCGACTTCGCCACGCCGATGCGCGAATTCGCTGCCGCCATCGCGCGTTCGGCTGCCGAGATATCCGGACGGCGTTCAAGCAACGACGAAGGCAAGCCCGGTGGAATCTTGATATCGACGGGCGTCAGCGGGTTGGCGGCCATGGTGAACTGCGATGCCGACTTGCCCAGCAACACGGCAAGGCTATGTTCCGATGCAGCCCGCATGCGCTGCACCGTCATGGCGTCGGACCTGGCGCTCGCAAGCTCGGAACGCGAACGTGCAACGTCGAGCTCGCTGATGTCGCCCTCTGCAAAGCGATGCTGCACGAGCTTCAGGCTTTGTTCCCGCAACGCGACCGTGCGGGCGAAGACATCGTTTTCGGCATCGAGTTCGCGCAAGTTGAAGTAGTTCTGCGCAACGTCCGCTTGCAAGGCAAGTTGTACCGAGCGGAATAGCGCTTCGCTTTGCGCGGTATCGGCGTTTGCCGCTTTCACCGAATCCGATACGCGCCCAAACAGATCGACTTCGTACGATGCACTCGCCTGCGCGCGCCACAAGGTCTGCGACGGCACGTTGGTGTTCTGCGGCAGGAATTGCGACGCCGGCGAAAGCCGCTCGCGCGTCGGGCCAAAACCTGCATCGAGCGTCGGAAACAAGCCCGCCCGCGCCGTCTGGTTGATTGCGCGCGATTCCGACACGCGCGCCGCTGCAGCTTTCAGGTTCTGGTTGGCATCGGCGGCCTGGCGTTCGAGATCGTTCAAGGTGTCGTCGTTGAAGACGGTCCACCATTCGCCGCGCATCACCTGCTCCGACGGCTGCGCCGTCTTCCATGTGCCTTGTTCGGATGCGGCAAGCACCGTCTGCGATGTTTCCTTGAACGCAGCCGGCTCCTTCACGTCAGGCCTGGCATAGGTCGGTGCGAGCGAACAGCCCGCGACGATCAGCAACGACCCGAGCAGCGCCGACAATCCCAGCCATCGTTTGATATTCAGCGTTTTCATTTCAATTTCTCTCATGCTTCGAGCGAAGCATTGACACCGCGCATGTGCGGATTGTGGCCGTGCTTGTCGACGAGATGCTCGCCGCCAGCCAGCTTTCTCAACAGCACATAAAACACCGGCGTAAGCATCAGGCCGAACAAGGTCACACCGAGCATGCCGAAGAACACCGCCACGCCCATCGCATGACGCATTTCGGAACCGGCGCCCGACGAAATCACCAGCGGCACCACGCCCATGATGAAAGCAATCGACGTCATCAGGATCGGACGCAGACGCAGACGGCTTGCTTCAATCGCGGCTTCCACAATGGAGCGTCCCTGCATCTCCAGCTCACGCGCAAACTCGACAATCAAAATGGCGTTCTTCGCCGACAAGCCCACTAGCACCATCAAGCCAATCTGCGTGAAGATGTTGTTGTCGCCACCTGTGAGCCATACACCGACCAGCGCCGAGAGAATGCTCATGGGCACGATCAGGATCACGGCGAGCGGCAGCGTCAGGCTTTCATAGAGCGCAGCCAGCACCAGGAACACCAGCAGCACGCTGATCGGGAACACCCACAACGCTGCATTGCCCGCGAGGATCTGCTGATACGTCAGGTCGGTCCATTCGAACTTGATGCCGCGCGGCAGCGTTTCGGCTGCGATGCGTTCCACTGCGGCTTGCGCCTGACCGGACGAATAACCCGGAGCCGGCCCACCGTTGATGTCGGCTGAGGTATAGCCGTTGTAGCGCACCACCATTTCCGGACCGTAAGTCGGCGTCACCTTCACGAGCGACGAGAGCGGCACCATTTCGCCGTTCGCATTGCGCGTCTTCAGCAAGCCGATGTCTTCCGTGTTCGCGCGGAACGGCGCATCCGCCTGCACCCGCACCTGATACACACGGCCGAAGCGGTTGAAGTCGTTCACGTACAACGAGCCGAGATACACCTGCATCGTGCTGAAAACATCGGTGACGGACACGCCCAGTTGCTTTGCCTTTACCCGGTCCAGATCCACGTTCAATTGCGGCACGTTGATCTGATAGCTCGAGAACGTCGGGCCGAGTTCAGGCGACTGCGATGCGCGTTTGATGAACGCCTGCGTGGCGTCGTTCAACGCGGCATAACCCAGGGCACCACGGTCTTCCAGTTGCAGCTTGAAACCACCCAGCGTTCCGAGACCCAGAACCGGAGGCGGCGGAAACACGGCAATGAACGACCCCTTGATCACGGCGTACTGCTGATTCAGGGAACCCGCGATTGCACCGGCTGACAGCGCGCGGCCCTTGCGTTCGTCGAATGGCTTGAGCGTTACGAACACAACACCGGCGCTCGACGAGTTGGTGAAGCCATTCACCGACAAACCTGGAAACTCCACCGCGCTTTGCACGCCCGGCGTCTTGCGCGCGATATCCGTCATCTGGCGGATCACCGCTTCGGTACGATCCAGCGATGCACCGTTGGGCAGTTGCGCAAAGCTGATCAGGTACTCCTTGTCCTGCGCGGGCACGAAGCCGCCCGGCACAACCTTGCCCATCATCACCGCGCCTGCCAGCAGCACGACGTAAATGCCGACCATCACGGCCTTGCGGTTGATGACACCCGTCACGCCCTTGCCGTATTTCTCCGAACCGCGTTTGAAGACCTTGTTGAACTGCCGGAAGAATCCGCCGAACACGCGATCCATGCCGCGCGTGAGCCAGTCCTTCGGTTCGTCGTGGCCCTTCAGCAACATTGCTGCGAGCGCCGGCGACAAGGTCAGCGAGTTGAACGCGGAGATCACCGTCGAGATGGCGATGGTCATCGCAAACTGCTTGTAGAACTGACCTGTCAGGCCCGACATGAAAGCGAGCGGCACGAACACGGCGGTCAGCGTCAGCGCAATCGCGACGATTGGCCCGCTCACCTCTCGCATTGCCTGGTAGGTCGCCTCCCGCGCCGACAAGCCGGCCTCGATATTGCGCTCGACGTTCTCCACCACCACGATCGCATCGTCCACCACGATCCCGATGGCAAGCACCATCCCGAAGAGTGACAACGCGTTGATCGAGAATCCAAACGCGAGCAACAACGAGAACGTACCGATGATCGAAACGGGAACGGCCAACAACGGAATGATCGATGCGCGCCACGTCTGCAGGAACACGATCACCACCAGCACGACCAGCGCAATGGCTTCGGCCAGCGTGTGGATCACCGCGTCGATACTCGAGCGCACGAACTGCGTCGGGTCATACACGATCTGGTATTCCACGCCCGCGGGCATGTCCGCCTGCAGTTCCTTCATCGTCTTGCGGACCGTGTCGGAGATCTGCAGCGAATTCGCGCCCGGCTGCTGGTTGATCGCCATCGCGACCGCGGTCTTGTTGTCGAGCAACGAGCGCAGTCCATATTCCGATGCCGCCAGTTCAACGCGCGCCACGTCATGCAGGTACGTGACGGCGCCGTCAGGCGAAGTCTTCAGCACGATGTCGCGGAATTCCTGTTCGGTCTGCAAGCGCCCCTGTGCGTTCACGTTCAACTGCAACGGCACGTTCGGCAAGGTCGGCGATGAACCGATCACACCAGCCGCCACCTGCACGTTCTGCTCGCGAATCGCGTTCACCACATCGGTCGCCGTCATGCCGCGTTGCGCGACTTTCTGCGGATCGAGCCAGATGCGCATCGAATAATCGCCCGAGCCCCAGAGCTGAACCTGCCCCACACCCTGAATCCGCTCCAGCCGGTCCTTCACGTTGATCAGCGCGTAGTTGCGCAGATACGTCATGTCGTAACGGTTATTCGGCGAGTTCAGGTGAACCACCATGGTGAGCGTCGGCGACGACTTGATCGTCGTCACGCCAAGACGCGTCACGTCTTCCGGCAAACGCGGCAACGCTTGCGACACGCGGTTCTGCACCAGTTGCTGTGCCTTGTCCGGGTCCGTGCCGAGCTTGAACGTCACCGTGATGTTCAGGTTGCCGTCGCTGTTCGCCTGCGACTGCATGTACAGCATGTCTTCCACGCCGTTGATCTGCTCTTCCAATGGCGACGCCACCGTTTCAGCAATCACCTTTGGGTTTGCGCCCGGATATTGCGCATGGACGACCACGGACGGCGGCACGACTTCCGGATACTCGGAGATCGGCAGCTTGAACATGGCGATGACACCCGCCAGCAGGATGAGCACCGACAGCACGCCCGCAAAGATCGGGCGGTCGATGAAAAACTTGGAAATGTTCATGACGATTTCTTTATAAGCATGAGAGGCTGCGCGCGCGTTTCCCGCAGCGTGTCCCGTACCGGAACTCGCCGCTGTCACGCACACCAGGAGCCACCGTTAAGCGGCTATAAAGCGCGTCTTATGAAGCTTGTTTTGTTGCCGGCGACGCACTCGCCATTGCTACCGCGTTGGGTTTCACGACATCGTTCGGACGCACGCGCTGCAGACCGTTCACCACGATCCGTTCGCCCGGCTGCAAGCCCTTCACGATCACGCGCAAACCATCGCTCTGGGTGCCGAGCGTGACTTCACGGTATTGAACGCGGCTGTCTTTATCGACGACCATGACGAATTTCTTGTCCTGGTCCGTACCGATAGCGGCATCTTCGATCAGCACTGCCAGATGCGGCGTCCCGCCGCCGACCTTGATGCGGGCATAGAGCCCCGGCAGCAGGGAACCGTCGTTGTTGTCGAAACGGGCACGCACGCGGATAGTGCCCGAGCCGGTATCCAGTTGGTTATCGACCGATGCCACCTTGCCTTCGCGCGAGAAACCATCTTCATTTGCAAGGCCGAGCGAAACCGGCACGCTTGAGCGTGAGTCGCGGCTCAGATAACGCAGGTAGGTTTGTTCATCGACATCAAACGATGCGTAGATGGGCGAGACCGACACCAAAGTGGTCAGCAACGGCGCGCTGGAACCGGTGGAAACAATATTGCCCACCGTCATTTCCGCACGCGATACGCGACCCGACACAGGCGCCACGATATGCGTGTACGTCAGGTTGATCTTCGCGGTTTCGAGCGCCGCTTGCGCCGCCTTCAGGTTGGCCGCCGCCTCATGCGCGGCGTTCTGCTTCTCGTCGTAATCGCGTTTGGCGATCGCATTGTCCGTGAGCAAACGCTCGGCGCGCGCCGCATCGGTCGATGTATAACCGTTGCGCGCCTGAGCCGCCGCAAGTTGCGCCGCTGCCTGGTCGACCGCCGCCACGTACGGACGCGGGTCGATCGTGAAGAGCGGATCGCCCTTCTTGACCAGCGCGCCGTCGGTGAAATGCACGGCTACGATCGTGCCGGGAACGAGCGGGCGGATATCGACTTTATCGACGGCTTCGAGGCGCCCCGAATAGTTCTGGTAGTCGGTGATGGTCTTCGAGACCACGGTGGCGACATCCACTTCCGTTGCGGGCGGCGCGGCCTGGACCGCGGCCTCGGCGTTGTTGACCGGCAGGCCGAAACCGTGCATGGCAGTGTATGTGCCGATGCCTGCCACGACCAGCGTCGCCCCTAGCGCGACGGTAATTCGTTTGCGAGTGATGGACATGCGATGCTCCAATAAAGTCGTTGAGATTGTTTTAAATTTTTAGTGTGCTGCATGCGTCTTCGGCTTGGCGCGCGTGTGCCCTGGCCGCTGCGCATGGTCGGTCCTATCCCGCAGCCGCTTCCTGAAGAACGCGACCACGTCGGCGAGCGCGGAGGGATCCGTGACCAGCCCGTAATGCGATGCGTCGACGTGGCGCGTCACTTCAGTCGGCACGCCCGCCGCGATCAGTTCGCCGGCGTATTTCTCGGCCTCGATATGCAACAGGTCATGCTGGGCGCTCGCGATCAATGCCGGCGGCAGTCCTGCAAGACGCCTCGATTCCAGCGGCGCTGCATACGGATGAAGCCGTTGCGAAGCATTGGGCAGATACGCCCGGTAACACTGCGCGCACTCGGACGCGCAGATGTCCGGCGACAGCACCTTGTTCTCGTCGGCCATGCGCGTCATGCTCGGGTCCAGCAAGGGCGCGAGCAACGCTTGCGCATGGATTGCAATGTCACCGCGGTCCCGGGCAATCGCCGCAAGACAGGTGGCTAAGTTGCCGCCTGCATCGTGTCCCGCCACACCAATACGGTTTGCATCGGCCCCTTGTGCGCGAGCATTCGCCACCACCCACTGCGCCGCGCGGTATGCGTCTTCGGGCGCCGCCGGAAAAGGAAAGGCCGGCGCGAGCGAATAACCGACCGAGACGACCCAAGCGGGTGTATCGCGGGAAATGGTCGTCGCTGCGATATCCGCGTCGTCGAGCGTGCCGCGAACAAACCCGCCGCCATGAAAATAAAGCACGACCGGCAGGACGGTGCCGTCCGATGCGGGGCGATAACTGCGCAAGGTTATGGGTTGCGCATGTCCCGCGATTCGAACATCCTCTATGCAGAGGCCCAGATCCAGCGTCGATGCCATGGTTATTTTCAGCGCGTCCGCGCCATCCCACCTTGATTGCGATGGGACGAATTCTGAGGTCTACGTCTTTCGAAATAAATGCCTATAATCCGGCAACACAATTCGGTCGCGCTGAACAATCACGATCAATTTGACACTGCCCATTCCTACAACATCCTCGCAGCGGCTTTATTCCATGCGCTGCAAAGATTTGACGGTGAGAGAAAAATGGACCGGCTACAAGCTATGCAGGTGTTTACAAGAGTTGTCGATACCAATAGTTTTTCGCGCGCTGCAGACACGCTGGATATGCCTCGCGCCTCGGTAACGACGATTATTCAAAACCTTGAAGCGTTTCTTAACGTGCGTCTTCTGCAACGTACGACACGACGCTTGAACCTCACGCCCGACGGTGCTGCCTACTATGAGCGCTGCGTGCGGATCCTCGCGGACATTGAAGAAACCGAGAGTTCATTCGCCAATACAGGAAAAGGTCCGCGCGGCAAATTGCGGATCGATATGCCGGGGTCGATCGGACGAATGATCGTCATGCCCCAATTATGTGAATTCCATACGCGTTATCCGGATATCGAGCTGATGATCGGATTCGGCGACAAACCGGTCGACCTGATTCAGGAAGGCGTGGACTGCGTGATTCGCGTGGGGACTTTGCAGGATTCTAGTCTTGTTGCAAGAAGGATTGGCGTTTTTCAAGGGCTGACCGCGGCGAGCCCGGATTATCTTGAACTGCATGGCGTGCCGCATACCATCGAGGAATTGCAGCAGCACACGGCGGTGAATTATTTTTCCAGCCGTACCGGCCGCGTGATGGATATGGATTTCGTCATCAATGGGAAATCCGTCGATGTGAAGATGCGTGGCGCCATCGCGGTGAACGATGCAGAGGCTTATCTGGCTTGCGGCGTGAAGGGCGTCGGGCTCGTGCAGATCGCACGATTCATGGCGCTGCCGTACCTGCGTTCGGGTGAGCTGGTCGAAGTGCTGCCGCAATGGAAGCCGTTGCCCATGCCTATTTCGGTCGTGTATCCCCATAACCGGCACTTGTCGCCCAAAGTGCGCGTGTTCGTCGACTGGGCCGCCGAACTGTTCGAGCGTTGCCCGTTGTTGTCCGGTCAGGAAGATGCGGAAGAGCGCTGCTTGCCGACAGCGACACCGCGTTCGGTTATCGTCAAGCACGGAACACCGGATGTTGCTGGAACCGCTGAAGTGGTCGTTTAAGAGCGCTTATTGAAGGGGTTTATTCGCGGGCTTTTACGGCGAATAAACCCCTTTCTTTTGCAACGTCGCGCCGGTCGGCAATTCAATTCAGCACTTTCAACCATCCTCAGTGTAAGGGCTTAAGCCCCTATCGCACCGATAGCTTTTCTCCAAAACCCCTTGGAATAAGGCGCTTTGCGATTGTTCGGATCTCGTGATTAATCAATTCGCCTAAGCATCATTTATCCCGCAGTCGCGGTTGACTACATTTCGTCCTGTCGCAGTGCGGCACATCACATTTGCCGCTGACTGCCCGTGCATCTATTCGAATGGCATCGATCTGATTCATGCCTTCGCTTGAACCGACAGGAGCATCACCGTGAAAACCGCAGTCGCAGCGCTCTCGCTTTCCGCCGTATCCGCACTCGTTGCAACGACCGCCTTTGCCGATGGCGGCATCGGGCGCGCCGGAACCTATCAAACCGCAACTACGTCGCAAAGCACGATGACCCGCGAACAGGTCCGCGCCGAACTCGCCGCTTCTTATGCAAACGGAACACTGCCCGCATTGAACCGGAACACGTATCCGGATCGCAGCATGGCAGGTATTGCCATCGCCGCTCAGCACGATCAACGCGCTCGTGACGCGGCGCTCGCAGAAGAACGCAATCGTTCGATAGTCGAATTTGCCAACGGGTCGGTCACGCAAAGCGGCAAGGCACAAATCCAGTAATCGCCTTGAATGTGCATTGAATGTGCTTTGAACACACAGGAGCCGATCATGGATGATCTAGCACCGCTGGAAGACTTCTCCGCACTCGATGACTGGTTGCCCGAAGCGCAGCCGTTGTGGAAGCCGTTCAGGCCTCAGGTTGCCCGGGAAGAAGTTGCTGCAGAGGTGGAAGGTTGAGGGTGGAAGGCATTGACCGCGGACTCACGAAGTCCGCGGTCAATAAAAGACCAGGCCGGCGTTATCCGCAAGCCCCTACTTCACCGCACGCAGTACAGAAGTCACAGCCGTCCTTGCGAATCATCGCGTTGGCGCCGCATGTCGGGCATTTACGGCCCGGGATCGGCAGCAACGCGTGAGGGTTGGCAGCATCCGCGTTCTCTTCTACAACGGTCGTGATGTCGTTGTCGTCACCAGCGGAAACGGGCACGTCCTGCGTGGCCTGCGCCGAGTCCTTGCGGCGTTGAGCAAGCAAGCGCGACGGTACTTGTCCGCCTTCGACATCGAGAAATCCGCGCCGATGCAAAATCTGCTGGATCGCATACGCGAGCGCCGCGACTTCGGAATCGTGCCAGCGCGGTGACCTGTGTCCATCGAGATGTTCTACATCGCCCAGACGCACTTGGCCGCGATCCCATGACACCTTGCGCATGTCCTGCAGGTTGCGTGCGACAAACCCGCCACGCGCAGCAAGCGACAACGAGCGCATGGTCGCCGTGATCCACTGCTGCGATTCATCGCGCTGACCCGTTGGAATGAAGAACTCGATAGGCCGCTCGATGGTGACATCTTCACCGCCAAGCCGCCCCGTGATCTCCATGAAGGACACCGCCACGTATAGCGACTTCTTGCCCGCTTGCGTGAGGTACTCCACTTTTTCGATGATCGCCGGCAATTCACCGCGCGGCCGGTGATCGATGGCAATGCGCAACGGATCGAGTTGCACCTCCGAGTCGGCTGCATCGGATGGATCGGAAGCAACGACCGCCGGCGTCTCGGGGGTGACTGAGAGTACCGCGCCAAGGGTTTCATTGGGCCTGTAAGTGGCGAGCCCTTTCAGCCCGCGACGCCACGCATCGAAGTAGAGATCCTTGAAGGCATCGAAGGGATAATCGGCGGGGACATTGACAGTCTTCGAAATCGATGTATCCACGAACGGCTGAACCGCCGCCATCATCTCCAGATGATCGTGCGCGGACATGTCGAGCGCGCTGACGAAGTAGTCGGGCAGCGCCTTCACATCGCCTCCAAGCTCACGATACAACCGGTACGCATGATCCTCGACCGCGAACGATTGCCTGCTGCCATCGGCCATGCGCTTCGTGCGGGTATAGCTCCACGAGAACGCGGGTTCGATTCCGTTGGACGCGTTGTCCGCGAACGCAAGGCTCACGGTCCCCGTCGGCGCAATGGAAAGCAGATGGCTGTTGCGGATGCCGTCGCGGCGGATTTCATCCTTGAGGTCATCGGGAAGACGTGACGCAAAAGTGCCTGTTTCAAGGTACTTTTCTGCATTGAAGAGCGCAAACGCGCCGCGCTCACGCGCGAGATCAACCGATGCACGATAGGCCTCATCGCGCATCGTCCGCGCCACGCGCGTCGCGAATTCGCGTCCCTCTTTCGAGTTGTAGCGAACACCGAGCATCACGAGCGTATCGCCGAGTCCTGTAAAACCAACGCCGATGCGCCGCTTGTCCTGCGCTTCCTTGTCCTGTTCCGGCAGCGGCCAGAGCGTCACGTCGAGCACGTCATCGAGAAAACGAACCTGCGTGCGTGTGCTCCTGGCAAGCGCATCCCAGTCGAAGACCGGCGTGCCGCCATGCCGCTGCGCGAACGGATCGCGCACGAAACGCGTCAGGTTCAGCGGCCCGAGATTGCAGCATCCATACGCGGGCAAAGGCTGCTCGCCACACGGATTTGTCGCACGAATCGTTTCCACGGCGCGCAGGTTGTTGTCGTCGTTCATGCGCGACATGAAGACCACGCCGGGCTCCGCCACGTCATAAGTCGAACGCATGATCGTGTCCCACACTTCACGCGCCTGCACCTCGCGGTACACCCACAAACCGTCGTCACGCTGATGTGAGTCGGCGGAAGCCTTGAACGCGGGCGACGGTTCCGCGCGATGCACGAGCTGCCACGACGCGTCGTCGGACACGGCCTGCATGAACTCGTCGGTCACCGCGACCGATACATTGAAGTTGTTCCAGCGCCCCTTCACATGCTTCGCCGCAATGAACTCCAGCAAGTCGGGGTGCGTGCAGTCGAGAATGCCCATCTGCGCGCCGCGTCGCGAGCCCGCGCTTTCCACGGTCCTGCACGATGCATCGAATACATCCATATAACTGCACGGACCCGACGCCGATGAACCCGTCGAGTGCACGCGCGCCCCTTTCGGCCTGATGGCGGAAAAGTTGTAACCCACGCCGCCGCCGCGCCGCATGGTTTCGGCGGCCTGCAGCAACGCCACGTAAATGCCCGGCAAGCCGTTTTCGTCGATGCCCTGAATCGCGTCGCCCACCGGCTGCACGAAGCAGTTGATGAGCGTTGCCTGGATTCCCGTCCCTGCCGCGCTCATGATGCGCCCGGCGCCCAGCGCGCCGCGCTGGAAATTCTCGAAAAACGCCGTCTCGGCCTGCTTGCGAAGCGCCTCGGGTTCCGCGAGCGACACGCCTCGCGCGACCCGCCGGTAGATATCGTCGATCCGGGTTTCATCGCCCTTTGCGTACTTTTCCAGCATTACGTCGATGGAAAACTGCTGCGGTGAAACCGTCAGCTTCAAATCGTCTTCAGCCATGTCCTGTCCTCATGTCCAGCGGGTGGTGCGTAGTCGCGAAGTTGCGGCGTCGGGTCCGTCCCGGGTCCGTCCCATTTGGGTTTGGCACAGATTTACTCCTTTCGAAGTAGTCCCGCCGGAGAAGCGACATGAAGTCGCGTCATCCCATCGGCGAATGGGCGGCACGCCGCGCAATTCCTAATCTTGCAGTCGATTCCCACTACAACGCAAACTTAATCGACAGGCACGCACCATGACGGCCTCACGCAAGACTTCCGCGACTACTCCGTCAGCTTTGGCGGCAGCCGATCCGCGCGCCTGGCGCGTCCTGTGGTCGAGCACTTTCGCTTTCACCATCTGCTTCGCGATCTGGATGATGTTCGCGATTCTCGGCATTCCGCTGAAAACGCAGCTCGGCCTCTCCGACACCGAATTCGGCCTGATCGCCGCAACGCCGGTTTTGTCGGGATCGCTTGCACGCGTGCCGCTCGGTATCTGCACGGACCGCTTCGGTGGCCGCATCGTCTTTTTCCTGACGATGCTCGCCACCGTCATTCCCATCTGGCTGCTCACCCATGCCACGCAGTTCTGGCAATTCATTTCGCTGGGACTTCTGATCGGGCTCGCAGGCGCCTGTTTTTCGATCGGCACGCCCTACGTGGCGCGCTGGTTCCCCAAAGACCGCCAGGGCCTCGCAATGGGCATCTTCGGCGCCGGCAACAGCGGCGCTGCGTTGACCAAATTCGTCGCGCCGGTGCTGATCGTGAGCTTCGGCACGTGGATGATCGTGCCGAAGGTCTACGCCATTGCAATGCTGGTGACAGCCGTGGTGTTCTGGATGTCCGCGGGGTGCATCGTATAGCTGGTACGTGTATTCCGCGCAGCGCGTGAAGTACCCGATGATCCGCGGCCGTCTTATGGACATGTGGCGCGAAGCACGCAAGAGCATGGACCCGGTCGCGGCATGGGCATCGATCAGTCAGGACCCCGTCAAGTCGAAACGCTACAAGAGCGTGCGCGGACTCGGCGGCTTCGTGCGCGCCGACTGGAATACCGCCAACGAAATGATCGCGGCGGCGAATGCGTTCACCATCGGCAAGTTCGGGCCGGATCGCGTGATCGGCTTCTCGCCAATCCCGGCAATGTCGATGGTGTCATACGCCGCCGGTTCACGTTATCTCAGCCTGATCGGCGGCGTCTGCCTCTCGTTCTACGACTGGTATTGCGATCTGCCGCCGGCTTCGCCGCAGGTGTGGGGCGAGCAGACCGACGTGCCGGAATCAGCCGACTGGTACAACTCGACCTACCTGATGGTGTGGGGATCGAACATTCCTCAAACCCGTACGCCTGACGCGCACTTCTATTCCGAAGTCCGCTACAAGGGCACGAAGACCGTGGCGGTATCGTCGGATTTCGGCGAGATGGTCAAGTTCGGCGATATCTGGCTCGCGCCGACGCAAGGCACCGACGCAGCGTTGGCAATGGCAATGGGCCACGTCGTGCTGAAGGAATTTCACGCGGCCAACGCGTCGAACCAGTCCGCGTATTTCCGCGACTACGTGAAGCAATACACCGACATGCCGATGCTCGTGCTGTTGCGCGATAACGGCGCAACCCTGGTCCCCGATCACTTCCTGCGCGCATCGCATCTCGCCGATAACCTAGACGAAGCCAACAACGCGCAATGGAAGACGCTCGTGCTGGACGCCGGCAGCGGCGAGATTGTCGCGCCCAACGGCACGATCGGTTTTCGCTGGAACGAGGCGTCGCACAACGACGGCGAGAAGGTCGGCCGCTGGAACCTCGAACTGAAGGACGGCGGCAGCGGTCGCGCCATCGACCCGCGTCTTTCCATGATCGACGCGCACGACGAAGTCGTCGAAGTCGGCTTCCCCTATTTCGGCAGCGAGCACGACGCGCTGCTGAGCCGGCGCGTGCCGGCAAAGCGCGTCACCCTCGCCGATGGCACGCGTGCGCTCGTTGCGACCGTGTTCGATCTGCAGATGGCGAACTACGGCGTGGACCAGGGCCTTGGCGGCCCGAACGTCGCAACGAGCTACGACGACGACGTCCCCTACACGCCGGCATGGCAGGAAAAGCACACCACCGTCCCGCGCAACCTCGTGATCCAGGTGGCGCGTGAATTCGCGACCAACGCCCATCAGACCCAGGGCAAGAGCATGGTGATCGTGGGCGCGGCGCTCAATCACTGGTATCACAACGACATGATTTATCGCGGCATCATCAACCTCCTGATGATGTGCGGTTGCGTGGGCAAGAGCGGCGGCGGCTGGGCGCACTACGTAGGCCAGGAAAAGCTGCGTCCGCAGTTCGGCTGGGCGCCGCTCGCATTCGCGCTCGACTGGTCGAAGCCGCCGCGCCAGATGAACGGCACGTCGTTCTTCTACAACCACACGAGTCAGTGGCGTCACGAGAAAGTGGGCCTGAGTGAAGTCCTCGCGCCGACCGCGAACATCGGCAAGTATTCGCACCTCTCCATGCTCGATCTCAACGCGAAGTCCGAGCGCATGGGCTGGTTGCCGAGCGCACCGCAACTCGGTGCAAACCCGCTCGACCTCACTGACGCGGCCGTCCACGCCGGCATGAAGCCCGTGGATTACGTGGTGGACCGCCTGAAGTCAGGCAAGCTGCAGTTCTCCTGCGACGACCCGGACAACCCCGTCAACTTCCCGCGCAACATGTTCGTCTGGCGCTCGAACATCCTGGGCAGTTCGGGCAAGGGGCACGAGTATTTCCTGAAGTATTTGCTCGGCACGCAGAACGCCCTCTTCTTTGTTGCCCACACGACAAGCCAAGTGTACACTAGATTCCATGCCCTGTATGGGTTTCCGGAAGAAAATGTTCCGCGTGGTTGTAGCACAGGAGATTATCGTGGAGCATGTTATTCGAAGGGGTGGACGGTACCATTACCGTAGGCGCGTACCTGCCGATTTGATCGAGGCATATGGTGGAAAGAAGGAATTCCAGAAGGCGCTAGGCACAGGTGATCCACGGGAAGCAGCTAAGCGTAAGAGTCAGATAGACGTGGAATTCAATGAGCTATTCGACGGCCTACGTGCGGGTATATCCAAAACTGGACACACCCCTCAGACCGGGGCGCAGTGGCCTGCCTTCTCTCAGCAGGAAGCGGATGCAATGGAGGACAGCGCGTATGCGCTTGCACACCCGACAGAGAGCGAGGAGCAGGAGCACGATAGATACGTGGCTGCAAAGGCTGAACGCGAGCAGCGACTAGCCGATATCGAGGAGGTAGTACGCCGCATCACGAACAGGACCGCAGGACAGCCCGTACAGCCGCCTCCAACACACGTACCCGCTACCCATGTAGCCGAATCGCCTAGCAAGCCCTCCACGGGTCTAATAGGGATACTTCCGGTATGGCAGAAAGCTAGACGGCCAGACTCGTCTACGGTAGCCAGCATGCATATGGTTATATCTCGGTTCCACGAGGTGGCGGGCAAGCATCCAGCACGGTCCTACACACGACAGCATGTGTTGGATTTTCAGAAGTCGCTTGCTGATATGGGATTAGCTCCTGCCACGATAAGAAAGCAGCTATCGCTACTCAGCGCACTGTTCGGGGTTGATCCTACGATAGGCAATCCCGCTAAAGGCATCAAGACTGAGGGTAAGGCTAGACGCGGCGTAGCTAAGCCTCCATTTAGCCATGCGGACCTTAACCTTATCTTCGCCAGTCCTGTGTATTCGCAAGGACTCCGACCTATTCCCGGATGTGGCGAGGCTGCTTACTGGCTACCGCTGCTCGGACTATTTACGGGGGCACGCCTTGAGGAACTAGGCCAGCTATCCCCCGGTGATATTCGTGAGGAGACTTATCGAGATGGTAAGGGGATCGAGAGAACCGTACCCGTTATCTACGTCACCGACGAGGGAGAAGGTCAGGGTATCAAGAACACGGCGTCTCATAGGCGGATACCCATCCACAAGGCACTGTTAGATTTAGGATTCTTGAAGTACGTAGCCAGCCAGAAAGGAGCACGGCTGTTCCCCGCTATGGTCCCGGATAAGTTCGGACGCGAAACGTCCAAGTTCTCTAGCTGGTTCCCGAAGTATCTCCGCGCACACTGTCCAGCTATCGACAACAAGAAGTCTTTCCATTCATTCCGCCACCTGTTCAAAGATATCTGCCGGGAGCACGGGATTGATAAGGGCGTCAGGGACGCGATACAAGGCCACAGCGAGGGAGACGCAGCGGGAGACTACGGCGGAGCATTTCATCCACTTAGGCCGCTCGTAGAGGCTATGGCTAAATACAAGCTACCGGGAGTTAAGTTACCGGGATAGGTCAAGTGGCAACGTTGCCACTTGAAGGGCAGCAGGCCGCGATTGTGGCGAGTGCGCAGGATTGGGGTAACGCCAATTTCCAGGGTAGAAATAGGGTCACCGGTAACGTTACCGGTGACACGGTAGCGGACAGGATGGCACGGGGCACCTAGTTCGTTAAGCGTAAGCGCCTGCTGCTGCAAATTCGGCAACTCGTGCTTGAGCCTCAGTCAAGTATTGCTTGCAGGCCTCCACCCACTGCACGGCCTTGAGGGGAGCATAAACCTCCTCGGCCTGTTCCCGTAGAGCGTCTCGATACTCACGGGCCTCTTGGGTGGCACGATAATATGCGGCGTTAGACAACTTGGAGAACGTCCCTGAAATATCTAGTGCGTTCAGTAGCACGCCCAAGGTAACGGCCTTACCGTCTACGCTAATACCCAAGTAGTGATTATGCTCCGCCGTTATATCGGTACGGTTAAAAACAAACTTATGCGTCTCTCCGTCCACAATAATGCAATCGTGCTCAATCCAAACGGGAGTAGGATATTTCGGCACATAATTAATTACTAGGTCACGTACATCCTTTAGTGTCTTCCATACCGCAGAATATCCCCAGCTAGATAGAATTTCATATACTCGTTTCTGGTCGGCAACCTTAACGGCCCCGTTTAGCTTAACCTTATCCACATCGCATTTCATCTTACCTGCCACGATACTGGATAACTCTTCAGCACTCAGTGCGCCGAGGGAAGGGTTCTGGCATACGACAGAAACCATCGTAGTAGCGGGCGTAGAAAAATCCAAAATTCGTTCTTCGGTGTCGAGGACCATGTGACTCCTTTTAAGTGGGGTACTCAATCTTGTGCTGTGTCATCTTTGCGTACAGCGTTTGGCGACCCATGCCAAGGTACTGTGCGGCCAATGACTTGTTGCCTCCGGCATGCTGGAGCATCAATTTGATTAGCGGCTTCTCAATAGCCGAGACCACCATTGCGTGTACGTCCACGGGCGGCGCTCCGTCTAGCTCGTCAAGGTATAGCTCCATGCGGTATTGAACCGCCTGTTCAACCGAGCGGAATCTCTTGCTGGGCTTGAGTCTCATGTGTGTGTCTCCAAATGATACAACGAAGGAAAATGATGCTGCCCTAATTAGGCGCAAAGCCTTGCTGGGTAAGGGTCGTGCTTTACGGGCCTATGGGAAAAAATTGTTCCGACCTACTATATCTAGTGTCATTGACGCCTCAGACCACTATATCTTGTGTTTTCCCCTTAGAGAACCCCAAATAAAACGTGTATTTCTCGGGCCACGCACGGTTAGTAAGGGAACAGTAAGTCATCTTCGGACGTGGGAAACCACCTACGGGAACGAGCGTAAGAAACCGCCATGTGGGTATGCCTGGCTCGCCGCGCACGTACCAGACGCGCCCTCGCACCCGATAGTGCGATATCAGCAATTTTCCGATAGATACGCGGGCTATAAATCTTTAGAGGAGTTTCACGAGTTCTATAATCCTCCATCTGCAATATCAGGCCAGCTTCTTCGAAACTCATTTCATGATTGACTACAGTTTCATGCTCATCCTTGTGGATATAGCTCCTCGTAAGACTAGGCACACCTGAATATTCTGGCGCATATAAGATTACAGCACGGCCTAAGGATACATCGTTAAACTTACCATTGGCCCGAATAAGCCGGTCCCAATGTAAATTATAGTTCGCACTCACCGGACATATCTTACCGTGGCCTGGTCTACGTCTAGTCATCTTCGTATTCCACATCATCTATATACAGCCCATCGATATCATATACATCTGGTCGATTATCAATCTCATGATATTTAGAATTAACCGGATTAAGATGAAACCATCTATCTACCACATGATTATCATGCTCTTTGAATGCGGATATTCGTAGGCATGGATTACGTACAGCCAGGTTAATCAAGTCGGCTATTCCTTATGGATTAATTACTAACTCGTTAATCTCATTACTGCTATCTTTATATCGGATAACTGTAACATCCTTATCGTTGGTCTTGATAGATAAGAATGAATAACCACTAGAGCGTATTTGCTCTATAGCTACTGATACCTGGCCTGACACAGCAGTACACTTTCGTCTAATACGATAACCACTGTTGCTATGGGTACGCTTAGTACGTAGCTCCAACTTAGCCTCAAGCATAGTTAATCCTTAAATGTGAATTGTTATTTATAACGTGATAGATATAGAGCGGTTAATACAATGGGCCTAATACAGTACATACATAGGCCTGTTATACACAGCACCCTATCACAGTAGATATACTCGGCCTGCTAAGCGCATGCCTCGTGCTATACACATGGCCTATGTACTGTATGTATGTGTGGTCTATCGTGTCGTCACTCAGCGAGACAAAGAAAGAGAATAAGATAAATAGCAATCAATGCATTATCTACATCGTTACTATCATGAGATGTAAACCATTCAATCATGCACTCAAACTGTGCGCATCAATGTAAAGTTTACAAAGTTGGCCTGATAGAACTAACCTAATGACGGGGGGTAGTGATAAACATAGGCTTCATCGGCTCCGAATCGACAGTTCCGTGTTGTTCTAGTGGCTTGTATGGAAAATGGGCCAGAAACGCCATAGACGGGCTTGAATCGTCGGAGACCTACCCAACTAGCGGGAATACTCGCCTAAGCCAGCAGCGGGCCTGTGCTGACGCCCCAGCCCACTTCGGCACGGTAGATTGTGTGGAGGTAACGGACCACAGCCCTCATATCTATTGGGAGACCGCGATTATCGTATCCAAACTCTAGCAGGTCGTATTTACTAGAATTCCTTCCCGGTAATGCGGTTCCATCCGGCCTACAGATGAATCCTTTCTTCTCACTACCGGTCTTAGTGGCATGGCAATTTACGCACAAGGGGATAAGAAAGTTATCCTTATCCGAACCTTCGAGCATGTTAAACCACGTAGAATTACTCCCGAATAACACGGAATTCCCCTTAGCCCGTATCCCGTGATCGAATACGACAGTAGGAACAGTCCGGTTTTGCATCATGCAGACTACGCACAAGGGAGTACATTGAATAGCGTTAGCCCTAAACTTTTGCCAGTGATGGTCATACGGGTTAGGACCATCCCGATACCATCTACTTTCGGGATTAGTCGCCATTAATTATAAACGGGAAAGTCTGCACAGTCCTCGAATACCTCTTTCGCATTAGCTGCTCTATCCGCAAGCCTACTCGGCATAAGAGGACTCTTTAAACTGAGCGCTCTATAATAAGATCGAATATCGTTAGCCATACTGGAGACAATAGCAATTAGCGGATTGGGAGCAGATACGGTAACGCGATTCTTTACAGTCTCGATAATAAGGGACTGGCCTGCCAAACTCTGTACTGCCGATTTATGCATCGCCAGCGCCTCACATAATCTACCCGCCACTTCTAAATCTAATTGCGTCCAGTCCTCTAGTAATCGACAATTAACTACCATCGGCCAGAATGAATATGCCTTCCCAGATAATCCACTTGGGCATTGTGGTAATTTAGCCAGTGCAATTTCTGCACGAGTCCTTCGCTTCTTAATAATTTCGGTCATTATATCGCCATTAGAGAAAGGGATTGAATTCCCGCATAATTGCACGGGCGTTAGCTGTATCGGCAAGTCCGGAGTTTGTGAACCAGATATTAAAGCTGGGCGGGCTAACGTAATTAACCAATCCCGATACCGCATTAACTGCAGCCGCAGCAGCATCAATTCGGCCCATCGCCTTCTTTTTAATAAGACGAGTGTTCAGGTTAATATCCTCGTATGACTTAGCATTGAGGACGCACATAGTCAAAACTACATCGTCGTCGGAGTGAACACAGGTTCCTGCTACGAGTGCGTCCCGCAGGGCCTTAGTCGGCTCAGTGAGGTACACAATTGTTTGCTTAAGGGCTTCCCACTCCACGCCAGACTCCGGCAACTCATCCCACGCGCGTTTAAACCGCCCGTAATAGGCAGGGTCATAGAACGCCCGACCGACACCTGCAGCCTTGCAAATAGCATGAATCTCCTTGGCTACCTGATCCGGGTCAATGGTCCGTCCCGGAGTAGTACGAAGCTTTCCATCCCGTACCCATTCCGCATACGGCCTCTTGTCGCGGTCGGCATGGGCCTGTAGCGTCTCGGCGGGCTTCCATGCATAGCTCCGTACCTGCCAAGTTCCATCCGGCCTAACGCCCGCCAATACGAACGCGGTAATGTCCACGGACTCGCTCAGGTCAAGCCCCCCGGTAACGTACTGGCATTCCTTCCACGGCACTAGCTCCCCGAAGGTTTCCGCCCATACAGAAACGGGCATCCACGGGTCCGAGGTATCCACCCGCATATTCAGGTTAAGGTTACGAAACCCATTCGAGTTAAGCCCACGCTTCGCAGCCTTCGCAGACCGCATGAGAGTATCGAGGTCCGTGTAATGACCAATGCCTGGGTTAGCTGCAATCAAAGCTGCAGGATCATCTAGCTCCGCCTCCTCGGGGGCCGCATAAAGATGACTGACTACCGTAGGGTCCTCGCCCTTAGCAGCGTCATCTAGCCAGAGAGAGAACAGACTGGAATCGAGGGGGGCCTGCGTACTGATAGCAATGAGCAATGCTTCGCTACCAAAGGCAAGCTGTGAGGTCGTGAGGGAATCCACGAACAGGCTATCTGCCTCCTCAATCTGCCCAATCTCATCTAGGATAACCAGCACTGGGGACAATCCCATAGCTGTCTTTCCGTCAGCAGCTAGAGGCATATAAACGCTACCCGTACCCGCACACTTAGCAGTCTTCGTATGCTCGGTACACTGAACGCGAGACCTTAGCGCGGGAGACATTGCCACCATCTTAGACAACGCCGTGTATATGTGTCCCGCCTGATCCTTACTATTCGCACCTGAGACTATCTGGCTATTACGGGTAGCTTCCGGGCCGCACAAGTAGAGTAAGACTACACACGCAGCAACTAACGTCTTGCCTGCCTTTCGTCCCACGCTAAGATAAGCCCGACTAGTCCCGTGCGGATTGTCGAAAATGTCTAGTAGGAATTTCCTTTGGAACGGAGCGAACCTTAGAGGCTTCCCCACTACTGCACGGGGTCCGCTAGGAACAACACAGTGCCGCTCTAACCAGTCTATGTTACGTTGCCCCCTTGTTGACTTACCGGGCATTATCGTTTGCCTTGCCGATAGCTGCTACCTTTGATCTAGCCCCAGGAGTTTCCTGTTTCGGTACATCCTTAGCCAAGGTGAGGAAGTAAGTTTTCACTTTTACATCATCGGGATACTTGCTCATAATCTCCTGCGTGACTTCGTGGAATACGTCGATAGCTAACTGCAACTGTGCGGCCCTCGCTACGGCTAATCGCCCCACATCACTAGGCCCATTCCACGCAGGTATTCTCTCTGAGGGCTTCAAAGGAACGAATGCATACTTGGCTTCCGAGAGGATAGTGAGCGCCTTGTGTGTCGCAAGTAACCCCGCCCACATAAGCGCCTCCGACTCCGGTTCGCCATCCATGTACTCGGTCTGGGAATTAGCCCAATTCATGGCGTCCCTACCAAAGACAGCACTAGCCATATCTCGGAGAGACGGTGCGGAATCAAAGGATAGATAGCACAGGTCATTGTGTAGAGTGCGGAGTGAGAATTCTTTGTTTCGAAAGATATCGAACAGGTTCATTAGATATCCTCTAGTGTGAATGGCGAAGGGCGATAGTCTACCGGCGGATAACCACGCAAGCCTACAGCTATCCCATGCAGGTTAAGCGCGACATTAGCCAACACTAAATATTGGCGAGCACTATTTAACAAAGCTGAAATAGCCGCACTATCCTTTACTCGTTCTTCGGATAATCGCTTAGCCTCAGCCCGATCCTTGTTAGCGAGGAGAATACATAGCTGGCTTCTAAGTAGATCAGGCCCGCACTTACCATCATGCGTCTTTGCAGCCCAATCAATCCGTGCATCGATATCAGGAGCCGTACCCTTGATAACCCCAAGGTTAGGCCCGTAGAAACTTTCCATTAGCTCAATGCGCAGATCATCAATCGACTTAGGGTACGAGACCTTCCCTTTGGTCACGACAAGCGGAATGTGCCGCGCCTTTGCATGGCGAACCAGACTAGCCCGGCTCACGATTGCACCGTGTAGTTGGAGATAAACTCGCCAAGGCACTCGACGGGAACGCCCCGATTCTCAGCACGGGCAATCAGCCGATTCAGTGACTTAGTCTCCAACGTAATCGCCAGCTTCCAAGTCATATCGAACGCGCTATATTCAGCGTCCTTAAACTTTGGCTGTTCCTCGCGCAGAATAGTAGCTACCAAAAGTCGAGCCATGTTGCACATTGAACGCTTATGCAGGAAACCCATATTGCGTACCCGTGCGTATCCTTGCGGGGAAAAGTAAAGCACCGCAGAAGTTTCATTGTCACGCAGCGGGAGACGGTTCGTATTCGTATCGTTCATTCTATGTATTCCTTACTAGTTTCGCCGGAGACAATCCCCGGCATTGAGTTCGTTGTTACTTAAACAGGATGCGCCCATCGCCGATACGACAGTACCAGCTTTTCGCGTGGCTTAGCCGCAGGGTCCTTCGTAAAGTTATACGTAGGCTTAGCGTCCTTCGGGATACCGGTAGTAGCTACTGGCAACGACTTCGCCTCACTCGCTACCGCAATGATCTGTGCCCCTGAGTTGGCAGGAACACTCACAACCGACAATTCATGAATCTCTATCTTGCTATAGTGCATGCCCGTATCAATCTTATGTCCGTCGATAGGCATAAATCCCACGCTGAAAGAACTAAGCGCCTTAGCCTGCAACTTACTCCACGTGTTATCCGCGAGGGCATCTACGCCAGCGGGAAGCAACGTAGCGTTAGCCAGTAGCTTATTCCCTACTAACTGCATGCTAGTTACTGTCCCGACGACCTGCTTGTGATCGTGCTGCAGCAGTAGAGGCAAAGGTAGCTTAAACGTAGCTCCGCTCACATCAACGGTATCGCCAGTGCGGTCCAAATCTGACGTACTAGCGTAACCCGCAATGTTCCGTGCGCTCATTGTGTATCAGTCCGGCTAAAGCCAACATTGAATTCCGCAAATTGCTCAGGCGTGAGATACAAGGCTTTCTGTGCGTACTTAGGGCCGACCACGACAGAGAACGTAGCCTTATGATTTAGCGTCTGTTTCGTGATACCAGCGATTGCAGCTTTACGCTGCTCCGAAGTCATCGAGTACCGATACGACTGTCCTAGCTCTTTATAATCAATCATTGTGTATTCCTTATTGTTTAGTTGCGACGGACGCGAAGTTTATACGTACAGCCAATTACTTAAGGCCACCAAGCAGCGCGTTAAGAGTGGCGACAAGCTCGCCCTTTGCGGTCTCATGCGCTGTAGCCATAACCAGCCGGCCCCGTACACACGCCTGCTGTGTCATCAGGCGGCCAATCTCGTTCGTAGCCACATTCTGCCCCGTGACCAGTGCGGGATCGAATACCAGGTCGATGTGTGCAGCCGCAGCAGCCAGTACAGCCGCATGCCCGCCAGTCGCAGCGATAAGCTCCGCACGCAGGCGTCCGATGGTCGAATTCTGTACTTTGATCGCGTCGCTAATGGCGTTCAATTCAGCCGTAATCGTCTCCACACTATCGCCCTCGTACGCCAATGCTGCAGCGTTACGCTCTTGCCAGATAGCCGCGCGGCGCGTCAAGTCGGACGGGGGGAATTGACCGGCATCCTCGGTATAGTGATAAACCACAGGCGGATGCGGAGGAGCTACCGACACAGCAGACATTACATCGGCGAGGGTAAGCTTCGAGCTAGCGGTGATAGGCGTAATTACGACTTCTGACTTTTTGTTAAAATTGAACATTTGGATTCCTTATTACTGCTGGCAGGGAAAATTCCCGGCATCAACAATGACCGTGATGTTTATATCGTCAAGCTCGGCTGGTCTAGCGATGAACTTGCTTATGTGATCGATACTGCTAGCGGCCTATCCGGGATCAGAGATGAACGGGCCTACTGGTACTACTCTTGTGCGTTAATAGACCCCGTAAAATAGGGTGCCCAGAACTATGTAGGGCTGCTTAGTAGCTGCTGCGGGGTAAGTCCAGCTAACGGTAGCACCGGAGACACTAAAGTTAGGCCGCAAGCAATCCATCGTAGGAAGGCCCCATATTCCCGAGGGCTGGAATGCGTACCATATCGTCCCCGGTACTGGAACGGTTGCGGAACCACTTGAAGTGTCGATAAGACTAACGGAACCTGCAAAGCGACCTAGACGCGAAGTGATATCAACAAGCATATTTCCCGCTTGATCGAAGCATTGAACGCCTACGGTCATTAGTGGTTAGCCTTAGCAATGAAGTGTTCGACGGACAATTTAATAACAGCAGCTACAGAGCAATCCATCTCGGTAGCTACTTGACGGAGTTGCCGATGGAATTCGGGATTAACGCGTGTGCTAATAACTCGGTCCTCTGAGTAAGGTACTTCGGGTACGTTGTGATTAATCATGGTAGATAATTCTCAATTGGTTTGTAGACAAATAGGAATGCACCCGGCCCGGTTAGGGTCAGTGCGCGGCGTGAAGCTCTGGGGATTTGGGGTACTGCGGGGGACTATTACCATTACATCAAACAACACAATCAACGGGTGGAGGGCAACCGTCTTATCTCAATACCCACACAGCATACCACCATCCGAAAAGTTGCGCGTAAGGCGTTGATAATAGGAGATATTTAGTAGTCTATTTGTGGACTCGTACTAAGTAGCGCGAAAACGGCTATTGTTGCGGAAATTGATATAGTAAGGTGGTTTAGTAGGTGATAACCCTAGTGCGGCGTCTCAGGGCGTCGGCATCATTTCGGGAGATGCAGCCATTCGGGAGGATAGTGTGTTGTCGGTCTCCCCAATACGTGGGGAACATACCATAATGTGAACTAGCCTAGTAGTAGCTAGAGTTTATCCGGGTAGCGGGATCGTCTATCTCCTAGCTCTAGATAATTTCGCATTGTGGGGCAGGTACTAAAACTACTAGCCTAAGCCTACTGCGAATAAGAATTTTCTTTCTCTCTTATCTTAATCTCATCGTGCTACCCAAAAACGGCCCGCAAAGCCATACTGGGTAAGGGTTTCAGGTCCCCAGCCTGCTAACGGGCAGGGCGTTCCGACCATGAGCAGCCGGGAGATTGCGGAGCGCACGGGTAAGGCGCACCCTAAAGTTGTAGGCGATATCGTCAGGATGTTTGAGCAAATGGGCGAGGTAGACCAATCGGCGGGTTTCCGCCGGATGGTCCCAATTGCGATAGGAAGCGGTGCGATGCGTGAATTCCTTACCTACAACCTCCCGAAACGCGAGTGCATGATTTTAGTCTCCGGGGAAAGCTGCGCGACGACTACATAACTGTCCCGCTTTGTTACCAGATACTCTATGAGAGGCCTACCAGAAGTGGGCTTTTCCCGCAACGCGGGAGAAGTAATAACTCCACGCGCTACCAGCGAGTCAGTAAAAGGTACATCCCGCAGCGCGGGTTCTACAATAGTGTCGATAACTTGTTCGTCCACCAATGGCGGTTGGATAATTACCCGGCGATCCACTAGACGCTCAATCGTGCGCTTACGTAACTGTCACGCTTGCCTAGCCTGTACTCCATTACCGGCTTAGGTCCAAGGCCAGAATTGGAGACTTCCTCAATTTGAGGGAGTGTAATAACCCGCCTCTCTGCAAGCATCTCGATAACCCGCTTTACGTTATCGTGCCGCTTCTCGACCAACACGGCAATCTCACGGCTAGACATTGTTTCTACATCACTACTCGTAACAGTCTCATCGGTAGTCCTACTCGTTAGTTGTTCTCCCGTTCCTCACCTTTTGTCCCGCAGTCGTGTCCATCAGGCTACATTTTCAAGTTCGTAACTACTTGATTCTTAACGAATCTCACAGTTCGCCCTCTTCTCCGATGAAAACGACGCCATCATGCCGGGCGAAGTCAACGTGCGCCCCGCCGCCGAAGGCAAACTCGATCTTCTGACGGTGCTCGATTTCCGCATGAGCACGACCTGCCTCTACGGCGACATCGTGTTGCCGACCGCAACGTGGTACGAGAAGGACGACCTCAATACATCGGATATGCATCCGTTCATTCATCCGTTGTCGGAAGCCGTGCAACCGTTATGGGAAAGCAAGAGCGACTGGGAAATCTACAAGGGCATTGCCGAAAAGTTCGCGGAAATCGGCGGTGCGCATCTGGGCACGCGCACCGACCTGGTCTGCACGCCGCTCATGCACGACACCCCGGGCGAGCTCGGCCAACCGTTCGAACCTAAGGACTGGCGTGCGGGCGAATGCGACTTGATTCCGGGCAAGACCGCACCGTCCATGACCGTCGTCGAGCGTAACTACAAGGATGTGTATCGCAAGTTCACGTCGGTCGGACCGCTGCTCGATACGCAAGGCAACGGCGGCAAGGGCATCAACTGGAATAGCAAGCAGGAAGTCGGCGAGCTCGCGGACATCACGAAAACCGTCACCGAACCGGGCGTGAGCCTAGGACGTCCGCGTCTGGATACGGCTATCGATGCAGCCGAGATGATCCTCACGTTCGCGCCGGAAACCAACGGGCATGTGGCAGTCAAGGCGTGGGAAGCATTGTCGAAGATCACGGGACGCGAACACGCGCACCTCGCGCTTGGCCGCGAGCACGACAAGATCCGTTTCCGCGATGTCCAGGCACAGCCGCGCAAGATCATTTCCGCGCCCACATGGTCGGGCCTCGAATCCGAGGAAGTCAGCTACAACGCCGGTTATACGAACGTGCATGAACTGATCCCATGGCGCACGCTGACGGGCCGCCAGCAGTTCTACCAGGATCATCGCTGGATGCTGGATTTCGGCGAAGGCTCGTGCGTGTATCGGCCGGCGATCAACACGAAAACCGTCACCGCCATGCTTGGCGCAAAGCCCAACGGCGAGCATGAGCTCGTGCTCAACTGGATCACGCCGCACCAGAAATGGGGCATCCACTCCACTTACTCGGACAACCTGCGCATGTTGACGCTCTCGCGCGGCGGACCTCACGTGTGGGTGTCTGAAGCAGAGGCAAAAGAAGCAGGTCTCGTCGATAACGACTGGGTGGAAGTGTTCAACGTGAACGGCACGCTGACAGCGCGGGTCGTGGTGAGCCAGCGCGTGCCGCGAGGCATGTGCCTGATGTATCACGCGCAGGAAAAGATCGTGAACGTGCCGGGGGCCGAAACAAGCGGCATGCGCGGCGGCATCCACAACTCGGTCACGCGCACGGTGCTCAAGCCGACGCACATGATCGGCGGGTACGCGCAGCAAGCCTACGGTTTCAATTACTACGGCACCGTGGGATCGAACCGCGACGAGTACGTGATCGTGCGCAAGATGAAAAAAGTGGCGTGGCTCGAAGGTCCGCTGAAGGAACATGAAGGAGCTGCATCGTGAAAATTCGTGCGCAAGTCGCAATGGTGTTGAATCTGGATAAATGCATCGGTTGCCATACGTGCTCCGTGACGTGCAAGAACGTGTGGACCTCGCGCGACGGCGTGGAGTACGCGTGGTTCAACAACGTGGAGACGAAACCCGGCATCGGTTATCCGAAGGAATGGGAGAACCAGAAGAAGTGGCAAGGTGGCTGGATACGCGATGCATCTGGCCGACTGCGTCCACGCCAGGGCGGCAAGCTGAAGGTGCTCGCAAACCTGTTCGCGAACCCGAATCTGCCGGCTATCGACGATTACTATGAGCCGTTCACGTTCGACTACGAGCATTTGCAGAAAGCGCGCCTGAGCGAGACGCCGCCGACCGCGCGCCCTGTTTCAGTCATCACCGGCAAAAAGATGGACAAGATCGTCTGGGGTCCGAACTGGGAAGACGATCTGGGCGGCGAGTTTTCATCGCGTGGTCGTGACGCGTTGTTCGAGAACGTGCAGAAGGAGATGTACGCCACCTTCGAAAACACCTTCATGATGTATTTGCCGCGGCTGTGCGAGCACTGCCTGAACCCGGCGTGCGTGGCGTCGTGCCCGTCAGGTTCTGTTTATAAGCGCGAAGACGACGGCATTGTTCTCGTCGATCAGGACAAGTGCCGCGGCTGGCGCATGTGCATCTCGGGGTGCCCGTACAAGAAGATCTACTTCAACTGGAAAAGCGGCAAGGCCGAAAAGTGCATCTTTTGCTATCCGCGACTTGAAGCAGGCCAGCCGACCGTATGCTCGGAGACGTGCGTGGGACGGATTCGCTATCTCGGCGTGCTGCTCTATGACGCCGACAAGATTGGCGACGCGGCAGCGGTTGAAAACGAGAAGGACCTGTATCAGTCGCAGCTCGATGTGTTCCTCGATCCGCACGATCCCGCCGTGCAGGCCGAAGCGCTCGCGCAAGGCATTGCGCAAAGCTGGCTGGATTCCGCACGCAAGTCGCCGGTCTACAAGATGGCGGTTGAATGGAAGGTCGCGTTTCCGCTGCATCCCGAGTACCGGACGTTGCCGATGGTCTGGTACATCCCGCCCCTTTCGCCGATTCAATCGGCGGCGGATGCGGGTCATATCGGCATGGACGGCATCATTCCGGACGTGAAGAGCCTGCGCATTCCGGTGAAGTATCTGGCCAACCTGCTGACCGCCGGCGACGAAGCCCCAGTCACGTCCGCTCTCGAACGCATGCTCGCCATGCGCGCGTTCAAGCGCGCTGAAGTCGTGCATGGCCGCGCCGAACCGGAATTGCTGAAGGGCCTGAACATCACGCCCGCACAAGTCGAAGACATGTACCAGACGATGGCCATTGCGAACTACGAAGACCGTTTCGTCGTGCCGTCATCGCATAAGGAAATCGTCGAAGACAGCTTCAACGACAAAGGCAGTTGCGGCTTTACGTTTGGCAATGGCTGCTCGGGCGGGGTCTCGGAAGGATCGTTGTTCGGCAAGAAACCGCAGGGCAGCGTGGTATTCGCCGACATGCCGAAGTCGCGCAAGCAAGCTGAGGCCTCGTCATGAACACCACGCTTTCCATCTACACGTTGCTCGCGACCTTGCTCGACTACCCCGAGCAGGAATTGCTCGATGCACTTGGCGAGATCGATCAGGAGCTGCAAGCGTTCCCGGACACGACCCGCGCCGCGCTACAGCCGCTCGTCGCCTTGCTCAATGCATCCCCGTTGATCGAGTTGCAGGAGAACTACGTCGCGACATTCGACCGGAATCCGGCGCATTCGCTGCATCTGTTCGAGCACGTTCACGGCGAAAGCCGGGACCGCGGACAAGCCATGGTCGATCTGCTCGATGAATACCGCCGGCATGGCCTCGAAATGGCGACGAACGAATTGCCGGACCACGTGCCGCTGTTTCTGGAAGTCCTCGGCAACATCGAGCCCTCCGAAGCACGTGCTTTACTCGACGAAGCCATCCACGTCCTCGCCGCGTTAGGCGACCGTCTTGCTCGCGATCAAAGCCCGTACGCCGGTGTCTTCACAGTCCTGCGTTCAATGACCGATGTCGTCCCGCAAGCCGCCGAGATTCCACCTGTTCGCGACATGGACGAGGCGCTCGAACGCTTCGGCCCGGGCGCGGACGGAGTCGAACCGCTGCTTGCTCCATCCACGTCCACGCCGATGGCCCAGCCGGTGCATTTCCATCCGCGTCCACCGGCCACGGCCAACTGAGTTCAAGGGACCCGCTCATGCTCAATCAATTTCTGTTCGGCATTTATCCGTATATCGCGGCCGCCATCTTCCTGTTCGGCAGCCTCGCGCGTTTCGAGCGCGAGCAGTACACATGGAAAACCGACAGCTCGCAGATGCTTCATCGCGGCAATTTGCGGCTGGGCAATATCCTGTTCCACATTGGCATTCTCGGGTTGTTCTTCGGGCATCTCGCCGGCTTGCTGACGCCGGTCGCCGTATGGGATTTTCTCGGTGTCGATCACAGCACGAAACAAGCCGTCGCGATGATCGCCGGCGGCATCATGGGATGGCTGTGCCTGTCGGGACTGCTGATCCTGATTCATCAGCGCATGACCAACGCGCGTGTTTCGGCCGTCACCCGCACGGGCGACAAGGTCCTGCTGCTCTGGATTCTTTGCACGCTGCTGCTGGGACTGACGACGATCGGAGAATCGTCCGCTCATATGGACGGTCACGTGATGGTTCAGCTGATGACGTGGGCGCAGCACGTGGTCACGTTCCGGGGCGACGCCCCGAGCTTCGTTGCGAACACCCCGCTGCTGTTCCGCCTGCATCTCTTCATGGGCATGACGCTCTTCGTGATCTTCCCGTTCACGCGGCTCGTGCATGTCTGGAGCGGCTTCGCCTCCGTGACGTATCTGGGCCGCGCATGGCAGATCGTTCGGCCGCGCTGATCGGCGCTTGTTCGCGCTTATTGTTTGGAAAGGAACATCATGGCAATCACAGTCAACGGCACGGAACTGACAGACCAGGATATCGAACGCGAGTTGGCCGGCGAAGCAGAGACGCCCGACGCACATCAGGCGGCGCTGACGGCGGCGGTGCTGCGCCGCGTGCTCCTCGATGAAGCCGCAGATCTGGACCTCGCGTCCGCTGCGAGCGACGAGGAGTTGATCGAAGCGCTGCTCGAGCATCAGATCACCGGGACCGCCGCGCCCACGCACGAAGAGTGCAAGCGCCATTACCTGGCGGATCAGGAACGCTGGCGCGTGAACGAGCGCGCGAGGGTCAGCCACATCCTGTTCCAGGTGACCGAACGCGTGGACCTGGCGGCGCTGAGAAAACGCGCGCAGCAAACGCTCGACGCGTTGCTGGGAGCGGGCGCCGACATCGAACTGCGTTTCGTCGATGCTGCGCGGACGTTGTCCAATTGCCCCTCGGGACGGGATGGCGGCGCGCTCGGAGAAATCGGCCGCGGCGATACCGTGGCAGAATTCGAGCGCGCGGTATTCGCCGCGCCCGCCGGCACGCTCTGCCCTGCGCTCGTGGAAACGGAATTCGGTTTTCATATTGTCCGCGTTCACGAAAAATCGCCTGGCAGAATATTGCCGTTCGAACAGGTCGAGTTGCGTATCCGCGAAGCGATGTCGCTCGCACTGCGCGACCTTGCCGAACAGCGCTATGTCACCGAAGCAGTAGCGCGCGCGGATATCAAGGGTTGGAAAGACGGGAAAGCGATATGACGCAAGCGGCGGCAAAGCTGCACATCTTCGGAATCTGCGGGCGTTCGGGACAAGGCAAGACCACGCTGATTGAAGCGCTCCTGCCCTGGTTCCAGGCGCGCGGCCTGATTGTGAACGTGGTGAAACACAGCCATCATTCGATCGATCTGGAACCGCCCGGCAAGGACAGCGCACGGTTTCGCGCCGCCGGCGCGGGAGAAGTGCTGATCGCTTCGCCGTACCGTTACGCGATCGTGCGTGAGTTGTACGATGGTCCCGAGCCGCCGCTTACTGATCTGATTGCGCGGCTGAGTCCCGCTGACCTCACGCTCGTGGAAGGCTTCACGCGGGAGCCATTGCCGCGTCTGGAAGTCGTGCGGCCGGGCGAGGGTCGCGATCCGCTGTATCTCTCCGATACGGCGATCCTCGCCATCGCCACCGACGACGCCCCGCGTCTTCATGCCGCACCCAATGTTCCGCTTCTGCCTCTGGCGGACGTCGCGGGGATTGGGGAGTTCATATGTAAAACAGTCGGACTTTCGCTTTAAGCTGCGGGTACGCCGGATAATCAGGAGTCTTTGCTTTTTCCTGGCATCAACCCGGCTTCCACCCGCAGTCCAATGTCCGACCTTCTCTTTCACGCGGCTTCGCCCGCCACACCCCTGCGCTACCGGCTTTCCACCCGCATCGTCACATTGTCGGGCGTGGCGCTGGCGCTGTTCTTATCGATGATCGTGGGGACGCTGTGGCTGTCGTGGCAGCTCGAAGGCGCCGGCGCCGCGATCAACGACGCCGGCAGCCTGCGCATGCGTGCGGGCAACATCGCGATCCAGCTCGGCGAAATGCGCGCCGCCCGTCCCGCCAACGTGGCTTCGCAAAGCGCACAACTCGACCAGACGCTCGCGCGGCTCGACCAGGGCGATCCGGTCCGCCCGCTCTTTCTACCGGAAACGCCTGCCATACGCGTGCAATTCAATGTCGTATCGGCGACCTGGCGCGACGCGCTGAAACCCGCGATCGCACAGAACGGCATGGCCCCTCACCTGTATCTCGACCGTCTGCCCGCCTTTGTCATGCAAGCCGATGCACTCGTGCGTCTGATCGAGCAGGAAAACGCGCGCAAGACCGCGTGGCTCAGGCGCTCGCAACTCGCGCTCGCGGCACTGGCCTGCCTTGGCACCATGGCGATCGTGTACCTGCTCTACGCGTGGTTCGTGCTGCCCGTGAGGCGCCTGGAACGCGGTTTGTCGCGTATTGAACAACGCGAATTCACCGCTCGCCTGCAAGTCGAATCGCGCGATGAATTCGGCCATCTGGCGCAGGGTTTCAATCGCATGGCGGCCGAACTCCAAAGCCTTTACCAGGACTTGGCGCTGCGCGTTACGCACAAGACCGCGCAACTTTCGGCACGCAACGGCGAACTGCTTGCGCTCTACGAGATGACGGCATTCCTGCATGGCGCGCACGACGTGGAAGTGCTGTGCCGCGGGTTTCTGACGCGCGTGATGCGCCAGTTCCACGCCGATGCAGGTTCGGTCCGCATACTCGCCCCGGACGATGACAATCTCCATATGGTCGTCTCGGAAGGATTGCCCGAGCGCATGACCGACGTTGAACGCTGCATGCCGGCGAGTGATTGCGTCTGCGGCGCGGTGGCGACAAGCGGTATCGCCGTGATCAGGGACCTGCGTTCGGGACGCGCCTCGATCAGCGCGCCCGCAGTCGATTGCAGCACCGCGGGGTTCGCCGCCGTCACTGCGTTCGGTATCGTCTCGAAGCAGATTGCGCTCGGCTCGTTCTCGCTGCACTTTCGTCACGAACGCGACATGCTGCCGTCCGAGACGCGGTTGCTCGAGACGCTCGGACGGCATCTTGGCACCGCATTGCAGAACCATCGGCTGGCGGCGGCCGCCCGTCAGCTTGCGGTGGCGCAGGAGCGCCATCTGGTCGCGCAGGGCTTGCACGACAGCATTGCGCAAAGCCTCAATTTCCTGAAGATGCAATTACATCTGCTCGACACCGCCGCGACCCGCGACGACTTGAACGAGATCCGCGAGATCGTGCCGCTGCTGCGTGGCGGCCTGGAAGAAAGTTACGAAGATGTGCGCGAACTGCTCGTGAATTTCCGTACGAAGTTCGGTGCGGGAAGTCTTCGCGATGCCATCGAGGAAACGGTCACGCGCTTCGAGCGGCAATCGGGCACGCCCTTGCACCTCGATTACGAAGAGGCAAGCGGACTGCCGTTGCCGTCCGATCAGCAATTGCAGGTGCTGTTCATCCTGCAGGAGGCGTTGTCGAATGTGCGCAAACATGCATCGGCCTCGAACGTGCGTGTCGTCATCAGGAACGCCGAGGATTTTCATCTGACCGTGCAGGACGACGGCGATGGTTACGACCCGGCCGACATCGCGAGCCGCGGCGAAGCGCACGTCGGCTTTCACATCATGCGCGAACGAGCGGCACGCCTCGGGGCGCAACTCGGACTCGAAAGCCGGCCGGGCGGCGGCGCACGCGTTCATCTCCTGCTGCCCGCAAGCAGAAGGCAGGCAGCATGACCATCCGCATTCTGTTGATCGACGACCACACGCTGTTCCGCTCCGGCGTGCATGCGCTGTTGCAGCGCCAGCCGGATTTCGAGGTCGTGGGGGATGCCGCCGATGGCATCGAGGGAATCAAGCGCGCAAAGCAGCATCGGCCGGATGTGGTGTTGCTCGATCTGAACATGCCGGGGTTATCGGGTATCGAGACGCTGCAGTTGCTGCAGCAGGACTTGCCCGACACGGCCGTGATCATGCTGACGGTGTCCGAAGACGTGGATGAACTGACGTCCGCGCTGCGCGAAGGCGCGTGCGGATATCTGCTCAAGAACATGGACGCCGATGCACTCGCCACCATGATCCGTCGCGCCGCCGGTGGCGAATCAGTCATCGCGGAAAGCATGACGCAGCGTTTGATCGCGAAAATGAGGACGCCGCAGAAGGCAGAAGAATTGCCTGCACGCGATGCCCGTGAACCATCCGCGTTGACGCCGCGCGAGCGCGACATTGTGCGGATCGTTGCACGCGGCGCGAGCAACAAGGACATTGCGCGCGAACTCGATCTGGCCGAAAGCACCGTGAAGATTCACGTTCGCAACGTGCTGCGCAAGCTCAACCTGACGAGCCGCGTGCAGATCGCGATCCACGCGCTCGCACGCGGCACGGAAGACTAGACCGTCAGTTCGTGATACACCTCTGCATATCGCAACGCCGAGGCTTCCCAGCCGAAGTCCTGCTCCATCGCGCGATGCACGACGGCCTTCCAGTCGGGCCTCCGCGCTTTCAACGCAAACGCCCGCCGGACGGCCGCGACAATCGACGGCCGGTCGAACTTCTCGAACACGAAGCCGGTGGCGATTTCATCGGCGAGATTCTCAAGCGATGTATCCACGACCGTGTCCGCCAGGCCGCCCACGCAATGCACGAGCGGCAGCGAACCATATGCAAGCGCATAGAGCTGCGTCAGTCCGCACGGTTCGAAACGTGAAGGCACCATCACGATATCGCTGCCCGCGATAATCGAATGAGACAGCGTTTCATCGAATCCGAGTTCCACCGCCACCGATTGGGGATTGGCTGCCGCAGCGTACTTGAGGCCGTTCTCGAGCGCCGGATCGCCGGTCCCGAGCACCACGAGCTGACCGCCGCGCTGGACGATATCGGGAAGCGCCGAAAGCAACAGATCGATGCCCTTTTGCTCCGTCAACCGGCTTACCACGCCAAACAGGAGCGCGTCGGGATCGCGCGCGAGGCCCATGCGTTCCTGCAGCGCCGCCTTGCATTTCTCCTTGCCGGAGATCTTTTCAACGGAATACTGCGTGTTGATGGCTGTATCAGTGGCCGGATTCCATACCGTTTTATCGACACCGTTCAGGATGCCGGTGATGTCGTGTGTACGGGTGCGCAACAGGCCGTCGAGACCGGCGCCCTGAACCCGGGTCTGGATTTCGCGGGCGTAGGTCGGACTCACCGTCGTGATGCGATCGGCGTAGAACAGCCCCGCCTTCAAGAAAGATAAGTGACCGTAAAACTCGATTCCATCGACGGAGAAAAAATCCGCCGGCAATTGCAGCACGCCGAATTCGGCTGCCGGGAAGACGCCTTGATATGCGAGGTTGTGAACCGTGATGACCGACGGCACGCGCACGCCCGACGTGCGTTCCCACGCTCGCAAGTAAGCCGGCGCGAGCCCCGCGTGCCAGTCGTGCGCGTGCACCACGTCGGGTCGCCACGTTGAATCGGCGCCGTGGGCAATGCGCGCTGCCGCCCAGCCGAGCAATGCGAAACGCCGGTCGCTATCGGCATATTGAGTGTGCGATGCATCCAGATACGGATTGCCGGGCCGGTTGTAGAAGGCATCGGCGCGCACGATATACACCACGATCGCATGCGGCTCCAGCACGCCGCGTTCGAGCCTGACATTTCCCAGTCCGAACGCCGGACCGAGATCCGCCACGTGCTCGATCTGCGTCAAACCCGCCACAACAGAGGGAAACGCCGGCAGGACCACCCGGGCATCCGTGCCCAGCTGCATCTGGGCCGGCGGCAAAGCGCCCACTACATCGGCGAGGCCGCCGGTCTTCAAAAGCGGATACATTTCCGCTGCAACATGCAGCACGCATACGGTCATCGGTTCCCCATTGGCTGGTTGCGCTGAACGGTATCGTCCGCTCAGTCTTTCACGCACGCAGTTTAGCGAACTATGACTGCTTTGCTTGTCCGAGACGTGTCAACGCCTCTTGCGTGACCAGCACCACACCGCTTTCCGTCCTGTAGAACCGCTCCGCGTCGTACTGGGGATCCTCGCCGATCACAAGCCCCTCCGGCAGCGTGCAACCCCGGTCGATCACCACCTTCTTGAGCCGGCAACTCGACCCCACCGTGACTTGCGGCAGCAACACGGCTTCATTGATGTGACAGAACGAATTCACCCGTACCGCCGATGAAAACACCGACCGCGACACTTGCGACCCCGCGATCACGCAACCGCCGCACACCAGCAGGTTGTTGATCGCGCCTTGCTGTCCGTGCAGGTCGCGTACGAACTTGCCCGGTGGCAACTGTTCCTGATTGGTCCAGATCGGCCAGCGCCGGTCGTAGAGATCGAGCGCGGGTATCGTCGATGCCAGGTCGAGATTAGCCGCCCAGTACGCGTCGACGGTGCCCACATCGCGCCAGTACGGCGGTGCGTTGGGATCGGTTTCCGACGTCACGCACGACATGCCGAACGGATGCGCGATCGCCCTGCCGCTCGTCACTACGCGCGGCAGGATGTCCTTGCCGAAGTCGTGGTCCGTCTCGGACGTGAGAATGTTTTCCTCGAGCAACTGGTAGAGATACTTCGCGCTGAACACATAGATGCCCATGCTCGCGAGCGCGATGTCGGGCTTGCCGGGCATGGCGGGCGGATCTTCGGGTTTTTCCAGGAACGCGGTAATGCGGCGTTGTGCATCGACGTGCATCACCCCGAACGCGGTCGCTTCCATGCGCGGCACTTCAATGCAGCCCACCGTGCAATCCGCGCCGCTCTCCACATGGTCGAGCACCATGCGCGTGTAGTCCTGCTTGTAGATGTGATCGCCCGCCAGCACGACTATGTATTCCGGGCCGATCGAACGAATGATGTCGAGATTCTGGAACACGGCGTCCGCCGTCCCGCGATACCAGCTTGCATCGACACGTTGCTGTGCCGGCCAGATATCGATGAATTCATTGAATTCGCCACGGAGGAAACCCCAGCCGCGCTGCAGGTGGCGCAACAGCGAATGCGCCTTGTATTGCGTCACGACGGCGATACGCCGGATGCCCGAATTCAGACAGTTGGACAACGCAAAGTCGACGATCCTGTATTTGCCGCCGAAGTGCACCGCCGGTTTGACGCGTTTGTTCGTCAGTGCGCCGAGGCGCGTGCCGCGACCGCCTGCAAGGACGATGGCCAACGTGTTTTTTTGCAAATCGGTGTGACTTTGCGACAATTTCTCTCTGTTCAGCGTCTCCATACTGACCTCCTCTTTTGCGGCCTGTGCGGCCTGTTTCTGATTGTTCCCGACCTGTCCCATCAAATTCGAACCAAAGAATTCGGATTTCCTCCAAAAGATTCAAATGGCTTGGAAATACAGCGCGTGGGATTGATTCTGCTGCAAAGGTAAATAGTTCGCACCTGCTTTTCGGCGTTGGATGGACAAAGATCTAGGTGGTGGCGGATGGGGCTGTGATAGGCCGGTCAGACGCTTGGAAATCCGCGGGTTTCCGGCACCGTGAGCAATCACCGTGCCAAACGAGGCTGCTCGGAGTGTTAAGGTGTCGGGAGGAAGGAAAAATCTGCTTTTCGGCGCGTCACGAAGCCACGCGCCACGGCACAATGACGTGCGGTGCGCCAGGCCTCGGCACATATGGCGCCGCGACCGATCCGCCACATTGGCCAATGACGAAAAAAACATCATGAACAACGTCCTCAGTATTCAGTCGCACGTCGTGTTTGGTCACGCAGGCAACAGCGCAGCCGTCTTCCCCATGCGCCGCATGGGCGTGAACGTCTGGCCGCTCAACACCGTGCAGTTCTCCAACCATACCCAATACGGGCGCTGGACCGGCAGTGCTGTCGACGCCGGCGAGCTCACGCGCGTGATCGAAGGCGTCGGCGCCATCGGCGTACTTTCTCGATGCAATGCCGTGCTGTCCGGATATCTCGGCGCGCCCGACCAGGCCGCGGCGGTGGTCGAGATCGTCAGGATGGTCAAGGCCGTGAATCCCAAAGCGCTCTACTATTGCGATCCGGTCATGGGTGCGGCGACCGGTTGCATCGTGGAGCCGGGAATCCAGGAGTTTCTCGTCACCACCATGCCCGGGATCTCCGATGCCATGACGCCGAATCACGTCGAGCTGCAGAAGCTAACCGGCCGCACAATCGAGACCGTGGAAGAAGCCGTCGAAGCGTGCCGGGAACTCATTGCGCGCGGTCCGAAGGTCGTGCTGGTCAAACATCTGATCGACAGGAACAGCCGCGCCGACACCTTCAACATGCTCGCCGTGACCGAAAGCCAGGCGTGGTTCGCGCAGCGGCCGCTCTATCCGTTCGCGCGCCAGCCGGTCGGTGTGGGCGACCTGACGAGCGCGGTGTTCCTTGCGCGCACGCTGCTGGGCGATTCGGTACGCGGAGCTCTCGAACACTCCCTGGCCGCCGTCAACGCAGTTGTGAAAACCACCTACGAAGCCGGGCGATACGAGCTCGAAATCGTCGCGGCACAAGAAGAAATCGCGCACCCGACCGAGCTGTTTCCCGCGCTCGCTGTTCACGCGGAGTGATACCCCGCGCTGGCCTGACGGCCGGGACCGGGATTTGCTTGCGGCCATGACATCGCCGGCTCCGGCCGGCCCCATAAGGATGCATCGCGAGCCAGCCTCCGGAACTCGCTTCGCATCGAATCAGGGAACGCCATGGCTCAAAGACTTGCAGGTCAAATCGCGCTCGTAACCGGCGGCAGCTCCGGCATTGGTTACGGAGTCGTGCTCGCGCTCGCCGAAGCTGGCGCGAGCGTCGCCATCAACTACCACTCACATGGTGAAGAGGCCGAAGGCCTCGCTGCCAAAATCGAACAGGCCGGTGGCCAGGCGATCGCGATCCAGGCCGACGTCTCCGACGAAGCCGACATCGACGCCATGTTCGATACCCTCGTCAAACGCTTCGGCACGGTCGATATCGTGGTCGCCAACTCCGGCGTGCAGAAGGACGCGAAGTTCATCGACATGTCGCTTGCGGACTGGAACGCGGTGATGAACCTCAATCTCACCGGCCAGTTCATGACCGCGCAACGTGCCGTACGCGAATTTCTTCGACGCGGTCCGCGGCCGGTATCGAAAGCGCTGGGCAAGATCATCTGCATGAGTTCGGTTCATGAGGTCATTCCCTGGGCGGGGCACGTCAACTATGCGGCGTCGAAGGGCGGCATCCAGATGATGATGAAATCGCTCGCACAGGAAGTCGCACCGCACAAGATCCGCGTGAACTCGATCGCTCCCGGCGCGATACAGACGCCGATCAACAAGTCGGCCTGGGACAACCCCGACGCGCTCAAGAAGCTGCTCGAACTCGTACCCTACGGCCGCATTGGAGAAGCGGAGGACATCGGCAATGCGGCGGTCTGGCTAGCATCCGACGAAAGCGACTACGTGACCGGCACCACGTTGTTCGTGGACGGCGGCATGACCTTGTATCCAGGGTTCGCTGACAATGGCTGATCCGCGCACGCAGGACGCTCACGACGACAGCCCGGCCAAGACGGATGCGCCGACCTCGCACGGCATTCCTATCGATGCGCACGGTCTGATCGGCAATATGCGCACGACGGCGCTCGTGTCCACGGAAGGCTCGATCGATTTCATGTGTTTTCCGCGTGTCGATTCGCCGACCATCTTTGGGGCGTTGCTCGACGAAAAGCGCGGCGGCGCCTTCACCATTGCGCCGACCTTCGAGATCGCGCGCACCAGGCAGATGTATCTGCCTGAGACCAACGTGCTGCTGACGCGCTTCATGTCGGGCAATGCGGTGTGCGAGCTTGTCGACTTCATGCCGGTATCGAAAGACGATGAGGACGAGAAAGGCGAGTCGAACTGCGTCGTTCGCGTGATCCGCGCGAAGTACGGCGACATGTCCGTGCGCATGCACTGCGCGCCGCGCTTCGACTACGCCCGTGGCAGCCACGAAGCCGCTCGAGTCGATAAGAACACCATCCGCTTCACGCCCTCAGGCAAGAACCCGGGCGGGATCGACGCGCTGACACTGGACTCGACAATCGAGCTGGGAATCGATGGAAACGATGCTGTCGCGCAGTTCGAACTCAAGGAAGGCGAGACGGCGTGCTTCCTTTTTGGCGGCGAAACAGAGCCCGCTCGCGGCGAACTGCCGTGCAAGCAGGCGCTTTCCGACACCATCGATTTTTGGCGGGCTTGGTCAGCGAAATCGACTTATCACGGGCGTTATCGCGAGGTCGTGATGCGCTCCGCGCTGCTGCTAAAGCTGCTCAGCTCACGCGAGACTGGCGCAATCATCGCCGCACCGACCTTTGGCATGCCGGAAACGCCCGACGGCGGCCGCCGCTGGGATTATCGCTACACGTGGATTCGCGACGCCGCGTTCTCCGTCTACGCGCTGCTGCGCCTCGGCTACGTTGGCGAAGCGCGCGACTTCAAGAACTGGATTGCCGAGCGCAACAAGCAATGCGACTCCGATGGATCGTTCAACGTGATGTACGCCGTCGACGGCGAAGCACCGCCCGACGAAGAAGCCGTCGATACCCTTTATGGCAGCGGCACGGAGCCGCCGTTGATTGGCAATGGCGCGCGCGACCAGACCCAGCTCGACGTGTACGGCGCGTTGCTCGACGCCATCTACCTCTACAACAAGTATGGCGAATCCATCTCCTACGATGGCTGGCAACACGTCACGCGCACCGTCAACTTCGTCGCGCAGAAGTGGCAGAACCCAGACCAGGGCATCTGGGAATTCCGCAACGGTGGCCGGCCGTTACTGCACTCGAGATTGATGTGCTGGGTCACCCTCGACCGGGCGATACGCCTTGCGCAAAAGCGCTCGCTGCCCGCTCCGTTCCAGGAATGGAATGCGGTACGCGACGCGATTCACGAGGACATCTACACGAACTTCTGGAACGATGAGATCAAGAGTTTCGTGCAGACGCCGGATTCGAAAACGCTCGATGCCTCCACGCTGATGATGCCGCTCGTGCGCTTCATAGGACCGAAGGATCCGCGCTGGCTTACGACGCTCGATGCAATCGGCAATGAGCTCGGCGTTGATCCTCTGATCTTTCGCTACACCCGCGGCGATTCACTCGATGGCTTGCCCGGAGAAGAAGGCGGTTTCAGCGCTTGTTCGTTCTGGTACGCGGAGGCGCTCGCGCGCGCAGGCCGTGTGGACGAAGGCCGGCTCGTCTTCGAAAAAATGCTCGCGTATGCAAATCACGTGGGGCTTTATTCGGAGGAAGTCGCCATCAGCGGAGAAGCGCTCGGCAATTTCCCGCAGGCACTGACGCATCTGGCGCTGATCAGCGCAGCGTTCCAGCTAGACCGCAGCCTCGGCGGCGAACATCCGCAATGGTCGTAGAAACACTCAAAGGGTACTGATGAAGCAAATCAAGGTGGACGTCGCCGTCATTGGGGCGGGAACGTCGGGCATGGCCGCGTATCGTGCGGCACGCAGTGCGGGCAAGGAAGCAGTGATCATAGAAGGCGCCGATTTCGGCACCACGTGCGCGCGGGTGGGCTGCATGCCATCCAAGCTCTTGCTGGCAGCAGCAAACGGCCTGCACGATGCCAAGGATCAGGCGGCAAGAGGTATTGAAGGCACGCACGATCTCGAAGCGAACGGCGATCACGTGCTCGCTTACGTGCGCAGCGAACGTGATCATTTCGTCAAGGGTGTGCTGGAGGAAATCGCTTCGTTCCCGCCGGAAACGGTGATTCGCGGACACGCACGTTTCGAGTCACGCAACGTACTGATCGTCGATGATGCAACGCGCATTGAAGCCACGAGCGTGGTCATCGCGACCGGATCGGCATCCGTCATTCCCGACGACTTCAAGATTTTCGGCGACCGGCTCATCACCAGTGACCAGGTCTTCGAGTTGAAGACCTTGCCCAAACGTTGCGCTGTATTCGGCGCAGGTCCTATCGCGCTGGAACTGGGCCAGGCGTTTGCGCGGCTCGGCGTGGACGTCTTCATGTTCAGCCAGAAAAACCAGGTAGGCGCGCTTACCGATACCCCCGTGCGCGATGCGCTGGTCAAAGCGCTGCAGGCGGAGTTCTATCTCGACCCGGACGCAACCGTCCACGAGAAGTCGATGCAGGAAGGCGAACCGACCATCCGCTTCAAATCGCTCGATGGCAGCGATCGCACCGAGCGCTTCGATCTTGTCCTGGCCGCAACCGGCAGGAAGCCGACGCTCGGCAACCTGCGACTGGACACCACGGGTATCGAACTCGACAAGAAGGGTGTTCCCGTCTTCAACGAACAATCGATGCAATGTGGCGACAGCAACATCTTCATTGCCGGCGATTGCGACGGTACGCGGCCTTTTCTCTCCGACGCCGCCGACGAAGGCAAGCTCGCGGGCGACAACGCGGCAAATTTCCCCAACGTGCAGACGGTCAAGCGGAAGGTACCGTTCTCGCTGGTCTTCAGCGAGCCGCAAGTGGCGATCGTGGGCGCGTCCTACGAGGACCTCGATAAACAGATGACAGTGACCGGCAGCATGTCATTCGAAACGCAAGGCCGCAGTCGCGTGCTGAGACAAAATCGCGGCCTGCTGCATGTCTATGCGGATGCGAAAACGGGCAAGCTGCTCGGCGCGCAGGGTTGCGGGCCGGCCGCCGAACATCTGGGTCATCTGCTCGCGTGGGCATTGCAACTTGAACTGAGCGTGGCAGACATGTTGAAGCTTCCCTACTACCACCCGGTCGTTGAAGAAGGCTTGCGCACCGCGCTCAAGGAAGCAAACAAGAAGTGCTTCGAGGCGCGCGCGGAGAAGGCGCCGGAACTCGCGAGCGCAGTGGGTTGCTGAAACGCTTGCACACTTCGGCAGCACGATAAAAAGCCCGCTTGAACCTTATGTTCAAACGGGCTTTTCTTTGCTGCGAGAACCCAAAGCGATTTTAAGAATTACATCGCATATTGCAACGCGAGGTCGAAACCCAATACGACCACCGAACAGAAAATGCCGAGCAGCAAGTTGCCTGCGCGATGCGCCACATCATGATGCTTGGTCAGCATGGCTGCAGCCATGAATGCGATCTCGACCACGACCTGCATCAGGAACACGGCCAGCATGAGCGCGAACTCATAACTCATCGCGCTGAAGTCCGTGAAGTTGAATCCGCGGACTGCGACCCACGACCCTACGCGCCATAGCTCATACACCGCCAGTACCAACGGGAACAGATAACTGAACACGTAGGTCGGCATTGTTGCGTGACGCAATTCCATGTGGAAATGACGAGTTGTTTGCATCTGGCTCTCCTTGATCCTGGCTTGCCGCCGGTATTGCTGCCGGCCTAGGTTAAACCTAATGAGTATTCCAAAGCGGCTTCGCTGACTTCGTCATCTACTTATTAATTAAGACGGAGACATGAACGTCGTGCTTTGAGAATAGGCCAATTTCAGAAGAAGCGAATCATCGTATTCCCCATGTCGTTGTCCCATATGACGCGGACGTTCGACATGTTGCAACGCAGCTTAATAAAGCACCTACAGACGTACTTTCACTATTGCGGTTTAGTCAGGCATCCTCGTTACTGTACAGCTTGATGATCGCGGAGAAGTCCAGCCCGCCCAAGCCCTGCATGCTCATTGATTGATAAAGCTGTTGTGCAAGCGCGCCAAGCAGGATCGGTTGCTTCACCTGACGCGCTGCATCAACGGCGAGTCCCAGATCCTTGAGCATCAGGTCTGCGCCAAATCCCCCGGTATACCCGCGTGAAGACGGCGCGTTCGGCAGCACGTTAGGGTAGGGATTACACGTATCGGCGCTCCAGCAACGACCTGTCGATGTGTTGATGATCCCGGCAAGCTTGTTCGGATCGATTCCGAGCGAAGCGCCCAGCTTCATGGCTTCGGCCACGCCGATCATCGAAATGCCTAGCAGGAGGTTGTTGCAGATTTTCGCGATCTGGCCGGTGCCGGTGTCACCGCACTGCACCATGTTTTTGCCCATCCCCGCGAGCACCGGCTTGAGCGTTTCGAACAACTCGGCATTTGCACCGACCATGAACGTCAGCGTACCGGCCTGCGCGCCCACCGTGCCGCCGGACACGGGGGCATCGGCGAACGGGTTGCCATGTTTTGCCGCGCTCTCACCAATCGAGCGGGCGGTCGCCGGATCGATCGTGCTGCTGTCCACCAGCGGCACGCCTGCGCGCACGCCCGCGAGCACGCCGTCGTCGTTTAGATAGACCGCCCTGACGTGCGCGGCCGCGGGCAGCATGGTGATCACCACCTCGGCCTCGCGCACCGCTTCACGAGGCGATACGGCAGTCCGCGCGCCGGAGTCGACGGCTGCCTGCAAGGCCGTCTTCGATAAATCGAACACCGTCAGCGAATGTCCCGCCTTCAGCAAGTTGGCGGCCATGGGGCCACCCATGTTGCCGAGCCCGATAAAACCGATTTCCATGGCGTATCTCCTGGTTATTGTTCTGTGCGGAAAATGCTTAGCGAAGCGAAATAGTCGTGTTCACGCCGTCGTTGACCGTGGCGTCGTCGAACCAGCGCGATGTGACCGTTTTCGTCTGCGTGTAGAACTGCACGACCTGCTTGCCGTACGGGCCGAGATCGCCGAGTTTCGATCCGCGCGAACCGGTGAAACTGAAGTACGGGACCGGAACGGGAATCGGGATATTGATGCCGACCTGGCCCACGTCGATCTCACTCTGGAACTTGCGCGCCGCCGCGCCGCTTTGCGTGAAGAGGCCAACGCCGTTACCCATGGGATTGCGGTTGACGAGGGCGATGGCGTCATCGAGCGTGGCTGCTTCCAGCACGCAGATCACCGGGCCGAAGATCTCCTGCTTGTAGACGGTCATGTCGGTGGTGACATCGGAGAAGATCGTCGGGCCGATGAAGTTACCCTTCTCATAGCCCTTCACTTCCACGCCGCGGCCATCGAGCGAAAGCGTTGCGCCCTCGCCCACACCTGCTTCGATCAAACCGAGAATGCGCTCCTTCGCCGCACGCGAAACAACGGGCCCGACATCCGTATTCGCCTCCGTGCCGCCGTTGATAGACAATCCGCGCGCACGCTCGACCAGATCCGGCAACCAGTCCTTCGACGCCCCCACGAACACCACGACGGACGTCGCCATGCAGCGTTGCCCTGCCGCGCCGAACCCGGCGCCCGCAAGTGCGTTGAGGGTCTGCTCCTTGTTGGCATCGGGCAGGACGACGGCGTGATTCTTCGCGCCCATCATGGCCTGCACGCGCTTGCCATGCTGGCTGCCCAGGTTGTACACGTGCGTACCCACATGCGTCGATCCGACGAACGATATGGCCCGGATGTCGGGATGCGTGCAGATGGCATCGACCACATCCTTGCCGCCGTGGACCACGTTCAAGACGCCCGCCGGAACGCCGGCTTCGAGCGCGAGTTCGACGAGTTCCATGGTCGACAACGGGTCCTGTTCCGATGGCTTGAGCACGAACGTATTGCCGCAGACGATCGCCATCGGGAACATCCAGAGCGGGATCATGGCGGGGAAGTTGAACGGCGTGATGCCGGCGCAGACGCCTATCGGCTGGCGCAGCGTGTAGGTATCCACGCCGCCCGCGACGTTCTCCGAAAATTCCCCTTGCTGCAACGTGCCGATGGAACAAGCATGCTCCACGACTTCGAGCCCGCGGAAGATATCGCCTTCGGCATCCGCCAGCGTCTTGCCTTGCTCGGCCGTCAGCGTCTGCGCGATGCGTTTCATGTTCTGGCGCACGAGGTCCTGGAACTTGAGCATCACGCGCATGCGCACGCCAAGCGACGTCAGCCGCCACGTCCTGAACGCATTCGCCGCCGATGCCACTGCGGCATCGACTTCGTCTTTCGTCGCGAACGGTACGCGTCCGACCACTTCCTGCGTGGCGGGGTTGACGATGTCGCGCCATTCCTTCGTGGTCGATTCCACGAACTTGCCATCGATCAGCAATTTGGCCGTGCGTACGGAAGCGGTGTGTTCGGCGAGCGCCGGGCGGTCAGCAGCGGTATTCATGTGGGAGTCTCCTGAAGGAAGGGGCAAGCAAGCGGAAGACGCGGACCATTGCTACAGGAAAACCCGCGCGAGGTCGCCAAGAGGAAATGTCGTCTCCGTTTATTTGAATAACGTCAGTATAGTTATGCAAATCTCTCTAAAGTATCGATAGAAACACCCATCCGATATGCAAAAAAGCACGCCATCGACCGCACACAACCTGCATAACCTGAACTGGGACGACCTGCGTTACTTCCTCGAAGTCGCGCGGACGCAGCGGGCGAGCGGCGCGGCGAAGCGTCTTGGTGTGGACTACACGACCGTCGCGCGCCGCGTCCGCGCGCTCGAAGACGCATTGGGCACCCTCCTTTTCGACAAATCCCGCAGCGGCGGATTCATCCTCACTGCGGAAGGCCAGCGCCTGCTTGCCTACGTCGATGCCATGGAAACCACGGTCCAGTCCGCGACGGAACACATCGCAAACTCGGGGCACGCGTTGTCCGGCCACGTGCGCGTGGGATGCACCGAAGGCTTCGGCTGCTTTTTTCTCGCGCCGCAACTCGCGCGCTTTCAGGACACGCACAGGCAGATCTCCATCGACCTGTTGCCGGTCCCGCATTTCGTGAGCTTGTCCAAACGCGAAGCGGATATCGCGGTGACACTCGAGCGCCCCGAACACGGGCAGACCGTCTACACGAAACTCTGCGACTACCGCTTGCGTCTCTACGCCACGCGCGAATATCTCGCACAGCATGAGCCCGTGCATCGAGTCGAAGATCTGAGGACGCACCGCTTCGCAAGCTACATCGACGACCTCGCTTTCAGCTACGAACTCCTCTATCTCGATCGTGCCATTCCGGGTGCGGTTTCCAACTGGCGCAGCACCAGCGTGATCGCGCAATATCACGCTGCATTGCAGGACCGCGCGCTCGCCATCCTGCCGTGTTTCATGGCCGCACAGGACCCGCGTCTCGAACCGGTACTCGCCGATGACATCGTCGTCACGCGTGCGTTTTATCTTTCCTGCCGCGAGGATTTGCGCAAACTGAAACGCATCACGGCAGTGTGGGATTTCCTGCGCACAGTGGCCGAATTGAACCGTCCGCTGCTCATGGGCGAAGCCCGTGAAATGCTGTGGAGCGAAACGGCGCAGCCCTGAATTTCGCGTTTATTGAGCAACCCTTATATATGAGATACGCATTTGGATAGTTGGCGCATAATCGTCCGCCCATAAGGCCTCTCGCCGTAGCCCCGCTGCGGCGTTTTCACATGGACGTGACTTTCATTTATCTCAATTTCAACCTTCGAACACGCGCCAGTGTTTCTGTTTTGGTGAACGTTATTTTGCCTTTGCGCGCGTCGCGCCCGGTGCACTGATGGCGTTCGTCATCTGGTCGCGAAGGACCATGTCGAACCAGCGTGTCCGGTTCGTCGAAGCGCGCACGGTCCGCACAATGGTGATCATCGCCGTCATTGCAATGGTTCTCGCTGCGCTCGCGCTTGGCATTGCAATTGGCGCAGCAATGGGCAACACGCATGCAGCCGGAGAAAAAGCGCAGGCCGAGCGCCGCTCCTACGAAATCGATGAGCTCGGCAAGATCAGTGCAACGCTCATCCATCTCGAACCGCGCGTGGGACAACTCGTTACGCAAGTCAACGAACTGCAGGACTTCGAAGCGCAGTTGAAGGCGTCGCGGCGCGCAGCCGATCGTCCGGATATCCACAACGTGCCGCCGCTGCCCGACAACGACGACGAATCGCCGCTCGACAGCGCCGGTGGTCCGTTATTGCCCCCACGACGTCCGAAAGACAGCGCCGCGACGAACACCCGACGCCCGGCGTCACCGCCCGCGCAGGCGAGTGCAACCGACGCCGCCGAGGGCGGTCCGGCACTCCCCGCAAGGCTCTGCGATGCCCAGCGCGCCACGCAGACCGGCTCGGCGCCGCAGCGCCTGCGCCGCACGCAAAACGCACTCGATTGCCTCGATACAACCCTCAACCAGCTCGACGACGCCGTCTTCGCGCACTACGCCTCGTACATGGCTTTTCCCGGCCGGCAACCCGCGCCAGGGGCACGCTTTGGCTCGCCGTTCGGCAACCGCATCGATCCGTTCAACCAGCATCTGAGTTTTCATCCAGGCATGGATCTCGTCGCGCCGTCAGGCACGCCCATCTTCGCAAGCGCGGGCGGCCGCGTGATCCAGGCGGGACCGCACGGCGGATACGGCAATGCAATCGATATCCAGCACAGCACCGGCATGGTGACGCGCTACGGTCATACGTCGAAGATCTTCGTGAAGGTCGGCGACCTCGTGATGCCCGGCCAGAAGATCGGCGAAATCGGTTCCACCGGCCGCTCGACCGGACCGCACTTGCATTTCGAGGTGATCGTCGACGGAACGCAGGTCAATCCCAAGCACTATCTCGCGCTCTTCAAGCCGACTTCCCATGCCGCAAGCTGACAAACGCCGGGCGACGCATCGCCTCACGCGCCGCACCTATTCGCTGACTTCGCGCCGGGGGCCGAGCTGGGCCATGATCATGCTCGGCCTGCTTGCTGCCGCGTGCGCCGCCGCAGCGCTCGCGGCAGCAGGCTTTGCGCTCGTGACATCGCGGGAAAACAGCAAGAAAGCCGATGCCTTGTGCGCACCGCCCATGTCCGAGCGTGAAATTCGCGAACAGCTCGCAAAGGCGCAGATCGCGCTCGATCACGAGGTCGCGACGCGGCTCGTGCTGCAGCAGCAGGCAACCGACAGTGCGGCCGAAATGCATCAGATGCGCACTGATCTCGCGTTCATCAAACGCCAGCGCGACAAATCCAACTAACGCAGCATCCAGGGCTTCCAGGCGCCGGCCACGCGCCTTGCACGCGGCCAGTATCGAAATCGCAATCCAGACCAGAAAGGGGTCATCCATGTTCAAAGCAAAAAAAAACACCGGCGTCGGCCAGGCCAAGCTTGCCACGCTGATCGCACACGATGTCCAGATCGCCGGCAATCTCGAATTCAGTGACGGGCTGCGCATGGACGGACATGTCAAGGGCAACGTGACCGGGCGTCCAGGCGAGCAGACATTGCTGGTCGTCAGCGACCAGGGATCGATCACGGGCAATGTCGTGGCCTATGACATCGTGATCAACGGGACCATCAATGGCGATGTGACCGTCGAGCATTTCGTGGAACTGCAATCGAACGCGCACGTGAACGGCAACATCTATTACCAGCAACTGCGCATGGATGTCGGCGCGTCGGTGGAAGGCAAGCTCACGAAGCGTGACAACACACTGGCGCCGGTCGAGACGCCCCGGCTTAGTTCCGAGATGGCATCGGATTATTCGAACAGTTAGGCTTCACCTCGTGGCCGGCGCCGCCCGCCGGCCACCCGATACGCGCCCTCGCCTTGGGCAGATTCGCAAATCCGCTAAGATTCACGGAAGTTCCGGCGGACGGCTTCACCACGCATCCAGTATCAGTGCGGGGTGGGCCGCGCCGGTTTCATTACCGTGTAAGAAGGGCGGACTACATGCTGGTCAATTGCGCGGCCTATCAAGATGGCCGCAAGCTCGCCGATGTCCCCATCGACGATATCTCCGCCTATCGGGATGTTCCCGACTGCTTCGTGTGGGTCGCCTTGAAAGACCCGGGTCCCGGCGAACTCGCGCACATGACGCACCAGTTCGGGCTGCATGAACTCGCGGTGGAAGATGCCCAGCACGGCCACCAGCGTCCGAAGATCGAGGAATACACGGATTCGCTGTTTTGCGTGCTCCACACGGTCGAACTCGACGCCGAGGACGAACTCGTGGTCGGCGAGATCAATGTGTTCGTGGGCCAGAACTACGTGCTCTCGGTGCGCAACCGGACCAGCCAGGGTTTCCAGGAAGTGCGCACGCGCTGCGAGCGCGAGCCGCATCTGCTCAAGCACGGCCCGGCGTTCGTGATGTACGCCCTGATCGATAACGTCGTCGACCGCTATTTCCCCATCCTGGAAGCGCTCGGATCGGAACTCGATGAACTCGAGGAGCGCATTTTCGAGCGCAATGGCTCGGCGGCGTCGCGGGTGATCATCGAAGACCTGTATTCGTTGAAGCGTCGCCTCGTCTTGCTGCAGCATCACACGGCGCCGTTGCTGGAGGCGGTCAGCAAACTCTATGGCGGCCGCGCGCCGGGCGTCTGCGACGGCATGCAGGACTATTTCCGCGATGTCTACGACCATCTGCAGCGCATTGTGAAGACCATCGAGGGACGCCGGGAAATGGTCGTCACCGCCATCCAAGTCAATTTGGGGCTGATTTCGCTGGCGGAAAGCGAGGTGACCAAACGTTTGGGGTCATTTGCTGCGCTTTTTGCGGTTCCGACCATGATTGCCGGCATCTACGGCATGAATTTCCACAAGATTCCGGAACTGGACTGGGCATATGGCTATCCGGCGTGCATCACCGTGATGCTGCTGGTCGACATCTTCCTTTGCTGGCGGTTCCGCAAGGCGGGCTGGCTATGACGGTATAATGGATCTTTCGATGCTGCCGGAAAGCAGCGGGACGGCGGGCGCGAATGAGCAGCATTGATCCGAAAGCGGACGAGCCGCTCAGGTCTGAGGCCACGTCAGCATTGCAGCATCGAGAGGCGGGGCCTCCGGCGACAGCAGAACTTTTTTCTGATTTGCTGTCTAACATTACACAGTGCGCCTTGGCGCAGCGTGTTCGCCACGGCAGCAGCGATCCACCCGGCATTTCAGCGCAAGTTCTGGTTGAGTGTCATCGCCCCGGCAGTGCAGGCTTCGCATCGAAACGCGGCCAGGCACTCGTCTTCAGAGTCGTCTTCAAAGTTTAAACAGCAGCGACGTCGGCGGATGGCTTAGTCCATGCGTTATATCGTGTATGACTCACGGTATTGCGCGCTTTACCCCGGCGTTCTTCGACACCTACAGCCCGGCGAACGGCTGCACCCCGAGTGCGCCGTGCGCTATTTTTTGCTCGAAACCGCTGATCGACCGCGAGCGCCGAGGCGCCCGGACTGGCCGTCGGCGGGGTTGTGACGCATCGAATGCACTATTTCGATGCCCGGGCGGGCGCAATACAGGAATTCACGAAACATGAAAGAACTGGTCAAGCCGCTTAAGACGTACAAGGGTTACGAAATTCACCCGCTGATCTACCCGCGCGGAGCACGTCAAGGCGCAGCGGTTCGTGCAGCCGATACCGGTTACGAAGCATCGGTGCGTATCTGCCGCGCGCCGCCGGCTGGTGAAGAAGCCACGGGCGAAAGCCGCGTGTTCCGCATCGAGCAGGACGGAAGTTTCGAAAATGGCGGACAGGCGCGGCGGGCCTGCTTGTTGCATGCGGAAAAGCTGATCGACGGTCAGATCGACGGACAGTCTGTTGCAGATCTGTGACTATCGGTGATTGATATCCGATAAAAGGCATCGCGGTTGCATGCTGGTCTCGCATACAATCGCATCGAACGACGAATTAAGGAGCTTTATATGGCGAAAGAAGAATTACTCGAGCTGGACGGCATTGTTGACGAAGTGCTTCCCGACAGCCGCTACCGCGTGACGCTGGATAACGGCGTGGTCGTGGGCGCGTATGCATCGGGCCGCATGCGCAAGAATCACATCCGGATTCTTGCTGGTGACCGCGTGACGCTGGAATTGTCGGTGTATGACCTGACGAAAGGCCGGATCAACTTCCGGCACAAGGACGAGCGCGCTACCGGCGGCGGTGGACCGCGTCCGCAAATGCGTCGCCGTTAAGACCGGATGTCCGTATAAGGCACGCGTCAATGCGCGCCGTGGGCAACAGGTAACAACGCAGCAACGCCGAGAGCCAGGCTTCGTCGGCGCCGCCGCTGGATGCTGTCAGGCAGCATCGCATGGCGCCGATGTCGCTCTCCCGTCTGTCAAAAAACTTTTTCCCCTTTCCGGGCCGCGAGCAATCCGTTCACGCCCACTGCGAACCCGTCTTCGTCGTTTGTCGACGATACGAAGGTGGCGTTTGCCTGCACCTGCGCCGACGCCTGCCCCATCACAATCGACACGCCCGCAACATCGAACATGGCGACGTCGTTCTGCATATCCCCCAGCACCGCCACGTTTTCCAGCGCCACGCCGGCAAGCTGCGCAAGTTCGCGGATGCCTTCACCTTTGTTGGCGAGCGGATGCGTGATGTCGAGGTAATAGCTTTGCGAACGCATGGCAGTGGCCTGGCCCTTCAACGTGCCTGCAAACTCGGCTTCCTTGCGTTCGAGCAAAGCCGCGTTACTGGTCGACGCCACGATCTTCTCAACGGAACCCAGGTCGATGTCCTCGAACCGCTTCACCACCACCGCGTCGTATCCCACGGTCCGGCGCTCGAGTGGCACGTACTCGCCGGCGGGATTCGTGATGTACCACTGGTCGTCGATAAACACCCACGCATCGATCCCGTCGCGCGCCAGGCTTTCCAGCGCAATTTCGGCGGCATCACGCGCGAGCCAATGCGCGTTCATGGTCTTCCAGCCGGCGGGGTCCACAAGTTTGCCGCCGTTGAACGCGGCAAACGGCGTCTTGATACCGAGCGTATCCACGATCGTGCGCATGCCCTTGCCCGGCCGGCTGCTCGCAACCGTAAAGCGCACGCCCGCGGCGCTCAGGTTGCGCACGGCTTCCTTTGCGGGCTCGCCGAGGGTTTTATCGGTGTAGAGCAGCGTGCCGTCGCAATCGGTGATCACGAGTTCGACCTTCGATAACGCCTCCGCCGCGCGATCGGAGTCGTCCTGTGAGCGTTTGGTCAGCTTCAAACCCTTGGGCATCATTCGAATGTCCCCGGCGGCAATTGCCGCGTTTCGCGTACCGAACGCGGATGCCAGAGACGCGCGCCGCCTTCGATGCCCGCTTCGTTCGACACCACTTTCACGTTATCCGGCAAATCGAACTTTAGATTGGCCGCGTTGCCGCCGCCGATCCAGAGGCGGTCGTAGTTCACGAGCGAACTCAGGATGCCGATGACCTTTTCCACACGACGGTTCCAGCGCTTGTTACCCGCCTTGTCGCGCGCGGCATTACCGAGATATTCGTCGTACGTCTTGTTCTTGCTGACCGGATGATGCGCGAGTTCCAGATGCGGCATCAGCTCGCCATCGCGGAAGAGCGCGGTGCCGGCGCCTGTACCGAGCGTCAGCACGAGTTCGATCCCCTTTCCTTCGATAGCCGCCAATCCCTGCATCTCGGCGTCGTTGATGATGCGCACCGGCAAGTGGTGGCCGAGCTGATCCGAAAGCATTTGCGCGAGCGGGATGTTGCGCCAGCTTTCATTGCCGAGGTTCGGCGCGGTCAGCACATGGTTGTCGCGCACCACGCCAGGAAAGCCGATCGAGATATGCGTCGCCGGCAACGGCAGCATCAACGGCTCGACCAGCTTGACCAGCGTGTCCACCAGCAACTCAGGCGGGCACGGATGCGGCGTCGCGACTTTCAGGCGCTCGGTCTTCATGGTCCCGTGCGCGTCGATGATGGCCGCTTTCAGGCCCGTCCCGCCAACATCGATGGCAAGGATTCTTTCGAGGTGCGTGCGGTCTTTCGTGGCACTGCGTTTCGCCGGTGTGCTTGCCGCTGCCTTTTTTGCTGCTGTCCCCATCAGGTTTCTCCTCAGTTCTTGTCGTTGTGACCGGCATTTTTCGTGTGTTCGTCGCCAAGCGGACGCCATGCGCGGCCATCAGCCTGCAGCAGTGCGTCGGCTTCCTTTGGGCCGGCGCTTCCCGCCTCGTAGCCATGAACCGGCAACGGACCGCCTTCGGGATGCAGAACGGCGTCGACTGCCGCCCAGCTCGTCTCGATGCTGTCCGCGCGCTGGAACAGCGTTTCGTCGCCGAGCATGCAGTCGTACAGCAGCGTTTCGTAGCCTACGTTCGGTTTTTCATCGAAGAAATCGCCGTATTTGAACGACGACTGCACCGCCCCGACCTGCATCACCGGACCCGGCACCTTGACGTTGAAGTCGAAGGTCGTACCGTGTTGCGGATCGATGCGCAATGTCAGCACGTTCGGCACGAGCGTATCGACGGGTGTGTCGCGAAACAGCAGGAACGGCACGGCTTTCAGTTGAATCGATATCTCCGTGCGCCGCGCCGTCATGCGCTTGCCCGTGCGCAGGTAGAACGGTACGCCGGCCCAGCGCCAGTTCTCGACATACACCCGCGCCGCCGCGTACGTTTCCGTCTGGCTGTCAGGCGCAACGTCCTTTTCCTCGCGATAACCCGGCATGCTCGCGGACTTCTCGTATTGTCCGAGCACCACGTCGCCGGCTTTCAGCGGCTGGATGGCGTCGAAGATCTCGGCTTTCTTGTCGCGGACGGCTTCAGCGTCGAAGGAATTCGGCGGTTCCATGGCGACCATGCCGAGCAACTGGAACAGGTGGTTAGGAACCATGTCGCGAAATGCGCCGGTTTGCTCGTAGAATCCGCCACGCCCTTCCACGCCGATGGTTTCCGCCGCCGTGATCTGTACGTGATCGATATATTCACGCCGGAAGATCGGTTCGAACAACGCGTTGGCAAAGCGCACGGCAAGAATGCTCTGAACGGTGTCCTTGCCGAGAAAGTGATCAATGCGATAAATCTGATTTTCGCCGGCGAACTTGAGAATGCTCTCATTCAAATCTTTCGCCGATGCGTAGTCATGCCCAAACGGCTTTTCGATGACCACGCGCCGGAACGCCTGATCGTTTTCTTTCAGTAATCCTGCCTTGCCGAGTCGCTCGACAATGGGCTTGAAGAAGCGCGAGCTGACGGCGAGATAAAAAATGACATTTCCACTTTCACCCAAAGTCTGCTTTAGCTTGTTGAATACGTCATCCGTTTCGAACTCGCCTGCAACGTACTGCAGGCGGTCGGCAACCCAGTTCCATGCCTTTTCGTCGAGCTGGGATGTATGAAAGGCGCCGGCCTTGTCGGCGGCGAAACTCTTGAGCGATTCAGTGAGCTGGTCACGCCAGGCGCTGGTTTCGAGCTCGCCGTGATTGACACCGATGATCTTCATCTTGTCGTCGAGCAGACCGTCCGACGAGAGGTTGTACAGTGCCGGCATCAAGAGCCGCTTGGTGAGGTCGCCGGCAGCGCCGAAGATCACGAGCGTGCATGGTGGGGCAGGATGTTTGCCGGGAGCCGGCGGGGAGGACGTAGCAGTAGCAAGTGGGGTCGACATAGGGTTCTTTAAGAGAAGAGTTGAACGCACCGCCTATTAAAGACCATCTTAGCCGTCTCACAGTTCAAAATCGTGACCAATCGGCGAGCTTATGCCCGCCGCCGTATGCAATTTGTAATCAAGACCGGGCTGTGCCGGTAGAATGTCGGCACCTCGCGGCGGCACGCCCGGCCGACTTTTTCCATCATCAGGGCAGGAGTTCCACACATGATTCAGACAGTCTCGCCGGTGCAGCTCGCCGCCTATTTCGACCGCATCGGTTATACCGGCCCGCATGAAGCGAGCGCTGAAACGCTGCATGCGCTGCACCGGCTGCACCCGCAGGCCATCCCGTTTGAAAACATCGACACGCTGCTTGGCGTCACGCCGCGGCTCGACCTCGAGTCGGTGTTCGCAAAGCTCGTGAGCGCGCGCCGCGGTGGTTATTGCTATGAACACAACCTGCTGTTTCGCGCAGTGCTGGAGACCATCGGATTCGAGACGACCGGGCTTGCAGCGCGCGTGCTGTGGGCCGATCCGGATGCCATGCTGCCGCGCACGCACATGATGCTGCTCGTGGAAACGCCGGATGAAACCTGGCTCGCCGACGTTGGTTTCGGCAGCATGACGCTCACCGCTCCCCTAGTGTTCGATAACGGCCGTGAACAGGCCACGCCGCACGAGACCTTCCGCCTCGATCTGATCGAGCGCGGCGATTTCAAGCTGCTGGTTAAGCTCGGCGAGACGTGGAAGCCCGTGTACCGGTTCGATCTCGAACCCCAGGTGCCCTCCGACTACGCCATGGCGAACCATTACGTGTCCACCCTCCCCGATTCGATCTTCGTCAATCACCTGATCGTGGCGCGCGTGATCCCGGGGCAACGCCAGACGTTGTTCGACCGGACGGTGACCCGCCGGGGCACGGCTGAAGAGCATCGCGAACTCACGTCGGCCGCCGAGCTGCGCGGCGTGCTGGAAGACACCTTTGGCATCACATTACCGACGGACGCCAAACTTGCAAGCGTGCTCGAGCACCTGGCTGCGCAAGCCGCATCCGCCGCGACCTGACCATCAAACGAGCCGACCCAAGCATGCGTAAAACCGCCAGGCGCGCTCACGAAGCGTACCGGACGCCCGTGAAGAACGCCGTCCTCGAAAGCCGGCTGCCTCAGTGGCGTTCCACTTTCATCGTCATGCTGATGTTCGCCGCGTTCGCGACGCTGGCGGCGCGCGCGCTGTGGGTTCAGGTCGTGAACCAGGACTTCTACATCGGCGAGGGACAAAAGCGGTATCAGCGCACACTCGAACTCGCCGCCACGCGCGGGCGAATTGTCGACCGTAACGGCGCGATGCTCGCCGTGAGCCTCGCAACCTATTCGATCTGGGCGACGCCGTCGCGCTTCAGTGCCGAAACCCGGCCGCATGTCGCGCGGCTGCTCGACATGCCCGAAAAGGAACTCGCCCGCCGGCTCGGAACGGAGCGTTCGTTCGTCCTGCTGAAACGTCAGGTCGATGCCGACCAGGCGACGCGCATCGCGGAAACGGGTCTGGCGGGGGTCACGCTCGTCGCAGACACCAAGCGCTTTTATCCCGAGGGAGAGTCGGCGGCGCATATCGTCGGTTTCACCGATAACGAGGACCACGGCCAGGAGGGCGTCGAGCTCGCCGCGAACGATCGCCTCACCGGGGAACACGGTCAGCGCGAAGTGATCCGCGACCGGCTGGGGCGTGTTGTGTCGGAGATTGGCGAAGCCGAATTACCCGAGAACGGCGAGACCATCCACCTGACCATCGACCGGCGCATCCAGCAGCTCGCGCATACGCAACTGGCGGCGGCGATCAAAAGGCACAAGGCACGCGCGGGCAGCGTGGTCGTGCTGGATGCCAAGAACGGCGAGATCCTCGCGCTCGCCAACTATCCGACCTTCGACCCGAACGATCGCTCGCGCCTGACCGGCGAGCAGTTGCGCAACCGGGCGCTCACCGACACGTTCGAGCCCGGCTCGACCATCAAGCCGCTGGTCGCGGCGCTTGCCATCGATATGGGACAGGTGCGCCCCGATACCCGTATCGATACCTCGCCGGGCACCTTCAAGCTCGGCCCGAACACGATCCACGATACATCGAATCACGGCGTCATTACGGTGTCGGAGGCCGTGCAGATGTCGAGCAATATTGCGTTGACGAAGCTCTCGCTCAAGCTGCCCGCGCAGACGGTTTGGGACAAGTACCGCGAATATGGCATAGGGCAGGCGCCGGAGCTGATGTTCCCCGGTGCGGCGACGGGGCGCTTGCGCGCGTACCAGCGCTGGAGGCCTATCGAGCAGGCGACCATGGCTTACGGCTATGGCCTGTCCTTGTCGCTGTTGCAGATCGCGCAGGTTTATACGGCTTATGCCGGCACGGGTGAATTCCGCCAGTCGACGCTCGTACGCGGCAAAGCCGCACCGGAACCGGTTCAGGTCACCAAGGCCACGACGGCCGCGGCCGTGCGCAACATGCTCGAACTCGCGATGGGGCCCCGTGGCACGGGACGTGCGGCAGCGGTAGAGGGTTATCGGGTGGGCGGCAAGACCGGTACGGCGCGCAAACAGGTCGGGCGAACCTATGCTGCGAACAAGTATCGTGCGTCGTTTGTCGGAATGGCGCCCATGAGCGACCCGCAAGTGATTGTCGCGGTGATGATCGATGAACCGTCGGCAGGCTCGTATTACGGCGGGACCGTGGCAGGGCCGGTGTTTTCAGGCGTTGTCGGTGGAACCATGCAGCTTCTGGGCGTGCCGCCCGACGCCTGACGCGCTTTTACGTAAATCGTAAGGCCGCTGTGATGTAATCGGTATGACAGACCCAACGTTGCTGTGGCCGAATTTTTGAAGGACACCATGAAAAAGATTGCCTGCGCTCTCGCGCTTCCCTTGTTTTTGCTCCAGGCCTGCGGCCAGTTTCATAATGCCGACGCCGGACAACCCGAAGTCGAAACCGCCACGAACGCATCGGTCACGAGCATCGTCCAGTGCCTGACGGACGAGGCGCAAAAGCACGACGCGAAGTTCAAGAAAACACCGATTCCTCAAGGCACGATGCTCGAATTCGGCGATTCCAATGTGATCAAGGTTCGCTTCGACAACGGCGAGACCTCGTACCGGTTTTATCCGGGCGAACGGCACGTGTCGAACTTGTGGCTCGAAGGCGCGAGCAAGAAATGCGCGCCCGGAACCAACGGTTCCTGATGAGTTCGCCTTTCAAAGCCGGACAGCAAGTCAGACGAGCCGATCGTGCGGTCCACTAAAGCCATCAACGCCGTTGAACGCCTCAAGACACGCTCGGGCAATCCTCAGTACGCCGCTATCAGCCTGAGCGGCGGCCTTTTCTATCTCGTCGACCGCGCGCTCGCCGGCGAGCAAAAACTGTCCTCGCCCCTGCGGCTCGACGATTTTGTCGCGTTCGTGAACGCGCTCAAGCCTGAAAAACCACGACGCGTGAGCAAGCTCGACCTTGCGATGGACGAGCAGATCAAACGCAGCGGCAAGCCACGCGACCCAAGCACCGGGTAATCCTTACTACGCGAGCGTCCCATCACGGACTCTTTACCGCGAAAACGTTTGCGTATTTCATCCGTAAAACTCCCGTGTTCCCCTGCGCACCCAGCGGCGCGCCCAATGTGCGATTCCAGACAGTGCATGGCCGCCACACCGGGCGAGTATGCATCGACGGTCGCATCAAACCGGGGCCGCCCGACGCGCAGATAAGCGCGCAGGCGAAGGGGAAAAAAAGCCGGACGACGCACGACGGGCTATGTCATCGAAACAGGTGGCAGCGCTCGCGGCAGTACGCCGGCAAAAACGGTGGCGCAGATGAAAAACAAACAGGGTGCAACATCTGGGGGCTTGAAAACATCGTCGCATGCGGACGCGGAACTCCAGCACATTGAACGCGCAATCGGCCAGTTGCGCGCAATGAGCCAGAAGCCGACAGGCGCGATGAATGTGGACTACTGGCGTGAACGGCTTGCTGCGGTAGGCGGTGAACACGTGCTCGTGCCGGCTCAGCGGCAACGTATCGATGCATTGCGCAAGGTTCTCGATTCGTTTTCACAGCCGCCCGGCGGTCCGGTATCCGGGGGCAAGAGATCGACCAACAGGCTTTGGGCGAAAGCGGCGTAATCACGACGCTTTCGCCATTGCGCGCATTGAGTGCGCTTTCGTTGGTCATATGTTGTTGCTTGCGAACAGCGTGCCCTGGAGGCGTGCCGCTCGCAAGCAGGCAGAAGCATCAGTCGATCTCGGGCGCAATCGCCGCGTGATTGACGATCGCCACGAGCGAGATCCCGCCGATCATATTGCCGATGAACGTCGGCAACAGGAATACGAGCAGGTAATCGCGAATGGTCGCGGCGCCCGTCATGACCGCGTACGACGTTTCCACGGACCCCGCGATCACATGCGACAGCTTGCTCACGGCGACCGTGTAGGTGATCAGCAGGATTGTCAGGAAACGGGCGGAGCGCGCGCTCGGCAGCAGCCATACCATCAGCGCGATCAGCCATCCTGCGAAGATCGCGCGGACTACGGTCACGCCGAAGCTGCCGGAGATCGGTAACTGCGCAAGCTTGCCGAGCGACCCGACGACATCGTCAGAGAACACACCGTGGATCTGCAGGATCGCGGCGAAGATGATCGTCCCGATCAGGTTGAACGACAGCACGATCGCCCATAGCCGGAACGTCTTCAACAAGGTCTTCAGATCGCGGCGCGTGAGCACGGGCAATACGGCGCTCAGGGTGCTTTCGGTGAACAATTGCTGGCGTCCGAGAATCACGATCACGAATCCGATCGTGTATCCAAACGATGCCACCAGGTCGCGCCAGGGTTCATCGGGTAACGCGCTTAAAAGCGTGGCCTGCGTGAGAAACGAAAATCCTATCGATAACCCCGCCGCCAGCGCCGACCACGCCAGCGCGAAGAAGGTACGGTCCATCGAATTCTCGCCTTCCTCGCGAACGATCTCGTGGATCACGAGCGCGTGCGGGGACGAATGTTCGGCGGCCTGTTCCTTTTCGTCGCTGTCGAGATGGGGAGAGTTCGACCCTGCTTCCTGATTCTTTTGTTCTGCTTCCTGCTTTTGCGGCATCGCGCGCTCCCTGCAGCGCCCGCCGGGCCATGGCCGACGTCGCGCTGTCTTGTCTTGGCCAAGTCCGGACGAACGAGCCACCCCGACCATGGTTGGGGTTGCATCGCAGGAGCAGGAAAGATGCCTACTAAATCCTTACACCGTCTGAAATGTGGAGTGCGTCAACACCGTGATAATCAGATTCATCGCATGGGAACAAGCTTAGCGGAATCGCTTGGTTTGGCCGGGGGCGACGCGACGCTAAGATCGTGGCTCGATCCGTCACCGAATTCCCATGAGTATTTATATCGACGACGCCCAACGCCGCACCATCCATCAGCTTCGCGCTTCATGGCGCTGGCGCAGCGAATGGCCCACGTGGCTCCTGATCGTGGCCCTGTATGGCGGATGGTTTGGCACGGCGCTCAATGCACGCGCCCTTGGCGTGCCGCTCGCCGTCGGGATCCTTGCGGTGCTTTCCTGCCTTTATCTTTCGTTGCAGCACGAATTGCTGCACGGCCATCCGACCCGCTTTCCGTTGCTCAACGCGTCGTTCGGCATTGCGCCGCTCGCGGTGTGGTTTCCGTACGCGGTGTATCGCGAGTCGCATCTGCGCCATCACGACGACGTTCATCTCACAGATCCCGATCTGGATCCGGAAACCTATTTTGTATCGGCGGAACGCTGGCGCGACGCGGGGTTCATCGTGCGTGGCCTGCTCACGTTTCGCAACACGTTCATTGGACGCATTGTGCTCGCGCCCTGGTTTTCGATTGCATCGACGCTCGGTTCGGCAATGGTCGCAATTGCGCGCGGCAACGCCCGGATGGCTGGCGCATGGGCGCTCCATCTCGTGCTGCTCGGTCTGCTTGTCACGTGGCTCGACCGTTATTGCGGCATCAGTCCTCTCGTTTTCGTTTTCGGCGTGGGATACCCGGCGCTGGCCCTGAGCGCAATCCGCTCATTCCAGGAACACCGCGCAGCCGATAAAATCAGTGAACGCACCGTCATCAACGAAGCATCGTGGTTCTGGCGGCTGCTGTTCCTGAACAACAACTTCCACTCGGTCCATCATGATCTGCCGGGCGCGCCGTGGTTCGCGTTATCGGCGATCTATCATGACGAACGCGATGCTTACTTGCAGCGAAACGGCGGCTTTATCGTGCGGGGTTATCAGGAATGGATGGTCCGGCACGGCGTAAAACCGGTAGCGCCGGCGCTGCATCCGCTGCATGCCCGCGCCGATCAGATCGCGCTCGCCGAACTCGCAGCTGCCAAGGACGCAAAATCCGGAGTCGCGCAAGCCGTATAAGGGACAACGAACCTGCATGAAATGGCTTGCGGCTTTACCGATGTACAACGTCACACCAACGCTCGCCGGGGACTGGCGCGTGCTGCTGGAACACGTGCGCAGTCAACTGCGGCCGTGGCTCGACGCTCGCGGCGATACGCTGGAGCTGGTCGATCCCGACACATCGCTGACCGAATTCTGGCTGCGCGACGACGTGCTCCTTACCCAGACCTGCGGTTATCCGCTGATGCACGCGCTTGACGGCCGCGTGCAGCTAGTCGCGACCCCGATTTTTTCCATCGATGGCTGCGCGAACGGGGATTATCGAAGCGTGCTGGTCGCGCGCAAGGCGGCGAGCGTGACATCGCTCGAATCCAGTCGAGGCCAGCGCGCCGCCTATAACAGCGACGACTCCAACAGCGGCATGAACCTGCTGCGCCACGCCGTTGCGCCATTCGCGAATGGCCGTGCGTTCTTCTCGTCGCTGGTCGAAACCGGAGGGCATCTGGCGTCGCTCAAAGCGCTTGCCGACGATCGTGCCGACATTGCCGCCATCGACTGCGTGACCTTCGCCTTCGTGCGCGAACATCTTCCAGCACTCGCCGATGGCGTCATCGAGATTGGCGTGACGGCCTCGTCGCCGGGCTTGCCGCTGATTGCGTCGAAGAGGGTTCCGGCGGATGGAATCGATGCGCTTCGAACCGCTCTTTCCCGCGCCCTCACCCAGGATGCACCGCTGGCAACGCGCCTCAAACTCGGCGGCTTCGCGCAGCGTCAGTTGAGCGATTATTCGGCGATCATCGATCTCGAATCCGACGCCGCGAGGCACGGCTACCCTCGCCTCGCCTGAGGGCGGTCACGGCAGACTTTCAAGACTTTCGGCACAATCGGCATTTAGCCACGCGTTCGCGGTGCGCGCTCACGGTGTGTTTTCGTCCGCCGCACGCACAGCCGCCCGCTCGAAGTCACGGAAGCCGCAATGATCCCCTTTTCAGTTCTCGACCTCTCACCGATCCCCGTCGGATCGACCGCCGCCGATGCGTTTCAACATTCACGCGAGCTCGCCCAGCACGCCGAAAAACTCGGCTACCTGCGCTTCTGGCTGGCCGAACATCACAACATGACGGGCATTGCGAGCGCCGCGACATCGGTTGTGATCGGACACGTTGCCGCAGGCACCAGCACGATTCGCGTCGGCTCCGGCGGCGTCATGCTGCCGAACCACGCGCCGCTCGTGATCGCGGAGCAGTTCGGCACGCTCGCGTCGCTGTTTCCGGGGCGCATCGACCTGGGACTGGGCCGCGCGCCCGGCACCGACCAGACGACGGCTCGCGCGCTGCGTCGCGACCTGCACGGCAGCGCCGACAGTTTTCCCGACGACGTGGTCGAGCTGCAGCGCTATTTCGCCGAACCGGTCGAAGGCCAGCGCGTACGCGCGGTGCCGGGCGCGGGGCTGGAAGTGCCGATCTGGCTGCTGGGGTCATCCACGTTCAGCGCGCAGCTCGCCGCCGCGCTCGGGCTGCCGTTCGCATTCGCCTCGCATTTCGCGCCGGATTACCTGCTGACAGCACTGCAGGTCTACCGGTCGCAATTCCGCCCATCTAAGCAACTGGATCGTCCTTACGCGATGGTCGGCGTCAACGTCTTCGCCGCCGATACCACCGCCGAGGCGGAGTTCCTGTTCACATCGTTGCAGCAGCAGTTCATCAACCTGCGCCGCGGCACGCCGGGTCAGTTGCCCCCGCCCGTGAAACAGATTCCGTGGAACGACGGAGAACGCGCGGGCGTCGATCATTCACTGGCATGTTCGGTAATCGGCGACCAGCGGGAAGTGGAAGCAGGACTGGCGTCGCTGATTGAACAGACGCAGCCCGACGAACTGATGGTCACCGCGCAAATCTACGATCAGGCTGCGCGGCTGCGCTCGTTCGAAATCACGGCGCAGGCACGCGCCGCATTGTCGTCGTAAAGCATCACTTCGGGCTGCGTTCTTTCAGGATGGAACGCGGCGCAGCGAACCCGCGTTCAATACTGGACGGGTATCGTTTTGACAAGCAATAATAAGGTCAGTGACCTCACGACCCGGCGCGCAATGCCCGTTTTTAGTGCCTGACGCGTTGACGAAGGGTCTCGACAACAAGCTGTCGGATTATTGGAAGGGAGAGAGAGAATGGCCAGAAGTCCCGCCACAGGATCCATGACCTTGCTGACGGAGCGTGATGAGGCAACCGGTCAGGAAGTGCGTACGTTGCGTCTCGAGCCGGCTGCGGATGGCAAGGCTGTTCTACTGATTGAAGTCGACGAACGGAAGGCAGGCATTCATCGTGAAGTGCGTTATGAAATCACGCCGGCGGAACTGATTGCTGCAATTCGCGCGCATGGCGCGGAACTGCCAGGCGAGCAACATAATCGCTAAAATGATTTAGGCATACAATAGCGGCATTCGGCGCTATCATTTCCTCGTGGCGCCCGCGGGTGTCGGGACAAATTGTTAAATGCGCGGCTGGGTCGAAGGTGTTTCTGAAACAAGACCAGCCGCCAGTCGTGCACCGATCTGGTCGTGAGCTTTCAGCCGCTGAATCGGCAACTCATCGCTTTGCACCGATCTCAACCACAGTAACCAGTTTGTAGAACCGCATTCGCAGCAACCCATTATTGGTTGTTGCGAGTAAGGCGGCGATTTGCGGTATTACACTAATTGACGCGTGCCATTCAGCGCGCCACGATTTTAGTCAACCCACTTATTCCTCGAGCCGCCCCGGTCCGCGCGGGCAGATGGCTCGCCTTCAAGAAAGTAAAAGCTGAATCAGGACAGCCGTGGACGAAAGAAAGCGAGACAGCATCATTGCCTATTTGCGCAGCCGAATGGCTGAGTTTGGCATTTCCGAAACAGCACTGGCCGAAGCATTGGCCGAAGCGCAGGCTTCTGTTACTCCTCCCCCATTGACGAAGAGTTCGAGCGCCACAAAGCGCGCGCTACCTTCCATGCCTCAAATGCCTGAGAACGCCAACGGCGCTACGCCGGTATTCAGGAATGCAAGCGGCGACACGTGGGACGGAGAAGGTGAAATGCCAGAGTGGCTCAAACGCGCTGTGCATGCCGGGCAAGATATAGAGTTCTACAGGGTTTGAAGCTGCTGGCTCAGTCGCTGGATTAGTCGCTTCGGGACTGCGGGCTTCAGGCGTGTCAGGCTGCAACCTGCAGACTGACCAGGGACGGCGTTGCCTTGTCCACGGTGGAACCATCTACTTTCATTAAACCGTCTGAAACGCCCCGAAGGGCGTTTGCAGCGGCTATTGCCAAACGCTCTAGAAGTTGAAGTTATCGATATTCGATGAATCGAACGTCGTCGGCGGTCCGAGTACGACCTCACCGCTCTTGCCTACCGTGCGCTTGCCGAGCTTGCCCGCTTCGAAGCTGTCGCCTTCCTTCCCGGTGATCGTGCCCGACGCGAGGTTGGCTGCCGCGTACGCCGCGAGATAACCGAGTTGACCCGGGTCCCACAACTGGAACGCCGTGACGGTGCCGTTCTTCACGAACGCGCGCATCTGGTTCGGTGTGCCGAGGCCCGTGACCATCACTTTGCCTTTGGCCGGCGACGTCGAGATATAACGCGCCGCTGCCGCGATACCCACAGTGGTCGGCGAAATGATGCCCTTAAGGTTCGGATATGCCTGCAGCAAGCCCTGCGTTTCGACGAACGATTTCTGGTCGTCGTCATTGCCGTAGGCGATCTTCACGAGCTTCAGCTTCGCGTACTCAGGCTTCTTCAACTCCTCCTGCATGTACTTGATCCAGGTGTTCTGGTTGGTCGCGTTCGGCGTGGCCGAGAGAATCGCGAACTCGCCCTCGCCGCCCACCAGTTTCGACAATAGCTGGATCTGTCCACGGCCGATCGCTTCCGAGTTCGCCTGGTTCACGAAGATCTGGCGGCCGTCGGGCGCAGTATCGGAGTCGAACGTCACGACCTTGATGCCTTGCGCCATCGCTTTTTTCAGGTACGGAACGACTGCGTTTGCATCGTTGGCGGCCACCACGATCGCGTTCTGGCGTTGCGTGATCAGCGTGTTGATGTATTGCACCTGCGACGACGCGCCCGCATCCGATGGTCCGACCACCTTGCCCTGCCCGCCCATCTCCTTGATTGCGGCAAGGCCGCCTTCATCGGCGATCACTTCATACGGGTTGTTGATCTGCTTCGGCAAGAAGGCGATCTTCAGGTCCTTCTTCAGATCAGCGGCGGCCGCACTGATCGGCACTGTGGCCGCCGCGGAGATCGCGATCAGTGCGGCGCATAGCACCGGACCGCGAAGTGAGTGAAAGGGTTTGAACATGCTTGTGTCTCCTGATGTCGCGCGCCGCTCCGTTTTTTTGGAGTCTTCACGCTGGTTTTAAAAAGCCAACTTTCATCAAAGCGTCTGCGTCATCAGGCGCTTTTCGCGCATGACACGTCAACGTGCAACAAGATTCGGGATCAACACCGACGACAGCAACAGGCCGCCGGTCACAATGGTCAGCGTTTCGCTGGAGACGTCGGACAAAGTCAGCGCATTGCGCAGCACACCAATGATCAGCAACGACAACAGCACGCCGATCATCGATCCTCTTCCGCCGAAAATACTCACGCCGCCGAACAGCACGGCCGCGATCACGGACAACTCGAAGCCTTCGCCATTGTCGCCGCGCGCGCTCGTGAAACGCAGCGTGTAGACAATTCCGGCGAGCGCGCTCATCGCGCCAGAGAGCATGAACAGCTTGATCTTTGTACGGGCTACATCGATGCCGGAGAATTGCGCCGCAACCGGGTTTGCGCCTATCGCGTAGAGGCTGCGGCCGAAAGGCGTGGCCTGCAACAGCACGGTAAAAACGATCGCTCCGATGATCACGAGCACGAAAGGCATCGGCAGGAAAGCGGCGATGGTGTCGATGCCAAACGATGTGTAAGAGGCAGGGAAATCGGCCACGGCCTGATCGCCGAGCAGCACGTACGCAAGCCCGCGAAAGAGCGCCAGCGTGCCGATGGTGACCGCAAGCGAAGGCAGGTTGAAGCGCACGATCACGAGGCCGTTGAAGAGCCCGGCGAGCGTCCCGGCAACCATTACGATGGCAATCACGAGCGGCATCGGCAGGCCCATGTGCCAGAGCACGCCCATCAGTGCGCTCGATGCGCCGAGCACCGACGCCACCGACAAATCGATCTCGGCCGCGACGATGATCAGCGTCATCGGCAAGGCGATCAGCGCGATCTCGGTGAAGTCGGCGAGCATGTTGGAGAGATTGGCGCTCGATAAAAACTCGGGCGACAACACGCGGCCCAGGACCAGCGCGAGCACGAGGACCGCAACGAGCATGGTCTCCCACGAGAGATGGCGCCGCTTGGTCAGCGCGAGTGCAGAATCGGGTTTAGCCATGATCGCGTTTCCTCATCATGCGCCGTGCGACGGAACGCGCCAGCATTGTGTCGAGCGCGATCGCCGCAACGATCAGCGCGCCTTGAATTGCTTGTTGCCAGAACGGCGACACGCGTAGCACCACGAGCGCGATATTGATCACGCCCAGCACGAGCGCGCCGAGGGTCGCGCCCATGATCGTGCCCACGCCGCCCGTGATCGCGACGCTGCCGACGACCGCCGCAGCCACGACCTGCAACTCGATGCCTTTCGCCGTGCTGGCATCGACGGTGCCGAAACGGGCGAGCCACAAAACCCCTGCCAGACCCGCAATCGCGCCCGACAACAGAAAACCGATCATCACGCGGCGCTCGACCTGGATGCCCGCGAGACGCGCGGCCTCGGGGTTGGAGCCGATCGCGTAATGCTCGCGGCCACCGCGATATTGCTTGAGGTAGATGCCGATCACGACAAGCACCACCACTGCGATCAGCACGAGATTCGGAATGCCCAGCAGCGTGCCCGTGGCGATGCGCGAGAAGGCATCGGGCAGGCTCGTTGCGTTGATCTGGCCGCCGTGGACCCACGCGTAATCGGCACCCCGTACGATGTACAACGTGGACAGCGTCGCGACCAGAGACGGCACACGCCCAAACGTCACGAGCGTCCCGTTCACCGCGCCGATCAAAAAGCCGATCGCGATCCCTGCAAGCATCGCGAGGATGATGGGCATATGCGGGAACATCACATAAAGCGCGCCGACGGAATATGCGCTCACGCCAACCACCGACGCCACCGACAAATCGATGTGCCGCATCAGCATCACGACCGTCATGCCGGCGGTCAGCAAGCCGATGATCGATACGTTGAGCAATACGTCGCGCAGGTTCTGCAGATTGAGGAACTCGGGTTTGACTGCTGCGGTGGCCGCTATCAACGCAATCAGCACGACAAACAGCGTCGCCTCGCGGCTGCGAACGAGTTCCGCGAGCACATTGCGGCGCTTCGGTTTGGGTGCGTGCACGGCCGGCATCGCGGGAGAATGTCGGGTCATCATGCGGCCTTCCCTAGCGTCGATGGCAAAGCGCCGAGCGCCGCGCTCATCACGCGTTCTTCGTTGGCATCGGCGCGTGGAATGTCGGCGCTGATCCGGCCTTCGTGCATCACCAGGATGCGGTCGGCCATGCCGAGGACTTCCGGCAACTCGCTGGAAATCATCAGGACCGCCATGCCTTCACGGACCAGATCGGCAAGGGTCTTATAGACTTCGGCTTTTGCACCGACGTCGATACCGCGCGTCGGTTCATCGATGATCAGCACTTTAGGGCCTGTGGCAAGCCACTTTCCGAGCACGACCTTTTGTTGATTGCCGCCCGAGAGCGTGCCGACGGGCGCATCCAGATCGCTCGCCTTCAGACGCAGGCGCTTGCCCCAATCGGAGGCGAGATTGGTCTCGCTACGCGCCGAGATCAGCCCGTGCTTGACGAGCCGGCCAAGTACAGTGAGCGACGCATTGCGCGCAATGCTCAGCCCCAGAGCCAGGCCCTGCGCGCGTCGGTCTTCGGGAACAAGCGCGAGTCCCGCGCGAACCGCGGCTTGCGGACGGCCGAGTTGCAGCGTCTTGCCCGCGATCTTTACTTCACCCGCATCCACCGGATCGATACCGAAGATTGCCCGCGCGACTTCGCTGCGCCCCGCGCCGACCAGTCCCGCTAAAGCGACGATCTCGCCCGCGTGGACATCGAAGGAAATATTCTTGAAGACGCCGTCGCGCGTGAGGCCTCGCACCGAAAGACGAACCTCGCCCGGCGGAACATCGGCTTTCGGATAGAACGTATCGAGATCGCGTCCAACCATCTTGCTCACGATGGAATCGATGGTCATGTCGGTGGTCATCGAGTCGAAAACCTTCATGCCGTCGCGCATGATGGTCAGGCGCTGCGTCAGCGCAAAGACTTCATCGAGCCGATGCGTGATGAACAAGATGGCGGCATCGCGTTCACGCAATGCACGCACGATTGCAAACAGACGCTCGACTTCCGTCAACGACAACGCCGCGGTGGGTTCGTCCATGATGAGCACGTTTGCATTGAGCGACAGCGCCTTGGCGATCTCGACCACTTGCTGGTCAGCGATCGACAAACCGCGCACCAGACGTTCAGCACGCAGATTGACGCCCAGCGATTGCAGCAGTGCATCGACTTCGCGATTCATCTCGTCGTAACGAATCCGTCCGATGCGATCGCGCGGTTGACGCCCCATGTAGATGTTTTCGGCGATCGAAAGGTCCGCGAACAGCGTCGGTTCCTGGTAGATCACGGCAAGGCCTGCGTCGCGTGCTTCAGCGGGATTCGCGAACGTGCGCGCCACGCCGTCGACGAGCAATTCGCCCGAGTCCGGCTGATAAACGCCCGCAAGCAACTTGACCAGCGTCGACTTGCCCGCGCCGTTTTCGCCAAGCAGCGCGTGCACCTCTCCTGGCCATAACGCGAGGCTGCCGTCGCCGAGCGCGCGCACGCGCCCGAACGACTTGCTCGCGTGCCTCAACTCCAGCCGAGGCGTTTGATTCGTGCTCATGCCTGTCTCCTTCAGATGCGATAGATTCGCTCTGCGTTGCTTTTGAAGAGCGCATCTTTTTCTGTATCGCTGAAATGCTTCACGATAGACGCATACGCCTTCCACAGTCCTTCATACGTGGCGAACAACCGGTCCACCGGAAAGTTCGATGCGAACATCGACCGGTCGCAACCGAATGTATCGATGGTTTCGAGCACGTAGGGACGAAAGCTTTCCACGGTCCATTCGTGATCGAACATTGCAAGGCCGCTGACTTTTACCGCTACATTCGGGCGTGCTGCCAACGCTTTCATGCCGTCACGCCATTCGGCCTTGCCTTCGGCGGAATCACGATCCACGCACATGCCCGCATGGTTCACGATGAACTGCGTATCGGGATGCTCTTGCGCCAACTGAGCCGCTTCATGCATCTGCGACGGGTAGAGCTGCAGATCGAAGGACAGCGAATACTGCTTCAACAGCGCGAAATTCGTGCGCCATTGCGCATCACGCATGAAGTGCCGGCTTACGTAGTTGTAGAGCGGGTTCGAATGCACGTTCAATATCTGGCGAATGCCGCGCGTGTTCTTGAACGCCGCATGCGCCTCGAGAATTTCATGCGCGTTTTCCGCCGACAGATCCGCGCCCGCCACGATTGCGTTGGGCAAGCCGCGGCCTTCGTTATCGGCGACTTGCTGCAGCCAGCGCGTCTCTTCGACGGGGTCGTCCGGATCGTGATTCGCGTCCACATGCACGGTCTTCAGCACCTGCACCGAGCCCGTCTCGCTCAAATAATCCTTGATCAGATAGTCATGCTTCAGGTCGCGTGCGTCGCCCACGAACGACTTTCCCGGGCTTGCCAGCCACGGATAGTGATGCGTCTTCAAATCCCAAAGATGAATGTGCGGATCGACAACCTGCATGAATATGTCCTCGTGCCGAAAAGCTGAAAGCGAGCCAAAGCGTATTGACTGTAGATACCGGGCGTAATCAGGGAAGATGGAAAACCGGCACGAGCGCGGCCTGCACCGGCGAGCGGTCGGGATTCGTTTCCATGAGTTCGGCCATGCTGTCCCACCATTTGCGCATCACGGGCAAATCGGGCAGCGCGTCCATGCCGTGATCGGCCGCACGCTTGAGCGTGGCGAAGAGCTGGCCGGTGGGTTCGTCGAGAAAGATCCAGTAGTCGCGCACGCCGGCGTGCCGCAAGGCTTCCACCAGCTCGGGCCAGATCTCGCGATGACGCCGCTCGTATTCATCGCGCATGCCCGGCTTGAGGGTCATCCTGAACGCAATCGTCTCCATTGCGGCTTGCCTTTTATAAGTGTTGAAGCTACGGCGTAGCGTCGTTTGGCTACGACTATAATTCGCCGACTGATAACATGACAATCCGAAGTCAGGATCAGCCGATCGCAAAACCGAATCGCAGGCCGGAGTTCCTCGCGGAGTGCCAATGACCCAGAACGTGTCCCAGATCGCCCTCGTCAATCGCCTCAAATTCAAGCACCTTGCGCTGCTGGTCGCGCTCGATGACGCCCGCAACCTGCATCAGGCGGCCGAAATCATCAACGTCGCACAACCCAGCGCCAGCCGCATGCTGAGCGACATAGAGGAAGCGTTCGGCTTCCTCCTGTTCGAGCGCAACGCGCGCGGCATGCAGCCCACGCCGCTTGGCGTCACCACGCTCGCCTACGCGCGCCGCTCGCTTGCCGACCTCACCCGCTTTGCCGCCGACCTGGAAAGCAAGCGGCGCGGCGGACACGGACAACTCACGGTCGGCGCGATCATGGGCGCCGCGCCCGATGTGCTCGCCATGGCCATTGCGGAACTCAAAAGCGAACGGCCGCTGCTCAATGTCCGCATTCTTGGCGAAACCAGCGACCAGGTCGTGCAACTGCTGCATCGTCGGGAAGTGGATCTTGCGCTCGGCCGCCTCACCACGCCGCTGCAACACAACGACTTCGATTTCGAACCGCTTTCCCGTGAAGCGATGCGTCTTGTCGTGCGCGCCGGTCACCCGCTGGGCAAACAGGCATCGCTTTCACTTGATGCGCTGATCTCATGGCCGTGGATACTGCAGCCCATCACGAGCCCTGCTCGCGCCTTGTTCGAAGAAGAGCTTGCTCGTGCAAAACTTGCATCGCCTTCCAACATAGTTGAATGCGCATCGATCTTCGCAACGTTGCAGCTTCTGCAAAACAGCGACGCCGTGGCGATGCTGCCTGAATCAGTGGTGCGCGACTATTTGCGCGCGCATCTGCTGGTCGAACTGCCCATTGAAATCGGCAAGAGCCTTTCGGGCTTCGGCCTTCTGCGACGCAAAAACGAAACGCTCAGCGAACCCGCCGAATACTGCATTGCATTGCTGCGCAAATACTCGGCGGGTTCATTCACTGAAACTCACTGAAGGTTGACGAACAAACCGCCATCTACCAGTAACGATGCACCCGTCACGTACCGGGCGCGGTCGGACGCGAGAAACGTCACGCATTGTGCGACGTCGTCGGGCTGACCCAGACGTCCCAGCGGAATGCGCTTTTCCATGTAGGCGCGCTTTTCGGAATTGGCTAGATCTTCGGCGTTCAGGTCGGTGGCGATCGTGCCGGGCATCACCGAATTGCAGCGAATGCCGTAAGGTCCCAACGCGATCGCGCACGATTGCATCAGCGAATGCACGCCCGCCTTGGTCGGCGTGTAATGCGTCTGCATCGCGCCGCCAACCAGTGCGCTGATCGAGCTCGTCGCGACAATCGCGCCGCCCGTTCCCTGCAACTTCATCTGGTTCGCTACCGCCTGCGTGACATAGAACGCGCCGTTCAGGTTCACGCCGACCGTCGCTTCATACACCGACGCCGGCATGTCCAGGAATGCATGAAACGGGCAGATGCCGGCGTTGCTTGCGAGGACATCCACGTGACCGAATGCATCGACAGCGTGCTTCACCAGTTCGATACCCGTCTCGCGCTCGGCAACATTGCCTTCCACCGCAATCACACGCTGGCCGAGTTGTTCGATCTCGCCGGTGACTTCTTCCACAGCGGATAAACGTCCGTATGAGCGGTCGTTATCGCCCCAGTAATTCAGCACGACGTCCGCGCCTTCCTTCGCGCACGCCACCGCGATCGCGCGGCCAATGCCTCGCGATGCGCCGGTCACGATCACCACTTTGTTCTCGAGCAGCACGATTAACCTCAATAGGCTCAGTGTGTATAAGGACGCGTCAGCGTGCATTCGGGATTGAGCCGCACGCCGAAACCCGGCGTCTCCGGCACCTTCATCCGGCCATTCACGGGCACGGGTTCATCCAGCAAAAGCGGGTTGAACATGGGCACGACTTCATCGGCTTTGGGCGCCATCATCAGGAACTCGGCGAACGGCGAGTTATGTCTTGTGACCACGAAATGATAGCTATATACCGATGAACCATGCGGCACGACAAGCACGTTATGCGCGTCGGCAAGCGCCGAGATCTTGATCAGTTCCGTGATGCCGCCGCACCAGCCCACATCGGGCTGCACGAGATCGGCGCAACCCATTTCAAACAGCATACGGAAACCCCAGCGTGTGGCTTCGTGCTCGCCGGTCGTCACCATCATGCCGCGCGGCACCGAACGGCGCAGTTCGGCGTAACCCCAATAGTCGTCGGGCGGCAGCGCTTCTTCAATCCACTTCAGGCCATGCTCTTTCGCTGCATGCGCAAGACGTGTGGCGTAGTTCAGGTCGAGGCTCATCCAGCAATCCAGCATCAGCCAGAAATCGTCGCCCACTTTCGCGCGCATATCGGCGAGCTTGGCAATGTTCTTCAGGAGCCCTTCTTCGCCCTCGGCAGGCCCATGTTGCAATGGCATCTTCCCGCCGATAAACCCCATCCCCTTCGCCAGATCCGGACGTGCGCCCGTTGCATAAAATTGCAGTTCGTCGCGAACGGGTCCGCCCAAGAGGTGAAATACCGGTTCCTTGCGCACCTTCGCAAGCAAGTCCCACAGCGCAAGATCCACCCCTGATATTGCGTTGAGCACGATACCTTTACGCCCGTAATAGAGCGTGGCGAAATACATCTGGTCCCACATCTTTTCGATGTCCGTCACGCGCTGGCCTTCAAGGAATCTCGCCAGATGCTTCTCCACGATGAACGCGCCGATCTCGCCGCCCGTGGTCACTGCAAAGCCGACGGTTCCATCGCTTGCTTCGATCTCGACGACCAGCGAGCCGAGCACGTTCAGGCCAAACGACTGCCGGCTTTGCCTGTACTCGGGATAACGCGCCATTGGCGTGGAGACGTGGTCATCGATCCAGTGATCGGCGCCCTGGTCGTGGTAGTCGGCGCCGCCGCCGCGAACGGTGAACGCGCGGACGTGGCGAATGGTAGGCATGGACATGATCGGACTCCGTTTAAGTTCTGGTGTTCAGGATGCTTTGGCGCGTTCGCCAGGTGTGTAAGCAGATGTCCGCGCGGGTCGCACAAACACGATGATGGCTATCGCGGCGAGCACGGCAACGACGCCGAGAAGCACGAGGCCGGCGCTCGTTGAATCGTAGAAACGCTCGGCGCTCGTACGGATCATCGGCGCGACGAAACCGCCGAGGCCGCCGAGCGAGTTGATCAGCGCAATCGCGCCCGCCGCCGCAGCGCCCGTCAGATAATGCGTCGGAAAGGTCCAGAAGAGCGGCTGCGCGGCAATCAGTCCGCTTGCGGCAAAACACAGGGCGATCAGCGAAATCAGCGGCTGGCCCGCGAGCCCCGAGATCGCGATACCCAATCCCGCCACGACCAGCATCACGACAGCGAGACGCCTGTGCTGCGCGTGACGATCCGCGTAACGCGGCACGATCCACGTGACGAGCACCGCGCACAGCCACGGAATCGCCGTCACGAAGCCGACCTTGGCGCCGACATGCGCGCCCATCAGCGCGGCCACCTGTTGCGGCAGATAAAAGATCACGCCATACACGGACATCTGGATCAGGAAATACACCGCCGACAAAATCAGCACGCGCGGATCGACCAGCGCGGCAAACACGGAACGCGGACCATGCGCGGATGCGGTCGCCGCGTCCTGGTCGAGTCGCGCGATCAGCAGGCTGCGTTGGTTTGCATCGAGCCAGCGCGCCTTGGACGGATCGTTGTCGAGATACCAGAACGCCCAGATTCCCACGAGCGATGCCAGCACACCTTCGACCAGAAAGAGCCATTGCCAACCGGCAAATCCGAGCGCGCCGTGAAGGTCGAGCAACGCGCCCGACAGCGGACTGCCGAAGATGAACGCGAGCGGCGCGCCGAAATAAAACACGCCCAACGCCCTTGCACGCGCGGATTGCGGAAACCATCGCGTGAGGTAATAGACGATGCCGGGGAAAAATCCTGCTTCCGCCACGCCGAGCATGAAGCGCAAGACGTAGAACGCCGTGGCCGTATGCGCGAACGCCATTGCCGCCGACACAAGCCCCCATGTCACCATGATCCGGCACATCCAGAGCTTCGCGCCCACGCGATGCAGCAGCAGGTTGCTCGGCACTTCGAAGAGTGCATAACCCACGAAGAACACACCCGCGCCGAATGCGAACGCGGCGTTCGACAAACCCGTATCGTGCTGAAGCGCTTTCTGTGCGAAGCCGATGTTCGCCCGGTCGAGGAACGCAAGCATGTACATCAGCAACAGGAACGGCAGCAGGCGACGCATCACGCGAGCGGTGACGGCGTCCTCCGCATTTGCGGGATCGCTCATGCGTGTCTCCGGATATTGTTATGTCGCGAGCAACGCCCGCGTGAAGCACAAAGCTTTAGTAAGTCGCGCGTCCGCCCGACAGATCGAACACCGACGCCGTGCTGAATGCGCAATCCTCGGAACTGAGCCACAGGATCAGCGACGCCGCTTCTTCCGGCAGAAGGAAGCGGTTCATCGGGATCTTGGAGAGCATGTAGTCGATGTGCTGCTGCGACATCGAATCGAAGATCTCGGTCTTGGCAGCAGCCGGCGTCACGGCATTCACGAGAATGCCGCGCGTGGCGAGTTCCTTGCCGAGCGACTTCGTCAGTCCGATAAGACCCGCCTTCGAAGCGCTGTAGTGCGATGCGTTCGGGTTGCCTTCCTTGCCGGCCACTGATGCAATGTTCACGATACGCCCATACCCTTCCTTCAGCATATGCGGCACGATTGCGCGGCAGGTGAGATACGGGCCGATCAGGTTCACGTCGATCACGCGGCGCCAGACATCGGGCGCGAGTTCCCATGTCGTGCCGTTGCCGCCCGTGATACCGGCGCAGTTGATCAGCACGTCGATCTTGCGATGCGCTTCCAGCGTCTGCTGAACCGCCTGTTCAACCGATGTTTCCTCGGTCAGTTCGACCACGGCGACGCTCACCTTGCCGCCATTCGACAGTTCGCCACGGGCGCGTTCGAGCCGCTCGGAATCGATGTCCCACAGCGCGACTTCAGCGCCCGAAGCCAGCGCGCGTTGCGCCACCGCATAACCGATACCGCGTGCGCCGCCGGTAATCACAACGGTCCGTCCGGCCAGATCGATCTGGTTCATCGTGTCTCCTTGTGTTGGATGTTTTCTGCTGTTGCAAGCACTATAGGGGCCAAGTCATAGCCGAACAATCCGAGTATTCGATGATGCGATAGCGAAAGCGGATCGCAGCGCGGTGATAGCATCGCTGTCACTACTCGGAAGTCAGGGTAACAACATGCGGAGTGGACATGCCGGAAGTCATCGAACACACGGTGTTTGCCGAGGGGCGGCTTTCAATCGGCTTGACCCTGCCGATGCTGTCGTCGGGCAACGCCGTAGCCGACTTCGATGAACAGATCGCGTTGGCCCGCCTCGCAGACGAGCTTGGCTTCGCCGCGCTGTGGGTGCGCGACGTGCCGTTGAACAGCAGCGACTACCCGGACCCGGTCGGGCATCTCGATCCCTGGGTATTGCTTGGCGCGGTAGCGTCGCACACCAAGAACATCGCGCTCGCCAGCGGCGCAATCGTGCTGACGCTGCGGCATCCGCTTCATATCGCGAAGGGTGCGATATCGGTGAACACACTGAGTAGAGGGCGATTCATCCTGGGCCTTGGCTCCGGCGATCGTCCGCATGAATACGCGGCGTTTGGCATCGATGCGAACGAGCGGCGGGAGGTGTATCGGCGGCATTGGGATACGGTCGCGGCCGCGATTGGCCGCGAACCAAGGGTCATTCCGGACCAGTCGCCGCCGGACGCGCCCGGATTCTTCCTGTTACCAACATCGGCGACACCCGTTCCGATGATCGCCGTCGGTTCAGGCGGCCAGAGCGTCGACTGGATTGCACGCAATGCGATCGGCTGGATGACGTATCACCGAGAGCCGGAAAAGCAGCGCGCGAGGTACAGCATGTGGAGGGCGGCGGTCGATCGCGTCGCGCCGGGCGAGTTTCGGGCGTTCGGCGTGGCGATGGGGCTCGATCTCGCCGCCGATCGAAACGAAGCCGCCGAGCCTCGCTCGCTGGGATACCGGACGGGGAGCAACGATCTCATCAGGATTCTGCGAGAGATGCGCGAGAACGGCACGCATCACGTCACGCTGAACCTGCAGGCATCGAAGCGCCCAACGCGCGAGATTCTTGAAGAACTCGCGGCGGAGGTACTGCCTGAGTTTCAGATCCGGGCGTGAGGCGGCGGGGATTCGCCGCAGCGGTATCTGGCGTCGAAGTAAGGGTGTTCGAACGCTCAGACGTGGAAGAACTGCGCCACCAGCGTCGCGCCCAGGAACGTTCCCGCATTCGCCACGAACGAAACCAGCACGATGCGCCATCCCAGCCGGCGAAACGCGGGGATGTCCTTGGCAATCGAGAGGCCTGCAAAGGTCAACATGGGCGTGGTGATGCTGAGAAAATCGTTCTGTGCGCTGTACGCCGATATCTGTGACGCCCACGGACACCACGGTGACGTCAGGAACATCGCGACTATCGAGACCCAGCAGACCGCCGGGATCTTGCGTCCGCTCACTGTGTAGATGGCGTCGCCAACAATGGTCGCAAGCACCATGATCAACATGCCGGGGAAACCGGAAAACGGCGTGGTGCCGTGCGTGATCCAGTCGCAACCGAGTGCGAACACCGCCGTCACGCCCCACGCGACCAGCTTCCCGCGATAACCCAGCTCGGGCGCGGCGGTTTCGACATCGCCGAGCTTCGGACGCTCGTCTTCAATGACCTTCGATGCATCCGATGCCTTGCTCGTACGCCCGATCAGCGGCTCGAGAATGCGGTATCCCCACACGGCCATCGGCAACGAAATGAAGAGCGTGAAGTAGGTGCCGACGGTCGTCGTGATCAGGTTGCTCGCGGCGGCAAACGTCAGCACGGCCTTCGCCATTTCGGGCGTCTGCTGTGCGGCGATTGCACCCGATGCGGCGGCCATCATGCTGCCCGACCCAACACCCGAACCCATTGCAAGCGCAAGCGGATGGAAGATGTTCAGGCTTGCGACAAAGCCCGCAAAGATCGCGATGAACACCGCGCCGAAGACCGTCCCCGTCAGATACTCGGCAAGCACGCCGCGACCTTCCGGCGAGTCCATGCCGTACTTTTCGCCGATGATCGCAAGACTCGGTTCGCGCCCCACGGAAAAGGTCGCGCCGATCGCCTCGCGCTTGATACCGAGCAGCAAAGCAAGCGGCAAACCGAGCAGGATGGTCCCGACGAAATGCCCGAGCTCCTGGAACGCCAGCGCCCAGCCCGACGCGGCGAGCTTCGGCAACGCACCGCCCACCAGCAATCCCAGCTTGGCGACAAACAAGAGAAGCGCAGGCTGCAAAACGGCCGCCGCGAGGAACTGCGTCTTGACGTCGAGCCGCGCGGCGCCGCTCCATCGGCCACTTGCCAGACCTAGAGCGGCGCCGAGAAGAAGCGCCCAGATCATGGGGAGAAGAACGACTTTTCCCGGCCCGACCTTGAACGTGAACGAGCCGATGAATTCGGCAATGAGCAGGATGACTGCTGCATAAAAGAAGAGCTTCGCGCTCCTCAAGCCATCACTGCCCCGTTGTTGCGCAGCCACCGTGCTTGCCATTGTTTTTCTCCTTTATGTCCTCTTGTCTTCCCGCTTCGGTCCAACGCGGGAAGGCATGTTGCCTTATAAAACAATTCAAAGATAGCCGAATGCAGTTGCCGGTTCTTTAGCCGTTTCAACCCACACGCTCTTGGTCTGCGTGTACTCGTACAACGCTTCCACGCCGCTCGAACGTCCGTATCCACTCATACCATAGCCACCGAACGGAGACGCGACATTAATGGTTTTATAGCCATTGATCCAGAACGTTCCGGCATTGACCTGACCCGCCACGCGATGAGCACGGCCCACGTCGTTGGTCCACACCGCGCCGGCGAGACCAAACTCGGTATCGTTCGCGATGGCAAGCGCCTCTTCTTCGGTATCGAACGGAATGGCGGCCACCACCGGTCCGAAAATCTCCGTGCGCGCCACATCCATTTCGTTCGTGACGTTCGACAGCACCGTCGGCGAGACGAAGTAGCCGCCATCGGATCGCTCAGCCGATCCCGCTGCGAGCGTTGCACCCGCCTCCACGCCGCTTGCGATCATCTTCATCACATGGTTGTACTGGGTGACGTTATTGATCGGGCCGACTTCGGTGGCGTCATCGAGCGGAAGACCTACCTTGATCTTGCGCGCGCCCGCTGCGACCATGCCGACGAACTCGTCATAGACCGAACGCTGGACCAGGAGACGCGATCCCGCCACGCAACTCTGGCCGGCTCCGGCGAAGATCGCGGCTTGCGCGGTCAGCGCGGCGTGCTTCAGGTTGGCATCGGCGAAGATGATGTTGGCCGACTTGCCACCGAGTTCCAGCACGCAGGGCAGCACCCGTTTGGCCGCCGCTTCTGCAATGCGCACGCCGGTCGCGGGCGAACCGACGAACACGACTTTCTTCACTGCCTTGTGCGCAATTGCAGCTTGCGCAACGGTGTGTCCAAGACCTGCGAGAACGTTGATCAAGCCCTTGGGCGCACCCGCCTTTTCCGCGAGCATGGCAACGACGAGCGACGTAAAAGGCGTCATCTCCGACGGCTTCAGCAACACTGCATTACCCATGCAGATGGCCGGTGCAAGTTGCCATCCGCATGTGAAGACCGGCGCGTTCCAGGGCGTGATCTGCAAGACGGTGCCCGCCGGTTCGCGACGCGTGTAGTTCAGATGCGATGTCGGAACGGGGATCACGTCGCCGTAGAACTTGTCGGCCCAGCCGCCGTAGTACTCGAACATTTCCGCGACCTTGGCGACTTCGCCACGGCAATCGCGAATGGGCTTGCCAGAGCCCATCGATTCAAGGCGCGCGAGGTTTTCGGTATCGCGCCGCAACTCGCGCGCAATGTCGAACATCACGCGCCCGCGTGCGGCGTGCGTCATCGCCCACCATTGTTTCTGCGCGCGCTGTGCAGCATCCGCGGCGATATCGACGATGGCCGCGCCGCCATCCTTGTACGAAAGGCTCGGCTTGCCGGTGGCGGCATCGTAGAGCTGGATCAGTTCGCCCGTTCCTTCTATCAATTCACCGCCAACATACGATCCGATTGTCTTTGCGTTCGGGAAGAAATGCGCGAAGGCGGCCAACAGGTTTTCTGCTGCGTTGTCATCCATTTTGATTCTCCGGAATTCGCTTACTTTGGTTCGATGAATTGCACGATGCGATTGAAGTCCTCCGCATCGCCGATGGTCTTTTCGCTTTCCGCCCACAAGCGCCCTGCTTCCGTGGCGACCGGTGCATCGATGTCCTGAGCGCGCAGCAAGTCCATCGCGAGGCGCACGTCCTTGCGCATCAGTTTCATGGTGAAACCGGAATCGAACGTGTCGGTGAAGATCCACGTGGGATAGTTCGTGAGCGTCGCGCTGTTGCGGCCCGAACCGCCGTTGAGCGCTTCGACCAGCTTCTCCGGATCCACGCCGGCGGCCTTTGCCGCGCGCACCGCTTCACTCGTTGCGAGCAGATGCACGCCCGTCAGCAAGTTGTTGATGATCTTCGTGACGTGCCCCGCGCCGACCGGGCCGACATGCACGCGCTTCGCGCTCATCACGGCGAGGATCGGCTCGACCGCCGCGACGGCCTGTTCCGAACCGCCGAGAACCATGGTCATGGTTGCAGTTGCCGCGCCTTTCGGACCGCCGCTCACGGGAGCATCGACGAAACCGATCTTCAGCTCCGCCAACGCAGCCGCGACCTTGCGCGTGCTGTTCGGCTCGGCCGTGGTTGTATCGACAACGATGAGCCCCGCCTTTCCATGCGCGGCAATTCCGCCTTCACCGAGTACGACCGCTTCCACGATCGCCGATGTCGGCAGCGACAAGACCAGCACATCCGCGTCCCGCGTGATGTCGGCAATGGACGCGCGCGGCGAGACACCCTCGGCTTCGAGCGCGGCCGCGACACCGGGCGCCGCATCGAATCCAAGCACGGCATAACCGCCGCGTTTGAGCGAAAGCGCCATGCCGCGCCCCATGTTCCCCAATCCCACCACACCAACCGTCTGCATAAATCCACTCCATCGGGAATACGCCCCGGCCGGAGAGAAAAGGTCTGTCCGTCGTCGAGCGTGTTTGGAAGGCTTATCTTCGGTCGGCAAGACCCTATAATCAATCAACGCCAATATTGATATCGTTCTGATTTTTAGAACACTCACCCTCGAAGCGCGCGCTGGAAAACCACGCCATGGCCGACAACCTGACCGAAAGCAGAATCGTCTATTTTTTCGAGGCGGTCCGATGCGGCACGATCCGCGCCGCCGCCGACTGGCTCGACGTAGCGCCTTCGGCGGTGAGCCGGCAAATCGGCTTGCTGGAGACGGAACTGGACGCGGCATTGCTCGAGCGGCACGCACGCGGCGTGCGGCCCACGGAGGCCGGCCAGATCCTGATCGAATACTTCCGCGAGCAACTCGCGCACAAGGACGACCTGATCTCGCGTCTGCAGGAATTGCGCGGGTTGAGAACAGGAACGGTCGGTGTCGTGCTCGGAGAAGGTTTTGTTTCCGACGTCCTGGCCGGACCCATGCAGCATTTCTGCAGGCTTTACCCCGGGATCAAGATCAACCTCGATCTCGGCAGCACGAACGACGTCATGCGCAGAATCTCCGAAGACGAAGGCGAGATCGGACTGGTTTATAACCCGCCGGGCGAACCCAAGATCGTGTCGCGCGCGATCAAGCAGCAACCGATGATGGCCATCGTCAATCCGAAGTTCATTCGTTCCAGCAAGCAGAAAACCATGAGCGTCAAAGAGCTGGCGGGTTATCCGTTGGCGGCAACACATGCGACCTACGGCACGCGGCAGATGCTCCAGGCCGTCGAATTCGCGGAAAAGGTCAGGCTCGATCCCGTTGTCACGACCAACTCCATCAACATCCTCAAGCAGTTCGCAAAATCAAACCTGGGTCTCGCTGTCCTGCCTGCGTTCGCCGTGACGACCGAACTGGCAGCGGGCGAACTGCTCGCCATCGAAATCGATCATCCAATACTGAAGAAGGCCGAAGCGCACCTGGTCACGCGTGCAGGAAGGAAGTTGTCGGTGGCATCGAACAAGATGCTGCAGTTGATGTCCTCGCAAATGAGAGCGTTTCGTTAAAGGGCGGTCGTGGTTGTTGATGAATCTAAAATGAGCATCCAGGGCACCTAGTGTTTAGTTCTTATGTCCTTCATTAACTCAGTCAAAACGATTCAACATGGTCACCAAGCTCGACACTACAAAGACCAACGCAATGCTTCGAAGATGCAGCACGATGTGCGGCATCTTCATTGCGACCGTGCTTCTATTGCAGCCATATGGCGCCCTCGCCGCGGATCCCAACGCTAATTCGAACAGCGCGCCAACGCTCAAGGGAAAGCGGATCGGCATCAGCGTGGCCGGCACGGAACACTACTGGGATTTGAAGGCTTACCGGGGACAAATCGATGAAGTGAAACGGCTTGGCGGCACGCCCATTCCCATGGACGCGGGCCGCGAAGACAGCAGGCAAGTCGAGCAGTTGCAGGCGCTGACCGGGCAGATGCCTGATGCGATCATCGAACAGCTTGGTTCGGCCGCGCTGCTCGAACCGTACCTCAAGAAGATTCGCGAGGCAGGCATTCCGCTTTTCACCGTCGATACCGCCAGTCCGTCGAGCATCAACGTCACGACATCGGATAACTTTTATATTGGCGAGCAACTGGCGTTGAAGCTCGCCAACGATCTTCGCGGTGAAGGAAAGATCATGGTGTTCAATGGCTTCTATAACACGCCGGTCGATGCCATCCGCTACGAGATGCTGCGCGCTGTGCTGAGGTGGTATCCGAAGATCACGATCATCGAACCCGAGTTGCACGAAGTCATTCCGAATACGGTGGAAAACGCACGTCAGCAGGTTGCGAGGCTGCTTGAAAAGTACCCGAAGGGAACCGTGCAGGCGATCTGGGCCGCATGGGACGGGCCGCAAGTAGGCGCCACGCAAGCGGTGGATGCAGCGCACCGCAGCGAGATCCGGACCTATGGCGTGGATGGAAGTCCCGAAGCAGTCGCGCTCGTGAAGGACGCGCGTTCAAGCGCAGCGGCCGTGGTCGCACAACAGCCTTACTTGATCGGCAAGACGGCTGTCGACAACGTCGCACGGTATCTTGCGGGCGATCGCACGATACCGCCCGCGACATACGTGCCTTCGATTCTCGTCAGCAAGGAGAACGCGGCGCAAGCGCAGAAGATGCTGGGGCAGGACAAGGCGAAGTGAGCAATGCAACCCGTTCCAGCGAACGTTGCATCACCCATGGAATTCATCCGTCGAACTTGACCAGGTCCTTGAAGATCAGTTGACCCCAGCTATTTCCGCGCGCCTGCACAAGCAGTCCACCTTCCGAAAGGCCGCCAAGTTTGATCGGCGAGAAACCGAGATCTTCCGCAACCGTACCAATCTTCGCTGCTGCGCCGTCATCGTCGCTCGCCAGGAACACGACTCTCCTGCCACCCTGTACGGCCGGATCCTGGTCAAGGACGGCCGCGCCCAGATGATTGAAACCCTTGACCAGTCTTCCGCCAGTGAAGGCCTGCGCGACGACCCTGGAAGAAGGTTGTCCCTCCAGTTCCTCGGGCGGCACGCCATAGGCGTTGGTCACATCGACGATGGTCTTGCCCTGCCAGGTGGACAGCGCCTTCGCGACATCCCGGTGCGACTCGAAACGCACAGCCAAGAATACGATGTCCGCCTTGACCGCTTCCTCCAATTTTTTGGGAATGATCATGGGTCCGATCGCGGCCGCGGCGGATGCAAAGCTTTCCGGGTCGCGCGTGGTTGCAACGGATACTTCGATGCCGCTTCGGGCAAACGCCTTGGCAAGCGCCTGGCCGATCTTGCCGAAGCCGATGATTGCGTAGCTCATACATTCTCCTTCGATTAATACGCCCTACGGGCTCCGAATATGGAATGGAGTGACCGGCGGGCGTAGCGCATCAGAGTTGCGCCAGGCCGCCGTCGACGGCGACCTCGCTGGCGGTCATGAAGCTGCTGTCCGACGACGCGAGGAAGGCGGCCACAGCCCCGATTTCTGCCGGATCGGCCATGCGCTGGAGCGGATTCATCGAGGCGAAGACCTTCATGCCTTCCTCGCCTAGCGCTGCCTTCGCGAGATCGGTCGCAGTCCCCCCGGGCGACAGCACGTTGACCCGGATGCCGGTGCCCTTCAGATCCTCCGCCCAGGTCCGCGCGAGGTTGCGCACTGCCGCCTTGCTCGCGCTATAAGCGCTCATTGCCGGGGCGCCCGTGGTACCGGCGCTCGATCCGGTCAGGATGATCGAACCGCCCTTGCCCATCAGCGGCAGCGCCTTCTGGACTGTGAAGATCGTACCCTTCACATTGGTGTCGAAGTGTTCGTCGATGTGCTCGGCGGTGATCTTGCCGAGCGCAGCCTGGCTTCCCGCCCCGGCATTGGCGAAAACTATGTCGAGGGTTCCGCGCTCGGCCTTCACCGCCGCGTAGAGCCGGTCGAGGTCAGCCTCATTCGAGACCGAGCCCTTCACCGCGCGGGCATTAGGACCGAGGTCGGCCACGGCGGCGTCGAGCGCTTCTTGCCGGCGGCCGAAGATGAAGACGAAGGCGCCCTCTTCGATGAACCGCTTTGCTGAGGCGAGGCCGATGCCGGTGGCGCCCCCAGTGATCACCGCGGTCTTTCCATTGAGTCTGGTCATGTCGTGCATCCTTCCTTGAAGTTGTCCGGAAGCAGGGAACTGCTTTCTTGAGACAAGCATGCACTTCTGATAACCTAAGCACAAGTATGCACCTTTTGGTAACCATGATATGACTGACTCTTCTGAACATTGCGGTGGCCGTTACTCCTACGGGCTCGCGGCCACACTCAGCATCATCGCGGGCAAGTGGAAGCCGCTGATCCTGTACTTCCTGCTCGACGGCCCGAAGCGCTACGGTGAGATCAAGCGCAACGTCCATGGCGTCAGCGCCAAGGTGCTGATCCAGCAATTGAAGGAACTGGAGACCGATCGCGTGCTGGTGAGGACCGACTACAAGGAGGTGCCACCGCGCGTGGACTACGCGCTGACTCCGCTCGGCCGCAGTCTGACCGACCGGATTGTCCCGCTGTGCACTTGGGGAACCGAGAACATGGCAGATATGGTGAGCGCTCTCGTCGAGCGCGACACATTGCGGTAGCCGGATGCTGAAGAACTGCCGAGTCGGACGACCCTCCGCATTCGTGGGAGAGCGGCAGGTCGAACTCTTCCGATGAGGCCGTCAGGATGGGCGACTGTGATCGCCGCGCTCGGCTCAGAGCCATCGTCCGCGCCTGTATCAAGCCGGCGCGAGCCGAGCCGTTTCATTCACGTCACAGGCGCAGGATTGAACAACGTCAACGCGTTATGCAACTTGAGCTTCTCGGCACACGTCTGCTTGCGTCCGCTCGCGACATCGAGCATCAGGCGGAACAGTTCCCAGCCCACGTCCTCGATCGTCGCGTCGCCCGTTGCGATCCTGCCGGCATCGATGTCCATCAGATCATGCCAGCGGCGCGCAAGATCGGAACGCGTCGCCATCTTGATGACCGGTACTTCGGCAAGGCTGTACGGCGTGCCGCGTCCGGTCGTGAAGACATGCAGGTTGATACCGGCGGCCACTTGCAGCGTGCCGCAAATAAAATCGCTGGCGGGCGTTGCAGCGAAGATCAAGCCTTTCTGCTTCACTTTCTCGCCGGGTGAAAGCACGCCGGAGATGGCCGAATTGCCGGACTTGATGATCGAACCCATCGCTTTTTCGACGATGTTCGACAAGCCGCCTTTTTTATTGCCGGGCGTCGTGTTCGCGCTGCGGTCCGCGCCGCCGCGCTTCAGATAGCTGTCGTACCACTGCATCTCGCGGATGATCGCCTGCGCGACCTCCGCGTTCGCAGCGCGGCTCGTCAGTTGATCGACGCCGTCACGGACTTCGGTCACTTCCGAAAACATCACCGTTGCGCCTGCCCGCACCAGCAAGTCGGTTGCGAAACCGACCGCGGGATTCGCCGTGAGTCCGGAGAACGCATCGCTGCCGCCGCACTGCACGCCGATCGTCAGGTCGGAGGCGGGACACGTCTCGCGCCGCCGCTGGTTCAGGCGTTCGAGATGGCGCGTGGCTGTGCGCATGATGGAATCGATCATCGACTGGAAGCCGACGTGCGCATTGTCCTGCAGTACGACGACGTCACCGTTGGCTTCGTCCTGCATCGCGATCGGGATCGTGCCGGCGGGCATGAGGCGTTCGGGCTGTAGCTTTTCGCAACCGAGACTCACCATCATCACTTCGCCGCCGAAGTTCGGGTTCAGGCTGATGTTTCGCACGGTGCGAATGGGGACCATGGCATCGGTTGCATCGATAGCCACGCCACAACCGTAGGTATGTTCGAGCCCGACGACGTCATCCACATTCGGATAACGTGGCAGCAGTTCCGCCTTGATGCGCGCGACCGCGTGTGCGACCACGCCCGATACACATTGCACGGTCGTCGTGATGGCGAGGATATTGCGCGAGCCGACGGTGCCATCGGCGTTGCGATAGCCTTCGAAGGTGAAGCCTTCGAGCGGCGGCATGTCGGGCGGGACGCGCGTCGCGATCGGCAAGTCTTCGAGGCCTGGCGGCTCGGGCATGCGGATTACGCGCTCGTTGATCCAGCTTCCCTTGGGCAGGTCCTTTAGCGCATAGCCGATGACCACGTCGTAGCGTATGACGGCATCGTTTTCGGCGAGGTCCGCCAGCGCGACTTTATGGCCTTGGGGGATGCGTTCGCGCAGCGCGAGACCATCGGGGAAGGTTGCGCCTTCGGGCAGGCCACCGTCGTTGACGACAATCGCTACATTGTCGTTGGGGTGGACTTGGATGTAGTGGGGGGACTGGTCCATGGTTTTGATGGTTCCGGGTTTAGCGGTCGGAGATTGTGATGGGGATGTGCACGGGTTGTTCGCTGGCGCTTGGTCGGTTTTTGGCAGCGGTCAGGGTTGATGCCGGGTTGTTGCTCTTGAGGCTACCGCGCGTTTTGTGTTGGCTGACTTTTTTAGCACTATTAGCCACTGTCCGTGGCGGGACTTCATTTCTTGGTCCTTCGGCGACAAAGAAACGAAGCAAAGAAAACGCCTCTCAACCGCTAATTCTTAAGTGTCCCGAGCGTGCACGTACAACTGTTTGGTACTTCAGAAGAACGCTCGACGCCGGAATTCAGAACACTCGAAACCCTCCCCCTCCGTCAACAGATACCCACACGCTTCGCCACCAGTAATTGTGGCCGTCAATACGGAAACCTGCACAACGCATAACATCGGTCGAGCGCAAGCGAAACCATAACGGACCACACCATCCTGAACTTGCCCGAGACTTCGCCATCAGAACAGCCGCCCCTTCTGTTTGGGCGCCAGCGCGCGCAGCGCGGAGGCCTGATTAACGGATTCTCACACTGGTGGCGAAGCGTGTGGGTTGCCGTTGACGGAGGGGAAGGGTTTCAAGTGTTCTTGATTGCGGCGTCGAGCGTTCTTGTGAAGTACCAAACAGTTGTCACTGCACGCTCGGGACACTTAAGAATTAGCGGTTGGAAGGCGTTTTCTTTGCTTCGTTTCTTTGTCGCCGAAGGACCAAGAAATGAAGTGCCGCCACGCACAGTGGCTAATAGTGCTAAAGAAGTCAGGTAGAACAGAATGCGTGGTATCCCAAACAGCAGCAACCCGGCACCAGCCCCGACCGCAACGAACACTGTCCCGAGCGCCAGCGCATAACCCGTGAAATGAAGTCCCGCCACGCACAGTGGCTAAAAGTGCAAAAGAGAACAGCTAGAACAGAACCCGCGGTAGCCTAAAAAGCAGCAACCCGGCCCCAACCCCGACCGCCCACCTCCCACCCCTTACCTCTGCTCCTTAACCCTCGAAACAAGCTGCGTCGGACTAACAAACTGCAGCGCGATCAACACCCACACCAGCGTGATAGCCATATAGATCATCGCCATTGCATCAATGGACTGAGGTGCTCTCACACCCGTCGAAAACACAGCGTAATAGAGCGCGACAACAAGCGTCTGCGTAGTCGGCCCAGCAGTAAAAAACGTCAACTCGAACATGCCAATGGTCCGAACCAGCACAAGCAACCCCGCGGCAAGCATCCCGGGCATCAACAGCGGCAGCAGCACATATCGAAAGTACTTCGCCGTGTTCGCGCCAAAGATCCGCGCGGCCGCTTCGAGATTCGGATCGATCTGTTCAATGAACGGCGTCATCACCAAAATCACAAACGGCAACGCCGGCACGAGGTTCGCAAGGATCACGCCGCTCAGCGTTCCAGCAAGACCAACCTTGTACATGACGGTCGCCATCGGAATGCCGTAAGTGACCGGCGGCACCATCAGCGGCAACAGGAACACGAGCATCGCAAAACGTTTGCCGCGAAACTGCACCCGGGCGAGCGCATAGGCTGCGGGTACACCAAGCGCTATCGACAAAAGCACCACCGAGCCAACGACTTCCATGGTCACCCACAGCACGCTCGCCAACTGAAAGTCGCCCCAAGCCTGCGCGTACCAGTGCAGCGTGAAACCGGCCGGCAACAGCGTACCGAACCAGCGCGTCGCCACCGAATTCACCGCGACAGTTGCAATCAGCAACAGCACGTTGAAGAGGAAAAACGCCATCGCGCCCCAGACGAACATCTTCCAGACACGGTCGCCGAGGCTCACATGGGGTTTCATCGGCTTTGCGGGTTGAGCGCCGTCGTTACGACTGTCGGGCGCCGGAGCACGGGAGGAAGCGGACCACACGGGTGCGTGATTATCGGTTGCCATCAGCCTTTACCTCCGGTCACCGGACCCGTGTAGAAGAAGCGCCGCGTGCTGAGCATGCCCGCGACCACCAGCAATTGTACGAAGCCCATAACCATCGCAATGGCGGATGCAAGCGAATAATCATAGTTCTCGAAGGCGGCTTCCGCAGCAGCGATCGAGATCACGCGGGTGGGGCCGGCCGGCGCGCCAAGCAGAACCGCCGATGGAAACACCGAGAACGCCTGCACGAACGAGAGGCACGCAGCCATGGTGAGCCCCGGCATCAGAAGCGGCAGGTAGATCTGCTTGAACTGCTGCCAAGGACTAGCGCCAAGGGTAGCGGCGGCACGTGCAAGCGTCGGATCGATGCCGGTCACGTACGAGAGCGTCAGCAAGAACGCAAACGGAAACCCCGACACGATCAGCGATATCAGCACGCCCCAATAGTTATGCGTGAGCCGGACTTCATCGCGATAAAAATGCAGTCCGTGCACCGCTTGCGAGAACCAGCCGTTGGGGCCGAAATACGTCAGCATGCCATCGGCAATCAACACGGTGCCGAGTGTCACCGGAATTACGAGCAGCGTGGTCACGAACTTCTGGTACGGCGAATTGCGCCGCAACGCGAAGGCAACCGGAACCGATAATCCCACGTTGATGATCGTCGCCGGAACAGCGAGCTTCAACGTGACGATGATGGTGGGCCACATCGCGGTATCGGTGAAGAACGTGATGTAATTGGCGAACGCGGAACCGCCGTTCATGGGCTGGAACGAAAGCACCAGGCCGTAGATGAACGGGTAGACGAACAACGCGAAGATGAAGATCAGCGCCGGCGAGACGAGCCATGCCTTGGCGTCGCGCGGAACCGCATTGGGTAGCGGCAGCGGTGGCGAGCTCATTGCGCTTCCCCTTCATATACGAGCGTACGCAGTGGCGGCACGCGAAGTGTGATGACTTCGCCAACGGCTACGTCGCCCGTCACGCGCGCCCACAACAAACCGAACGCGGCCTTGACGCGGATCAGCGAATCCTGGCCGCCGTATTCGACCGTCAGCACTTCGGCGTTAAATGAATTCTCCGCACCCGGCGACGCACGGTCGATATCCTCGGGACGCATTGCAACGCTCACGCGCTTGGTGTTGAAACCGGCCATCGGCATGCCGACCAGGCGCACGCCATTCGCGTTGACCGCAACGCCCTCGCCCGCCATGCCTTCCAGCGTGAACTCCGCCACGTTCCGATACCCCAGGAAACGCGCCACATGCAGATTGCCGGGCCGCTCGTAAATCTCTTTCGGCGACGCGACTTGCTGCACGGTGCCTTCACGCATCACCACGATACGATCCGCCATCGACAACGCCTCGTCCTGATCGTGCGTCACATAAATGGTCGAGCGTCCGAGCTGGCTGTGAATGCGCCGGATCTCGGCACGCATTTCAATGCGCAACTTCGTATCCAGGTTAGAAAGCGGTTCGTCCATCAATACGAGCGACGGTTCGATCACGATCGCCCGCGCGATGGCAACACGCTGTTGCTGGCCACCGGACAACTGTCCAGGCAGCTTCTTTTCCTGTCCGACGAGCTGCACCATCTGCAACGCTTCGAACGCCCGGCGCGCGGCTTCGCTCTTGGCTACGCCCCGCATCTTGAGGCCGAAGCCGACGTTATCCAGCACCGACATATGCGGGAACAACGCATAGTTCTGGAACACCATGCCGAACCCGCGCTTCTCGGGTGGGAGGACATCGATACGCTGTGTATCGAGCCAGATCTTTCCGCCGGTCAGCGGCTGCAATCCGGCGATGCAATTGAGCGCCGTCGACTTGCCGCATCCGGAAGGTCCCAGCAACGCAATGAACTCGCCGCGCTGGATACTCAATGCAAGTCCGCGCAATGCCGCGACCGCCTGGCCTTCGGCGTTCATGAAACTGCGGCTGACGGAATCTAGTCGCAACTCATCGAACTGATGTTTCATGGCAGGTTCCTGATACTTCACTCACGAAGCTGTTGATGAAGCTGTTGATGAAGCTGTTAACGACGCCGTACGGCTTGATGAAAACCGCACGGCTTTAGGCGCTTTACTTCGCCTGCCTTACTTCGACTTCTGCGAACCGATCTCGCGGTCCCATTTCTGGAACGCGGCAACCATCGCGGTCGCGCTCAACGGCACCACATGCGGACGGTCAGCCAACAGCTTTGCGTATTCCGGACGGCCGTACCTCTTGATCACGTCCTGGCTCTTCGCCGGCGCCGATTCGATCATTACGCCCTTTACGGCCGGCCCCGGATAGAAATAACCATCGTCGAAAGTCATGGCCTGCTGCGCCGGTTCGAGCATGAAGTTCATCATCTTGTAGAGCACGTCGAGCTTCTCCTTCGGCACGCCGTTCGGGATCACCATATAGTGGGCGTCGTTGACCCACGTCATGTTGTCGAAAGCCTGGACCTTGAACTCCGCCGGCACCAGACCCAATGCGCGCGGATTGATGTCCCAGCCTGTCACCGTGAGCGTCATGTCGCGCGAGCCTTCGCCCAGCTCCTTCATCACCGCCGATGTTCCGCCCGGGTAATAAGGAATGCAATCATTCAGTTGCTTGAGGAAGGCCCATGTTTTGTCCCAGCCGTTGATGGGGTCACGCGGGTCCTTGTCGCCGAGAACGTATGGCAGGCCCATCAGGAAAGTGCGTCCCGGACCGGAGTTGGCCGGGCGTGCATAGATGAGCTTGTCCGGATGTGCCTTGCACCATGCGAGCAACTGCTCGGGCGTCTTCGGCGGATCGGTGACCTTCGCCGGGTTGTATTCGATCAGCGGACCGGCAGGCATGTACGTCACTTCAATGCCGTAACCCTGCGCTATGTCCTGCATCTTGCGCGGACCGGGTGCGTATTTATCGAGGAGACCGGGGAATGAGGCCGATTGTTCGGGCAGCAGTTTCATCCACAGCTTCTGTTCGATACCCGCAGCCAGCGCGTCGGTGCCGGTCAGCACGAGGTCGATGTCGGAGCGTCCGGCGGCCTGCATCGCCTTGATCTTGCCGGGCAATTGCGGGGCGGGCGCGTTGGTGAAGGTAATGTTGGAAACGAGCTGCGGATTTTTCGCCTTGAATGCTTCGAACGCCTTTTGCGTGAGCTGCAGGTTGCCCGCTACGTCGACGATGTTGATCGACACAGGGTCGGCCGCGTGCGCGGCAGGCGTGGTGATCACGGCAATAGCCGCCACCGCGCTCAACGCGCCGCACAGCACGGTCAGCTTCGCTGAAAACCTAGCCAGTAATCGGCCGGACAGAATCATTTCGTCTCCTCGCTCTTCGTATGGATTTTATGCGGATCGATTTGGGGCCGATGCCGGCCGACGGCCAGGTAACGGCCGCAGGAGGACGCTCTTTACGGCGCGTTTATCGATGTATGTTGTCGTATGAGAACATAACCGGGACGGACTACGCTTTCCATAACCGTTAACCCTTAAACGTAAGGTTGCAGGTGAACGCTGAATTCTTGCGCATGGACGCACGAAGGCCCGTATATAAACCATCTCGCCGTTTAGAGCAGCCCGCGCGGGTCATTGGCGAGTGGAGAGTCAATTGCGACAACCACCCGACAAGCAGGTACGTTGTACGACAACTTTTCGGTGAGTACGTGAAAGTGTAGTTGGCAAGATCGGCCACCTCGATGCGCGGCAACCGGAGAACGGTAACTCCCCGACGAGCAATGTCGCCGGGCAAGCATGATCTTACTGCCAGCCAGCTTAGTGGCTGATTGAAGCCGTCTGCATCGAGGTTTCGACGCGCGGTTCTTGAACCCGTAAATCGGGCGGAGCCTGGGGCTGCTCGACGATTTCCGACGCCTCGACGGAAAACCCGAACGTATTGATGCCACCCGCACTGGTCGCGAACACCTTGCCGCCGTGCATCTCGGCCGTCGCTTTCACGATAGCCAGGCCCAGTCCATGATTCTCGCGGCTGTTCGTACGCGATACTTCCGCCCGGTAAAACCGGTCGAACAGATGATCGAGCACGCCCGGTTCTATCGCTTGCCCCGGGTTCGCCACCGCCACGCGCACCTGATCGCCTTCGCGCCTGATCGAAACGCTGATGACTGATCCCGCCTCGCAATGCTGGATCGCGTTCATCAGCAAGTTGATGCATGCGCGGCCGAATAGCGATTTGTTGACGCGCACGAAGGCGTCGCCGGAAGAAATCGCATGGACCTGCGCCTCTTCCAGCGGAATCTCGAGAAACTCCAGCGTGTGCGCGACTTCGGCGGCAAGCGATGTATCGACGAGACCCGTCGCTCGTTCGCCCTGGTCGGCACGCGCGAGGAACAGCATGTCGTTGATGATCGCCCGCATGCGACCGAACTCTTCCAGATTGGATTGCAGCGTCTGGCGCAGGTCGTCGACTGAACGATTGCGCGTCAACGCAACTTCCGTCTGCCCGATCAGGATCGTGACCGGCGTGCGCAACTCGTGCGCGACATCGGCATTGAACGACTCGAGCCGTCCGTACGCGGCGTCGAGCCGCTCCAGTGCGCCGTTGAACGAGTTGGCGAGATCGCTCAGTTCGAGCGGCAGCGAACTCGTGTTGAGACGCTGCGAGCGATTGTTCGGGCTGACTGCCGAAGCGTCGCGTGTCAGCCGGGTGAGCGGCGCGAGGCCCAGACGCGTGACCGAATAACTCAACAACAAGACCCCGAGACTTCCAAGCGCCGATAACGCCGCAAGCGCAAAACCAAACGCGCGCATGGTGCGCGTGTTCGCGGCATAACCCGCGCCGACCTGGAGCTGAACCGCGGGCCTGTCGCCATACGACGGGATCTCGATCGTGTTGATGAGCATGTCGCATTTGCCGTCGTTCGTCCGGACGCGTTCGTAACCGCCGGGCCAGCGATCGACCACCTGGCCTGTCATCGGTTGCCCGATGCTGAATGCCGGATTGCTGCTCGTCACCGAATAGCGGGTGTAGCCGTCGCGGGGGGTCATGTCGGCAAGGCGTTCGCGCGCGAGCTTCCATTTCTCGGGTGTCATCGCGTGATAAACGATGATCTTCGCAATCTCGCTGCGGTCATCGAGCGATTCGCGCAAATGCTGTTCAAGCTGGGTGCTCAGTACCAGGAATAGCCCGGAGCCTACGAGCGTGAACACGAACAGCGCGACCGCCGCGAACATGAATGCAAGACGGCGCGAGATGGACCGGTTCATGATGCGGCCGCTTCGTCGCGGACCTCGAGGACGTAACCCATGCCGCGCACCGTGTGCAGCAGCTTGGTCCGGAACGGACCGTCGAGCTTCGCGCGCAGCCGCTTGATCGCGGTTTCCACCACGTTGGTGTGGCTGTCGAAATTGACCTCCCACACCAGCTCCGTGATGGCCGTCTTCGACAGGATGTCGCCCTGGCGGCGCGCCAGAACGCTCAGCAACTGGAACTCCTTCGCGGTCAGGTCAAGCCGTATGCCGTCGCGCGTCGCCCGGCGGCCGATCAAATCCACATACAGATCGCCCAGTGCGATCAGCGTGGATTCCTGCGCACGCGTGCGGCGCGCGAGCGCGTGCAGCCGCTCGACGAGTTCGAGGAATGAAAACGGTTTGGTCAGGTAATCGTCCGCGCCTTCGCGCAGGCCGCGCACGCGGTCGTTGATCTGGTCACGCGCGGTCAGCATGATCACGGGCGTCGCCTTGTGTGCCCGGAGCGCCTTCAGCACGCTGAAGCCGTCGCGCTTGGGCAGCATCACGTCGAGTACGATCACGTCGTAATCGAACTCGATCGCGAGATGCGTGCCCTCCTCGCCGTCCATGGCGACATCGACTATCCAGCCCTGCTCCGTCAGCCCGGAGCGCAGGTAGTCGACTACCTTGTGTTCGTCTTCCACGATGAGCAGTTTCATGCGCGCCTTCTTATGTACGTTCTTCCATTATAGGAAACGTAATGGCTCTGTCACTGCGATGACGGCGGGTTCGCTGCCATCGTATTGGCGGGTGCGGGCGAGCCTGCAAGGGGCGTATTCACGTCCCAGCCGCCGCCCAGCGCTTTCACCAGCGACACCGACATTGTCAGCTGTTGCCCGTGAATCTGCACATCCTGCCGCTCGCTCGTGAGCAGCGACTGCTGCGCGGTGATCACATCGAGAAACGCGACGAGGCCGCCCGAATAGCGATCGTTCGCGAGCGTCAAGAGGCGCCGCGCGTCGGTCACGGCCTCTTGCGACTCCTTCGCGGCGGCATCGAGCACCGATAAACCCGTTACCCCGTCCTGGACTTGCTGGAACGCGTTAAGCACCGTCTGCCGATAATTTGCCTCGGCGGCCTGATAACCCGCGCTCGCGAAATCCACGTTCGCGGCGCGCCGCCCGCCATCGAAGATGACCTGGCCGACCGTTGCGCCGAGCGTCCACATCAAGGTGGGCGCGCTCAGCAGGCTGGCGAACTGCGTGCTTTCCCAGCCGATACCCGGCATCAGCGAAAGGCTCGGGAAATAGGCCGCCTTCGCCACGCCGATCTGCGCGTTGGCGGCGGCCATCGCACGTTCCGCCGATGCGATGTCCGGACGCCGTTGCAGCAGATCGCTCGGCAAGCCGAGCGGGATGATCGGCACGTTGGCATCGATCACCTTCGGCGCAATGGCAAACTGCGGCGCGGGCACGCCAATCAGCGCCGCGATCGCATGCTCGAACTGGGCGCGCTGGTTGAGCAGCAGGCGCGCCTGTACGCGGGTGGTATCGAGTTCGGATTTCTGCTGCAGCACGTCGAGCCCGGACACCGAGCCGAGATCGTGCTGCGTCGTCACGTAATCCAGCGCCTTCTGTTGCAGTACGACCGAGCGGTTCAGCACGTCGATCTCGGCGTCGAGTTCGCGCATCGAGAAGTAGTCGTTCGCGAGATCCGTGGTGAGCACGAGGCGCGCGTTTGCAAGATCATCGGCGGATTGCTGCGCGGACGCCGTCGCGCTTTCGATTTCGCGGCGAATCCGGCCGAACAGATCCGTGTCGTAATCGATGGTCGGACCAACGCGAATGTCGTTCTGAACCGTCGACTGCGTCGGCGTTGCGTAATTGGTTTGCGGCCGATTCTGCGAGATCCGGGCGCGTGCGCCGGTCGCGCCGAAATCGACCTCGGGCAGGCGTTGCGCCGCGTTGTTCGCGAGCGTCGCGCGTGCCTGCGCGTAATGGGCGAGCGCCGCGGCGAGCGTCTGGTTCTGCGCGAGCGCCTGATCCACGAAGCCGTTGAGGGTTGCGTCGCCGTAACTCGTCCACCAGTTGGCGCCAAGCGGCGCATGCGAAGGTTCGGCGACGCGCCAGTACGAATCCGTCTGCCACTCGGGCGGCGTCTGCGCAACCGGCTGCTTGTAGTCCGGCCCGACCGTGCAGGCGGACAGCAGGATCGCGCCGGCTGCCAGCGCCCCCAGCCGCATGGTCCGATGCGCCTCCATCACGACATCCCCTTCTTTGCAGGCTTGAGCGGCGCTATGGTGACCGGGTCGCCGTCCGCGATGGAATCGCTCGGATTGACGATGATCTTGTCGCTCTGCTCTATGCCGCTTTCGATTTCCAGCGTTCGCCCCAGGTCCTGCGCAATGACGATCTTGCGCAAGACGACCTTGCCGTTCTGGTCGACGACAGCAACCCGCGGCCCTTCGGCGCGAAACAGCAGCACGTTGCCAGGAACGACCAGCGGCGCCCGCGCGACACCCGGCAACGCCACCTGAACGTAAGCACCCGGGCGCAACTTGTTGTCCGGATTCGGCAAGCGCACTTCGACCTGCAGCGAACGCGTGGGGACATCGATTGCGCCGGAGATATTCGCGATGCTTCCATGGAACTGCTGCCCCGGCAGTTCCGCTTGCGTGACGATCACGTCCTGCCCGGGCTTGATGTTCTGGGCATATGCCTGCGGAAGCTGCACGTAGACCCGCAACGGGTCGGCCTGCGCCATTGCGAAGAGCGCACGGCTCGCGCCGCTGCCGGCATCGATAAGATCGCCGACGTCCACGTTGCGCTGCGTCACCACGCCCGTGAACGGGGCCACGATGCGCTTGAACGACTCGAGCTGCTTCAGGCGCTGCACGTTCGCGTTCGCTGCCGCGAGGTTCGCGACGCCCTGGTTGAAGGTGCTCTGGCGTTCATCGAGTTCCTGCTGGGACACGGCGTCGCGCTGACGCAGTTGCTGCCAGCGCGTGAACGAACTCTTCGCGAGCACGAGGCTCGATGCCGTCTGGTCGCGCTGCGCGACCGCTTGCGCAAGCTCCTGGTCGATCTCGGGGGTATCGAGCGTGGCAAGCAACTGGCCCTGCTTCACGCGTACGCCGATATCCGCATACCAGTGCAGCAGATAGCCGGTCGCCCGCGCATAGATGGGCGACTCCACGTAGCCTCGCAAGGTGCCGGGCAACACGGTTTCGCCGCCGCCTTCCGCCGGTTTCGGCGAGATCACGTTGACGTACACCTTCGCGTTTTGCTGAGAGGTCTCGGTCGCCGCGTGGCTTTCCGACACGTTCGATACCACGGTGCGCACGGCCCCCGCCGCGAGCACGATCAGCACGATCACCACTGCGATCTTCGCGCGCTTCCATTCGCGCCCCCGGGGCGGCAACGCGTGGCCCTCGTCGGATTCCCTGACGGGAATCCCCAGCGATGCGTGAGTTTTTTCGGTCATATCGTTCAGCCAGTTTTAACTTGGTGCATGTTCGGGCGTGCCGTGGCCATCGCGATCATCGTCGTCATGGTCGTTTTCCGAACGCTCGCGCCGCCGGGCCAGCCGGCTATGGATGCCCGCAAAGATAAGCGGCACGAAGAAAAGGGTGGATACGGTTGCAAACAGCAGGCCGCCGATCACTGCGCGCCCGAGCGGCGCATTCTGCTCGGCGCCTTCGCCAAGCCCGAGCGCCATCGGAATCATGCCGATGATCATTGCGAATGCCGTCATCAGGACCGGCCGGATACGGCTCGCGCCCGCTTCGAGTGCGGCGGTGAGCGGCGGCGCGCCGGCCTGCAGGCGCTGTCTTGCGAACGACACCATCAGGATACTGTTCGCGGTCGCCACACCCATGGTCATGATCGCGCCGGTGAGCGCCGGGACACTCAGGTGCGTGCCCGTGAGAAACAGCATCCATGCAATACCCGCCAGCGCCGCGGGCAATGCGCTGATGATGATCAGCGGGTCGACCCACGACTGGAAGTTCACCACGATCAGCAGATACACCAGCACGATGGCCATCGCGACGCCCACGCCCAGGCCGAAGAACGATGAGCGCATGGTCGCGACCTGGCCGCGCACGGTGATCTCGCTGCCGCGCGGCAACTTGGCGCGCGCCTGGTCCACGAGCTTGTCCACCTCCTTCGCGACGCTGCCGAGATCGCGTCCTTCGACGCTTACGAATACATCGATGACCGGCTTGATGTTGTAGCGCGTCACCACGGCGAACTGGCTTTGCGGCGAGACGCGCACGAGATTGCCGAGCAGTTGCGTAGGACCCGTTGCGCTGCCGGAAACAGGTGTGCGCAGCAGCTCATCGATGGAAGAAATCTGGTACTGCGGCGTCTGCACCGCGACCTGATACTCCACGCCATTCTTGTTGTTGAACCAGAAACCCGGTGACGTTTGCGAGCTGCCCGACAGCGATACCAGCACGTTCTGCGCGACGTTGTTCGCCGTCAGGTTGAGCTGCTGCAGCCGCGTGCGGTCCATTTGCAGGTTGAGCACCGGCTGGTCGAACTTCTGCTGGATGTGGGTGTCGACGGTGCCGGGAATTTGCCGGATCGACTTCATCAGGCCGGACGCAACTTCGAAATTGCCGCGCTGGTTCGCACCGGAAATCTGCACATCGACGGCTGCCGGCAAACCGAAGTTAAGGATCTGCGTGACGATGTCAGCCGGCTGGAAGAAGAAGTCCACGCCTGGAAATTTCTGGGGAAGAATGGTGCGCAGCTTGTCCACGAAACCCGCGGTCGGATCGTGGTCGGGCTTCAATGCGACCTGGATCTCGCCATCGAGCGTGCCGATGGTTCCCGCGTTGCTGTATGAAAGGTTGATACCGCTGTACGGAAGCCCGAGGTTGTCGAGGATGGTTTCGAGCTGGCTGGCGGGCACGACCTGACGCACGACGCGCTCGACATCGTCCGCGAGCCGCGCGGTTTCTTCAATGCGCGTACCCGTCGGAGCGCGCATGTGAAGCCGGATGTTGCCGGAATCTACGCTGGGGAAAAAGTCTTCGCCGAGCACGAACACGAGTCCGACCGAGACAATACAAAAGCTCAGGAATCCCACTGCGAACAAGCGGCGGCGCACGAGCAACGTGCTCAGGATCACAATGTAGGTGGCGCGCATCCGCTCGAAACCGGCATCGAAACGATGATACAGGCGCATGAACAGATTCGGCTTCGCGTTCTTTTTCGGCTTGTGCGCGTGACCCATCAGCAGCATGGCGAGCGTCGGCACGAGCGTCCGCGAAAGCACATAGGACGCGAGCATGGCGAACACCACGGCTTCGGCGAGGGGCACGAACAGGAACTTCGCCACGCCGGTAAGAAAGAACATCGGCACGAACACAATACAGATACATAACGTGGACACGAGCGCCGGAATCGCGATTTCGCCCGCGCCCTCCAGGATCGCCTCGTGCAGGTCCGTGCCCATGTGCAAATGCCGCTCGATATTCTCGATGGTCACCGTCGCGTCGTCGACCAGGATACCCACCGCGAGCGCAAGGCCGCCGAGCGTCATGATGTTGATGGTCTGCCCTAGCGCATGCAGCGCCAGCAGCGACGACAGGATCGAAAGCGGAATCGATATCGCGATGATGCAGGTGCTGCGCCAGTTGCCGAGGAACAGCAGGATCATCGCGGCGGTCAAGGCGGCGGCGATCACGGCTTCCTTGATCACGCCCTGCACGGCGGCTTTCACGAACACGGACTGATCGAAGAGCGCCGTGATCGTGAGGTCTTCAGGCAGCGACGCTTTTGCGCTCGGCAAGATGGCGCGCAACGAATTGACGATCGACAGCGTCGATGCGCTGCCGTTTTTCATGACCGATATCAGCACACCGCGCTGTCCGTTCTGCCTCACGATGTTCGTCTGCGGAGAGAAACCGTCGCGCACGTGAGCGACTTCACGCAAGTAAGTAGTCGCACCGTTCACGGTGCGCACGGGGATCTCGTTCAACGCGGCGATGGTCGCCGGCGAACCGTTCATGTTGATGGTGTATTCCTTCGGGCCGATCTTGGCTGTGCCCGTTGGCAAGATCAGGTTCTGCGCGTTGAAAGCGCTGACGACATCGGAGGGCGTGAGGCCCTTCGCCAGCAGCGCGCGCGTATTCAGATCCACGGAAATCAGCCGGCTCTTGCCGCCGTACGGATAGGGCACCGACGCGCCCGGAATGGTCACTAGTTGCGGGCGCAGGAAGTTCAGCGCCGAGTCGTTCAGGTCTTGTTCGGAGAGCGTCTGGCTCGACAACCCGAGCTGGATCACCGGAATGCTCGATGCCGAATAACTCAGCACGAGCGGCGGTGTGGCGCCGGGCGGCATCTGTTTCAACTGCGCCTGTTCGACGGCCACCGTCTGCGCAATCGCAGTCTGGATGTTCGCATTCGGCTGCAGGAAGACCTTGATGATGGCGATGCCCGGCAACGACTGCGACTCGACATGCTCGATATCGTTGACCGTGGTCGTGAGGCTACGCTCGTTGACCTGGGCGATACGGTTCGCCATGTCTTCGGCCGACAAACCCGTGTATGTCCAGATGATGCTGACGACCGGAATATTGATTTCCGGCAGGACGTCGACGGGCGTTGTCAGGAGCGCGAACGGCGTCGCCAACAGGATCATGATGGCCATCACAATGAATGTGTAGGGCCGCTTCAGCGCAACGTTGACGATCCACATTAAGACGCGCTCGAAAAAAGCAGGAAAAGAAAATGACTGAGCCAGTGCCGGGACTGCACGCATTCGGCGAGCCTGATGTCCCAGGCAAACCAACCTCCGCGCAAACCGCCGACGCCCGCATCTTAACGGCCAAGCCCCAACGCCTAAATGGCGCCAAAATGGCAAAACTGCCAGAAAACTCTGCACGCCCTCCTCATGCTTCCGGTGAAAATCAAAACGAAAAACCTTTCAATGTTCAAACACTTGAACAAAACCTATGGACACGACCGGTTCTAGACAACAGGTTCTGCGCAGTTATTTCCCCGGGCGCGCTGCAATTCCAACGACTCGATGACAGCGTCCACGACCCGCTCGACGCTCGGCCAGTTCAGAGCATGCTCGCCAGGAACGTACCGCTCGGGCGCAACGCTCCGGTAAGGCGGTGGATAACCCCAGATAGCGTCGTGAACCTCGGGCCGCGTCACGCTGCCGCCGATCACGGCAACTGTCGGACGCTGGAAAGCGGCGGCGACGTGCAGCAGCATGGAGGAATTCGTCAGCACGACGTCCGCATTCTCGACCAGCGCAAACATGATGCGCATCGATACTTCTCCCGCCATCGAACGGATCGCCGTAGCCGGACTCGCAGCGGCCATGGCCTCTTCCGCGCGCAGCCGGTCGGTGTCGTTGCCGACGATCACGATATTGCATGCATTACCGGCCTTTTCCATTGCCTCCGCAATCCGGGTTAGCGCGTCCCCGACCTGCCGCGCATCCCAGGCCTTGCTTGAAACGCCGGCGCCCACGCCGGCAACTATCCGCACCGTGCGGCGGCCGCCGGCCTCGCCCGCGGTCCAGACCTGCGCCGCTTGCAAGCGTTCGTCGTCGGTCAGGAAAAGCTGAGGACGTGCCTCCGGCAGCGTCTTCGCACCGAGCAGTTCCGCTTGCCCGAGCGCGGCCCGGCCGCATTGCCGCCTGGCGAACTCGATGTAATCCTGGCAGCCGCTCCAGCCGCCGCGATACCCGCGCACGCCAATGCGGTATCTGACGCCCGCGCGCATCAACAGCACCGCGCCCATGTAGCTGCCGAGCACGTCGATACCCACGTCAAAACCGCCTCGTGCGCGCAGTGCCGCGACTTGCGGCGACTTCCAGAGAAACCGCATTACATTGCGATGCGACCGGTCCTCGACGAGCTTGTTGTTCCAGGGCGCATCGATCTCGACGATTTCATCGACGAACGGATTGTTTTCCAGAATGGGACGCCCCCAGCTTCCTACACCGGCGATCAGGCGCGTCGTCGGAAAGCGCTTGCGCAGCGCTTCGAAAAGCGGAGTGGTGGTGAGCAGCTCACCGAAATCATTCGGGCGCAACACCAGAATCTCGCGGGGCGTCGTGCGGTTCGGATCGAAGCGCGGCCGGTAGAACCGGCTGATTAACCAGACGGGCGCTTCGATCAGCAGGTTTTTCCAACCCATTGTTTCTCCAATATCGCATTGACTAGGTTGACTGTCGCCGGCATTCCGCTCGGGCCGGAACAAGTCGGTTCTTCAACTGATTGTGCTTTGTCGCGTCAATGCGATATGTGGCCGGCCAAACGGAAATGCACAAACGGGTCGCGCTCCCTGCTGCCGAAGCAGGGAGCGCGACCCGGCAGTCGTGCTTCAGAAACAACGTTCAAACGTCGGCGTTGGCCGCGATGAAAGTTGCAAAGGCCGCGTAGGGGAGAATCGACTTCACGCCGGCAGTAACGATCCCGAAGGTGTTGTTGCCGCTGTCGAGCACGTAATACATCGTCGATTGAATATTGTGGGTTTTCCGCGCCTGATACAGGTTCGTCAACTGGGTTGTGATGTAGGTCGCACGGTAGGCCTGCGTTTGCTCAGGACCCGTATTCCACTCGGTGATCATGAACGGCACACCGTACCGGGCCTTGCAGTATGTCGGCAAGTCGAAGCCCGGGCCCGCGCCGTCCGTGCCGATGTTGAAGATGTCACCGTACACCTCGTAGTTGTGCCACGTCGTGATGTCCCAGCGCACGATCGGATGTCCCGTGGTCCCGTCAGGTTGCGAGCCTTCCCACAAGGCGTCTGCGGCGCCGATGTCGGAGGCGCAAAAATTGATGCCGCACTTGGCGTTCGGCTGAACCGACCTCACGCCATCGAGCATACCTCGCATCACACCTCGCATGGCCGGCCAGTTCGCATTGTTGAAGTCGGCCGCCGTATTACCCGCCTGATTGAAGTCCAGAATGGTCGAATTCTGGCGGGTCAGCTCGTTCCCGCATTCGTACATGGTCACACCGTACTGTTTCAGCCTGTTCGCAACGGTCGATCCAACCATGTAAGCCTGGTTGTAAGCGACGCTCTCGCCGCTCAGCACGTTCCCGGATGCGTCGGTCATTCCCTGGTTGATCAGCACGAAAAGCGTCATGCCGGCCGACTGGAAAGCTTGTGCAAGGGCCGACACCGCGTTGAGCTGCGTGGGGTCGTCGCTGACGCCGACGCGGTAGGTCGACATGCCCAAACCCTTCAGCATCGTTACAACTTGCGCAGGGCTATAGGTGTAGTCGAAGTGCCCGTTGATACCGTAGAAATTTCCGGCAACCGGCGCGGTCGCGATGCGAGGGTCAGTGGCATGCAGCCAGCCTGCGGCGCCCACGTCGGCCCAGACGTAGAACTGCCCGCTCGTGTTCTGATGCCACATGTTGCCGCCGTACCAGAGCAGCAAGGCGACGCCATAGTTGATGCCGGCCACCACGCCGTCGCGGTAAATCACGCCGTTCGTGACTGTCCACTGTCTGCCGACTGCGTCGTTGATATACGTGCCGGTCGGGATGGTCGTACCGTTGGGCGAGGTGCCTCTCGCAGAACGCGGATCAAGACAAGCGGACCAGCCCGAACCTGACCACGCATAGAACTTTCCGGAAGAATTCTCGTGATAGATGGTGTTGCTGAACCACAGTACCAGCGATACGTTGTAGTTGACGCCGGCGACCGCGCCATTCTTGTACACCACGCCGCCGGACAGCGTCCAGACGGCACCGTTGCTGTCGGTCAAGGAGGCCGCCGGAGGTATTGTCGCTCCATTAGTCGATGCCCCCCCGATGGCCGCGTTCTGCAATGCCTGGACATTCGCTGCAGCGCTCACAGCGGCGCCGGTACTGCTTGCGCCCGAGCCGCCACCGCATGCGGCCAACAAATAGCTGCTACTGAAGGCCGCAAGGCCACCAAGAAATTGACGTCGTTTCAACATGGCGAGTTTTCCCCTGCCGGGCAAAGTCCGGCATAAAAAAGTTTGGTCAGTTTTTGTGCAATGCGAACGAGAAAGGCCGCCGATGAACGGCCCTTGCTAGATTTACTTTGTGATCCTAATTTCTTGAGGAGGTAGTTCCTTCATGAAGGTTTGTTTAGGATATCTAATGCACGCAATTGAATTAACGGTAGGAAAACATGAAACTTGAACCGTTTCTTCAGTTCGGTACTAGGTTTGCGCGTCTGAAGCAAACGTTTGGCTAATCGGTGCCAGAACGCGACGGTTAAACATGTCGCCGTGACGGATCGAAAATGCAAAGGACCCCGACGTAAAGCTCCCCGATTCAACATTTCCAAAACGGTAAAAGATACATAACCGCTTTAGTATGAGTAAATGATACGCGAGCCAGATGAAAATCAAATACATTTGGTTACATCGGATGAAAAAAGCCAGAATTTTTCGGAAATCAGCCGTTTGCAGCGACGCGCTGATCCACCGTTCTCATCAGAGGAATGTTTATATCGCAAATCTGTGCATATCGAACTGTTGTTTCGGGCAGGACACTTACCGTGGAACGCTTTTCGACAATCGAGTGCACAGGAGAAATATTGCCTCCATGTCCAGCCGGTAAATTTTTCATTATGAAAACGGAAAAGTTGGAGATTTAAATTGGGGCATGACTAAAGTTGTGGCCTCAGGAGTCGATACTACGAATTAACTGATAACCAGCTTCCACCACTAAAAGGTATATGTCGAAAGCGCCTGTGCCCGCAAACGAAGCAGCTCGACTACGCCTCTTACAAGGGCTGGACGTCCTCGATACACCCGCTGACGAAGCCTTTGATCGCATCACCCGGATCGCTGCCGAGATGCTGCAGGTGCCGATCGCCCTGATCTCCCTGGTCGATGAATACCGTCAGTGGTTTAAATCGCGAGTAGGCCTCGACGTTTGCGAAACCAGCCGCGACCTCGCCTTTTGCGCGCATGCGCTGGATATCGACAAGATCCTGCTGGTGGAGGATGCGCTCGAAGATGCCCGCTTTGCAGATAACCCGCTGGTCACTGGCGCACCGTTCATCCGCTTTTATGCGGGGATTCCGCTGCGTTCCGCGGAAGGTCTCGTGCTCGGCACGCTATGCGTGATCGATACAAAACCCCGCACGCTCAGCGGCTCCGCCATCAGCGCGTTGCACGACCTGGCGCGCACCGTTGAAAGAGAATTGCTGCACAAGGAAACCGCGCGGGTTGGCCGGGCCGTGCAGGAATTCGACCGCCGTAATCTCGCGCTGAGCGCATCGCGCTTCGAGACCATTTTCAGGCAGACGCCAACCGGAAAGGCCATCGTCGATCTGAGCGGCCGGTTTATCGATGTCAATTCCAAACTGTGCGAAATCACCGGCTATAGCGCCGAACAGCTCCTCAGCCTGACGTTCCCGGAAATCACGGTGGAAGCCGATCTTGCGATGGATCTCCAACTCGTCGCCGATCTGCTGTTCGGCCGAAGGAAGACTTATTCGCTGGAAAAGCGCTACAGGCGACGAGACGGCACGATCGTCTGGGTCGACCTGAGCGTGGCGCTCGTACGCGATGAAACCGGTCAGCCGCTGCACTTCATCAGCGTCATCCAGGACATCTCAGCGCGCAAGGACAGCGAGAAGTTCCTGCGCGACTATCAGCACGAGCTCGAGCAGCGCGTCACCGAACGCACGGCCGAATTGACGCAGAGCCGGGAAACGCTGCAGACCATCACCAATAACCTGCCGATTCTTATCGGCCATGTAGACGCGAACCTGCGCTACCAGTTCAACAACGACGTGTATCGCGATGTCTTCGGCGTGGAGCCGGGCAGCCTGCGCGGGAAATCGCTCGAGGAGACACTGGGTTCTTCACTTTTCGAGGAGCTTCGTCCGTACTTCGAACGCGCCCTGACGGGCGAGCGGGTCACGTACGACAATGTCCGCTATTGGCCGCAGCATGAGCGCATCTGGAGCGCGACCTACATTCCCGATATTCGCGGCGACAAGGTCGCGGGCTTTTACATCATGAGCCAGGACATCACCGACCGGAAGCTCGCGGAAAACGTGCTCTTGGCCAAGGCCATGCTTGACCCGTTGACCGGCCTGCCGAATCGCCGGGCATTGCATGAAGAACTGGCCCGAGCAGTCGAACACGGCAAGCGCGAAGCCGTCCCGTTCGCATTGTTCTTTCTCGATCTCGACGGGTTCAAGACCGTCAACGATACCTACGGGCACGACGCCGGTGATGCATTGCTGATCGAAGTGGGCAAGCGATTGAAGAAAGTCGTTCGCCAGAACGATGTTGTCAGCCGCCTCGCCGGCGACGAATTCATCATCCTGAGTCAGGGAATCGCTACGGCGAATGCGTGCAGCCGGGTTGCGCAGGACATCTGCCGCACCTTGACGCGTCCGTTTGTCCTGCCGGGCGTCACCGTCGACATCAGTACGAGCGTAGGCATCACGATGTGCACCGACGCCCGCCAGGCATCCGCCGATGAACTCATCAGCAGCGCGGACGGCGCGATGTACGAAGCCAAGCGAAAAGGCCGCAACGGCTTCCGGTTTGCACGGGACCCGCATATCCGGATCGAACAGATGGGCGAAGACCCGGTACAGTTGCCGGCGAAAATCGCGCAGGCCGTTTGAAGAGGAACCTGGTGTCAGTCCAGAAGGGACGCGGCCCCCACGAACGCGGCTAAGGACGGAACGATCCGTTCGATCACACGAGCCCATCCGCGATCCCCGCTTCTTTGCCTGAAGAGGCGCACGTTCTGCGGATACCACGGCGAATCATCGCGGTCATTCATCCAGCGCCAGTCCACATCGCGAGCGGGCAGCAAGACCCAGCACGGCTTGCCCAGCGAAGCCGCAAGGTGTGCAATCGACGTATCCACGCAGATCACGAGATCAAGCTCGGCGATGACCGCAGCGCTGTCCGCGAGATCCGTCACCGCCGAGCCGAGATGCAGCAGCGGCTGATTCTCCGGCGCACAGGCCGCCTCCTCTTCGCCCTGTCCTTTTTGCAGACTCACGAAACGGGCGCCGGGCACGGACCAGAGGGGCGCGAGCGTCGCCACGGAAGGCAGGGAGCGGTTTGCGTCGTTGTGATGTTTCGGGTTGCCTTTCCATACAAGCCCGATCCTGACGGCACCGCGGAGTGCGGCGATTGGAGGGCGCCATTGATCGATAAGCGCTTGATCCAGACGCAAACGCAACGGCTCAGGAATGCTCTCGACTGTAGTCCTGAAATGCAGCGGCGCGCTCACAAGACTGGTCCAGTAATCGAACGATGCGGATTGCGCCTGTGCCGTGGCGTGATCCAGCACCGCGTCGACACCACTGCCGTTTGCAAGTAGCCGATGCAACGCGTTCACGCACCCAAGCGCGACGTGCCGCGCGCCTGCTGCTTTGAGCATCGGCAGGTACCGGGCGAACTGAACCATGTCGCCGAGGCCGTCTTCCTGCCAGACCAGCAACGACTTGCCGGCGAGCGGCTCGCCTTGCCATTGCTGACAGCCAAGCATCGTCTTCGACTGACCGTGAACAAACAGCGGGTAATCGTAACGCGATTCGTAGCGTTCCCAGCCTTCGTCGAAGCGCCCCATGCTCATCAGCAGCGTCGAGAGACCGAGTGACGCGTCCCGATAGCCGGGACGCAGCACGAGCGCCCGACGGTAAGCCGATTCGGACTCGTCCAGACGCCGGACCTGACGCATCAGACTGGCGAGGTTATAGTGCGCTTCCGCAAGTTCAGGGTTGAGGCACAACGCGATCCGGATGTGCGATTCGGCTTCTGAAAAGCGATCGAGCACCTCAAGCAGGTTGCCCAGATTGTTGTGCGCTTCTGCGGCGGCCGGCATGATCCGCAGCACGTGCCGATATTCGGCCTCGGCGTCCCCAAAGCGATGTTCCCGGAACAGTATGCTGGCAAGGTGGAAACGCGCCTCCGCTGTGTCGGGGCTTTTTGCCAGCACCTCGCGAAACAGCATTTCCGCTTCGGCGACGCGGCCGAGTCCCTTCAACATCACACCCAGGTTTTGATACGCGCCGGTAACGTCAGGCGCGATCTCGATCGATACTCGCCAGTATTTTTCCGCGTCGAGTGTCCGGCCCAGGCCGAGCGAACAGAACGCCGCGATGTCCAGTGCCAGCACGCGATCGGCACCTGCGTCGCAAGAGTCGAGCAGGGGTTGCACAAGCGCCAGCGCATCGGCAAAGCGGCCGCTCTGCCGATGCGCGTCTGCCTGAAGCACAACGCCATGCGGCGCGTTTGCGGTCATGTCTGCCATTAAATGGAAAGTGAGAATCGACGATCAGAGCTTACCGCGCATGCCGTCGCCGCGAATCAGGGATTTGCGACGATCAATCCGCGCTATTCGCCGAAACAAGTCCCGCGTTCTACCCCAGTTTGTCGTCCACCCATGCCATGAACGCCGCGATCAGCGGCGACTCCATCAGTTCAGTTCGACGCACCCAATAATACGCATGCTTCGCCGGCACAGTGATGCGAAACGGGCGGATCAGGGTGCCATCGGCGAGATCGTCGCGTACCGAGACGCTGTCGCCCAGCGCCACGCCCTGCCCTCGCACGGCCGCTTCGATCCCGACGTGCGCAATGCCGATCTCGAGGATGCGCAAGCCCGCAAGTTTGTCCGCCGATGCCGCCGCGAGCCATCGTGTCCATGAACCGGCGTATTCGCAGAACAAGGTCCGGTTCGCCAGGTCCTGCACCGTGCGCAATGTGCGCGGACCGTTCATCAACGCGGGGCTCACCACGGGGAACAAGACCGGATGCGTGATGAGCTCGACGTCGCGATCGCGCCAGCGACCTTCGCCGTAGCGGATGCACAGGTCGACATCGGAGGAATAGATTTCCTTGTCATCGTTCGACGGAATCAGCTTCAGGTTCACCGCCGGAAACTGGTCGAGGAAATCGCCGATGTGCCGCGCGAGCCAGCGCGACGTAAACAGCAATGGCGCCGATACCACCAGGTCCCCCGCGATCGCCGGCGAATCGAGCCTCACGACGGCCGTCGCGATCATGTCGAACGCGGTCTTGACCGGTTGCAGCAACGCCTCGCCCGCGGGCGTCAGCTTCACGCGCGCCTTCGAACGGATGAACAGGGCGACGCCCAGCGTACTTTCCAGCACACGCACCTGATGACTGACGGCGCTCGCGGTGACGCTGAGTTCGTCGGCGGCGGCCGCGACCGTGCCGTGCCGGGCGGTGGCTTCAAATGCGCGCAACGGGTTGAGCGGCGGCAATCTGTGGCGCATGGCGGGAACCCGGAGATGCTGAGAAAAATTTGATTTGATGCGAATTTAATTCTCTGTACAAGCAAAAAATTTGAACGATTAAGCTAGTCGTAATGAGCAGAACGCCTTAACGAACAGGAAAACCCCATGACCACAAATGCAGCAACCGAACGCCTCTGGGGCGGCCGCTTCAAATCCGGACCCTCGCTCGCGCTGGAAAACCTCTCCCGTTCGGATCCCAGCTTCTTTCGCCTTGCCCCCTACGATCTTGCCGGTTCGCGTGCGCACGCGAACGAACTCGAACGCGCGGGGATCCTGAGCGCGGCCGAGCTCGAGCAGTTGCTCGGCACGATGGATCAGATCGAAAAGGAATTCGCCGCGGGCGAACTTGCGCCCATCCTCGCCGATGAAGACGTCCACACGTTCCTGGAACGCGAGCTGACGCAGCGGCTGAAGGCGGTCGGCGGGAAACTGCGCGCAGGACGTTCGCGCAACGACCAGGCGGCGAACGACTTGCGTTTGTATCTGCGGGACAAGGCACGACAGCTCGCGATCGCGGTGAATGAACTGCAGGATGCGTTGATTGAACAGGCAAACGCGCACGTGGAAACCATCACGGCCGGCTTCACGCATTTGCAGCCGGCTCAGCCGATCGTGTTTGCGCATCAGTTGCTCGCGCATGCGCAATCGATCTATCGCGATGTGGACCGTCTGGTCGACTGGGACCGCCGTTCCGCGCGCTCGCCGCTGGGCGCGGCGGCGTTGGCCGGGTCCGCGATCTGTTTGCGCGCCGATCTGTCGGCGCTTGAACTCGGTTACGACGGCCCGTGCGAAAACTCCATCGATGCCGTCGCTTCACGCGACCACGTCGCCGAGTTCACGTTTATCCTGAGCATGTTGTCGGTGAATCTTTCGCGCTTGTCCGAAGAAGTGATCCTGTGGACATCGCGCCAGTTCCGCTGGGTCGAACTCGACGACGCCTACGCCACCGGCAGCTCGATCATGCCGCAAAAGAAGAACTCGGATATCGCAGAGCTCACGCGCGGCAAGGCGGGCCGGTTGATCGGCAACCTGAGCGGCTTGCTGGCCACGCTCAAGTCTTTGCCGCTCGCATATAACCGCGATCTGGCGGAAGACAAGATCGCGGCGTTCGACAGCATCGATACACTCGAACTCGTGCTACCCGCCATGGCCGGTATGATCCGCACAATGCGCGTGAACGTGGCTGAAATGCGTGCTCAGGCGCCGCTCGGGTTTACGCTGGCAACCGAAGTCGCCGACTGGCTCGCGCTGCGCGGCGTGCCGTTCAGCGAAGCGCACGAGATCACCGGCGCGCTGGTGCGGGCGTGCGAGCAACAAGGTATTGAACTCGGCGATATATCGATTGCGACGCTCGCTCAAGTCGATGCACGGCTTGAACCCGCCGTCCTCGATCACGTCACGCTGGACGCCGCGGTCGCAGCGCGCAGCGGGTATGGCGGCACGGCGCCGGCCCGCGTGAAGGAACAGATCACGCGGCTGCGCACGGCAATAGACAAACAGGCCGTATGGGCGGCCGACTACAAGGGACCTACATGCTGAGTGCATCGAACGAACGGGAATCGAACCATCGCGCGGCGCACGAAAGCGCCGGCGCGTTCGCCGATATCTCGCACTTCGAACACGTTCCGCGGCGTTATTACGGACGCTATGTTGCATCGGCCGTGATCCTCGCGATAGTCGCGTACATCGTCCTGGCGTTTGCGCGCGGACAGATCGATTGGGCGGTGGTCGCGCGTTTCCTTACAGCCAAGTCGATCCTGAAAGGTCTCGCCAATACCGTCATCATGACCATTCTCGCGATGGCGCTTGGCATCGTGCTAGGCGTGGTCGTGGCGATCATGCGGCTCTCGACCAACCCGGTCCTGCGCAGCGTCGCTTATGCCTATGTGTGGCTGTTTCGCGGCACGCCGGTGATCCTTCAGTTGCTGTTGTGGTTCAACCTGGCGCTCGTGTTTCCCATCATGGGCATTCCCGGATTGTTCGAGTTCCGTACCGTCGACATCATGACGCCGTTCCTTGCCGCGTTGCTCGGGCTTGGCATCAACCAGGGTGCGTACACATCCGAAGTCGTGCGCGCGGGTCTCCTTTCCGTCGATACCGGCCAGTACGAAGCCGCCAAGTCCATCGGCATGCCGAGGTTGCAGGCGCTGCGCCGCATCATCCTGCCGCAGGCCATGCGCGTGATCGTGCCGCCTATCGGCAATGAACTGATCGGCATGGCGAAACTCACGTCGCTTGCAAGCGTGATCCAGTACGCCGAGATGCTGCACAACGCCGAGAATATCTATTACGCAAACGCCCGCGTGATCGAATTGCTGATGGTCGCGGGCGTCTGGTATCTGGTGATCGTCACCGTGCTTTCCATGCTGCAGTCACGCGTCGAAGTCCGCTTTGCACGCGGCGCGGGCCGCGCGTCGGCGAAGCAATGACGCCAGAGAACACGGGGATGAATACAGCCATGAACCCATTAGTCAAAGCCGTCGATCTACGCAAGTCCTATGGCGAATTTCAGGCGCTGCAGGGCGTTCACCTCGACGTCGAGAAAGGCGAGGTGCTTTGCATCATCGGGCCATCGGGCTCGGGCAAAAGCACGTTCCTGCGCTGTATCAACCAGCTCGAAACCATCAGCGGCGGCGCGCTGTGGGTGAACGGAGAACTGGTCGGATACCGTCGCGTGGAGAACAAGCTTTACCCGCTTTCAGAGAAACAGATGGCGCATCAACGGCTCGCGACCGGCATGGTGTTTCAGCGCTTCAACCTGTTCCCCCATATGACCGCACTGGAAAACGTGATCGAGGGACCGGTGCAGGTGCTGAAGAAGAAAAAATCCGAAGCGGTGGAAGAAGCACGGGCGTTGCTGACGCGCGTCGGCCTCGGCCACAAGTGCGATGCCTTCCCGGTGGAGTTGTCGGGCGGCCAGCAGCAGCGCGTCGCCATAGCACGCGCCCTGGCGATGCATCCGCAGCTCATGCTCTTCGATGAACCCACCTCCGCGCTCGACCCTGAACTCGTCGGCGAAGTGCTGAGCGTGATGCGCGATCTCGCGAGGAGCGGCATGACGATGATCGTGGTCACGCACGAACTCGGCTTCGCCCGCGAAGTGGCGAACCGCGTTGTCTTCATGGATCAAGGCAAGATCGTGGAAACCGGTACCCCCGAACAAGTGTTGTCTCAACCGCAGCAGCAGCGTACGCAGGACTTCATATCGGCCGTGCTGTCCTGATTTTTTACGGCGTAACCGTATTGCCCATCAACCTCTAGCTCAGGCGACTACTCATGATCGACTCCTTGTTCCGGCGCACCCTTGGCAGTTTTCTATTTGGGGCCGTGATGCTGAGTGCATCGTTTGCGCACGCCCAAACGCCCGTTGGCGGCAAAGGAACGCTTACGGCTGCCATCGTGCCGAACTATCCGCCGTTCGAATACAAGGACCCCGCCACCGACGAACTCACCGGTCTCGACGTCGATCTCGGCAATGCGCTCGCCGCGAAGATGGGCGTCAAGCTGAAGTGGGAAGAAACCAGTTTCGACCAGATGATGAGCGCGCTGACCACGCATCGTGTGGACGTGATCTTGTCGGGCATGACCGACTTGCCGCCGCGTCGAGAATCCGTGAACTTCCTCGATTACATCAAGACCGGTCCGCAGTTCTACACGCTGAAAGCACGCGGCGGCGAATACGCGCAGATCGAAGCAGTCTGCGGAAAACGCGTGGGGTCGAGCCGGCGTACATCGTTTCCCGACGACACCAAGACATGGAGCGACGAGCATTGCGTAAAGGCCGGCAAGCCTGCAATCGTGGTCGTCGGCACGGACGGTTCCGCCGATGCCCGCCTGCAATTGCGTCAGGGCCGGCTCGACGCGGCGGTGCAAGGCGGCGAGACCTTGCCATATCAGAACACGCTCGAAAAGGATGCGTACGCGCCGATTGGACAGCCCTTCCTTTCGCAGTACACGGCCATCGGCATGGCGAAGGACAACACCGCGTTGAGCGACGCCATGAAGCAAGCGTTCGGAAAGCTGCTCGCCGACGGCACCTACAAGAAGATCCTGACGAAATGGGGCCTGCAGGAGCACGCGGTATCGAAGGTCGTGATCAACTCGCAGGAATAAGCCCGCACGGAAAAACGAAGTGGCTGGGCGAATTCTTCGAAATTGGCCCTGTTTCCGCAGGCGGTTTTTAGCGCATCATTGCGTGTTGGCATCGGGGATTGCTTCCGGGGCCGATCAAGCCGCCAAGGAAACAGGAGCCTGAATGTATATCCCCGCCCACTTTGCCGAAACTCGCGCTGACGAGCTTCATCGGCTGATGAACGAATACCCGCTTGCCGCGCTCGTCACCCACGGCCCGGACGGACTCGATGCGAATCATGTGCCCTTCGAACTGGATGCATCGGCGGGCAGTCATGGCATTCTGCGAGCGCACGTCGCGCGGGCGAATCCGGTCTGGAAAGAAGTGGTGGACGGCGCCGAGGTGCTCGTGATCTTTCGCGGACCCGAGCACTACATTTCGCCGAACTGGTACCCGAGCAAGCACGAGGCGCATCGGCAAGTGCCGACATGGAACTATCAGGTAGTCCATGCACATGGAACGATCACGATCCGCGATGACGAAAAATTCCTGCGCGGACTCGTTGGGCGGCTCACGAGAGTGCATGAAGCCGGCGAGGAGAAGCCCTGGAGAATGGGCGATTCAACCCGCGAATATATCGATTCGATGCTGGCGGCCATTGTCGGCATCGAAATCGAGATCACGCGGCTGGTCGGGAAATCGAAGCTCGGCCAGAACAAGGAGCGACGCGACCTTCAGGGCGCAATTGACGGTTTGCTTGCCAACGGCGAACAGCCGCTTGCCGACGTAATGTCCATAGCGCTCGCCGCCAAACCGGAGTGACAAAACGGGCGTTGCCTGAAGCCACGCCCGTTGTTCAATCAAGCCTCGATTAACGCTCGACCTGACGATTCCAGCGCGCGTCCCACTGCGGACGATTCGCGTTGATCACATCCCAGTCCACCGTGTTGACCTTCTTTACGAGGTCATCGAGATTGCCGAGTTGCTGCTGCATGGCGTCGGTCATCTTCGCCTGACGGTTCGTCGGAATCTGGCGACCGGCGCTCGCCGCCTTCGTTTGCGCCGACGCCGAGATCATGAACGCCGCAAGTTTCTGCGCCAGTTCCGGGTCGGGATTATTCGCGACGACGCATTCATCCACGAGCAGGAGCACCGGTCCTTCCTTCGGGTTCACGTAGGCAACGGGAATGCCCTTCGTCTGCAGATCGCCGGCGGCCGTTGGGGTCAGCGGGAACAATCCGGCCTGACCCGTTTGCACCATCTCCGAGATCTTCGCCGAGTTCGGAATGTACTCGATCACGTTCTTGCCTACCGTGCTCTGCCACTTGGTGAAGCCAGGCTCGACGTTCTTTTCCGTGCCGCCTTCAAGGCGGTTGATCATCAGGAAACCATGCAGGCCGAACGTGCTGCTCGATGCCGACTGGAAGACCACCTTGTCCTTGTATTTTGGATCGGCGAAGTCCATCCAGGAGGTCGGCGGTGCCCAGCCTTTTTCCTTGAACAACTTCGTGTTGTATGCGATGCCGGTCATGCCGAGCTGCACGCCTGCGCCGATGTCGTCCTTCATGCGTGCGAAGGGGTAGAGTTGCTGGAGCTCGGGACCTGCCGCCATTTTCTGGCATACACCCATGCTGACAGCGCGGGCCATGACGCCATCGTCAAGGAACACTACGTGGATTTGCGGTTTTGCTTTATTTGCCAACAGCTTCGCCAGGATGTCCGAGGACGTGCCCGGGACTACGACTACCTTGACGTTGTTGGCCTTTTCGAAGTCAGGGAGCACCTCGCTGGTGTAGGCCTTTTCCATCGGGCCACCGTTCATTCCTATGTATATGGTCTTGGTTTCTGCGTGGGCGGGGATCGAGGCCAAAAGGCCCGCAGCACATAGGGCGCTCGTGAGACTCGCTAGGGATTTTTTCATTGGAGTTGCTCCTTGGTAACAGGGTCTTTTCGTCGTTTTGTTGTTGGGGGTTTGCTTTTGCTTTAGCGGGTGGTTCTTTGCCGGGTTGATGCTTTTTGCGCCCGCACGCATCTCGCTCTAACTGTTCTTTTTCGCACTATTAGCCACTGTCCGTGGCGGGACTTCATTTCACGGGTTTTGCGCTCGCGCTCGGGACAGTGTTCGTTGCGGTCAGGTTTGGTGCTGGATTGCTGCTTTTAAGGCTTTCGCGAGTTCCGTTTTAAATGACTTTTTTAGCACTATTAGCCACTGTCCGTGGCGGGACTTCATTTCTTTTTCCAACGGCGAAAAAGAAACGAAGCAAAGAAAACGCCTCTCCACCGATGGCTCATAAGTGTCCCGATCGTGCACGTTTATCTGTTTGGTACTTCAGAAGAACGCTCGACGCCGGCATTCAGAACACTTGAAACCCTCCCCCTCCGTCAACAGCAACCCACACGCTTCGCCACCAGTGTGGAAATCCGTTAAGCAGGAAAACCACCCCTCACGCGCCGTGCGAACTATCAGTCAAGCAGCCGCTACTCCCGACCATCTCTTGATCGAGAAACCATCTATCGGTGTGCTCGTCTTTCCGTCTATCACCAAGTCCGCCAGGACTTCACCAACCCCCGGCGCAAGCAAAAAGCCACCGCCCGAAAAGCCGAAAGCGTGGAGCAGCTTTGGCGTCGTTTGGCTAGGGCCAATCACGGGGTTGTCATCGGGTGTGCTGCCTTCGACGCCAGTCCAGGTTCGCAACAGCAAGGCGTTTTTAAGTCTCGGCAATAGCTCACATGCCGCTCTCATTACTGTGCGTGTGGTCCCGGTCAGCGGTTGTGCATATTCTCCATCACCCAAACCACGGCCGCCGCCAATCACCACGTTTCCTCGCGATACCTGACGCGCGTAGATTCCGCCGCCATACACGCCCAGATTGTGATCGATGAAATACGGCATCGGCTCCGTCACCCACATGTTCGGATAGATCGGCTCCATCGGAATGGACTCACCGAAGAAACCCGCTACGGTGTTGCCCCACGCACCCGCCGAATTGATCAGCCAGTCAGCTCGCGCCTCAATCGTCACACCCGAATCATGGCGCGCCTGGATCACAAACTGCTCGCCATCTCGCGTGATTTGCGTCACCGCCGTCTGCTCGCGGACATCGGCGCCAGCCACGCGCGCAGCGCGCGCAAACGCAGGCGATACGATTCGCGGATTCGCATGACCATCGCCAGGACATAACGAACCGCCCAACGCCGCCGGGCCTAGCCACGGGTAGCGCCGGCGAAACGACGGACCACTCATCACCTGCAGGTCAAGACCATATGGATTTGCGACCTGCGCGTATGCTTCGAGCGCCGCAAGGTCCGCTTCACTGCGCGCGAGGCGCAAATGGCCCGATATCACAAACTCGCCATCCGTTCCGATCAACTCCGGCAACCTGTCCCAGATCGCCCGCGCACGCACGGCAAGCGGCAATTGCACTGCCGAACGTCCTTGCCGGCGAACACCGCCATAGTTCACCCCGCTCGCCTGCGCACCGCAATAGCGGCGCTCGAACAAGCCCACCTTCAAGCCGCGCTTGGCAAGCATCAGCGCCGCCGATGAACCAACCAGTCCGCCGCCCACCACCATCACGTCGAAGCGCAAGGTTTCATTCATCGCGGGCGTGCTCCGGGATCGGGGAAAGATCGTCTGCGCCGTTCATGTCCGCCGTCAACGCAATCGATAAAGGCACCGGCTTGATCGGTGCCTGTCCCCGCAAACGACCAACATCGGCCATGCTCTTGCCCGTCTCCGCACTCAACAACTCGGCTGCAGCCGCGCCGCACATGCGACCCTGGCATCGGCCCATGCCGACGCGCGTGAGCGCCTTCAGCCGGTTGATCTCGCTTGCTTCACCATCACGGATGCATCGGCGTAACGTGCCCGCGGTCACTTCCTCACAACGGCATACGGTCATGTCGTCCGGCCATGCCGATGCACAGTCCGAAGGCGGCGCAAATGCCTGCTCCAGCCCCACGCGAAACCGAGCGATGGTCGAAAGTTGCCGGTCGAGTTTCGATGCTTCTCCGATGTCCGCAGCAGGATGCTTGAGGTCTTCGAGCATCGCCAATGCAGCGCGTCGCCCGGCCAGTTCAGCCGCGTCCGCGCCGGCTATACCTGCGCCATCGCCCGCCAGATAAACACCCGCTACGGAGCTGCGTCCAGCGGTATCGCGCTCCGGTAACCATGCGCGATTCAGCACATCGAAACTGAAGCGGCAACCGGCAAGATCAGCGAGCTGCGTCTCGGACCGCAAGCCGTATCCAAAGCCGATTGCGTCGCACGGGATGGTCATTTCACGCGCGCCGTCGCTGAAGGTGATGCCCTGAACGGCGCCGTGTCCGTCAGCGCGCACGATGCGCACACCGCGCTCGATGCGAACGCCATGCGCCGCCAGCCAGCCGACGTAATACAAACCTTTCGCAAACGTAGATGGTTGCTTCAGCAAACGCGGCGTCGCGGCGAATTGTTTGGAGAATGGATTGGTGTCGAGTATTGCTTCGACCTGCGCGCCCGCTTTCGCATACTGATATGCGACGAGATAAAGCAGCGGCCCGGTTCCCGCGAACACAACCCGCCATCCAATCGAGCAGCCTTGCGCCTTCAACGCAATCTGCGATGCGCCCAGCGTATAAACACCCGGCAAGGTCCATCCGGGGAACGGCAGGATGCGATCCGTTGCGCCCGTCGCGATAAGCAGATGCGAATACGGCACCGTGCGCTGACGCCCCGCATGGAAGGTATCGAGTTGCCCCGCCCCGCATCCCCAGACGAGCGTATCCGGCCGGTAATCCAGCTTCGACATCAGGTTTGCCATCGTCGAATGTACGGCGTCGGCCTTGCGCGCCTCCATGCCATATAGCGCGCTTTTGGCGCGGGCGAAGCCAGCATCGGCCGGCGGCTGCCGATAGATCTGACCACCGGCACGCGCCGCTTCGTCGATGACAACCGGCCTCAAGCCCGCCGCCACCAGTGTCTCAGCCGCGCGCACGCCCGCAGGACCTGCGCCGACAATCACGATGTGCTTTTGATCGCTCATGCTTCAATGGGCCGCGTCTGAATACACATGCCGTCCTTGATGATCGTTGAACATGCCCTGATCCGCGTGCCGTCTTCCAGTTGCACCCAGCAGTCCTGGCACGCGCCCATCAGGCAAAATCCCGCACGCGGTTCGCCGCTGAATTCGGTGTTGCGCACGCGCCGCGTGGTCAGCAGGATGGCGCTCAGCACCGTATCGCCGGTCAGCGCAGTTGCAGATGTACCATCCAGTACAAAATTCACGGCCTTGCGATGTGTCTCCGTCAATCGAACGAATTGCGGCTGTGGGTCTTGTGTCATGGGCTCGAATCAATGCGTTCCGATCAGGATGCGGTTCAGTCCGTACACGCGATCGAGCAGGATCATCGCGCCTGCGGTGATGAAGATCACGAGCGCGGAAACCGATGCCATCATCGGGTCGATCGATTCCGTCGCGTACATGTACATGCGCACAGGCAGCGTGACCGTCTGCGGCGATGTGACGAAGATCGACATGGTCAGCTCATCGAAGCTGTTGATGAACGCCAGCAGCCAGCCGCCTGTGATGCCGGGCAGAATCATCGGCAACGTGATACGGCGAAACGAGGTCCAGCGGTCAGCCCCAAGCGACTGCGCCGCATGTTCGATACTGCGATCCATGCCACTGACCGACGCCAGGACGAGCCGCATCACGAACGGCGTGATGATGATCATGTGCGCCGCGACGAGCCACGGAAACGATCCGGTCGCGCCGATCATCGCGAAGAAACGCAGGAACGCGATGCCGAGCACGAGGCTCGGAATCACCAGCGGCGAGAGGAACAGGCCGTTGAGAAATTCGCGCCCGGGAAAGCGTTCACGCCCTATAGCGAGCGCCGCGGGCAAGGCGAGCGCGAGCGACAACGTAGCCGATGAAAACGCCAGCTTGATGCTGTTCGCAAACGCCGAAATGAAATCCGGATAGTCGAGGATCGCGCGGAACCAGCGCAGCGACAAACCGTGCGTGGGGAGCGTCAACGTCTGCTCCGGCGTGAACGCGACGAGCACCACGATCACGAGCGGCGCAAGCACGAACAGGATCACGAGCGTGTGGAAGCTCAGTGCAATGAGGCCGTTCTTTCGCATGGCGGCGGCCTCCTTAGCCGAGGCTTCTGGAGTAACGCCGCTCCAGAACCCTGTAATACGTGATCATGATGATGAGGTTCGCGATCAGCAGCAAAATGGCAATGGTCGCGCCGAGCGGCCAGTTCAGCGAACCAAGGAATTCATCGTATACCGCGGTCGCCGCGACTTTCAGACGGCGTCCACCGAGCAGACCCGGAATCGCAAACGCGCTCGCCGACAACCCGAACACCATCAGGCTGCCCGAGAGAATGCCGGGCGCAACTTGCGGCAACACGATCCGTCGCAAGGTCGTAGCCGGCGATGCCATCAGTGAGAGCGCCGCGTTCTCGACTTGCGGGTCGAGCTTCTGCAATGAAGTCCACACAGGGATCACCATGAACGGCAACATCACATGCACGAGTGCAATGACGATCGCGAACGTCGTGTATTCGAGCTTGTACGGACCCATGCCGAACAGTCCGAAGAACTGGTTCACAATGCCGCCCGTATTCAGCAACATACTCCAGCCGAACGCGCGCACGACCACCGAAACGAGCAAGGGCGCAAGGATCACGAGCAGGAACATCGAACGCCACGGATCGCGCATCCTGTACAACACGTACGCTTCGGGCGCACCGATCGCAACGCACAGCAAGGTGGTCAGGATCGCGATGCCGAAGGTCCGGGCGAAGATGATCTGGTAGTAGCTGTCCGTCAGCACTTCGGCGTAATTGCCGAACTGGAACGCGGCGATGGGACCGCTCGCCGGATCGAACTTGTAGAAGGTCAGGACAACCGTCATTGCGAGCGGCGTGAGCACGAGCACCGCGAACAAGATGAACGCGGGCAAGCTCATCAGCCACGGCGGCACGAACGCGTGCCACGGCGCGCGAGGTTTGTTCGACGAGTCCGGAGAAGATCTATTCGTAGATTCGAGCATGCTAGCCATGGTTCGCTTCCTGAATCACACGCACGGAATCGCGATGCCAGTCGATACCCACCGCCTCACCTTCGGCCACCGGTTCCGTGCCTTCGTTCTGGCTGCAAACGAGGACTTCGCCGAGCGCGGTGTCGACGCGATACAACCACTGGCTGCCCAAGAAGAACCGGCTCGTGACAGTCGCCGACAACCGTCCCGTTCCCACCTTGCACAAGTGCAATTTCTCTGGACGAATGCATAAGGTCACCGTGTCGCCTTCGCGCCAGACGGTGCCTGCGTCGATGCAAGCAATGCCGGTCAGGTCATGCCCGAGGTCCACATGCACCTCGTTGGGACGCGCCTCGGTCACCTTGCCCGCAAGCATGTTCGCCTTGCCGATGAACTGCGACACAAATCGATTCTCGGGCCGCTCATAAGCACGATACGGCGAGTCCACCTGCGTCACACGCCCTGCTTCCATCACGACCACGCGGTCACTGATGGACAACGCCTCGGACTGATCGTGCGTGACCATTACGGTCGTCGTGCCGACCTTGCGCTGGATGGTGCGTAGTTCGAACTGCATCTCCTCGCGCAACTTGGCGTCGAGGTTGGACATGGGTTCATCGAGCAACAGAACCGGCGGCTTGATCACGAGCGCACGTGCGATTGCCACGCGTTGGCGCTGGCCGCCCGAGAGTTCACGCGGATAACGCGCGGCGAACGCATCGAGCCGCACGAGCGAAAGCGCTTCGCGAATCCGCTCCGCACATTCGGCCTTGCCGATGCCGCGCATCTCCAGACCGAAGCCCACGTTCTGCGTCACCGTCATGTGTGGAAACAGCGCGTAGCTTTGAAACACCACGCCGAGGCCGCGCTTGTTCGGGCGGACATTCGTGATGTCCTTGCCATCGAGCGAAATACGGCCCTGCGTGACATCGATAAAACCCGCGATCATCTGCAGCGTCGTGGTCTTGCCGCAGCCCGATGGTCCAAGCAGCGAGACGAACTCGCCCTTTTCGACCGAGAGGCTCACGTCGCTGACGGCGTGCAGGTCGCCGTAGGCTTTTGTCAGTTTGTCCAGCACGAGAAACGACACGGTGGCCTCCAGGGTCTTCCGGAAAACAGTTGAGCAATCAGACAGGCGATGCGAACCGCTTGAAAAGCCGCTTTAAAAACGGCTCTTCACAGTGAAACGCGATGGAACACACGCGGAGGTCCGCCGCCCGGTTGACGTGCCGCGGTTGGCACGCTTCGGGCGGCAGGGTCGACGCCGGGGTATGGCGTCTTGTCTTTCTTTTATTGACTACACGTCGAACTTGACGCCTTGTGCAAGCGGCAATTCGCGGCTGTAGTTGATCGTGTTGGTCGCGCGGCGCATGTAGCCCTTCCAGGCGTCGGAGCCCGATTCGCGGCCGCCGCCGGTTTCCTTTTCACCGCCGAACGCGCCGCCAATTTCCGCGCCGCTCGTGCCGATGTTCACGTTCACAATGCCGCAATCGCTGCCCGCCGCCGACATGAATTGCTCCGCTTCACGGATGTCGTTGGTGAAGATCGCCGACGACAAACCTTGCGGCACGCCATTCTGCAGTTGCAGTGCATCGGCGAAATCGTCGTAGGTCAGGACGTAGAGGATCGGCGCGAAGGTCTCGCGTTCGACCACGGCCGTTTGCGCCGGCATCCGCACGAACGCGGGACGCACGTAATACGCATCGGCATGACCGCCGATTTCCACGCGTTCGCCGCCCTTCACGTCGCCGCCTTGCTCGCGTGCATCACGCAACGCTTTTTGCATCGCATCGAATGCGGCGCGATCGACCAGCGGACCGACCAGCGTATCGCTTTCAAGCGGACTGCCCACTTTCACCGATGCAAACGCTTTCTCCAGACGCGGCAACAGCTTGTCGACCACGCTGCGGTGAACCACGAGACGGCGCAGCGTCGTGCAACGCTGACCTGCTGTGCCGACCGCCGAGAACGTCACGCCGCGCACGACGAGATCCAGGTCGGCGCTGGGCGCCACGATCACTGCGTTATTGCCGCCGAGTTCCAGAATGCTGCGGCCAAGGCGCTTCGCCAGCACTTGCGCGACTTCCATGCCCATGCGCACGCTGCCGGTGGCGCTGACGAGCGGCACCTTGGTGGATTCGGTCAGCGTCTGGCCGATATCGCGTTCGCCGAGCAGCAACTGGCTCAGGCCTTCGGGCGCGACGCCGGGATGGGTCTTATCGAATTCGCGCAGCGCTTTTTCGAACAGCGCGTGACACGCGATGGCCGTCAAGGGCGTTTTCTCCGAAGGCTTCCACACGACCGAATCGCCGCAGACGATCGCCAGCGCCGTGTTCCACGACCACACGGCAACCGGGAAATTGAATGCCGAGATCACGCCGACCACGCCAAGCGGATGCCACGTTTCCATCATTCGATGCCCGGGACGCTCGGACGCGATGGTCAGGCCGTAAAGCTGGCGCGAGAGACCGACTGCGAAGTCGCAGATGTCGATCATTTCCTGCACTTCGCCCAGGCCTTCGGAGGTGATCTTGCCGGCTTCCAGCGTCACCAGGCTGCCAAGCGCGGCCTTGTGCTCGCGCAACACGTTACCGAACACGCGCACGAGTTCGCCGCGCTGCGGCGCGGGCACCGTGCGCCATTTGAGGAAGGCGGCGTGGGCCGCGTCGATCTTGCGCGCGGCGCTGGCGGGGGTATCGACGGCGAGCTTGGCGAGCATTGCGCCATCGAGCGGCGAACGCGCCACGAGGGCGTCGCCCTTCCACTGGCCGAGGTCTACGCCGAGTGCGCCAAGAATATCGTTCAGTTGCATCACTTCCTCTCTTTATGTCGGGTTACTGCCGGGGCGTTGCGCGCGGCTCGCCGCCGTCGACATCAACACCGCTCTGGAAACTGCGCCGGCATGAAATGCGTACACGACGGCACAGAGTTTCAGGGCCTAAAAATACCGTTGCAAATGATTAATCGGTACGACTTGGTGCGTTGGACGAACCAACCCCCTTCAATCCGTCGCGCCGGATCATGCGATTAGAACGCGTTTCTCCGCGTCTGGCGAGACATCGTGTTACCGGCTTGCCAGCGCGAGCTTGAGACGGCGGACACCCTCGAACACTTCGGCCTCCCCCGGCGCGGCGGCAAACGAAAGCCGCATGCTTGATTCATCGGCGTTGTGCACGTAGAAAGCCGGACCAGGCACGTAAATCACATTCTGCTCGATTGCGCGCTTGAGTACGTCTGCGGCAAGGCGGTCGCCCTTCAGGCGCGCCCATACGAACATGCCGCCCTGCGGCACGACATACTCGATGTCGTCAGGAACGAACTGCCGCAGCGCGCTCGACAACGCCTCGTAACGCTTTTTGTACGCCTTCACGATAACCGGCACGTGCTCCGCCAGCCGTCCGCTTTCCAGATAAAACCGCGCCGTTTCCTGCGCAAGCGGCGACGTGCACAGATCGCTCGTTTGCTTCGCGACCAGCATGCGGCGTGTGATGGCGGGCGACGCAATCGACCAGCCGATACGCAAGCCCGGTGCAACGATCTTCGAGAGACTGCCGAAATACACGACCCAGTCGCGCGCGCCGGGAATGGCATCGGCAAGCGCAATGATCGGTTTGACCGGATCGCCCGTGAAACGCAGCTCGCCGTATGGATCATCTTCGATCAGCACGAAGCGAAAACGCATTGCGAGGCGTGCGAGCGCTTCGCGGCGTTCCACGGGCAACGTCGTGCCGGTTGGATTCGCGAAGGTCGGCACCGTGTAGAGCAACTTCGGACGCACGGCCGGATCGAGCGCTTCGAGTTGTTCGGTGAGGGCGTCGACGTCGATGCCCTGCGCGTCCGTGCGCACCGGAATCAGCTTCGCACCCGCAAGACGCAGCGCCTGGATCGCGGCCGGATAAGCAGGCTCTTCGATCAGCACGGCGTCGCCCGGCGCGACCAAAATCTTGATCAACAGGTCGAGACCTTGCTGCGAGCCGGTGGTCACAATGAGGTCATCGATTTCACGCGCCACGCTGCGATCGTTCATCAAACGCACAATCGCGCGGCGCAGTGCGGGCGCGCCGGCGGTGTCGCCATACTGAAGGCACGCAATCGGGTCGGCGCGATAAGCCTCTTCCATCGCGCGCCCGATTCCAGCCCGGTCGAACAAATCCTTCGATGGATAGCCGCCCGCGAACGAGATCATCCCCGGCCGGCTGAGGTACTTGAAGAGCTCGCGGATCGCGGAGCCTTGCGGCGCCTTGAACGGCTCCGTGAAGTCGTATAGATCCGATGCAGCAGTCGCGTTCGTGGTCACGCGGCCGCCGTCATCTTGAAGATGCCCGTGGCGTTGCCGGCATCGAAACCGAGATCGAGCACGCTGCGGCCGGTGGCATTGTCGAGAACCGTATCGCGGCTGATGAATTCATAGAACGAGCCGGGCACGTCGCGCTCGATCTGCGCGCCGGTTTTATCGATAAACACACGGCGCACCGGGTCCGCACGGAACGCCGTCTGGCGCACACGACCCGACTTCGACACCTCGACCGAATCCTTGATCGGGCGGCCAAGCGCGCGCTGGGCCTCGGCGACGGCGAAGACATCGTCCACGCGATCCGTTGCGTGATTGAACGCGTTGCCTTCGGTCGAGATCCACGCCATTTCCGCCGATTCGGCGCGCAGCGTTTCATAGTCGGCCAGATGCGGCACCGGATGCTGGCGCTCGAAACAGCGCACGATCACCGGCAGCAGGTCCAGCGCGATGGCGAGCGGCAGCGAGCCGTCGCGCTCCAGCTCGGCGAGCGACGCCACCGCTTGCGGTGTCAGCGGATCCACGCTTTCGCCGATCACGCGCGTCACTGCCTGCTGGAATTCCGGGCTGAAACGACCGGGATGCAATTCGCTGACGAAATACTGGGCGATGTCATTGGGGGCATCGAGGTGTTTGTACGAACGCCCCGTCATCTTGATTCGATCGAGCGGATACGTGCCGTTCAGCACAAAACCCAGCGGCCGGAGAATGCGCGTGAACGCGGCCTCACCCGGCGGCAACGCGCCGGATTCGCTCCATCGCACGGTGCGCAGCGCGCCGTGATCGAACTGGACGCGGGTTTGCGTGTGTTGCAGATCGTCTGTGTACGCACGGCCGCTCGGCACGCGTTCGAGCAGGTCGGCGAACAGCGCCATGTTCATCGCCTGAGCGAGTTCGGCCCGGGTGACCGTGCCTGGCGTGAACGTGTCCATTACCGCGGGCAAGTTCATCAATTGCACTAATCCGGCGACCTCCATTTCAGGAACGACGGTAAAAAGCAGGGCGGCAAGGTTGGGATTCATTCTTTGAGTTTCCGGCTGATGCTGTACGGCAGGGGCGGAAGGCTCGATCAGCCCTGTACGCAATTCAATGGAAACTGATTCTGGGACGCGTCAAAAAGCCACGCAATTGATATAAACTCATCAGTTGGTTCTTGAAATGCACCAAGTGCGGTTTTTTTGCGTTATCGAGGCTTGTAAACACATGAGAAAAGGCATCCCCAATCTGGTCGCGCTGCAGATTTTCGAAGCGGCCGCGCGCCATGAGAGCTTTACACGCGCCGCCAACGAACTCTCGCTCACGCAAAGCGCGGTGTGCAGGCAAGTGGCATCGCTGGAAAGCAGATTGGGCGTCGCGTTGTTCCTGCGAATCAAGAAGCGCATTGTGCTGACCACGCACGGAAGGCAGTACGCCGCGCTCGTGCGCAAGAATCTCGACCGGATCGAACGTGACACGCTCGAATTGATGGCGCAGCGTGGCGTCGGGCGGATTCTGGAGATCGCGGTCGTTCCGACGCTCGCGAGTCAATGGCTGATTCCGCGACTGCCGCAGTTTCGTGCGTTGCGCCCGGATATCACGGTGAACCTGTCGATCCGTACGGAGCCTTTTCTGTTCAGCGACTCTCCTTTCGATGCCGCGCTGTACTTCGGCGATTCCGTTTGGCCCGGGACGCAAGGCAAGCTGCTGTTCCGCGAGGGGAAGGTCGTGCCGGTGTGCAGTCCGTCGTTACTGGCGGGCGCCGCGCCGGTTTCACTGGATCAATTGACTGATTTGCCGCTGTTGCATTTATCGACGAGACCGGACGCCTGGCGTACGTGGTTCCGGCTCAATGGACTGGAACACGACGTGCGCGCGGTCCGTGGCGCCCGGTATGAATTGTTCACGATGCTCACGAGCGCCGCGCAGGCGGGTCTGGGCGTGGCGCTGCTGCCGGAGATCCTGCTGGCGGATGAATTGTCGTCGGGAAGGCTGGTCGTTCCCCTCGATAAACCCATGACCGGCGCATCGGGCTATTACCTCGTTGCCCCGGATGAAATTGCCAACGACGAACCGTTCGTGGCGTTATCGGAATGGCTGAGTTCGATCGTGCCGCGGATGGAGGAGGTGGAGGCGTGAAAAGCGTAGAGACGTTTAAAGCCGCAAAATAGGCCCTCACGCCCCCACCGGAGACAAACCTTGGCCCAGACAAAAATCCCTGCCGTCTACATGCGTGGCGGCACGAGCAAGGGCGTTTTCTTCCGTCACGACTGGCTGCCCGAAGACCCCGCTCTGCGCGACCGCATCCTCATGCGCGTGATCGGCAGCCCGGACCCCTACGGCCAGCACATCGACGGCATGGGCGGCGCCACCTCGAGCACGAGCAAGGTCGTGATCGTCGGGCCGTCGTCGCGTGAAGATTGTGACGTGGATTACCGGTTCGGGCAGGTCGCCATCGACAAACCCGTCGTCGACTGGTCCGGCAATTGTGGCAACCTGACCTCGGCAGTGGGTCCGTTCGCGATCGCCCAGGGTCTCGTCGATGCCCCGCGCGACGGGGTCGCCACGGTCCGGATCTGGCAGGCCCACATCAACGCGAAGATCATTGCCCACGTGCCCATGCGTGACGGCGAAGTCGTGGAAGAAGGCGATTTCGAACTCGATGGCGTGACGTTTCCAGCAGCGGAAATCCGCATCGAATTCCTCGACCCCGCCGGCGATGGCGAAGGCTCCGACGGCGGCATGTTCCCGACCGGAAACGCATCGGATGTGCTCGACTTACCGGGCGTCGGCGCAGTCGAAATGACGATGATCAACGCCGGCAATCCGGCCATCTTCATCGATGCGACAGCCTTGGGCCTGAACGGCAACGAACTTCAGCGCGACGTGAATGGCAACGCGGAGTTGCTGCTCAAGGCCGAGGCGATTCGCGCGCACGCGGCGGTCCGCATGGGGCTCGCCAAGACCGCCAGCGAAGCCACGCAATCAAGGCCGCATACGCCCAAGCTCGCGTTCGTCGCGAAGCCGAGCGCTTACGTGGCATCGAGCGGCAAGCACATCGACCCCGCGACGCTCGACATCAACGCCCGCATTTTTTCGATGGGCAAACTCCACCATGCGATGACCGGTACCGGGGCCGTCGCCATTGCGGTCGCGGCAGCCATTCCCGGGACGCTGGTCAACCGGCTCGTACCTGAATCGCATGGGTCGATCCGCTTCGGCCATCCATCGGGGAGCCTTGCGGTCGGCGCCGAAACCAGGCGGATAGACAATGACTGGATCGTGACGAAAGCCATCATGAGCCGAAGTGCGCGCAGGTTGATGGAAGGGTTCGTGTTCGTGCCTTCAACGGTGTTTGATTCCTGAAACAACCGGTCAGGCTTTCACCATTAGGTTGACCAAGCATGACGTAATTACCTGATCCACCGGTTATCACCGAAAGATTTCCGGCATTCAAGTACGCCGATAACGTCAAATAAAGACGCGCCATTTATTTTTGATTTTTATCGGCGGCGCTATCCAATATTTTCCCTTTACGATCAGCCGTAGCGTGGTTGAGGCATCGGCTCGTCTCGATCACATACACCCCTCGCAGACGCCGCCCAGGGCAATCGCGCGCTCTACGCGCCCACCCCGCTCAAGCCCACCAAAAACGTCCAGGAGAACATCGCTCATGGTTATGACACGCCTTCGCGTTCTTTTAGGCGCGCTCGTGCTGCTCGCCACGATCGCACGCCCCAGTCACGCGCAATACTCCACGGACTGGATCGCGAACACGTTTGGTACGAATTCCACCTACGTAGGCAACGGCGCCCGATCGATGTGGATCGCGCCGGAAGGCATCGTCTACACGGCGTCGCTCTGGGACGAGAACGAGGGCGGTATCGCGATCTACCAGAACCGCCAGAACGCGGGTTCCATCGGCATACACAACGCATTTCAGGGCAGCGCGATCACGGGCAACGCGACATCCATTTTTGCAGCCATGCAATATGACAGGAACAAAGGCAGCGGCTACGTGGGCCGGTACAACCGCGTGACGAAGACGCAGGACTTTTCCATTGCCGTCAGCGCGACCACGACCGAAAAGCGCGCCGATGTCATCACGGGGCTTGCCACCTCCGGCTCCCTGCTCTACGCAAGCGACTTCCCGGGCAATCGCGTGCGCGTCTACACCACGGACGGCGTCTGGCAAAGCGACATCAACGTGACGGGTCCCGGCGCGCTCGCGCTGGACGCCTCCGGCAACCTCTGGGTCGCGCAGCAGGGAGCGGGCGCCATCGTGGAATTCAGTCCGGGCGGTGCAACCATGACCACCATCCAGATGGCCGCCGCGTCGCGTCCGTCCGCGCTTTATTTCGATGCCACCAACGGGCAGCTCCTGGTCGGCGACCAGGGACCCGACATGAACATCAAGATCTACCAGACATCGGGCAGTCCGGTTCAAGTGGGCACGTTCGGGATTCAGGGCGGTTATCTCGACACCACATCCGGCATCAAGGGCCAGGTCGGCGACAGGCGCTTTACGCGCGTGGTGGGTATCGGCAAGGATGCGGCCGGCAACCTCTATGTGCTCAGCAACCCGTGGGGCGGCACGTGGGACCTCGCCCGCAACGGCAACACGGACATCTATGTGTACGACACGTCGAACATCCTTCGATGGAGACTGCAGGCGCTCATCTTCGAGGGCAACGGCGCACCGGACCCCGGCACGGACGGCGCGTTTTTCTATGGCGGTTTCAACGTCTATACGGGCACGGCCGGCGGCACGTTCGTGGCGAACACGGTGAACCCGTTCGACTATCCGGCTGACCCGCGAATCGATATCAACGATACCCAACGCGGCCAGCACTTCGCGCAACTCGCAACTGTTGGCGCAAACAGGGTCATGGTCGCGGCCGGCCAGAATCCGGGCGTGTTCAATGTCTATCACTTCAACGCGGCGAACGGATACATTGCGATTCCGGATGGATCACTGCCGGGCGCGCTCTTCAATTCGAGCACGTTGATCACAGGCGGGTTTTCGCTCGATAGCAACGCGAACGTCTGGGCCGGTCCGGACAGGACGAACCGCATTTACTTCTATCCGCTGACGGGCTTCGATGCCGACGGCAAACCGTCATGGGGACCCGGCTTTGCCTATGCCACGCCCAGATCCGTCCTGCCGCTGACACGCATCATCTATCTTGCCGACAGCGACACCATGATCCTCGGACAAGGCATCATTGGCAGCGCGGACTGGACATCGATAGGCACCCGCATCGAGGTCTATCACGGCTGGCGCGCGGGCAACCAGAAGTCGCCGAGCCCGGTCATCACGCTCACGAGCGCGAATCCCAAATCGATCACGGCGGCGGGCAACTATTTGTTTGTCGGGTATGTGCATGCGGCGCCGAACATCGACGCGTTCAATCTTGCGACTGGCAGTCTCGACATGACGTTCGCGAACAGCAATCCCGGCTCGGTCGATGTAGGCAACGACGTCGATTCCATGTACGGCCTGAGGGCTTATCTGCGCTCGACGGGCGAGTACGTCGTCACGAAGGACAACTACAACGAGTCGAGCATCATTGTTTACCGGTGGACGCCGGGCGCCGTTGCGAATGCCGCTAGACCTTAGCCGGCGGCCGAGGATTGTTCGCCGGATTGGTGTCGAACCTGGAGACGCGTTCTATGCCGGACGGATCTGCGAGCGCGGACAATCCCGCTTGCAGCGCGTCGGCAATGTCCGCGGCGTAGACATCCGCATCGTTCACGTAGACGGTGAACGACCGCAGGTATTTGGCCTTTTTCTCCGGGTTCTCGATCGTATCCCGGGTCCATTGGTACAGCGGATATTTGTCCACTCCGAGTTTTTCCGCTTCATCGACATAACCCGCGAATGCATCGAACTGGCACACGAGCGACGCGTCATGCCGGCGCAGCAGATCACTCAACGGCTCCGGCACCTGCTGCGGATCGCCGCGCAAGGTCGCGGCGAGTTCGGGCGAAGCAGTGATCCGGATCTGGAACAACCATGCATTGCTCATGTTTCCTCGCTTCGTCTATGTCGCCGTGCGCAGCACCTGAGCAAGATCGGCCAGCCGATACGGCTTGGTGATGAAGGTGAATGCATCGGTCGGGCCATGCTGTTCCTTCAACATGGGCAGCGGATAACCCGACGCAAGGACGACCTTCAATTGCGGCAACAGCGCCCGCGCCGTCCGCGCGAGCTCCAGTCCATGCATGCCTTGAGGCATCACGACGTCGGTGAACAAGATCGAGATATTGGCGCTCCGGTTCAGCATCTCCAGCGCTTCCTTCGCGTTGTTCGCCGTCAGGACCTGATAGCCGATCGACCTGCACAACTCCGCGCCTATGTCGAGCACGTCCGGTTCGTCATCGACCATGAGGATCATCTCTTGCGATGCCGCGAGCGCGCTTTTCGACTCCACCGCGCTGTCCTCGATAGCTGGCAAATACAGCCGGATCGTGCTGCCATGCCCCTCTTTGCTGTCGATCTGCACCTCGCCGCCCGACTGCGCAATGAAACCATACACTTGGCTCAAGCCGAGCCCGGAGCCCTTGCCGACTTCCTTGGTCGTAAAGAACGGCTCGAACGCGCGCGCAATGACCTTGTCCGGCATGCCCGTCCCGGTATCGCTTACGGTCACCGCTATGAAAGCGCCAGCTTTGAGTGTGCCGACATCGCCGTCCTTGAGATCCGCGTTGTTCACCGCCACGATGATCTTGCCGCCCTCGGGCATCGCGTCGCGCGCGTTGACCACCAGGTTGAGCAACGCTGCCTCGAACCGCGCAACATCGATTGCGACCATCCGCAGTTCCGGCACATAGGCAAAGTCAATCTCGATACTCGAGTTGCCCGCGCGCTTGAGCACCGCTTCGAAACCGGCAATCACCACGTTGAGGTCGCAGTTCTGGACTTGCAGCGGCTGCTTGCGCGCAAACGACAAGAGCTGCTGCGTGAGGGTCGCGCCACGTTCGACGGCTCGGCGCATCGTATCGAGAATACGGATGTCCGATGGGTTGCTCAGACGCATGGTCAACAGGTCCATGCTGCTCGACAGGACGGTCAGCAGATTGTTGAAATCATGCGCGATACCGCCGGTCAGCTGCCCGACTGCCTCCATCTTTTGCGACTGGAACAGTGCGGCGTTGGCGCGCTCGAGCGCCTCTGCGGCCAACTTGCGCTCGGTGACGTCGCGCGTGATCTTGGCGAAGCCGATCAGTTTCTGATGATCGTCATGGACTGCATCGACTACAACGTGCGCCCAGAACCGCGTCCCATCTTTTCTGACTCGCCAGCCTTCCTGCTCGAACCTCCCCACCGATGCAGCCGCTGCGAGCGTTTTTGCAGGAGAGCCGGCCTGGCGATCCTCGGGTGTATAGAAGCAGGAGAAGTGCTGGCCTACGATCTCGTCGTGCGTGTACCCCTTGATGCGCTCGGCCCCCGAATTCCAGTTCGTGACCACACCGTCCGGCGCCAGCATGTAAATGGCGTAATCCGTCACGCCCTGCACGAGCAGGCGAAACCGTTCTTCGCTTCCGCGCAAGGCTTCCTCGGCCGCCTGCGTTCGGTGATATCGCGCGTGACCTTGGCGAAGCCGACCAGATTGCCCTCGGGGTCGCGGATCGGATCGATCACGACGTTCGCCCAGAAACGGGTGCCGTCCTTGCGCACCCGCCAGCCCTCGTCTTCGAAACGGCCTTCTTCGCGCGCCGTGCGCAGGGCGCGAGCAGGCCTGTTGTTTTGCTGGTCTTCCGGGGTATAGAAAAGAGAGAAATGCTTGCCGATGATCTCGCTGGCCGTGTAGCCCTTGAACCGTTGAGCGCCCGCGTTCCAGCTATTGATGCGACCGCTCAGGTCGAGCATGTAGATTGCGTAGTCACTGACGTTGCTCACCAGCAGCTCGAAGCGCCGTTCGTCGGAGAAGCCTGCGGTGGTTTCTTGTGTGGTCATTTACTTGAATCTTCGAGTGAACCCATGTAGCAGCCAGGGCGGGTCCGGACCCGGCTATAGACATAAATTAGACGAGTAATCATAGACCTATACACGCGCTTTTACCCTTTGAATACGTGCCGGCCTTGCGTGGATGCCGGCCATGCCAGGCAATTTCGATGTAAGATACTGTATATCCATACAGCTAAATGATGTCATGTCCGATCCTGGAGCGCCGTCGTGACCACGCGCCGTATCGCGCATCTCGACATGGACGCGTTCTACGCGTCCGTCGAACTGTTGCGCTATCCCGAACTGCGCGGCCAGCCCGTTGTCATCGGCGGCGGCCGGAACGCCACGCCGCAAACCCTGCCCGACGGCAGCCGCCGTTTCGTCCAGCTGCGCGATTACGCCGGCCGGGGCGTGGTAACGACTTCCACTTACGAGGCCCGGGCGCTCGGTGTGTTTTCGGCCATGGGCATGATGAAAGCGGCGCAACTCGCGCCGGACGCCTTCTTGCTGCCCACGGATTTCGATTCGTACCGGCATTATTCGCGGCTTTTCAAGGCAGCCGTCGCCACGTTCACCACGCAAATCGAGAATCGCGGTATCGACGAAATCTATATCGATCTGACGGATTTGCCGGGCGACCCTGCCGACACCGCCGCGCGCATCAAGCAGGCCGTGCGGGACGCAACCGCCCTGTCGTGCTCGATCAGCGTCGCGCCGAACAAGCTGCTGGCCAAGATCGGCTCGGAACTGGACAAGCCCGATGGCCTCACCATCCTCACCGCCGCCGATATCCCGCTGAGGATCTGGCCGCTGGCAGTACGCAAGGTCAACGGCATCGGGCCGAAGGCGACCGAAAAGCTGGCCGGCATCGGCATAGAAACGGTCGGCGATCTGGCCCGTGCGGACCCGGAACTGCTCCAGGCTACCTTCGGGCGAAGCTATTCGGCGTGGCTCGTGGAAGTCGCGCAAGGTGAGGACGAACGGCCGGTGGTCGTGAGTTCGGAACCCAAGTCGATGAGCCGCGAAACCACGTTCGAGCGCGACCTTCACCCGCGCCAGGATCGCAGCACGTTGTCGGCGGCGTTCACGGAGTTATGCACGCGGGTGGCCGACGACTTGCGGCGCAAAGGCTACGAAGGCCGCACGGTCGGCATCAAGCTGCGTTACAACGACTTCAGCACGGTCACGCGCGACCTGACGGTGCCCGCGCCCACGGCCGACGCCACCGATATCCGCCGCGCCGCCACCGAATGCCTGCGGCGCGTGCCGCTTGACCGGCGTTTGCGTTTGCTGGGGGTGCGTGTGACGGCGCTGGTGCCGGCGGGGTCGTATGTCGCCGAGCCGATCGCCGTCCAGGGCGAACTGCCGTTTTCGGCGGATTGAGGAAATATCGTGTATCAGAACGATTTGTTCGATCCCGTGCCGCTCGATCTCATCGATGACGCCGAAAGCGGGATTCGCTATCTGCCCGGTGTGGTGTCGCCCGCCACGGCGCAAGCGTGGTTCGAGCAAGCGCTCGATGGCGTGATCTGGAGCAACCAGCGCCGCATGATGTACGAGCGCGAGGTCGATGTGCCACGCCTCATGGCGCATTCTTCGCTCGATGCCGCCGACCTGCCCGCGCCGCTGCTGCAGGCGGCGGAACAGGTCCGGTCGACCGTCGGCGCGGCGTTCAACAGTGTCGGGCTGAATCTGTATCGTGACGGCAACGACAGCGTCGCGCCGCACAACGACCACACCAAGGGACTCGTGGCGAAAGCGCCCATTGCCATTCTTTCGCTGGGCGCCACGCGCCGCATGAGCATCCGCGCCAAATCAGGCAGGGGGCACACGCTCAACGTCGATCTGCACGCGGGGAGCGTGCTCGTGATGAGTTACGCATCGCAATTCACGCACAACCACGGCATCCCGAAGACGAGCGAAGTGGCCGGTCCGCGCATCAGCCTGGCGTTTCGCTGCTTGGCTGAGAAGGCGACTGCCGCTTAGAACGCTTCCCAGTCGGCCGCGCCCGCCAATGCAACCGGCTTCGCTTTTTCCACGCCCGCGAGCGGCGCTTTCAGCCGGGCCAGCCGCTGGGTTGCAACGGCACGGGGTGTCGGTTTCTGCGCCGGCTTCACGACGACCTTGACGCTTTCCACGCCGCCATCGTTCAGTTGGAACACCGATACCGCCGCCTTCAACGCGCCCGCTTGATCTTCCAGCGATTGCGCCGCGGCCGCCGCCTCTTCCACCAGCGCCGCGTTTTGTTGCGTCACTTCGTCCATCTGTGTGACGGCGAGCGCCACCTGCTCGATACCGCTGCTCTGCTCGTGCGAAGCAGCTGCAATCTCGCCCATGATGTCGGTCACGCGCTGCACGGCGCCGATGATCTCGGACATCGTGCGGCCGGCGTCGCCCACCAGCGTCGTGCCTGTCTGCACACGGGAAACGGACGTGTTGATCAGTTCCTTGATCTCCTTGGCCGCCGCCGACGAACGTTGCGCAAGACTGCGCACTTCCGCCGCCACGACCGCGAATCCACGGCCCTGTTCGCCCGCACGCGCCGCTTCGACCGCCGCGTTCAACGCCAGGATGTTGGTCTGGAACGCGATGCCTTCAATGATCGTGATGATGTCCGCAATCTTCGTCGAGCTCTGGTTGATGTCGCCCATGGTATCGACGACTTGCGAGACCACCGTGCTGCCCTTGTTCGCAATCTCCGACGCGTTCGCGGCCAGCGAACTCGCCTGACGCGCGTTCTCGGCGTTCTGCTTCACCGTGCCGGTCAGCTCGTCCATGCTCGACGCCGTCTGCTGCAACGCCGACGCCTGCTCTTCCGTGCGCGACGACAAATCGATGTTGCCCGCTGCAATCTGCTTGGTCGCCGATGCAATCGACTCGCTGCCCGAACGCACCGAGCGCACGGTGTCGACCAGACTTGCCTGCATCTTTGCGAGACCGTTGAGCAACTGGCCCATCTCGTCGCGCGATGTCACGACCAGTTCGCGGCGCAGGTCGCCGGAAGCAATGGCATCGAATTGTGCGAGCGCTTCGTCGAGCGGACGCCCGATCGCGCGGCGCAGCGAGACCCACGAAAACGCCGCAGCCAGTAATCCGATGATGATCGCCACCACGCTGATGGTGCGGAACTCGCTGAACTTTTGCTGCGAGAGTTCGAAGTCGCTCTTCGCCGAATCGAACTGGTACTTGCGCAGCGATTCGCCGATGGCGGCCAGTTCGTTGAACTTGACCTGCATGGCTTCCGCCGATGCAACGATCTTCTCGGCGTCGTTTGCGCGGACATTCGCGTAGCCATCGTCGAGCATTTTCTGCAGTTCGAGACGCTTGGCCTGGAACGCATCGGCCATTTCCTTTTCGCCGGGTCCTTGCGGCAACGCGGCGTAGCGGGCCCATTCCTTGTCTGCGCGTTCGCGCATCAATGTGCCGCGCCCGATTGCCGTCTCTGCCGCGGGCTTGCCGACCAGCAAGGCTGCTCGGTCGAAGCTGAGCCGCTCACGCGCGGTGAACATCTCCGCGTTGCCGGCGGAGACCGCGCTGGGCATTTCATTGGTGAAGAGGCTGCGCGTGGTTTGATTACCCAGGCTCATGCCCCACAGCCCCAAGCCGCCGATAACCACCAGCAACAGCCCCAAAAACGCCATGGCAATGCCGAGGCGGCCCTTGATCGTCGAAAGTATGTTCATGTCTCAGTTGTCTCGATACTGTTAGCAAGCGGCGGCGCACACCCGTGCCACGAGCGCAACCGGAGCCGCAATGTTCCCCGACTCGTACCCTTTAACGGCAATCCCACCTGTCACTTGAGTAAACTGTCATAGCATCTGCTTATGCTGCATCGACAAGGATCCTTTCATTTCGATTATTCCGGGAATGAAAACCGGCCGGCTGCACTTTCAGAGGTAAGGGAGACGACGACATGGACATCACGATCTATCACAACCCGCTATGCGGCACGTCGCGCAACACGCTTGCGCTGATCCGCAACGCAGGGATCGAACCGAAGGTCATCGAGTATCTGAAGACGCCGCCCGATCGCGCCGCGCTGACCAGGCTCATTCAGGACGCGGGGCTTGGCGTGCGCGATGCGCTTCGCGAAAAAGAAGCTGTATTCGTGCAGCTCGAACTCGCCGATGCAACGCTGACCGACGAGCAATTGCTCGACGCCATGGTGGCGCATCCCATCCTGATCAATCGTCCGTTCGTGGTGACGCCTGAGGGCACGCGTCTGTGCCGGCCATCGGAGAAACTCCTGGAGATTCTTTCGGCCGCGCAGAAAGGTCCGTTCGCCAAGGAAGACGGCGAACGGATCATCGATGAAAAAGGCAAGCTGGTTCGCTGAGCCGGCGGCAAGCTGGCTCGACACGCGGCCGCGCAGCTTAGTGGCGCGCGATATCGACCTGGTTGAGCAACGGTTCGCCGCGCACCATCCGGCGCACGTTTTGCGCAATCTGCGAGCCGATGGTATCCAGCGTGGAGATCGCCGCCATGTGTGGCGTGACGATGACTTTCGGGTGCTGCCAGAGCGGGTCGTCGGCGGGAAGAACGAGCTTGGTCATATGCGGATTTTCGGACGATCACGAGCGGTAGTCGGGCTGCGTATCGGCGATGAGACGCAATGCCGCTTGCCACGCAAGTTCCGTGATGCCGTCGGCACCCTCCGATTCGAACTGCTGCGCGGTCAGTTCGCGGACATGTTCGGGAGGAAAACGCAGTTGCGTGCCGCCGGCCATGGCCTGGACTTGGGCCTGACACGCGCGCTCGAGGAAATAGATCTCATGGAACGCGTGCGCGGCCGTAGCGCCTCCGGCGAGCAAGCCGTGATTGCGCAGGATCATCGCTTTGTGGGAACCCAGGTCCGCCACAAGACGATCACGCTCGCCCAGGTCGAGCGCAATGCCTTCGTAGTCGTGATAGCCCAGCTTGCCGTAGAACTTCAGCGCGTGCTGACTGATGGGGAGGAGCCCGTGCTCCTGCGCGGACACCGCCGTGCCAGCCGCCGTATGCGTATGCACCACAAACGCCAGGTCGTGGCGCGCCATATGCAACGCGGAATGGATGGTGAAGCCCGCCGCGTTGACCCTGAAAAGCTCGGGCATGTCGCGGGCGCGGTCATCGATCACCTTGCCCTGATAGTCGATCTTCACCAGATCCGATGCCCGCATTTCGTGGAACAGCACGCCATACCGATTGATCAGGAACGCGGGCTTATCATCGGGCGAGCCGGGCAAGCGCGCGGTGATGTGCGTATCGATCATGTCGGTCATGCGGAAATGCGCAGCCAGCCGGTACAACGCGGCGAGGTCCTCGCGGACTTTCTGTTCCGTGGCGGGAGGCGAGTTCGGGGCGGTTCGCATGGTGGGGTCCTTGTCCTTGTGGCGCGTGCCCGACAGCTTAACGCCTGATCACACCCGGCAGCACGCAAAGCATTTCATACAGGAGATTGGCGCCGAGCAGCGACGTATTGCCAGTTGTGTCGTAGGGTGGCGACACCTCCACCAGATCGCATCCGATCAGGTCCAGCCCGTGGCAGCCCCGAATGATTTCCATGCCTTGAATCGTCGTCAGGCCGCCGATTTCCGGCGTGCCCGTACCCGGCGCCCAGGCAGGGTCGATACCATCGATGTCAAAACTCAAATAGACCGGGCCGCCCTCCACCTTGCGCCGCACTTCGGTCATCAACGGGTCGAGCGATTTGTGCCAGCACTCCTCCGCCTGCACGACGCGAAAACCTTGCCGCCGGCTCCAGTTGAAGTCGTCGGCGGTATAACCCTGCGCCCGCAAACCGATTTGCACCACGCGCTCGCAATCGAGCAGACCCTCTTCCACGGCACGACGAAACGTCGTGCCGTGCGCGATCTTCTCGCCAAACATATGGTCGTTCACGTCGGCGTGCGCATCCACATGCACGAGCCCGATCTTGCCGTGTTTCCGATGCATTGCACGCAGGATGGGAAGTGTGATGGTATGGTCGCCGCCCAGCGAGAGCGGTCTGACATCGTGCTTGAGAATGCCGTCGTAATGCTCTTCGATGATGCGCACCGCGTCGAGCAGATTGAAGGTATTGATGGGTACGTCGCCAATATCCGCCACCGACAGCGAGTCGAACGGCGCCGCGCCGGTCGCCATGTTGTAAGGGCGGATCATGACCGACTCCGCACGAATGCCGCGCGGCCCGAAACGCGTGCCGGGGCGTAACGACGTACCGATATCCAGCGGCACGCCTATGAACGCGGCATCGAGTCCCTCGGCGGACTGCAGATGCGGCAGGCGCAGCATTGTCGCAATACCCCCGAAGCGCGGCATCTCGTTGCCGCCCAGCGGCTGGTGAAAGATCTTTTCCATGGTAAGTCCCTCGCATTCATTCATCGAACAAGCATGCATCCGATTCTGAATGCGCGCGGCATGACGAAAAAGTGCTGGTGCGAAATATTTAGTTCAGGTATTTCTAAAGTATCGGCGCGGCGCCTTTATCTGTCGCGGTTTTCATGGAGCTTGGTCGTGGCTACAGTCTTGCCTGAAGCACGCCTGCTGCGCATCTTTATCTGCGTGGTGCGGCATCAGGGTTTCGCCGCAGCGCAACAGGAACTGAATCTATCTACATCGGCCATCAGCACCTACATGAGCCAGCTTGAATCGCTGGTGGGCGTGGTGTTGTGTCATCGCGGGCGCGGCGGCTTCAGCCTTACGCCCAAAGGCGAAGAGTTTCATCAGGAAGCGTTGCGCCTGATCGGCGAAGTCGATGGCTTCGAGCGTTACGCCGCCGGCTTGCGCGGCGAGTTGCGCGGCAGCATCAAGCTGGGCGTGCTGGATTCAACGGTGAGCGACAAGGCCCTGCCCTTGTCCGAAGTCATCGGCGCATTCACGCGCGAACATCCCGCGCTGCATTTGCATCTGCATGTGCAAGGCCCGTACGAATTGCAGCTTAGCGTGCTGGGGAACCGGCTCGATCTTGCTATCGGCGCATTTCATCTGCGCATGAACGGGCTGGTTCATCACTCGCTTTATCGTGAGCAGCACTGGCTTTATTGCAGCGACACGCATCCGCTTTTCAACGAGCATCAGATACCGCACGAGACCATCAGCCAGCAACGGATGGTCGGCCGCGCTTACTGGAGCCAGACCGAGCTTGCGCGTCACGGCTTCAAGCGCAGCGAAGCCACGGTCGACAGCATGGAAGGACAGTTGATCCTCATTCTGTCGGGCGCGTTCATTGGCTTCTTGCCGGAGCATTATGCGCAGACATGGGTCGACAATGGCCGTTTGCGCGCGCTTGCACCGGCAGCATTTGGTTATCAGGCGCCATTTGGACTGATCCTGCGGCGCGGGCGCTCAAAGGAACCGCTGATCCAGAAATTCCGCGACACGCTCAAAGGATATCTGCCGCGGTAGATTTCAAGGCCGGCGAAGCCGGCACGGCTTGCTGCCCGCGTTCGACACCAATGAACCGGCGCACGCGTTCAGCACCACCTTGCAGACGGATGGCTTCCGGCGCGGCAGGCCCACTTTGTCCAGCAACGAGAAAGATCGTGCGGTTACATCCGCACGCTTGCCTTGGCGTGATAGTGCGGTGCGAGCGTAAGGTTCTCAAGAAACCCGTCATTCCGACTTGCAGAGAACCGCAGTCGTGACAGGCGTTATTTCGTGCACGATCGCGTTGCTTCCCGCTTGATGCACGCGATCCCTGACGTCGTCGGGAGGGGCGGTCACCACGACGCCATAAGCGGAATTCGCGATGGGCGTGCCCTTGCCCTGCGCAAAAATGGGATCGTCCTTCTGGTAACCCAGCACCACGAAAACCTTGTAGTCGTAGGCCGTAAGCTTGACGCCATGCGCCGGCCGGAACGCATTGATGGAATTGGATTCGACGCGCATCGGCTTGCTCTGGATCTCGCCCCCGGCCAACAGCGCGCTGATAAACGTATGGCCCGACGATTTGCAATCGAGTTGTTCCTCGATCGCCTCGGCACGTGCAAGCACCGGCGACAGCACGAACAATGCTGTCGCAAACCCTGCCGCCGTTCTAAGAGACTTGGTGACACGCATCATCGGCCCCCGATGTTCGATCCTGCATTGACCCGCGGCAAATTTTCCTTCGCAAATTGCGACTGTACGCGCATGGCTGTTAAATTGCCTGACCGATATGGGAATCCCGAACCCGCATAACCGCTGTGCGCTTTCAAACCACGCTAACGTTTGCATCTTTTAGCGTATCGCGCAACCGGATTCAAAGTCCTTCCGCCATTGGGGAAAAACCGGTCGAGATGTGCGCAAACCCTTTCAACGGCTCAAGTGTTTTGCTAAGAGCCACGCTCTTGCGCCTACAATACCCCCCTCTCAGTCTGTCGACACCACACGCTTTAACCGGTAAGCAGCAGCATGGTCACTGAAACCTCATCTTCTGATTCCCTCGCCGTCGCCCAGCGCGTACGCGACCTGATGAATCGCCACGGCATCGGCAAACGGCAGCAGACCGCCGAGCTTTGCCGCATCCTCGACCTGAGTTTCTCGCAGGGCCATCGCAAGTTGCGCGGCAACAGTCCCTGGACGCTCGCGCAGATCCGCCGCGTGGCGGAAGCCTTCGACGAACCCGCGCTGCAGCTCTTCGATGCCAAGAACGCCGACGTCGACGACACCGAAGGCGCGGCGCAAGACGCCGTACTCAAGCTCGGCGCCGCCGAAATCGCGTGCGTTGCATGGATAGGCGACGCGCTCGAACCCGGCAGCCGGCCGGATTTCATCGCGCAGAACATGAATGGCAGGTGGATCGTGACGACGCACGAAGGCGTGCTGCTGCAAGCCGCGCACGACGTCCACAAGATCGAGATCCAGCCGCGCCGCACCGACATGGACAAGCCGCTGATCGCGGTAGTCGACGACGACCAGACTTCCGCCGACAACCTCCACGACTACCTGGAGCGCAGCGGCTTTGCGGCAGTGGCGCTGTATGGCCTGGAGGGTTTTGCCGAAGCGCTGCAGACGCAAGTCTTCGATGCCGTGGTCATCGACTGGTTGTTTGGCGCGCATACCTCGGCCGATGCGATCCGCGCCGTGCGCAACTCGGACAATCCTGATGCGCCGGTTTTCGTGCTGACGGGCGAACTGACGACCGGCAAGGCCAGCGAATCGGAAATCAGCGACGTCATCCAGCGCTACAACGTGACGTGTTTCGAAAAGCCGGCGCGCATGGCGATTCTCGTCGCCGATCTTTCCAAGCGCCTGTTGCGGGCGTAGCGCGCTTTAATGAACCCGTCGCGTCGCAGATAAAGCCCGCGCCAGCGCGCTTTTCAGCACCTCATAGCGCACAGGCTTGAGCAAGTAATCGAAGAACAGAATGGCCGCGCTTGGATCGACGAGATCCGGCGCATAGGCGCTGACCGCAATGACCGGCAAACTCGCGCCCGACGCGCGACGCGCCCGATATTCATTGACGAACGAATACCCGTCCTTGCCCGGCATATGCAGGTCCGCGAGGATCACGTCGGCCTGATTCGTCTCCAGCCACACAAGGGCGCTGTCCACATCACCCATGGCCACGCTTGCGTAACCCAGGTGAGCAAGCATTTCAGAGAGCGATTCGCGTATCGAATTGTGGTCGTCGATCACAAGCACGCGCGCTTTTTTCAGCGGCGGCAAATCGGCCGGCGCCCGTTCGCGTTCAGGTACGTGCGCCACGGGCGCCGCTGGCAGGCTCACACGAAACGCCGCGCCCTGCCCAATATCGCTCGATACATTCACCACGCCGCCCAGCAACTCGACCAGACCGCGGACCACGGCGAGGCCCATGCCGGCGCCATCGAAACGGCGGGTCGTCGATGAATCCAGTTGCGTGAATTCCTTGAAGATCAACGGCAACTGTTCGCGCGGAATACCTGGACCCGTGTCCACTACAGAGATATCGAGGCGCTCCAGCGTGCGCTCGAAACGCACGTCGATGGACCCTGCATCCGTGTATTTGACGGCGTTCGTCACGAGGTTGGTCACGATCTGCCGCAACCGGTGCTGATCAGATTCGATCAACCCCGCTTCGCCAGCGAACTGGCCCCGCAGCACCAGACCTTTTGCAGTTGCGGCCGGAATGTTTGCATCGACGATGGAATCGAGCAGTTCCATGGGATCGAACACGGTCAGGCGCAATTCGAGCTTCCCGGCGCCGAGCCGCGCAAAGTCGGTGAGGTCGCGCATCTGCGCTTCGAGATGGCGTGCGCCGGTTTCGAGCCGCTGGATGATCTTGCGATCGGCCTCGCTATGCAGATTGAGCTCCAGCAGTTCCACCGACGAGACGATCGCGTGCAGCGGCGTGCGCAGTTCATGGCTGATCATGCCGAGAAACGCGTCCTTCGCCTGCGATGCCTCGCGCGCGGCGCGCGTTGCCTGATGCTGCGCTTCGAGCGCCGCGCGTTGCTGATGAATCAGCCGCGACCGCCGGTATCCGTTGAGCAGCAGCATGGCCGTCGCGACCATGGAAAGCAGCGCGAGCAGCATGCCGCCCGCGAACAGATAACGGCGCTTGGACACGAAATCACGCACGATGTAATCGCGCTCCGCAACGTCCACGATACGCCGCCCGTTCGCCAGTTCGTTCACCGCATCCTGGTTCTGCCGCAACACGCCGATGACCCTCAGCGTGTGCGCACTGTCGGCGCTCAATGCATCGATGTCCGGTTCAATGGACTCGAGCGCAGCGTCGAGTTGCCTGAGAATTTCCTGCTGCCTGCTGCGCAGCGCTTCGCGATCAGCAAGCATCGCTGTGGAAGCCGTGACGATGGCGAGCTTCGATTCAAGGATCTCGTAGCGAAGCTTGACTTCGTCGACGTTGGCGTCGATACCGCTTCGATACAGCAATATCTGATTACCCAGGCGTCCATAGGCAATCTGGAACTGTGCACCGTCCCAGTAGAAACCGTCGTACGGCATGTCGAGTTGCTGGTTGCTCTGGTTCACAAGCAAAGTGGAATACAGCAGATATCCCACGCCCGCGAGCGGCGGCGCAATGGCGGCGGCGAGCAGCAACGCAACCTTCAGACGGCGAAGCGACGCACCGATCATTTAAGGACCAGCGCCTTGATTTGCCATACGAACTTCGCGTCCGCCACTGAACCGGTCAGTTCCTGCGGATAGGCATCGCGTGGATAGATCAGGAATAGCGGACCGAAGTTGCTGATCTTCAAACGCGTGCCGTTCATGCTGTACGCGAGGATCGCACCATAGCGCTCCGCTTCGGAGATGCTTACGGTGTAGGCGTAGTCGTCGAGCGTGCGAAGCTCCACCAGATCGCCATGCGCGCCCACGAGACGCAATACGTCGGCGAGCAAAGGACCGGTGAAGGCAGATTTGGGCGTCCAGGTTGTCGATGTCGTGATGGTGTGCGGCGGCAACTTCATCAGCTCGGCTTCGCTGATGCGGTAGATGGTGTGGTCAGGGTCGTTCGTGCGACTGATTTTCCCTTCCACGTCGAGCGTGACCGGCGCGGCGCTCGCCATGAGCGGCGTGCATGCAAGGGTCAGCAGCAGCAATACGCAACGAATCAGGTCGAACCTTTTCATCGCCGGTCAGTGTTGTTCGTCGAAGGCGCGTGCCGCGCGCTCGGAAGCCACCACGATCAGCTTCATGGTCGCGCGCGTCGCACCGACAAAAAACTTCCGTGCGACCTGTTCGTCGAAGGTATCGAAATCGACTTCGGTGAAGATCACGCACGGCGCCGACTGTCCCTTGAACCGGTAAATGGATTCGAGCAGCACGTCACCCTCGCGATATTCCGGATTCCCGAACAGATCGTAAGATCCCGTAAAACTGCGCAGCCGATGCGGCCCGAGATGCTCCTGCGACGTCAGGACCGATCCTTCCCTGCCGCGAAACGACAGCACCGCGATATCCTGCTTCCGATAACCCAGCGCCAGCGCTTGCGTAATCGCGCGCTTGGTCGCTTCGATCACTTCGTCGGGATGGCCGTTTTCATACGTGGACAGACTGACTTCGGAACCGTCGAACGGGCTGCCGGCATCGAGCCTCACTTCGCGTCCCACGATCCGGCGGATATAAGCAAGCAGGTCGCGCGGGCTGCGGTAATTCGTGGTCTCGCGCAACGTGGTCCATCCCGGCAACGGCACGGGATCGCGGAAATAGAGGTTCTGCATGGGATCTTCGAGCCACCACCATGCGCCTTCGGACTTGAGAAGACGCGCGAGCGCATCGACCCAGACCGCATGAAAGTCCTGGCCTTCATCGACAATCAACACGTCGAACTTCCAGTGCTCGGCAATCTCGACATTCGCGAAGCGTTCTTCAAGCGTAGTAAATACGTTCGGCTGGCTGAAGTCGGGCGGCGCGCCGGCGTCGCGCGTGACGGCGGCGCTCAACTGGTGATAGTTGGCAATGCGCGCTTCAGACGGTGCCACCAGCCGGATGTGATCAGCGAGCGGCCGGTTGAAGCAGACGTAGAGCACGCTGCGTCCCTTGGCAACTGCGTCGCGCATGACCTGCACTGCGAGCTGGGTCTTGCCCGAGCCGGCCGTGCCGATCACGCGTAACCTGAACGGCTCGAATTCGAGGCGCCGCGCCCATGTCGCCAGACCGCCCGACAAGCGTGTGACGAGCATGTCGGCCTGGCCGACGAGCGCGTTGGTATCGGGCGTGAGCGCGAGTTCGTCGGAGAGAAAATGATGGATGCGCGCCGATGCTTCGAAGCGCGGTTCATCCGGCGGCAGGATCTCGAGGACAACCGAAGGCAGCTTCGCTTTGCGGCTGGCATCGACAATGCGCGATTCCGGCACGCCCGCTATGGAAACGTCCTTGACTGTATAGTCCGGGCAATAAAGCAATTCTTCGATGCGATACGTGCCCGCGCCGAATGCCGCGGTAAACCGCCGGTGCAGGTTTTCGAGCGTGCGCGCCAGTTGAATGGCGACGTTGCGCTCCTTTTGCATGTAGACCTTCATCAGGCCGGCTGGCGTCTCGCGCAGGAAGCCGGCCTTTTGCTCGATCACGAGCACCCGACCGGAAGGCGCGACCACCACGAAGTCCGCTTCGCCGAACACGGAAAAACCCTCGTTGATGCGCGTCCAGTGCACCCCGTGATACACGGTGTAGTCATCGGGAAGCTTCGCGAGCAATGCGAGCGTGTCGAGTTCGCGCACGGCCGCGCCGGTCGCTTCCAGGTTTTTCCAGTCGTCGGGGACGATTCGAGCCATGCTTCGCCTTCGCGCTAAATACGGGATTCGGGTGCTTGTTCAGGAGGATCGACGGGCGTCTTCAGCATGCCCTGAAACCGCCTGGCTCCAAGCCGGATTCGGGAAATCAGCGGCCATTGTACGCAAGCCGCGCGAACGCCCTGCCCCGTCTGCCCGTTTAGTCCGCGAAGTCGTATTTGCCGCCGCGTTCGAGCGCTCGCTGATAAGCCGGACGCGCGTGAATGCGCTGCAGGAATGCCGATATCCGCGGCAAGGATCTGGCGCCCGCGCGCTGGCTGGCGGCTTCGAGCGGAAAGCTCATCTGGACATCGGCGGCGCTGAAGGTGTCTCCCGCAAACCACTCGGACTTCGACAATTCGTTTTCCACATAACCAAAGTGCAGTTTCAACTGCGGGTCGATGAAACTGTCCTGCATGGTCTGGGCGATCCGGCGTGCGATCGGCTTGACGAAGAACGGCATGGGCGCGCTGCCGATGCGCAACGCAACCAGCTTGAGCAGCAAAGGTGGCATGGCCGAGCCTTCTGCGTAATGCATCCAGTAGTCGTAGCGCAACCGCTCAGGCGAGATGCCGTGTGGCGGTGCAAAGCGGCCTTCCCCATAACGCTCGTTCAGATACGCGAGGATTGCGCCGGATTCGGCGAGCGTGCGGCTATCGTCGGTAATGACCGGTGACTTGCCCAGCGGATGGACCGCGCGTAGTTCGGGCGGCGCCAGCATGGTGTTCGGATCGCGTTGATAACGCTTGATGTCGTATTCGACACCCAATTCTTCCAGCATCCAGAGCACACGTTGTGAACGGGAATTATTGAGGTGGTGAACGATGAGCATGTAGGCTAGGCCGTAAAGGTTGGAGTCCGGGCGCGAACGCGCAAAGAATACAACACGCATGCGTGCGCGGGGCGTCGGCAAACCGAGCCGGTCGTCGGTTTTTTTTTGCATGCAGCGCACTAGGCCCGCTTTATGCGTGGGCCATGGTCCGGTTTACGGCTCTCATACCAACACGCACGCAAAGGACAATTCAATGACCCTGGTGATTTATCTCGTCGGCTGGCTGATTCTGATCGGTGGCGTGTCATGGGCGCTGGTCGCCATGCACGTGACACAGCACACCATCCTGATCGTCGATGTGATCCTGCTCGGGATCGCGGTCATCACAGGCGCAACCCGCGCGCGAAACCGGGACCGGTCCTAGGCAGATTCCGGCGGCCATGGGATGCGCTCCCGTGACCGTCGTACGAGCCGCCTAAGACAGCATCCGCGCGCTGAGCGATTGCTGGATCAGCGTGATCAAGGCGTCCGGATGTGCGGGCTTGGTCATGAAATGCTGGAACCCCTCGCCAATACTTCGCAGGCGGTATTCGTCGCCATCGTGGCCGGTCAGGGCAATCGCAATCGAAGGCGTCAGATTGCCTCGAATTTCGTGGTCGCGCAAACGTTGGATCAGGTAGAAGCCATCCATCATCGGCAAGTCGATGTCGCAGATCACAGCATCGGGCAGTACGCGAATGGCAGTCTCGGCGCCCTCTTCGGCATCGGCAACGGCAACCACATCCGCGCCTTCCTCCTCCAGCAACATACGCAGTGATTCCCTGCTTTCCAGATCATCTTCGACCAGCACAATCCGGGCATGCCCCAGTCTCGCTACTTCATTCATCATTATCTTTTCTTACAGCTCAAACAGGATTCCGGTGCCGATGCTGCGTCCGCTTAATTGCGGCTGACTGCTGACTGCTGCACGACGGCGCGAGATCCATGCGGCACCGTGTTGTAAGCCGCGCATGCCGGTGTCGAACATTGCACGGTTCAAGATTTTCAACGGGCGCAGTATGCCTCATTGCTTTCGACCATCCATGGAGCAAAAAACAGACCGACCGCAGAAAGTGCATGAGCAATCGGGCCAGCAGCCATGCTGCACAAGCGTTCGGAGCAATGCCGCGGGTGCACGTCGTGGCTTTGAGCACGCAGCACTGAACGGCAGGCGGGTAACTTTGGGTGCGCCAACCTTCCAACAAACCGTCAGACTTATTGATTCGACTGCGCGACGCCCGCGCTTTTCACAGCCGGGTACGTGCCCGAACTGTGGGAGCGCAACACCGCACGATATTCCGTCGGCGTCAGACCCACGGTCGCCTTGAACTGACGCGTGAACGCGCTATGGTCGGTGTATCCGCACAGCGCCGCCACGTCCGTTACCTTGTCGTGCGTGACAAGGAGGGCCGTGGCTGCATCGAGCCGCGTCTTGAGCAGCACTTGCCGCGGCGTCAGATGAAACACCTTGTGGAAATATCGCTCGAGTTGCGCGATGGACATGTTCGCCATGGCCGCGAGATGCGGCATATTCAGCGGCTGCACGAAATTGCACTGGATGTGCTGGACCACGGCGGCAAGCCGGCTATAGGCGGGATGCGTGCTTTCATCGGCCTGAAGGTCGCGTGAGATGCCCGCAAGACCGACCACGTTGCCGTGTGCATCGTGCAGCGGCTGTTTCGATGTCATGCACCATCCCGGCTGACGTGCCGGATAGAGATGCAGTTCGAGCTGATCGATCATTGCATTGCCTTGCGCAATGACCGAGCGATCCTGCGCCGTATAGATGCGCCCGAAGCGCTGCGGGAACACTTCTTCCGCAGTCTTGCCCAGCAACCCGGACTTGTCTTTCAGGCCGCATCGCGATGCCAGCGCGCGGTTCACGAGCGCATAACGCGCGTCTTCGTCCTTGATGAAGAACACGATGTCGGGCATTGCGTCGAAGACGGGCTCAAGCAGCCTGAAATGCTCGAGCATGGAATCGAGTGTCGACGCACCCGCAGGAGATTGCAGCGCTGCCTGCAGGCCAGCCTGGCTGCTCCTGGGTTCATGCGCACGCGGCGCCGGACGGTCCGTCGTAGTGATCATTCGCGTCTCGCTGGCGTCGTCGATGTCCGCGAGTGGCGCTTATCGGCCACTGATCGACCTCGAGCGCACTGCGCTGCGCCCGATTATAGAGGCGGCGCGCACGCGCCAAAATTGGTGCTGACCGCAGGCGGTTCGAAGCCACCGCTCATAGGGCCTTGATTCCCCGGGCGAACGGATCGGAACTTTCGAAACACAGGCGGCCTTCCGCCATGATGTGCGCCCGGCCGGTGATGACCGGAATCACCACGGTTTTACCTTCGACGTGAGCGCGCTGATAGCTGGCATCGAATACGCTGCCGATAATGCTTTCCTGGCGCCATATCTCGCCCTCGGCAAGCTGGCCGTCGTCCGCAAGGCACGCAACTTTGGCGCTCGTGCCGGTGCCGCATGGCGAACGATCGTAAGCGCTGCCCGGGCACAGGACGAAGTTGCGGCTGTCGATACCCTCATGCGGCGAGTCTGCAAACAATTCGATGTGATCGATCAGCGCGCCGTGTGCGCCCGTAATGTTCTGCGCCTGCAGCGCATCGCGCACGGCATCCGTGAACACGGTCAGACGCCCGATGTTGCTTGTGGCAAGTTCCTGACCATGGTCCGCCGCGAGAAAAAACCAGTTGCCGCCCCAGGCGACGTCGCCGGTGAGCGGTCCGTGACCGGGGACATCGACGGTGACCGCATGTCGATACCGGTACGCAGGGACGTTGCGAACGCTCACGCTGCCGTCTTCATTGAGCGTTGCTTCCACGACGCCTGCCGGCGTCTGGATCTTGTGCAATCCCGCCTGGATCCTCCCGAGATGAGCGAGCGATACAACGAGTCCTATGGTCCCGTGACCACACATGCCGAGATAACCGACGTTATTGAAAAAGATCACCGCCGCCGCGCACTCGGGATCATCTGGCTCGCACAACAACGCGCCCACGATGACGTCAGAACCGCGCGGCTCAATGACGACGCCTGCGCGCCAGTCGTCATGCTGTTCGCGCAAATTGTCGAGGCGACGGGTTAGCGTCCCGGTGCCAAGATCCGGGCCTCCGGATATGACAAGGCGCGTCGGTTCGCCACCGGTATGCGAGTCGATGAAGTTCAGGGTTTTCATGCTGTCATCGTAGGAATCGGGGCGCGTTGCGTCTTGGTGGCACTAGGCACGTTCAATGCCGATTTCAGCATAGTCAGGCTAGTGCTGCGGCGCTTGTTTGATCGCGGTGTCTTGCGGCATAGCCAGGAAATTCGCTATGCCGAAATCGGCATCTAGCCTGCGTGCCTGATGCAAGACCAACCGTCCAGCAATGCTTAGACTCTATTCCATTCACCATTGTCAGGAGCACTGCCGTGGCACATATCTGGGAAGGCGTCATGCCCGCCGTTACGACCAAGTTCAATGCGGATTTCAGCATAGACCGCGAGTGGACCGGTAAGAATATCGACGCGCAAATCAGCGCAGGCGTAGACGGCATCATTGTCTGCGGGTCGCTGGGGGAAGCGTCCACGCTCTCGCTTGACGAAAAGCTGGACGTGCTCGATATCGCCGTCGATGCCGCCCAGGGCCGCGTGCCCGTGCTGCTGACCATCGCGGAGAACAGCACGCTCGACGGCTGCCGTCAGGCCGAACTCGGCGTGAAGCACGGCGCCGCGGGTTATATGGTCTTGCCGGGGCTGCGTTATGTATCGGATCGTCGCGAGACGCTGAATCATTATCGTGTGGTTGCGAGCGCAAGCCCGCTGCCGATCATGGTCTACAACAACCCGCTTGCATACGGCGTGGACGTGACGCCCGACATGTTCGCCGAGCTCGCGGACGAAAAGAAGTTCGTCGCAATCAAGGAATCGGCCGGGGACGTGCGCCGGTTCACCGACCTTGTCAATGTTGTCGGCGATCGATACGCGCTCTTTTGTGGCGTCGATAACCTCGCAATGGAAGCCGTCCTGATGGGCGCGCATGGTTGGGTCGCGGGGCTCGTCTGCGCATTTCCGCAGGAGACGGTCGCCATTTTCAAGCTGCTTAAAGCCGGCCGCCTGGACGATGCGCGCACGATCTACCGCTGGTTCGCGCCCATGCTCGCGCTCGATGTCTCCACTAAGCTCGTGCAGAACATCAAGCTTGCCGAAGCGATGGTCGGCCTTGGCACCGAACCGGTCCGCCCGCCGCGCTTGCCGCTGGCAGGCGACGAACGGCGCGAGGTCGAGTCGTTGATCAGGCATTCGATCGAGACACGCCCGGTCTTGCCGGCTTACTAAAGCCGACGCGCAAATACGTTTTGCTGTCGGGCAAGACCCAGCGCTTGCCTGACATTTTCCCCGCGCCAGTCGCATATCGATCCGGCTTCATCACGAAGCCATTCCACGCGTCGCCCTCCTCCTCCAAGCACCGGAAAAACCACCGAGCAACGCAGAATTGTCGCGTTCGTTATATTCTCCTGTATATCACAGTACTATTCGCTTACGCCGGAGATTGTCCACACGGCAGCCGAAAATAGCTATTGAAAGCATTACAAGGAGTTCCCGATGTCCGGGCAACAGGCAAGTACACCTCGCATCGCAGCGTCGATTTCAATCCCGTCTGGTTTGTCGGGCGCAATCACGCCGCTCAACACCGCGCGCGATCCCGGACATACGGCAGCGATCCGCGAGGTTGTCGATGCGTTCCGGAACCTTCATGCAAGCGTCGCCCGTTTTGTATTGATGCTCGAAGATTTGCTGGGCGATGCGCGCTCGCTCGAGGCGACGACCGGACAGTCGCTGGGCGAACTCTTGACGTCGCTCTATGATCACGCGCGCGCTCTGGGTTTCGTGCGGATCGATGATCTGCGCATTGCCATAGACACGGCGCGCTCGGCGTAACAACAACGTGACCTGGTCTTCCAGGTCACGCCGGGAAGCGGAACCGAGGGTTTGCAGCGCGTTGCGCGCGGCTTTCAACGGCTGGACGCGACCTTCGTTGGCCTATGCGTCGAGCACGTGCTGGAGCAGCATTATCGCGACCGCGCCAATACCGGCGCATCCGTCTAGCGGCAAGCCCGGCACAGAGGTTCAAATTTGCTCCGTTATATTCGATGGTATATTTCGGTATCCATGCGCCGGACAATCCTTGTGCCGTTTTGTGCAGCTTTAATGTCCTGCCGCTTGAAATTCAGATCGTTTCGAGGTGAATGTGCAATCCGTTCCCCCTTTCCGCTCCGCCCTGACGGGCCTCGCCCGCGCGCCCTCGAGTGAATCCGCAAGCAACGCGGGCGCTTACAAGCGTTTATCGGCCGATGCATGCTGCGCGCCCTCCGAGGCGGAGCTTCGCAGCGCGAACCGCCGCGCGCGGCTGGTGGACCTGGATTCGCACCTGCATTGCTCGATTATTGGAACCTGCCTGAGCACGAGTGAACTCAGGAAGCTCGTTCCCAAATTCACCGATCTCGACAAGCAGCACGCAAGCGACCTGGAAATTCATCATGCGGCGGTGGAACTCGCCATAGAAGGCGGCCAGGGCGCCAAGGCCTTGCAAAAGGCACTCGATGCGCGTTATTCGGGCGCGGTGCGGCGCTTTGAAACGGCAAAAAGTCCTGAAGCATTGTTGACGCTGTGGAAAGAAGCGCTCAAAAGCGGCGACATCCCGCCCGCGTACTGGGCGCTGATGACGCATCCGCAAGCCGTCATGAGCGTGCGGCAGGTTGCGTTCGGCGACCTGCATATGCTGTCGCATCTGGTCGGCGCGGCTAACCGCGCGGACATTCGCCGGTTGGTCGCGTTAGAGGAAGAAAATGCGGCGCTCAAGGACAAGATCGAGCGTCAGCAAGGCAAGCTGCTTGAACTCGGCACCGAGCGCGATGCGACCATACGTGAGCTGACCGGACAACTCGCGGAGATGTCGGCGAAGGCGCAGCGTGCGCCGGATGTATCGGAGGGCAGTCTCGAAGCTGAAGTCCTGATGCTTCGCGAAGCGCTCAATGCTCGCGACGAGCGCCTGGCAATTCACACCAGCCGCCGGGAAGCCGCGGAACGACGCACGATCAATGAGCAGAACCATGCACGTACGTTGAGCGCGCGCCTTGACGACACCATTGCTACGCTCAACATCGTGCAGGCCGAATGCAGCGCGCTCGAGCAAGCGATGCTCACCCAGGGAGATAAAGCAGGATCGCGCAGTGCGGACCTCGAAAATCTCGCGGGCAAGCGCGTGGTGTATGTAGGTGGCCGGCCGGGATCGAACGCGGCGCTGAGGCAACTGGTCGAATCGGCAGGTGGGGATTTTGTCGTGCACGACGGCGGCATAGAGGATCGCAAGGGCATGTTTGCCGCTGCGTTGCCACGTGCGGATATTGTGGTATTTCCGGTGGATTGCATCGATCACGATTCCGTGAATCTGCTTAAGCGCGTGTGTGATCGTCACCAGGTCGATTATCACCCGGTGAGAACCGCGAGCGTCGCGAGCTTCATGGAATTGATGGCGCGACTAAGGCGCACAGCTTCGCACCCCCCGGCCTCGCACTTTTGCCTGCGGCACGGCTAAGCCGGCGCAATCGAATCTTAGCGCTTCATCATCCGGGTCAGCGCGGAAATCTGCGGCGAGCAACTCCTTGCCGCTTCTTCTTCAATCTCCCGATACAACCGCACGATCTTTTCGCCGACCGGCGTCAGCACACACCCGCCACCTGACGAGCCACCTGTCTCCGACGACGTCGCCGGCGTCTTCAGCGTCCGGTTCAACTCATCGATAAGCAGCCACGCCCGCCTGTATGACATGTTCAGACTTCGCGCAGCGGCCGAAATGGAACCGTGTTCCCGCACGGCTTCGAGCAGATCGATTTTCCCCGGTCCGATCGCAACGGCATCCGCCTGCCGGATGCGCATGCGAAAACGCACCTCGGGTTGATTCGATGCGGATGGGGTCGGGGCTTTCGTGGATTTGGCCATGCGCGAAAGCATACACGAGCGACGCGGACCGAGGCTTGTGCAGGCCGGCTGGACGGGATGTCCGCCGCGCTATGTCCCGGGACCAAAACAAAAGCCGAAATCTTCGCAGCCGGGACATCCGGGTGCGGGTTGCGGCGCCATGCCCATCGAGAGCGCGAGTTCTCGAGCCAGGAATTTCTTCCATCGCGTTCCGTCGGTATTGCGCATTGCGAGCGCTGGAAAATATCGGCCAAGCATTGCAGTGACTTCATCACGCCCGCCAAGGCCCAGGTCACGCCATAAATGGTCGGGCCGCAAGCACGCATGCGCGATGATCGTCGCTACGCACTGTGCGTTCGTCGTATCGGCGGAATCGGCACTATGACTTAGCAAAAAACGGCTAAGCGTTTCAACGAACGCCGCGTTCTCTTCTGTTTGAATCCCTACCTTGGCAATGGGTGCCGCCAGCCCACCGAAATGCCGTGTGTAGAGCCAAGCCGTTTGCTCGCGCGACAACCCCGGCAGATGCGGTTCATCGTGCGCACAAAGCAGCGTGGCGAATAAAACGGTGTCAGAGGAATGCGGATTTGCCGACGCGGCAATCAGGTCAGCGCGGGTTCTGTGCATTGGGCCAGGACGTGCCATTGATGAGCATCGAGCATGAGTCGAACCGAGTGGGCAACCAGTATGCCACGCCGCAGATGTCGTCAAGCCATTGTGTCAGGAACCATACAAACTCGAAAATCACGTTTACCAAATGCTGACGCATCGTTATATTCCGGTCGATATTTCGCAATCGAAATACACCTCAATAAAAGCCTGATCGCTGCACACCTTAGCAGCATCGACCTAATACAAAACCAGGAAAGATCAATGAAAATGAAGATCGTGGCGGCGGCCGCACTCAGTACGTTCGGCGTAGTCGCACATGCACAAAGCAGCGTGACGCTTTATGGTTTGATCGACGCCGGTGTGAGCTATGTCAGCAACGCAGCAACGGCCACCGGACACGACCATTTGATCCGCTATGGCGACGGCGTTGCTCAAGGAAGCCGCTGGGGCCTGCGCGGTGCAGAAGACCTGGGTGGCGGCCTGCAAGCCATCTTCACGTTGGAAAGCGGCTTCAGCTCCGGCGACGGCACGCTGGGTCAGGGCGGCGCGCTGTTCGGCCGTCAGGCGTATGTGGGCATAGCGAAGAAAGGGATTGGCTCGGTGACGCTCGGCCGTCAGTATTCGTTTTCGACCGATTACCTCGGCGGCAACTATTCGATGGGCGGCCAGACGCCTGCCGGCAACTACGCATACCACATCAACGACCTGGACCAGCTCACGTCCAGCCGTATCAACAACTCGATCAAGTTCAGCAGCGCCGGTTTCTCGGGCCTGACCTTCGGCGCCTTGTACGGCTTCTCGAACCAGGCGGGATCGTTCGCCGGTTCGCCGACCACGACCGCCGGCACCACGACCACGCAAGGTTCGTCGAGCACGGTCAGCGCGGGTGTGAACTATGCGCAAGGCCCGTTCGGCATTGGCGCAGCCTACACGAACATCCGCTTCCCGAATGGCGCCACGCCTGCATTCAGCGTAAGCATCGCCAACGTGAACACGGGCGGCTTGCGTGACCTCGAAACCTTTGGCGTCGGCGCGCGCTACATGATTGGCGCCGGCACGGTCTGGGGCCTCTGGACGCACACCAGGTTCGAGCCGATCACCGGCGCAGAGTCGAAGCTGAACAACTATGAACTGGGCGGAAAGTACGCATTCACGCCGGCATTGAGCGCGGGCCTGGGCTACACGTTCTCGAAGCTCGATGACCACTTCGAAGGCAAGTGGCATCAGGTCAACAGCGTGCTGGACTACGCGTTCTCAAAGCGTACCGATGTCTACGGAATCGTGGCTTACCAGAAGGCGTCTGGCAGCAACACGGTCAATGGCCGTAACGTTCCGGTGCAGGCGGAAATTGGTTCGAGCTCCAGTTTCCTCGGCAACTCGGGGACGGGCGCGAACAACCAGGTAGCGGTTCGTATCGGCTTGCGCCACAAGTTCTGATTTAGCATTGAAAGCGAGCGCTGCACGCGGCGCTCGCAGTCAAATGCTTAGTGTGGTCTAGACCGTCAATACGCGGGCCACGATTCGCGCAAGCCGCTTTACATGACGCGGCGCTGGAAGAATGTCTGCGCCGGAAAATAATATAGGCGCGCCCTCCTCGCTGGTGATCGTCCGGCCACCACACTCATAAGCCACGATCACGCGCTCTCCTACGGGCGTATTGAACAACTCGTGCCAAGAGAAAATCACGGCGTACCCGTCCTGCGCCACGGCGATAAAAACTGTTCGCTTGAATTGTCCTGCCGGCTCGGGTTGCAAGCCCGCTCTCAGAATCAGATCCTTCAACAGCACGCCACGGTACGTATCCACGCTTCGAATAAAACGGTTGGTCGTATAGCAGCGAAGGTCGAAGGGATCGGAGACAACCGCAGGTTGTTGCCTGAATTCCGCGAGGTCGACCGTCAAGGGACGCAGGAAATCGCCCTCCAGCGAAATGACAGTCTTGGCGTCCTCGACTAAGAGTGCCTGAGCGTTGGCATCACTCATCTTGTGTCCTCCAGGGACCGGTTGCAGAAAACTGGTACGTCATTATATCCACCGGAATATTACGACGTCGAAAAGCGACGCTGACATGCGCGTGAGCCATGTTGGACATACCGCTTTTCGCATATGCGGCGTGCGGCCGGGAACAACCGGGACTTAAGCGTTATATTAAGTGCCCCGCTGCAACGAGAACCAACATGGATTTTTCATATCTGACCGCGCGTTTTGTGAGCCTTCCGCGCATCGCTTTCTGTGCGTCGTCGGCGTCGGTGGCGTTATCGCTTGCGGGTTGCGGGTCTGCGCAAATCGCAAGCGCGCCTCAGCGAATAACGCTCGATGCGCGCCCTAACGGCATTGCTATTGCTCAAGCCGATGGCCGCATTTTCATAACCGACGATAAAACCAACAGTGTGCTTGTATCGGCGGATGGCAAGACCTTTGTGCCGTTTGCCGTCATTGCGCCAGTCGCGGGACAACCCAATGCGCTCAGTCAGGTGACGTTCTCGACCAAGGGCACATTGCTGATAGAACGCTTCGGTTTTGGTACGTCCGGCGCCGTAATGGAGATCGGCGCGAACAAATCGGTGGCAATGCTTTCGGGGATCGATCCCGCACGGCGCCGGTTGGGACTGGCCGTTATCGGCCCGCGAAGATTGCTTTCAACATGGTTCGTCAAGGAGGGGAGCGCGCCCGCAACGGGCGGCGTAAGCCTGATCACTTACGACGAATCCACACACGTGGCATCCGAACACAACGTGCTGTCCGGGTTGGCGAAACCTGTGGGAATTGTCCTGCGAGGCGATGCGGTATCGATTTCGGACCAGGGGAACAACATGATTCTCAAGACCAGCCTTGCCGGATTGCTGGATCATTCGCAAGCGGGCGGCCTCAAGACGCAAGTGGTGAAGATCAACGGTCCGGATCTGCTTGCCATTGATACAAGCGGTGCGCTCTACACAAAATGCAACGCAACCGCGGTATGCCGGATCACGCCTGACAACACGGTGACTGAAGTCGCAAACGGTTTCGACGATGCGCGCGGTGTGGCAATCGACCCTTTGCACCATTCGCTTTACGTCGTGGACCGTGCAAAAGGAGCAAACGGCGCCAGCATTTTGAGGATCATTCCGCTGGGCCAGGCCGCTGCCACTAACTAATCTGACTTAGTCATCCACGCCGATGATCACGCTCGACGCCTTGAAGATCGCCGTAGCCACGTTGCCGGTCGCGAGCGCAAGACGTTGAGCACTTTCATTCGTGACGATCGCCGCGATCTGAGCGCCGCCCGCTACGGTAATGACGACTTCCGTATTCACGGCGCCCGGCGTGACCGCCGAGATCGTACCGGCAAAGCTGTTTCGCGCCGACGTCTGGCTGTTGGCCACGTCGACCATCACGATGACCGACGACGCCTTGACCAACGCAAACGCAGCCTTTCCGGCCGCAAGACCCAGGGACGTCGCACTGCCATGCGTAATCACCGAGACAATCTCGAGGCCGTCGTTGGCGCGCAGCACGATTTCGTCGTTCACGGCGCCGTGTTTGACATCCACCACTTCACCCACAAATTGATTTCGGGCGCTTGTACGCATTTTTATCTCCGGTTGCGGCGTCCTCAGGCGGGCATGAACGGCCGCAAGGCAAGAACGCACGTTGTAGTGTGATTGCCGGTTCGCAGGCAAGCCAGAAGTTTACCTGCGCAACAGGGCGGACGCGAGTCAATTGCCGCGAAAAACCGCCTTTCGACGTGATGATCGGGTTAGCGAACTCCGTATGTCTCAGCGTAATATAGCGCCCTTTATTACGCACTTTATTACCTCTTGGTACCTTTCAACCAGAATCGGAAAACCGTGGAGAACAAGATGATCCGCAAGGCAATGGTGTCTGTTGCAGTGATGGCCGGCGCAATGTTCGCGCACACCGCAGTAGCCGACGACAACGTCGTCAACGTCCTGTATGCAGGCTCGCTCGTGAACCTGATGGAGCGCAGTGTCGGTCCTGCGTTCGAGAAGGAAACCGGTCTTCATTTCCAGGGCTACGCGGCGGGTTCAAACAAGATTGCCAACGAGATCAAGGGCAAACTGCGTCGCGGTGATGTGTTCATCAGCGCAAGCCCGAAGGTCAACACGGGTTTGATGGGCGCGGCCAATGGCGATCATGTCGCGTGGTATGTGACCTTCGCCGAATCGCCGTTGATGATCGGCTATAACCCGCGCAGCAAGTTCGCGGGCGAATTCAAGACCAAGCGCTGGGATCAGGTTCTGCAGGAACCGGGCATCAAGGTCGGCCGTACCGATCCCAAGCTGGATCCGAAGGGCGCGTTCACGGTCGAGATGGTGACGAAGGCGGCCGGCCTTTATCACCAGCCTGATCTGGTCGAGAAAACCCTTGGCGCCGCCGAGAATCCGGAGCAGGTCTTGCCTGAAGAAACGCTTGTCGGACGTCTGCAATCCGGACAACTCGATGCAGGTTTCTTCTATTCGACCGAAACGTCGGACCTGAAGATTCCATCCATTCGTCCCGCGCCTGAATTGCAGGCCAAGGCGAGCTACACGCTCGCCATCCTGGGCGACGCGCCAAATTCAACAGGCGCCACGCGTTTCGTCGACTTCCTGCTGAGTGCAAAGGGACGCGAGTTGCTGAAGGAACATGGCGTCGATGTCATCAAGCCCGCTGTCACAGGTAACGCGCAGGCCATGCCGCCGTCGCTCCAGGCTGTGATCGACGCGACGCAATGAGGCGCGTCGCTGCGCGACCTTTGTCGTGGCTCGCAGCGCTCCTCGCGGTCTATCTATGCGCGCCGTTCCTCGCCGGCATTCCGCAGATCGGCGCGGCGGACTGGCAGGGTGTCGACTGGCGCTCGACGCTTTCGGCAGTCGCGGTATCGGCGGGAAGCGCGAGCGTCGCGTCGCTTGTCATCCTGATCGGCGGCGTGCCGTTGGGGTATCTGCTCGCACGATCCACTTCGAAGCGTTCGGCGTTGCTTGGTTTTATCGTGCAGTTGCCGCTTGCGTTGCCGCCGCTGACCAGTGGCGTATTGCTGCTGTTTTTGCTCGGCCCCTATAGCTGGGTCGGGCAACTGACCGGCGGCAAGCTGACCGACTCGTTTGCGGGCATCGTGCTGGCGGAGACGTTTGTCGCCGCGCCGTTTTTGATCATTGCAGCACGCTCGGCGTTTGCCGCCGTCGACCCCATGTTCGAAGACGTGGCCGCGACGCTCGGTCATCGCGCGGGCAGCCGCTTTTTTCGTGTGACGCTGCCGGTTGCCTGGCCCGCGATCAGCGCCGGTCTTGCACTTGCTTGGTTGCGCGCGTTCGGAGAATTCGGGGCGACCGTGATGGTCGCGTATCACCCGTATTCACTGCCGGTGTACACGTACGTGGTCTTCGGCGGACAGGGCCTGCCCGCCATGATGCCGTTGCTTTTGCCTACGCTTGCAATCGCCATTGTGTGCGCGGCACTGTCGATCTATAGCCGCAACGGGCGCGTTACGTCGAACGTGGAATTCGTCAATGCAGACGATACCAATGACCTTTCACAATCACATGCCGCAATCGATACCGACGACCGCCGTTTGAGCATCGTATTGAAGAAACAGTTGGGCAGCTTCGATCTCGATATCAAATGGGCGCCGCAAACACGGCGTCTTGCGATCATCGGAACGTCGGGTTCAGGCAAGTCGATGACCTTGCGCCTGATAGCCGGACTTGAAACCGGACAAACGGCGATGGTGTCGCTGGGAGATGCGTCGTTGACGGGCCTTCCGCCCGAGGCACGCAAGATTGGTTATATGCCGCAAGACTATGGCCTCTTTCCGCACATGACGGTCGCGCAGCAACTCGCGTTTCCCTTGAGCGCAGATGCCGCGAGCGCCCGGCAATGGGTCGAGCAGCTTGGACTTTCAAGCCTGCTTCAACGCTTGCCGCAGGAGCTGTCGTTCGGTCAGCGCCAACGCGTGGCGCTTGCTCGCGCGCTGACGCAACACAGTCAGCTTCTGCTCTTCGATGAACCCTTCGCCGCCCTCGATACCCCGCGCCGCCGGCGTCTTCAGCAGTCCCTGCGCGAGCTGCAAAAGGAGATATCGGCGGTGACGGTGATCGTTACGCATGATCCCGATGAAGCTGCCCTTCTCGCCGATGAAGTCCTCCTGATCGAACAAGGCCGCGTGCTTCAGGCGGGTTCCATGAGCGACGTGTTCGAGCGGCCGGCAACGCTGCGCGCGGCGCAATTGCTGGGTCTGCACAACGTCGGACAAGGCGTGCTCGTTGAACCGGGCGTGGTCGAACTGGGTGGATCGTTACGTTTGAGCATTGCGCAAGATAGCGCAATGGGAGGCAACGTCATGTGGAGACTTCCGGCGTCGGCGATTACACGAGATCAAACGGGCGCGTTCGAGGGCATTGTGGAAAGCATCGAATTGCGTCGCGGCGAACGCTACGCGCGACTGAAGATCCAGGGCGCTGCATTTGACATCCCCACTGACGACCCACAGATGAAACCCGGCACGCCGCAGCGTTTTGCAATCGATATGAACCGCTTAACCGTATGGTCCATTTAAAAAGCCGTCATTGTTCCAATGACGGCTTTTTCCAAGTTCCACAAACGAACCTCAAGCAAACCTCAAGCGGCCGCTTCCTCTTGCAACATTTGCTGCGTGGCTTCTTCATCGCCGTAAAGATGCAGCAGGCGATATCCGCTCTTGTACACCGGTTGCAGGCGGAAATGGTTGATCGGCTCGATGCTCAACGCAAGCCTCAGGCGCGACACGTGGCTGTCGATGGTACGTGTGCTTTCGCGGAACTCGCGTCCCCAGACCATGGCGAAAATGTGGTCCCGCGACAGCACGCGGCCGATGTTCGAGAAGAACAGCAACGCGAGCCGGAACTGCGTGCCGCTCAACTGCACCGGCTGGCCGCGCACCGTCACGCTTTGCTGGCGTGAATCGAACCGGTACGGACCGAGTTCGGTGACGGCCGCCGAATTCGCCGGATAAGCGCGCCGCAGCAACGCCTCGATCCGCGCGCCGAATTCGGCGCTGCGCACCGGGTGCGTGACGAAGTCATCGGCGCCGGCGGTCAGCGCGCGCACGATGTTGCTCTCGCCGCCGTCGGCGGAAGCGAACATGACGGGAACGCGTTCGCCAATGCCAGAGCGCATCGACTTGACCAGGTCCAGGCCGGACAAGCCGGAGGAATGCCAGTCGAGGATCAGCATGTCGACGGTCGAGCGCGACAGCGACTTCGACATCGCCAGGCCGTCGCTGAAGGGAATGCATACATGGCCGAGCCGCTCGACGATTTCGCCGACGACATAACGGTGCTGGGGATCGGACTGCAGGATTGCGATACGCATGATGACGATGCCGGTGACGCTGCGCACGATGACTTCGGCTTGATGGATCGAAGGCATCGCAGAAGGTCTCGTGAAGCTTCACAAGACCGCTTTGAACGCGCGAATTTTGCGGAGCGGCACCACCTTGTTCTATCGGACAACTCCTAAACTCCCGGACAACACGGTCACAAATGCTTTCAATATGTCGCGGGAGGTCACTGCTTGTGCCGACTCGTGCCTGCTTCAGGCGAAACGGCGTTTCGCAGGCGTGCGGTCGGGACCACATATCGGGATGCACGAAAGCAACAGGGCGTGATGCAAAAACCTTGCACGCACATTTCAGGATTCACGGAAACGTCGTGCGTTCCAGCTCGTTAAGCTGGGTCACATGAACTCGAACCTTCACTCCGCACGCGCAGGACTGAGCACACGTCAGGCGCTGATCGTCACCACGGCAAGCATGGGCTTCGTGGTCTCTCAACTCGATGTCACCATCGTCAACGTTGCGCTGGCGAGCATGGGACGCGACTTGCACGCGAGCGTCGCGAGCCTGCAATGGACCGTGGACGCCTACGCGCTCGCCTTCGCGGCGCTGATGCTTTCAGCAGGCGTGCTTGGCGACCGCTTCGGCGCGCGGCGGCTGTTCGTGGCAGGACTGGCGCTGTTCGGACTGGCGTCGGCGGCATGCGGATTTGCAGCCGATGCCAGCCAGCTCATCGCCGCCCGCGCGTTGCAGGGTGTGGGCGCCGCCGCCATGCTGCCGAACTCGCTCGTGCTGCTCAACCAGTCCTGCGGCCACGACGACGGCTTGCGGGCGCGCGCCGTGAGCCTGTGGACGGCGGCGGGCGCGGTATCGATCGCGGCGGGGCCGGTGGTCGGCGGCGCGCTCATCGCGGCGTTCGGCTGGCGCAGCATCTTCTGGGTCAACGTGCCGCTGTGCCTGGTCGGCATTGCCGCGACCTGCGCATGGATCGCCGATCAAAAAACCGCGCAAAAAGGCCAGGGCGTCGACCTGCCGGGGCAAGTGCTGGCGATCGTTGCGCTCACGTCTTTCGTCGGCGCGATGATCGAGCTTCGGCCGCTGGGAATCGCGCATCCGGTCGTTATCGGCGGGATGGTGCTGGCGCTGCTGACCGGAACAGGGCTTGTTGTGGTGGAACGGCGTGCCCGGGCGCCCATGCTGCCGCCGGCGCTCTTTCGCGACCGCACGTTCAATTCGGCGATCGGGTTTGGCATCTGCGTGAACCTGACTTACTACGGCATGGTGTTCGTGCTGAGTCTGTATTTGCAGCGCGTGCTGGGTCTCTCGCCGCTTCACGCAGGGCTCGCATTCCTGCCGCTGACCGGAGGTTTCCTGTTATCGAATCTCGCGGCCGGCCCGGTCGTGGCGCGCTTCGGTTCGCGGTTGCCAATGATCATCGGCGCATTGATCGATGCCGCCGGCTTCGCCGCGCTTTGTTTTGTCGATGCCCGCACGCCCGTTGCCGTGTTGCTGCTGCCGTTCCTGCTGATACCGACAGGCATGGGGCTCGCTGTTCCCGCCATGAGCACCGCGATGCTCGGAACGGTGGACTCCAGACGCGCAGGCACGGCGTCGGCGGTGCTCAACACGGCGCGGCAAGCGGCTGGCGCGATCGGCGTGGCGATTTTCGGTGCTTTGGCAAGTCATGCGGCGTCGGCCGAGACTGCGCAGATCGTGATGGGGGTCAGGCTCTCGGCGGCAATATCGATGGCGCTGCTGTTGATGGCAGCCGCGATGGCATGGCGCGTAGCGGAGAACAAACAGAAAAACCATCGCTAGCGGTGCATCCCACGCGCCGGGAACGTGGGTTGCGAATTGTCTGGAGCACCTCTCGTGCAACGCGCGGTCCGCAGGCCGCTGGAGGTATCGAACCATGTCCACGCCCATAGATCCGACGCAACTGCCGATAGAACCCGACGCCGACGAACTGCTCGACCCCGATGCGCCGCCGAATCCGGACGACCCCGATCTCCCCGACGGCCCTGATTCCGCGACACCGCTCGTTCCCGCTGACCCCAACAACGGCTCTCCGCGCCTTTAAATCCCGGGATGTCGCCGTATAAAAAATGCCCGGCACGCGAAAAACGCGTCCGGGCATTTCTTCAGTTCAAGATTCGAAGCAGGTGATCAAAGCGTCGTGGTCAATACGTCGCCGGATTTGAGCGCTTTTTCTATCAGCCCGTCTGCTTGGGCCTTGCGCACGGCATCGGCTACAAAGGATTCGGGCGCTTCGACCTCAGCCTTGATTGCGCTGATGATCCCGGACGCCTCGACAATCACCAGCGATTTCGCCGAATCGGCACGGCTGATGATCACGCGCTGCGGGCTGCCGCCGTCTGCGATGCTTGCGCAGAATTGCATCGGCTGTCCGTCAATGGTTTGCTCAAAGGTTTGAATCATATTGAAGGTCCGCCTCTGGTAAATGAACGGTAAGTCCTTAGAAGGGGACGCATCATCCATGCCAACCCGCCTGACGCGCGTCTTCCTTACTATTGAGCGTGAGGCGGGCGGGAGGTTCAACCCCTGTGGGTTAGTCCGTTCATCCTCGATGCAAAAAATGCATGTTTGCCAGAGTAAATTTTGCTGACTTGCGTAAGTCGGTAAGAAAAGATTCCTCGCATCTACCCTAAATGTGAGAGCCCGCTTGCCGTTAAGTTCTATGACAGCTTCATTCAATCGAAGCACACATTTACGCGGAGAGAGCATGTTTGTCGTTATTGGATGGGTGTTGGTCATCGGCTCGGTGATCGGGAGTTTCATGGGGGTTGGCGGTCATCTGGCAGCGCTCGTTCAGCCCTTCGAACTGCTGTGCATCTTCGGTGCGGCCATCGGGGCATTCGTCGTATCAAATCCCCCCGCGACACTCAAGAAGACGCTCAAGAGCATCCCGACTGCGTTCAAGGGCGGCGGATACTCGAAAGAAAAGTACGTGCAATTGATCGCGCTGCTTTATGAGCTGCTTCAAAAGGCGCGCAAGGAAGGGATGATGGCGCTCGAAGTCGATGTGGAAGCGCCGGAGAAAAGCCCGACCTTCATGAAGTACGAACACGTGCTCAACGATCACCATCTGCTGGAGTTCATCGTCGATTATTTGCGCATGATGTCGAGCGGTAACGTCAACGCGCTCGAGATGCAGGACCTCATGGATGAAGAACTCGAGACGCATCATGCAGAGGCATCGGTGGCATCCGGCGCGATCCAGAAGATGGCCGACGGCCTGCCCGCATTCGGCATTGTTGCGGCCGTGATGGGCGTGGTTCACACCATGGGCTCTGTCGGCGCCGCGCCCGCCATCCTGGGCGAGATGATTGCCGGCGCACTCGTCGGCACGTTCCTCGGCATCCTGCTCGCGTACGGTTTCTTTGGACCGCTTGCCGATCTGCTCGCGGCAAAGGGACAGGCTGAGTCCAAGCCGTTCCAGTGCGTGAAGTCGGTACTGCTTGCATCGATGAACGGTTATGCGCCCGCCATTGCCGTGGAGTTCGGCCGCAAGGTGCTCCTCACGGCTGACCGGCCGAGCTTCAAGGAACTCGATGAAGCCGTTCGCGCCACCAAATCGCCGAAGTCGGCCTGATGCGTTGCTTGCACTCAGACACCACGGGTAACGAACATGGCTGAAAAACCATCCCGCGATCCCCTGCAGTCGGTGCTTGCGCCGACCATCGTGGTACGCCGCAAGAAGAAGTCCGGACACGGGGCGCATCATGGCGGCGCGTGGAAGATTGCCTACGCCGACTTCGTCACGGCCATGATGGCGTTCTTCCTGCTGATGTGGCTGCTCGGTTCGACATCGAAATACGACAAGCAGGGCATCGAGGATTACTTCAACGCTCCGCTCTCCACGCTCTTTGGCGGCAAGGACGGCAGTGGCGCTGCGCGCTCGAGCGTGATCAACGGCGGCGGCCGCGACCTGTCAAGTTCACGTCCGGGCGAAGCGACCAAGAGCCAGGCCCAGCCGATGCCCAAGACCCCCGCGCGCATTGCCGCGGAGGACGACGCGCGCCGCCTCAAGCAACTGAAAGAGAAACTCACGGCGCTGATCGACAATACGCCGGCGCTGCGTGCATTCAAGGACCAGATTCGTATCGATATCACGAGCGAGGGATTGCGCATCGAGATCGTCGATTCGCTCAAGCGTCCGATGTTTGCATCGGGCAGCTCGAAGCTCGAAAGCTATGTGGGCGTGATCCTTGCGCAGATCGGGGCATCCATGAACGACGTGGACAACCGGGTATCGATTGCAGGTCATACCGACGCCGTGCCCTATTCCGGCGGCCAGGCGGGTTACTCGAACTGGGAACTGTCGAGCGAACGCGCGAACGCCGCGCGCCGCTCGCTGATCGCAGGCGGCATGAGCGAAGGCAAGATCCTGCAGGTACGCGGCCTGGCCGATGTGCTGCCGCTCAACAAGGCCGTCGCCGACGAACCCACCAACCGGCGCATCAGCATTCTCGTGTTGAACAAGGCGGCGGAGCAGGCGTTCTTCGCGGATGGCGGACGGACTTCGGTGGATGATTCGCAACCGGCGAGCGCCGTGATCCCCGCGAAGGTGGCGCAAGAGCAAGCAAAACCGCGGCCGTTCTCCCCAAGCGGCGAAGTCTCTTCGAAAGGCTGACACGCCGCAGGCGCCGCGACGATACCCATTCGCTCGCGGCGCTCATCGCATCACTTCCCCTTCCCCTCCAGTAATACATCGCCGGCATCTCGCGCGAACCTTTCCCATAGCACAGCAGCGGCCTGTGCAGCGTGGCCGTCGTTTCATTACAACTGTCATAGACCTTACATACGCCTCCCGTAAAGTCCGCCCGTCGCAAGTCAGCGGACCTTCAGAGTCCCGCGTATCCACGCACTTGTTGCACCAGACCCATCACGCTACCACCCACGCTCACGGAGAATGTCTTGAACCGTAAATCACTGCTCGCCATCGCCGCACTCGCTGCGTTTGCCGCATCGGCCGCACCTGCGCAAGCTCAAAGCAGCGTCACGCTGTATGGTTTGATCGATGCCGGTATCAGCTACGCGAACCACAGCACCGCCGGCACCGGCAGCTCGAAGATTTTCAAGTACGACGACGGCGTATCGCAAGGCAGCCGCTGGGGCCTGCGTGGTGCTGAAGACCTGGGCGGCGGACTCAAGGCCATCTTCACGTTGGAAAGCGGCTTCAACAGCGGCAACGGCACGCTCGGTCAGGGCGGCGCGGAATTCGGCCGTCAGGCTTACGTGGGTATTTCGAAGTCGGACGTGGGCTCGGTGACACTCGGCCGCCAGTACTCGTTCTCGACTGATTACCTGGGCGGCGCTTATTCCATTGGCGGCCAGACGGTTGCAGGCAACTACGCGTATCACATCAATGACGTGGACCAGTTGACGTCGAGCCGTATCAACAACTCGATCAAGTTCAGCAGCGCCAACTTCTACGGCGTGACGTTCGGTGGCCTGTATGGCTTCTCGAACGCTGCAGGTGCATTCTCGGGTTCGCCCACGACCACGACGGCCGGCGTGACCACGCAAGGTTCATCGCGTGCATACAGCTTCGGCCTGAACTACGCGAACGGCCCGTTCAGCGTTGGCGCGGCTTACACGGACATTCACTTCCCGGCTTCCTCCACCCCGGCGTTCAGCACGAGCATTGCAAACGTGGCGACGGGTGGCTCGAAGGACCTGCGCACGTTCGGCATTGGCGCGAACTACAAGATCGCTGCTGCGACCCTCTTCGCGTTGTGGACCAACACGCGCTTCGAAGCGATCAGCGGCGCTACTTCCAAGTTCAATACGTATGAAGCGGGTGCCAAGTATGCGTTCACGCCAGCTGCAACGGCGAGCCTCGGCTACACGTACATGAAGCTGACGGACGCGGCTCAAGGCAAGTGGCAACAAGTCGATGCAAGCGTGGATTACGCGCTCTCCAAGCGTACCGATGTCTACGTGCTGGGCATTTATCAACACGCGTCGGGTTCGAACAACGGAACCGGCGTGCAGGCGCAGATTGGTTCGAGCACGAGCTACTTCGGCACGTCGGGCCGCGGTACGGACAACCAGATCGCTGGGCGCGTGGGTATCCGCCACAAGTTCTGAACGTTTAGCTGATACGGAAACGGGCCGCTGAAGAGCGGCCCGTTTCCATTTCGATGCCTGATTACAGCACCTTTTTACTGTCGAGCGACTTGCCCGTTTCCGCGTTATACCGATCCACGTATTCCGCCATCAGCTTGCGCAACGCACGGCCGATCTGCTTGTAGTCGCTTTCGTTCAGATTGGCGAGCGACACGCGGCCCGACGGATGCTGCGTACCGAAGCCACGCCCCGGCAACAGCACAACGCGTGCGTCCTTCGCAAGGCGGAACAGCAGCTCTGACGGTTCGGTGTTCTTGAACAGCCATTGCACGAATTCTGGTCCATACGCACGATTGCCGAGGAACTCGAGGTCGAGGATCGTGTAGTAATCGACCTGGTTCACGTCGCTGTCGTCGAAACTGATTCCAATCTCACGATACAACGCCTCCTTGCGTCCGCGAATCAGGCGCTTCAACGCGTTCTTGTACGCCTCGGGCGTGTCCATCAGCGAGAAGAGCGAGAACAGCACCATCTGCACCTGCTGCGGCGTCGATAAACCCGCCGTGTGATTCAGTGCGACGGTGCGGCTGTCCGCAACCAGCCGGTCGATGAACTTGAGGTTCTCCGGCTCCGTGGTAATGGACTCATAACGCTCATGCAGTTCGGCGCGTTGTTCCTTGGGCAGCCTGCGGATCAGTTCGTCGATCACGTTGTCCTGGTGTGTCGCGATGGTGCCGAGCCGCCAGCCCGTGGCGCCAAAGTATTTCGAGTACGAATACACGAGGATGGTGTTCTTCGGGCACAAGGCGAAAAGCGAAACGAAGTCGTCAGCAAAGGTGCCGTACACGTCGTCGGTGAGCAGGATCAGGTCCGGCCGTTCCTTCACGATAGCTGCAATGTACTGCAGGCTTTCGGTATCGATCTTGACCGACGGCGGGTTACTCGGATTCACGAGGAAAAACGCTTTGACCTTCGGGTCGCGCAGCTTGTCGAGTTCTTCCTTCGAATATTGCCAGCCGCGTTCAACGTCGGCATTGAGATTGACCACATTCAACTTGTAGTCGTTGAGCGTGGGGATTTCAATGTACGGCGTGAAAATCGGTGACCCGAGCGCAATGGTGTCGCCCGGCTTGATCAGGTGATTCTCGCGCAAGGTATTGAAGATATACGTCATGGCCGCGGTGCCGCCTTCGGTCGCGAAGATGTCGAAATCGCCAATGAAAGGATGCTTGCCGACCATTTCCTTTTTTAGATACTGCGCCACGATCACTTCAGACAATTTCAGCATCCGGTCGGGCACCGGATAATTCGAAGCAAGAATCCCCTCGCACATTTCGTAAAGGAATTCGCCGCCGTTCAAACCCAGTTGATCGCGCACGTACGACAGTGCGCCGCGCAAGAAATCGATACCCGGAACGCCCTTGTTGTCGCGTGCGAAAATCTCGAAGCGTTCTTCAAGTCCTTCATGTTTTGGAAACCCGCCCAGCCCTTCTGGCATATGTGCGAATGAACGCTCGGATTCGCGCATGGCGAACAGACCCAGTTGCCAGAAGCCATGCCGAGGGATGGTGGCGAGGAAGTTCGGGTTGCCGCGGCCTGCGTTGAGCATGGCGACGTTGGCCGGGCGGTCGACCGCGCCGCCGCCCGCAGCCTTGATCAACTCGTCCTTCAGTTCGAACGGGCTGAGTGCTGCAATCTTGGACTGCTCCTGCGAACCCGCTTTCTTGGATTTGGACATCCAGTACCTCCAGAAATAATCGACTGCTTTGAAAGAGAGCGGCGCGCGTTGTCTTGGCGCCGGCCCTCGGGAGAAGCGGCAATGAGAGTCAGGGAATGCATGCTTGCCGCGACTAATAATCAAGGCATCCCACATCTCCTGATCGAAAGGGTCGAGCGTTTTGCGTTGGGCTCCATGCCCTGGTCCACATGCCAGGTCTACATACATAAGTCGCGACATTTATCGCAGGCAATGAAACAATTACTCATTCCATTGCAGGAAAAAAACGCGATAAACCTGTCCAACGCACAAAGCCGCAACCGCTTCATGATTTGAAACAGCAAAGCGATTTTGCAAAATCGCATCTCGCACCCCTCACTAATATCACGTCCGCGTAGCGAGAGCGGATTCGATGGCGCGAGAATTTGGCGGTATCAAAAGCGGCTTTTAAACGCCGCCTGTCGAATGCCTCGCTTGTGCGCCCATGCGAAAGCCCGGGCACAAGCTCTGCGAGTCGATTAATGCTGAGCCCTAACTGCAAACCAAAGAAAAGGCGCATGACAGATCGAAATAACAAATCTTCGTCTCCTCAACCCGGCTTCGTTCGTGTACGTGGCGCACGCGAGCACAATCTGCGCAACGTGGATGTCGACATACCACGCGACGCACTCGTGGTTTTCACCGGCGTGTCGGGCTCGGGCAAATCGTCGCTTGCATTCGGCACGCTTTACGCCGAAGCGCAGCGCCGGTACTTCGAGTCGGTCGCGCCCTACGCACGCCGTCTTATCGATCAGGTTGGCGTGCCGGAGGTGGATTCGATCGACGGATTACCGCCTGCGGTAGCGCTCCAGCAGCAACGCGGTACGCCGAACGCGCGGTCGTCGGTCGGCAGCGTCACCACATTGTCGAGCCTCGTGCGCATGCTGTATTCGAGAACCGGCACATACCCGGCAAAGCAGCCCATGCTGTTCGCCGAGGACTTCTCGCCGAACACCGTGCAAGGCGCCTGCCCCACATGCCACGGCCTCGGACGCGTGTACGAAGTCACCGAACAGTCGATGGTGCCCGACGACTCGCTGACCATCCGCGAGCGTGCGGTCGCTGCGTGGCCACCGGCGTGGCATGGCCAGAACCTGCGCGACATTCTCGTCACGATGGGTTACGACGTCGATACCCCCTGGCGTGACCTTCCCAGGAAAGCTCGCGACTGGATCCTCTTTACCGACGAAACGCCGACCGTGCCCGTCTATGCGGGCCTCACGCCCCAGGAAACGAAAGCCGCGCTCAAACGTCACGCCGAACCGAGTTATCAAGGCACCTTCACAGGCGCGCGCCGCTATGTGCTGCACACGTTCGCCAACACGCAAAGTGCGTTGATGAAAAAGCGCGTGTCGCATTTCATGGTGAGCAGCGCGTGTCCGACATGCCATGGCAAGCGGCTGAAGCTCGAGGCGCTGTCCGTCACGTTCGCGGGACTGGATATAGCGGAGTTGTCGCAGATGCCGATGGCGCGGGTCGCGGAAATATTGCGCCCCGTTGCGCGCGGCGAGGCGTCGCCCGATGTAAAAACCGGCGAAGTGCTGAACAAAACAGAAATGCGCGAAGCCGTGGAGCGCCGGGTTGCGTCGGGAGGATCTGCGCACAAGGCATCGCCCGATATACGACGGACAACGAATCAATCCCGCGAAAAGCAGGTCGCCGCACAACGCATGGCAAGAGAGCTGCTCGAGCGCTTGTCCACGCTGATCGACCTCGGTCTCGGGTATCTTGCGCTGGACCGGAGCACGCCGACGTTGTCATCGGGCGAACTGCAGCGCCTGAGGCTCGCGACGCAACTGGCATCGCAGTTGTTTGGCGTTATCTACGTCCTCGACGAACCCTCCGCCGGACTTCATCCCGCCGATGGCGAGGCGCTCTACAGCGCGCTGCAGCGCTTGAAAGAAGCCGGCAATTCGCTCTTCGTGGTCGAGCACGATCTGGAGATGATGCGTCGCGCGGACTGGCTGGTGGATGTCGGGCCGGCGGCGGGGACGGCAGGCGGGAGCATCGTGTACAGCGGTCCGCCTGCAGGATTAGCCGACGTGGAAGCATCGCAGACACGGCTGCATCTGTTTGGGGAACGCCGGACTGTCGGACGCACGAAGCGTTCTCCGGCTGGATGGTTGCGGCTTGCCAACGTCACTCGAAACAACCTGCAAGCTCTCGACGTAGCATTTCCGCTTGGGTGCTTCACGACGGTCACCGGCGTCTCGGGATCGGGGAAATCCAGTCTGGTAAGTCAGGCGCTGCCGGAACTCATCGCGGAAAAACTCGGCAGTCCGATAGCGACCGAAACCGACGAAGAACGCGATCCTCTCCTCGACACGGAAGACATTCAGACAGACGGCGAGATCGTGGAAGGGATGGAACACATACGCCGCCTCGTAAGGGTCGACCAGAAGCCGATTGGCCGCACGCCGCGCTCCAATCTCGCCACTTATACCGGCCTCTTCGACCATGTTCGCAAGCTGTTTGCCGACACGCCGCAAGCGCGCCGCCGACGCTACGATGCCGGCCGTTTTTCATTCAACGTCGCAAAAGGCCGCTGTCCGACGTGCGAGGGTGAAGGCTTCGTCAGTGTGGAATTGCTTTTCATGCCGAGCGTCTATGCGCCATGCTCCACTTGCGGCGGAACGCGCTACAACCCCGAGACGCTCGAAATCAAATGGAACGACCAGGACATTGCGGAAGTCCTGCAGATGACCGTCGATACCGCCTGCGGCTTTTTCGCAGACGAGCCACAGATCATGCGTGCGCTCGCGGTATTGCGTGACATCGGGCTGGGCTATCTGCGGCTCGGGCAGCCCGCGACGGAGCTCTCGGGCGGCGAGGCGCAACGCATCAAGCTCGCAACGGAACTGCAGCGCGCGCAGCGGGGCAAGCACCTCTACATACTCGACGAACCCACCACGGGCCTGCATTGCGTCGACAGCGACCGGTTGCTGGTGCAGTTACAGGGTCTCGTCGATGCGGGCAATACCGTGATTGTCGTCGAGCACGACATGCGCGTGGCGGCGCAAAGCGACTGGGTCATCGACATGGGGCCGGGCGCGGGAGAGAGCGGTGGCAATGTCGTGGCAAGCGGAACGCCAGAGGACGTGGTGAAGAAGGGAGCGCGCGGTCATACAGCGAAATATCTGAAGGCGTGCATGACATGAAAAACGGTGGCCCAAGGCCACCGTTTTTCATGAAACCAAAAAGCTCAGTCCATGGTTTCGAGCGTCGGATAGTCCGTGTACCCCTCGGTACCGCGTGCATAGAACGTCTCGGGAATCGGCGCGTTCAACGGGGCATCGGTTTCAAAGCGCTTCACCAGATCCGCATTTGCGATGAACAACTGGCCCCATGCCACAGCATCCGCATCACCGCGATCGAGTGCGGCCTGCGCGCTTTCCTTCGTGAACTTTTCGTTCGCGATATAAACGCCGCCGAACTCTTTCTTCAGCAACGGTCCGATCGAATCTTCAGCCACACGTTCACGTGCAGCAATGAACGCGATCTTGCGCTTGCCCAGCTCACGTGCGACATAACCGAAAGTCGCGGCGCGATCGCTGTCGCCCATGCTGTGCGAATCAGCGCGCGGTGCGAGATGCATGGCGACGCGATCCGCGCCCCACACCTCAATACATGCGTCGACGACTTCGAGCATCAGGCGCGCGCGATTTGCAACAGGACCACCGTAATTGTCCGTGCGCGTGTTCGTGCTGTCCTGCAAGAACTGGTCAAGCAGATAACCGTTAGCGCCATGGATTTCAACGCCATCGAAACCGGCCAGCTTCGCGTTCTCAGCTCCTTTACGGAAAGCGGAGACGACGCCTGCAATTTCATCGAGTCCCAGTGCGCGCGGCGTCACGAACTCGCGCTGCGGACGCACGAGGCTCACGTGCCCCTTTGCGGCAATGGCGCTCGGCGCAACGGGCAGGTCGCCGTTCAGGAAGATCGGGTCCGAGATACGTCCGACGTGCCAGAGTTGCAGCAGGATCGTGCCGCCTGCGTCATGCACGGCTTTCGTGACCAGCTTCCAGCCTTCGACCTGCTCGTCCGACCAGATTCCCGGCGTTTCTGCATAACCCACTCCTTGTGGCGTGACCGAGGTCGCTTCGCTCAGGATCAGGCCGGCTGCGGCGCGATCGGCGTAATACCGTGCCATCAACGCGTTCGGCACGCGTTCTTCACCAGCGCGCTGCCGCGTGAGCGGCGCCATCACAATACGGTTGCGAAGATTGAAAGCGCCTGCTTTGAGCGGATCGAGGAGATTTGGCATTTTGGAAGTAATCCTAAATAGAGTATGGGGAACGTTCGTTGATCGATGTGTCGCGTTTAGAGCGTGCGGTGCAACTGTTCGAGAAACGCATTGATTACCGCGTCGTCGCGCTTGAAAAAGATCCACTGGCCGACTTTTTTCGACGTGACCAGACCCGCCTTGTGAAGCGTTGCCAGATGAGCCGAAACCGTGGATTGCGACATATTGCAGCGCGCGTAGATCTGCCCCGCACACACGCCATTCTCCAGCAGCATGTCCTGCTCGCTGAAATAAACCCCGGGTTCGTTGAGCCACGCGAGGATCTCGCGGCGCACCGGATTGGCCAGGGCTTTGTGAATAGCGTCGATGTCCATGAGACGGCAGTAAGTACGGTTGGGTCCAGCGGATGAATTCGCGATGAACCGAATTATATTTCGTAAAAACCCGAAATACAATAAAGGCACTTCCGCCATTAGGGGTAATCCCTTACTTCGTTTTCTGCGTGTAGCGCAGCCACACGCCATCGTTGGCCGTCTGTTCAACTGACGTCAGCGTGAGGTACGCCGGCTGCTTCCATGCGTCCATCGAAACTTCGAACGACGACGGATGTTCGGTGCGGCCATCGACGAGCGGCAAGATCAGCACGCTGACCTCATCGACAAGACCGGCATTCACGAACGCACCGCTTACATGGGAACCGCCCTCCACGATCAGCTTTTTTACGCCGAGCTCGTCTGCGAGCGTTTCGATCACATGACCCAGGTCGATGTCCGTCTTGCCACCGAAAACATACGACACACCAATGGACTGAAGGTACGCAAGATAGTCGTCCGCGACCTGCTCGGTTACGACTTCGATGATGTGCGATTTGAGCGCGGTGTCCGATTTCCACTCGACCAGTCCCTTCGGATCGATAGAAATGGCGTACTGGTCGGCACCGCGTTTGGCGAAATGATTCGTGCGCGGAACGGGTTCCTCGGCGAGGCCCTTCGGATAACCGTCGCCATGCGCGATTTCCTGCATCGTGACGCGTCCGCAAATCCAGCCGTCGGCCTCGAACGTGGCAGCGGTGCTTTCGTACAAGTCGGAAGCATAGTCGAGGTGCCAGCCGTCAGTGAGACTGCGACCATCGACGGAAGACATCATGTGGCAAACAATGTAGGGCTTCATGGGAGGTCCATGGTTGGGTTAGGACAATCGCATTGCAGCAAATAGTATTCCGCAGCGCCCAAAGACAAAAATACCGCGTCATGCTGCTGGTCGGAAAGCGAGGATCGATGGGCATAACGCTTGCACCTCAAGTGTAAGGAACCGCCATTCGTGGAGCGGTTTCCATCAATTCTGGAGATGACATGAGCCTCGCCGATACGATCAAGGGTGTCGTGGGAATGGACCCGACCGAGCATGCCGACGCCGACATGAAGGACGTGCTCAACGCATTCGAGAGCCTGAACCCGAAGCCAATCGAAGATTGCACTCCAGACGAAGCGCGTCAGCAACCTACCGTCACCGACGCCGTGGTGAAGCTGATGCAGGAACGCGGCATCACGCCACCGCCAGCCGTACAGCAGGTGCAGACACAGGACATCATGATTCCGGGCGCGGCAGGCGAAAACCCCGCACGTGTCTACAAGCCTGCGGGCGAAGGCCCGTTCCCCGTGATCCTGTATTTCCACGGCGGCGGCTTCGTGTTTGCCGACATCGACGTCTACGATGCAACGCCGCGTTCCATCGCCGCGCAGACGAATGCGATCGTGGTGTCGGCGCATTATCGGCAAGCGCCTGAGCACAAGTTTCCTGCGTCGCATGAAGACGCTTTCGCAGCATGGAAATGGATCGTCGATCATGCCGCAAGTCTCGGCGGTAACCCGGCGCGAATTGCGGTGATGGGCGAAAGCGCGGGCGCCAACCTGGCTGTGAACGTAGCCATATACGCACGTGACGCCGGCTTGCAACTCCCGCTGCATCAAGCGCTGGTCTACCCGGTCGCGAGCAACAACGTGATGTCGATTTCCTATGAGGAAAACCGCAACGCGAAGCCGCTGAACAAGCCGATGATGCTGTGGTTCGTCGATCACCTCATCAACCAGAAAACCGACCTGAAGAATCCGCTCATCGATGTCGTCAGCGCCGATCTCCACGGTTTGCCGCCGGCGACGGTGGTGACTGCCGGCATCGACCCGCTGCGTTCCGATGGCGAAAAGCTCGCGGATCAATTGCGCGGCGCGGGCGTAGAAGTAGAGATTCAGAATTACCAGGGCGCAACGCACGAGTTCTTCGGCATGGCAACGGTCGTGCAAGCGGCACGTGACGCGCAGGCGTTCGTGGTGCAGGCGCAGAAGCGTTACCTGGGTAGATAGTATGCTGGTATCGGGCGGCCGGTTGTGGTCTCATCGTGCATCGACTCACTCGCCGCCCGCCCATGGACCTGAAGCAGATTCAATATTTCATCGCGCTGTTTGAAGATGGTTCGGTCACGCGCGCTGCGAAGCGGCTCAATATCGTTCAGCCCGCATTGAGCATGCAGATTTCGAAGCTCGAGGCGGAATTGAATCAGCCGCTCTTCGAACGAGGCCCGCATGGCATGACGCCGACCGACGCGGCGCGCCTCATGTACCGGCTGTATGTGCCGATCATTCGAGACATCGACCATGCGCGCGAGCAGCTCAGCAGCACGGACGTGATCGTCACGGGACGCGTGTCGCTGGGCATGGTGGCATCGGAAGCGGAAAGCGTATTGCCCGAGTCGCTCGCGACCTTCAATGCACTGTTTCCGCAAGTCGAGGTATCGGTGGCGGACGGCTTTAGCGCACAACTGATCGATGCCGTGGAAGCCGGACGGCTCGACGCCGCGGTCATCAACAAGCCGCGCGGACGTCTCACGCTCGATACCCGCGCGTTACTCGACGAAGAAATGGTCCTCGTGGTCAGTGCAACCCACGGTCGCGTTCTGCCCGACGAGATCGACCTGTCCAGGCTCGGCGATCTCGAACTGGTCCTGCCCACGCGGCGCAACGGCTTGCGCGGCGCACTCGATGCCGCGCTTCTCAACGCGGATATCGTGATCAAGCCGAAGTTCGAGATCGACCTGTTGACCACGATCGTGCAGTTCGTGGAACAGAGCAGCGTGGCGACCATCATGCCGCGCGTGGTCGTGCAGCGCAAAGTGGACGACGGCGTGCTGCGGATTCACCGGATTGCGAACCCGGTTATCGTGCGGCAGATCGTGTGCGTCAGTCACCCGAAGCGGCCGCTTGGGTCTGCGGCGAGCGCCCTCATCGATATCATCACGGAAGACATTCGCCGCGTGACTACCGCACCCTGACCTTCAATGTACGGCTCGCGCGTTGTTCTCCAGCTTGCCGAGCGTTTCCGGAACAATGAAAGCGCCAACTAGAAAGATCACGCTGATCACACCGACAAAAATAGCCAGCGTCATGGGCAATTCACTCGGGTCCTTCGCGACGAGCGACACGGCCGTCGGCATCATCCCGCCGATTGCAAAGCCGATGTTCCACGAGAGGCCCGTTCCCGTTGCGCGGATCGCGGTGGGAAATCGTTCATTCAGGAAGATCAGGATAGGCGCATAACCCGCGCTGCCGAGCGCACTCAGTATCACGGCGTAGAGGCCGATCATCGTAATGCTTTGCGCAGTAGGCAACAACAGGAACAACGCGGGTAACGCGACGAGACGCACGAGTCCGATCCAGATGAACGCACTCTTGCGTCCAATGAAGGTGCTCAGATGGCCCGCTGCGACCGAGGCCAGCAGCACTCCCACGCTTGCGATCATCAGGATGGCCGCAGCCGCGCCGTTGGGCGCGTGGCTGACCACCTTTAGAAAGGTAGGAAGGTAGCCCGACGTGAGGTAATAGCCGCTGCCGCCGCCAATCGTGAGCAGCAGGTTCACGAAAAGAATGCCGCGATATTCGCGGGAAAACAACGTCTTGATCGGCGATCGAATCACTTCGACCGGCACCGACGGATCACGATTCGCAGCCTTGGCCGCCTTCTCGGCCGCAAGCTTCTGCCAGAGCGGCGACTCCTCGAGCGTATTGAAAACGAACAGGCCGAGCACCGAGCTGATGATGCCGGTGAAGAACATGCAGCGCCATCCCCAGACATCGAACAGTTCGCCGGGGAAGATCGCGGACATGGTCAGGAACACAATGGACGCGAGCAGTGCACCGAGCCCTGCACCGCCGCCGCCGATCAATCCCGAGACCGCGCCTCGATACTTGGGCGCAACGGACTCCGTGCCGATGGTATGCGTGGACGCCACCACGCCACCTACGAACACACCCTGCACGAGGCGCAACAGAAGAAAGAGGATTGGCGCGGCGAGTCCGGCTTGCGCGACCGTTGGCAACACCCCGAAAAGCGCCGTCGATATCCCCACGCCAACGACTGCGAGAATCATCGCGCCCTTGCGTCCATGACGGTCCGCATAAGATCCGAACCATGCCGAACCGAGCGGCCGCATCAACAGGGTCACGGCAAACGACGCATACACTGCCGCCAGCGAAAGCATGGCGTGTTCGGACGGGAAGAACAGCCTGCCGACCACCGGCGCGACATACAGGAGCACGAACAGATCGAAAAGATCGAGTGCCCAACCCAGGCACGAGGCTACCACTGCACCCATGACCTGCCGCGAGTTGACCTCGGGCACGGCGGTGCTTTCCTGAGCTGCAACGGACATTTTTATCTCCTTGAAGGTCGCGGCGCCGCCTTATGGAAGGCGCCGTGTACGTGGCACGTATATTGGTTCGTGCTCTTGTTGGCGTTTATGAAATCGTTGCATGCAAATAGATCGTCTTGTTGCTTGCAGCACTGGGCGGCCGTTCGCGCAGCATCGTGTCCGCGATTTTTTCCGCGATCATGATGGTCGGGATATTCGTGTTGGCCGAAGGCAGGCGCGGCATGAGCGATGCATCGACCACGCGCAGGCCTCGCGCGCCGTGCACGCGGCCCTGTGTATCGACGACAGCCTGGCGATTGCCTGCCACGCCCATCCGGCATGTTCCGCTCGCGTGCCATACGCCGAATACATTCGCGCGAATGAACGCGTTCAGCGCGTCGTCGCTCGCAAGCATTGAGGCCATGGCCTGACCACGCGTAAAGAAACGTTCGATCAGCAATCGACGCAAGGGCGCAGGTGTGTCGAGCAGAGCGCCAAGCAGCGATGTCAAGATTGCATTGACCTTGCCCACGCGGCTCAATGCCTTCACGTGCGGCGAAAATGCGGCTGGGAAAAAATCACGCCTGTCTTCACCCAGGCCCGATGCTTCGACCACTTTGGCGAGCAGGCGAACGCCAATGGCAAGGCGTGCGATATCGCGTTCGTCGTCAAGCAGGTTCAGGTCCACGCGTGGTGCGATGTCGGAGTCTGCGGACACGAGTTGCACACGGCCGCGCGAATAGGGCCGGTTGCACCACAAGAAAAACAAACCGAGGCGATTGCCCAGCGCATGCCATGCGGCGCGCGCTGCACTCGATAAATACAGGTCCGAGACGTCGCACCCTTCCAGGCCAGATGTGAATCGCGCGGCCGTCATGCTCGCGCGACGACGCGTGAGCGGCATGCGGAACTGCGGTTCGAGGAAATGGCAGAACGTCAGCGACGGATGGTCCTGAAGATTCCTTCCGACGCCGGGTAAATCGATCGCGCAGCGAATACCAAGTTGATCGAGCTCCTTCGAATTTCCGATACCCGCCCGCAGCAACATGACGGGCGACTGCAGCGCGCCCGCTGCCAGGATCACTTCTCGCGCTTCGAACTTGATCTCTTCGCCATTCGCCGCTACTGCTAGAACACCATGCGCGGTCACGCCGCTCATGAGGATGCGTTCAACGCGAAGGTTCGCGAAGATCGACAGGTTCGGACGCTTGCGCGTGGCGGCATCGAGGTAAGCCGTCGCTGTCGTCACACGCCGGTCGTTGAAGTTTGAAAACGCCCCGGGAAACAGACCGTCGCCGAATTCGGCATTCTGGTCTTGTAGTGTCGCGAATCCATTGCTCTTCAAACCCTTCGCAAACGCGTGGCAAAACGGCGGCCATTCATCAGGCATGATGCGGCGAATCGCAACGGGACCGTCCTCGCCGTGCAGCGGGTCAGCGGGGAAATTTGCGTCGCTTTCCAGCTTGCGGAAGTACGGCAGGACATCGTCCCAAGCCCAGCCCGGCGCGCCGTTCTCGGCCCACTCATCGTAGTCGCGCGGCAAGCCGCGATTAGCCGATTGCACGTTGATACTCGAACCGCCGCCCATGACACGGCCTTGCTCGTACACACGTTCAGCAGCTTGCCTTGTAGCCCGGGCTTTCAGTCCAGGCCAGATGTAAGTGTCGCCGCAAAACACAGGCATGGGATAGCTGTCGAGGATCGCTGCGGGCACGTTGCCCGGGGGCGTGTCCGCGCCGGCTTCGATCAACGCGACACGCAGCGACGGCACGGCCGATAGCCGATGCGCAAGCACGCATCCCGCCGACCCGCCGCCCACGATCACGTAGTCGAACGCCTCCATGCAAGTCCCCTGTTTGTTATGGCTAAAGGTCAGCTACCGCGAAACACCGGCTTGCGTTTGCTATGAAACGCTTCCACGCCTTCACGGAAGTCATCCGATGTACGCAACCGGCTGTAGGAATGCCCTTCAAGTTCGATGGCAATCGAGAGCGGCGCATCTTCCGTATCGTTGAGCAGCTTTTTTGCCGTGCGCTGTGCCAACGGCGAGAACGCGCGCAGCTCATCGACCAGCGCATCGGTCGTGGCTTCGAGCTGCGCGTCGGCCACGCACTCCACGGCGATGCCCCACTCGTATGCCTGCTTGCCTGGAATGCGGCGCGAGCGCATCACGATGTCCTTGGTCCTGCCAACGCCCACCATCTGCTGCAACCGAGCCGAGCCGCCCGAGCCGGGAATCTGCCCGAGTTTCTGTTCCGGCAGCGCGTAGAACGTGGTGTCCGTCGCGATACGGAAGTCGCACGCGAGCGACAACTCGAAGCCCACACCAAAACAAAACCCGCGATTCGCCGCGATAACGGGCTTGGAGCAGCGCGCTGGCGCCGCGATGTTCCACGCAAGTTTCGACACATGTTCCGGCGATGCTTCGAGAAAGCCCTTGATGTCGCCGCCGCTCGAGAAATGCTCACCGTTCGCACGCACGACGATCACGCGCACGCGGTCGTCTTCATCGAGTGCTTCGAAGGCCGCGCGCAACTGGTCGCGCGCGTGCATGGAAATGACGTTCAACGGCGGACGATGCAGGATGATGTCGGCGCGCTCGAGTTGTTCATCGACTTCGATCGAGAAGCCGTCCAGGTCCTGCAACAGCGTCTGGCCGCGATGGGTCAGTTCGGTCATCGGTTACTCCTTCGTTGTTTCTTTCGGGTTGATTGATGTGTCGACTTCGTATTCGCCGGCCGAGAGCTTGCGGCGCAGGATTTTTCCGACGGGAGATTTCGGAATGTCATCGACGAAAACATAGTCGCGCGGCCGCTTGAAATTCACGAGGTCGGACTCGCGGCACCAGCCGTCGAGGATCTCGGCGTTCACGTAATCGCGGCGCTTGATGAAGGCCACCACGCGTTGGCCCCAGCGTTCGTCCTTCACGCCGGCCACCGCCACTTCGTCCACTGCGGGATGTAATGACAGGACCGATTCGATATCGACCGGCGAGATGTTTTCACCCCCGCTGATGATCATGTCGTCAACGCGGCCGCTCACGAAGAGGTCGCCGTCCTTGTCGAAGAAGCCAGTGTCGCCGGTGAAGTACCAGCCGTCGCGCAGGGACTTTGCGTTCGCGTCCGGACGGTTCCAGTAGCCTTCGAACGCTTCGTCGCCCAGCAGGTCCGCGATGATCTGGCCTTCCTCGTTGACCGCCGCGAAGTCCGTTGGCGAGGAGGCGTCGAGCTTGACCACTCGCAATCGCGTATTGATGCCTGCGCGCCCGGCACTGCCCGGCTTGCGCATGGCATCCTGATCGATGCTGACCGTGTACACCTCGGATGATCCATAGTGGTTCACGAAGAGCTCGGGTTTGAATGCGGCGAAGAGACGTTTGAGCAAGCCGTCGCTCATGGGAGCGCCTGCAAAACCCAGCTTCGTGACCGATCTCGTCGTAGCGTCCGCAAAACCTGGCGCTGCCAGGAGATCGTGATAGAGCGTCGGCACGAGGTACAGGCACGTGAGTTCGAATTCACTGATCGATGCAAGCGCCTGCGCCGCACTCCAGCGGCGCACGCAGACGAACAAGCCGTCGACCAGCGCCATGGCGAGCAATGAACGCACGCCCATGGTGTGATAAAGCGGCATGACGCCGAGCGTGCGTTCGTTATATCGATACAAGTTTTGCGCAACATGTGCGAGCGCAGCGGCACGTTCGTGTCGATGGCGCCGTGGCACGCCCTTCGCCTTGCCGGTCGTGCCGGATGTGTAAAGGATCAGAGAGACATCGTCGGCGGTGGCTTCGGCCGTGGTGTTCGCTGCGTTCGCGTTGAGGAGCGTGTCGAAGGAGAGCGTGCCGCGCGCTTCGTCCAGTGCGATGCGCGGGATCTCCTGCGCTGCTGCGCTGCCCTGCACGGCGTCGGCGGAAACAGGCTCGAATACGATTGCTTTCGCGCCGGAATCTGTCACGCAATAATCCAGTTCTTCCGGCTTTGCACGCCAGTTCAGCGGCGTCATGACGATGCCCGCGAACTGGCAGGCCCAGTGCAGCGTCGCCATCTCCCATCGGTTTTGCAGCACGACGAGCAAACGGTCGCCGCGCCCGATGCCCACATCGCGCAGGCCACCGGCTACACGCAGAATGACTTCGTGCCACTGCGCATAGGTCAGGCGTTTGTCGCCATCCACAAGTGCGAGCGTGTTCGGACTGCGCTCCACACTCTGCAAGAAGGTTCGGCCGAGATCAAGCATGTTCCGGCTCCTTCCTGCCCGCATTTCTTCGCGCCGCCACGTCGAGCACGGCGGCGACTATCGGCGTATAGCCGGTACATCGGCACAGATGGCCAGAGAGCATTTCGCGTACTTCGGTTTCACTGGGGTCGGGCACGCGTTTGAGATAGTCCGCGCACGACATCAGGATTCCTGCCGTGCAGAAGCCGCACTGCAACGCATGATGGCGTTGGAACGCTTGCTGCAAGTCCCCCAGTGTCTGATCCGCCGCAAGACCTTCGACGGTATCCACGCGGCGCCCTTCCACCTGGACCGCAAGCATCAGGCACGACCGCCCGGCAACGCCGTCCACGTGCACCGTGCACGCGCCGCATACGCCGTGCTCGCAGCCCACGTGCGTTCCGGTTGCGCCCAGTTCATGCCGCACGAAGTCCGACAACAAGTCGCGCGACTCGCAATAGCCGCTGCGTTCACGTCCGTTTAACGTCAGCGTGATCTTCCGACGCTCGCCGCGATCCAGCCTGACCGATAACGTGTTGCTCACTTCGCCTCCTCAATGACGCGCCATCCAAGTTGCCGCACAAGATGGCGTCTGTATGTTGCGCTGACGTGCGCGTCGTCCTGCGCGTTCAGCTTCCAGCTCAGGTCGTTCAGGGCGCCGCGCAAGTCGTCGCCTTGCAGACGGGGCCACTGTTCGACCACGGGTCTGTCTGCAACGCCGCCAACCGCGATGCGGATGGCGGTGTCGGTCACGACCGTGGCGCAGCCGACCATCGCAAAGTCGCCGTGCCGTGCGGAGAATTCCTCGAAGCCGTATCGTTCGCCGGGTTTCTTCAGCGGGAAGCGCACGGCTTCGAGGAGCTCATCGGGTTCGCGTGCGGTCATCAACATGCCTTGGAAGAAGTCTTCCGCCTTGAGCGTGCGTTTGCGCTTCTTTGAACGCAGCATCACATCGCCGCCCAGCAGAGACAGCACGAGCGGCAACTCCGCACTGGGATCGGCATGCGCGATCGAGCCGCAAACCGTGCCGCGGTTGCGGACCTGAAAGTGAGAGATGTTCGGAAAAGCGAGTGCGAGCAGCGGCACTTCATCACGCAAGGATGCGCGCCATTCCACGCTGCCTTGCGTTGCTGCCGCACCCACGACCAGATGGTTCTTCTCGATGCGCACCGCTTCCAGATCGGCCGTACGCGAGATGTCGATCAACACGCGCGGTTGCGCAAGCCGCATGTTGAGCACCGCCATGAGTGACTGGCCGCCGGCGAGGATGCGCGCGTCTTCGCCTGATTGCGCGAGGGCGTCGAGCGCATCGTGCGTGTTCGCGGCGCGCAGATAATCGAATGGTGCGGGTTTCATGAACGCCTCCCGAACCGGCCGAGGATGCGGCCAAGCCACGACCCGCCAATCGACTTCACGGGCTTGCCTGCGGCCTGACGTCCCAGCGATTCGAACAGTTGCCGCAACACGACCTTTGCCGCGCCTTCGAGCATGCGGCCACCGACCGCCGCGACCTTCCCTGAGACCTGCGCCTCGTAGTCGTACGTCAGGCGTGTGCCTTTATCGATAGGCGTCAGCTCGACCAGACCGTTACCGCGCGCGCTGCCGAGCGATGACATGCCCGCACCGGCAAGCCGCAAACGATGCGGCGGATCGAGATCCGACAGCACGATCTCCGCTTCGAAGCGCGCCTTGATCATGCCGACGCCAACCGTCACATCCGCGCGATACGTGTTTTCGCCCTTCTCCTCGAGCGCATGACAACCGGGGATGACCTTCGCGAGCGCAACCGGATCGAGCAGCACTGCGAAGATCGCTTCAGGCGACGCCGGCAGATCCACGCTGCCTTGCGCGGTCAGCGCCTTGCCGCCCGGCAGCACTGGCGTCTTTTGCTGCGCTTCGCGGAACTCGGGCCGGGACGGTTCCGGGTCATCGATACCGATCAGCCCCATCACTTTCGATGGCGTCAGCGGCAAGCGAATGTCATCGACGCCAAGTGCATCGGCAACCGCATTGGCCACGCATGGCGGCGTGCTCATGTTGTTGCCTTCGCCCAGACCCTTCGCGCCGAGCGGCGTGAATGGCGACGGCGTTTCCATATGGAGGATGATCGGATCAGGCACTTCACACGTGGTCGGCATCAGGTAGTCCGCGAGCGTGCCCGACTGAAAACTGCCGTCGGACCCGTAGCGGAATTCTTCCATCAACGCCGCGCCGAGTCCTTGCGCGAAAGCGCCGCGAATCTGGCCGTCGGCGAGTGCGGGGTTCAGCAGCTTGCCTGCATCGTGCGTGGTCACATAACGGTCGATACGCACACGCCCCGTGGCACGATCCACTTCCACGCCGCACATGTCGAATGCAAAACCGTAAGCCGCCGATGTATTGATGCGGTCCTGTTCATCCGGCGCATCCATGTTCGGCGGAGTCCAGAAAACAGTTTCGCGCAAGCCCGGTTCTTCGCCCACAGGCAGTAACGCAGGCGCCCAGTGAGGCGCATTGCTCGCCACGCGCCCGAAGGGCATGGCGTGGTCTTCGTCGCCGTCCCGATAGACCCGTCCGCCTTCGAAACGGATGTCCTCGGGCTTGCATTCGAGCTGCGACGAGACGATACGCGCGAGCTTGTCGCGCACCTTGACGGCCGCGAGATGCACCGTGCCCGCGACCGCGCCTGCAAAACGGCTCGAATAATTTCCGGCTGCAACCGACCATGCATCCTTGTGGGTATCGAACTCCACGTTCACCACGACCTCATGGGGCGACAGACCGAGCGCATCGGCTACAACTTGCGCGCAAACGGTCATGTGTCCCTGCCCCGCCGGCGTGGACGCGATCGTCACGACCACGCCGCCCAGCAAGTCGACGCTGACCGTTGCGCTCGCAATCGCACCACTCTTGGGACCGGCTTTCTTGCGTGCATCGACGGGCATCACGGTCGTGATGTAACCCATGTTCGATACGGAAGGTTCGACAATCGCCGCAAAGCCGATGCCGTACAGACGGCCCTCCCCGCGCGCGCTATCGCGGCGGGTTTTCAACTCCTCGTAACCGCCCTCCGCAATCGAGCGTCTCAATGCTTCCTGGTAGTTGCCCGAATCGAGCAAGGCGCCCGCTGCGGCACGATACGGGAAGGCGTTGGCCGGCACGAAATTTCGGCGATACACATCGAGCACGTCGAGCTTCAATTCAATGGCAATGCGCTGCATCAGCCGCTCGAGCGCGAAGTAGACCTGCGGTCCGCCAAAGCCGCGCACGAGGCCCGTAGGCGTCTTGTTCGTCAATACGACCCGGTTGCGCACGAGCAGGTTGGGAACGTCGTAGGCACCCGTCAAGCACCCATGCATCCGATAAAACGTGGCAGGTTCCGGCGCACGCAGATACCCGCCGCAGTCCTCGACCTGATCGTAATCGAGCGCGGTGATGCGGCCATCGGCTTCGACGGCGGCTTCGAGCGTTGTGAACCGTGCGGTAGCCGATGTCGCCGCGCTCAGATGTTCAAGCCGGTCCTCGACATACTTCACCGGCGCGTTCGCCTTGCGCGATGCGAGACACATCAGCACCACATACGGAAACACGGCTTGCTTGACCCCGAAGCTGCCACCCGAGTCACGCGGCGCCTTGTGACGCAGCCGGTTGGCCGGGACGTTCAGCGCAAGCGCCATGACGGCATGCAGCGAAAACGGGCCCATGAAATTCGACGTGACGTCGTAGCCTTCGTCGCCAGAAAGAAACTCGGCGATGACCACGCCGCATTCGATCGGCGCACAGGTATTGCGCGGATAATGCGCGTCGATCTTCACGCGGTGCGGCGCATTGCTGAACGCAGCCTCAGGCTCGCCGTAACGGAAACTGCGATCACTGATTACGTTGGTCTGCACACTCGGATGCAGCATGCAGGCATCGTCCTTCAACGCGCCTTCAATCGATGTCACCGGTTCGAGCGTGCGATATTCGACCTTGATCAGATCAAGCGCGTCCTCGGCAAGCGCCCGCGACTCGGCCATCACGACTGCAACCGGTTCACCCACGTAGCGCACGCGATCCATCGCGAGCGACCATTGCTCCATCTTCGATTTCACGCCGACCACGAACGGCCGCGACCACGCGCGAAGGTCATCGCGCGTCAGCACCGCGCGCACACCTTCGGCTGTCACAGCGTTGCTCGTATCCAGCGAAACCAGCTCGGCATGCGCGTGCGGCGCGCGAAGAATCGCCGCGTGCAACGTGCCTGGCTTGATGCCGATGTCATCGCCATACCGGCCCCGGCCCGTGAGAATCGCAGGATCCTCGAAGCGTTCCACCGACTGGCCGACATGACGTTTCGGGCGCGCATCGGGCGATGCGTTCGTTGCGGGCGCCTCGACGACGTCAGACGCGTGCGCGTTGATTGCGGCAAAGCCGGCCTGATCACGCTGGTTCATTCGTCGGCTCCAGCATCACCGCGCGCGCTGAATTCATCGGCCAGACCGCTCCAGCGTTTTTCGATCTCTCGATGCTCGATACCGAATAAATCCAGGATGCGCCCGACGGTATGGCTCACCACGTCATCGATAGTCTGCGGATGCGCATAGAAAGCCGGCACGGGCGGCATCACGATCGCGCCCATTTCGGTTGCTAGCGTCATGTTGCGCAGATGCGCGAGATTCAGCGGTGTTTCGCGGGCGACGAGCACCAGCCGGCGGCGCTCCTTGAGCATCACGTCAGCCGCGCGCGTGAGGAGATTGTCGGAGAAACCGTTTGCCACGGCGGCGAGCGTTTTCATGGAACATGGCGCGATCACCATACCGCTCGTGACGAACGAACCGCTTGCAACCGATGCCCCCACGTCGCGGACGTTGTGAACTACATCAGCGAGCGTATCGAGATCATTGCGCCCGACGCCGAGCTCTTGCGCCGCCGTCACTGCGCCCGATGCCGACACGATCAGATGCGTTTCATGCGTGCCGATACGGCGCAGCGCTTCGAGCAGCCGCACGCCGATCATCGCGCCGCTTGCGCCAGAGATGCCGACGACAATACGCTGGGGCGTTTGCGCGTTCATCGCGATTGGCTCAGGTAGGTATCGAATCCGGTGTTGTCGGCGGCGACGAGTGTTTCCAGATCGACCGCATCGTGACCCGGAATACGCACGCGGGTGAACACATGGCCCGCATAAACGACCGGACGCGTGGCATCGAGTCCCATCTTCGTGCTGACGCCCTGAAGGTGAGATGGCGCGTCATCGGGTTGGCCCACGGTCGTCGACGGGTCCAGCGGCGATCCCTGTGCGCCGGAAATCAGCACGAGGTCGCGATCTGCCTGAAAGCGCGTCGCAATCGCCCATTCGATTTCCGAAGCATCGTGAATATCGACATCCGTATCCACCACCACCACTTGCTTGATGTCGTAATGCGCGCCGAACGCGCACAGGATCACGTTCTTCGCCTCGCCTTCCCGCTTCTTCGCAAACTGCACCCAGAGGTGATAACGGCATACGCCGCCCACTGAAAGATGCACATCGGTCACGCCAGGATGACTGCGCTGAAGATGCGACAACAGCGTCGCCTCGCGCGGAATGGCGCCGAGCAGCAAGTGCTCCATCTCGGCTGGAACGATCGTGTGATAAATCGGATTTCTGCGATGGGTTACCGCCGTCACCTCGATCACTTCGCGTGCTTCCTGCGCGCTGTAGTACTTGGGGAACTCACCGAACGGTCCTTCGGCTTCACGTACATTCGGCAGGATGCGTCCCTCGATCACGATCTCCGCAAAAGCCGGCACGCGTACATCGTTGGTGACGCATTTCACGACCGGCAACGGCGCGCCATGCAATGCGCCGGCAATTTCAAGTTCATCGAAGTCGATGGGCGATATGGCTTGCGATGCGAGCATCGTCAGCGGATCGACGCCGATCGCGACGGCCACATCGAGCGCGTCGCCCGCCGCTTCCGCCTCTTTCTGGAATGCATGCAAATGACGCGGCAACAGCAGGATCGCCATGCGCTCGCGTGCGTGAACCTGGATCCGGTTGATCGACACGTTCTGCACGCCCGTACGCGGATTGCGCGCGATGACCAGACCCGCGGTAATGTAAGGACCGTTGTCGTGTTCACTGTGCGTGGGAATGGGCAGCAGCGCATGCAGGTCGATCCCGTCGGTATGTACGACCTGCTGGCAAGCGGCCTCACGGGAAGCAACTTCGCTCCACGGCAACGGGTTGTCGGCGGCATCGCGGAAACGTTTCAACAGGTCTTTCTCGGCCACGCCCATGGCTTCCGCGATCCATGCGCGCTTCGACATGAAACCACTGACCACGGGGATTGCGTGATCGCCGGGAGCAAGGAACACCGCCGCCTGCTTGCCGTCGAGGCGCTTTGCGATTGCCGCAAGTTCGTGTTTCAGCGATACATGCTTGTCGATCGTCGCCACGCGTGCGGTGGCGGAAAGATGCGCGAGCCAGCCACGCAGCGACAATGCATCGAACGGTTTATTGCCCGGTGCAATGCTTGCGCTGCCGTGCTCTGCGGCTTCATGGTGGTCCATCTCGTCTCCTCGTTGCTGATCTGAAGAGTAACGAGATCGCGCTATAACTTCTAATATTGTTTTTTGATGCGGTCGATCATTCGCGGTGATATCCGTGTTTGCCCCAATGCGGTCAATCCATGGTTGGGATAACACCCAGTTGCGCCCTTGAAGCGATCATCACGTACGATGGTTCTGATAAACCCAGGCACTCTCATTAGACTTACTGATGGCCCGAGACATGGGACCAATGCCACCGAGCCGCCTACATGGACCTGAAGCAGATTCAATATTTCATCGCTCTGTTCGAGGACGGCTCGGTCACGCGTGCGGCCAAGCGGTTGAACATCGTGCAACCAGCGTTGAGCATGCAGATTGCGAAGCTCGAAGACGAACTGCATCAGCAACTCTTCGAGCGCGGTGCCCACGGCATGGCGCCGACCGCTGCCGGACGCCTCATGTATCGACTGTTTCTCCCCATCGTTCGCGACCTCGCCCACGCGCGCCAGCAACTCGTGCAGCGCGACGAAGTGGTGACCGGGCATGTGTCGATCGGGCTGATTGCATCGGTGACGGAGAGCGTGCTGGCTGATTCACTCTCGCGTTTTCATGCGCGCTATCCGCATGTGGAAGTGACCGTGGCCGACGGTTACACCGCGACGTTCATCGACTGGGTGTCGGGCGGGCAGCTCGATGCCGCGCTCATCAACAAGCCGCGCGCGCGGCTTTCGCTCGACTCGCAGCCGCTGCTGGATGAAGAGATGGTGCTCGTGACGAGCGCCGTGCACGGGCCCGACTTGCCACATGCAATCGAACTCGCGCAGTTGCCCGATCTGGAACTGGTGTTGCCAACGAAGCGCCACGGTCTGCGGGGTGTGCTCGATACCGCCGCCCAGCACGAGGACGTGCTGCTTGCGCCGCGCTTCGAGATCGATGTGCTCAGCACCATCGTGAAGCTGGTGGAAAGCACGCGCTTCGCGACGATCCTGCCGCGCATCGTGGTCGAGCGCGCGGTCCGGCAAGGCACGTTGCGCGCCTATCCGATCCTTGCGCCGCGCATCGTGCGGCACATCGTGCGGATCAGCCATCCGCGGCGTCCGCTGAGCGCGGCGGCCGAAGCGCTGATCGCGACCATCGCCGATGAATTGCGGCTCGTGTCCAGTGAATCGGCAATCCACGCATAAAGCCGCTGCTTCAAGGCCTACCTATCCGATTCGAGCACGGAAAGTAGGTTTCCCGCCGGATCCCTGAACCAGGCGATGACCGGACCGCCCGACGCCCGGCATATGCCTTTGGCATCGGTTTTCAGGCGCGGCGTGTCGTAGTGTTCGAAGCGCACGCCGCGTGCGGTCAGGTCATCGACGATGCGCTCCACATCCGCGACTGGGAAGTTGAGGATCGTATATGTCGCGGCTACGTGGTCGGGCTTGGGGTAAATCAGCACATGATTGCCGCCCGCCAGATGCAACTCGAGAACGTCCATGGAGCCGGTTGTGACATCGAGTCCGAGCGTCTCGCCGTAGAACTTCTTTGCAGCATCGAGGTCCGGCACCGCAAAGCCGCTGAAGGCGTGGCTTTCTTTCAATAGCGTAGTCATGGGTTGTCTCCAATGAGGGTCCCACCTGAACGACGAATGCCGACGGTCAGAATCGACAGCGAACGCAAGTGTGAGCGTTTCGACATGTAACCACGCCCATACGCCCAAAGCCCACGGTGCGACGATGGGTGAGACGTCAAAGCGCCGCCGGTCTGTTAATCTGCGCCTTTATTTTGCTGAAGACCTAGCCACATGCAACACGATCTGCCCTTCAATGAACGAGGAATCACGTTTGCCCGCGCAGGCTTGAGCGCTGCGGGACAGCTTTTTCCGTTGCGCGATCTGCGCGGCGCGACCGTAAAAATGATCCCGCGGCAAAAACCGTTGCCTATCGCTGTGAGTGTTATCGGCGTGATCGTTGCAGCGATCGGCGGCATGCTGGGTTCGGGTCCGGCGCTGGTGCTCGGCATCATGATCGCGGTGGTCGGCTATCTGTCGTGGATCACGCAGGACGTGATCTATCGCATGTATGTGACGGTACCGGACGGCGAGCGTGAAGTGTTCACGACGAAAGACGAGGAGTTTGCACAACGCGTTGCAACGCTCGTGCGTGAAGCAGTCGCCGCTCGGACGGCGGCCCAGGCGGATACTCAGATACCGGCAACAACACCACCGGTTCAGGAAGGGCTTTAATACTTTCTTTACGCGGACAAGGCCGATCGATGCCCCGCGTTAATGCGCCGCTCGCTAAAGTGGTGATGTTCCCACCACCGCCCGTCGCGAGACGGCGCAACATCCGATGCTTCAGGCAAGCGTTGTTAAAGCAAGCGTTGTTCAGGCAAGCGCTCCTTCGCCGGTCCGTACTTCCATCTCGGTAGCCCAGTCGATTGCACGGGCCACACGCAAGCTCCATACAGTAGTCGCTTTCGACGTCACCCTGCCGGGTCTCGACTCCAGCGAACCGCGCCGCGTATTGCAAAGGGCGCTCGGCGGCGAAGCACGCATGCAAGTCGTGGCGACGGATCGTCGTCACGACTGCCTTACGTTGCATGTGGAAGTGCCGTCACGTTCGCTCGCCGACGTGATCGGCATTGTCATTTCGCGCTTTGAACAGGCAACGCTGGGACGTGCAACGACCTACAGCCTGCGGCGCTAGAACCTACGTCTAAACCTGCAAGGGCTCCACGTGCCAGATGTGCTTCGCATATTCGGCAATCGTGCGATCCGACGAGAAGATGCCCATGCCGGCGACGTTCTCGATCGCGCTTCGCGTCCACGCATCTTTGTCGAGGAACTTGGCATCGACCTCTGCTTGCGTGCGATCGAAGCTGTCGAAATCGGCGAGCACCATGTAGTGATCGCCCCAGTCGACGAGCGTGTGGAAGATGTCGTAGAACCGGTGCGGCTGGTCCGGCGAAAAGTGCCCGAGCCGGATCTGGTCGAGCGCCATCTTCAGTTCGGGATTCTCTTCGTAGATCTGGCGCGGCCGATACCCGGTCGCACGCAATGCATCGATCTCCTCGGTCGAATGCCCGAAGATGAACATGTTTTCGCGGCCGACGGCATCGCAGATTTCGATGTTCGCACCATCAAGCGTGCCGATGGTCAGCGCCCCGTTCAATGCGAGCTTCATGTTGCCGGTCCCTGAAGCTTCCGTGCCGGCCATCGAAATTTGCTGCGACAAGTCCGCGGCCGGAATGATCAGCTCGGCAACGCTCACCCCATAGTTCGGAATGAAACCTACCTTCAACCGGTCGCCGACAAGCGGATCGTTGTTGACCATCTCGGCTACGTCGTTGATCAGCTTGATGATGGTTTTCGCCATCTTGTACGCCGATGCCGCCTTGCCCGCGAACATCACCACGCGCGGCGTCCACGCCTTCTCCGGCGCCTCGCGAATCCGGTTGTAGCGCACGATCACATGCAGGATATTCAGCAGTTGCCGCTTGTATTCGTGAATGCGTTTGACCTGCAAATCGAAGAGCGCATTCGGGTCGATGATCGCGCCCGTTTCCAGCTTCGCACGCGCGGCGAGCTTCACCTTGTTGGCAAGCTTGGCTTCGTGAAAAGCCGACCTGAATTCGGGGTCGTCGCGCCATTCGCGCAAACGTGCGAGCTCGAACAAGTCGGTACGCCAGCGCGGTCCAAGCCGTTCATCGATGAGAGAAGACAGCTTCGGACTCGCTTGCGACAGCCATCGGCGCGGCGTGATGCCATTCGTCACATTCGTGAAGCGATCGGGATACATGCGCGCGAAATCCGCAAAGATATTCTGCGTCATCAGTTGCGAATGCAGCTTCGACACGCCGTTGACCGTGTGACTTGCGACGATCGCCAGATGCGCCATGCGCACGCGGCGCTGGCCGTATTCGTCCACAAGCGAAATGCGGCGGATCAGGTCCACGTCGCGGCCGAACTTCTCGCCCACTTGCTTGAGAAAATCCGCGTTGATGTCGAAGATGATTTCGAGGTGACGCGGCAGCAGGCGCGACAACATTTCCACGTCCCACGTTTCCAGCGCCTCGGGCATCAGCGTGTGGTTCGTGTACGAGAACATCTGCTGGATGAGCTTCCACGCCTTGTCCCACGGGACATGATGCGTGTCCACGAGCAGCCGCATCAACTCGGGAATGGCGAGCACCGGATGCGTGTCGTTCAGGTGAACCGCGACCTTCTCCGCAAGCCGCCCGAAATGCGTGTGCGTGCGTTGATACCGGCGGATCAGATCCTGCATGGTCGCCGATACAAAAAAGTATTCCTGGCGCAGGCGCAGTTCGCGGCCGGCCTGCGTGGAGTCGTCGGGGTAGAGCAGCCGCGACACGTGTTCAGAGGTATTTTTTGCTTCAACGGAACGGCGGTAATCGCCCTGATTGAACGCCGAAAGATCGAATTCATCCGTGGCGCGCGCCGACCACAGGCGCAGCGTGTTGGTCGCGGTCGTGGCGAAACCCGGGATTACGGTGTCGTACGCCATGGCGTTCACGTGTTCCGTATCGATCCATTCGGTGCGGTCTTCATGACGAACGGTGCGACCGCCGAAGTGAATCACGTAGTTCACTTCCGGGCGCGGAAACTCCCAGGGGTTGCCGGCGCGCAGCCAGTAATCGGGCGTTTCGACCTGATTGCCGTCCACGATGGTCTGCTTGAACATGCCGTATTCGTAGCGGATTCCGTAGCCAAAGCCGGGAATGCCGACCGTCGCCATGGAATCGAGGAAGCAGGCGGCGAGACGGCCAAGGCCGCCGTTGCCGAGCGCGGCATCAGGCTCGAGGTTCTCGAGCGCGTTGATATCCACGCCCAGGCCGTTGAGCGCTTCCCGGACTTCCTCGTGAATGCCCAGCGCGAGCAACGCGTTGGTAAAGGTCCTGCCGATCAGAAATTCCATCGACAAGTAATAAACCCGCTTCACGTCCTGCTCGTATTGCTGGCGCGTGGTTTTCATCCAGCGGGCGACCAGCCGGTCGCGGACCGCCAGTTCCACCGCATGCAGCCAGTCACGTGGCTGGGCGGTAACGGCATCTTTACCGACGCCGTACATGAGACGGTTTGAAATGGAGCGCCGCAGCGCATCGACGGTGCTATTGAGTTGTTCGAACTCCAGGTCGACGGATGTCATCGAACTCTCCAGAAAGCAGTAACGCACAAAGCCCTGGGGCACATGGCCTGGACCGGCCACACCCAAGCGGGACGGGCCGGGCGAACAGGCAGATTACGCTATTTTTATTTTTTTGGTAATGCCTGTGCGCCTTTCCGGGGCAGGCGTGGAATATGCGCGACAGCCCCGGGGCGTTCAATTTCCTGTCGTATTTCCGTCATTCGCGGATGAGAAATAGCGACTTTTACGTGCCTGGTTTTAGTTCGTTTTCCTTAATTAGATGTCAGCCTGGGTCGTGGCACCATGCTGTGCGGAAAGCCTTTCGATTAGCTGAATGTAGTGGTCGAGCGGGGGCGTATCGCGTTCCGGCTGCTTTGCAAGATCATCCCAGCGCCGCAAGGAAAGCGCATCTTGTGCGAAGGGTTTGCGCAGGAACTCTTCAGCTTCTGGTTCGCTGAAAACACCGCCCTGCAGCTTCAGGCTGCGTACCGAGTCGGCCGAGAGCTTTGAGAAATAATCCGCATCAATCGCGCACAAACAGCGTTTCGCATCCACATGAAGGCGGATGGGTTCAAGCACGGCGTCACTGAAAAGCGGCCGCAGAAACGGCAGCGCGAAATATTGGTGCATGTCGTCGATACCCCGCGCGGTCGGCGTCTCGCCTTGCAGGTTCAGCAAGTGGCCCAGATCGTGCAGGAACGCCGCGCCGACGAGTGCATCTTTTGCGCCCGCGCCTTCGGCCAGCGCCGCGCTCTGCAATGCGTGCTGCAGTTGCGTCACCGGCTCGCCGCTGTAAGCCATGGCGCCGTAAGTATCGAAGAGATGACGGATGTCAGGGAGTGTCAGCGCCATATCATTCCCACGGTAACGAAAAAGTCTTGAGGCTCGTGAAGCTTTTCATCGCTTCCTGGACGCCTTCCTTGTAGCCGAGGCCTGAGTCCTTTATACCGCCGAAAGGTGTCAGTTCTATGCGATAGCCGGGCACTTCCCACACGTTCACCGTGCCGACGCGCAGTTCGTTCACAAACCGCGTGATGAGGTCGGCGCGGTCCGTGCACACGCCGGACGACAAACCGAACGCGGTGCCGTTGCTGATGCGGATGGCGTCGTCGATGGTATCGAATTCAATGATAGGCGAGACCGGGCCAAAAGTTTCCTCACGCACCAAGGTCATGGAAGGATCGACCCGGTCAAGTACGGTCGGCGAATACAGCGCGCCATTGCGGCGATTGCCGCAGAGCAAGCGCGCGCCTTGCCGCACCGCTTCGTTCACACGCGTCTCGAACGATTCCGCGGCGCCCGCGTCTATTACCGTGCCCATCCGGTTGGCGGTATCGAAGGGATCGCCGTAGCTCCATGCGTGCGTTTTTTCCAGCACGAGTTCGGTGAAGCGCGCGGCGATCCCCTTCTGAACCAGCATGCGTTTCACCGCCGTACAGCGCTGTCCCGAGTTCTTGTACGAACCCTGTACGGCAAGCGTGGCGGCGCGTTCGACATCGGCGTCATCGAGCACGATCAACGGATCGTTGCCGCCGAGTTCAAGCACCACTCGCCGGTACCCCGCCTTCGCGGCGATCGCTTTGCCTATCGCCACGCCGCCGGTAAAAGTGACCAGTTCTGCAAGGCGGTGCGTGACGAGTTCGTCGGCAATCTCGCGCGGATCGCCGGTCAGGACCTGCAGCATCGGGGCGGGCAAACCGGCTTCGTAGAGCACATCCGCGAAGTAATAAGCCGATAACGGCACCTTCTCCGAGGGCTTCAGGATCACGCGATTATTCGTCGCGATGGCCGGTGCGATCTTGTGCGCGACCTGGTTCATTGGATGGTTGAACGGCGTGATCGCGACAATGACGCCGGCAAGCGGTTCGCGTTGCGAAAACACGCGGCGCGCCTTGCCGTGCGGCGTCAAATCACAGGAGAAGCTCTGGCCGTCGTCGCGCAAGGCCTCCATGGACGCAAATTTCAGCACGTCGGCGACGCGGCCGATTTCGTACCGCGAATCCTGCTTCGATAAACCCGACTCCAGCGAAATCAGGTCGGACGCTTCTTCCGTGCGTTCACGCATGATGCTAGCCGCGCGTTCGAGGATCTGCGAACGCTCGTAGCGCGTGAGCGTTGCGCGGTAGTTTGCCGCATACTCGAAGGCGTCGCGGACATCGTCGACACTGGCCATCGGCACGGTGCCGACGCGCGTATTCGTGTACGGATCGAGCACATCGAGATTGCGTGTACGCGCCGCACGCTCGCCCTTGAGCCGGAGTTTCTCCATGCGCAGCGCGTGCTGCTCGGCCGCCAGGACGGCGCTCATGATGCAAGCACCAGATGGTTGAGTGCGATGCTCAATACATCGAAATTACGCAGACGTTTGCCGTTGAGCTTCGACTCGAAGCCGTCGGTTTTCCGATTGAAGAGCAACGGCACTTCCTGCTCCGACACACCACCATGCGAGCGCAGCGGCACCGTGAGGCCCGAAAGATCGTGTTCCGCCCGACGCGTGCCAAGCGCCGTGTTGCACCCGCTCACCACAACGAGGTCACCCACGCGATCGTTCGGCAGTTCGAAGCGTTCGCAGGCCGCTGCGTTGTCCAGCACGATCTCGACGCCCGGCAACTCGGCGATGCGCTTCGCCAGTGCTTTTGCATCGACGGAACGCGGCAGGTAGATCGTCGCGAACGACCCAAGCGCGCCGTGATGAACGACGTAAGGATCGGTGATGGGCAGGATGACCCGTGCGTTGGGAATGTCCAGTGTTCCGTCGAGCCAGTCCTGCAGATACACGACGTTAGGCTCGCCCGTCGATGGGTCGTGCTTCGCGTTCATGCCATGGTCGGCGGTGAGCCCGATCACCGCGCCGAGCGCATTCAACTGCGCGAGGTAGCCGTCCATCATGGCGTAGAACGCGTTCGCGCCGTCCGTGCCGGGTGCGAACTTGTGCTGTACATAATCGGTTGTCGAGAGATACATCAGGTCGATGTCGCGCGTCTCTGCCAGCCGCACGCCCGCTGCGAACACGAACTCGGAAAGCCCCGCGCTGTAGACATCGGGCACAGGTTTGCCAACGAGCTTCAGCACGTTGTCGATGCCATTTTCCGCGAACGTGGCGGCATCGGCTTTTTCAGCCGAGAAACAAATGCCGTCGAGCTGCCAGCCAAGCAAACGCCTCAGCTTGTCCTTCGCCGTGACCACCGCGACCTTGTCGCCGCGCTGCGCCGCGGCCGCGAGAATCGTCCCGGCGCGAAGGTAGGCCGGGTCGTTCATCATGACCTCGGCGCCCTTGCCGCCGTTCGCGTCCGGATCGAAGAAATAGTTGCCGCAGATGCCGTGCACGGAAGGCGGCACACCCGTCACGATGGACAAGTTGTTCGGGTTCGTGAACGACGGGATCACACAGTCGGCACGAAAGGCGGAACCACCTTCGAGCATCGTGCCGATGAACGGCGCCACCCCCGCAGCAACCGCTGCTTCGAGGTAGTCGTACTCGCAACCATCGACGCACACGACGACCGTCAATGCGCGCACCGGACCGTACGCGCGGCCGTTGACTTCGATAGACGTTTCAGTAGAGATGGACATGACGTTCCTTTTCGAGCGTGAACCGGCACTTTTAATTCGGCGCGATTTACATATTTTGACTTACAACGCCAATATTTGCCACATTTTTCGGCGTGAGAAATTGTCCCGCGCAAGCGGGATACATCTTGCGATAGCTTCGATTCAGGCCATGCGCCGCCGGGGAACCTTCGCCGCGATCAGCAACAGCGCAGCGAGAGATACCGCCAGCAGGATCAGCGAAAGCGCCGATGCCGGCAGGTAATAACCGCGATTCACCTGTCCCACCACAACGATCGGTACCGTGGCGAATCCCGGCGGATAAACGGTCAGCGTCGCGCCGAGCTCGCCCAGCGACAACGCGAAACCAAGCGCAAGACTCGCGCGGATTGCGGGAACGAGTTGCGGCAGGACGACACGCGAAAGGACCATCGATGGCGGTGCGCCAAGGCTCGCAGCCGCTTCGCGCAGGATCGTAAGTTCAGGCCGCAGCGCAGCGGCCGCACATCGATAACAAAACGGCAGCACCAGCGCCAACTGCACCAGCACGACGATTGCCGCGGACCCTGAAATATCCAGCGGTTTCTTGTGATACGCAATCAGCACGGCCAGTCCGAGCACGACGCTCGGCACGCCGTTGGGCATCATCGCGATGGTATCGACCCATGCGCCCACACCGCGCCGGTCGCGGCCTTCGAGCGCGAGCGCCAGCCAGAGACCGAGGACGGTCCCGAGCACGGCCACGCCGAAGCCGACCTCAAGGCTCGTTGTCAGCGCATCGAAGTCGCTTGAACCGAGGCGTTCGAACCAGCGCATGCTGAAGCCATCGGGGAAGATCGTTCCCGACCAGTGCGACGCCACGCTGGAAAGCGCAACCACGATCACCGGCAATACAAACAGCCAGAAGCACAGAAGCGCGGCGAAACAGGTGAAGATCCACGCGCCGACGCGCTTGAGCGAATGCGGCTTCGACGCTGCAACCGGCAGCGAAAGGTCAGTTGCCATTGCGGCCTCCTGTGCGTCGGTTCACGCGTCTGTAGAGCGCGTACAACGAGAGCGACATTGCAAGCATGACAACCGCGCCGGCCGCGGCTGTCGGCAAGTCCAGATCGACCGTTGCCGAGCTGTAGATTGCCATCGGCAAGGTAATCAGATGTGCGCTTCCCAATACCAGCAGTATGCCGAATTCGTTGAGCGTCAGCAGGAAACACAGGATCGTTCCCGCCGCGATACCCGGCCATGCGAGCGGCAGGATGACCTTGAACGCGACCATCCAGCCACTCGCACCCAGACTCTTCGCGGCTTCGATCAGACGCATGTCGAGCGTTGCAAACGACGCAAGCGTCGGCCGCACCACGAACGGTGCGTAGAACACGACCTCCGCGAGAATCACACCGCCAATGCCAAACAAGAAGTCGAGCGGCGGATTCTGCAAGTTGAACAAACGCTGCAAGCCGATGCTCACCGATCCCTGCGATCCATACAGAAAGATCAGCGTGAACGCGACCAGGAACGAAGGGAACGCGACAAACAATTCGAGGAAACGCGTCACGAGTTTCGCGCCGGGAAATGGCTTGAAAAACAATATGGATGCAAGCAGGACACCGAGCAATGACGCAAGCGTTGCACTCGCGAAGAGGATGCCGAGCGTCGTGCCGATCACACCGCTGGTTTCGGGATTGGTGAAGAACGCGGTGTACGCCTGCAGGCTCAAGCCATGCTTGCCCGTCACGCTCAGCCACAACAATTGCACGAGCGGATACAGCACCAATGGTCCGAGCACGACCACCAGAATGAACCAGAGCTGCCACTGCGCACGCCGTTCGCGCCGACGCTTGGCAAGCGTGTGCGCGGGGTCGTCGACCAGGTGTTCACTCGCTGATAAGGACGACATCGTCAACCTCGTGGCGTAGGGAAACACGCGCGCCCTTCTCGGGCATCGGACCATGCGATCGTTGCATGGTGACGAGCACGGGCTGGTCGGGCAATGCATCGAGCATTACCGAGACCGAGAGCGCCGCGCCGTACCATTCAACCGAGGAGATCGTGCCGTGCAATTGCGCACTGCCCAACGGTACGATCGACAGGCACTCGGGACGGATGCACGCAAGCCTGCCGCGTTCGTCGTGCCGTGCATCGCCAACAGGAAACATGATCGATGGCGGCAACAAGTTCGCCGCGCCAAGGTAGCGCGCGACGAACGCGTCCTTGGGGTTATCGTAGAGTTCGCGCGGCGTGCCCAATTGCGCAATACGGCCGTCGCGCATCAGCAACGTGCGATCGGAGAGCACCAGGGCATCGTCCTGATCATGCGTCACGCAGACAATGGTCAGGTTCGGCAGGCGCTCATGCAACGACTTCAGTTCGGTACGGACCGATGCGCGCAGGTTGGCATCGAGTGCCGAGAGCGGTTCGTCGAGCAGCAGCACATCCGGCTCGATCACCAGCGCTCGCGCCAACGCCACGCGTTGCTGCATGCCGCCCGACAACTGCGCGGGCATCACGTGCCCCGCGTCGCCGAGTTGCACGAGCTTGAGTGCATCCGCCACGCGCCGCGCTATCTCTCCGGCTTTCAGACGCCGCGCCCGCAGGCCGAACGCGACGTTATCGAACACGGAAAGATGCGGGAACAGCGCATAGCTTTGAAACAGAAGCCCGAGGTTGCGCTTGAACGGCGGCACGTGCGTAAGATCACGCCCGGCCACCGTCAACCGGCCCGCGAGCCCGTCCGCCTCCACGAATCCCGCGATGAACCGCAGCAACGTCGTCTTGCCGCAACCGCTGCGGCCGAGCACGGTAAGCAGTTCGCCGCGCTCGATAGTCAGCGAGAGGTCATCCAGCACCGTACGCGCGCCAAAGCGCACGCTCAGGCCTTCGATATGCACGCCGCCATGCGCCGGCTTGAAAGAATCGGCGGCAGCAGCTTCGCGAGTGGCCGGAGCCAGCGTCAAAGTGTTCACGGTTCGCATCCCTGAGAGCTTCGATAAGAACGCAAGCGCTTACGACTTCGGCTTGACCACGTCGAGTTGCTTGCCGGAGTTGCCGATCACGTCGTTTTTCCAGCGCGTGGTCCACGCGGCTTTCTTGTCCATGACCTGGTTCCAGTCCACCGGAATCAGCTTCACGCCCGCGATGGCCTGCTTGACCGCCTCGCCATTCTTGCCGGCAAGCGGAACGTCGGTGCGGCCCGGAATGCCGTAGATGTCCGGCACCTTCGCCTGCACTTCCTTCGACATCAGGTAGTCGACCAGCTTCTTGCCTTCAGCCTGGTTCGGGCCGCCTTTGATCAGGCCGATCGCGTAGGGCAACTGGAACGTGGTCGGCGCTTCGCCGGCCTTGGCCGAGAGGAAGATCGGCTTGAGCGAAAGGCCGCCGTTGGTGGCATCGTCCAGATCCATCTGCAGGTCGCCGTTCGCGAATGAGATTTCGTTGCGCGAAAGCAGCACGTCGAGATAACCCGTGCCCTTCGTGTGGAATTTCGCGCTCTTTTCCAGGTCTTTCAGATAGTCGAACGCCTTGTCCTCGCCCATCAGCGCGCTCGTCAGGATGATCACGGCCATGCCGTCGCCGGCGGTTGCGGGATTCGAGTAAGCCACCTTGCCGCTGAAGTCCGGATGCAACAAGTCGGCAAACGTCTTCGGCGCGGTCTTCGTGACTTCGGGGTTGATGGCGAACGAGAAGTAGTTGTTCACGAAGGTCGCCCACGCACCATCGGATGCCTTCGCAATCGCCGGCACATTCGCGTAGTTCACGCTCTGGTACGGCTGCAGCAGGCCGCCTTGCGATGCTTGCTGGATGAACGGCGGCAGCGTCACGAGCACGTCGGCCTTCGGCGAATCCTTCTCCACCTGCGCCCGGTTCACCACTTCCCCGCTACCCGCCGTCACGATATTCACCTTCACACCTTCCTTCTTTTCGAAGGCCGGCAGCACATCCTTGTACAGGTTTTCAAGGCCGTCGGCGGTGTACAGCACGACTGCATCGGCGGCATGCGCCTGCATGGCCGCGACGCTTGCGAACACGGCCACGGCAAGACACGAAGCCAGACGAGCTTTGGGGAAGCGATTTTTTGTCATGTTGCAAGTTCTCCGGAAGACGGAAACAACCAGGTGGCGTGAGGATGACGCGCGGTTTTCGAAAGGCCGCTTGCGTCCGATGATTCTTTGGCGCGGAGGTTGATCTGGTATCACCCGCAGCCGGATCGAAGCATCACAGAACTCTATGACAACGCCATGACGATGCCACATTTCTACAACAAAGACCACATTTCGCCAAAATTCCGACGTAGACTATTTCATGCCTGCCTGAAAATACGAACGGAGAAGATTGTGATCAACGGAAGTGACCCGATTTTGCTGACGCCCGGCCCGCTCACCACAACGCCGGCCACGCGTCAGGCGATGTTGCGCGACTGGGGATCGTGGGATGCGGCTTTCAACCAGATGACAGACTCGATCTGCCGCGACCTGCTCTCTATCGTGTCCGGTCAAAAAGATTTTGTATGCGTGCCCATGCAGGGAAGCGGCACGTTTTCGGTCGAAGCCGCGCTCGGGTCGCTCGTGCCGCGCGATGCGGTCGTGCTCGTACCGAACAACGGCGCGTATTGCACGCGTTTGCTGAAGATCCTCGAGCGGCTCGGAGTAGCGGCGATCGAATTGAAATTGCGCGATGACGAACCGGCCGGCGTCGCGCGTATCGAGGAGATGTTCCTGCGCGAGCCGCGCATCACGCACGTGGCGCAGGTGCATCTGGAGACGAGCGCAGGTTTGCTCAATCCGCTCGATGAGATCGCCGCGTCGTGCGCGCGTTTCGACAAGCGTCTTATTGTCGATGCAATGAGTTCGTTCGGTGCCTTGCCTATCGATGTATCGAAGGGTGGGATCGATGCTGTCGTATCGGCGAGCGGCAAGTGCCTTGAAGGCGTGCCGGGGATGGGCTTCGTGATCGTGCGGCGAAGTTTGCTGGAAGCAGCGGAAGGCGTTTCCCGTTCGCTCGCGCTCGACCTTTACGATCAATATGCGTACATGCAGAAGACCACGCAATGGCGCTTCACGCCGCCCACGCATGTGGTCGCCGCGTTGCGCGCGGCGCTCGATCAATACAAGGCGGAAGGCGGCCAGGCTGCGCGCGGCGCTCGATACAGGCGCAATTGCGCGGCGTTGATCGAGGGCATGGCGGCGCTTGGATTCAGGCCTTTCCTGGACGCTTCGGTGCAGGCGCCGGTGATCGTCACGTTCCATGCGCCGCGCGATCCGGCCTACGATTTCAAGCGCTTTTACGAAGCCGTGCGCGATGCAGGATACGTGCTGTACCCGGGCAAGCTGACGGAAGTGGAGACGTTTCGCGTGGGATGCATTGGCGCTATCGATGCCAACGAGATGCTGAACGCAGTGGCTGCAATCAACCGCGCGTTGGGCATGTTGCACGTGCGGCTCGCGGCCTGATCCATGCCCGGCAAGCGGTCAGGCAATCACCAGCTCCGGACCGCGCGAGGCGATCGCCTTGCGCAAAGCCTTGTCGGGCGTGAGTTCGGTGACCAGGTATCGCGCCTTCTCGAAGTCGCGGATGCGCACCGGCGTGACGTGACCGAACTTCGAATGATCCGCGACGATCACCGCGGCGCTCGCAGCCACGATCATCCGGCTGCGCACTTCCGCGGCGAGCCGCGAATAGTCGGTCAGGAAACCATCGGACGTGATCGCGCCCGCGCCCACGAACGCGAAGTCCACGTGATACTGCGAAAGCTGCTGCACGGTATCGAGGCCGAACGTGGCGTCTTCGTTGTCGGAGAGTTCGCCGCCGAGCAGCGTGACCTTGTTGTCATTGCGCCGGCCGAGCAGCAACGCGATGCGCCAGTCGTTGGTGTAGACCGTCAGACGATGCCGGTCGCCAAGCGCGCGCGCCACGGCTTGCGTGGTGCTGCCCGAATCGATGATCACGGACGCGCCGTCCGGCACGAATTGCGCGGCGCGCTCGCCTATCGCGCGCTTGGCGGATGCGTTCGCCGCTTCGCGGGTATCGAGGTCGGGCTCGCGCCGGTCATTCGACAGCGCGCCGCCATGCGTAGTCGCGATCAGGCCGCGTTCGGCGAGTGCGTTGAGATCGCGGCGGATGGTTTCACGCGAGACGTCGAGCGCGCGCACGAGCTCGGCGACCGACAACGCGCCGTTCTTCGACAACTCGGACAGGATGTATTGATGACGTTGTTCGGCGAGCATCGGGGCGACCGGACATGCCGGCAATGAATGGACATCGGTTAAAAGACGTGAAACCGCGCGTATTGTAGTACGCACAACGCTTTGACAAACCCAATGACGACGACCCCTCACACAGATGTAGCCATTATCGGCGCCGGCATTCTCGGACTGTCGCATGCTCATGCGTTCGCCCGGCGTGGCTTGCGCGTCACTGTTTTCGAGCGCAGCGGCACGCCGGTTGGCGCGTCCATCCGCAACTTCGGCATGGTGCTCGTGACCGGCCAGCCGCCGGGTGCCATGCATGCGCTCGCACAGGCATCGCGGGAAATATGGGTTGGCTGGGCACGCGATGCCGGCCTCCATATGCGCCGCTCGGGCTCGCTGATGTTCGCCCGAAGCTCAGCGCAAGCGCACGTCATGGAGGCGTTCGCCGAGACGCGCGCCCGCGAGGCGGGCTACGACGCCGCCATGGTGTCACGCGCCGCGCTCAACGATCTCTACGGCGGCCGCTTCAGCAAACATCACGCCGCGTTGCATGGACGCGCCGACTTGCAGGTCTTCTCGCGCGAGGCGGTGCCAGGGTTGATCGACTATTTGCGGCGCGCGCATGGCGTGGATTTCCGCTTTGGAACGATGGTGCGCGGTATCGACAACGGCGTTCTCGACACGACGGCTGGCGAGTGGCGCGCCGAACATGTGGTGATTTGTGCGGGACACGATTATTTGTCGCTGCTTGCACCCAAGCTTGCCGCAATCGAGCCGCGCGTGTGCCGTTTGCAGATGCTGCGTGTGAGGCCCGCCCAACCATTCGCCCTCGATCATGCGGTGCTGACTGGTTTGAGCTGCCTGCATTACGGCGCGTTTTCGGACCTGCCCGAAGCCGCCGCGCTGCACGAAGAGGTGGCCGCGCAAGAACCCGCGTTGCTCGAACACGGCATTCATTTGCTGGCCAGCCCGACGCCGGCGGGCGACTTGATCATCGGCGATTCGCATGATTACGGTGACGATCCGTCGCCGTTCAACGCGGCATCTGTCGATGACATGCTGCTCACGCTTGCCGAAAGCACGCTCGGCGGCAAGCTCGACGTGATCGAACGTTGGCAAGGCGTGTATGGCGCGCGAACCGGCACATCGGACGCGCCGTTTTCCGTGCTGCGGGCATCGCCCGCCGTCACCGGCGTGTTCATGCATAGCGGCGTGGGAATGAGCGTCGGGCCTGCGCTGGGCGAGCGGGTGGTGAGCCATTTGCTCGATGGCGCCGCGCTGCCCAAGCTGTGACGCCGTGTCGAAGAGGCTTTGTTTATTGAGCGACCGGCAAGAATATGTTTCCCGGTCGAGCGCCAATGCTGCCTTTGCGCGCCGGTAGACTCGATGCCTTTCTTTGCCACGACGCGGAGTTTCAAGCGATGAGCTACAAGAAAGGCATTGTGCTGGAGATCCAGTTTTCGCCCGAACGTCTGAACGATGGCGCCGGGGACCCGTACTGGATCGACCTGACACTCGATGAAGCCCGCAGGCTCCATGATCAGCTGGCGCGCCGTTTCGCAGGGGAAACGCAGGCGAACCAGCCGCTCGACACGTTCACCATTGAATGACTTCGACGCTCAGTCTCCGGTGCAACTCGAACTGGACAGATTCCGGAACTGGTTCGACCAGTCACCGCTCATGGCGGTCTGGGCCGCCGCCAACGACAAATCCCCCGTACACACACAGCGCTTCAGGAACACCGCCAGCCGTTCCTTGCGGCGCTGTCCCGCGCGGCCATCCCAGCGGCGAATGTCGAGATTGGCTGCAGACGTCGGCGAACCGCCGAGCAATACAGGCATGCGGTGATCGAGCGCATATTGCGACGCGGTCGCCGGGTCGACCTTGCGCTGCTTGAGCAACTGGTCTTTCTGACGCTGCAGGGTATCGAACGGAGGCAGCACGTCGTCGGCGTAACCCGGACGGCAAATCGTGTCCACGATGGTGGTTTGCTTCACGCGCGGATCCAGCAACTCAGGTCTCTGAGCATGCGCCGCGCTGGCGGCGGCGAGCAGGAGCCACGCGGCGGCGACCGCCAGACGAGAACCATGCCGGTGATACGAAAGAGGCCTTCTATTCATTCGGCGAGCGTGCCACGCCAGAATCAGCGAGAGCAAAATGTCGGAGCGAGAGGAGGGCCTAATTAAAACACATGCGCGACTCGATAATCACAATGGACATTAATGGTGAACCCGAAGCCGGGCTCAGGCATTCGCTTCAGGCGACGTTTTGTGTTAATGCAGCGTGCTGTGTCAACGCCGCATCCAGTGCTATGGCTTCGTCGTTGAAACGCGCGTAGGCATCGCAGAGTTTCGCCATGTCGGACGGATGCTCGTCGTGCTCGATCAGGCTTTGCAGCGCGACGCAGGCATCGGCAAACGGCGTGGCCCCGATCACCAGGGACGCTCCTTTCATGCGATGCACGAGTTCATGAAGGCGCTGGAAGTCGCCCGAGTCGAGTGCCGCGCGACTGGCTTCGAGATCGACCTGGTTCGACCACTTCAGCACATCGACGAGGAGCGCCGCCTGATCTCCGTGACTGTTCAGAAGGTCGGCATCAAAGCGCGGTGCGGCAATCGCCAAGCGCTTCGTCTGATGATTTGCGTCCGCCGTGTGCGCTGTAATCACCGACTGCTGGCGAGGCGTATTGGACGGGAAAGCGTGTGTCGGGCCATAGGCCCGTGTTCCTGTAGTGCGCCTGGAAAGACGGATCGGGGCGTCGGATACCGGGAAAAACCTCGCATAGGCGTCCGGTGACGTGGGATCGGCGATTACCGGTGTTGCGGCCTCATGCACCTCCTCCGTCCTTTGCGATGCAAGCACGAGCGCATGTCGCAGCGCGTCCAGTCCCAGCGGCTTGACCAGGCACTGCGTCATGCCTGACGCGAGCGCGTGATCCACGGCCTCGCGCTGCGCGTTCGCCGTCACGCCCACGATAGGTACCCGCGTTCCCTGCCCCTCGGCCTCGCGCTTGCGGATAGCGCGGGCGAGATCCTCGCCGCTCATGACGGGCATCGAACAGTCGGTCAGGATCAGGTCGAATGGCGAACCTTCGAGTCTTTGCTGATCCCATCGCGAGAATGCGGCTGCGCCTTCGCTGGCCGTTTCGATCTCGCAGCCAAGGTTCTTCAACTGGCTTGTGAGCAGGATGAGATTGGCGGGATGATCATCGACTACAAGTATGCGCAAGCCTTCGGGCACCCGCGTTTCGGCGTCTTCCGGAACGGCCGTTTGCAAGGGCGGCTCGCTCAGCGGCAAGCTCATTTTTACGGTGAACCGGCTCCCCTGCCCCGGCGTGCTCGATAACTCGATGGTGCCGTTCATCAACGTCATCAGCCGCCTGCAGATCGTCAGGCCAAGACCCGTTCCGCCGAACCTTCCCGGCTGTTCCTGACGCGCTTGCGTGAAGGGCGTGAAGAGCAAGGCCTGCTGATCGCCCGCGATCCCGAGACCAGTATCGGACACCGTGAACACGAACGCGCAGCGCGTGTTCGTCCGCGCGATCGAATAGTCGATCACGATCTCGCCGGCATCGGTGAACTTGATCGCGTTCGATAACAAATTGCCCAGCACCTGCCGCAGTCGCAATGCATCGGTCAGCACCCATGCGTGTTCGCTTTCGCCGTTCGCGCGAACCCTCAGTGCCAGGCCCTTCACGCGCGCCGCCGGCTCGTAGATCGCTGCAACGCTCTGCACCCACGCCCCGAGTTCCACGGGCGCGGGCATCAATGTGAGCCGTCCCGCTTCGATCTTCGCCATGTCGAGGATATCGTCGATCATGCCAAGCAGATCGCGCGCCGCATTGTGCGCCGTGCTGAGCGCTTTTACTGTTGATTCCCTGTCGCCCGGACTGCGCAGTTCGAGTTCGAGGAGACCGAGAACGGCATTCATGGGCGTGCGGATCTCGTGGCTCATCGCCGCGAGGAAGACGGACTTCGCACGGTTCGCGCTCTCGGCGTCGTTCCTGGCGCGCCGCATTGCGTCCTCGGCGATGCGGCGCCGATCCACCTGCTTCTTCAGCGACCAGCCCCATCCGGCGAGCAACGCAAGCAGGGCCACCGCCAGTAACGCGCCGAAGATGACTTGCGGACGCCGCTGCTCCCACTTGCTCTCGGGATGCTCGATCAGCAGCCACCGGCGGCGGATGGCATCGAGCTCGGCGGGCTGCATGTGCGCGATCGCCTTGTTCACGATCGACAGCAACATCGGCTCGCCACGCGCGATGAGAAAGCCGTGCTGCACGGGTTGATCGATGAATGCGCCGGTGATCGCGAGCTTGCCGCGATACGGATTGCCGACGGCGTAATTCGCGAACGTCATGTCGATGACGGTCGCGTCCGCGTCGCCGTCGAGCACCGCGTCGAACTGGCCCTTGACCGGTAAAGTCTCGACGATTCGCGCCGTGGGCACGCGCTCGTGCAGCATGGCCATCAGCGCATGGTTGCGCCACAACGCGACGCGTTTTTCGGCAAGCGCGCGGGCGTCGTGGAGCGGCTCGGCGCCCGCGCGGGTCACGATCGCGAGCACGCCTTCGCCGTAGGGTTTGCTTGGCACGAACTGCGGCGGAATCTGCCCGGCGCTGAATCCATATGGGATCAAGGCCGAATTGCCGTCGAAGATATCCTGCGTGACGGCTTCGACCGAATCGCGCAAGTGGCCTTCAAATGTCAGCCCGGTCGCGGCACCGATAGCCGACAACATATCGATGGCAAGTCCTGCCGGCTTGCCACCCGAATCGCGAAACGTCATGGGCGCGGCGTCCGCGTACATGGAGTAGTCAACCACGGGATGTGCCGCGACCCAGGCAAGCTCGGGGCCGCTTAATTCGAGCGGTTGGATGAACGTCACGGCCGCGGCGACGGCCCAGCGTGCGCGTACTTCCATCAAGAAACGCGGCGGCAATGCGGCAAGCGCCGCGTCCATGCGCCGGCGCAGGGCCTCGCCGGTTGCATCGGCGGCGAATGCGAAGCTGTATCCGGCTTCATCGAATGGAGCGAAACCGGACAGCGTAAGGTTGACCAGATCGAAATGATCGACCGCATAACCCGCTGTGACCAGATCGCCCACGAAAGCGTCCGCATCGCCCAGCGATACGGCAAGCAATGCGCTCAACGTATCGCGATAAGCAACGGGATGCATCGATGGATACGCATCCTGCAACCGTTGTGGCGATGTCTGCGACTCGACGTATGCGATCCGTCCTGTGTGTGATCCTGCGACACGACGCTCAACATAGACCTGCTTTGTCGCAACATACGGCGTGCTGTAAAGCAACGCGACGCCGCCGTCGTTACCAGTGGCGCTGGTCGCGGCATCTATTCGACGCTGCCGCAACGCGTCGATCATTGCGCCGCGATCGGCGAAGGTCTGCCATTGAACCGGCCTCTGCAACGCTCCTGCGATTCGTTGCACAAAATCCGCACTTACACCGCGCACGGGGTTATCCGCATCATTCGGATTACTCATTTCCATGGGCGGCAACGCGCCGGGCACGACGCCCACTATCAACGGCTTTGCTAAAACTGGAATTGCTGAAACGTTGGTCCGGGCGCTTACCGAAACGCAAAACAATAATGCGATACAAGATAGCAACGCAATGCGCAGAAAACTTGGCGGTTTTATCGTGGCGAGCGTCCTTAGTGAAGCCATCAGCAATTCCCTAAAGAAACGACGCAATACACGCCTGTTTTAAGAGGATTGCCAGTGTCGCAAATTCAGGCCGCAAGGCCAATAAGGAATCGTGAAACAACACATCGTCCGGGCCGATACAGTCCTGGCGCAACGCTTTGCCAAGCTCCAAGTAATGCAAGCATTATTGCAACTCCCACAACACTAATTCGCGTAATTCAGCGTTAATAGAAAGAGCAATGCGTGTCTACACTTCGATCTGTCTCGCGTCGTCCATGCGACCATCCGGTTACTCACGACGCCAGAAGCAACAATGACATTCGAGGAGACACCACCATGCTCAAGGCACTCATTCCCGCTATCGTTGTGGCAGCAGCTTTAGGCGCTCCGGCTCTGGCAAGCGCGCAACAATCCAGCGACACGGTGACCCGCGCGGCAGTAAAAGCGGATCTGTCTCAGATGGAGCGGTCGGGCTACAACGTCGAAGGCGATCACACAACATATCCCGTTCAAACACAGGCCGCCGAGCAACGCGTGGAAACCAATCAGGGCGTGATGGCGACATCGTACGGACCGGCAATGAGCGGTTCGTCAGCCGCTGGAACGCGGGCGCTTGTTGCTCAGCCGGACGGAACGCGCTCGACTTACTTCGGGCAATAAAGCGATTCTGCATAAAAAAATGGCCGCCAACGTCGCGTTGGCGGCCATTTTTTTGTTACGCCAGATACTTAAGCCGGAACGCTCTCTGCCTTCTCGGCTCGCGCCCAAACCCGATGCGCCGACATCGCCGTAATGAAGGCCTTCATCACTTTCTTCACGTCGCTGCCCACGCTTACGCCTTCATCGCCTGTCGGCAGGTGTGCGGCTGCGAGCACATCCTCGCCATCGCCCACGGCACCGATCGCCTTCAGATGCTTGAACGCTTCAAGCACGAAGTGGCGGGCGTCGCCGGACTCTGCCAGCAGCTTTGCACTCGCCGCGCCGCCGGCAATGACCACACCGTCGAACATGATCGACGGCAGCGCGAGAATGGTTGCATCCACTTCAACGCCATCACCCAACGTGCCAAGTTGCGGCGCAACGACTTTCGCGTGCGCACCCTCAGCCGTGAGCGCGTCCTTGATCGCCTTGATGCTTGCAACATCCGCGCCCTTCGCGGCAAGGATGGCGACCTTGCGCGTTTTCACCGAGGGTACCGCCTTCGCAATCAAACTCAGCGCCGGCGATTGCTCGAGAGACGACTTGCCGAGCTCTTCCGGACTCGCGCTCGCTGCCGGCGCGGGAAGACCGAGATTGTCGGCAACACGCGCACACAACGCGCTATCGATATTCGCCAGGATTCCAAGCTGCCGTTCGCGGATAAACTTGCGCTCGACCTTGCTCAGTTCAAACGAATACGCGCCGACGATATGGTCCTTCTCCGGCTGCGTCATGCTCTTCCAGAACAGCGTGGCTTGGGAGTAGTGGTCGGCGAACGATTCACTGCGTTGGCGGATCTTTACGGCATCCACGCGTTCCGGATACGTTTCGAAACCGCCGCCAACCGCGGCCGGCGCCGTTTCCTTCGGCCAGCCGCTGTCGATGGAATTCGGTTCGTACGATGCCTGCCCGCGGTTCACTGTCATCCGGTGCTTCGCATCGCGCTGATTGTTGTGCATCGGCGCGATCGTGCGGTTGATCGGAATTTCGTGAAAGTTCGGACCGCCAAGGCGGCTGATCTGGGTGTCGGTGTAGGAGAACAAACGGCCTTGCAGCAGCGGATCGTTCGAGAAATCGATACCCGGAACAATGTGTCCCGGACAGAACGCAACCTGCTCGGTCTCGGCGAAGAAGTTATCCGGATTGCGGTTCAGCGTGAGCTTGCCGAGCATGGTGATCGGCACGATTTCTTCCGGGATGATCTTGGTCGGATCGAGAATGTCGAAGTCGAACGAGTGCTCCTGATCCTCTTCCACGATCTGCACGCCCAATTCCCATTCCGGGTAATCGCCCATGTCGATCGCCTCCCACAGGTCGCGCCGGTGAAAGTCCGCGTCCTTGCCCGCGAGTTTTTGCGCTTCGTCCCACAAAAGCGATGCGGATCCGATGGTCGGACGCCAGTGGAACTTGACGAAGCGTCCCTTGCCCTCGGCATTCACCAGACGAAATGTATGGATGCCGAATCCTTCCATGGTGCGAAGGCTGCGCGGAATTGCGCGATCCGACATGGTCCACAGGACCATATGCGCTGACTCCGGCACGAGTGAGACGAAGTCCCAGAACGTGTCATGCGCCGATCCGCCCTGCGGCATTTCGTTATGCGGTTCGGGCTTCACGGCATGCACGAAGTCCGGAAACTTGATGGCGTCCTGAATAAAAAAGACCGGCATGTTGTTGCCGACCATATCGAAGTTGCCTTCGTCCGTGTAGAACTTGACCGCGAAACCCCGTACATCGCGCACCGTATCTGCGGAGCCGCGCGAACCCTGAACCGTCGAAAAACGCACGTAGACGGGCGTTTCCTTGTTCGGGTCCGACAAGAAGGCGGCCTTCGTCAGATCGGTGTGGGCCTTGTACGGCTTGAACACGCCATGCGCGGCGGAACCACGTGCATGCACGATCCGCTCGGGAATGCGCTCATGGTCGAAGTGCGTGATTTTTTCACGCATGATGAAATCTTCGAGCAGCGACGGGCCGCGCGGACCCACTTTGAGTGTGTTCTGGTTATCGGAGACCTTGACGCCTTGATTGGTCGTCAGCGCCTGGTTCGTCGCGTCCGAACGGAATTGTTCGAGGCTGTCCAGCTTGGGATTCGTATTGTTCTGCGAGGGCGTGCGCGCAACAGCGCTGGCGTTTGACTGGGGCGCAGCAGCGCTTCCATTCTTCTTCGGGGTCGGCATTGGGGAGAACTCCATTTTGCAATTGAACTGACGCATCTGACATGCGTTCGCCCTTCTTTCGCAAACCGTGTTCCCGCCAATGCCGCCGAAGCGCAAACCCCTAGTCTCTCTTGCGCTCCTGCAATGCGCGAATGCGGCTCATCGCATTGTGGTTCGCCGTTGCTGCCTCGTACATGGTCGAGAGATCCGCCTTGAGCTGCGTGCGCGATCCACCATCGAGATAAATCATGTGACCCGATGGATAAAACTTTGCGGAGAGATTCTCGCGCACGGTTTTATCGATGAGCGGCATTTGCTGCAGATCCAGCACCGTCTGGTAGAACGGCGTCACGAAGTCATAGAATCCGTTCGCCGACAACACCTTCAAGTCGATGTTCAACGCCATCACCGCTGCAAGATCCCCCGCCGTGTAGAGAATGATATTGCCCTTGGCGTCCATGCCTTTTTCCGCGCCGGTCGGGTCCTTGTGATGGAAATCCCAGTTGAGAAAGGCCTGGTCGTTCAGATCGGTGAAAGAAGACGTGGATGTGAACTTCAGCTTCTCGTTCAGGTACTGGTTCCACATCGCGGTGTACACGCCGGTGACTGCCGTCATGGTCGGATCGTTGCCGCCGGAATTCGGATCGATCTTCCCGGCGATGCCCGTTGATATCGCCGTCACACGGCCATCGTAGGAACCGAGCGCCACGCCCCTCGATTTCAGCAGCGTGGTGAGAAAAAGCGAATTGCCGCGGCTGTCATACGAAGCGACATCGAGACTCCACGCAATCAGCGTGGCTTTGTCGATACCCGTGTATTCCGAGAGTTTCTCGACGATATCGTCGTCGGTTTGCGGAAACTTGCGCAACGCCGCGATGTAATCCGTGCGCGCAAACTGCGCCACCTCTTCCGAGAATTCCAGCAGATCGGCTGGCCGCGGATGAACGCCGAGCTTCTTGTGGAACCACGCATCGGCAGCGGCGGTCGGCAGTGCGCCGACCGGGTTGCCCGTCTGCGTGTAATCGAGAATGGACGACTGCAACGTGATGCCGTTCAGGTCCACGCCGTCCTCATGCAGGCGGTACGCAAGCACGCAACTGCGCGCCGTGCCATACGACTCTCCATACAGAAACTTGGGCGAATTCCATCGATTGTTCTTGGTCAGGAAGCGCTTGATGAATTGCTTGATTGAATCGGCGTCCTGATCAACGCCCCAGAAATTGCGGTTCTTGTTCGGCGCGATCGCCGCCGAGTAGCCCGTCCCTACCGGGTTGATGAACACGAGGTCGCTCTTGTCGAGCAGGCTGTCCGGATTGTCTTCCATCTGGTACGGCGCGGGCGGCGTGAAGTCGGGTGTCGAAGTCTTGATGCGCATTGGCGCATACGAACCCAGCAACACGAACACCGACGACGACCCCGGCCCGCCGTTGTAGAAGAACGTCAGCGGACGCGCTTCCTCGGTCTGGTTGTCCTGCGTGAACGCAACGTAGAAGAGTTTGGCGGTAGGCTTCGAGCTGCTTGGATCGACGATCACGAGGTGCCCGGCGGTCGCCGTATAGTTGATCGTCTTCCCGCCGATAACCGCCGAGTGATGCGTGATCGCGGCACTTTCGTCGGTCAGGGTGGCGTCAATGGCGTCATCGGGACCATTGCCGTACGGCGTCGGATCGAAATATGGCTGGTCTTTCCTGCCGGAAGATGCACTTGAGGATTTCGCTGCCGCCGGTGAGTTCGTCATGTTTGCTCCTAGCTTTGTTGTTGGAGTTCTTGCCGTTTGCCTGCCTGCTTTCTTGCGTTTCCCTATTTAAGCGCCGCCGCGACTTTTGCGCCATCGGGACTGCCGAGACCCGTGCATGCATCCCATCCCGCCGATGCCTCGAAGCTCCCATTATTGCCTTGCGTGATGTCGTGCCCGGCCGTTTTCGCAAGATACAGCTTCGGGTTGATGAAACCTGCCGGCTTGCCCGCCGCGGCATTGATCCGCGCGATCAATGCCGCCCAAAGCGGCGCAACCGCGCTCGTGCCGCCCACGACCGTTTCCGTGCCGCCGATCAGCACGTCGTAGCCGGTAAGCGGCGACGCGTCGCCGGCGACATCGGGTACACCACGTTTGGCAAGCGCAGCCTTGCCGCCTTCCGTGCGCGTCACGCTCAGGCCTTTCTGCCAGACCGGCAACGCGAACACCGCGCTCACGCCGCCACCGCCGGCGCCGCCCTGGTCGCCGTCGTTCCAGACAACTTCACTGCCGATTCCGTTCGCCGATGCACTCAGATGCGTCCCGCCGCACGCGAGCACGTAAGGGCTCGATGCCGGGAAGTCGACGTGATCGCCGTTGTCGGCCACACCGTCGCTCGAGCCGCTGTCGCCCGAAGCCACGCAGACCGTCACGCCCATGACCGCGGCCGATTGCAGCACATCGTTGAATGCGTTTTGCGATTGCGCCGTCCAGTTCGATTCCGGGCCGCCCCAACTGATGGATACAACGGAGGGTTTGTTGGCATCGTCATGGATTGCGCGGTTCACGGCATCGACGAATCCCGCGTCGCTGTTGGTCGTGAAGTACACCGCGATGCGCGCACCCGGCACGATCGCACCGACAATTTCGATATCCAGCGTCACTTCGCCGTCCGGCCCGTTCGGGTTGCCACTCGGCGCGTTATTCGCCTGATCGACGCCAACGGACACCACGTCCGGCTTCCCTACGCCGAGCTTCGAGAAATACGCGCTGAGATCGCTCTGCTTGTAGCCTCCCCCCAGTTCGATGATGCCAACGCACTGGCCGCTACCATCGCCGGCGGGAAAGTTGTAGAGACGTGCGAGATCGAGCGGTGTGTAGGACGTGCTCGTGCCGCCGCGCGCCGGCTTGATCGGCGGCCGGAAACGGAAGTGCGGGCGTGCCTGAGGCCGGCTGTCTAGGCCCAGCACGGCGGTGACCATGTCCTTCATGTCCGATGGCACGTTCACCGGGCCCGAGCGTCCGCGATATTCACCAATGGCGTGGTGTTCGAAGCGCTCCAGCTTGACGCTGAACGCGGTGCTGAACTGCGCGATGGTGCCGGACAGCACGACGCTGCGCGAGCTTGCATCGGCGCGGACCACATCGAGCCCGTGCGCCTTCGCGAACGCTTCGATCCGCGTCACATCGGCCTGGGATGCGCCGAAGCGCTTGCCGAATTCATCGCGGGAAATAGGGGCGGCATCGGCGGCGCCTTCGTTGATCTTTTGCATCAACTGCTTGAATTCGCCCTCGTTTTGCCGGCGAAGCATCACCACGACTTCGATCTTTTCTTCCGGATTGCATGCGCCGAGGCACTGCGCGCCTTCGGGCTGCGATTTGTCGCTGCCTGGAACAGGATGGTCTGCGGGACGGTTTGTAACGGTCATGGTGCTCGGACTCCTTGCTGTTACGAAATTCGTGTCGCGTGGATTGGGTCTTCGAGATGACGTACGATCTGCGTTGGCCGAAGTCGCGCCTCACAGCCTTGTTCCGACATGCCGCGCTCAGCGCAGTTCCGAAACTGGCAAACGATTGCGCTCTGGCCCAGGCCTGCACTGGAGCTGAAGCATGCGAGGACCAAATGGGAGGCGGGATTCAGGGCCGGTCCCCGGCATACTCGCGGCGGCCACCGGCGGATAACCACGGCTCGCGGCGGACGCAAAACAGCTCGTAGGTGGGTTTTAGGAAGCCGGTTTCATCGAATGCGCCGATGGGCAACTCGATTTCGTCGGTGTTCACATACGCCATGTACGCGACCGACCCGCACACGGTGCAGAAGTGACGGCGGCCATCGGCGGAGCTTTGCCAGGCGCGGGTCGCACCCGACATACTCACCTGCTCGGCGTGATAAACCGCGTACGCGCCGAATGCCGAGCCGTGCACCTTGCGGCACGTCATGCAATGGCACAGCCCGACGCGATCCGGCTCCGATGAAACCACGAACCGCCACGCACCGCACGCGCAGCCGCCTTCGTGCTTCGCTTCGCCACCTCTGACCAGTGCGGCTTCCCTGTCGCGCGCTTCATCATTAGAGTTGCTCATAAGGCGGTTCATCGCGGCTCCCTATAATCTGGTGTCGGTACTGCGCCAGGCAATGAAAATGGTGGTACCAAACAGCGTACCAGTAGCAACTCTCGCGCCGAACCGCCGGCGGCCGCAGCAAAAGGCGCCGGTTTTGCTACGATGACAACCCCAAGAGACGGAGATGGCATTCATGAAGCACGTTTCCCTGCTGGCTCTGCTCCCCACCAGCGCCTCGGCATTCGCAACGACGGCTGGTCCGAACGCAGCACCCGGCGCGACAGATCTCGCTGCCTACGTGCTTTCGCATGAACGTTACGATGCAACCGCGAACGCGCCGTCACCCCGTACGGATTACAAAACGGTGAGCGTCGCGGATGTAATGACCGACGAGTACGTGTTCCCGCTTGGAGAAACCGGCAAGTCGATCGTCTTGTCCGGCTATCAGATCGCAGCGGGCTTTCTGGCCGAACGCGCCGCGGATCAATGGCTCGAGCTCGCGCGCCAGCAGCACGCGGCAGAAGGCGGATCGGCCGATGACACCACGCGCCATGTGCCCGATCCTGCCGAAGCCGACCAGCTCATGGATCGCGCGATGGAATCGGCCGAGCGCATCCTCGCGCCGTTTTCGGGCGCGCCGGTGGCGTCGCTGTTTGAAACGCATTATCGCGGCGGACGCGAATTTCTCCGGCTGAGCTGGGAAGGTTTGCCGGAAGACCTCGTGCCGAAATCGCGCCGGCCGGCTGCGGCCGTTGGTGGACTGCGTGCACCGGGCGAGACGGCAGCGCAGGATTACGATCCGTACGGGCTGGAAGGCACGAGCGACTATGACGTCGACAAACCGCTCGCGTACAGGGAAAAGATCGGCCCGTTCCTGCTGACAATGACGTACCGTCATGAATATCCGCAAGTCGACGACGAACGCCTCGGCACCGCGTTCGCCGTCTTCCACGAGGCGGGGACGGATATTGTCGTGGCTGCCGTCGAATTGAAGCTCGTGAAAGTGCCGCCCATTCAGAGCAGCGCCGACCTGGTGTATGTGCTGGATACGTATTCCGGCGAAATGCTGTCTATGGCGCTCGCCGCGACCGAGGCGCTCGGGCCGGAACGTTTGTGTTCAGTGTTCAATACGCACCGGGTGGTGTTTATCGGTACGTGGGAAGTGCGCAAGAGCTGGCGCAGTCAGGGTCTGGGCGTGGCGCTTTTGCGCGAGGCGCTCGAACGCCTGCCGGCCGACCCCGATGGCCGTCCCGATGCATTGTGCGTCGCCCCCGAACCGTATCAGACCGAGGCGCGCTATCTGGAGCAATTGCCTGCGAGCTTGCGTGAAGAACTCGATGCCCCTGCGCACCGCCTCACGCAACATCTGAACGGGTGGCTCGAACGCGCCAATCTGCCGAACGTGAAGACGCACTTCTTCATTCCAATGGCCAAGCACGAAGGCATTGGATCGGCGGGAGAAAACGCGCGGCTGATCGACCGGATCATGGAAAGTGAAGCCTGAATCGAAGCCCGACCGCGCTTTGATCGTAGTCGATATGCAGGCGAAGCTGATGCCGCATATCGAACACGGGGAACGCGTGTTCAGGCATTGCGCCGCGCTCATCAGGGCGGCGGATCTGCTCCATATCCCGGTACTTTTCACGGAACAAAATTCGCATGGCCTGGGTGCGACCGTGGATGGCTTGACTGGCGAGCGGCATCGATCAATAGAAAAACATACCTTCGACGCCACCCTCTGCCCCGAATTCACCGCTGCGCTGCCGTCGAGGAACACCGTGTTGTTCGTGGCCGGTTGCGAAGCGCATGTCTGCGTGCTGCTGACCGTGCGCGGTTTGCTGAGGCTCGGCTATACGGTAGAACTTGTCGCCGATGCCACCGGTTCACGCGCGCCGGAGAATAAGGCAATCGCACTGGCGAGAGCCCAGCAAGACGGCGCGGTACCCACTACCGCCGAAACCGTGATCTTCGGCTGGCTGGAAAGCTGCCGGCATCCGCGCTTCAAGGACGTCCTCGCGCTCGTCAAATAAGTGCGAGCCATGCCTGGCCGTCATGGCTGGCATGAGCAGATTTCGATTGTTACGGGATTTTGGCCTCCCTACAGTCCGTTCATGCGGGCGTTCATTCGATCCGCGAACCATTTGTTTTCTCGACCTCTGCTCAAGGCCACCATCATGACCCTTCGTCTTTCACGCCTTGCCCGGCGCATTTTCGTGGCCGCTGCTTTCGCCGCGCCGATCGCCGGGGCCTCGTTCGCCCATGCCGATGCCCTCGATACCGTGCAGAAAAGCGGCGTCGTCCGGGTCGGCGTGTTCATGGATTACCCGCCGTTCGGCTCTATCGGTCCGGATATGAAGCCGCAGGGGTATGACATCGAGATGGCCGATTACCTGGCGAAAGCGATGAAGGTCAAGGTCGAACTCGTGCCCATCACCGGCGAAAACCGCATGGCGTACATCGCGACGGGCAAAGCCGACGTGCTGCTGAGCGTGGGGCAGACGCCCGAGCGCGACAAGGTGCTGGATTTTTCGCGACCGTATGCGCCGTATTACCTGGCGGTGTTCGGGCCCAAGTCATTGCCCGTGAAAAGCGAGAAGGATCTGGCCGGCAAGACGATTTCGGTTGCACGCGGCACGCTGGAAGACCTGAGCGTGACGAAGGTCGCGCCGCCGGATGCGACCATCAAGCGTTTCGATGACCCCAACGGTGCAATCTCGGCGTTTTTGTCGGGCCAGGTCCAGTTGATGGTGGTCGGCAACGACGTCGGTGCAACGATCATCGCCCGTAACCCGCCGATCGCGCCGGAACAGAAGTTCCAGCTTTTCAGCTCGCCGGATCATGTGGCGGTGAACAAGGGCGAGACGCGCTTGCTGAAGGAAGTCGATGCAGCCGTGTTGAAGGCCAAGAACGACGGCACACTGAACAAGCTGTCGACGAAGTGGCTTAAGGCGCCGTATCCGAGCGATTTGTAAGCCGGCTCAGGGGTACTGACGTAACGGCCTCTTGTAATACTGCCGCCCTTTGGGCGGCAGTTTGCGTTTGGCGATCATGCAGCTCTGACCTCTTCCAACAGATCAGGGTGATGATCCAGAATCTTCAACAGCTTCACCAAGGCCAAAGGCGGCCTTGTCTTACCGTTTTCGTAGCGGGAAAACGCGTTCACACCACCGCCAAATATTTCGGCCGCTTCGCGTTGATCGAGAGCAAGCTTTTTGCGCACGCTTGCAATAAAAGCCGGATCGACAATCGTTGCGTTGACTTGCTTGTTGAATTCCAGCATCGCTGCATTGATGCGCAACGACTCGGTCGCATCGAAAATGGCTTCGCCACAGGCCGGGCAAAAGTCGCCGGTTACGTCAGGGATCATTGTCGACTCGCCTTTGTACGCGTATGGCAAGTCGCGTGTATCACGAACGAGTTCTGCTGCGCCGCAGACTGGACACTTCATGTTCATAGCTCCTTGAAGGACACCACAAGCACGTCATCTATGACCGTCAGTTTCAAGTACACCGGCCCGGCGGATGTGGTTGGTTGGTAGACGTCCTGCCAAACGCGGTGATCGGCGTGCGTTGTCATGCTCTTATAAAAATCTTTTGGCGCCAATGCCCTGATGACTTCGATCATGTCGTTGAAGTCAAACCCATTGCCGCCGCGCCACTCAGTGCTGACATGGTCGAGCGCACCATGCCCGCTTCGAGCAGGGCGAGAACGATCGCGAGCCGGCAGTGAGGGACGCTTTTTTCCATTTAATCATATTAACCTACTTGGTTAACATGAACAACTCCTTTCGAAAATCCCGGAAAGGCACGCGCGCATGCCTTCTCCGCTTTTACCGTTGAATGTAGCCCTTACCTGCAATCACGCGATCCCCGCCCCATGTGCAGGCGTGCCGGATCGATGGCACCGGACTTGCTCATGGCCTTTGTCTCCATTCGCCTATTCAACATCCGCAGGGCGATTGCGGACAGCACCGCTGTTAGCCAGACGCATCGCGACATTTGAGTGCGTCGAGCCAACGCCGACCGACTCAGCGAGGAGCTTTCACATCGCCATGCCCCACACGACCGATAGCACGACCTCATCCCCCGACATAGCCAAACCATCACGACGCCGTTTCCTGCAATCCGCTGCAGCCGCCGCAGCAGTCTCAACCGCTCCCTTGGCGCACGCCCAGCAACAACCGGTAAGCGCCGAAGCGCCCACGCCATCGACTAATCCGAGCGCCGCCGCGCCTCTGATGCCCGTGAAGCTGACAATCAATGGTCATCCTTACGAAATGCAACTCGAAGCGCGCACCACGCTGCTCGACGCGCTGCGCGAATACGCGAGCCTCACGGGAACCAAGAAAGGCTGCGACCGCGGACAATGCGGCGCTTGCACGGTGATCGCAAACGGCCGGCGCATCAACTCCTGCCTGACGCTCGCCGTCATGCACGAAGGCGAATCGATCACGACCGTCGAAGGTCTTGCAACCGCGCAGACGCTGAGCCCCATACAGGCGGCTTTCATCGAACACGATGCCTTTCAGTGCGGTTTCTGTACGCCCGGGCAACTGTGTTCGGCCACGGCCTTGCTCGATGAATTCCGCGCCGGCGATGCCAGCGCCGCCACCGCCGATGTCCGCTTCCGCCCGGCCCACCTCTCCGACGATGAAATCCGCGAACGCATGAGCGGCAACATCTGTCGATGTGGCGCGTATCCAAATATTGTCTCGGCGGTTAGAACCGTCGTCGCGATCAACAAGGCCTAGGAGCGCGACATGGATGCCATTTCCTACGAACGCGCAGCCGATGTCAGCGCGGCAATCAAGGCTGCACAACAGCCGGGCGTTGCGTTTATCGGCGGCGGGACGAATCTGCTGGACCTCATGAAAGGCGGCGTCGCAAGGCCGTCGAAGCTCGTCGATATCACGCATATCGACGGACTCGGCGCCGTGACGCCGCTTCCCGATGGCGGTTTGCGTATCGGCGCGCTCGTTCGCAATAGCGACGCCGCGAACCACGCGTGGATTCGCGAGCGATATCCGCTGTTATCGCAGGCGTTTCTTGCGGGTGCATCGGCGCAATTGCGCAACATGGCAACCGTCGGCGGCAACCTGATGCAACGCACGCGCTGTTATTACTTCTACGACACCGGTTTCCAGCAGTGCAATAAACGCACGCCAGGCAGCGGTTGCGCAGCCCTGGAAGGCAACAATCGCATTCACGCGATCCTTGGCGCGAGCGATCAGTGCATCGCGACGAACCCCTCCGACATGAACGTGGCGCTCGCCGCGCTCGACGCCGTCGTGCGCGTGAACGGTCCGCAAGGTGAACGTGCGATTCCGTTTGCGGAGTTTCATCGTTTGCCGGGTGATCATCCGGAAGTCGATACCACGCTGAAGCCGGGCGAACTGATCACATCGGTAGACTTGCCGCCGCCCTTGTTCGCCGAGCATTCGCATTACCTGAAGGTGCGCGACCGCGCGAGTTATGCGTTCGCGCTCGTCTCGGTCGCGGCCGCCTTGCAGATGGATGGCGACACCGTGAAGACGGCGCGCATCGCGTTGGGCGGCGTCGCTCATAAACCATGGCGGGCGATGACGACGGAGCAGATGCTCGTCGGCAAGACCTTGTCGCACGACACGTTGCAGCGCGCCGCTGCGCTCGCCGTGCGCGACGCGAAGGGTTATCGCGAGAACGGCTTCAAGATCGAGCTGGCTCAGCGCGCGATCGTTCGCGCCGTTTCAACCGCTGGAGGTGTCGCATGAGTGTTATCGGACAACCGCTCGATCGTACCGACGGCCTTCTGAAGGTCACCGGCCAGGCGCGTTATTCCGCCGACAACCCCGAAGCCAAGCTCGCGCATGCAGTGCTGGTAACGAGCACGATTGCGCGTGGACGGGTGCTGTCGATGGACACCGCACGCGTGCAATCCATGCCCGGCGTGCTGCTCGTGATGACGCATGAAACCGCGATGCGCTTGCCCAATGGCGGCAAGCCGGATGCATCGCCGCCGGCCGTACGCCGGTTGACCCTGCTGCAAACCGATGAAGTGCGCTACAGCAACGAGCCCGTTGCGGTCGTGGTGGCCGATACGCTTGAACGTGCAACCGATGGCGCGCGCAAGCTGCAGGCATCGATCAAGTACGAGGCCGCCACGCCCAACGCGGATTATCGACGCGCGAAGGGTTCGGCATACAGGCCGGAAAAAATGATGGGACGGCCTATCGATACACAACGCGGCGACGTTGCCGCCGGCCTGCGCCAGGGTCCGACACGGCTCGACGTGGTCTACACCACGCCGAACGAGCACCACAATCCGATGGAACCGCACGCCACGCTGGCGCGCTGGGACGGCCCCAAGCTCACACTCTATGATGCAACCCAGGGCGTATCGGGCGCGCGCAGCGCGGTCGCGAAGACACTGGGCATCAGCGAGGACGACGTGCGCGTGATCTGCCCGTTCGTCGGCGGCGGATTCGGCTGCAAGGGATCGGCGTGGTCGCACGTGGTGCTCGCCGCGATGGCCGCGAAGCAGACCGGCCGGCCCGTGCGGCTCGTGCTGGAACGTCCGCAAATGTTCGGCATGGTCGGCAACCGGCCGTTCACGGAACAGCACTTCCAGGTCGCCGCACGCGATGACGGCACGCTTACCGGCATGCGCCACGACGTGATATCGACGACATCCACGTTCGAGGACTGGAACGAAAGCTCCGCCATTCTCACGCGCATGTTGTACGCCACGCCGAATCAGGCAACCACGCACAAGCTCGTGAAACTCGATATCGGCACGCCGACGTTCATGCGCGCGCCGGGCGAGACGAGCGGCTCGTTCGCGCTCGAATCCGCGATGGACGAAATGGCGTACCAGTTGAACATGGACCCGCTCGCGTTGCGCCTCAAGAACTACGCCGACATGGAACCGCAGGAGAAAAAACCGTGGTCGGAGAAGTCGTTGCGCGAGTGTTACGAAAAGGGCGCGGCGAAGTTTGGGTGGTCGCGGCGAAATCCGAAACCGCGTTCCATGCAGCAAGGGAACACGTTGATCGGCTGGGGCATGGCGACCGCGACGTATCCAGCGAACCGCAGCGAGGCATCGGCGGTTGTGCGAATCTTGCCCGACGGCACGGCGATGGCGGCATCGGGCACGCAGGATCTCGGCACCGGCACGTTCACCGTGATGACGCAAGTCGCCGCCGATGCCCTCGGCTTCCCAATGGAGATGGTCACGTTCGCGCTCGGGGATTCATCGTTGCCGAAAGCGCCGGTATCGGGCGGATCGCAATCGGCGGCGAGCGTGTCGCCGGCAGTGCGTGAAGCTGCGTCTCAGGCGCGTGGCAAATTGATCGCGATGGCCATCGCCGATTCGGGTTCGCCGCTCGCCGGCGCATCGGCCGATGACGTGACGGTCAACAACGGTTGGGTCATCAGCCGCGCGGACCCGGCGAAACGCGATCCTGCGGCGGCGATTATCGCGAGGAACGGCGGCAAGCCGATCGAAGCGACGGCGACGGTCAAGCCCGGCGACGAGAAAAAGGAGTACGCGTTCCACTCGTTCGGCGCGGTGTTCGCGGAGGTTCATGTCGATGCCGATCTCGGCACGATCCGCGTAGCACGCGTGGTGAGCGTGTACGACGTGGGCAGCCTGCTCAACGAAAAAACCGCGCACAGCCAGTTGATGGGTGGCGTGGTATGGGGCATTGGGTCGGCGCTGACCGAGAAAAGCGAACTCGATCCGCGTTATGGCCGCTACACGAACGCCAATCTCGCGGAGTACCACGTGCCGGTAAACGCTGATATCAACACGATCGATATCACCGTGCTGGGCCAGACCGATCCGCATATCAATTCGCTGGGCGTACGGGGTATCGGCGAAATTGGCATCACGGGCGTGGCCGGCGCGATCGCAAACGCGGTGTATCACGCGACCGGCGTGCGCGTGCGCGATCTGCCGATCACGCTCGACAAGGTCATGCCCAAGACGATGGTTTGATGGCTTTTACGTTCTGAAACCGTGCGGCGTTGCAAAGCCGCGCGGTTTTTTTCGTGCTTGCCGCGAGCGATCCGGCTTGTCAAAATCGACGCTTCTTTCTTTAACCCCTCGTCAGGACGCCGGCCATGAGTTATTCATCGAGCGCTACCGGCATCCTGCTTGCCGCCGGCTATGGTTCCCGCTTTGACCCGAGCGGCCTGCACAACAAGCTCCTCGCCACGCTGCCCGACGGTACGCCCGTCGTGTTCCAATCGGCGCGGCGGTTGTTGTCGGCGGTATCGAGCGTGCTTGCCGTGGTCCGGCCGGGATCGGAAAAGCTGGCTGAAGTCTTGAACGAAGCGGGCTGCAATGTGATGTTTTGCATCGATGCCGAACGCGGCATGGGCGCGACGCTCGCCGCCGCGGTGCGCGCGACGCCCGAAGCGGAAGGATGGCTCGTGACGCTTGGCGACATGCCGTGGATCGAGCCGGGAACAGTAGAGGCGGTTGCGCGGTCGCTGGACGCGGGCGCATCGATCGTGGCGCCGTTTTATCGTGGGCAGCGTGGGCATCCGGCAGGGTTTGGCGCGATGCACCTTCAAACGCTCAGCGTGCTCGATGGCGACGCCGGGGCCCGCGCGCTGTTCATGTCGGAGATGGTGGAAAAGATCGATGTCGACGATGCGAATATCTTGCGCGATGTCGATGTGCCGGGAGATTTGCCAGGACGATGAGCCCCGCATGTCTCAAGCCGCCAACGCGCCATCCTCATCCGACGACGCCAGGAAGTACCGCCGGCTCACATCGACCAGCGTGGCGCCAAACCCTTTGCGTGCCCTGAAGTCCGTCCGCGCGCTCGTCACCACGCGCGGCGCCGCGCTCCATGCGATCGACGCGCCATCGGCAATCAGCGCCTCGACCAGCGCCACGTCCTCGCTATGTTCCAGCGGTGCGAAACCGCCGACCCGCAAATAAGCCGCCGCCGATACTCCCATGTTCGCGCCATGAATATGCCGATGGTCATCGGCATCGGTATAAGTCCGTGCGAAGTGTTCGCGCACCGCCGACAAATGCGGCGACCAGTCGTGAATCGCGATGACGCCGCACACCGCATCGGCGCAAAGGTCGAGCTGGCGGACGAGCCAGTCATCGGCGACGACGCTGTCGGCGTCTGTGAAAGCCAGCCACCTTGCACCCAGCGACAACGCACGCCGCGCCCCCTCCCCACGCGCAATGCCGACATTGCGCGCGTTCACTGCAAGCACGTCGGCGCCGAGGGACTCGGCGATTGCCGCCGTGTCATCCGAGCAATGGTCGGCGACAACGATCACGCGCACCTCTTCGCCAAGCAATTGATGGTGGCTCGCCGCCCGTTTCGCTGCTGTTACACATGCCCCGATCTGCGCCGCTTCGTTATGAGCCGGAATAATGATGCCAATCATGTTCTTCTCTCCGTTCGCATTTTCGTTATCCGGAACGCTCCGGACAGTTGCTGAAAGCCCACAGCAATGGGCATTCCCACGAAGACGCAATGAAGAAAAGACGTGCAGAAACAGCGCTTTGCGTGGCTCTGGACCGCCGTCGCCAGTCAATCCGACCTGTGCGGATGAACAGTGCCTTCCCGCCCTCGTCTCAGAAACATTTCGAGACCTGACTGAAACAACACGTAACCGGCGTCAACTTTCCTGAAAGCTTGGCGTTAACCCGGTGACAGCGCCAATTCCTGGCGACAAACTTACCGAACTTCGAGGCAACCGACTCCATGGCCGCGCTTCCGCTTTCAGCAATCCAGCAACGCGAACAAAAACACGGTCACACGGCGCTCATTGCGCGTACTGCCGTGCAACTCAGGAAAGAACACGACCGGATCGTCGGCCGCGCGAAATTTTTCCTGTACGCGACGGTTGTGCTGGCTTTCGCAGGATTGATCGCCGTAGTGACCATGCCGTTCTCGCCGATCCCGGCCGACTTCAGCTTCGGCGCGCAGGAAGTGGTCGCCGTAGCGGTGTTCGCCGCCTGCCTGTTCCTGCTGCACGAGCGCGCTGAATTGATGCTGCGTCTCTACAACTTCGAACCGGTCGAACAGACCACGCAAGGCGAAATGCGCGCGTTGCTGCATCGCGTGCCGGAAGGTGCGTCCTACCAAAGCGCGCTGGCCGCCGAGAACCGCACGTTCGTGACAGTCGAAGTGGAGGAGATCCGCCGTCGCGCCGACGCATTCAAACCGGCACCCGAAGGCCAGCAAACTGAGGAAGCCTGACATCGGCGACTTGTAAAGAAAACGCCGCTCGACTCAGCTTCGAACATTTGAAAGCCGCCGCCCCGAACGCCCGGGCCGGCGGCTTTCATTTTTCTGACCACGCCTTGAGCCTGTTTCTTGCTGAATGAAACTCCGCCAGCGAACGCATTCGAGCCGTTCGCTTCTTGTCCATCCGCGGAGCGTCTCAGCATGAGCAATCAGCCCAACATCAAGCAGTACAACCATCCCGCAGGCGGCTGGGGATCGGTGAAAGCGGTTTCATCGATACTTCTTGAAGAGCACGTCGCCGTCAACGGCACCCGCGTTCTCTTCAAGCAGAACAAACCGGATGGTTTTGCGTGCGTGAGCTGCTCGTGGGCAAAACCCGCCGATCCGCATCTCTTCGAGTTCTGCGAGAACGGCGCGAAGGCCACTGCATGGGAGATCACGACAAAACGCGCCACGCCCGAGTTCTTCGATCACCATACGCTCGCCGCGCTCGAAGCGTGGAGCGATATGGAGCTCGAATCGCAAGGACGGCTGACCGAGCCCATGCGCTACGACGCCGAAACCGATCGCTACTTGGCAATCCCGTGGCAGCAAGCCTTCGATGAAATCGGCGAGAAGCTGCGCGGCTACGATCCGAAGCGCGTGGTGTTCTACGCGTCAGGGCGTGCATCGCTTGAAACCTCCTATATGTATGCGCTCATGGCGCGGCTATACGGCTGCAACAACCTGCCGGACAGCTCGAACATGTGCCACGAAAGTACCTCGGTGGCGTTGCCCGAGACCATCGGCGTGCCGGTTGGAACCGTGACGCTCGAAGACTTCGAGCACACCGACTGCATGTTCTTCTTCGGCCACAACACTGGCACGAATGCGCCGCGCATGCTTCATCCGCTGCAGGAAGCGCGCAAACGCAACGCGCAGATCATTACGTTCAATCCGCTGCGCGAGCGGGGTCTGGTGAGTTTCGCCAACCCGCAGTCGCCGAAGGAGATGCTTTCCAATGAACAAACCTGCATCAGCACGCAGTATCACCAAGTGAAGATCGGCGGCGACATCGCGGCGGTCACGGGAATCTGCAAAGCGCTGATCGAAGCCGACGACAAAGCCATCGCCGGGAACACACCGCGCGTGCTGGACGCGGATTTCATCGCCGAACATACGCATGGGTTTCAAGCATTTGCCGATGCGATGCGTGCGGCGCACTGGAAGGACATCGAACTGGAATCGGCGTTGACGCGCTCCGCGCTGGAGGCGGCCGCGACCGAATATGCTCGCGCGAAAGCCGTAATCATCCTGTACGGCATGGGAATCACGCAGCACCGGGAAGGTGTGCTCGCCGTGCAGATGCTGACCAACCTGATGCTGCTCGGCGGCAATATCGGCAAGAAGGGAGCCGGGATTTGCCCGATTCGCGGCCACTCGAACGTGCAGGGACAACGCACGGTCGGTATTACGGAAAAGCCTGGACTCGTGCCCATGGACAAGCTCACCGAGCTGTACCAGTTCGAGCCGCCCAAGGACACGGGGCTCACGACCGTCGATACCTGCGAGGCGGTGCGCGATGGCGGTATCGATGCGTTTATCGGACTCGGCGGCAATTTCGCACGTGCGATTCCGGACCAGGGCGTGCTCGATCCGGCGTGGAAGAAACTGCCGCTGACCGTGCAGATTGCGACGAAATTGAACCGTAGCCATATCGTGCACGGGCGCGCGGCTTATTTGCTGCCGTGTCTCGGGCGCATCGAAGTGGACCAGCAGGCGAGCGGCGAACAGACCGTCACGGTGGAAGACAGCACGGCATGCATTCATGCATCGAAGGGAATGGTCGAGCCGGCGAGCAAACATCTGTTGTCCGAACCGGCCATTGTTGCGGCGCTCGCGAAGTCAATCCTGCCGCCGAATCCGAAGATCGACTGGGATGCGTGGGTGGCGGATTACGGGCTCGTGCGCAGCGCAATCGAGCGGACGTATCCCGAGCAGTTCAAGGAATTCAACGAGCGCATGTCGCAGCCGGGCGGGTTTCATCGGCCGCTTCCCGCAGCCAAACGCGAATGGAAAACCAGGACGGGCAAGGCGAATTTCATCGTGCCGGCAGGGTTTGGTGAGGACCCCGATATGCAATTCGATGGAGAACGCACGCTGCGCCTGATGACCACGCGCGGCGACAGCCAGTTCAACACGACGGTCTACGCGCTCGACGACCGGTTTCGCGGCATCACCAAGTCGCGCGATGTCCTGCTGATGAACAAGGACGACATGATCCGTCTCGGGCTTGCCGAAGACGACACGGTGAAAGCGACCACGGTGGCCAAGGATGACGTGCTGCGCGAGCTTGGCGGCCTGCAGGTTCATGCGTACGACATCCCGGCCGGCTGCGTCATGGGCTATTACCCCGAGTGCAACCGGCTGATTCCTGTGTCGCACCATGCGAAGCGCAGCAAGGTTCCGGCGGCCAAGGCAATCCCGATACGGCTGCAAAAAACAGCGGCGTGACGCCAAGGCGGCATCGAACTGAGAAACAGGCATGAACCGTGCGGGAAGCTCCCCGGCGCGTGCAGTGCCTCGCGCAATTCCAATCGCAAGCAACAACGTTCCGGAGCCGATCCATGCTCGCCGATTCCGCCTTTTCGACGTTCGACGAACCCTTGAGTGCCGAGCTTTCCGCTTCGGGCGCCTGCGCTTTCGAACCCGCCGTGCATCCCGAGAACGACTACGCGGCGCTGCTTGCGTTTCACGGCATCGAACCGGACCGCCTGGTTCTCATCGATCCGCACGACGAAACGAGCGCCTCCAGTAATGGCCAGCTAATGGCTGATATCAGCGACACCCTCGCCGCCGATGGCTGGCAAATCGCGATAATCGGCGACGCGTCGGAGTCGGAAAGCACCGGTGCGGTTCTGGGCGCGATGCAATCCGGCGCGCTTTATCTCGCCGGCGCGATGACGTCCGAGACCCAGGCCGCCCTGATAGGCAATGCCCGGCTGGTGTTGAGCGAATGCGCTGAAGGATCCGCGGTCGCGCGCATTGCTCATGAACGCGGCACTCCTTTAATTGACATCCATCGCGTGGGTTTTGGCGGCCGCGCTGAAGCCATTGCCGGCGCGGCACTTGCCGAACTTCATACGCAAGGTTCCGCGCGTCCCGGGCTGCCTTTCACGCTGCATACGCCTATGCTGAAAGACGCAGCATGAACTTTCAACGCGATTTACCCCAAGAGGCGAGCCATGAATACGCAAACACTGAGTCATCACAGCTACCGGATGCAGACCAATCCGATCCCCGATCCCCTCGCCGATCCGAACCGCGACCCGGAAGCGGACCCGTTGTCGCCGCCTTCGCCGGGGCATCGGCCGGAGGAACCGCAGCAGCCCGATGCGCCGCCGGATGGTCATCCGATCTGAGCGTCACACCTTGGTCGCCGATTGCGCGTGATCGGCGACCTCGAGCGCCGTGCCAAGCGCGACCGGTAAAACAGCGGGCTCGACGGGAGGATCGATAAACACTTTCGCGCCCCGCTGATAGTTGAAGATAAAAAGCACGACAGACGCTGTCGTCGCCAGCATCACGCAAAATACGAATACCGCGCGGTACCCCCAAGTCGCCGCAACGAACCCCGACGCCACGCCAGCCATGACGGAACCGGTACGCATCGTGTTGAAAAACAGCGTGGTCGCGCGGGCAAGAGCGCCGGGCATCATTTCCTGAAAATACGACATCCCGAGACACGACGTCACTGCCACCACGACCGCGTTCAAGATCTGCAGCGGCACGAGAACCCAGAGGTTGGGCGCCATCGCGATTCCGGCGAAATAAACAATATGTGACAACGACGCAAACGCGATCATGTTTGACTTGTTGATCCGGCGGGACGCGCCGCCGAGCATCAGCATCATCGGGATTTCGGCGAACGCGCCGAGGCCGACCATCTGCGCCACATGTGCAGTCGTGCCGTGCAACTGGTCCACGATCAGCACCGGCAACATGATCGTCGCGATCGCCGAGCCCATTCCGATCAGCGTGAAACTCACGAGCGCCGCGTACACATGCGCGTTCTTTCCTTGCTGCGGGATCTCGCTGCTGGTTTTGTCGCCTGCTTCGAGCGCGTCGTACACCTTCGGCTCGCGCATGAACAACACGATCACGCCGGCCACCGCAAACGCGCCCGCCGCCGATAAAAACAACCCGTTGAACCCGGATACACCGAGCACGATCGCACCGGCCGCCGGCCCGAACACCCACGCGCAGGAAAGCGTCGTGCGCAGCGTAGCCATCGGCAATTCGGTGTCTTTGATGCCTTCTGCGTGCAGTCGCGCCTTGCTGAACGTGAAGAGTTGCGGAAACACCGCAGCGCCGATGCTCAGGAACACGCAACCGAAAATGGTCAGCAAGATGTAGTTGCGCGTGACGCAGAGCAGCGCGTAGCCAAGCGCCGACCCGGCGATCGATAGCAGGACGATGCGTTTTTTATCGCTGCGCCGGTCGGCAATGCGCCCGAGATAGGCGCTGACCACCACACTGCTGACGGCCGTCAGCGTCATGAAGATGCCGAGGCGCACCGGCGTCATGTGCGCCTCGGTCGCGCCGAACAGCGATGTGTAAGGCACGGCGAACGAGGACGCTATGCCCGAGAGAAACATCGCGAGAGAAATGCCGGGATAACCGGGAAGACGGATCAGCGCGAGAAAAGTCTTGAAGACGGCGTTCATTGAAATTCACATTGGCGGCCAGGGACCGTCGTTTTTGGTCGCTCTGCACGAGCGCGAAAAAAGACGTCAGCGGGCACTTAAACACGCGCGCAGGATTTTTTCAATGCATCTGAAGGATTGTTCGCGATAAACGAAGTTGCTCGACCGGAAACAGCACGCGTTTATGCCGTCCAGCTAAACGTTCCTTGGATTAAAGTCGTTCTCGTCAAAGCTCGCCGCAATCCATTCCACAAACGCCCGAGTTGCAGCGCTCGCGTTCCGTCCGCTCGCATAGACCATGGAAACAGGCAGGGGCGAACATCGCGCGTTGGTCAGGACTTTTTTCAGACGTCCAGTTTCGAGATACGGTGGACGCGTGAAAAATCTCGCGACCGCCAACTCACATACAACGAGTGAGTCGGCTGCCGGCTAAAAGCGTTTCCGCTGCAAAATCGTCCAATACATTTGGAAAGCGTTTCCCTAGCATTGTCTTTTCCGTGTCTTTCTCAGGAGAAAGCATTGTTAGTGCAAAACGAAGCAATCGCCGCGGCCGGCGCCGAGACGCCCGCCGAACCCGAACGGTGCGTCATCGTCGTGGACGAAGCGTTGCCGCCCGGCAAGGCGTCGAACGCCGCCGCAGTGGTGGCGTTCACGCTGGGCCAGCGGCATCAGCATCTGGTTGGTGAACCGCTGCGCGAACTCGACGGAACCGCTCACCCGGGCCTCATCCCCATCGGCATTCCTGTGCTCAAGGCCACGGCCGAGCAACTGAGCGCGCTTCGCCGGAAGTCGCTTGCGAACTGCGATGTCGTCGACTTCCCCGTGCAGGGCCAGACTACGACCGACTACGCGGCCTTTCTGGGCGCCGTCAATGCGTTGCCGGGGGAAGCGCTGCAATACCTCGCAGTTGGACTCGTCGGACCGAAGAAAAAAGTCGGCAAACTCGTGGGCGGGCTATCGCTCTTTGCGTGAGCTTCCGGTAAGTCTCATGCAAGCCTTGCCTCAGCGCCTGCAGCCCGGAAGGCCAGGACTTATCATGATGTTTTCCGCCGCTTCCACGGGCCGCACTCCATGACCGCAACCGCGCCTACCAAATCGATCAAGCTCTGGCACGCGCCCGACGTAATGGACGCCGTCATGCTCAAGGGCCGTTTCGTCGGTCACCGGTATCCGCCCCATTCGCACGATACACATTGCCTGGCCGTCATCACCGGCGGTGTGCTTGCGGTCGAGGTCCAGCAGCAGCGTCGTTTGTGCCGCCGCGGCGACGTGATTGTCATCGACGCCGATCGGGTCCACGCAGGCCTCGCCGCCGGCGACGGTCAATGGAAAATGCGCGTGGCGCATGTGCTGCCGGGCGCGCTTGCCGCGTATTGCGAGCGTCTGGGCATTGCGCGGCGCGAGCGATTCGACATGCCGAGCCCTTTCATCGCCGATACCGAACTGTCGCAGCATCTCTACGGTGTGAACTGGTGCTCGGAAGTGGACCACGATGCGTTCAAGCGCAGCGAAGTGCTGGCTACTGCCGTCACCGGTTTGTATGCGCGGCATGCGGGCCGTCCTGCCGATCTGCCCGTCGTGCGCAACGAACCCGCGCTCGTGCGCGCGGTCAAGGATCGTTTGCGTGATGACCTGCACGCGGGCCTGACTTTATCGACGCTTGCAAGAGAATTCGATGTCACCCCGTTCGTGCTGCTTCGCGCCTTTGTCCGCGAAGCAGGCCTCAGTCCGCATGCGTTTCTTCAACAAGAACGCGTGCGCAGCGCAATGCCGCTCTTGCGCGGCGGACGGGCGATTGCCGAAGTGGGCGCACGAACCGGTTTCTCGGATCAGTCGCATTTCACGCGTGTGTTCAAGCAGCAGACTGGCGTCACGCCGAAGGTCTATCAAGCCGCGTTCTCTTAACGCCATCGCACGAAAAAAACCCGGCATAGAGCCGGGCGCAATTGGTTTTCACCAAAGGAAAGGTTACGTGCTTCTCCTGGTCGGCGAACGTCACACGACATTCTTCTCCACGATAGGCCGGTTTTCAATCACGCGCGTCCAGCCCAGCGACGACAGATCCAGCGTCTTGTATGCCCCGCCAAGAATCAGTTCGCTGACACCGCGCCCGGTCGCCGGGCCTTGCTGCAAACCATGACCGCTGAAGCCGTTGGCAAACACGCAATTATCGATTTGCGGGTGATAACCAATGATCGCGTTCTGATCGAGTACGTTGTACTCGTAGTAACCTGACCAGCAATTTTCTACACGCAGCGCCTCGAATTCCGGCACACGATGCGCAAGCGTCGGCCAGATGACGTCGTCGAAGATGGCGTGATCGACCTGATCCAGCGGCAAGTCGTCCGGATCGTTGTTCGCGTCCGGCGACGTACCGCATATATACGTCTTCCCTTCAGGGCGGAAGTAGACGCCGGTCGGATCGATGAGCAGCGGACACGCGCTCAGCCGGGCCGGCGATGACACATTGAATATGCTGCGCCGGCGCGCACGCACAGGTATGTCGATACCCATCATCAGGGCGATATTGCGCGCCCATGGACCACCGGCGTTCACAACGGTATCGCAATCGAAACGCTCGCCGCTTTGCGTGATTACGCGTATCACGCGGTTGCCCGCCAGTTCCATTTGCGCAACGTCGGCACACTCATAACGCGCGCCAAGCGCCTGCGCTTTCTTCTTCAGCGCTTGCACGAGGCCATATCCGTCGAACCAGCCTTCGCCGGAATTGCCGTAGGCGCCCGCAATCAGGTCATCGGTATTGAGCCATGGAAACTTCGCGCCAAGCGATGTCTTGTCGAGCAGGGAAATATCGGCGCCCAGGCCCGTTTGCATGGCGTGGTTCTCGCGCAGCGTGGATTCGCCAGGCGGCGTTGCGAGAAAGAGATAACCGCCCTCATGCAGATCGATACACGGTTTTTCGCCATTGATCTCGAGCATCTTGCCGATACCGCGCAAGAATTCGATCCCATACAAGGACATTTGCACGGACAAGGGCGTGGAGAATTGCTGTCGAATGGAGGCAGCAGACAGTGCCGAGGAAGACCGGGCGTAAGTGGTGTCGCGTTCAATGACGGTGACGGACACGGTCGGGTCCGACGCGCGCAGGAAATAGGCCACCGAACTGCCGATAACCCCGCCGCCGACAATAACGACTTTTGAACTCACGACTGACTCCAGACGCAACGAGACGGGTAGGACGGGATGACGACCCGCAAGGCTGCCGGATCGGCTCTCTAGCTAGTTTCCGATAGGAAACTTTTGTAAGCCCGGAAACTATACTACGCGGTTTTTTTGTTGGCAATATTGCAAGAATCTTGGCACCGATCTGCATCAAGGTGCGACTCGACCCATTCTCGACCCGCCAATAAAGCGTATTTGAGCCGATGCTATTATCGGAAACAGTCACGCCTTTCCGCTTCTCTTTCCGCGATCCATGGACACGAATCTCTTGAGGCCAGCCGAGCAATCATCGACAGACCTTGGCCGCCGGGTCAAAGCTGCGCGTCTCCAGCAAACGCTGACGCTCGAAGTCGCGAGCCGCTTGTGCGGCGTATCGCGTTCGACTTTATCGAAGGTTGAAAACGGGTTGATGTCGCCGACCTTCGACGTGCTGCAAAGGATCGTCCATGGCCTGAAGATCGACTTGGTCGAGCTGTTCGGCTCCAGTCCCAAAGCCAATGCCGGAGGCCGACGTGCGCTGACACGCAAGGGGCAGGGAAGCCCGCACACGGCCGGTTGCTACGAAATGGAACTGCTCGCGACCGAACTCGCGCAAAAGGCCATGTACCCGTTTCGCATCCGTATCACCGCGCATTCACTCGATGCATTCGAGGAATGGGGCCGGCATGAAGGCGAGGAATTCCTGTTCGTCCTGAGCGGCGCGGTCTGCCTTTACTCCGAGCTCTACGCGCCGACACATCTGGAAGCCGGCGACAGCATCTACTTCGACAGCCGCACGGGGCACGCGGCGGTATCGACGAGTCAGGAAGACGCCGAAGTGCTGTGGATCATCAACGAGAAACAACGCGGTCCCTCAACGTAGCGCAACACACGGACGTCCATCGAGCTTATGTCGCGCCTGCGAGATCTTCATCGCGAATCAAGAAAAGTAGCGGGACGCCACGGCAAGGCGGCATCCGGCTTGCTCGACTCCGTCGCGCGGAATCGTCCCGTGTGGATGGTGTCGTTCGCGGTCAGCCAGGCGGATTTGTCGGAAGGCTTGCGCGCCGCGTTTGCATCGACGGTCATGCTGCTGCTCGGCAACCTGCTGCACATGCCGGAGTTTTCGTGGGCGGCAATCGGCGCGTTCTGGACGTGCCTCGCGGACGCGGCCGGATCGAACCGGATGCGGTTTGCATCCATGAGCGCCTTCGCGTTGTTATCCACCGTGTGCGGAGGGCTGACGGCCTACGCGTCGGGATCGAATATTGTCGCTGCGGCTGTTGCTGTTTTTGTGTTTTCAGGCCTCGGCGCGTTGGCCCGGATCTGGGGATCGGCATCGGCGCAAGTCGGCATTCTCGCCGCAACGGCGTGCGTGGTGATGGTCGATCGTCCCATTCACGGTTCATTTGAAAGCTTTAGATTTCTCGCGTTATATGCTGCCGGATGCCTGTTCGCGACTGCACTCAGCTTCACCGTCTGGCGCATTCATCCGTTTGGATCGAGCCGCGCCGCCATGCGCTCGACCTATGCGCGACTCGCCGATATCGCCAGCGACAGCGCTCGCCTGCTCAAGCGCGACCGCGCCGGATTCCAGGAATGGGCGTCGCATGCGTCGCGGTATCGGGGGCAGGCGCGCGCCGCGATCGAGACGACACGCAAGGCGTTGGCGCGGGTTCCATCGGCGAAGGCAGACCGGCGCGACACCTACAACAACCTGCTTCTCGCACTCGCCGACAGCGAGCAGATCTTCGCGTATTTGATTGCCGTCACCGATGCCTGCGAGCGCGGTCATCATAGGCTGCCCAATTCGAAGCGTGCGGCGCGTGCTCTGGAGGCCTTTGCTGAAGTACTGTCACGACTGTCGCGCGCCCTCGCCGATCAACCCTGGGAACCGACGTGGCATCAGCGCGACCGGCTTCACTCGCTTGCGCAGCAACTGGAAACCGCGCTGGGCGAAAAGATCGCACTTCGATTCGATGTCGATTTCAGCGAGCTCGAACCCGCTCCGATCGTGCAGGACGCTTGGTGGAATGCGGCGGTAGCGACTCTGAAACGTGGCGTCGAAACGTTGAAGGCGAATGCGTCCACCGATTCCATCGGCGCGCGGCATGGGGCGCGTGTTGCGGTGGCGGCGACCATCGTGTTCATCACGGTGCGCCTGCTCCACCTGCCGTTCGGATACTGGGCGACCATGGCCACGCTGCTGATCCTGCAGCCGTCCATTGCAACGAGCTGGCCACGCAGCATCGAGCGCGCGGCGGGGAGCATTGTCGGCGGCTTGCTTGCCGCCGCAATCGGTCTTGCCGTTCATTCGCCCGTGGCGATTTCGCTGGTCGTGTTCCCGCTCGTGTGCGCGACCATGGCGCTCAGACCCGTGAGCTACAGCCTTTTTGTGCTTTTCATCACGCCGACGTTCGTGCTCGTCGCGGACTTCGCGGCGCCCGGCGGTGCTGAACTTGGCTATGCCATCACGCGGCTTTCGAACAACGTGTTTGGTTGTGTCGTTGCATTGCTCGCGACTTTCCTGCTATGGCCAAGCCGTGAACCGGCCCGCTTCAATCAACGATTGATCGAGGCAATCGCGGCCAACTTCGCTTACCTTGCCGAGTCGCTCGGAAGATCGAAACGCGATGAACTCGAGCTCGAGCGGTTAAGACGCGCCGCGGGTCTTGCAAGCAACAACGCGGAGGAAGTGCTCGCACGTCTACGGCTCGAAAAACTCGATACATCCAGCGAGGACCGCACCGGCTCCACTGCGCTCGCGCTGCTGCGCCGGGTGGCGGGAACGGCGACACGCGCACGCTCGTTCGGCGCAGGGTTCGCCGCAAACGCGCCGCTTGCAGAATGGATCACGTGCGTTGGGCAGAGCATCGAGTCGGGGCTCGCCGGCGACCCGCAGCATCATCCCGAAGAGGTCTTCTCGAAGGACGGCTTGTCATTGCTCGAAGCCGATGCCGTCAACCAGGTCATGTTGCTTCGACGTTTGCTTCGCGAGGCAGGCCGCATTTAAGTGCATTGCGGCCTGCCTGTCCGTCGATCTATTGTCTTATCTGACTCAATACCCGATCAGTCGATGCCCTCCTAAAAGAGGGATTGCCTGTTGGATATCGTCGACTTATGTTTCAGTCATGCGCGGTCCTCGCCGCGCATCCGGAATCACAAGCCGCTTGGGTAAATTTTGGTGCGGCCTTACCGCGCCGTTTTGCCGCCGCACGGTTTTCATCGTGCGAATGATTCAACGCCTTCAATAAAAGCCCGGACTGTCGCGCTCGCTGCGCACGATAGCCCGGGATCCGCTTGATCCAAACATTCCATATCACCGATGTCATAAAACACGCCGCAACAGGGAGCGCATGATGCTAAGCAGACCGGTCCGGACAAGCAGGGACATTGACGGTGTGTCGATGTCGGCGGAATTTCATCGGGATACCGGGCGCCTGAGGATCATCGGCGAAGGCGGTGTGATCGCCGAATGGTTCCCGCCCCACTCGTGGTTCGTGATTGCTTCGGTCGCGGGGTACAGCACCTGGGGAACGCGTCCTAACGAGAAAGACCTCGCCATGGTGATCCAGGACTTCGTACTGCAGCGAGACGGCGCTCGCGGGCTGGTGTTCAGGTGAACGTGCGGGAGATCAACGCGTGCGGGGCATGGTCCCGGTTCTGTTCGGCGCCCTGACAAGAGGACTTTCAGTGGTCCGCGTGCCGTTGGCTCTCATGCTGCTGATAACGCCGTCTGTTCCCTTGCTCAAGCCCGTGCTCGTTTGAGGATCATTACCGGCGGCATTTCCCGTAGGAGCGGAACTGCGTGTGAGCGATGAGTTTGCGGCATCGTCCGGAGCCGCGCTTGCCTGCGCATGAACCCCCGCCGACGTGCCCGCAATCAGCACAGATATAAAAATCTTCGCTGCGACTTTCATCATTCACTCCACTCGTGCGCCGGGACACGCAACGTCCCTTCATTCTTATGAGCCACTCAAACGCGCTACGTTCCCGGGTAATTGTCTCTTTAAATTACAGTGCGTCGCGCATGTCCGCGAAACTCCCGCGCGTTTTCCCTCGGGTTCGGTAACGGCCGTTCCGCTGTAATATCGAATGAGCGTTGGGCGCGGAAGGTGGTACACGCAGTAGCGCCGGCGTTTTTCGAACGCTAACAAACCTATTGGAGACGCACATGGCAAAGCCCGAGTACGCCGACCCGTTTAGTCAGTTTGCCGCAATGTTCCAGCAATACAAGCTTCCCGGATTCGATGTCCAGGCAATCCTCGATGCCCGCCGCAAGGACGTCGAAGCGCTGGCGGCCGCGAATCGCGTCGCATTCGGCGGCATGGAAGCGCTACGCGACAAACAGCTCGAAATCCTTCGCCGGGCGCTAGGCGATTTCCAGACCATCGCGCAGGAGTTCGCTACGTCGCCGGCGAAAGCCGCAGCCAATCCGACCGAGGTCGTACAAAAGGCGCTGCATCAGGCGCTTGCCGACATGCAGGATATCGCACAGAAAACGCAGCAGGCACAGACCGAAGCGTACGCGATCGTGACAAAGCGGATTGAAGAGGCGGCAAAGGAACTGAAGTCATCGATGGAGCAGTCGAAATAGCCTGCAACATCTTTCAGGCTGACAATAAAAAACGCCCCTCGGATTTTCATCGCGAGGGGCGTTCTTACTTCTGACGACTCAACTGCCGTGCTTCGATTACAGTGCTGCGTCCTTCAGCTTCTTCAGCGGGCGCACCTTCAGGCGCACCGATGCCGGTTTCGCCGCGAACCACTTGTCTTCACCCGTGAACGGGTCCTTGCCAAAGCGCTTCTTCTTCGCCGGCACGTCTTGCGCAACGACCTTCAGCAAGCCCGGCAGCGTGAACTCCTTGGCACCTTTCTTGTGAATCGATGCGAGCAGCGTTTCTTCGAGTGCCGCGAGCAATGCCTTCGCTGCCTTCGGCTCGACGCCCGAGCGTTCTGCCAGATGAACAGTCAGCGACGCCTTGGTGAACGAGTCCTTGATGGGTTTCAGCGGCGTGGCCACAACTGCTTTCTTGGCTGCAGGCGCTGCTGCCTTCTTTGCTACCGGCGCTGCTTTCTTGCTTGCGGCCGTCACTTTCTTGGTCGCCGGCGCTGCTGCTTTCTTCGATGCCGGAGCTGCGGTTTTCTTCGTGGTGGTTGTTGCCATGAGTGCCTCGCTTATAGTCAAAAGTTGCCCAAGACCTTTGCCTTTGCGCCGTCACCGACTAACGCAAAGGTACAAATCCTCGGGTTGGGCGCCAGCGTAACAACACCGCCTTCAAGACGCAACATCTCAGACCATAAATTAAAGGGTTTTTTGCATGAAAGTCACGAATCCGGGTACCTGTACCTCACTTCATTGACTTGGATATGGAAAAACCTTGTTCAAGAGCACCCATGACGTTCGTTGGCCGCTGTCTTTAGCTCTTCTCTCAAGTCGCTTTTGAAGACTTCGTATCGATACGAAATGGTGCCTCTCGCGTGCCTCCACTTCATCGGCACTTTTGCAAATCAGGCGCTCATGGCATAGTGCGGCCACATCCATTACAGGAGGTCCCAATGCCTACAATCGAACAGCTTCGCGTCAAAATAACGAAGCTACAGGTTCAGGCTGACGCGTTGATCGCAAAAAAGATGCAAGCGGCAGTCGATCAGATTCGAAACATCATGCTTGAGCACGGCCTGACAACCGAGGACATCGAGAAGAAAGCAAAGGCCCTGCGCAATGCAAAAGCGGCCAAAGGCAGCGCGGCGAAAACACCCTTGAAAACAAGGCGGAAGACGGCAGGCAGTCTGCCGGGCAAGGGCGCGGCCAAGTATCTTCATCCGAAGACCGGCGCAACCTGGACCGGACACGGGCGTGCACCCGCATGGATTGCCCAGGTCAAGGACCGCTCGAAGTTCCTGATTGCGGAAGGCGCTGCTGCGGCAGATGCCAAGGTCACGCAACCGGGCGCAGCCCGCAAGAACGCCAAGGCAAAGTCTTCTGCCACGAGCGGCGCAACAGCGAAGAAAGCGGCGAAGAAAGCGGCCTTGAAACCGGCCAGGAAAGCGGCAGCAAAGAAAGGCGTCGCGAAAAAAGCCGTAGCATTGAAGAAGACCGCGCCGGCGAAAAAAGCAGCGCGCAAACGCGCGGTAGAAGCCGTGGCCGAGAGCCAGACAACGAGCTAAGCAAGTCTGCACGGCGGGCGATCGGGGGCACCAGCCCCCGTCGGTTGGTCCAGCATCGAATGCTTGCTCGCTCGACTCTCAGCTGCACGCGACGCTTTCAAATTCAAAACGAATCCCCACTGGAGCTTATATGGAAGCCGACGCAAAGGCATCCGGAAGCAGCGTGCCGACAGCACCGAGCACCAAACTTACCGCCGATAAAAACGCGTGGAAGGCGCTCATCGCCTCGGCAACCGGCTACGCGATGGACGGCTTCGATCTGCTCATCCTCGGCTTCATGCTGCCCGCCATCGCGCTGGAATTGCATCTGAGCACGCAGCAATCCGGCGCACTGGTGACGTGGACGCTGATCGGCGCGGTCGCGGGCGGTATTGTGTTCGGCTCGCTGAGCGACCGCTACGGCCGGATTCGCGTGCTGACGTGGACCATCGTGCTGTTCGCGGTCTTCACAGGACTGTGCGCGTTTGCAACGGGCTTCTGGGATCTGCTTGCGTACCGGACCATCGCGGGGATCGGGCTCGGCGGCGAGTTTGGTATTGGCATGGCATTGGCGGCCGAGGCATGGCCCGCGAAGTATCGTGCGCGGGCGTCGTCCTACGTTGCGCTGGGATGGCAGACAGGCGTCCTCGCCGCGTCCTTGCTGACGCCGCTGCTGCTGCCACACATTGGCTGGCGCGGCATGTTCCTGCTTGGCGTGGCGCCGGCGGTCATCGCGTGGATGGTCAGGAACTCGCTGCATGAGCCTGAGGTATTCGTGCGAAGTGCGATCAAACCCGAGCGCCGCGCAAACGCTTTCAGACTGCTTGTCGCCAATGCCGTCACGACGCGCGCGAGCATCGGAATAGTGATCCTGTGTTCTGTCCAGAACTTCGGCTACTACGGCATCATGATCTGGCTGCCGACCTACCTTGGAAAGACGCTCGGCTTCGGCCTGACCAAGTCGGCGTTGTGGACCTCGGTGACCATTGTCGGAATGATGATCGGCGTTTATCTCTTCGGCCAACTTGCTGACCGCATTGGCCGCAAGCCGACCTTCCTGCTCTTCCAGGCGGGTTCCGTCGTGATGGTCATCTTCTATTCGACGTTATCCACGCCGGGCGCCATGCTCTGGGCCGGTGCGGTGATGGGACTCTTCATCAACGGGATGATCGGCGGCTACGGGGCGCTGATTTCAGAAGCCTATCCGACCGCGGCTCGTGCGACAGCGCAGAACGTATTGTTCAATATCGGACGGGCGGTCGGCGGATTCGGTCCGATCATCGTGGGCGGACTGGCTGCGTCGTATTCGCTGCAAGTCGCGATTGCATCGCTCGCGGGCATATACGTGCTCGATATGCTGGCGACGGTTTTTCTCATTCCCGAGCTGAAGGGCGTGGAACTCGAATGAACCAGTGCATTATTTGAATGCTCATTTGAATGCATAAGCGACGCCTGCGCCATACGTGATCTGATTGCGATTGCCACGCTGCGTCACGATAGGACTGTCCGCCGCCGAACCCGAGATTCGCTGGCAATAGATCATCGCGCCGCCGAACCAGTGTTTGTCGAATTGATAGATTGCAGCGAGCCATCCTGTCATCTGTTCCAGTCCGCCTGAAGGACTGAACGCGGGCAGCCCGCTGCGCGCCGAATCTTCCTGTGTGACACCGAAGTAGACCTGGTTGAAGCCATTGCGTTATACACATCTCTGATCGGTGGTCGCTGAGCGCAGAGAAACATGTTTACTTTCAATGACATGGAGTGGGGGCTTGTAAACTTTCGGCAAATCGCGTTTACTTTCGCTTTTTGAGTGAACGTATTGGTCACCGAAACGACGCCCTGGACCCAGACGGAATTCGAGCAACTCGAGCTCGGCGATGCGCGCCTGAACAAGCGAGCGAGGCTTTTGATGCAACGATTGGCGGCCGACCCGATGGCCAGTGTCCCCAAGGCATGCCAGGGTTGGGGCGAGACGATGGCGGCGTACCGCTTCTTCGACAACGAGAACGTCGACTGGCACGCGATTCTCGAGCCCCATTGGCAGCACACGCAAAAGCGGATGGAAGCGCATCGTGTGGTGCTGTGCCTGCAAGACACCACGGAGCTGGACTTTAACGGTCAAGGCACGTTCGGACTCGGACCACTGAGCTATGAGGCCCAGCGCGGCATGTATCTGCATCCGACCTACGCGGTCACGCCGCAGCGCGAGCCCTTGGGTATTTTGGACGCGTGGATGTGGGCGCGCGAGAAGAAGGACGAATCGGGCAAGCGCGGCGGGCTGAAGGAAAGTCTGCGTTGGATCGAGGGGTATGAACGCATTGCCGAGATGGCACCGAGCCTGCCATCCACGCGCCTGGTGTACGTGGCGGACCGCGAAGCGGACCTGATGGCGCTCATGGAGCGCGCCCAAGCACTGGGTACGCCGGCCGACTGGCTGGTACGTGCCACGCATAACCGCTGCTTGCCGGAGGGAGACAAGCTGTGGGACCGCGCGACCCGTGGCGAATCCATCGGGCAGATCAGCTTCACAATGGCCTCGCGTCATGGTGTCAAGGCACGCACGGTGCGCCAGCACCTGTGGATGCAGCGCGTAGAGTTGCCCACAGGCCGAGGCAAGTGCGTGGCGGCCACCTGTCTGGTCGCGCGCGAGTTTGATGCGCCCGCGGGAGTCAAGCCGATCGAATGGCGCTTGCTGACCAACCGCGTGGCGACGACCTCGGAAGAGGCGATCGAATTGATCGACTGGTATCGAGCGCGCTGGGAAATTGAGATGTTGTTCAACATCTTGAAGAATGCTTGCCGCGTCGAGGCGCTTCAGCTCGGCTCGATCGAACAGCTCGAGCGCGCATTGGCGCTGTTCCTGGTAGTGGCTTGGCGCGTGGCCTATCTGATGCGGCTGGGACGCACTTGCCCCGATCTGGACGCGCATCTTTTCTTTGATCCAGACGAAATTCGCAGTGCCTACCTGTTCACGAAAGTACCCCGTCCGACCCAGCCCAAGCTCAATGAAGTATTGCGCCTGATCGCACGCCTGGGGGGATTCCTCGGACGCAAAAGCGACGGCGAACCCGGCGCGAAAACGATCTGGCTCGGACTCAGGGAAGTTCATATTGCCGCAAAAACACTGCGCCTATTACGCGAAGCCGACGGCGACGACACTTGTGTATAACGCGATGGGTTGAAGCCCTGGCTGACCCAGCTCGCGCCGACGCCCACGCCGGCGAAAACCCGCCGGTTCAGCGGCATCCAGAAGCTGCCATTCACAGAAACGCGCGCCCCCGTATAGACGATGCCCGCGTTGGTCACGACCGTCACAGACCCGCGCAGCCGGTACGGCACAGTCCCCACATGCTCGTACTCGTAGCCGACGAACCCCCCGCCTTCGACCGTGGTGTGAACTTCGTGGACCTGGGAGACGACCGGGTCATCGACATTACTGCGCCCAAGACGAAGCGATATGGCCGGTCCATATTGCAGCCCGGTGATGCCGCCAAAATCGAATTGTGCGTACGGCCCATACAATTCGAACAAGCGCCCGCCATCGGTCACGTAGCGCACGCCCGGCACAACGCCGACAAATCGATCCTTGCCGCCCGCATAGTCGGTCGTGGAGCCGAGGCCGCCGCCAATCATGCTGGGAAGCATGCCTGGAAGATCGACGGCTGCGGCGTGGCTTGCATGCGCCACGATCAGTCCGCTAAGAAGAAAAGGAACCCGCAGGCCTGCGAGCATCGAGCGCTCGTTTCGCTTATTCATGGGCGATCCGTTGAATGAAGATCAAAGACCAGGAGAGCGCCACTTCCTGAAGCAAAGCGTGCATCGCCTTTACTTTCGTCAAGCGAGTATTTTCAATAAACGTGTTTGTGCCGTATTCGTTTCGCAACCGGAAAAACAGCGAGCGAACGGGATCGCTGACAAGTCAGTAGATCAGCAGGTCAACGTAATCCGGCTAACCTGGTCGACCGATATCAGAAAGGTGAGGCGAACGCAATTGACGTCGAACACGCCGATGCGCTGCATGGAGGAAGTAGAAATTGATGTGGCCGTCAGGCGACCGCAGCACTTACGAAACAGTATAGGAAGGCTCCAGCCGGATCATTCCGGCCGTGCTGAAGGACGCGGAGAATAACGGAATGCTTCAGGCTCGATGCGAAAAAGCACCCTTGATTCTGTTCCAGAGTGCAGCGAACCGGTGCGCCGAAGGTTCTGCCTGGGACAACGCGGCGTCGGGATAAGAAAGCCGTTCTTGAGGATGCCGCACTTGCGAAACGAGCAGGCCGATGTACATGGCGATTCTCCCAGCATGTTTTTTAGCACATGGCAAAAGAAGGGCGGCCATGTGAACCGTACATCACGCGCAGTAGGCACATCCCTGTGCGTTCTTTAAACCAAGCATTCCGAACTATCTGAAGCTGATCGATTCATCCAAGCTGCGCGCGGTTCATCATCGATCGATCAGAGGACGCCCCGTCTGAAGCGGGAGGAAACACGCACCAGCAGCCATCGTCGTGACGAAAGAACAGCAGCGCGCGCAAGCCCCGCGGCAGCGCCGTTTCTACACATACATAACGCCGCCGCCCAACGCGCGTACGGCTGAATTCGGTGACGCGAACAGGTGTCGACAAACCTGGCGCAAGCCATTTTTCGACCTGGGTCCGCAGCGAATGCTCATGCGTGGATTTCATGTGCCGCTCCAACAAACGATTCCTGCCCAACTTCGTCCGCCTCGCTTGACACGTCCGGCGTCTTCCGCCCGGCACCTTCAAGCGAGCTTTGCATCATCGTGCTGCTGGCGGAAGAAGCTCTCAGTGCGCTACACCGCGCGAGATTCCTCAAATCCGCCAACTGAGCAACAAGCTGTCTAACCGTTCTGCGTTTCATACGCCCTCCCGCAACGCACCACATACCTCAGAAAGCACTTTAACTCTATGCCTCCATTACCCGTCGCGGTGTGACTTAGGCAAAATCGCAACAGTTTTTAACGAGGTAGGCTCGGGGAAGGTTCAAATCGAAGACGTGCGACAGACGCGTCCTTTGAATGTTTATCGGCAGGCAGGAACCGGGACTTGAGGGAGACGGCGAGTTCCACCGCTTCTTGCTCAACGCCAGGCGAAGCGGCAGTGTGAAAACTCGCAGAAATCCTGCTTGGCTACGGGTTATCCCACCCCTACATTCCTCCGCTGTCATGCCGTAAATGAGTCAGGCATGGCGATCGGCAGCGCCCGACGCCCCACATATTCGTACACACGGTTCAACACAGGCGACGGCGGTAGACATGAATAAGATGACGTTGAATCAAAAGCTCGGATCGATGATCGCCGTGCTTTGGCTCGGACTTGTGGCGATTGGATTCATAGGAGCGTGGCAAAGCCGTTCTGCCACACTCGATGACCGGCGCGACCAATTGAAAGCGCTGGTGGCGCAGGGCGCAAGCATGACGGCGCATTTCCAGAGCCTCGCCGCAAACAAGACGATCTCCGAAGACGAAGCGAAAAAGCGCGCGCTCGATGTCCTCGCTTCCATGCGATACGGTACCGACGGCTACATCTCGGTCAACGACTCGCGCCCCGTCATGATCATGCATCCGATCAAACCCGCGCTGAACGGCCAGAACCTGGCCAACTTCGCCGATCCCGACGGCAACAAACTGTTCGTCAATATCGTCACCGCGGGTAATTCGACGCCTGAAGGCGGTTTCATCAGTTACCTGTGGTCGAAGCCCGGCAGCGAAAAGCCGGTGCCGAAGATCAGCTTCGCCAATCACTTCGTGCCGTGGGACTGGTACATCGTGACCGGCATGTACACCGACGATATCCAGAGAGCCTTCTACGCGAGCGCATTGCGCTGGTTCGCGATCACGGCGGTGCTCGGCGTGCTGGCGTCGCTCGTCATGTTGCTGGTGTTGCGCAGTATCAAGCGTGAACTCGGTGGCGATCCGTCCATTGCGGTCAGCGCGGCGCAACGCATTGCACGCGGCGACCTGACCACGCATGTACCGCTTGCCGCAGGCGATTCACACAGCCTGATGTACGCACTGAGCGAGATGCAAAGCGGTTTGGTCGAGACCGTATCGCGGGTTCGTGCCGGAACCGAGAATATCAACGTGGGGGCATCGGAGATTGCTGCAGGCAACACCGACCTGTCGCAGCGCACCGAGCAGCAAGCCGCGGCGCTCGTGCAAACGGCATCGAGCATGGACGAGATGACTGCAAACGTGAAGCAGAACGCCGATAGCGCCACGCAAGCGGCGAAACTCGCGGGCGAAGCCGCCGATGTCGCCCAGCGCGGCAGCGGCGTGGTCGAAGAAGTGATCCACACCATGACGCGCATCACCGAAAGCTCGAAGCAGATTGGCGACATCATCGGCGTGATCGACGGCATTGCGTTCCAGACGAATATCCTCGCATTGAACGCAGCCGTTGAAGCGGCTCGGGCAGGCGAGCAAGGACGTGGCTTCGCGGTCGTGGCGGCGGAAGTGCGCAGCCTCGCGCAGCGTTCGGCGACGGCTGCGAAAGAGATCAAGGCGCTGATCGGGACGTCGACGGATACGGTGAAAGAAGGGGCGTCGCTGGTATCGAACGCGGGCGCGACGATGGGCGAGATCGTGAGCTCCGTGCGTCGCGTGAACGAGATCCTCGATGAAATCAGCCACGCTTCCAACGAGCAAAGCGCGGGCATCGAACAGGTGAACCGTGCGGTGGGCGAGATGGATCAGGTCACGCAGCAAAATGCGGCGCTGGTTGAAGAGGCAGCGGCCGCGGCGCATTCACTGAAGGATCAGGTCGATGTGCTGCGCGAAGCGATCGGAAGTTTTTCGCTGCCGGCTTGAAGGTAGTCTGGACGCGAGCTTCAGGTGCTGGTCACGTCCAGAATCCCTCGTGCACGACGGCCGCTTCATCTTCAATAAGCGGCCCGACCACGCTCACCTTCCGCTGCCCTCGCGCGAACACCTCGCGGCATGGCAGCGAGAAGGTCGGGTTTTCCGGATGAGCGCCGGTAATCTCGAGCAAACGCCGCTCGGACATTGCATACACGACACGCCCGATATTGCACCAATAGATTGCGCCCGAACACATGCAGCACGGCTCGGCATTCGTATAGAGCGTGCACTTCAGCAACTGCTCCGGCGACAGCGCCTTCGCCGCCTGCGCGGCGGCGCGCAACTCGGCATGCTGCGTGGGGTCGCCTAGCGGTGGCATGGAATTGTTGCCCGCTTGCCCGACGATCCGGCCGTGTTCGTCGGCTATGAGCGCGGCGAACGGATGCCGTCCATCACGTCTCGACTTCTCCGATAACGCGATCACCTCGCGCAGCAGCGCCATGTCCCGTTCGTTTGCATTTGTATTTGCATTTTCGTTCATGGTGTCCTTTCCTTTAGCCGCGTATTGGATGATCGAGGAAAAAGCGCATCATGGCCGCGCTGGCGTCAGGCCCGGTTGCATCGGTGTACGAACCTCGTGCACTTCCACCTGCCCACGCGTGCGGCGCGCCATGGATGAGCCACAGTTCGGCATCCACGCCATCGGCGGATTTCACGCGTTCCACGGTGCTCTGGCGCTTGCCCGGCTCGGCGCTTGTGGCTTCATCGAACACCACGGCCTGGCCGCCGAACGCACGCAATAATTCAGCGGCATTCGTTGGATGCACCGTGGTATCGGCGTCTCCGTGAAAGACGATCATCGGCCGTTTTGGCGATTCGATATCGCGGGCGTTCACAGACTTCCCGCCGCGCATGGCCGCGAGCGCCGACGGCAGATCGTGTGCGGAACCCGCCGCAAGCCCGGAATGCACGCACGCCGCGGCGTAAAGATCGGGATATGCGCGGATCATGATCGCGGCCATTGCGCCGCCCGCCGACAAACCCGCCACATACACACGCGCCGGATCGACGGCGTACTTCGCCATCACCTCGCGCGTGATGCCCGCGATCAACGATGGCTCTCCGGAGTCGCGCCGCTGATCGGCCGGCTTGAACCAGTTCCAGCACTTCGATGCATTCGCCTGCTGCGGCTGCACGGGATACACGACGATGCACCCATCGCGCTCGGCCAATGCGTTCATCTGCGTGCCGGCGGCGAAATCATCGGCATCTTGCGTGCAGCCGTGGAGCATCACGACGAGCGGCATTGGTTGGCCGTTGTACTTCGTCGGCACATACAACTTGTATGTCCGCAGTCCCGCCGCGTTCGCATGGGTATTCGTGCTGAACGTGCCGGACGTTTGTGCGGGCGGCGTGTCCGCTGTGAACGCTTGCTGCGCGTGCGGTGCATGCGCTCCCAGTGCGCGCTGCAGCGCCGCGGTCGCTTCCTTCGGGCCGCGTGTGCGCAGCAACTTCATTGCATCCTGCATGGAGTGCAGGAATCCGTCGTCGAGTTTCATTATTTTTCCAGTAGTAGCTGTTGGAGCGCTCAGCCGATCCGGCCGGCCAGCGCTGCTTTCACCGCCGGCGATGCGTGGAATGCGCCAAGCACGACTATCGATGCAATCGTTTCCAGCGCGAGTTCAGGCGTGACGTCGGCGGCGATGCTCGCAAGTCCTAGCACCTGGATATCGAAACGCTCGCCCGCATCACGCGCGGCTTCCAGATCGTGTTTCGAAAAATGCTGCATGCCGAGCACCAGCGCGCGGCGGGTAACGGTTTCGTTCACGACGTTCGCATGCGTTGCAAGCTGGTTGCGAATCGCTGTTCGGATCAGATCCGTGCGGTTTGAATAAAAGCCTTCTTCGACCAGCAAGTCGATCTGCCCGAGGTCGATCGGGCCCAGATTGATCGTGATCTTCTCGGTCTCGCCGCCTTTCGGCCGGACCACTTCGAGTTTCTGCATTGCTCTATTTTCCTTCCCATTACCATCCCATGAGATGGTTATAGGCTGGTTTTTGCATCGCGTCAAATTTTTTCAGTTTTTTAACCGCAAAAAACGCAATGCAATGCATCGGGAACGGCCAATGCTGAAGTCAATCCCGTAGTCCTTTTCTTTACCCTCGCGGTGACGTCGCCGCGAGTTCGCCAGAGCATTGCAGATGCTTTGAGATCCGGGCGCCCTTCATTGGGTGTAACGCGGTTTGGAGTGCGTTACCGTCCGGAGCAACTCGACATGTCCGGTCTGTTTTTTCGTCGCGATGATTCGCGGGCGTGGACACGTCTGTCGAAAACACGACGCCATGCTTCGACTAACCTCAAAGGAGATTCACCCATGTTCGTACATAACAAACGCCTGCAGTACACAGTGCGCGTCGCAGCGCCGAATCCCGGTCTCGCCAATCTGATGCTCGAGCAATTCGGCGGGTCGCAAGGCGAACTCGCGGCCGCATGCCGGTACTTCACGCAAGCAGTCGGTGAAGACGATCCGGGCCGCAAGGACCTTCTGTTCGACATCGCCACTGAAGAACTGAGCCACCTCGAGATCATCGGTTCGATCGTCGCGATGCTGAACAAAGGCGCCAAGGGCCAGCTTGCTGAAGGCGTGGAAGAGGAAGCCGAGCTGTACCGCTCGCTGACGGGCAACGGCAACGACTCGCACATCACGTCGCTGCTTTATGGCGGCGGTCCCGCGCTGACGAGTTCGGCCGGGGTTCCCTGGACGGCTGCCTATATCGACACGATTGGCGAGCCGACTGCCGATCTGCGTTCGAACATTGCAGCCGAAGCGCGCGCAAAGATCGTCTACGAACGCCTGATCAATCTCACCGACGACCCTGGCATCCGCGACACGCTCGGCTTCCTGATGACGCGCGAAATCGCGCACCAGAAGTCGTTCGAGAAGGCGTTGCACTCCATCCAGCCGAATTTCCCGCAGGGAAAGTTGCCGGGCAAGCCAGAATTCACCAGCGTGTACTACAACATGTCGCAAGGCACGGAACCGGCGTTGCGCGGACCGTGGAACGAAGGCGGCGACTGGAAGTTCGTGGAAGATCCGCAGCCGGCCGTGGACGGCGGTGACGGACTGGCAAGCGTTGGGGTATCGGAAGCAGACATCGACGTGCTGCAGGCGATGGCCGCACGCACGGCATCAGATCCGAGTTCGGATCCGACGACAGGCGCCGATCTGGGATCGGGTCAGGCGATGGTGTCGTAACGCACCAAGGCCCTTCCAGCACACACTGGAAGGGCTTTTTTTCGTCTACGCTTCGCCTCGTTCTGCCACTACGCGCTTCACCATGAACCAATAGAAGAGCGCGGAACACCCCGCTATCACGCCGCCTGAAATCAGCGCGATGGTGTACGAACCGGTTCTATCGACAATAAACCCGGCTACCACGGGCGAGAACGCACCGCCAAAATAACCGCCGAAGTTCTGGATTGCGCTCACGGAGGCGACCATAGACTTGGGCGCGACATCCGAGGCCAACGCCCATGCCGCGCCAATGATCGCGGCAAGGAACGCAAGGCCGAGTGTCATGAGCGTGATCGTCATTCCAAGCGAGTCAACGAACGGAATCGCGACAGCCGAAATTGCAGCGCCGATTGCGCAGATCACGATCCACATGCGCTTCGCATCAATAGGCGTCGCCATGCCGCGATCGACCATTTTCTTCGTCAGATACCCGACAATGATTTCTCCCACCGCGCCGCCAATCCACGGAATGCTGGCGTAAAAACCAAGCTGTACGAACGAAATGTGGAAGCGGTCGAGCAGGTACAAAGGGAGGAAAACCAGGAACAGATTCCACAACCAGATCGCGCAGAAGTATCCGAGGATCATGCCCCAGACGCTTCGATGCGTGAACAAGCCGCGCCACTCGTGCGTAGAGTTGCTGATGGACCGTTCGCGCCCGCCACCGCCCCCCTCTATGTACGCAAATTCCTCTTTCGAAAGCCGCTTGCTTTGCTCCGGATTACGATAAAAAAGCAGGAAGACAATCGCGAACACAATGCCGACTGCGCCTGCCACGTGAAAGAGCGAGCGCCATCCAAATGCGACCATTAGCGCAACGAGTACGGCAGGCGCGAGCGCCGGTCCCCATTTAGATGATGAATCCCAGATCCCCGTCGCAAAACCGCGTTCCTTGTTCGGGAACCACGCCGCCGTGATTTTTGCGGAGGTCGGCCAGCATGGCGCTTCGCCGACCGCGAGCAACGCGCGCATCACGAGCAATCCGCTCACCGAGCCCACCACGCCGGTCATGTAGGTCGCGACGCTCCACCAGATCATCGCGACCGCATACGCTCTTTTCGCGCCGAAGCGGTCGATGACCCATCCCGCCGGCAACTGCATCACGGCATAGGTCCACGCGAACACGGTGCCGAGCAGCCCAATCTGCGTCCTCGACAACCCCAGCTCCCTGATCATTTCCGGCGCTGCAATGGAAAGACTTGCACGGTCGATGTAATTGATGATGCCGCCGGCCACCAGCCAGATCAGCACGGTCCATCGGAAGTTCATGCTGGTTGTGCTTGCAACGACTGCAGGGGATCCCAGCTTCTCGGCCACGTCCGGCTCCTCGTCTACGCGATTGAACGTCCTCTTTGAGGACGCGAAGAGTCACACTATATTCAGCACGCGCTTCACATTACAGCCGCGTTAACCCGCCTGGGAACGCGCGGAGACCGGCACAAATGCGATAATCGCGGGCTATGCCCAGTTCCGGAGAACCCACAATGAGCCGCCTCGACAACCCATTCCACGACCAGGAGGCCGGCCGGGCCGACGCGACCCAGGACACCACGCGCATCGACGATGTCCGCATCGGCGCCGTCCGTCCGCTGATCTCGCCCGCGCTATTGCAAGACGACCTGCCCGTGACGCCGTCCGTGCAGACGCTGGTCGAACAAAGCCGCGTCGAGATCGCCAATATCCTGCAAGGACGGGACGACCGTCTGGTCGTCGTGGTCGGACCGTGCTCCATCCACGATCACGATCAGGCGATCGCATATGCCCAACTTTTGAAAACCGCCGCCGACGCACTACGCGACGATTTGCTGATCGTCATGCGCGTGTATTTCGAAAAGCCGCGCACGACAGTAGGCTGGAAGGGTTACATCAACGACCCCTTGCTCGATGGCACTTTCCGCATCAATGAAGGCCTGCGCCGCGCGCGTCAGTTGCTGCTCGATATCGGAAACATGGGGCTGCCCACCGGCACGGAATTCCTCGACCTGCTGAGCCCGCAATACATTGCGGATCTGATCGCGTGGGGCGCAATCGGGGCGCGCACGACCGAGAGCCAGAGTCATCGGCAACTGGCATCAGGCCTGAGCTGCCCGATCGGATTCAAGAACGGCACCGACGGCGGCGTGCAGATAGCAGCAGACGCAATCGTCGCGGCCGCCGCCAGCCACGCGTTCATGGGCATGACGAAGATGGGCATGGCCGCCATCTTCGAAACGCGCGGCAACGCGGACGCACACGTCATCCTGCGCGGCGGAAAGAAAGGTCCGAACTACGATCGCGAAGGCGTGGCTGCAGCCTGCGCCGCGTTGAAGGACGTGGGCTTGCGTGAGCAGGTGATGATCGATTGCTCGCATGCAAACTCGGGCAAGTCACATCTGCGTCAGGTCGAAGTGGGCGAAGACATTGCGCGTCAATTGAACGATGGCGACAAGCGGATCATAGGTGTGATGATCGAAAGTCATCTCGAAGAGGGACGGCAGGACTTGAACCCGGGTGTGCCGTTGCGCCGGGGTGTATCGATTACCGACGCATGTCTCGCATGGACGCAGACCGAGCCCGTTTTGCAAACGCTCGCCGCAGCGGTGCGCGAGCGTCGCAAGCACTGAAGATGCGTTGTTAATACATTGATCGAACGACGCGCCGAAACCGTTTTCGGCCCGTCGCATGCTGCAGTCCCTGATTCGTCCACCGCCCCGCTTCATACCCTTCCCACTCGTTTCGCACAGCGCCGCGCAAAAACGCAGCATATTTTCCAGCTTCACAAGCAAATTCATTCGGCATAGACTGGGCCACAGAGTCGTCTTGCATCAAACGTTTTTCGTAGTGATTCGCAGATCGACCGGCCACGCCGGTTGGGTTCGTATCCAACAACGTAAGCGAGGCGACACTGATGGCTGATACCAGTTACATGGCGCGCAAGTCGGTCGAAGATATCATCAAGAGTGCTGACGGCGGCGAACGCCCGCTCGCAAAAACACTCGGCGCGCTCAGCATCACTGCAATGGGCATAGGCGCAATCATCGGCGCAGGAATCTTCGTGCTGACAGGCACCGCCGCCGCTCAGTTCGCCGGGCCAGCCATCATTCTTTCGTTTGTGCTCGGCGGTGTCGCATGCGCTTTCGTCGGACTTTGTTACTCGGAGCTCGCCGCCATGCTGCCCGTTTGCGGCAGCAGCTACACCTACACGTATGCCACGCTCGGAGAAGTGTTTGCGTGGATCATCGGCTGGGACCTGATACTCGAATACGCGATGGGCGCCGCCACGGTCGCGGTCGGATGGTCGGGGTATATCGTGAGCTTTCTGCATAACCTCGGCATGACGATACCGCCGCGCTTTGCCGCCGCTCCCGGCACCATGGTCAAGCTCGCCGATGGCACATCAGTTTCCGGCCTGGTCAATCTTCCAGCCGTGTTCATCATTGCGGCACTCACGCTGATGCTCGTGATGGGCACCAAGGAATCGGCGCGCCTCAACAATGTGATGGTCGCGATCAAGTTATTCGTGGTGGTTGCGTTTCTCGCGCTCGGCGTTTTCTTCGTGCATCCTGGTAACTGGCATCCCTTCATTCCGCCCAACACCGGCGAGTTCGGCAACTTCGGCATGAGTGGAATCTTGCGCGGTTCGGCGGTGGTGTTCTTTGCGTTCATTGGCTTCGACGCCGTTTCCACCGCCGCGCAAGAAGCACGCAAGCCGCAACGTGACATGCCTATCGGCATTCTCGGGTCGCTCGTCATCTGCACGATCTTGTATATCGCCGTGGCCGGCGTGCTGACAGGTCTCGTGCCTTATGGCCAACTGAACGTGCCCGATCCGATCGCCAAAGGCGTCGACGTGATCGGCCTCACGTGGTTCTCCATCCTGATCAAGGTAGGCGCGCTGACCGGGCTGACGACCGTGATCCTCGTTTTACTCTACGGCCAGAGCCGCATCTTCTTCACGATGTCGCAAGACGGACTGCTGCCTGGACTGTTCGCGCGGGTTCACCCGCGGCTGAAGACGCCGCACCTGAGCCAGACGATGATTGGCGCGGTAGTCGCCGTCGTCGCGGCCTTTACGCCGATCAATGTGCTGGGCGAGATGGTCAGCATCGGGACGCTGTTCGCGTTCGTGCTCGTATGCGGCGCGGTGATCTACCTGCGGCGCAGCGACTCGGGCGCAAACCGGCCGTTTCGCGTGCCGGGCGTACCTATCGTGCCGATTCTCGGCATCCTGTTCTGCTTGTTGCTCATGACGGGTCTGCCGCTCGTCACGTGGATGCGGCTTGTCGTCTGGCTGGTGATCGGACTCGTGATCTACGTCTCGTACGGTCGCAATCACTCACGCCTGCGGCATCCGGAGACGCACGCCAAATAGTCAGGCGGCGCGGCGAGACACTCAGGCAGGCAGGATATTCGACGCCTGCTTGCCCTTCGGCCCCTGGCCGATATCGAAGCTGACCTTCTGGTTCTCCAGCAGCGTCTTGAACCCTTCTGTCTTGATCTCGGAGAAATGGGCGAACAATTCTTCGCTGCCATCGTCCGGCGTGATGAACCCAAAACCCTTTGCATCGCTAAACCACTTCACTCGTCCGGTCGGCATGGCCGTCTCCTGGCTGCAAAAAGTCGAAACGGTAGCACGCATCGACTGCGGGGTTTCGGTTTACTTGCGGCAAACGTTCAGCAAAAGTCGCAAACAGGCGTCGACAAACATTGAGGCGATGACGATTGCCTGATTGCTCGATGCAGGCAGCGACTCGGCGCCTGCGCAGTCCCGGCTCGAGAAGCCCGCGGCCTCAGATCGGCCCGATTCCCTGCATCAGCAACGCAACGGCATGGGGCGCGATGTTGTCGCGTCTCGGCTTCCATCCGCGCTCTTCGGCCCATTTGTAATTTGCGGCGAGCGGCAACAAGGTGAGCCCGAACAACGAGACGAACAACAGGGACGGCTCAAGGTGCGGATTGAGCTTGCCCTCCTTCTGCCATTTTTCGATACGTTCAATCGATGCCTTCTGGTTTTCATCGCCGAAACGTTCTGCTATCCGCTGGCGCAGCAAGCCGCCTTCACTGATCACTTCGCGAATCCACAGGGTCGCAAACCACGGGTTTTGCTCGGCCACCGTCACTAGCCCTTCCACAAAACCACGCAGCGCCTCAGCCGGTTCCGCATCCGAGTTGGCAAACGCGGACCCAAGCTTGGTGCGCAAAGGGACGAAGCGCTCGTCGATGAGCACGTCCAGCAACTGGTCCCGCGTCTTGAAGTAGTAATGAACCATGGCCGGCGTGACTCCCGCCTCGCGCGCGATCGCGCCGAGCGTGGTTTCCATGATTCCCTGACGCGCGAACAACAACAGCGCGACGTCGAGCAGAAGCGTCCGTGGCTCACCGTTTTGCCCGCCAGACGGGCGCCCGCGCCGGCGCACGGGCTTTTCGGGGTCGGCTGAAACATCACTTCGGGAAGCTTCGGTTACATTTTTAGTCATAGTCGCAATTGACCCGGGAAGAGACGTGACCTAATATTAACTTCAATGTTAATTAATTGCAGGCACTCGATGGAAACCTTCCAACCCACCGTTGCGCTTCCCGCAACAGAGCGGCCGCCCATCCGGTTGTTGTTCACGGCGCTTCTGCTCGTCATGCTGCTCGGCGCGCTCGACCAGACAATCGTGTCGACAGCACTTCCGACCATCGTGGGCGAACTCGGCGGGCTCGAAAGCCTGTCTTGGGTCGTGACGTCCTATTTGCTGACGTCCACTATCGTGGTGCCGCTGTACGGCAAGTTCGGCGATCTGTTCGGCCGCAAGGTCGTGATCCAGGCCGCCATCCTCATTTTCCTGGCGGGTTCGATCCTGTGCGGCGTCGCGCAGGACATGACGCAGTTGATCGTGCTGCGCGCGCTGCAGGGGCTGGGCGGCGGCGGCCTGATGGTCGTGACGATGGCCGCCATTGCCGACGTGATCCCGCCCGCGGAACGCGGCCGCTACCAGGGCCTGTTCGGCGGCGTGTTCGGCCTCGCTACCGTGCTTGGGCCCTTGCTGGGCGGGTTTATCGTCGAGCATCTTTCATGGCGCTGGATCTTCTATATCAACGTGCCGTTAGGCGTCGTGGCGCTGATCGTGATCGGGCTGGTGTTCAAGCCCCATGTGGCACATGTGAAGCATAAAATCGATTACATGGGCGCAGCGTTTTTGGCTACGTCGCTCACTTGCATCATCCTTTTCACCAGTCAGGGAGGCACATTGCTGCCCTGGAGTTCGCCGCAACTATGGTTCACGCTGGCGCTCGGAGTCATCGCGATGGGCGGTTTCATCTACGAAGAACGTCTGGCAGATGAACCAATTATGCCGCTTGGTCTCTTCAAGGAGCGCACTTTTATATTGAGCGGGATGATCGGGTTCATTATTGGCTTTTCGCTGTTCGGCGCGACCACGTTCCTGCCGCTCTATCTGCAGGTGGCGAAGGGTTCGACGCCATCGCAAGCCGGTTTGCAGATCCTGCCCATGATGGCCGGCGTGCTTTCAACGTCCATCATCAGCGGCCGGATCATCAGCAAGATTGGCAAGTACCGCTGGTTCCCGATTTGCGGCACGGCGCTGGTGGCGGTTGCGATGTTCCTGTTGTCACGGCTCGAACTCGCCACGCCGCTGCACATCATGTACCTGTACATGTTGCTGCTCGGCCTTGGACTCGGGATGGTGATGCAGGTGCTCGTGCTGGCGGTGCAGAACGCGGTGCCGTTCAAGCATATCGGCGTGGCGACATCCGGCGCGACACTGTTCCGGTCGATAGGCGGTTCAGTCGGCGTCGCCACGTTCGGCGCGATTTTTTCGAACGGCTTGCAAAGCCGGCTCGCCAATGCCCTTCCGGCGAACACCGAACTGCCGCGTTCGATGGGGCCCGCAATGGTGCACCAGTTGCCGGCTACCATGCGCGATGTTTATCTCAACGCCTTCGCCGGCTCCATGCATGTGGTGTTTCTGGTGGCGAGCGCCGTTGTAGTGCTGGCGTTTGCATTGTCCTGGTTCATGCAGGACCGGCCGTTACGGAAGTAATGAAATGCGAGGGTGCGTCGGCCTTGATTCGATTCGTTTGGTATAAGCTGACGCACTTTAAATCAGTCGCAATTCAGGATATCCGCTCCATGAAACTCAAGCACGTGATCATCGTCTCGACACTCGGCGCGTTCGCCCTCATTTCAAGCCGCGCATTCGCCGAAACCTATCACTTCGGCGAAGGACAATCGTCCGTATCGGGCGGAAGCACGAAACATCACTCGTCTGCGCCCAAGCATCGCAAGCACAGCAAGACGCGGAATACCGCGTCGTGATCTTCGCATCGTGAGGTCACGTCGTTGATGCAATCCCCGCAGGAAAGACCTGTCAGCGAAGACCGGTTCTGTATGGATGCCGCTGGCGCTCAGTTGTGGCGCATCGCGCCACCAACGCGCCCCAGACACGGGCGCACATGCGCATTGCCGCACCACTTCTGAAGTGTCCACACTCGAGCAGATGCGGACCGAATTTGTCCGTTATCAACCGTGCTGACAAATAAAGACATGAGATAAGTGCATTCGAGACATTGCACGTCTCGCAAAAGCCGCTTGTCCAAAACAGGCCTGATACTCGCTCTTTACGAGGCTGACTTCACTCAGCCCTCGTAGGTATCAGCCATGCACCAGCGCCAGGCGCAACGCAAAATCCCCGTCACCGTGATTTCCGGTTTTCTCGGCGCGGGCAAGACCACGCTCGTCAATCACCTCATGCAACAACACACGGGCGGCCGCATTGGCGTGGTCGTGAACGAGTTCGGCGAAGTCGGTATAGACGGTCAATTGATCGTCGCCGAAGAAGAGGCGCTGATAGAAATCAATAACGGCTGCGTGTGTTGCACCGTGCGCGCCGACCTCGTAGCAAGCGTGAAAGAACTCCTTGCACGATCGCATGCGGGGATCGAAAGACTGATCGTGGAAACGTCCGGGCTTGCCGACCCCGCGCCGGTGCTTCAGACCTTCCTTGCGGACCCCGGCTTGCGGGAAGCAGTGGAACTCGAGTCAGTCGTGACCGTGGTCGATGGGCACCACTTTGGCCAGCAACTCAACGATGAAATCGTCCGCGAGCAAGTCGCATTCGCCGATGTGATCGTGATCAACAAGATCGATCTCATCGATCAACCCGCGTTGCAGCAACTCAAACTTCAGATTCGCGCACTCAATCCGACTGCATCCATTACTACCGCAAGTCATTCACGCGTTGCCGCTGATTCGCTGCTCGGCGTGCGGCGCTTCTCGTTGCCTGCGCTGCTCGAACTGGAACCCGATCTACTCGATGAAAACGCACACGACCACGAGCACGATGTGTCGATTCAATCATGCGCGTTGATCGAAACCGGCGCGCTCGATCCGGACCGGTTCAATCGATGGATCAATCAGCTTGTACAGGAACGCGGGCAGCAACTCATGCGCATGAAGGGCGTGTTGCACTTTGCGTCGGAGCCGCGCCAGTTTCACTTTCATAGCGTTCATATGCTTCTGGAAGCGCGCCCTGGCCGCGTATGGCGTGCGGATGAAACGCGTGAAAACAAGTTTGTTTTCATTGGCCGCGATCTGGATATGCCGCGTCTTCGGGAAGCGTTCGTAGATTGTCTTTGCCCGTCGTGAATTTCTAACCTCAAGGAGCCTGCAATGAAAAAGTCTGAAGCGTTCACGCTTAGCATCGGTGTCCTGGCTGTTGTCGACACTTATGTCACCGCCACCGTTTTTCCCGTCCCGGTATGGGTGACGTTTATCGCGTGGGCGTCGTTCTTCGTGGTTGGCGGCGGGCCGGCCGGGTTCGTTCAGAGCGTTGCATCGAACCTGGTCGGGCTTGTCATTGCATCGCTCTCGCTGCTCGCGATCGCAAGCTCGGCACAGACGCCCATCATCGCCGCTATATGCGTAGGCGTAGGCAGCGCGGCAATGGTGCAGGCGTCGAAGCTCAAGTTGCTGAACGTTCTGCCTGCGGTGGTGTGGGGCTTTGCATCGACGGTCGGCACCACGGTGGCAACGGGCAAGGCCATCACGACTGCGGGCATTCACAATCCTGCGCTCGTCGCCGCGGCCGCGCTGATTACCGGTGCGCTGTTCGGCATCGTCTCGGAAGTGCTCGGCGATGCGCTTACGCGCAAGCCCGAACCGCAGCTCAACTGATTTCACGGAAAGGAGAGTAGAGAATGAAACTCCAGCACAACCTCGGCGGACTCGAGAATCTCGGCCCGGTGAATGTGGAAACGAATGTGTTCGTGCAGCCATGGGAGAAACGCATCTTCGGCATCCACACCGTGATGATGGCCGAGAGCACGCACCTCGCTGATGCGCTGCCACGCTATCCCGTCGCCGAGTTGCCCACTACATTCAAGAACACGTGGACATGGGCGTCCCTGCGTACCGGCGCCGAAGGCATGCAGCCGTTCGAGTACTTCAAATATCGTTACTACGAGAAGTGGCTGATGGGCATTTCGCAGTTTTTCATCGATGAAGGTTATGTATCGGCTGACGAGCTCGACGAAAAGACTCGCCATTTCCGCGCTAATCCGCAAGCTGCACTTCCGGATCAACCCAACCCAGCGATCGCCACGCAAATCAACGCGTATCTGGTGAAAGGCGACTCGGGCTTCCACGAGTTCAAGGAGGCGCCGCGTTTCGCAACAGGCGCGCGCGTGCGCGTGGCCGACCCCGACGCGGTGGATCACACGCGGCTGCCGGGGTATTTGCGCAACAAGGAAGGAACGGTGGATCTCGTTTATCCCGGCGCATTTTCCTACTTCGTGTCGACGGGACCAGACGGAATCGGTCACGCGATGCCGGTGTATCGCGTGGCGTTCGATGCGGCGGATATCTGGGGCAAGGAGAAAAGCGAGCCCAACACGACCATCTACGCCGATCTGTTCGACGCCTATCTGCTTGCCTCCGACTGACATCTTCACCATGAGCCAGGAACCGACAACATGAGCGAACTATTCAAATACGACGATGAACGCGAAGCCGCGAGTGCAGCAAGGGTTCGCGCGCTGGAGGCGCTGCTGATCGAGAAAGGTGTGCTCGGCAGCGATTCCGTCGACACCGTGCTCGGCCATTTCGAAACGATTGCGGGACCGTTCAACGGCGCACGCATCGTGGCGCGCGCCTGGGTGGACCCGGCATTCAAGCAACTCCTGATAGACGACACACCCAAAGCCATTGCGTCCATGCAACTCCCGCAAGGCATGGATGGCGCCGAAGGCGAGCACATGGCGGCGGTCGCAAACGGCAACGGCGTGCACAACCTGATCATCTGCACGCTGTGCTCGTGTTATCCATGGCCGGTCCTCGGCTTGCCACCGTATTGGTACAAGGACCCTGTGTTCCGTGCACGCGGCGTGCGCGAACCACGTGCGGTGCTGCGCGAATTCGGCGTTCCTGTCGCGCCGGAAACGGAGGTCAAGGTCTGGGACAGCAGCGCGCAGATCCGGTGGTTCGTCATACCCGAACGACCCGCCGGAACGGAAGACATGAGCGAAGATGAACTGGCTGCCCTCATCACGCCGGAAGCGATGATGGGCGTGGCGCTCGTGCCTTCGCCATTATCCGCAGCATCGGTTGCGGCCTGATCATGTTCACGCGCTTCGAGGAATACGCCGCGTCGAGCATGCTCGGCCAACCTGATTCGCCGCCACGCCTGCAAGGCAAGTTTCTCTTCGACAAACCCTGGGAACGCGAAGTCTTCGGCCTTGCGCTGTCGTTATCGAAGGCCGGTTATTTCGAATGGGAAGCCTTCCGGCAGAACCTGATCGAATCCATTGCGCAATGGGAGGACGGCTATTGCGAAGGGCAACCGCGCTGGGACTATTACGAACGCTTTTTTGTCGCACTGAAAAAAACGCTCATAGAGACAGGCGTGTTGTCGGCTTCCGAAATGGCGCAGATCGATGCGGTATTCGCAGATGCCGGCGCCTGAGCGATCACTTATTCACATCCGGGCTCACACCCTCTGGAGATTCACATGATGAACGAAGCTGTACTCGATCCGATTGCACTCCCCTCGCCGCTACCCGTTCGCGAACTGATGCCGTGGGCCATTTTTGGCGGGCTGATCATGCTTCTTGCCATCTACTTTGTCGGCGCGGAAGAAGGCGCTACATCGTTGGTTCCGGGAATGTACGTGCATGAATTTGTCCACGACGGCCGGCATTTGCTCGGCTTTCCCTGCCACTGACAAGGAGCGTCTCATGGTCGGTAAATTATTGGTGCGTGGCATGCTTGCGGGAATCGCCGCCGGCTTGCTGACTTTCAGTTTTGCAAAGATCGCAGGCGAGCCGCAAGTCGATCAGGCGATATCGTTCGAGCAAAAAGCGGATGAAGCCAAAGGCGAAGCGCCCGAGCCCGAACTCGTCAGCCGTCACACGCAGGCGGGCATCGGATTGCTCACGGGAGTGCTTGCGTATGGCGCGGCGATAGGCGGATTATTCGCACTAAGCTTTGCCGCGATGATCGGCCGGGTCGGCAAGCTTGGCGCGAAACCATTGTCCGCACTGATCGCGCTCGGCGGCTTCGTGGTCCTGGTCGTCGTGCCCGGGATCAAGTATCCGGCTAATCCACCATCGGTCGGGGACCCGGAGACGATCGGCTTCAGGACCGGTCTCTACTTCCTGATGATTGCCATTTCCCTGGCAGCGATGGTGTTTTCGCTTGGCGTTCGACGCGCTGCGCTAAGTCGGCTTGGCGCCTGGAACGCGTCTATTATTGGCGGTGCACTATTTGTCGTGGTCATCGCCGCCGTGCAGATTGCGATGCCCGCGATCAATGAAGTGCCAAGCGCTTTCCCCGCGGTGCTGCTCTGGAAATTTCGCCTGGCGGCCTTCGGAATGCAGGTGATCATGTGGACTGCGCTGGGGCTTTTATTCGGAGCCCTCGCAGAGCGAAGCCTGTACAGCGTGTCATCGCGGCAAGCCATGCCGCGGGCTTACTCAAACGGTTAGTCGTCGAATCCTGGGACTGCGTATGCGCAAGATCACCGTCGCTATGGTGTTGTTTCCCGGCTTTCAGTTGCTCGATATCGCAGGCCCCAAGGATGCGTTCGCCGAAGTTCGCATCCTGAGTCACGGGGAATGCGAGTACGAGATGCTGACGGTCGGGACCACTCGCGGTTCCGTACAGTCATCGAGCGGCCTCACGGTCGTCCCCGACAGGACGATCTTCGACCCGTGCCCGCAGTTCGATACGGTCATCATCCCTGGCGGCCTCGGCATCTTCGAAGTGCTGGAAGATTCCACGCTTAGCGAGTGGCTCGTCAGGCAACGCCGTCTCAGCCGCCGTATCGCAGCGATTTGCAACGGCGTCTTTGCGTTCGGTGCGGCAGGCATGATCGACAACCGTACCGTCACCACTCACTGGATGGACGCAGCGCGCCTCGCCACCATGTTCCCGAAGGCGAATGTCGAACCCGACCAGATCTATGTCAAGGACGAAGGTATCTACACGACTGCGGGCGTGACGGCGGGTATCGATCTGGCGCTGGTGATGATCGAGGAGGACTTCGGCAAAAAGATGGCGCTGGATGTCGCCAAGTATCTGATCGTGTATGTCCGGCGCGCGGGAGGTCAATCACAGTTCAGTCCGCTGCTGGAAACCCAGGGTGCGGCGGATTCGCAGATCCAGCCCGTCAGGCAGTACCTGCTCGACAATCTTCATCTGCCGCACACCATGACATCGCTTGCCCAGCGGCTGAACATGAGCGCGCGCAATCTATCACGGGTTTTCAGCAAGGAATGTGGCGTCAGCCTGATTGCGTTTCTCAACGATGCACGTATCGATGCCGCCCGGCGTTATCTCGAGAGCACGGACCACGCCGTATCCGTGATCGCGCGGCGCTGCGGCTTCGAAAACGCCGATACGCTCAGGCGCACATTCAGCAAGCGCCTGCATATCAGTCCGATGGAGTACCGCCAGCGGTTCCGGTCCAACGATCTGGGCAATGCCGAAAGTGGTTCGAAAAGGGACCGGGTGTCCGAGAAGGTTTGATCAGCGGGTACGGCCACGCGGGGCGACGAGCGGCCCTGTTCCATTCATTTCGCGCTAGCATGCATTCCACTGAATTGATGACCGGAAGGCATGCCAATGAGCTTCGACGAAAAAATACTGAACGGCATGGGCGTATTGAGTGCGATCGTCAACAGCGGCAGTTTCGCCGCTGCGAGCGAGGCGCTCGACATGTCGCAGTCCGGCGTCAGCCGTTCCGTTGCGCGACTCGAAGCGCGGCTCGGCATCAGGCTCTTCGACCGGACCACGCGTTCGGTGACGCTCACCGACGAAGGCCGCCGTTTCTACGAACAAATCGTGCCGTTGCTGAGCGGGCTTGAAGAGGCGGCGGCATCGGCGTCGCTTGGCGCAAGCGCCGTGCGCGGACGCTTGCGTGTGAATATCGATCCGTTTTTCTCGCGTCTCTTTCTCGGGCCGCGGCTGGGTGCGTTCGTCGAGAAGTATCCGGAATTGCAACTCGATCTGATCACGCGCGATCAACTCGGCGATATGGTCGCCGACGGCTTCGATCTCGCCGTGCGCTTCGGCGAACCGCGCGAGTCTGCACTGATCGCAAGGAAATTACTCGATACACGCATCATCACGGTGGCGTCGCCGGGGTATATCAAGAAGTACGGGCGGCCACTCGCACCTGCGGACCTCGAACGCGAGCCGCATACATGCATCAATTTTCGCGACCCCGAAACCGGCCGGCCATTTCCGTGGGAGTTTCATCGCGGGAAGAAGAAGATCGTCATCGCAGCGCGCGGCCGGCTTAGTGTGAACGACGTCGGCACCATGCACGGCGTGTGTCTTGCGGGTCATGGCATTGCACAGGTGCTGGCACTCGGTGTCGAGCAGTTGCTCGCAAGCGGCCGGCTGATCGACCTGTTTCCCGACTGGGCCGACGAGACGTTTCCGCTTTATGCAGCTTATCCGTCGCGTCATCACTTGCCCGCGAAGGTGCGTGTGTTTTTCGATTTTCTCGTGTCACTTACCGGCGTGCCGCTCGAGGACAACGCTTAGACACTCAAACACCTTCCAAGAGACTTATTCCATCTCCCGACGGAAAAAATATCCGCTCGATCGCGGAATAATCCACGAGCTTGATCGTTTAAGTGCTCCGTTGAACACCGGTCAAGATGTTTATTATTTAGGAAACCCTATAGTATTTCCGAGGAAATACTTTGGAATAAATCATTCGATGCGCGCGTTCAAAGTGAGACGTTCGGACGCTTGAAGGAGACAGGCAACCGGCTGCGGAGGCAGACGGCGCCCGTGTCCGGCGAATCCATGTCGTCTGCCGGCCGTGCTTCAAAAACGAAGCGACCGGCGGACATCACTCATACGCGCCAGGAGGAAAATTCCAATGAAACTTAAGCAAATGCTTGCCTTGTCCGTGATGCTGGGACTCGCCGTTGCAACGCTCGCGGCATGTGGCGGCAGCGATTCCAACTCGAACAACAACGCGGCGGTGACGGGCCCGTTCAAGACCACGGTGCTCGTCTCCGACGGCAGCACGCCGGCCGCTCATACCGACGCCAGCCTGCAAAACGGCTGGGGCATCGCGTTCAATCCGACGGGCGTGATGTGGGTATCGGATAACACCACGAGCAAGTCCACGCTGTACGACGGCAACGGCGTGCCGCAATCGCTCGTGGTCAGCATTCCGGCCGCTGCGAACGGCCGCGCGGGAGGCCCGACCGGCATCGTGTTCAACACGAGCACGGACTTCCAGATCAGCGCGAACGGCGCCACGAGCAACGCGCTGTTCATGTGGGCGACGGAAGCGGGCACCATCGCGGGCTGGTCGCCCAAGGTCCTGCCGACCACTGCTGTCATCGGCTTCGATGACGGCGCCGGCGCCGCGGTCTACAAGGGCCTCGCACTCGGCAAGAACGCGACGGGCAATTTCCTGTACGCGACCGACTTCCACAACAACAAAGTCGATGTCTTCGACAAGACTTTCAACAAGGTCCAGCTTGCCGGCAGCTTCCAGGACCCGTCGCTGCCTGCGGGTTTTGCGCCGTTCGGCATCAACGTGACGGGCACGACGGTCACCGTAACGTATGCGAAGCAAGGCACCGATGGCTCCAGACAGGTCAACGGCGCAGGCAACGGCGTGATCGATACCTTCGATACCGATGGCCACTTCATCAAGCGCATCGCCTCGGGCGGCGCGCTGAACTCGCCCTGGGGTATCGCGATGGCGCCGGCCAACTTCGGCGCGGTGAGCAACGACCTGCTGATCGGCAACTTCGGCGACGGCACCATCAACGCGTTCGACCCGACAAGCGGCGCGTTTGTCGGCGCATTGACGCAGGCGGACGGCACGCCGGTCAGGCAAACGGGCATCTGGGGCATGTCGTTCGGCAATAACGCCGCAAGCCAGCCGACCAACACACTCTTCTTTGCAGCCGGTCCGAGCCCGACCACCGGCATTTACGGCCGTATCGATGCGCAGTAAGCAGAGCGGGAACCGTCGTTGCCGCCGACAACCGGCGGCAACGATCTACCCCAAACAAATATTACCGTTTTACCTGCACAGCCTGAAAAGGCCCGTCAATCAACGGTCTTGAGATTTACTATCGGGGCTTTCACTAACTCCCATATTTTTTTGGCTTGGTAACCTGCTGCGATTCTGTTGCGGACACAATCCGCGGAATGCAAGCCGTCCGGCGGTGAGGGGCCTCGCGCCGGACGAACCTGGACACCAACCTGTCCGGGACGTACTGACCACCTTTGGAGTAAAAACAGTGAAAAAACTGCTCGCGGCTTTGACGATCTCCCTGCTTGCCGTCACATCGATCACCTCCGTCACCGCCAATGCGAAGGATTACTCGACCATCCGTTTCGGCGTCGACGCCAGCTACGCCCCGTTCGAATCGAAAGGTCCGGATGGCAAGCTGGTCGGATTCGACATCGATCTCGGCAATGAAATCTGCGCGCGCCTGAAGGCGAAGTGCGTATGGGTGGAAAACGACTTCGACGGCATGATCCCGGCGTTGAAGGCCAAGAAGTTCGATGGCGTGCTTTCGTCGATGTCCATGACGCCGCAGCGCGCCGAACAGATCGCTTTCTCGAGCAAGCTGTTCAATACGCCGACGCGCCTGATCGCGAAGAAGGGCAGCGGCATCCTGCCGACGGCTGATGGCCTGAAGGGCAAGACGGTCGGTGTGGAACAAGGCACCATCCAGGAAACCTATGCCAAGACCTACTGGGCATCGAAGGGCGTGACGGTTACGCCGTACCAGAACCAGGACGGCGTGTATGCCGACTTGCTGGCTGGTCGTCTGGACGCGGCGCTGCAGGACGCAGTGCAGGCTGACGTGGGCTTCCTGAAGACCCCGCGTGGCGCCGGTTATGACTTCGTGGGCAAGGATCTGGTCGATGAAAAGATTCTCGGCAACGGCGCGGGTATCGGCCTGCGCAAGGAAGACACCGACCTGAAGGCACAGATCGACAAAGCAATTGCTTCGATCATCAAGGACGGCACGTACAAGAAGCTTGAAAAGAAATACTTCGACTTCGACGTGTACGGCGGCTAAACAGCGCCTAAGTTGTTTCAAAGACGGGCTCCGCGATATTGCGGAGCCCGTTTTGTTTTAGCGGTCCACGCACGCTGCGTGGGGCAACGGGGCCGTTTTCAGCTAAGATCGAAGGTCCGGAGCAGGCGGCGCCGGGGTCGAACCGGGCCTGCAGCACGCGCCGCGACTTTGGGTTCACACGCCGCCCCGCTCTCCTGAACACGCCGACACAACCCATCGAAGCGCGAAGCCTTAACGGCCCGTCGCGCGTCCGACCACCATGCAAACCAAAACGCACACCCTGATTTCCCCGTCGCTTGGCACCACCCGCAATATCCTGAGCTTTCACTACGGGCCCGGCGGCGGTGAGAAGATCTACATCCAGTCCTCGCTGCACGCCGACGAGTTGCCCGGCATGCTGGTCGCATGGCGCTTGCGCCGTCAGCTTGCAGAACTGGAAACCGCCGGTAAATTGCGCGGCGAAGTGGTGATCGTGCCGGTGTCGAATCCTATCGGGCTGAACCAGAACATGCATGGCAGCTTGCTCGGCCGGTTCGAGCTCAATAGCGGTCACAACTTCAACCGTAATTTCCACGATCTCGGTGCGCTGATTGCGTCGCGTATCGAAGGCCGGCTCACGGGCGATATCCGTGAGAACAAGCTCGCCATTCGCGAAGCCATGCGCGCCGCGCTCGACGAACAAACGCCGCAAACCGAACTCGAATCGCAACGTCTCGCGCTGCAAAAACTGTCGTATGACGCTGATGTCGTGCTCGACCTGCATTGTGATCTCGACGCCGCGCTGCACATCTATACGAACCCGGACATCTGGGAAGAAGTCGAGCCGCTCGCGCGCTACCTGGACTCGAAAGCGTCGCTCCTTGCGCTGAATTCGGTGGGCAATCCCTTCGATGAAATCCACAGCTTCTGCTGGTCGGATCTGCGCACTAAATTCGGCGAGCGTTTTCCGATCCCGAACGGCGGCATTTCGGTGACCGTGGAGCTGCGCAGCCAGCATGACGTATCGTATGAATTCGCCGATGCCGACGCTCAAGGCATCATCAATTACCTGATACATCGTGGCGTGGTCGATGCGCCCGCGCCCGCCATGCCGGAGTTGTCGTACCCGGCGACGCCGCTTGCCGGGGCCGAGCCGATTGTCGCTCCTGCGAGTGGCGTGCTCGTGTTTCGCGCGAAGGTGGGCGCTATGGTGAATGCGGGTGAGGCGGTCGCAGATGTTGTTGATCCTCTTTCCGACACTGTTACCACGCTGTACAGCACCGTTTCCGGTATTTTGTATGCTCGGCAGATTGCGCGGTTTACTACCGCGGGGATGGAAGTGGCCCGGATTGCAAGTGCTACCGCGTTCCGGACGGGGTCGTTGTTATCGGCTTAGGGGTTTGCTGGCGCTGGTTTGGGGTTGGGGCAGTCGTTCTGCTTTGATGCCGGGTTGCTGCTTCTTAGGTCTTCGCCCAACGAGCAGCAACCCGACACCATCCCCGGCCACTAAAAAACAACTGCCCTGCCTGCCCGCGCCAGCCTACCCCAGAGCGCCACCCCGCCCCCCACCCAAACCAGAGGCCGGCCGAATCGCGCTGCCATACGTCTCGACGATCCGCCGGTCCTGTTCTTCCGGCGAAAACTGCTCCCATTCGATACCGTTGATATCACGCGTCTTTGCAAAACCTGCCGCCGAATCGTCTTCAAAACCGATGTGCCTCAGTAATCCCACTTTCGCCGGATCGCTTGTTTCATTGATCGAAAAATTCAGCAAATCGGTGCGCCACATTGCATAGGCACCAGGTACCACCGCGGTAGGCGCCTGACCGAGACGGTGTGAATAATCCGCAATGGAAGCATCGAGGCTGCCAACGGCGAGCGCAATGTGGAATCGTTTCATGGGGCGGCTCCTGGTGGCTGGAGGTTGTTGATCGTGCAGCCACTCTAGCGCCTGAACCGCAGCACAAACAGTTGGGTGTTTATCCCGGTATGGCGTCTACCCTGCCTGCAGAAGGAACGCCGCTTGCGCGCGTCATGTTGTCACTCACCTTCGGAGATCGACATGACAGACAAGCCAACCGACACTACCTACGCCGGCCGATCGCAGGAAGAACGCCGGGCACAGCGCAAAGGCGAAAAGCAGCGCGCGCAAGAGCAGCCAGGCGGTTCGATGGCCGAAAAGGGCACGGAACCCGACAAACACAACAGTTCAGGCAACTTGTCCGATGAAGGAAAAAAAGCCTGGCAAACGGGTTCAGGCATCGACGGAGGCGGCAAAACCTGAAGAACCCGACACTGCGCCGGGGTCTTGTGGTCGGGAAAACGTGGAACAATGGTGGCTTCGTGACTTCGCTACAAGCATCTGGAGCCTTTGATGAGCGCCACGCGCAACAACCCCGACGCGTCCCCGGACATCCACGCTGATCACGCCGACGGTGCTGATCGTCCGAGCCGTGAAGAAGCAGAAGCTGCCGTTCGTGTGCTGATCAAATGGGCCGGTGACGATCCTTCGCGCGAAGGCCTGCTCGATACCCCCGCACGCGTGATCCGGTCCTACGAAGAGTTCTTCGCGGGCTACGCACAGAATCCGCGCGACATCCTCGCGCGCACGTTTTCCGAAGTGCAGGGCTACGACGAGATGATCGTGTTGAAGGACATCCGCTTCGAAAGCTATTGCGAACATCACATGGTGCCGATCATCGGCCGGGCGCACGTGGCCTACTTGCCGCGCGAACGCGTAGTGGGAATTTCGAAGCTGGCGCGGCTCGTGGATGCATTCGCGAAGCGCCTGCAAATCCAGGAAAAGATGACGGCGCAGATCGCCGATACGCTCGAAGAAGTGCTTCAGCCGCTAGGCGTGGGCGTGATCCTCGAGGCATCACACCAATGCATGTCCACGCGTGGCGTGCATAAGGCGGGTGCCTCGATGGTGACATCGCGCATGCTCGGCACTTTCCGCGACGATCCTTCCACACGGCGCGAATTCCTCGCAATCGTCGGGCATTCGAGCGGCTTCAGCGTATCGAATAGCTGAAGCCGGGGCGTGCGCTTCAGGCGCCGGCCTCCGGTGCACCGCCCTCGCCCACTTCGCGGACCTTGCCCTGCGAGACGCTGCTGCCGGGCGGCACGCTGTGGGTCAACCACACGTTGCCGCCAATCACCGATCCACGCCCGATCGTCACGCGCCCAAGAATGGTCGCGCCGGCGTAGATGACCACGTGATCTTCCACGATCGGATGCCGCGCGTTGCCCTTGACGAGGACACCGTCGTTGCCGGCCGGAAAGCTCTTCGCGCCGAGCGTCACCGCCTGATACACGCGCACATGTTCGCCGATCACGGCCGTCTCGCCGATCACGACACCCGTCCCGTGATCGATAAAGAAGCTCGGCCCGATGGTCGCGCCCGGATGAATATCGATGCCTGTCGCCGAGTGCGCAATCTCGTTGATGAAGCGCGCAAGCAGCGGCACGCCGAGCTTGTGCAACGCATGCGCCAGCCGATGATGCGTCATGGCCCAGACGCCCGGATAGCACAGCAGGATTTCGGTGATGTGCTGCGCGGCCGGATCGCCGGTGAATGCGGCCTGGATATCGCTTACCAGCAGTGCACGGATGCCGGCCAACTGCGTGCCGAATTCCCGTGCAAGTTCGAACGCGTGCGTGCCGAGTTCGGCATCGCTGAGATCGTGATTTTCAGGAAGGAAACGCAGCGCGCGGCGAATCTGTTCAGCAAGCAGGCGTAGCGTGCTTTCGAGCGTATGACCGACGTAGTAATCCACGCTTTCGGCCGTCAGGTCAGCGGCGCCATAATGCGTGGGAAAGAGGGCGGCCCGCAAGCCGTTGACGATCTTGATGATCGCTTCACGCGACGGCAACTCTCGTATGCCGAGCGGATGTCGCGTGCGATGCAATTGCTCGCGCGACGCGCGCAGGTCGGCCACGATCTGGTCGAGGCCCCATTCGTGGGATGAAGCTGAAGCTTCGGGAAAAACGGTTTTGGGCATGTCTTGGGGCTTGAGCGGTGGACGCCGTGACGGCACGTTCTAATCGATCCCCGAGATTAACCGTTTTTTCGGCGATATGCCGGACCGGGTACACGCCCTATTCCGCCACGTCCGGTCGACGTTCCCGAAGCACTCAGGACTTTGGGTCCACCTTTACATGGCTCGCGTCGATCCATCGGACGGCCCAGTCGCGGGCATGGGCAATGGCTTCGTCGGCATTGCCGAAACGTAAGTCAGCGGGGAAAAAACGGTTGGCGACCAGTTCGCCATCGCTCGAACGCGAGATCACTACGTATGGCTGAAAATAACCGTCGCCCTGACGCGCCGGCGCACAATTAAGCAGATATCCGCGATGTGAAAATGCATCGTCGTATTGCACAGATCACCCCCATATTTTAAGTGCCTCGCTGGATTCGCGATGGTCGTCTCCTGCTCGCTCGTGCACACGGTACGGGTACGGTCTGAACCGTCCGGAATCGTGCACAGGCCCCGCGAACATCAAATCATACTCTCGCGAAATCTCATGTTCGACTGAAAAAAATCGATGGCGCTTAGAACATTTACTGATGATTTATGCCGTTGTTTATTCCGTGCGCTCGGCGCAAGGCCCGCGTGCGTTCCGGAATACTTCTTGCGTTCTATACTTGCGTTAATCAAGTCAAGCCGGAGTGAACCATGAATAATGCACAGAATAATGAGTCGCAGGACAAACAAAAGGAACGCGCTGCGGACAGTCCGTTGAAGAAACCCGAGACGGAAACTGCGCACGCCAAGACAAGCGATGTCGCCGCTGCAGCACAAAGCAATCAGGCAGGTCCGCGGCAAGATGGGGAAACACCCAAGGCATCGAAGGATGAAGGCGGCCCGATCAGCGAGCTGAACATCACGCGTCACGCAATCGATGTGCTCAACGACGACACGCTCGACGATACCGTCGACGCCGACAGCAAGAATCATGATGCCGCGAGGGACGAGTTCCTGATCGAAGAGAATCCGAATGCGTTCGTTGGCGTTAACGCGTCGCTCGTCAATTCGCATTTCGAACAGGGCGACGGCCTCGGTGGTTTCGACAGCCGCCCTGCGCGTAACGGCCTTGCGCTCAAACTGGAAAATGGGTTCAGCGTCGTGGATAAAGGGATGGTCGCGCCCGATGCGGAAGAGGTGGAAAGGCAGTACGACTTTGTTGACCGCGACGCACGCGGCGACACGTTGCGCGGACGCAAGCACTACGCGGTCAATCACGTCCGCCCGTCGAGGCTGATCGAAATCCAGCGGCGCGATAAGTCCTGATCGCACCGTAACTCCCCGTCTCCAAGAAAAAACCGCGCCGAGCGCGGTTTTTGTTTAATTGGTTTTCGACTTGTCCTTGTCGCCGTCCGATTCAATGCGGGTCACGCCGCCTGTCGAAGGCGGATCGCTTGCCGGGAAGGTGTCTTCCACGGCCTTGTCGACATCCTCCTCTGCGCGCTCCGAATGCGGGTTTTGTTCCTTGGGTTCGTTGGATTGTGCGCTGCTCATGAATGCTCCTCTGTCATCAACTTCGTTCGATCCGGTTCGCCGGGTCAGTGTGTAAAGCCTGCCATTGCGACGAACGAGCTTGCAATGAGGCAGTGCCGCCGCCGCTTTTCCGTTCTGCTGAGGCCAGCGGCCGACACTTGCTTTCTTCAGGCAAATCCGCTCCCAGCGGGCTTGAAGGCACTGAAAGCAAGCGATGTTCCCAACGTGGGATGCGCCTGGCATGCCTCGTGCATGGAGAGGCCGGGGTCAAACAAAAGCTTCGAAAATTCTAGAAAAAGTACGCCACGGGACCAGACATGACTACGACCAATACTTACTCGAACGAAGCCGCGCCGCAAGGCGCGTCACGCTCGTTCGATCTGCGCGCACCCTGGACACAGCAGGCGCTTTCGACCGCTATCGCGTGTCTGGGCATCGCCTACGTCTTCTCGTGGGCCGAAATGGGACTCGCGTTGATGGTGGGTCCGGACGAGCCTCTGGCGCCGCTGGTTGCATCGCGCATACTCGTTGGCGGCTTGTATGTCTGCGTGGCAATGCGCTTGCAGTGGGCGCGCTGGACAACCGTTGCACTTGGCCTTGCGTCGGTCGCCTTCGTGGGTCCTATGCTTGCCGCAGAGTGGAAAATGTTCCCCACGGCAGCCGTCGTTACCGGCGCGGTGCTGGTGGCAAAGCTGGCGGCATCGATCTTCCTGCTGTCGCCGGACGCATCGCGCGAACACAGCTAGCCGTCTGCAGAAGCCGCAGCTTGTTCAAGCGGCCGTGAAAACGCACAATGAGAGCCCGTTTCTTTTTCGATGAGCCTCTCATGAAAATTGCCGTCATCGGTGCAACCGGCACAGTAGGCCGTGCCGTCCTCGCCGAATTCGCCCCGCGTCATGAAGTGTTCGAGGTTGGCGCCACACGTGGCGCGCATCGTGCGGACCTGACGAATCTCGACAGCGTCCATGCGCTTTTCAAATCGATCGGGCACGTCGACGCCATCGTCGCCACCGCCGGTCACGTACATTTCGGCGAGCTTTCCCAGATGACCTCGGAGCAATTCCGCATAGGCCTCGATGACAAACTCATGGGCCAGGTCAATCTCGTACTCCACGCGCAGCGCTATCTGAATGACAGCGGCTCGTTCACGCTGACGAGCGGTATCGTGGGCGATGAGCCGATCAAGTACGGCGCGAGCGCGGCTGCGGTGAACGGTGCGATTGAAGGTTTCGTGCGCGGCGCGGCGATCGAACTGCCGCGCGGCCTGCGCATCAATGTCGTCAATGCAACCATGCTGGAAGAAGCGCGTGAAGCCTTCGGCCCGTACTTCCGTGGCTTTGAAGCCGCGTCCGGCGCGCGCGTCGCGTTGGCCTATAGCCGCAGTGTGGAGGGCCTCGAAACCGGCCGCATTTACAAGGTTCGCTGATAACGGATATTCGTGAGCCGGACATCGATGTGTGCATCGTTATTCGAGCGAAGTCCGCTACTGGTCACCGTGCGCCACGCAAGAACGTCAGGCGCGCGGCGCCATGAAATGTCATCCGCCTTTCACGCCCTGCGTGTTGACGTAGAGTGAATAAAGGCCGTGACTTGCAGCCATGAACAAGCGGTTGCGGTGACGGCCGCCAAAACATACGTTCGCGCAACGTTCGGGCAACGCAATATGTCCGATCGCTTCGCCTTGCGGCGTAAAGACGCGCACGCCGTCGAGCTCGTCGCTGCCCATGCCCCAGCCGCACCAGAGGTTGCCGTGGATATCGACACGAAAACCATCGGGCGTACCGTCCCGTGCGTCGATCACCACGCGCGAGTCCTTGAACGAACGACCGTCGGGCGCCATTTCGTATGCAAGGATTTCGCGCGGCGATGCGCGTGAATCGACCACATAAAGTACGGTCTCGTCGGGCGAAAACGCGAGTCCGTTCGGACCGGCAAGATCCGAAATCATCAGCGTGATCTCGCCGCTTTGTGCATCCACGCGATACACCCCCGGCATCAGCTCCGGCGACTTGTGCTCACCTTCATAGAATCCATCGATACCAAATGTCGGATCGCTGAACCAGATGGAGCCATCGGACTTCACGATCAGGTCGTTGGGCGAATTGAGCGGCTTGCCCTCGTATTGATCCGCGATGACCGTAATCGATCCGTCGTACTCCGTGCGCGTCACGCGGCGCGTCAGATGCTCGCACGTGACAAGCCGGCCCTCGCGGTCCCGCGTGTTGCCGTTCGCGTTGTTCGAGGGCTTGCGAAACGTGCTGACAACGCCGGTTTCCTCGTCCCATCGAAGCATGCGGTTGTTCGGAATGTCGCTCCACAACAGCGAGCGCGAGTCGCCGAACCAGACCGGGCCTTCCGACCATCGAGCGCCCTGATACAAACATTCCACCGATGCCGCCGCCACGCGCAGCTTGTTGAATCGCTCATCGAGCACGCGGACAGCGGGATCGGGATAACGGCGCTCCATCAAGATAAAGTCTCCTTTCAGTTGGGTCCAAGTTCGCCATCGCGCAAACGCCAGAGGCTCAGCGGATTGTCGTCCTGAAGTGCAAGCGGCAGCAAGGCCGCCGGCAAATCCTGATAACACACCGGCCGCAGGAAACGCTCGATTGCCATTGCGCCCACCGATGTAGCGCGGCTGTCGGAGGTCGCCGGATACGGGCCGCCGTGCACCATTGCATACGATACCTCGACGCCCGTTGGAAAGCCGTTCGCAAGAATGCGGCCGGCCTTGCGTTCCAGTATCGGCATCAGGCGGCGAGCGAAGGGCACGTCATCGTTTTCGAGTTGCAAAGTGGCCGTCAATTGCCCTTCGATACGCCGCGCCAGGTCCAGCATTTCGTCTTCATCGCGGCAGATCACGATCAACGCAGTCGGCCCGAAGATCTCGTCCTCCAGATGCGGCGTGCCCGCGAAACGCTCGGCGTTGACGGAAAAGAGCGCGGGCATTGCGGCAAAGGGCGCCTCGGTTTCGGCGCCCGTCGCAATGCGCTCGACGCCGGATTTATCGCGTTGCGCGATGCCTTCCTCATACGCCTTCGCAATCCCGGCCGTGAGCATGGTCTGAGCGCCCTTCTTTTCCAGCGCGCTCACCGCATAGTCGATAAAACCCTGCAAATGCGGCCCCTCCAGCGCAAGCACGAGCCCGGGGTTTGTACAGAATTGCCCTACACCCAGCGTGACCGAATCCACGAAGCCGTTCGCGAGCGACTCGGCACGCGCGGCCAGTGCGCCCGGCAGCACGAAGAACGGATTGATGCTGCTCATTTCCGCGAAGACGGGGATCGGTTCCCGCCGTTTCGATGCAATATCGATCAGCGCAAGACCGCCGCGCCTTGAGCCCGTGAACCCCACGGACTTGATGGCCGGATGCGCGACGAGCGCTTCGCCGATCTCGTTGCCCGCGCCCACCACGAGCGAAAACACGCCCTCGGGCAAACCCATGTCCAACGCCGCTTTTTGTATTGCGCGGCCTACCATCTCGGACGTACCCAGATGCGCGGGATGCGACTTGACGACGACAGGACATCCGGCGGCGAGCGCGGCAGCCGTGTCTCCGCCGGCCACTGAAAACGCCAGCGGGAAATTGCTCGCGCCGAACACCGCAACCGGGCCTACCGGTATCTTCTGCAGACGCAGGTCGGGACGCGGCAACGGCTTGCGATCGGGCTGCGGCGAATCGAGCGTGGCGCTCAACCAGCGCCCTTCGCGCACGAGCGATGCAAACAGCTTCAACTGCCCGACCGTGCGGCCGCGCTCGCCTTCGAGTCGTGCCTTCGGCAATGCGGATTCGGCATGCGCGCGTTCGATGAGCGCATCGCCCAGCGCCACGATGTTGTCCGCGATCGCTTCGAGAAACTGCGCGCGCGTTTCGAGCGCAGTGAGCCGGTAAACATCGAAAGCGGATTCGGCAAGCTCGGCCGCGCGTGCAACTTCCTTCGCGCCGCCCCCGCCGAACGCCGGTTTCAACTCGACATTGCGCGCGGGATCGAAGGCGTGCAACGTCGAGTCTGTTCCGCGCACTGCCGTTCTACCGATCAGCATTTCGCCCGTGATCTGCATGTGAAATCTCCTGAAAACAGCGGATAAATCGTTGACGGCTCGTCATTCAAAATTCATCTACCGACGATGGACCGCATCGCAGCGCGCTTTGTCACGTGCGCGGTGAATGACCGGAATGCCTGTAATTCGCGAGCCACCCCAAACCGTCGGACGTCCCGGCGCGCGGCCGGTATTCGCACCCGATCCAGCCGCTATAACCAAGTGAATCGATAAGATCGAACAGGTACGGATAATTCACTTCGCCCGTATCCGGCTCGTTCCTGTACGGCACGCCCGCAATCTGAATGTGGCCGATACCCGCATTGCGCCGCTTCATGTCGCGCCGCAACTTGACGGCGAGATCGCCTTCCGTGATCTGACAGTGATAACAGTCGAACTGGACCTGCAGGTTCGACGCACCGATTTCGCTGCAGATGGCTTGCGCCTCGTCCTGCCGGTTGAGGAAAAAGCCCGGCATGTCGCGCGTGTTGATCGGCTCAATGACTATAGTCACATGGGCGGATGCCGCCATGTTGGCCGCGAGCGCGAGATTCTTCAGATACACCTCGCGATGCTGCTCGCGCGACTGCTCCGGAGCAATGAGACCAGCCATCACATGCAGCTTGTCATTGCCGAGAATGCGCGCATAGTCGAGCGCAATGTCCATGCTGCGCCTGAATTCATCCTCACGTCCCGGCAGCGAGGCAAGCCCGCGCTCACCGCCGCTCCAGTCACCCGGCGGCGCGTTGAAAAGCGCTTGTTTGAGGGCGTTATCGTCGAGTTGGGTTTTGATGTCCGACGGCGGAAATTCATACGGGAACAAGAATTCCACGGCCTTGAAACCGTCGCGCGCCGCCGCCGAAAACCGGTCGATGAACGCGTGCTCGTTGTACATCATGGTGAGGTTGGCAGCGAAACGCGGCATGACGATCCTCCTGATGGGACAAGACGGTTGCTCATGGCGTGCAACTCTTGCGCCCGCTCTCATCGATGATATTGCTCCCCTCCACGCCGCCGAGGCTCAGTGGAAACCCTCGCCAGGACGCACTTTACGCAGAGGAAGCCTGGTCAAGGAGCGCAAATGCATCGCGGATTTCCGATACATCGTTTGGCCGGACCAGCCGCGCGACTTCGCGCCCGTTGACCATGAAGATCAGCGTGGGCCAGAGCTTGACCCGAAATGACCGTCCCAGCGGCCGGCCGCTGCCGTCCTCGATCTTCAGATGCCGCATGTCGGCGTGGTCCTTGAACGCCTGCGCTATCGCGGGCTGGGCGGCTTTGCAGTAACCGCACCAGTTGGTGCCGAACTCGATCACCGACGGGCCCGCAAAAGCATCGACATCCGCACGCGCCGGCGCGTCTGGTGTGTATTCGGTTGCCATGGCCATGAGTGTTGCTCCTTTTATCGGATCACTGACATTCTATTGGGCGGCGGGTTTGCGCGCTTGGCGTGGCTTTCTTGCGCGCGGGCGGTGGTCCGGCAGGTTTCTTGCTCCAGTGCTGCACCTCCTCGCCACGCCTGTACATGCCAGCTTCTTCCACGCGCCTGTCGTTCTCCAGCCAGCTAGCCTTCTTCTGGGCGCTGGTGGCAGTCATGTGCGCGCTGCTTTGCGCCCTCGTGCTGTTCATGGCCCAGGAAAACGCGGGACGGCGTATCGACATCGCTCGCGAGCGCAGTCTGGCCGGCTGCCAGGCAGTGGCGTCGCGCTACGATCTCTCCATCGACAGAAACGCCGGCGCCGATCATCTCGATCCGCACGCCGATCTGATGCACGCCATTCTCGATGTCGTGCTGGCGCAGATGTCCGGCGTGGAAGGCGGATTCTGGCGCAATGCAGGCACTGACCGGGGCGTGTTCGATGCGTATGCATTCCCGACCTACGAGGGCAGTGGCATCAAGCGCGATGTGCCCGACGCCGAAACGCCTTTGATCCTGCGTACGCTGCGCGCAGCGGCGATCAAACAAACGGCGCTGACGGATGTCGTCAGTGGTCAGCAAGGCGCGGTGATCGTGACGGCGTGTACGATCCCGCACCACCCGGCGCTGCTCGCGTGGACGCTCACGCGCTCACAGCCGTCTCTCGGCGCCTGGGGACGCAGCCTGCTTGCGGGGCTGGCCGCGCTGCTTGCAATCATCGTCGGTAGCTCCATCGCTCTCGGTATGCGATTGCGTAGCTGGCGCGCGAACCTTGCTCACGTGGAGCGCAGCGTCGCGCAACATGCGGGAGCCGAACCGGATGGCTGCGCCACCATTTCCGAGCCGATCGGAAAGACGGGCGAGCCGGAGCTCGACCGCATCGTGGATGCATTCAACACGCACGCGGCGCGCACCGCCGCGTTGCGATCACAAGCGGCAGCGCTGAGCGCTCGCCTCGCGCAAGCGGAGCGCTTCTCCGCACTCGGCCGGCTTGCTGCGCAGATTGCGCACGAGATCCGCAATCCAGTCGGCGCAATGCGGCTCAAAGCAGAAAACGCTCTCGTCGGCGATGAAGATCGCAAGCAACGGGCGCTCGCGACGATCCTCGAGCAGATTCATCGGGTGGAGCAACAGCTTGTGGGCTTGCTGGCGCTCACTCAGCCGGTTCGCATCGACAATATGAACGTCCCGCTTCGGGCGTGGCTCGACGATCGAGTCGCGCTGCATCAGGAAGCGGCGGCACATGCGCAGGTCGTGCTTACCGTGGCGGAGGCACCGGCAGCGACGCCCGAGCACGCCGTTTTCGATCCCGTGCAACTCGCACGCGCGCTTGATAACCTCGTGCTGAACGCCATACGTCATACGCCGCCCGACGGCAGCGTGACGGTACAGGCAACGCGGACTCGCGACCTCCTGCGTTTCGAAGTGAACGACGACGGCCCTGGTGTGCCGCAAGACGATCGTGAAGAAATATTCGAACCGTTCGTCACGGGTCATGCCGCCGGTTCGGGACTGGGTCTGGCTGTGGTGCGCGAGATTGCAGCCGCGCATGGCGGCCGGGCGTTTTATGAAGCGCGCAGCACGGGCGCGTGTTTTGTCATCGAGATTCCATGGCGCACATCCTGATTGTCGACGACGACGGCGCCTTTCGCGAAAGCCTCGCCGAAACGCTCGCCGATATGAGCCACGAGACGCTCGAAGCGGCCAGCAAACGAGAAGCGCTCGGGTTGCTTGAAAGCATGGAGCCCATCGACTGCGTTTTCCTCGACCTGCGAATGCCCGACGGTGTTTCAAGAGACCCAAACGCCGGCGGCGGCCTGGAAGTGCTCGAAGAACTGCGCAACATGCCCGCACGCGCCGCCTTGCCGGTTGTCGTGCTCACTGCATTCGCCACCAGCGAGAACACTGTGCGCGCGATGCGCCTCGGCGCGTTCGACCACCTGACAAAGCCCATCGGCCGCGATCAGATCGCCGCTTTGCTGAAGAAAATCGAACTATCGCAATCGGGCTCGCGCGATGCGGCGTCGATACAACCCAATGCTTCCTTGCTGCCCGATGAAGCCCGCGAAGCCCGCAGCGCCCCGCGCCTGCTCGGCTTCAGTGACGCGCTGCGCGATGTGCAGAAGAGCATCGGCCGAGCCGCCGCGACCGATGCCACCGTGCTGATCAATGGCGAAACCGGCACGGGCAAGGAAGTCGCCGCGCGCGTGCTGCATGATGCGTCCGACCGTCGGCAGGCGCCGTTCATTGCGGTGAACTGCGCGGCGATCCCCGCAGACCTGCTCGAAAGTGAACTCTTCGGGCATACCAAAGGCGCGTTTACGGGAGCGGTATCGGAGCGGCTCGGCCAGTTTGCGCGAGCGGACGGAGGCACACTTTTCCTCGATGAAATCGGCGACCTGCCGTGGCCTCTACAGGCGAAACTTTTGCGCGTGCTCCAGGAACGCATCGTGACGCCGGTTGGAAGCAACGCGCAAGTCCGCATCGATGTACGGATCGTTGCCGCCACTCACCGCGACCTGCAGGCGGAGGTCGCAGCGCAGCGGTTTCGGGAAGACCTGTTTTATCGTCTGAACGTGATTCCCATTCATTTGCCGCCGCTGCGTGAGCGCCCCGCCGACATCGCTCCCCTTGCTGCGCATTTTCTTGCGATCGCAGCGACGGGCTCGACACGCCCAAAAACGCTCGGCGACGACGCTAGAAAACTGCTGCTGCAGCACGCGTGGCCCGGCAATGTCCGCGAACTCAAGAACGCGATGGAGCGCGTGTTCGCCCTGGCGCGCGGACCCGTGGTTGTAGCGAACGACCTCGCTTTTCTTTCCCGCACGCCAGGCTCCGGCGACACCACCAGCGGTTTGCCCGCGGGATGGCTCGACCTGCCGCTTCCCGATGCAGTGGAACAGCTCGAACGGCTTGCGATCGCCCACGCGCTTTCGGTCACGTCCGGCAACCGCGCGGAAGCGGCACGACGGCTTGGCATCAGCCGGCAATCGCTCTACACGAAGCTCGCCGCTTACGGACTCGGATAAAGCGGATGCTGTCCAGATTAACGACATCGACTGTCATCAAACTGGACATCTATCAGCGGGGACCGCCTCAAAACCTTTGCTGGATGAGGCTTTCATGCATGGCATAGGGCTTGCAAAGTAAGGCTGCCACCACTCGCAGCTTTGCAGGAGCCAAGATGAAAGCACTTACGATCGCAATTAAATCGGCCGGCCTTATGGCCATCATCACCGGCGCTGTTGCGTGCGCTGCACAGGCCGCACCGACGCCGCGTGACGTGGCGCCACCGCCGGTCATGGGCAACGCGCCCCCGCCAATGGATGCCACCGGGCCTATGGATAGCACGAGCGCGGCGAGCGTCACCACCGGCGTCATCAAGCAATACGTGATCAATCCGGAGGGCGACGTGGACGGCCTGCTTTTCAGCGACGATTCGCTTGTCCGCTTTCCGCCGAACATGGGTGCGAACGTCGCGGCAATCGCCGCTCCGGGTGACACCATTCGCGTGAGCGGCGTGCCCGAAGCGGAAGGTGCACTTCGCGCGAGAGAGATCACCAATACGCGCAACGGACAGTCGGCTGTCGAGCAACCGCCCGCTGGCAATGCTCAGCGCTTGCCGCCCTCGCTTCGTGGCGTGAGTCTCGTCAAACTCGATGCGAGCGGCCGCGTGCTGAAGGTGACGACCGCGCCGCGCGGCGAGCCGGACGGCGTGCTGCTCGCCGATGGCACGGTCATCAAGCTGACGCCACCGGGCGCACGTCAATTCCCTGCGTTGCTGCAACCGGGCGCGCTCGTTGCAGCGCACGGCTACGGCACCCGCAATCGTTTCGGTCAGTCGCTGCAGGCCACGTCCTTCGGCACCCCCGGCAATCTGACGCAGCTATATGGCCGCGCCGACTGATTCTTTTCAACTTCATGAAGGAGCACACATGCATTGGATCGATCCCGCCTGCCTGCCGGAAACGCGCGGCAAGGTCACGCAATTCCTGTTGAATCCGCACGGTGAACTCGACGGACTCGTACTGAATACCGCCGGCAGCACACTGCAAGTTCACTTCCCGCCGCATATGACGAAGCAGGTCATGAAGCACATTTCAGTGGGCAACGCCATTCGCGTACACGGCGTGAAACCGCGTGACGCGAATGTCATCGCGGCAGTATCGCTGACGAGTGCGCAAGGCGCGGAGCTCGTTGATGAAGGCCCGCAGCATCACGGTCCGAAGGCCCCGAAACCCGAAAGCAAACCAATGGACGTTCAAGGCGAAGTGACCCTGTCGCTGTATGGCCCGAAGGGCGAGCTGCGCGGCGCGCTTCTCGACGACGGCACATCGCTGCGCATGCCGCCTCACGCCGCGGCCGAACTCGTGGACTATCTGAGCCCGGGCGCATGTGTTCAGGCATGGGGGAACGGCGTGAAGAACAAGTATGGCCGCACGATCGACGTCCATGACATCGCCAAGCTGGTCGATGCTGCCTGATCCCACGGCCGGAATCTTCTGAGTGGTCGCCGTCGTAATGGCGCAGGACTTGATGCGCGGGACCGGGCGGTTCGGTCTCGCGCAAGGTCTCACGGCGCCCGCGGTGCGTATTGGCGTCGCCGCTGCGCGTCGAGGCGTCGGCGGCTTGACGCTGGCCTTAGAACTGGCCGAACCCCGTCAATCCGATCAGGCTTCCCAGCGCCAGCAACCACAACGGATGCACCTTCGTCTTGAAAGACAACACCGCGATCACCGCCGTGATGCCGCCAAGCACCCATTGCGAGTCCGACGCCTCCGCGATCAGCGCGGCGCTCGCCGCAAGGAGACCTGCGGTCATCGGCACGAGGCCGAGTTGTACGTATCGTCGCCACGGATGCAACCTGAAGCGCTCCCACGCGTGCATGGCCGCAATGGTCACGACGGACGAAGGCCCGAACTTCGCAATCGATGTCACGATCACGCCGGGCCATCCCGCGACGTGCCAGCCAATCAGTGTCACGATCATCATGTTCGGCCCCGGCGCAGCCTGGGCGAGCGCGAACATCGCGGAAAAATCCGCTTTCGACATCCACTGATGCACCTCGACGACTTGCCGCTGCATCTCGGGCAGGATGGAGTTGCCGCCGCCGAATGCGAGCAGCGAGAGCTGGCTGAAAATCGCGGCGAGGGAAGCGAGATCGTGGTTCATCGGTTCGCCTCGCGATTCGTTCTGGATGCGATGAATATCGATATTGGCGTGAGCACGAGCATCACGGGCAGCAGCGGCAAGCGCAGCAACGCGATCGCCACGAACGCCAGCGCGGCGACGACTGCCATCGACACTTTCTTGCGCAAGGGCCACGCGACTTTCACGGCCATCGATACCAGCAGACCCGCCGCTGCAGCAGCCAGTCCGGCGAAAAGGTGGCGGATGTGTACGTCGTTATGAGTGCGCTGATAGAGCACGCCGAGCCCGATCACGATCAGCGAAGGCCCGACCAGCAATCCGAGCAGCCCGGCGAGCGCGCCGGGCACGCCGCGAAATTTCATCCCGATCGCGGCCGACAAGTTGATCACGTTGCCGCCCGGCAGGAACTGGCAAAGGCCGAGCAGATCGGTGAATTCGTCGGCGTTGAGCCACTTGCGGCGCTCCACGATTTCGCGGCGTGCCAGCGGCAGCGCGCCACCGAACGCGGTCAGCCCGAGCGTCAGGAAGCCGATAAAGATATCCGCGACGGTCGGCGGCGCCGGCGGCTGTGCGTGAGCGTCTTCGTGCATTGATCGCAATGAGTGCTTTGGAAAAGCGAGAGAGGGTAACGCTTTGTTCGCGCGGATTCAAAGCGTTGACTGCGCCAGCGTATCGTTGTCCAGATCTTTAAGAGGGCTTCGCCGCGTTGCGATCCCGGCGGGATTCGTAAGCTTTCAGATGCGTATAGGCAGTCGAGAAGATCGGCGAATGTTGCTCTTGCTCCGCCACCTTGCCGCGCGCAATCAGGTCGCCCACCACGTGATCCGCTTCGATACGCGCGCCGTTCTCGAGGTCGCGCAGCATCGAAGCGGTGATGCCGGACCCGGTTTCGGTGAGCATGGAATGCGTGCGGGTCACAGCGGCTTCGCCCGGCGGGAAACCGTTTGCCGCGGCGATGGCGCGGGCTTCATCGAAAAGATCGAGCAACAGTTTTTGGCCGCCCGGCGCCGCGATGATATCGCCCACCGGTGCGCGCATCAGGCACGTGCCGGCTGCAAGCGTCGCGAGAAAGGTCCACTTTTCCCACATGGACTGGAGAACGTTCTGGCTTGCGACGGCGTCGAATTGCGCGCCAGTCAGCTCGGCCGTGATCGCCTCGATGCGCGTCGAAGTTCCGCCCGCGCGCTCGCCAAACGTCAGGGAATGCAGCTTGTTCAGATGCACGACCGTGCCTTCGGCATCGAGCGTTACAGCCGCGACGCACTGGCCGCCCAGCACGCGGTCAGGGCCGAACTGCGTTTCGAGTACATCGAGATGATGCATGCCGTTGAGCAACGGCAGGATGGCGGTGTTCGGGCCGACCGAGGTTTTTATCGATTCGATGGCGCCGTCCAGATCGTAAGCCTTGCAACTGAGCACGATCAGGTCGAACGGTTCGGCCACGTCCTTGGCCAGTACGACGGGCGGATTCGGTATCGATAAATCGCCGTTCGGGCTGCGCAGGTTGAGGCCCGTTTGCGCAAGTTGCGCAGCGCGCCGTTCACGTACGAGGAACGTCACCTCCCTTCCGGCGTTAAGCAGCCGTCCGCCAAAATAACCGCCGATTGCGCCTGCGCCCACCACCAGAATCCGCATGTACTCCTCCTGAATAGTCTGATTTTTTGCGCGTGGATTTTCATGTGACCGCGCGCCGCTCCTGATCATGCAGCTCAAGCCTGCCAGACGCCATAACCCGCTTCCCGCAAGCCAATAGCAAGTTCCACTTCCATCTCCCGAGCGCCTTCGTACGGCATCGGGTTATACAACTCGTACAGTTGCGGCAACAGGCGCAAGCCGAAATCCCGCACATAACGGTTCGACTGGATGCCGGCCTTGTGTTTATCGAAACGAACGTCAGGGTCGATACCCGTCATGCCCACATATACAAAAGGCTTGCCCAGCACGTAATCCGGGTTGGCGCGCCGGAAACGCGCTTCGTTCCAGACCGTATCGGCGAGTTCGATCACGTAGACGTGGTAATGGTGAACCTTCCTTCGAAGCGCCATGCATTTGCCTTGTTGCGCTTATTCCGTGCGCAGATCGGTCCTGGAACGGGCTGGGGACGCTTATTTTAGACCGGCGTTGAACGAGGCGCTTATTGCGCGTGCTTTCGAGGGCACTTTTTTTACCCGTCAAACGCTGGCGCATAGTGCCTGTGCGGACCGCCCGTCCACACCCCATGTCTGCCAGTTGCGTGTCAAAGTGGTAATCTCGCTCGGTCTGCGCGTGCTGCGCGGCGTTCGGCAGGCGGCGGGCCCAGTGCCCCGGCGCTCCCCACATGGTGGCGCAGAAGTCCGGCCGGAACGCCTCGCGGGCACCGCCCCCATTGACACAAACGCATCCGCAGCGTGCGCGGCCACGAACCGCAAACGCTCCGGTCATTCGGAGAGAAACATGAGCAAACAAGCAATCGGCGTTGTCGGCCTCGCCGTCATGGGACGCAATCTGGCATTGAATATCGAGAGCCGCGGGCACGCGGTATCGGTCTACAACCGCAGCCGCGAAAAAACCGATGACCTGATGGCCGAGCATCCCGACAAGAAGCTCGTGCCGTCTTACACGCTGGAAGAATTCGTCGAGTCGCTGGAAAAACCGCGCCGCATCCTGCTGATGGTGAAGGCCGGCCAAGGCACGGATGCGACGATCGATTCGCTGCGCCCGCTGCTTGAAAAAGGCGACATCCTGATCGACGGCGGCAACACCCATTTCACCGATACCATCCGCCGCAATACGGACCTCGCGAAGTCGGGCCTGCATTTCATCGGCACGGGTGTATCGGGCGGTGAGGAAGGCGCGCTGAAGGGTCCCTCTATCATGCCGGGCGGCCAGAAGGAAGCCTATGATCTCGTCGCCCCGATCCTGACCGAGATCGCCGCAAAGGCGCCGGACGGCGAGCCGTGCGTGGCTTACATGGGCCCGGACGGCGCGGGACATTACGTGAAGATGGTTCACAACGGCATCGAATACGGCGACATGCAGTTGATCGCCGAAAGCTACGACGTGCTCAAGCGCGTGGCGGGTTTGTCGAACAAGGAACTGGGCGACGTTTATGTCGAGTGGAACAAGGGTGAACTGGATAGTTACCTGATCGAGATCACGTCGAAGATCTTCGCGAAGAAGGACGAAGAGACCGGCAAGGATCTCGTCGATGTCATCCTCGATCGCGCCGCGCAAAAAGGCACGGGCAAGTGGACGAGCCAGAACGCGCTCGATCTGGGCGCGCCGCTGCCGCTGATCACGGAAGCCGTGTTTGCGCGCGTGCTGTCGTCGCTGAAGGACCAGCGCGTGGAAGCGAGCAAGCAGTTAAAGGGCCCCTCGCCCAAGTTCGATGGCGATCGCGATGCGTTCGTGGAATCCGTGCGGCGCGCGTTGTTCCTCAGCAAGATCGTTTCGTATGCACAGGGTTTTGCGCAGCTTCGCGCGGCATCGGAAGAATACAAATGGGATCTGCAGTACGGTCAGATCGCGAAGATCTTCCGGGCTGGTTGCATCATCCGCGCAGGGTTCCTGCAGAAGATCACGGATGCCTACAAGACCAACGCCGATTTGCATAACCTGCTGCTCGATCCGTACTTCAGCGATATCGCCGCGAAGTATCAGGACGCGCTGCGCGACGTCGTGGTCGCCGCGGTGAAGGCAGGCGTGCCGGTGCCGGCGTTTTCATCGGCAGTCGCGTATTACGACAGCTATCGCTCGGAGACGCTGCCGGCGAATCTGGTGCAGGCACAACGTGACTTCTTCGGCGCGCATACCTTCGAGCGTGTGGACAAGAAGGGCAGCTTCCACGCTGACTGGTCGTAAGAGCCTCTCAAATAGCTGATCGATGCAGTGCAAACGCCGACGCAAACGCGTCGGCGTTTTGTTTTGCAGCCGCACAGAATTGCCAAATTTTGTCGCTGTGAAAATTTCATCAGGCGACATTTTTCACTTGTCGCTAGCATCTCCCTGTCGATGGAAACATAACGGGGGGATCATGGCCACTGCACTTTCAGTATTAAACAGGGAATCGGAGCTGAGCTACGCTTATCTTCATGCGATCGCTTCGCACGCAGGGGTCAACTGCAAGATCAGCAACCGGCACGACGACAACGCCGGCATCGACGCCATGCTCACGGGCTGGGAACCATTTCCGAACGGCGGCCCGTTGACCGAAGTCGACGTCAAGGTCCAGTTGAAGGCAACGGTCAAGACACCGTTCGACGACGGTGAATCGCTCTCCTACTTCCTCTCCAGGACGCAACAGTACGACGCCCTGCGCCGGGAGACGCACGCGTCGCCGCGAATACTCGCCGTACTGTTCCTCCCTCCCAACGCCGAGGACTGGCTGGAGTACTCAGAAGAGCAACTCGTGCTGCGAAAATGCGCGTACTGGGTCAGTCTGCGCGGCGCCCCGCCCACGGACAACACAGCAGGCGTCACCGTGAAGATCCCGAAGAGCCAGACGTTCGACGGAGCCGGTCTCATGCAACTCATGGCAAGCATCTCGCGGCGCGAAATTCCTGCTTATCGAAACCTTTCTGACCAGGTGCCACATGACGCTTAGCACGCTATCTCCTTCAGGCCTGCGCGATTTCGTTCAATCGCTCGGGTGGAAATTGCTGCCTGATGGCATGGTGGATGGACTGTACGTGTTCCATCATGATTGCGCACCGCGTCGCCAGATTGTCATTCCAATGGATCAGCACGCGCTGGACTACGCGGAGGCATGCGAGCTCGCCATGTCAAAGCTCGCCGACCTGCAGGGTATGAAGCTCACAGAGCTGATTCAGCTTGCAGCAATCTCCCGTGACGACTCCATGTATTACCGGGTGACCGGGCGCGGTGCGTTCAACGAAGGCCTGCCCTTGTCGTTTGCGGCGTCGTTGCTGCTTGGCGCGGAGCAGGTTCTGCTTGCTTCGGCTTGCACGGTGTTGCGGCCGCAGGCTCATCATCCGCGTCTGCACAGAAGCGAAGCCACACAGCTTGCCAGTCATGCGCGGTTCGGCCACACGGAGCGCGGCAGCTTCGTCGTGCGCGTTTCGTGCCCCGTCGATGCCATGGAAACGCCAGCCGCGCTTGCGCTCGCCAACACCAACGAATCATTTGTGCGCATGACCATGCTGAGCGCCCGTCGCGGCGTGCGCGATCTGGTTGACGCCATCGAGACAGACACGCTTACCCGCTTCGTCGACTCGCAAAAAGACGCGCGCTCGCCCGTTGTTTCTTCCAATCTGTGCGAAGCACTGACGCGTATGCATGATGAAGAAATGCAGAACAGCATCGACCTGTCGTTTCGTTGGGCAACAACCGTGGCGCTACCCCAGGAGATCGCCGCGGCCGCAAGCATACGAATAAAAAGCGATCACTTTGGGCGTATCGACGAAGTTCGCCGCGAGTTGCGTGCGGTCGAGCATGACCGCGACGACGTATTCATTGGGACAGTCGAGCATCTGAATGGGCAATTCGATCTTCAAGGCAACCGGGCGGGCGAGGTCGTCGTCGGATTGCTCCAGCATGACAAGGGAACTATCAAGGCGCGCGTTGTGCTCAATCACGATCAATATGCAAGCGCGGTTGCCGCGCATCTGGACGATCGGACTTTCGTCCGCATCGCAGGGCGGCTGCGTCCCGGGCGACAACCGCGTACGCTGGTCGACGTCACCAGCTTCACCTTGATCGGTCCGGAGTGACGATGTGCAAGAGCGCAAGAGCGGGACGGGTGGGGCGCAGGAAATCTACCGGCGAATCCCAAGCACCTCCCGTAAAGACTCACCGTTCGCGCCGCTTCCTGCGAAGTCATCGAAGGCACGATCTGCAACGCGAATAATATGATCGCGGATAAAGGTGGCGCCTTCGCTTGCGCCATCCTCGGGATGTTTCAACGCGCATTCCCATTCGAGCACCGCCCAACCAGGGAAATCGTGTTGCGCCATCTTCGAGAAAATTGCGCTGAAGTCGATCTGTCCGTCGCCGAGAGAACGGAAGCGGCCCGCGCGGTCCACCCAGCCCGAGTAACCGCCGTACACGCCCTGTCGTCCGTTTGGCCGGAACTCGGCATCTTTCACGTGAAAGGCCTTGATGCGTTCGTGATAGATATCGATGAACTGTAGGTAATCCAGTTGTTGCAGCAGGAAGTGGCTGGGATCGAAGAGAATGTTGGCGCGTGGGTGATGATCTACCGCATCCAGAAACCGGTCGAAGGTTACGCCGTCGTGCAGGTCTTCGCCCGGGTGCAACTCGTAGCACACGTCCACGCCGGCCTGATCGAAAGCGTCGAGCAAGGGACGCCACCGCTTGGCAAGCTCGCCGAACGCTGTCTCGATCAAACCCGGCGGACGCTGCGGCCACGGATACAAATACGGCCAGGCCAGCGCGCCCGAAAACGTCACGTGCGCGCTCAGGCCCAAGCGCCTGGACGCGGCCGCTGCGAATCCAACCTGTTCGATGGCCCATGCCGTGCGGGCCTCCGGATTCCCGCGAACGTGCTTGGCTGCGAAGCCATCGAAGAGCGTGTCGTACGCGGGATGAACCGCCACGAGTTGCCCCTGCAGATGCGTCGACAGCTCCGTAATGCACACGCCCGCATCCTCTACGATCCGGCGCAGATCGTCGCAATAGGCATCGCTTTTGGCCGCCTGTTCGAGATCGATCAGCCGCGGATCGCAAGGAACCTGAATACCTTCGTAGCCCAGCCCCTTCGCCCAGCCTGCAAGGTGCGCGAGGTTGTCGAAGGGCAGTTCATCGCCGAGAAACTGCGCGAGAAAAATGGCCGGGCCCTTGATGGTTTTCATGATCGTCGATCCACGAACGTGTGCTCAGCTAGGATAAAACTCAGAACGGCGAGTTCGGATAATAGAACTGCTTGGCGTTTTCCTTCGTGATCAGCACCGAAGGAATGATGGTCGTGGCGGGCAGTTTTTCGCCCTTCAGGCGCGCTTCGGCTGTGAGCTTGATCGCGTCGTAGATGAACTTCGGCGAGTACGACACGTCGGCCTGCACCCGCTTGTCGCCATCCATGATCCGCTTGACCGCTTCCTTCGACCCCGCCCCGCCGAACACTTCCTTGATGTCCGTGCGCTTCGCCTGGTCGATGGCCTTCAGCACGCCGATCATCATGTCGTCGTCAGCGGCCCAGACTGCATCGATATGCTTGAAACGCGTGAGGTAGTCCTGCATCACTTTGAATGCGTCGTCGCGATTCCAGTTGGCGTATTTCGCGTCGAGCACCTTCATGTCGGGATGCTGCTTGATCACCGATTCGAACGCGGTCCAGCGTTCGTTGTCGAGCGTGGTCGGGATGCCGCGCAGCGCGACGATGTCACCCTTTCCATCCAGCGTCTTCGCCAGATACTCGGCCGGCAGCTTGCCGAAGGCCGTGTTGTCACCGGCCACGTAGGCGTCTTGCGCGCTTGTGTCGGTCAGGCCGCGATCCACCACCGTCACATACACACCCTTCTTCTTGACCTGCGCGACCGGCTGCGTCAACGAAGCCGACTCAAACGGGAAGATCACCAGCGCGTTAATTTTGTTGACCGTCACGAGATCTTGCAACTGGTTCGCCTGTTCAGGCGCGCCACCCGCCGTTTTGACGATGATCTTCAGATCCGGATGCGCCGCCTCCAGTTCCTTTTTTGCTTCATTGGCCCACCACACGATACCGCCGGTAAAGCCATGCGTGGCGGTCGGGATGGCGACGCCGAGCGTGACTTTATCGGCCGCGCTGGCCGAGACGGCGCTCGCCGCGAGCGTCAGTGCGCCGAGTGCGCGAAGAATGTTTTTCATTGCTGTGTCTCCATTGTCATGACAGGCGCCTGATGGGTTTCAGGGCACGGTTCGAACAGACTTCAACGACGTCCACGCTGTAAAAACGCTACGAAGATGATCACGGCGCCCTGCACTGCCGCGTTGAGATACACGCTGATGATGCTGGTGAGATTCAAGATGTTTGCGATCACGGACAAGAGGATCGCGCCGATCACGGTCCCGATCACGCGCCCTTCGCCACCTCTGAGCGCCGTGCCGCCGACCACCACGGCCGCGATCGCCTCGAGCTCCCAGAGAAGGCCGGTGGTCGGCGTCGCCGACCCGAGACGCGGCACATACAGTACGGTCGCCACGCCCACGCAAAGACCGAGCAGCACATAGGTGACGATCTTCACGCTGTCCACGCGAATGGCGGCGTATCGCGCAACCTGTTCGTTCGATCCGATTGCCTGGACATGCCGGCCGAAGACGGTGCGGTTCAGCACGATCACGCCGCCCGCCGCGACGATCAGGAACACCCATATGGGCACCGGGATGCCAAACAGACTTGCGTAATACACAGGGCCGTATAAATCGGACAGGCTGTTGTCGAGTGTGAGCGCGCCGCCATCCGCGAGCCATGTCAGCACGGCGCGAAAAATTCCGAGCGTTCCCAGCGTCACGATGAACGGTTCTATACGTCCCTTGGTCACGAGCAGACCATGCGCCAAACCGAAAAGACCCCCTAGAACAAGGGCTAGAACAATTCCTAAGGCAATGATGGTCAGCGGCGCAAAGCTGTGGCCGCCCACGCCGCGAGCGAGCGTGTTCATCGTCCAGATCATGCTGCCGGCGATCAGCGCGGCCATCGATCCAACCGACAAATCGATACCGCCCGAGATGATCACGAACGTCATGCCCACCGCAATGATGCCAATGAACGATGTCCGCGTGAGAACGTTCATGGCGTTGTCGAAGGTGGCGAAATCGGGATTGAGCAGCGTCCCGCCCACGCACAGCGCGATCAGCCCGAGCAACGGCCCGACGCCGTGCAGCCGCCGCGCGAGTCCGCCGAGGCGGCTGCGTTTCGATACTTCCACGCCTTCAGTGTGTGCCGGTCGCATGCGCGATCAACCTCTCTTCGGTGAGATGTTCGGAGCCGAGCGTCGCGACGAGCTGGCCGCCGCGCATCACCGCCACGCGATGACACAGGCCGATCAGCTCGATCAGTTCGGATGAAATGACGATCACCGCGCGCCCTTCGGCGGCGAGTGCGTGGATGAGGAAATAGATATCGCGTTTTGCGCCGACATCGACACCGCGCGTGGGTTCATCGAGCACGACTACGCGCGGATCGGGATGCAGGAATTTCGCCAGCGCAAGTTTTTGCTGGTTGCCGCCCGACAACATGCGCGCGCGGCTCGCAAGATCGCCCGTGCGGATACCGAAGTCCTGTACGGCTTCTTTGAGCGCATCCCGTTCGGCGCGGCCATCGAGCAGCGGATGCGCGTAGCGTTCGAGCGTCATCATGGTGAGGTTGTCCTTGAGCGCCATGTCGACGTGCAGGCCGCGGCCCTTGCGGTCTTCGCTCAAGTACGTGATGCCGTTTTTCATGGCTGCGCGCGGGTTGCGCGGATTGATCTGGACGCCTTCCAGTTCCATGCGTCCCGCGGTCAAACCCCGCAAACCGATGAGTCCTTCGAACAGTTCCGTGCGCCCCGCGCCCACGAGTCCCGCGAAGCCGAACACCTCTCCCGCGCGCACCGAGAAGCTGACGTTCTCCGCCCAGCCGGGAACGAAGGCGTGATCGACCTTGAACGCGATGGGCGCATCCGTTGCAAGCGGCGGTTTGTCGGGGAACATGTCCGATACCTCGCGCCCGACCATCTGGTTCGCCATCTGCTGGCGCGATGTTTCAGCCGTCGGGCTGCGCGTGACGAAGCGGCCGTCGCGCATTACGATCACTTCATCTGTCACGCGCTCCACTTCGTCGAGCTTGTGCGAGATATAGACGATCGTCACGCCGTCCTCTTTAAGCCGCGCCATCAATGCAAAGAGGCGCTGCGTTTCCGAGGGCGTGAGCGTCGCGGTCGGCTCGTCCATGATCAGGAGACGTGCATCGCGCAGCATGGCTTTCGCGATTTCGACGAGCTGCTTTTCAGCGACGATCAGATCGCGCACGCGCGTGTCCGGATGCTGGTGCAGGCCGACATCGGCGAGACGCGCGCGGGCGGCCTCACGCATGGTGGGTTCATCGAGGAAAAAGCCGCGCCGCTTCTCATGGCCGAGAAACATGTTCTGCACGATGCTCAGATGATCCGCAAGATTGAGCTCCTGATGGATCAGCACGATACCTGCGGCTTCGGCGTCGCGGGAACTGTCGAACGACTGGACGACACCGTTGATCGACAGCGTGCCCGAGGTCGGACGTTCGTAGCCGGCAAGAATTTTCATGAGGGTCGACTTGCCCGCACCGTTTTCGCCGAGTAGACCATAGACGCGGCCGGGCGCGAGATCGAACGTGACGCCGTGCAGCACGCGCACGGGTCCGAACTGCTTGGCGATGTTATCGAAGCCGACAGCCAGGCTCATGTCACGCGCTCCTTCGAATCATCAGTTTGTGCGGCAGCAGCACGCCGGGCACGTCTGCATGCGGATCGCGCAGGCGCTTGAGCAGCAGGTTCGCCGCCGTCTCGCCGAGCTCTCGCATGGGCTGCGCGACCGTTGTAAGCGGCGGATCGATTTGCGCGGCGACGGCGATGTCATCGAAGCCCATCACCGCCATGTCGTCGGGGACGTGCAGGCCAGCGCTGCGCAAGCCGTTGATCACACCGATTGCCAAGGTATCCGACACGGCGAACACGGCAGTCGGACGGTTGCGTCGAAGGCGTGCGAGCGTGTGTGCGGCGGCTTCGCCCGCGGCGTAATCGAGCGTATCAAGGTCGATGTGCCAGGCCGGATCGGCATCGATACCCGCCGCGCTCAATGCATCCCTATAGCCTTCCGCGCGCTGCCGCCCGTACAGATAACCGTGGCCCGAATTGATCAGCGCAATCTTCTTGTGACCGCGGCTGAGGAGATGGCGCACGGCATCGCCGGCTGCCCTGTGATTATCGATGCCCACATAAGGCACGCCCGCCGCCGGGTCGAACTCGCAGCATGCGACCCAGGGGAGCGCGGATGCTTCTTCGGAGAGGGCTTTTTGCACGGCGGCCGGGTCCAGGCAAATGGCGCCGTCGGCGCGGCGGCCGCGCAGCAAGTCGAAGTAGCTGCGCTCGCGGCCAGGGTCCGCACCCGTGTCGCACAGCAGCATGAAGTAGCCGTTCTGGCGCGCGATGCTGTCTATGCCTTGCACGATCGCCGAGTAGAACGGGTTGCCGAAGTCCGGGACCATGGTGAGCAGCAGGCGGCTTTCCGCAGTGCGCAGGTTGCGGGCAAGTTCGTTGACACGGTAGCCACTCGATGCGATCGCCGCCAGGACCCTTTCGCGGGTCGGCTCGCGCACGTTGGTGTGGCCGTTGAGCACGCGGGAGACCGTTGCAACGGATACGCCCGCCTTCCGCGCGACATCGGAGATCGAGATTTCATCGGCGATGCGAAACGATTCGGGCATGGGCGAGGGTTTTCGTTCGCACGATGGGGGGATGTAATGGATTACATTATTGGGCGGGGTTGGGGGGTTAGCGATAGGGACAAACGCCAAGGGTGGGGCGTTGGCACTTGGGGCGGTCGGGGTTGGTGTTCGGTTGCTGCTTTTTACGCTACCGCGCGTTCTGTCCTAGCTGTTCTCTTTTGCACTTTTAGCCACTGTCCGTGGCGGGACTTCATTTCTTTTTCCAACGGCGAAAAAGAAACGAAGCAAAGAAAACGCCTTCCAACCGCTAATTCTTAAGTGTCCCAAGCGTGCACGTTTATCTGTTTGGTACTTCAGAAAAACGCTCGACGCCGCAATTCAGAACACTTGAAACCCTCCCCCTCCGTCAACCGCAACCCACACGCTTCGCCACCAGTGTGGGAATCCGCTAACCAGGCTTCCGCGCTACGCGCACTGGCGCCCAAACGAAGGTTGGCGGCACTGGTTTGCGGTGCCTGTCCAAGGAAATTTATGGCCCACCCCGCGTTGAGGGCGCAAGGCGAAGTGAAACTCCCTATCGCACCAGGCTCGGTTTCTTGTTGTCGAACTTCCAGTTCGGAATCAGGAACTGCATCGCTACGCCGTCATCTCTCGCCCCAAGCCCATGCTGCTCGTAAAGCGCGTTCGCCTTCGCAAGCTCATCCATGTCGAGTTCAACGCCCAAGCCCGGTTGCTCCGGTACCTTCACCTTCCCCCCAACGATTTGCAGCGGTTTGCGCGTCAGGCGCTGGCCGTCCTGCCAGATCCAATGGGTATCGATCGCCGTGATTTTTCCCGGCGCCGCCGCCGCTACTTGCGTGAACATCGCAAGCGAAATGTCGAAGTGGTTGTTCGAATGCGATCCCCATGTAAGTCCCCACTCGTTGCACATCTGCGCAACGCGAACCGAACCCTGCATCGTCCAGAAATGCGGGTCGGCAAGCGGGATATCGACGGACTGCAACTGGATCGCATGGCCCATCTGGCGCCAGTCAGTCGCAATCATGTTGGTGGCAGTCGGCAAACCCGTCGCACGGCGGAATTCGGCCATGACTTCTCGTCCCGAATAGCCGTTTTCCGCGCCACATGGGTCTTCTGCGTATGCCAGGACGTGATGCTGGTCGCGGCACAGACGGATCGCCTCGGCCAGGGACCACGCGCCGTTCGGGTCAAGCGTGACGCGTGCCTTCGGAAAGCGTTCAGCCAATGCGGTGACGGCTTCGATCTCGGCATCGCCGGAAAGGACGCCGCCCTTCAGCTTGAAATCGTTGAAACCATAACGCGCCTGCGCCGCTTCGGCGAGTCGGACAACGGCTTCGGGGGTCATCGCTTCTTCAGTGCGCAAGCGGTCCCAGTCGTCGTTGCCATCGGCGCCGCTCGCGTACGGCAGATCCGTCTTGTTGCGGTCGCCGACGTAGAACAGATAACCAAGCATCTCGACTTCGTCGCGTTGCTGGCCTTCGCCCAGAAGCGCCGCGACCGGTACACCGAGGTGCTGACCCAGCAAGTCGAGCAGCGCGGCCTCGAGTGCCGTGACGGCGTGGATCGTCGTGCGCAGGTCGAAGGTTTGCAGACCACGGCCGCCTGCATCGCGGTCGGCGAACTGCGTGCGCGCCTTGTTGAGGATCGCCTGCAAATTGCCGATGGATTGACCGACGACCAAGGGGCGTGCGTCGTCGATGGTCTTGCGGATCGACTCGCCGCCCGGCACTTCGCCTACGCCGGTGTTGCCGGCGCTATCGGTGAGGATCACGATGTTGCGCGTGAAGAACGGACCGTGCGCGCCGCTCAGGTTCATCAGCATGCTGTCGCGGCCGGCGACGGGAACGACGCGCAATTCGGTGACGGTCGGGGTGGCGTTGGGTTTGACTGAAGTCATCGACATGGTATTTAAGACCCGAAAAGGTGAAGGGATCAAAGCGCTTTGCTCGGTACGTGGCCGCCCATTTCATCGCGATTGATCCGGCGGTTACGTGTCAGGAAGCAAGCGGCGGCAGCAATCAGTGAAGCGAAGCCGAGGCCGTAGAGTCCGCCCGTGATCGAGCCGGTATGTTGCTGCAAATAACCGAAGGTAGCCGGCGCAAAAAAGCCGCCGAGATTGCCTACCGAGTTGATCAACGCAATCACGCCGGCGGCCACGCGGGCATCGAGGTAACCCTGCGGAATCGGCCAGAACAATGAAGCAGCGGCCTTGAAACCGATCGCTGAAAAACAGATCGCGACAAACGACAAAACCGGATTCCCCGACGTCGATGCAAACAGTCCGCACGCGGCTATGACCAGCGCGGCGGCAAGCCAAGCTTGCTGAAAGCGCCATCTGGCGGAGAGAAGCGCGAAGCAATACATTGCGGCCATCGCGATCAGCCACGGCACCGCGTTGAACATGCCGACCTGGAAATCGCTCAGTCCGCCCATCTTTCGAATGATGGTCGGCAACCAGAACGTTGCCGCATAAATGGTCAGTTGGATTGCAAAGTAAAGCAGGCAGAAAAGCAGGATCTGCGGGTCCTTGAGAAGCTTGAGCGTGGGCAGATGGTGGCCGCCGCTCACCGCTTCGCGCTCGGCCTGTTCGTTCGCGATCGAACTTGAAAGCGCGGTTTGCTCGGCAGGACTGAGCCATTTCGCGTCGCTGATATGCGACTTGAGCAGCATCCAGCTCACGCCGCACAACACAATCGAGAATCCGCCTTCGATCAGAAACATCCACTGCCAGCCGTAAAGCCCGAAGCCGCGAATGGAGAGAAGCGAACCGGTAATCGGACCCGACAGGACCGATGCCAGCGCCGAACCGCCGAGGAACACGGCAACGGCCTTGCCGCGCTCTTTCTGCGGAAGCCATTGCGTGAAGTAGAACACGACGCCCGGAAAGAATCCTGCTTCAGCGATACCGAGCAAGAAGCGCAGCACGTAGAACGACGTGTCGTTCCAGACAAACGCCATCGCTGCCGCGACGATGCCCCACGTCCCCATGATCCGCGTCAGCCAGACGCGTGCGCCGTATCGCTGCATCAGGACATTGGAGGGCACCTCGAAGAGCGCATAGCCGATGAAAAACAGCCCGCTTCCCAGGCCATAAGCCGCAGCCCCGATGCCAAGATCCGCCTGCATGTGCGAATTGACGAAGCCGATGTTCACCCGGTCGATGTAGTTCGCAATGAACATGATGAGGACAAGCGGCAAGACATGGCGCTTTACCTTCGATACAGCCGATTCGAGCACATGGTTTGTGGGCGTGTGTAAAGCGGGCGTCAAGGTTGTCTCCAAATGTGCCGTATCGACGGCTCGGGTCTTACTCGTAACGCCGCGCGCTCGACAACGGGTTCAAAACCAACAAGTCATCTATATGTCGTCTGACGACAGTCTACTCTTCGGTGAAAATTCGTCCAATGTCGTGTTTACCCTATTTGGATAACTAACAGCAACAGGGCCATAAGCAATATACTCGCTCAAACGCAAAGTTCGCCGCAGACGAACTAGGACGTCTGATGACCTTTGACGTAGATGTCTTTAGCTGGAGACGACATGGAAACCCAAACGGCAGCAAGCGCCGCACAACGCAATCCCGGAACCGCAGATTCAAGCCTGACCGGTGAAAACGAGATCTACTCGTTAATCACGCGCAGACTACTGCCCGCGCTGCTGACCGCGTTCTGCATCGCCTACCTGGACCGCATCAATGTCGGTCTAGCCAAGCTCCAGATGGCCTCCGATCTCGGTTTCAGCGACGCGGTGTACGGATTCGGCGCAGGCATCTTCTACCTTGCGTACGCGATCTTCGAAGTACCGAGCAACCTGATCATGCATCGCGTGGGCGCGCGCCGGTGGATCGCACGGATCGCGGTATCGTGGGGACTCGTCTCCATGTGCATGCTGTTCGTGCGCACGCCCGCGTCGTTCTATGCGCTGCGATTGCTGCTCGGCATGGCCGAATGCGGCCTGTTTCCGGGCATCATCCTGTACCTCACCTACTGGTATCCGGCTCACCGGCGCGGGCGCATCGTGGCCCTGTTCATGGCCGCCCTGCCCATTTCCGGGCTGGTCGGCGGCCCGCTCTCAGGCTGGATCATGCAGCGCTTTGCCGGCATGTCCGGGCTGCACGGCTGGCAATGGCTATTCTTCATCGAGGCGCTGCCGGCTGTTGCGATCGGCGTGGTCATATGGTTCGTGCTTCCGGATCGCGTGAACGACGCCAGGTGGCTGACAGACGATCAAAAGCGCGTGATCGCGCGGAATATCGCAACTGAAAATGCCGAGAAACCAAGCGCGAACACCAGCAGCGTGTTCACCAATCCGCGCATATGGCTGATGAGCCTGATGCTCTTCGCGTTTGCTACGGGAAACATGGGCATCAGCTTCTGGTTGCCGACCATCGTGCAGCGTGCAGGCCATGGGAGCTCGCTAAGCGTGGGTTTCCTGACCGCCATCCCTTACGCCTTCGCCGCAGTTGCAATGATCGCGTTGTCGATGAGCTCCGATAAACGGCGCGAACGGCGCTGGCATCTGGCGCTCCCCGCGTTTGCCGGGGCCGCGCTTCTTGCGTTGAGCACGGTCTGGAGCAACGACCTCACGATGACGATCGTCACCATGACCGCAGCCTCCATGTGCGTGTTTGCAGTCGCACCGCTGCTCTGGGCGCAACCCACTGCCTTGCTGAGCGGTAGCGCCGCGGCCGCCGGCATCGCTATGATCAGTTCGCTCGGCAACCTTGCCGGCCTGTTCTCGCCTTCGTTGTTCGGTTATCTCACCGTGCGCACGCACAGCACGTCGGCCGGCATGTTCTTGCTGGCAGGTTTCATGCTGCTGGGTGGCTTGCTGTCGCTGGTCACGCCAGCTCGTCTGGTCAACAAGTAAGTCTGGTCGAATGACTCCGTTCATCGCAAAGCTGGAGCCGCATACATGAGCATCCTCACCGACAAAGTCATTGCAACCGTGTCCGGCGATATCCAGCGCGGCACGCTGCGCCCAGGCGACAAGGTTCCGACTGAAGTCGCGCTGATGAAGCAATTGTCGGTCAGCCGTTCAGTCGTGCGGGAAGCGATGTCGCGCCTTCAGGCTGCGAAGATAGTGGAGACGCGTCACGGGATCGGCACGTTCATTCTCGATGCGAATCAGGCGGAGACGTTGCGTTTGCCGGCATCCGACCTGTCGGACATGCTGGATGTCATGGCCATCATCGAGTTCCGCATCGACACGGAAGCCGCAGCGGCGGGTCTTGCCGCGGGCAGGCGCACGCAACAGCATCTGAAACTGATCGATGCAGCGCTCGCGCGTTTCGAGGCCGAACTCGAACGTGGCAGCACGGACGTGGTGGCGCACGACGTGGAGTTCCACATCCAGATTGCCCGTGCGAGCGGGAATCGTTATTTCTTCGATGTCCTAAGCCAGCTAGGCCGTGCAGTAAGTCCGCGCACGCGGCTGGGATCGACGGAAATTGCGGAGCTTGACCGTGTGGTTCATCTTCGCAGCGTTCTCGCGGAGCATCGGCAGATTTACCGGGCGATCGTGCGCCAGGATGCCGACGATGCCCGCGCCGCAATGCGGATGCACCTGAGCAACAGCCGCGAAAGACTGCGGCGGGCGCACGCGCAGATCTGAAAAACCAAATCCGCGGTGCAAACGGGAAACGGGCGCATACTACGTCCCCGCTCCCTCCCGTCCCGTTCAATGCCCGGTTATCTGACCAAGCAGCAAAACATCACCGTCACGGGCGTCGACGACCTCATCATCCGTTCGCTGCTCGACCTGCAGCAATTCTCCGACCCTCTGGGCGACGCCGAACGCATCGGCATCTCGTCCGCGATGTGGCCGCTTTTCGGCATGCTGTGGCCATCGGGCGCGCATCTAGCCGCGCGGCTCGCGCTGCGTCCCGTGCTCGCCACCGAGCGAATCCTCGAAATCGGCTGCGGCCTTGCGCTCGCGAGTCTTGTGGGGCACCGGCGAGGGGCGGATGTCACGGCAAGCGATTGCCATCCGCTGACGGCAAGTTTCCTCGATGAAAACCTGCGCCTGAACGACCTCCCGCCGATGAAATACCTGCACGGCAACTGGTCCATCCCCGAACTTGCAGGCACGCTGGCAGATACGGCGGGACGCAGTATCGTCAATGGCCGTTACGACCTGATCATGGGCAGCGACCTGCTCTACGAACGCGATGCCAACGCGACGCTTGCGGCGTTTATCGGCTTGCATGCGTTGCCTTGCGCCGAAGTCTGGATCGTGGACCCTGACCGCGGCAACCGCGCTGCGTTCAACCGGCAGATGGGCGACCGCGGCTTCCGGATGCGCGAGGAACGCCTCGATCGCGTCGCCTTCCAAGAAACGGCCGCTTACAAGGGCCGCCTGCTGATCTACCGGCTTAATGACAACTGAACTGCCGCAACGCAGCAGCCTCAGCCAAACGTGAACGCATAAGCCTCCACGCCGGCGTCGAGGAATTCGATGCTGAACGTCCGGTCCTTCACATTGCCCGGTTGCCGCACGAGCTGATACAGGCGCTGCTCGGTTACCGTGCCCGTGCCGTTCGCGGCGACGTCGGTGCCGTGGGCGTCGCCGGGAGCGGCGCCGTCTATCGATACACGGAACCTGACGGGCTTGCCGTCCTTGCCCGGCCCAAGCACGAGATGCAAGTCCCGCGCGTGGAACCGATACACGATCGTCCCGTTCGATTGCGCGAGCGAAGCCTCTTGCGCGCCCACTTTCCACGCGCCGGCGAGTCCCCAGTCATTCAACGAAAGCTCGCCGGGCGCCGCGTACGTGTGGACCTTGTCGTGCGCCTCGCCGCCGTTCCCCGCGAAGTTTTCCGCTCGCTCATAACCAACGTAGGTTTCCGGTGACCGCATGTCGGCGTTATCGGCGGATTGCTGCACGCCTTTGGCGTCCGTGTTGGTAATGGCCGGGCCGACGTCGTTATGGCCGGCTTCCTTGAGCAACTGCTGGATCACTTCTTCGGAGTGCGCATAATCGCCCTCGCCAAAGTGATGAAAGCGAACTTGTCCCTTTGCATCGATAAAATAATGCGCCGGCCAGTACTGGTTGCCAAACGCACGCCAGATCGCGTAGTTGTTATCGATAGCCACCGGATAATCGATACCCAGGTCATGCACGGAACGTTCGACGTTATCGATATTGCGTTCGAACGCGAACTCGGGCGCATGCACACCGATCACGACGAGCCCCTTGTCGCGGTACTTCTGCGCCCACGCTTTCACATACGGCAGGGAACGCAGGCAGTTGATGCACGAGTAGGTCCAGAAGTCGACGAGCACGACCTTGCCGCGCAGATCTTCCGCGCTCAACGGCGCCGAATTGAGCCATTGGACCGCGCCGGATAGCGGCGGCAACTGGCGTTCGACTGGTAGCGGGGTGTCGAAGGTGGCGCGCATCATTGCGGGCGGGTTGGCCGTATCGGCTGTGCTTGGCGCGCTTGCCGGCGCTGGCGTTGACGCCGGCGAAAACCGATCGACCAGCTTTTGCTCCAGCCCACCCGTCGCAACGGTCGAAACCCGCGCGAGCACGCCAGTATCGAATCCGAGCGATATCGCAACAACGCCGAGCAACATAGCAGCGCCAATGCCGCGCCGGATCCACTCGCCTGCGCCCAGCGACCGTTTCATGGCTGCAAACACGCGTCCGCCGATCAGCAACGCCACCGCAAGCGATGTCGCCGCGCCCGCCGCATACGCCGCGAGCAGCAAGGTCGTGCCGACGCTCGCGCCGCGCAGTGCGGCGCCCGTCAGAACGAGACCGAGGATGGGGCCGGCGCAAGGCGCCCACAACAATCCCGTCGCGATGCCCAGCAAAAACGATGAACCTGCGCTGACCTGCTGTCCGTCGGCCTGCGCGAATTGCGTGAGACGGTTGCCTGCGCTCACGAACGGGCGCATCACGCGTTCCGCAAAACTCGGCAGCAGCAGCGTCAGGCCGAAGATGCCGAGCAACGCGACCGCGAGCCAACGGCCATACTGGTTCGCTTGCGTGACCCAGCCGCCGCCGACGGCCGCGAGTGTCGCCACGGCGGCAAAAGTAAGCGCCATACCGGCGAGCAACGGCAATCCGCTGCGCACGAACGGCTGGTCCGCGCGAGAAAAAACGAAAGGCAGGACAGGCAAGATGCACGGACTCAGGATAGTGAGCGCGCCGCCAAGGTAAGCCAGGATGATAAGCAGCATGGGCTAAGGATCTCGAAAATTAGGACTGTGCGGCGCTCAGGCGACACTCGGTTTGAAGTTCATCGCCAGGCCGTTCATGCAGTATCGAAGGCCGGTGGGTTTGGGGCCGTCATCGAAGACATGACCGAGATGGCTGCCGCATCGCCGGCAATGAACTTCAGTGCGCGACATCCCGAACGACAGGTCGTCGTGCGTGGCGACCGCATGATCGAGCGGCGCCCAGAAGCTCGGCCAACCGGTGTGGCTTTCGAATTTCGTGCGCGACGAAAACGCATCGAGCTGGCATCCCGCGCACGAGAACACGCCATTGCGATGCTCCGCGTTGAGCGGACTGCTATAGGGCCGCTCAGTGCCTTCGTGCCGCAACACGTTGTATTGCGCCGATGTCAGCGTGCTGCGCCACTGATCATCGGTATGAACGACCTCGAAGGTCTCGTTCGCGTCGGCCGCCAAAGCCGGACTCACGCCCGGGACATCGCGTTGCCTGAACGCGGCGAAAGCGGCTGCCGCCAACGTGCTGCTCGCGAATAAAAAACGGCGTCTGGTGGTCATGGTGTGCTCCTTGACAAGACTCGCTGCTTGAGCAAATACAACGTTTGACATGCGGATAAATACGCAAACACATCTGAAGCGCGTTTAATCCCTGACCGCGTGGAAATGTATTTGACTTGAAAACAGCCCGCGTTCAGATGCTTCTGTTAGCTAATTCGTCGTCAAGGCGCGGACGGTTACATTGCAACGATCGAAATCATCAATCGTTACGTTATATTTTATTAAATATAGCGTTACGCCTGATTCGGCGATGTCTCGTGCAGGGCGGGAGCAGAAATGAATTGCGCCCGGAACCGGGCGCAATGAACAAGCAGTTAAAGACGTTGAGCGGTCACTTAACCATGTAACCGCGCTCGGTCATGCATTCGCTATATGCGCGCCAATACTGGACCATGGGCGGCTCGGGCGGAGGCAGCGCGGGCATGGGGGCATCGGTGGATGAAGAACTTGCGTTCGCGACGGCGCGTGCATCGGAGGCGACGCCCGGTCTGGCGGCCGATGCCGATGCCGATCCGGACGCCATCACCGGCGCTGAAGCTGAAGCTGAAGGCGAAGCCGACGCCTTGCCCGTAGCGGATGCCGGGTAAACCGCGGAAGCCCCGGAAGCCATCGCCGATGGCAACGGCGCCGCCACCGCGACCTGCTTCACGGCGCCAGGCTTGGTCGCCTGCGGTTTGATCGGCACTTGTGACACCTTCGCCATGTTCACGCCCGTGTGCTGGTTGGCGTAGCCATAGCACATGGCGTTATCGATACTCACTTGCGCCGAATTTTGACTGCGCATCGGAAACGCGGGCGGCTGCTGGGCGAACGCGCTTGCGCCCACGCACAACATGGCAACGCCGGCAAACAGGGAAACTCTCATAGCTCATGCACTCCGGAAACAGGATCGGCCTTACCCGGCCAGACCGCGCCAGCCGGACGGCCGGTCGGGCGCGGTCAAACGAGCTTTCACCATACTGTCGGTGCATCGGGCCCGTGCGAAAGACTATCGCCGAAATCCGCCAAGTCTTCGCATTTCTGGCCTGTTTCGCGTGCTGGACCGCTTTTCTTCGCGCGTTGACTCATGGTCCGTTGCGTGAAAACCCTTAAACCGAGGGAAACTTCGCTCGCATGAAGTCAATGTAATCCTGATCCGGCAGGGTGCGGCGCGCTTTTACAAAACCACGCGAATCATCGCCGATGAGATAACGCAGCCGGTCCGTGCCATCGGTTGCGGCCTCGTGGATGAGCGCCGCGACATCGTCCGCGCGAATGGTGCTCGCCGCGGCCAGCGCGCCAAAAGCCGCCGCCGTGCGTTCGACAAAACCATCGTAACTGCCAGGCTTTTCTTCCTGCACATGGCTTTCCAGCGAGCGAGCGTTGAAGTTCGTGCTGGTCACACCGCCGTGCGGGATCACGAGCTTCACGCCGATTCCCTGCGACCCAAGTTCATACGACAACGCCTCCGAAAATCCTTCCAGCGCAAATTTGCTGGCGCAATAGAGCGAGATCATGGGCAAGGTGAAAATGCCCGCACCCGAACTGACGTTCACGATCACTCCGCTTTTGCGCGCCCGGAAATGCGGCAGCACCGCGCGTGTGACGTCCATGACGCCGAACACGTTTACGTCGAACTGCGTCTGGATGTCTTCGCGCGACAGCGCTTCGAACAAACCGTACTGCCCGTATCCCGCGTTGTTGACGAGCGCGTCGATACCCCCGAACCGCGCGATGCCCGCATCGACTGCAGCGTGAATGCTGCCGGTATCCTGGACATCGAGGCGCGTGACGAGGACGTTATCGGCGGCAAGCGCCGCGTCCAGCTGGCGCATTGTCGCGATGACGTTCCAGCCCGCTGCGGCAAACAAGCCCACACTCGCCCGGCCAATGCCCGACGATGCCCCGGTAATCAAAACGGTCTTGCTCATGATCGCGAATTCCTTCGTTGAATGAAAAGATGCGATCACAATAGGGTCCGATAATCAGTGAGACAATACGCACAGCGCTGCACAGGTTGATGCAGCAAACAGCACAATGAGTTCCAAATGAGCCGAACCGGCCTGACCGAGTTGAGCGCAGTGACGGCGGTCGCCGCGCATCGAAGTTTTCGTGGCGCGGCGGCGGAACTTGGCATGTCGCCATCGGCGTTGAGCCACGCGGTCGCGGCGCTGGAGCAGCGCATGGGCGTGCGGCTGTTTCATCGGACCACGCGCAGCGTCTCGCTCACCGAGGCGGGCGAGCAGTTTCTCGCGCGCGTCACCCCGGCGCTGCGCGAAATCTCGGCGGCCATGGAAGACGCAAACCTGCATCGCGAAACGCCGGCGGGAACGCTGCGCATCAACGCGTCGGAAGGTGCGGCGCTGGAGCTGATGCAGCCCGTCGCCTACGCCTTTCTCGCTCGGTATCCGGATATGAAACTGGATATCGTGACCGAGGGACGGCTGGTCGATATCGTCGCGGAAGGTTTCGATGCCGGTGTCCGCGTGCTCGACATGGTGCCCCAGGACATGATCGCGGTGCCGTGCAGCCGGCCGGTGCGCTTTGCCGTGGTGGCATCGCCCGAATACTTCACGAGGACGAAGAAACGCCGCCCCAAAGTGCCCGACGACCTGCTCGCGCACGAATGCATCCGCGCGCGTTATTCAAGCGGCGGCGTGTACAAATGGGATTTCGAGAAGCGCGGCGAGCGTATCCAGATCGATGTCAAAGGCGCGCTCACGCTAGATAACCATCACCTGATGCTCGACGCCGCGCTGAACGGCGCCGGCCTCGCGTGGCTGAGCGAATGGGCGGTGGGGAAAGACATCGCTTCGGGCCGCCTTGTACGCGTGCTGGAAGACTGGTCGCCGCCGGGTCCGAGGTTGTGTTTGTATTACCCGGGGCATCGGCATGTGCCGGCGGGATTGCGCGCATTTATCGATATCATCCGCGAGTTCAATCCAGCGCCGGCACGCGCCTAGATCAAAGGCTTTCAAGCGCCACTGCAATGCCCTGCCCGCCGCCAATACACAAGGTCACCATTGCGCGCCTGAGGCCGTCGCGTTTCATCGCGTGGACGAGGCGCGTGACCAGCACCGCGCCCGTCGCGCCGATCGCGTGTCCATGGGCGATCGCGCCGCCTTCCGGATTCACGATGTCATCGGGCAGACCGAGCGTGCGCGCAACCGCAATGGGCACGGCAGCGAACGCCTCGTTGATCTCGATGCGCTCGAGGTCGCCCAGCTTCCAGCCCGCGCGATCCAGTGCCTGCTGCACGGCCGGCACCGGTCCGAGTCCGAACATGCCGGGTTCGACCGCCGCGATGCCATAAGCCACGAGCCGCACCGATGCCGCGATCCCATTGCGATCCGCAAACGCACGGTCCGCCACCAGCATGGCCGCCGCGCCGCTGTTCAGGCCGGGCGCGTTACCCGCTGTGATCGTGCCGTCCGGACGAAATGCGGGGCGGAGCTTCGAAAGTGTCGCTAGGGTGGTGTCGGGGCGCGGTTGTTCGTCGGTATCGAAGAAGACAGTTTGCTTGCCCGCCTTCACGTCCAGCCCGACGATCTCCGCTTTGAAAAATCCCTTCGCTTCAGCCGATGTGAACCGCTGCTGCGAACGCTCGGCAAAGCGGTCCTGCGCCTCGCGCGTGATGTCCATCTGCGTCACGAGGTCTTCCGTGTGCCACCCGGAATGCTTGCCGGAAAATGCATCGTCTAGACCGTCGCGCAGCATGCTGTCGTGGATTTCCGCGTTGCCCGTGCGATACCCGAACCGACCGTTATCGAGCAAGTACGGCGCGCGGTCCATGTTCTCCATGCCGCCTGCCACCGCGAGCTGTACGAATCCCGCGCTGATTTCGTTTGCCGCCGATACCACCGCCTGCGCGCCCGATCCGCATACACGGTTCACGGTCAGCGCGGGAACGGAAACCGGCAAACCACCATTCACCGCCGCCTGTCGCGCGGGATTCATGCGATTTCCCGCCTGGATCACGTTGCCGAACGTGACTGAATCGACCTTCTCCGGCGCGACGCCCGACCGTCGCAGCGTCTCCCGGATCACGGCTGCGCCGAGGTCGGTCGCGCTCGTGCCTTTCAGCGTCCCGTTGAACGCGCCGATCGCCGTTCTGACCGGCGCGCACAACACGATCTCGCGTGACTGGCTTTGCGTACTCATGGTGGTTCTCCCGTTTTAGTGGGCGGGCGTCAGGTAGGCAGGCGTTGCAGACGACAGCGATCCCTTTACGTTGCGGCCGACGTCATCGACGAGAATCTCTTCCTTGCCCTGCTCGATGCCTTCCAGCACTTGGCGCACGACTTCTTGCGGCGTGGTTTTGGGTGCATCGATGCCGGCGGTCATGTCGGTGTCGATAAAAGCCGGGTGCACGCCGACCACCAGCGTGCCCTGGCCGCGCAGTTCGGTCCGCAGGCCGTTCGTGATCGCCCATACGGCCGATTTGGACGCGCTATAGGCACCCGTTCCATCGATAGTCAGCCAGCTCAGCACCGACAGGATATTGACCACCGCGCCGCCGCCGTTGCGCTTCAAGGCTGGCGCGAACGCCTGCGTGACGGCGAGCGGGCCGATCACATTGGTTTCGAACAATGAGCGGGCGGCATCGATGGAACCCGCGTCCAGCAGCGAACCGCCGATGATCGCGCCCGCATTGTTGATGACGATCTGCACGTCGGTCAGCCGGTCGGCCGCGGCGGCGATGCTTTGCGCGTTCGTCACGTCGAGCTGGACGGCTTCCACGCCGGGAATCTTGATGGCGGATTTATCGCGCGCCGTTGCGTAGACCTTGGACGCACCTGCTGCCAGCAGCGCCTTTGCGAACTGCTCGCCCAAGCCGCGATTCGCGCCTGTAACCAGAACTACCTTGCCTTTGATTTCCATGTCAGCTCCCTAAAGTGCATATGCACTAAATAAGTTTAAAAAATGCCCGGCGGTATGCCAGGCTTCGTTTCATTCCATCGATGTCAGTTCCAGCAATGACTTCCTCAACTCCCTCGCGCGGTCCCGGCCGAATTTCTCTTCGAATTCCTTTTGCGCCTCGTGCCAGCGCAAAGCGGCTTCGCCAAGCGTTTTTTTACCGCCTTCGGTGAGATTCAGCGCCACAGCGCGCGTGCCGGCGTCTTGCTGGTCGGCCGTGACCAGGCCATCGCGTTGCAAAGGCTTCAGCGCGCGAACCAGCGTGGTGCGCTCCATCACCATTGCATCGGCGAGTTCGGCCATAGTCGTCCCTGGCCGCCGGTGAATGGCGGCGAGGAGCGTGTACTGCGCGGCCGTCACGCCTGCCTGCCCGACGTGGCGCTCGTAAAGCTGCGAGACGAAGCGCGCCGCCTGGCGGATGGCGAAACAATTGCAGTCGAGATAGGACAATTCAGGGGAAGTCATACGCACAGAGTAGTTTGTGCATATGCACTTTGTCAAGCTGGCACCATTTCGATGTTTTGACGCGCGTCATCAGGTGCGCGGATAAGCCATCACATCGCCTTCCACGGATAACCCCACCCGCTCGCCCACGCGCGGATACGAATACCCCGCCACGCGAATCTGCATGCCGTGCGAACCACCGCCCGAGCGCAGCATGACGCTGGCATCGTGGCCATAAAAGACGACTTTTTCGACGGTTGCGTGGACATCGCCGTGATCCGTGATGCGGATCTGTTCCGGGCGGATCATTACGTCGACATCCCTTGCCGCGACCGCACGCGTGATTGGCAACGTACCGAATTCGCAGCGCACGTGCATCGGATCGCCGGAAACAATCGATCCCGGCACGATTACCGCATCGCCGACAAAACTCGCCAGTTCCCGCGAAACCGGCCGCCGGTACACCGCCTCCGGCGTATCCGTCTGCACCAGCCGCCCGCGCCACAGCACGGCGACCTCGCGCCCGAGCGACAAGGCTTCGGACTGGTCGTGCGTGACCAGCACGGCTGTCGCGCCAGTCGCCGCGAGTGCGTCCGTCACGGCTTCGCGCGTCTCGATACGCAGCGCGGCATCGAGCGATGAAAACGGCTCGTCGAGCATCACGAGCGATGGCGACGGCGCGAGCGCGCGCGCCAACGCCACGCGTTGCTGCTGACCGCCCGACAAGGCCTGCGGCGCACGGTCGCCATACGCAGCGGGCAGACCGACCAGCGCAAGCAGTTCATCGACTCGATACCGCGCCCGCCGCTGCGCACGTGGCAACCCGAAGACAATGTTGTCGGCGACAGAAAGGTGCGGGAACAGCGCGCCTTCCTGCGGCACGTAGCCAATCCTTCGTGCTTCCGACGGCACATGAACACCTGGTCCGGCGACGCGCACGCCATCGATTTCCACCGTGCCGCCGTCGGCGCGTTCGAAACCGCAAAGCACCCGCAACAGCGTGGTTTTGCCGCTGCCCGAAGGTCCGAGCAGGGCCAGCAAGGTGCCTCGTTCCACCGACAGATCCACGCCATGCAGCACGGCTTGTCCATCGAAGGATTTGGTGAGGCTGGTCACGCGAAGTTCGCTCATATCGTTCTATTTGTCAGACGGCGAACCGGCTTGCGCATTGATTTGAAGTCCTGCCTTGATATCGCCTGCTCGGCCCGCGACGGCGGACCGTCCGAGCAACGCGAACAACGTGCCCGATGCCAGCAGCGAAATGCCCACCAGCAACGCGGCGTATGGGGCAGCGGCAGCAAACGCGAGCGTGGAGGTGTCGATCCATACTTGCGTTGCGAGCGTGCGCGTGCCGATGGGCGACAGGAGCAGTGTGGAATTGAGTTCGGTGACGACCGAGATGAAAACCATGGTCGCGCCGGCGCCGAGACCCGGACCGGCCAGCGGCAACACGACGCGACGCACGGTTTCGCGCCAGCCGAGCCCAAGCGAGCGAGCGGTCTCTTCCAGCCGCGGCTGCGCCTGCGTGAACGCTGCGCGCACGCTCACGAGCGCGAGCGGCAGGAACAAGATGGCGTAGGCCACGACCAGCAGCGTGGCGCTTTGATAGAGCGGGCGCAACGCATGCACCGCCAACGACACGATTGCGAGCGCCACCACGAGGCTGGGCAAGCCTTGCGCGAGAAAGACGGTGCGCTCGAACATGGTCGCGACACGGCTCGGAAAACGCACGAGCAGGAACGCAAGCGGCACGCATGCGAGCGTGGTGACAATTGCCGCGGCAAAACCATACCCAAGCGACGACAACGTGGATTCGACCAGCAGCTCAGGCGACACTTCGGCCGGCGTGATCGCGGCTGCGCCGGTTTGCGTGAGCCAGAAACCGATCATGCCGATAGGCACGCCCAGCGTCACGATTGCCAGCGCGGCAAAGCCTGCGGCGACGATCCACCGCCAGTGACCGAGGTCGTAGCGCAATGCGGCGCGGCGAACGCCGCGGTCCACGCGTTCGTAACGCGCGCCGCCGCGCACGCGCATTTCCAGCGCGAGGCAAAGCAGGCACATCGCAATGAGGATGCACGCGAATACCGAAGCACCGCTGCTGTCGAAGCTCGTACGGTATTCAGCGTAGATTTGCGTGGTGAAGGTGCGAAAGCGCAACAGCGTGAACGCGCCAAATTCCGAAAGCACGCCGAGCGCGACAAGCAGCATTCCACCCAGCAACGCTGGCCGCAATTGCGGCAACACCACGCGAACGAACACGCCGGTACGTCCGCACCCGAGCGACCGCGCGGTTTCTTCGAGCGCCGGGTCCATGCCGCGCAGCGCCGCCGCAACGGGCAAATAAACCAGCGGAAAATAAGCGGTCGATATCACGAGCAACGCGCCCGCGAAGTCCTGCAAATCCAGGCTCAACGATACCCACGCATAACTCGTGATGAACGCGGGCAGGGCAAGGGGCGCGACCGTCAGCACGGCCCAGAAGCGCCTCCCAGGCACGCGCGTGCGTTCGATAAACCACGCCGTCGCCGTGCCGACCACTGCCGAGACCAGCGTCGCGCTGATCGTTATGGACAACGTATTGATCAGCAATTCGCCGACAAGCGGCCTGAAGATCAACTCGAGCGCATCGTCCCAGCCATACGTCACTGCACGATAAACCGTGAAAGCAAGCGGCATCAGCACGAGCAGCGCGCACAACCCTGCCGCCACGAGCAAACCCCGCGGCGCGCGTTTGCGGCCGCGGGGTTGGGGCGACGCCTGAATGCCTGTGGCGTTCACGACATCGCTCATGCCTTTACAACAAGCCGGCTTGACGCATCAGCTTCGCGGCCTTGCTGTCATCGCCGAGTTGTTCGATGCTCAACGACGGCGGGCTCAACTGGTCGAAAGGCTTCAACATCGGGTCAGGCGCGACGCCAGCATGCAACGGATATTCATACGCGATCTTGCCCTTCGCGATCAGTTGCTGCGCACGTTCGCTCACCAGATACGCGAGGAATTGCTGCGCGACCTGCTGGTTCTTGCTCGACTTCAACACCGCCGCGCCCGATACGTTCACCAGTGCGCCCACATCGCCGTTGCCGAAGTGATAGATCGCGCTGCGGGTCGCGCTGTCGCCGAGTTGCGTGTGCAGGCGCGCCCAGTAGTAGTTGTTCACCACGCCCGTCGCCACGCCGCCCCGATTCACGGCCGCGACCACACCTTCGTCGTCATCGAAGAGTTGCGCGTTTTTCTTGAGACCCTTGAGCCATTGCAGCGCCTGGTCGTCGCCCTTCATTGCGATCACGGCGCTCACGACCGGCAGGAAATCGCCGTCGCTTGGCGCAATGCCGACCTTGCCTTTCCACTCCGGCTTGGCGAGATCCATCAGCGATGCCGGCAGTTGCGCCGCCTCGACCTTCTTCGTGTTGTAGACCAGCACGTTCTCACGCGCGAGCACGCCGACCCAGTCGCCCTGCGGCGAGTTGAAACGCGCCGGGATCACCGAGAGCGTGGACGCATCCGTCTTTTCCAGCATGCCCTTCTCGCCGAGCAGCACGAGTTCGGGCGAGTTCTCGGTGAAATAGACATCGGCGGGAGAAGCCGAGCCTTCGGCAACGAGTTGCGCGGCCATTGCCGGGCCTTCGCCGTTGCGGACCTTCACCGATACACCGCTTTGCGCCTCGAAATCTTTCGCAAGCGATGCCACGACCTGTTCGTGCTGCGCGTTGTACAGGGTCAGCGTGGCTGCAGCCGAACTCAACGGCAGGGCAGCCGAGGCGGACAGCACCGCGATGCCGCACAGCGCGCGCAATACGGGCATGGAGCGTGTGGTCTTCATTGCATTCTTTCCTGTTGTGTTTTTGACGTTGAGCAACTGCGACTACGGGTCAAGCTTCGAACAATCCCGCACCGATGTACGACCCCGGCCGCGCACCCGGCGGACACGCGAACACGCCGCTGCCTACGTGCGTGGTGAACTGATTCATCATGTCGAACTTCGCGAGCCGGTCGTTGATCGGAATGAAACCGGTGCGCGGATCACTCTGATGCGCGATAAAGATTAGCCCCGCGTCGTACTCGGTTTCCTGACGCCACGGCGGCCACCGTTCGATATAAAAATCCGTGCCGTCGTTGTACGAATACGAGCGGCGCAAGATTTGCGCGCCCTTGTTCGTCGCCTGGTTCGACAAGCGCACGTGCGAGTTGTCGGGGATCACAGGGTTGCCGTCTTTATCGGCGGCGTCGAGATCGAGCGCGTCGAACTCGTTCTTCTTGCCGATAGGCGCACCGCTGTATTTCTCGCGGCCCATCACCTGTTCCTGGAAACCGCGTTCCATCTGGTCCCAGTGTTCGATGGTGATCCGGATACGCCGCACGACCGTGTACGTGCCGCCGTTCATCCACGGCGCGTCGGGCGCGTCGGCCCAGACGAACTGGTTCATCAGCGCGGGTTGCGCCGTCGACGGATTGTTCGTGCCGTCCTTGAAGCCCATCAGGTTGCGCGGCGTCTGTCCGCGCGGACCCGACAGGAATCCTGCCTGGCCCCAGCGCATCGCGACCATGCCATACCCCATGCGCGCGAGCTGACGCACCGCATGAAACGCGACTTGGGCATCGTTCGCGCAGGCTTGAATGAGGATGTCGCCGCCGGTTTTCTGCGGCAGCAACTGGTCGCCATTGAAGCGCGGCAAATCGACGAGCGCAGCCGGCCGGTGCTTCGCGATGCCATAGCGGTCCTTGCCCTCGTGCTCGAACATGCCCGGGCCAAAGCCGAACGTGACCGTCAGACCCGCCGCGCCGACGCCGAGGATATCGCCGGAATCGGGCGCGGATTTATCGTCGGTGGGCAGCGGTTTCGCCGTCTCGCCGCGCGACATGCGCGCCGCCGCATCGGTCCATTGCTTGAGAAGGTTGATGACGTCGTCGCGTTTGTCGGTCGTGAGATCGAGCGCGGCCACATACGTATGACTCTGCTGCGGTGTCACGATGCCCGCCTGATGCTCGCCGAAAAACGGCTCGACCACGGTCATCGGGTCGGCGGGTTGCTTGAACTGCGCCTTGGTCGCCGCGTGCGCGACCGAACCCGCGCCGAGCGCCGCGCCCGCGGCAACGCCCGCTTTGAGAAAGCGCCTGCGCGGTGGATCCTGATCGTTTGCCATGATGTCGCCCTGCCTTGTTACGTGTTGCGTGTTACTTCGCCAGGACCAGCGTGTTCACATCGTCCTGGACGTAATAGAAACCGTCGCCTTCCGGCGTCAGCGCAATGCCGAACAAGTCGCCGTTGCCCGGAGGCGATTGCGCCTTGTCGGTATCGATCCAGCGTGCATACAGTTGCTTGCCCGTCGCGGGATCGATCTCCACCACCTGGCCGTTCAACGCGTTCGTGACCAGCAGGTGCCCGTTGGGCGCGGTCACCATCGCGAGCGGCCGATGCAGGAAGCCGTCGGCGGTCAACTGGCGGCCCACGCCCGCGCTGGTGTCGCGCGTCATGGGGTCATCGATTTCCGTTACACGGTTGCCGATGGCGTCCGACGCGTACAACAACTTCTGATCCTGAGACAACGCCAGTCCCGTCGGCCCGACCAGGAACACGCCCTTGTCCGCCTGCGCGCCGAAGCCGCTTGCGATCACGGTTTCCTGCTTCACGACGGGCGCACGGCCCTCGGGAATATCCAGGTCCAGGCGCAGGATGGTCGCCTGCTTGAAGACCGGCGGCGTGCCGTCCGCGGCGCCCACACCGAAGCCCGCGTTGCTCACGAAGAGCGTCGCGTGATCGCCGTTGTCGACCACCGCCATGTTGCCCCACGGATCGTTGATGTTCGGGCTCACGATCGTCGATGCAACCTTGCCCTGGTTGTCCAGCACGATCAGGCAGCCCGCGCCCTTGGTGTTGGTCGTGCCGTCGTTGCTCGGCGTGCTGCCGACGATCACCCAGCCCGACTTGAGCATGGTCATCGCGGTCGAGAGGCCGATACCGCCCGGGCATTCCTTCAAGTCGCGCGGCACGGTGGCGAAGACGCTCAGCTCCTTGGTGTCAGGGTGATAGTTGACGATGGTGCTGCCGGTGCCCTGCAAGTTGGCGGCATTGTTGAAGTTGCCGACCAGCACGTCGCCCTGCTTGACCGTCCCGCTTGAAACCGGCGCGACCACGAGCGCATACGGATTCTGGTCGCCGTTGGACGGCACGGTGTTCACGAGCGTGGTGTTTCTATGCAGCGTTTCGAGAAAGCCGACAGGCGCTGCTTGTGCGGCGGTTCCTGCGAGGCCGCCCGCAAGCGCGATGATGCCGATAAGTTTTTTCATGCGAGTGTTCCGGGTGCGTGCATCGAGGTTCATGGTCACGAGTCCCGTCGATCAGAAGGTAATGGTGGTGCGCACGCCGACCACGAGGGTATTGCGCAGGGCCGCAGTCGGGTCGTTCGGGTTCTGGCCCGCGCCTGCGTTGAAGGTGTATTGCAGGTCGCCCTGCATGATCCACCACGGCGTGACCTGATATTGATACGTGGCTTCGACCGCGGTTTCGCTGGTGCGCACGCCGTACGGGGCGCCGCTGAACGCCGCGCTCTGCACGTCGAGATCGTGCACGTGATTGCCGACCTTGATGTACGCGAGGCCGATGCCGACGCTGTCGTTGTCGCGCCCCTTGAACGGCGCCTTCATCACGATGCCCGCGTTCGCCGAAAGGCTCACGAGGTTGCGGTCGCCCGGCGCACCCATCACGCGCGCAAACACGCCGATACTGCGCGGTTCATCCGGGTCGGGGCGCCAGATCATCTGGTCCGCGACCGCGTAGAAACTGTAGTTCCCGCGGTGCGATTGCGCGTTGCCGCTGCTTGCCGGATTGGCGAGCGACACACCGGTATCGTCGATACCCTGGTCGTCGAAACGTTCGTTGTTGTACCAGAAGCCGATCTTGTACGTGCCCGGCAAACCGCTTTGCGGCAGGCCGACCATTTCGCCATCGGACGGCTGGTTGATCGCGTACTGCAACTCGCCTATGTACAGCGCGCCGTTATGCAGGTTGAAGTTCGTGCCACTGAGATTGTTCGGATTGTTGCCGAGCGGATCGCCGTCGTAGACGCCCGCCAATGCCGTGATCGCCGGCGTGATCTGGCCGCGCACCCGCACGCCAAGCGCGGACAGCGGATAAGCCGGACCGCCCGAGGGCATGTCGTAGGACGGCAGGCCCGGCCAGCCGAACATGGTGTTCACGAAGGTGGCCGCGTACGAGCTGACCATGAACTCCTGGTCGATACTTTGCTGGCCGACCTTCACGTCCACGCGCTTGTTCAAGAACGATTGCTGGTACCAGAGTTCCCAGAGACGCGTCGTGTCCTGCGCTTCAATGCCGCTCGCCGTGTTGAGCGTTCCAAGGTTGTACTGGCTCAGGTTGCGGCCATGGATCTGCAGCGCGCTCGCGTTGAACGTGCCGCCTTCCCAGCCGAAAGCCTTTTGCGTATCGAGGCCGAGGGTGACCGTGGTCAGGCCGTCGTAAGTGCCGCCGGTTTTCAGGCCGCCGCGCACGTTGGCCAGGTATTCCGATGTTTCCGTCGCCTGGAGCGAGACGCCGTATTTACCGAGGAACGAGCGAATGCCGCCCATGTCGCCGAGCAAGGTCGAGCGGGTCCACACACCCGTCCATTGACCCGCTTGTTGCGCCTGGATGTTCAGGTCGGCCTCGGGCGCGTCCGTGGGTGTCGCGTCCGGATTCGCCGGGTTGCCGGCTGCCATTGCCGCCGATGAAGCCAGCGCAAGCCACGCACTCAGCAAGGCACGGCGCAAGGGCGCTTTCGAAACGCGCATATCGCGTTGGACCGGGTGGACGGGTTGCATCGAAATCCTTTGTCTTTGTTGCGGCGGCTGTCGCGGCGATTGAAGCGAACGCGAGCGTCGCGTTGATTATTCTTGAGACCTTTTCGCCGGCGGTAATCGCCGGTTGCGTGGTAACGACGCATATCGAAAATCTCTCCGGAACCGTTCTCCATAAGGCACCGGCGACGGAATCGTACCGAGACGATCCCGAATCGTCAACACAAATGAGAACGATTCTCATTATAATTACACCGAGTTGAAGACCACATTACAACTAGCCGTTTTCGCAAGTCTTTCAATGACTTGGATGAAATTAATCCGTAATGCTTTCGATATATATGATTGATTCCCAGTCTCTTGAAAGTACTCCCCCGGTCCGAGCTGATTTGTGCCGCAATCTTCAGGCGTGGGTTGACACTGCGATCTGTTGTATTGAACAAACGCGTAAATGAATCAATCCGGGCGTGCCTTCCGTCTGGCGGCCCCGTTTGGCTTCAGCTAAATCCGCTATGCCGAAATGCGCATCGCGAATGCGATGAACTGCCAAGACGTCGCTAATTTGGTTTCCTAAATTGCTGGTGGCGATGAATCGCATTTCCTCGCGTTCAAAGCCCGGTTTGGTTTAAGCAGTTATTTCGTCGACAACATAATGACGACGCGGGGAAATCCGCCTTGCCGAGCTAAATCGGCCATGGTTCATTCCTGATGCTGAACCGCGTCATCAAACCAATAAACCGTCCTGGCCGCCCGACCTGTCCAACCCGAAGGAGAAGAAAAAATGCATCTTCGAACAAGCCTCAAACCGCTTGCCTGGATCATCGCGTGTGCTGCCGCCGCAGGTGCGTTGCCACTGTCCGCCGCTGCTGAAAACATCGATGTGAAGGTCGGTTTCGCTGCGCCGCTGACGGGCGCAAACGCCGGTTATGGCAAGGACTTGCAGAACGGCGTGCAGCTTGCACTCGATGAAGCCAACGCCAAGAAGATCCAGATCGGCGGCAAGACGGCCAACTTCATCATCCAGGCCGAAGACGACCAGGCCGACCCGCGCGTGGGCGTGCAGGCGGCGCAAAAGCTCGTGGATGGCGGCGTCGCCGTGGTCGTCGGACACTTCAATTCGGGCACGACGATTCCCGCGTCGCAGGTCTATCAAAACGCGGGCATTCCCGTGATCGATCCAGCCGCAACCAATCCGACCATCACGCAACGCGGTTTCGACAACGTCTTCACCGTCATTTCCAGCGATGCCCAGAACGCCGGCAACGCCGGGACCTACGCGGTGAAGGTCACGAAGGCAAAGAAGATCGCGATCATCGATGATCGCACGGCCTTCGGCCAGGGCGAAGCTGACGAGTTCGAGAAGGCCGTAAAAGCAGCCGGCGGCTCGATCATCGCGCGTCAGTTCAGCGACAATCAAACCGTCGATTTCTCGGCGCAACTGACGGCGCTCAAGGGCGCAGGCGCGGACCTGATCTTCTTCGGCGGCCTCGACCGGCAAGCTGCGGCCGTGGCCAAGCGGATGAAGCAGTTGAGCGTCAACGCGCAGCTCGTGGGCGGCGGCGGCGTGATGGATGCTGACTTCCTGAAGCTCGCCGGCGACACAGCCGAAGGTGTGATGGCCTGGGAGTACGGCAGCCCGCTTGAAAAGATGCCGCAAGGCAAGGCGTTCGCCGACAAGTTCCAGAAGCGGTTTGGCGTCGCGATCCTGTCGTACGCGCCGTTCGGCTATGACGCGGCGTGGGCGGCGATCAACTCAATGGAAAAAGCGGGATCGATCGATCCTAAGGTGTATCGGCCGGTGTTGAAAGCGATCTCGTTTCCGGGAATCACGGGAACCATCGCTTTCGATGACAAAGGCGCCTTGAAGAACGCTTCCTCTACCATGTACCAGGTCAAGAGCGGCGCCTGGGTGCCGATCGTCACGAAGAGCGGCACGTAAGCATCATGAAGCGCGGCGGCAATCAGGCGATTGCCGCCCTCTTCAGTACCCGCCTTGCAATGAGGCGGGTAATTTGATCGTCCCGGAACTGGTGAAGCGCACGCTGCCGAACATATTGCCCGCGAGCTTCCCGCGCACGGTGTAGGGCACGCTGCCCCGCTGCATCACGCCGGAGAGGCCGAATGCCTGCCTCGCGGCGGCGAATGCGGAAACCGTCAACGGGATATTCAACACGGTCTCGCCGAAACGCGGCAATGTTCCGCGTGCGTCGCTCACGCCGCTCGCGAATGGTTTGCCGTCGAGTTCGAGGTCCAGCGCTATGCCGTCGTAGTTGATCGGCGTTTCGTTGGGGTTCTGCACGCGCAGCTTCACGACAAACCGCAGCTCGAGCCCCTGCCCTGCAATCGGTTCGATACCCGCGACGCTCACGCGAGGCGCGTCGCGATCGAACAGACTCGCGCAACCGGCGAGGCCCAGCACCAAAAAAAGCCCGGCAAAAAACAGACGCATCGCGTGATCCATGGAGTTGAGTGTGGTCGCCCACTATAGCGGCATGGCCACACTCGCGACTCGACGCCTATCGTTTCGTGGAGCTTCGCCGGGTTCGTTCGTAGAAGCCGGGCGGCTTGGTCCTCACCCAGTCGACGAACTTGCGGACATCGTCATTGGCGAGCAACGCCGGGACGGTCGAATATTCCTTCGCGAGCTGACCTTCGCTAAAAAGCGCGTGCAATTGCCTGTGGCAAACCCGATGCAGCACCGCGACGTCCTTGCCGCCCTTCGACTTGGGCACGAGGTGATGTTCGTCGCGCTGGCTTGCCGGAACCGGCCGGCCGCATAGCGCGCAGGATTCATCGGCGGCGGGTGGTTTGTACCAAGGCTCGGGGACGCGTTTTGCCATAGCGGAAAATTGCTTACGCCCGTTCCAGATACCTCGAAAGCCCCGCCCGCGTCAGCGCGGCCTCGCTTTCCATCCACTCGGCAAACTCGCTCAATACCTTCGATGCCGCCGGGCGTTCCGGATAAATCAGGTAATACGAAGCTCCGCTCGGCACGCAAAGCGAAAACGGCGTGACGATCCGTTGCGCGAGCAAATCCTCTTCGATCAACGACAAATCGCCGATCGTCACGCCCATGCCCTGCATCGCTGATGAAATCGCAAGGTCGAGCGTGTCGAAGTGCTGCGCTTTCGCCGACGGCAATCCACGATACCCATAAGCTGCAAGCCACCTCAGCCAGTCGCGCCGGTCCCGTGTGGGATGCAGCAAGGTCTGCTCGGCGAGGTCGTCCGGCGTGATGTCTCGCGTCACGCGCTTGAGCAAACCAGGCGCGCAGACGGGCGTCAGGACTTCGTCGAAGAGATGATGCGAACTCACGCCCTTCAGCGCCGGCTGACCGAAAACGATGGCGGCATCGAATTGCTCGGCGTTGAATTCCACCCCATGGGACACCGCCGCCGTCACCTCGATCACCAGTTCCGGCCTCTCGTTCTGCAGACGGATCACGCGCGGCAAGATCCAGCGCATGGCGCACGTCGGGCATTTCACGCGCAAGGTGCCCGACTGCGCGCCGCTGCGCTCGAGCGCTTCGGTGATCTGCGCAAGCGCCTGCTGCACAGGCGCGAGCAGCATGGCGCCGTTCGGCGTGAGCGCCAGGCCGCGCGGCTGGCGCACGAAGAGCGCATACCCAAGATGCGCCTCCAGCCCGGAAATTTGCCGGCTGACGGCGCCTTGCGTGACATTGAGCAGATCGGCGGCGCGCGTAAAGTTGAGGCGCTGCGCAACGACAGAAAACGTCTTCAGGACATCGAGAGAAGGCAGCGGTTTCATCGGGGAACCTTGTGAGCCATGAGCGGCAGGCATGGCTAGTATGACAAACTTTCGATTGTCGGCGGTTAATGACTGCTGTCGAATGATCGTCGGTATATGAATTCAGTCTTACGGAGATTTGTCGTGAAAAGTGCCTGGACCCCTCAATCGAAGCTGCCCGCTGTCGGCACGACCATTTTTACCGTGATCGGCCAGCTTGCCGAGGAACATCACGCGCTGAATCTCTCGCAAGGCGCACCGAACTTCGCGCCCGACCCGAAGCTCGTGGAAAGCGCCGCGCGAGCCATGCGCGCGGGGCATAACCAGTACGCGCCCATGTCCGGCGTTCACGCGCTGCGCGACGCGCTCGCGCTGAAAACGCAAAAGCTCTACGGCGCGACCTACGATCCGGCAAGCGAAATCACCGTGGTCGCGAGCGCGAGCGAAGGCCTGTACGCAACCATCAGCGCGCTCGTGCACCCCGGCGACGAAGTCATCTACTTCGAACCTTCCTTCGACAGCTACGGCCCGATCGTCCAGTTGCAGGGCGCGACGCCCGTTGCGATCAAACTTTCGCCGGTGGATTTTCACATCGACTGGGACGAAGTTCAGGCCGCCGTCACGCCGCGCACGCGCATGATCATCGTCAATTCGCCGCACAATCCGTCGGGCAGCGCGTTCACGAGTGTGGATATCGAGCGCCTCACCGCGCTAACGCGTGACTCGAAGATCATCGTGTTGTCGGACGAAGTGTATGAGCACGTGGTCTTCGACGGCGCCCTGCATCACAGCATGGCGCGTTATCCGGCACTGGCCGAGCGCAGCGTGATCGTCTCGTCGTTCGGCAAGTCGTATCATGTGACCGGGTGGCGCGTCGGCTTCACGCTTGCCCCGGCGGAACTGACCAACGAGATCCGCAAGGTCCATCAGTTCATGACCTTCTCCGCCGATACCCCCATGCAGATCGCGTTCGCCGAAGCACTCGGCGACGAATCGAGCTATCTGGGCCTCGGCGCGTTCTACCAAAAGAAACGCGACTTGCTGGCCGAGTCGCTTGCCGGTTCGCGCTTTGAACTGCTGCCGAGCGCGGGCAGCTTTTTCCTGCTGGCCCGCTTCGGTGCGTTCTCCGATGAAACCGACAGCGACTTCGTTCTGCGCCTGATCCGTGAAACGCGTGTCGCTACAATCCCGCTATCCGCGTTCTACACCGACGGCACCGACAACCGCATCATCCGCCTGAGCTTCGCGAAGGACGACGACACGTTGCGCGAAGGCGCACGCCGTTTGTGCGCGGTTTGAATTCATCGATACTCAAAGGGAGATACATCATATGAAGAAGCGCCTTTACGCATTGGCCGGCGCCATGCTGGTTGCGGCATCGTTGTGCACGACGGCAACCGCTTTCGCCGCCGATTCCGACACGCTGCGCTACGGCATCGAGGCGCAATATCCGCCGTTCGAATCGAAGTCGGCATCGGGTGAATTGCAGGGACTCGATATCGATATCGGCAACGCTGTGTGTGCCGCGGCCAAGATGAAATGCGCGTGGGTCGAGACCTCGTTCGACGGCCTGATTCCCGCGCTGCAAGGCCGCAAGTTCGACGCGATCAACTCCGCGATGAACGCCACCGATCAACGCCGCCAGGCCATCGACTTCTCGAGTATCGTGTATCACGTGCCGACGCAACTGATCGCCAAGACGGGTAGCGGCCTCACGCCCACGCCTGAGTCGCTGAAGGGCAAGAACATCGGCGTGCTGGCGGGGTCGGTTCAGGAGACGTTTGCGAAGGCGCATTGGGCGAATGCGGGCGTGAACGTGGTGGCGTACCAGGACCAGAACCAGGCTTATACGGACCTGAAGGCCGGGCGTCTGGACGGCACGCTCGTGATGTCGGCTGCGGGTCAATCGGGCTTTTTATCGAAACCGGATGGCGCGGGTTACGCATTCGCGGGCGGTCCCGTGCACGATGAAAAAATCCTCGGCAGCGGCATTGCGTTCGGCATCCGCAAGGGCGACAAGGCGCTGAAGCAACGCCTGGACACAGCCATCGCGAAGTTGCAAGCTGACGGAACCATCGCCAGGGCAGCAAAGAAACATCTCGGCGATATCGACGTGTCGGTTAAATGAAAGCATTTCGGATCTGAATGAAAGTATTGTGATCAGCGCGGTTTATTGAACGCTGGCACACTAGCGGCAATTCGTTGCTATGACATTCATTGTCGTAGCATCCATTGATGCTTTAGCACCGCCGGCCGCATGGGTTCTCCGTGTGGCCGCTTCATCTGGATCTGCCATGAGCACTGCGCCTGCTGCCGCACCCGCTGCGCCTGCCCCGCCTGAACCTCTCAAAGGCGGGCAACTTGTCCTTGCAACCGTCGCCGTGGCCCTTGCCACGTTCATGAACGTGCTCGATTCATCGATTGCGAACGTCGCCATTCCGACCATATCCGGCAATCTGGGTGTGTCCGTGGACGAAGGCACGTGGGTTGTCACCGTGTTTGCCGCGGCCAATGCGGTATCGATTCCACTGACCGGCTGGCTGACCCAGCGCATCGGGCAAATCAAGTTGTTTGTCGGCGCGATTATTTTATTCGTGATCTCTTCGTGGCTTTGCGGACTTGCGCCGACACTGCCGATCCTGCTCGCCGCCCGCGTGTTGCAAGGCGCCGTTGCCGGGCCGCTGATTCCGCTTTCGCAAGCCATCTTGCTGGGCTCTTATCCAAAGGAGAAAGCGTCCATGGCGCTTTCCCTCTGGGCGATGACCGCGGTCGTCGGCCCCATTGCGGGTCCGGCTTTAGGCGGCTGGATCACCGACAGTTACTCGTGGTCATGGATCTTTTATATCAACATCCCGGTGGGATTATTCGCCGCAAGCGTGACGTGGTTCATCTACCGCAAACGTGAATCGGCGACGCGCAAAGCGCCTATCGATACGGTCGGATTGATGCTGTTGATCGCATGGGTGGCATGCCTGCAGATCATGCTCGACAAAGGCCGCGACCTCGACTGGTTTTCATCGCCGCTAGTCGTCTGGCTCGGGATCATCGCGATAATTGCGTTCGCGTTTTTCGTAGTCTGGGAATTGACCGAAAAGAATCCCGTGGTGGATCTGCGTTTGTTCGCGGGACGCAATTTCTTTGGCGGCACGGTTGCCATTTCCGTGGCGTATGGCGTGTTCTTCGGTAACCTCGTTTTGCTGCCGCAATGGATGCAGCAGTACCTGAATTACCGTTCCGTGGACGCCGGGCTCGTCACCGCACCTTTGGGCATTTTCGCGGTGATTCTCGCCCCGGTCATGGGCAAGGTATTGCCGCGCACCGACGCACGCGTGGTCGCGACCATGGCGTTTGTCGGCTTCGCGATCGTGTTTTATATGCGCTCGAAGTACGTGATCGAAATCGATACATGGCACCTGGTTCTGCCCACGCTGTTGCAAGGCATTCCAATGGCGCTGTTCTTCGTGCCGCTGACGTCGATCATCTTGTCGGGATTGCCGCCTTCCAAGATTCCGGCGGCGGCGGGTTTATCGAATTTCGCCCGGGTTTTTTGCGGCGCCGTAGGCACGTCGTTGTGCGGTAACGCGTGGACCGACCGGATTGCCCTTCATCACGAACGGCTGACCGAGCAGGCGAATGCCAATAATCCGGCCTTCATGGCGTCGCTTCAGGCTTCGCAGAACACATTGCATGTCAACGAAGCCCAGGCGCGCGGGTTGTTCGACTTCACCGTGAACACCCAGGCCGCGATGATGGGGCTCAACGACATCTTCTTTGCGTCCGCGGTGATCTTCATCCTGATCATTCCGCTGATCTGGATCACCAAGCGCGCGAAGGGCGGCGGTGGCGGCGCGGCGGCCGGCGCGCATTGAGGTTTGAGATAGGGCTCGTTGATCCATAACGAGCCCTGCTACTTTTTAAACGTGATGTGCGAAACCCGCCGCACCATCAGCACCGCCGACAAGGCAGCCACTGCAGTCAGCAGCACGCCTATATGAATCGACTGCACGAGAACTTCACGCGCGCTTTCGATCAGCGCCGGGCCGTCAAGTCCAACGGGCGCAAGATCGGCAAGAAGCTTGGAGCGCAAGGCTGTATCGATGAGAATGCGCGGATCGTTGAATCGCGGCAGCCACGCGGTACTTGCCGGCTCGCCCAACACGCGAAGCGTGCGCGTGATGACATCGCGATAATGATGCTGAACGATCGTCGCGACCACACTGGTTCCAAGCATCCCGCCGACCATGCGCGTGGATTGCAATAACGCCGTGGTAATGCCGAACCGTTCGCGCCCGGCGATTTCCTGTCCGAATACATTCAGGTTGTTCAGGATGAAACCCAGTCCGACACCAATCCCGGCCATCGGTATCTCGATCCAGACATGCGGCGTCGATGCATTGGCAAACGAAAGCCCGATGCACGCAAACAACAGCAACGTAAAGCCGATGGAAAGGATCATCGTCGGCTTGCGCAAATGAATCACGATCCGCGTGTTGATAAAGCTGCCAATCGCGATAAACATCGCAATCGGCGTGGCGAGCAACCCGGCCTCCTGCGGCGACAAACCAAAGCCGCCCTGCAACAACAACGGCGCGAAAAAGATCAGCGAAAACATCACGAATCCGGACAGCACGGACAGCGTGAACAGGGTCACGAGTTGCGGGTCCTTGAACAGATCGAGCGGAATGATCGGATGCGTCGCGCGGCGCTCGCACATCAATAACGCTGCGGCGCCGATCACTACGCATATCGCGAGAACGATGTTGCCGGTCGTCAGTCCGCTCTTCGGCACGCCTTCAATGAATGCCTGCAATCCGCCGAGAACGAGCGCCACGAGCGCCGCTCCCATCCAGTCGATTTTCACCGCGCCCTGACGTGGCCGCCGATAGTTCGGCAAATGCGCCCAGATGAAATAAAACGCGGCGATGCCCACCGGCAAGTTGATGAGAAACGTGGAACGCCATCCCCAGTGCTCGCTCATCCAGCCGCCGAGCGACGGCCCCGCCGCCGTGCCAATGCCGTACGACGCCGCCATGACTACTTGCCAGCGCACGCGCAGACGGGCATCGGGGAAAAGATCGGGTATCGATGCAAACGCGGTACCCACCATCATGCCGCCGCCGACGCCCTGCAAGCCGCGCGCGATGACCAGGAACAACATGTCGTTCGCCACGCCGCATAACACTGACGCCACCGTGAACGTGACCACCGCGGCGATCACGAAACGCTTGCGCCCGAAATAATCGCCCAGCCGACCGAACACCGGCACCGTCACCACCGAAGCCAGCAAATACGCGCTCGCAATCCACGCGTAGTACTCGAAGCCATGCAGTTCCGCGACGATGGACGGCAACGCCGTACTCACCACGGTCTGGTCCAGTGCAACGAGCATGTTGACGAGACCTATGCCGAGCATCGCTAAAAGGGCGTTTCGAAAAGGAAGGGGTGATGCGGTATGCGGATCGGTACTGGCGGCGGCTTGGGACACGGGCAGAAAGTGGGCAGATGATCGAAGGCGAGGGGTGAATTGTATGCCGCCATTAAGTCTTCCTCCGCGTATCGGCGCCACGACGGCGAGTGCAGAATGGAACGATCGGCAATAAATACAGTCGGACGATTGAAAGCCACGCTTAACCGCAGAAGGAGAATCGCATGTTCACTCGAATAGTCGTCGCTATCGATGGCAGCCGTACTTCCAGCCGCGCATTTAACACCGCGCTCGAACTCGCCGTCACACATCACGCGGTGCTTCAGCCGTTCTACGTGATCGAAGAGGCGCCCATCTACTACGATGTCCCCGGCTACGATCCCTCGATCCTGCGTACCCAGCTTGCGGATCAAGGCGCCACGCTCGCCGCCGAAACCAACGCAGCGATGAAACAGCGCGGGGTGGAAGGCCAGGTCCTGGTGAGTGAAGCGTCGTCAGTGGAAGATGTGGCCGACCTCGTTCTCAAGGCCGCGACCGCATTCAACGCCGACCTCCTCGTAATGGGCACGCACGGGCGCAAGGGATTCCAGCGGCTGATTCTTGGCAGCGTGGCGGAGCGGTGTCTCCGGCAGGCAACCCTGCCGGTGCTGCTGATTCCTTCGGCAGCGGGAGGCGAAGACGTTGCAGCTCAGGTCGCGGCTTAGGCGTTGGAGCAGTCATGCGCGCGGGGCCCGGTGGCGCCGCGCCATTGCAACAAATTGTCCGCGACGTTCTGCCGCCGGATTTTGCATGGTATCAATGGGACAATTTTCCTTGTTACAGATCAAGGTTCTAAATTGTTCTTATAGCCGAGCACGCCATGCAGACCTTGCACGAGACTTCCGCATCAGCACATTCCGCCGGCCCGCGCCACGCCGCGCACTGTTCGACATGCTCGTTGCGGCAGTACTGCATGCCAGAAGGCTTGTCCGCCACCGATACCGACAAGCTGCAGTCGGTCATCGTCAATGCGCGCAACATCAGGCGCGGCGAAACGCTGTTCCGTATCGGCGATACCTTCGATGCGCTTTACGCCATTCGCTCCGGGTCACTCAAGACGGTCGTGACGAGCGCGAATGGCCGCGATCAGGTCATGGGTCTGCACCTGGGCGGCGACGCGCTGGGGCTGGAAGGTTTCGAGAACGGCCATCACGCGTGCCGCGCCGTAGCGCTGGAAGACAGTTCTGTCTGCGTCGTCCCCTTGTCCGCTTTTGAACGCGCGTGCCGCGAGACCACTGCCATTCAGCGGCGGCTGCTGCAGTTGCTCAGCCGTGAAGTCGTCCGCAAATCGACACAAACCATGATCCTCGGCACCTTGCGCGCCGACGAACGTGTCGCCGCGCTGCTTCTCGACATCTCTTCGCGCCTCACGCGCCGCGGGTACGCCGGGAGCGAATTCAACCTGCGTTTCACGCGCGACGACATGGGCAGTTTTCTTGGCATCACGCTGGAAACCGTCAGCAGGACCCTCTCGCGTTTTCAGGCGAAAGGCCTGCTTCGCACAGACGGCAAATTGATCCATATCCTCGACTTCGAAGGTCTGCGCGCCGTCTGAAGAATGCCGCTCATGCGGTTCACGGGCGGTTCAAGCACGTCGGGCATGTCCTCTGCTACGATTTATCGTTTCGCACGGCCACTGCCCGGAGAAAAGAGCGATGAATCGCGAACCCACCCCGCTGCATCCGCTGCTCGCCCGACTGCGCGAAGCGCGCCAGGCAACCGACGCGCTGTTCGCCGTCGTCAAGCCTGAATTCCTGTATGACCGGCCGATTGCCGAGCGGCATCGGATCGTGTTCTACATTGGTCACCTGGAAGCGTTCGACCGGAATCTCTTCGATCAGCGCCTGTTCGACCTGCCCAGTCCCAATGCAGAGTTCGATCAGTTGTTCGCGTTCGGTATCGATCCTGTCAACGGCGGCCTGCCAACCGACCAGCCGCAAGACTGGCCGACGCTGGAAGAGATCCGCGCATATGTGCAGCGTATTCGCGATGACATCGATGCGCGCTTCGACCCCGTCGAAATTACAAACGGTGCCGACAAGGACGGCAGTTTCGTCGAGCCGGCGATCAAGCCGGAGACGTTGCTGGAAGTTGCGATCGAGCATCGGCTGATGCATGCCGAGACGCTTGCGTACATGCTGCACCAGTTGCCGCTACACCAGAAAACTGGCCCGAAGGTAACCGAGCAGGAAGCGCGGCATCCCCTCGATACCGGCTCAAAACGCGAAATGGTCCACGTGCCTGCGGGCACGGCCACGCTCGGCCTTACGCGCGAAAGCGGAACATTCGGCTGGGACAACGAGTTTGGAGAACACAAGGTGGACGTGCCGGCATTCGAGATCGACCGCAATATGGTGACGAATGCCGACTGGCTCGACTTCATCCGGGCAGATGGATATTCGAACCGCGATCTCTGGCGCGATGCCGACTGGGCGTGGATCGAGCAGGAAGGCATCGATCAACCCGCGTTCTGGGTCCGGGATTCATCGAATGCGGATGCGTGGAAACTGCGAACCATGTTCGACGAGATTGACCTTCCGGCTGACTGGCCCGTCTACGTGAGCCATGCCGAAGCCAGCGCATACGCAAAATGGGCGGGCAAGTCGTTGCCAACCGAAGCGCAATGGCAACGCGCCGCCGAAGGCGCGCCTCACGCGCAGACAGGCAACTTCGATTTCCGCCGATGGGAACCGTCTCCCGTTCAGGCGCATCCGGAAAACCGCAGCGCGGCCGGCGTGGAAGGACAGTTCGGCAATGGCTGGGAATGGACATCGACCCCGTTCGGGCCATTACCCGGGTTCGAACCGTTCTCGTTCTATCTGGGCTACTCGGCGAATTTCTACGACGACCAGCATTACGTGCTCAAAGGCGGCTCGCCGCGCACGGCGGCATGCATGCTCAGACCGAGTTTTCGCAACTGGTTCCAAGCGCACTATCAGTATGTGTACGCCGGGTTCCGTTGCGTGCGTAGCTGACGAGCCGTTACAAATATCAATCAATAGTACGGATACGGCGCGTAATAAACCGGTGGTGGCGGCGCGTAATACTGCGGCGGCGGTGCATAGTAGACCGGCTGCGGCGCATAGACTTGCGGCTGCTGAATCGTGTTGCCCTTCGATGTCATGCACTGCGCGTAAGCCGCGTCGTACTGGCCTTGCAAGCCGGCCGCAGAATACTGGGCGCTGTTCGCACCCGCCGCGCTTCCTAGTAACAACCCGCTGCCGGCGCCAATCGCCGCGCCCGCTCCCGCATTGCCCGCCGCCGCACCAATCAAGGCACCCGCAGCCGCCCCACCGAGCGTGCCCAGCACGCTGCTGTTGACGCTGTTCGTGGTCGCCGCTTGCGCCGCACCTTGCGGATTACCTGACTGATACGCGTAATTACGGCATTCGTAGTCGTCCGCGCGAAAAGTCGCGAGCGGTTCGCCCGAACGCGGCAACGCAACAACACTCGGCCCGCTTGGCGGCACGACCGCGCAACCGCTGACCAACACCACGCCGCCGAGCACGGCTGCGCTGAGTAACTTGCCTGAGTTCATTTCGTGACGATCCAAGGAAACTGAAGTCACGAAAATAGAGCAAATTCGGCCCGATTTGGTTACTCAATGGTTACTAATCATTTCGCCGGCGACTCCGGCCGACCGCAAGCCAAAATCCGAGCAGTTCAAACTAACAGGAAAGTCAGGATCTTCACATTAGAAGATGCACTTATTACATCTTCGCTCCTGCGGGCCGAGTATGTAGCTATCAAATGTTATCGATCGATCATCCGCACGATGGGAAGTTGACAACAAAGCGTGCTTTTTCTCGCAACGCACAAAAAAATCGAAGGCATTGTCCTGACGAAGGAGACATGCGACATGAGTGAGCCATCCGTGGCCGCTTTATCGCCGTACATGGCCGCGCCGTTGATACGCATGGCCGGCGTCACCAAGCGATTTGGTGGCGTGCAGGCGCTTCGCGGCGTGAATCTCGAGGTGCTTCCTGGGGAAGTCCATGCGCTGCTGGGCGAAAACGGCGCGGGAAAATCGACGCTCATCAAGATCCTGAGCGGCGTACATGCGTGCGATCAGGGCGTGATCGAGATCGACGGCGCACGCGTCGCGTTCGATTCCCCCGCGAAATCGCGCGGTGCCGGCGTCGCCGTGGTCTACCAGGATCTGAGCCTCGTCGAATCGATGTCCGTCGGCGCGAATTTGATGCTCGGCCGCGAGCCGCGCACGCGCTTCGGCTTCGTCAAGAAACGCGAACTCATGGCGCACGTCGGCGAATTTCTGACGGCGCATGGCATTCCGCTCGATCCGCGCGCGATGGTCGGATCACTGCCGTTCGCGTATCGGCAAATGACGGAAATCTGCAAGGCGCTGATGGGCGACGTGCGCGTGCTCATCCTCGATGAACCCACGTCCGCCCTCACCGGCGGCGAAGAAGAGATCCTCTTCAAGGCGATCCGCACGGTGACGGATCGCGGCGTCGGCGTGATTTATGTGACGCATCGGCTCAATGAAGTGTTCCGTATTTCGCAGCGCGTCACCGTGTTCCGCGACGGCGCCAACGCGGGTTCTTATACGACCGCTCAGACGAACATGAAAGAGCTGGTCGCGGCGATCGTCGGACCGGGACATGCCGCAATGCATGCACGGGAAGTTGCGGCGGGCACGCCGCGCGTGCTCGCTTCCGGTCTCGAGGCGAAACCCGTCCTAACCATGACCAACGTCAGCAACGACCGTCTGCACGACGTCAGTCTCATGGTGCGCCAGGGCGAAATCCACGGACTCGCCGGCTTGATTGGCAGCGGCCGTACGGAAATCCTGCAGACGCTGTTCGGGCTTCGTGAAGTCACCCAGGGCACGCTTGCGATCAACGGACAGCAGGCCGGACGTTTGACGCCCGCCGCCGCCATCAAGCTTGGCGTTGCGCTCGTGCCGGAAGACCGCCACGTCGAAGGTCTCGTGCTGGACCATTCGATAGAACGGAACCTGACGCTGCCGTGGCTCACGCGTTTTTCGCGTGCGGGCTGGCTGCAAAGCCACGCTGCGGCCCAACAGGCGAAAAGCGCGATGAAACTGCTTGCAGTGAAGGCGCCCGGCCCCACTACGCAAGTGAAATTCCTCTCCGGCGGCAACCAGCAGAAAGTCGTTTTTGCGAAATGGAACAACCCGCGCCCCACGCTGCTTTTACTCGATGAACCCACCGTCGGCGTGGATGTCGGCGCGCGCGAAGAGCTCTACGCCGTCGTCCACGACGCTACGCGCGCGGGGACGGGCGTGCTCGTCGTGTCGTCGGATCTCGACGAACTTCTACGCCTGTGCGACCGCATTTCAATCGTCGTGGACGGCGCCATCGTCAACACGGTCGATCGCGAAAGCGTCAGCAACGCCGAGGCGTTGCATCACCTGATCCAACTCCCTCGTTTCCAGGAAGAGCCCGCAACATGAACGACTCCGTCACGCCGCTCGCGTCCGACCCGCTGACCGCGCAACCGCCCAGCCGCGCGTTGCGAATCGCGCGGCTTTTGCTGCAGGGCGAACGGCCCTACATGCTGTATGTCGCCTTCGCAATCCTGCTGGTCGTATTCAGCCTCGCGTCGCCGTGGTTTTTGTCCATCGACAACTTTCTCAATATCGGGCGGCAGACCGCGCTTGTATCGATCATCGCGATCGGCATGACTTTCGTGATCATCGCGCGGCAGATCGATCTGTCAGTCGGCTCGACGCTCGCGCTGTCCGGCATGTCCGCCGCGCTCGCAATGGCGCACCTCGGCGACAACTGGATCATCGGCGCGATTGCCGGGATCGGGACCGGCGCGATCGTGGGCGCGATCAACGGCGTGGTCGTGACGCGGCTGAACATTCCATCGTTTCTCGTGACGCTCGGCACGCTCAGCGCCGCACGTGGACTCGCCCTGCTCGTCACCACCACGAAGCCGGTCATCATCACCAACGACTCGTTCGTATCGATCTTTGGCGAAGGCGATATCTTCGGCGTGCCGGTACCCATTCTGTGGACGCTGCTTGCGGTGATCGGCGGCGTCTTGCTGCTGCATTACAGCGTCTTCGGCCGACGGGTTTATGCCGCAGGCGGCAATCCGACCGCCGCGCTCTACTCCGGCATCAACATCCGGCGCGTGACGACGATCACCTTCATCCTGACCGGCGCGCTCGCGGGTCTTGCGGCGCTCGTGCTCGCCGCGCGCTCGCATGCCGCGCGGCCCGACGTGGTGCAAGGACTCGAACTCGATGTCATCGCCTCCGTGACGCTCGGCGGCTGCAGCCTTTTCGGCGGGCGCGGCTTTGTGCTTGGAACCTTGCTGGGGAGCCTGATCATCGGCACGCTGAACAACGGTCTGGTGCTGCTCGGCGTCAGTTCGTCGCTTCAGCTCGTCATCAAGGGCGCGATCATTGTGGCGGCGGTGGCTTTCACGAAAAAATAACGAGGCACGTCGATGACTCGTGATGCAGGAACCATGACAACGTTTCGCATGGTTCCGTGGTGGTGTGGTTAAAACTCAGTACACAAAATCAACGGAGACAAATCATGGATCATCGTCGTTCATCAACTTTCGCCATTGCGCTGACCGGCGTCGTGGCCGCGCTCTGCACCACATACGCGAGCGCGCAATGCGTGACCGGCTTGCCAGTGGCATCGATCGGACCGTCAACCATCGTGGGCCAGGGACCGAACGGCGAAAAGGCTGCATCGGTCGATACGGTCAAGCTCACCGCCGCCGAAACAGACAAGATCAAGGCAGGCAAATACAAGGTCGGCATTTCCATGCAGACCATGAACCTCGACTGGGCGCAATTACAGGTGGCCGGCATCACGGACACGCTCAAGAAATACAACGTGGAAGTGATCGGCGTGGCTTCGGCGGAATATCAGGTCGACAAGCAGATTGCGGATATAGAGAACACCATTCAGCGTCATCCGGACGGCATCATCTCCATCCCCGTCGATGGCACCGCGACCGCCGCCACCTATAAAAAGGTCTCGCAGGCAGGCATCAAGCTCGTGTTCATGGACAACGTGCCAACCGGTCTCAAGCATCCCGAACAATATGCCGCCATGGTTTCCGCCGACAGCGAAGGCAACGGTCAGATCGCGGCCAAGGTGCTGGCGTCGTGCGTGGCAAAGGGCGGCACGATCGGGCTGGTGAATTTCGGCGTCGATTACTTCAGCACGACAGAGCGCACAAAAGCCGTCAATGACTGGATGAAAAAGAACCGTCCGGACATCAAGATCAAGCAGGTCGCGTTCACGGATCCGTCGAAGGTCGGACAAATCGCAGGCGACTTCCTGACCGGCAATCCGGACGTGAAAGGACTTTTCGCGGTATGGGACCAGCCGGCGCTCGACACACTCACGTCCATGCGCGCGCAAGGCGTGACGATTCCGATGACGACCGTCGACCTGGGTCTCGAATCGGCAATCGAAATTGCGAAGGGCGGACCGCTGAAGGCAACCGGTTCGCAGCGTCCCTACGATCAGGGCGTGGCCGAAGCCATGGCGATGATGAAGGCCATTCTCGGCCAGACGCCGCCTGCATGGATCGGCGTGCAGTCGTTGCCGGTCGTTCAGTCGAATGTGCTCGAAGCCTACAAGACGGTCTTCAAGAAAGACCCGCCGGCCCCGCTCGCGGACGCATGCAAGAAGGCCGCGCCCGCCTGCGGCTGATCACTTGCTGCTTGTGTTGAGAAGGGTCCCGGCAGCGCATCCAATGTGCAATGTGCTGCCGGGCGCGGTGGTCCAACCCGCCAGCGAATGGCGCGTCTTCTTTCACGCTTGACCCACGCATGACCAAGAACGAACGACTGCGCACGCTTGCCGAGACGCTGCGCGAGCAAAGCGTATTGCGCTTGCGTGAAGCCGCAACGCTGCTCGATGTATCGGAGATGACGGTACGTCGTGACATTGCCGCAAGCCCCGGCTTGTTCACCTATCTCGGCGGTTATATTGTTCGGACCTCCGACGTACCCAACCACACAAGCTACACCATCGACGAGGAAAAGGATCATTTCGCCCAGGCGAAGGCCGAAGCTTCCGCAACGGCGGTGCGAATCGTATCGGATAACGAAACAGTTTTCATAGACTGCGGCACGACGCTGACCACGCTCGCACGCATGATTCCGGAGGACCTGCATCTTACGGTGGTCTGTTATTCGCTCAATATCGCTGAAATCCTGCGCCGCAAATCCAACGTGCGAATGATTCTGCTAGGCGGCGTCTATGCTCCGTCTTCGGATTCGTTCGCGAGCGAGGAAAGCATCGACACACTCAAGCGCATGGGGATCAACAAGGCGTTCATGTCGGCGGGCGGGGTGGATGAAACGCGCGGCGTGACGTGCTGGAACTTCCATGAAGTTGGAATCAAACAGGCTGCAATGGCGAGCGCCGTGGAAAAGCACCTCGTGATCGATACCAGCAAGATGGGCAAGGTCAAGGCCGTGCGCTTTTCACAAGTTGGCGACTTCGATTCGTTGATCACCGAACGCGGCCAGACCCGCAGACCTCTGACTGCCTGAGCAGAGCGATTCAGCATGATGTCGCGCTATTTCGCGGACATGCCTGATGGCCGTGCGCGTTTCTACTTTCGATAATCTTTGCACGATCATTAAAATAATATTTTTCTAGAGAAAATAAGTAAGGTTTCATATAACATTTTGTCGGCTTATTGCGGGCCGGCACGTCAGTTGTTGAGACCGTCCCGGTGAGCGAATGCCGACTGCAGCCAGCGGCGCCACGCCACCGTTCAAGTGTCGCGAGACCGCTCGCGCGTGCGTTGACGAACCGCCCAGGCCGCAGTTCTCTTCATAAGAACTCGACAATAAATGGACTCGCCGGAGCACGATGAAACGCCACCCCTCCCTGACTCTCGCAACAGCCCTGTCCGCCGCCACACTTCTGCTGATCTCCTGCGGCGGTGACTCGGACGACAAACAACCTGTCTCCACAACACCCACTCAGAACACGGCGTGTCTCGCCGTGGACAGCAACGGATCGAGCGTTGTCATCGGCTCGAATCTGCCGGGTGATCCCTCGCTCCCGGAAGCGGCTTCGGGTTATCGAACAGGTCTGAAGCCGGTTTATTCCAAGACCTATATGGTCACGACATCGAACGCGTATGCGAGCGCCGCAGGTTGCGGCGTGCTCGCGAAAGGGGGCACCGCCGCCGACGCCGCCGTCGCCGTTCAAGCGGTACTGGGTCTGACTGTGCCCGAAGCAACGGGACTGGGTTCGGGAGGCGTGCTGCTCTATTACGACGCGTCGAAGAAAGCGGTACAAGCGTACGACGGCCGCGAGACAGCACCTGACGCTGCCACGGAAAACTATCTTCGTTATGTCGATGACAACAGCGACCATTCCGCGCCGCAACCGAGCGCACGGGCAAGCGGCCGCTCGATCGGTACGATCGGAGTGCCTCGTCTTATCGAGGCGCTGCAGCGCGATCACGGCAAGCTCGCGTGGAAAGACTTGTTCGGCGACGCGATCTCGCTTGCGTCCAACGGGTTTCCTATCGGCGGACGGCTGGCCGGCGCGATTGCATCGAATGCAAGCAGCCTCAAGCGCGACCCCGAAGCCGCGGCCTACTTTTTCAACGCGGACGGATCGCCCAAGGCTTTGGGCACGGTGCTGAAGAATCCCGCGTATGCCGCGACGCTTCAGGCGATGGCGAACAACGGCGCAAATGCGCTGTACTCTGGCCAGATCGCACAGGACATCGTGACGAAGATCGCGGTGACTACCGGCGCCGATGGATCGAAGATCACGCCGGGCAAGACCACGCTCGCCGATCTCGCTGGTTATCAGGCAAAGGTGCGCGAGCCGATTTGCACGACGTACCGCAACTACTGGATCTGCGGCATGCCGCCGCCGTCGTCGGGTGGCATTGCAGTTGCGTCCGCGTTGGGGATTCTCGAGAACTTCAATCTCCAGCAGCAAAAGCCGACAGCCATCGATCTTGAAGGCGGCAAGCCCACGGTTCAGGGCTTCCACCTGATCACCGAAGCCGAGCGGCTCGCGTATGCGGACCGCGACAAGTACGTGGCCGATACCGATTTCATCCCGCCACCGGGCGGAACGTGGAACACGTTGCTCAACAAGCCGTATCTGCAGAGCCGCGCTGCGTTGATCAACGTGAACAAGAGCATGGGCACCGCTGCGGCAGGCAACTTCGGCGCGGTTCCGCTTGGCGTGGATAAAACGCTGATCGAACACGGCACGAATCAGTTCACCATCGTGGACGGTAGCGGCAACGTGGTGACGGCGACCACCACGGTCGAGTCGAGCATGGGCTCGTTTCACATGACCAACGGCTTCCTGCTAAACAACCAGCTCACCGATTTCTCCGCGAGCCCGACCGATACCACCGGCGCTCTCGTCGCAAATCGTGTGCAGCCTGGCAAGCGGCCGCGCAGCTCGATGGCCCCGACGCTCGTCTTCAAGATCGCCGCCGATGGATCGAAGGGCGACTTCGTGATGGCGACGGGTTCGCCCGGCGGCGGCACGATTCCGCAATATGTGGTCAAGACGGTTGTCGGCGTGCTCGACTGGGGACTGGACGCGCAGCAATCGGCGAATCTGGTCGACTTCGGCGCGAGCAATAGTCCGACTACGACGGTAGGCGGCGAGCATCCGAACATCAACACGTCGAACGGCGGCGCGAACGATCCGTTGCTCACCGGTTTGACCGCATTGGGTCATATCGTGTCCACGGCAGCCCAGGCAAGCGGCGTCAATACGATTCTGCGTACGGGCGTGAATCAGTCGAGCGTCCTGCAAGGCGGCACCGATCCGCGCCGTGAAGGTGTTGTGCTCGGAGATACGTTCACCCCGTGACCGCTTGCGCGTGCATTCTTTTTATCTCGAATGCACGCGTTTGAAGATCAGGCGGAACACCTCACGGAATCAATCCGGCGGCGCGGTAGGCCGCCACCGCCTGATCAAATAACGCGATGTTTCCCCGGCCTCTAGCGACAAGCTGAGCGCCTTCGATCGCCGCGTATATCGCAAGCGCCTGATGCTGAATCGCCTCCTTGCTCGCCTTGGTTTTCCTGCGGGACAGCACTTCGGCAAGCCATGCGACATTGACGCTGATGAAGCGATTCACTTCCGCGCGCACCTCGTCGGGCAAGTCGTCATGCTCCGCAGACATCAGTCCGACAAGGCACATCCGGTTCTCGTTCACTAACGCTGCCCGGAATATCCCCGCATAAGCGTCGATGCACTCGCGCACCGTCCTGGACGACGCGAGTATTTGCTCGAACGCGGCGACGCCGTCTTCTGTATAACGCTGCGCAAGCGCTGCGCCAAGATCGCCTTTCGTCGGAAAGTGATGATGGATGCTCGCGCTGGACACACCGACTTCCTTGCCGATTTCCCGAAAACTCAACGCGTTGTAGCCATTGCTCTGTACCATGAGACGGCCCACGCTCATTATTTTTTCCCGCGTGTCAGTGTTGGCCATGAGGAACATCCTCTGTTTGTAATCAAGCTTGATTATATCTCTACCGATAGATAACTCGAGCTGACCCCTTATCTATCGATAGATTGTTGTTGACAGCGCGGTCGCGACGACCTAATCTTCGCTCCACACTTAACCTATCGATAGATAAGGAAACGATCATGAAAATTTACGACACCCCCGGCTTCCCTAATCCGGCACGCATTCGCATCGTCTTGGCCGAAAAAGGACTGGACCCGCAGATTGAGTTCGTCAAAGTGGATCTGTTTGCCGCCGAGCACAAGCAGGACGCCTTCCTCGCCATCAATCCGACGGGTACAGTTCCCGTACTCGAACTGGACGACGGCACATTCATCTCGGAAGGCGTTGCGATCACCGAGTATCTGGACAATCTGGACGGCAACCCTACGCTTACCGGAAAGACACCCAAGCAGAAAGCAGTGATTCATATGATGCAAAAGCGTGCGGATGATCAGTTGATCGATGCCATCGGCATTTACTTTCATCATGCAACGCCGGGGCTCGGCGATCGCTTGCTGGCTTATAAAAGCCCAGAGTGGGCGCACCGCAAAGAGTGGGGCGAGCGCCATCTCGACAAGTTCGTGCGCGGCATGCGCTACTTCGACAGCGTGCTGAAAACACAGCCCTACATAGCGGGCGATGAATTTTCAATGGCCGATATCACCGCCTACGCGGCACTTTTACACGCCGGTTTTGCAAGCGTGGCCATTCCGGATGATTGCACCGCACTCTCAGCGTGGCAGGCGAAAATCTCGGAGCGGCCCAGCGTCAAGAATCGCAGCGGGCAAGCGTAAATTTCGGGCTTGAACTGTTCGGCGGTTTATCTCTCCGATCGATTCGCACTGGATCTATCGGAGATTTTGTTTTTTCAAATTGCGGCGGTGCGAACCGGATATCTAGGACTAAGCGACCTGCAGCACGTTGATCGCTCGCTTGGCAACAAACGACCCCGTGTTGCGACCGTACTCCGCCATATGGGCAGACGCGGCGTGAGCCTTGAGCGCGTCAATACTTTCCCAGCGTTCGATGACCAAGAAAGTATCGTCCCCCAGAGGGGTCTGGATTGCCCCGGCACCAGGTACATCGATCACGGCCTCATAACTGATACATCCTTCTTCTGCCAGGACAGCCGGCTGGTTCTTGCTGAACAACGCAAGAATGTCGGCGCGTTGACCGGGGTTCGCGGTGATAGTGGCAATGACGTGGATCATCCAATCTTCTCCGAATTAAATTAGGGCAAGCGCTGAATGATAATCCGGATCTCGCGCATGCATTCACCTATGCCCGGCGGCTAGTCCTTCGGTAAGCTCCGCAAGATCGCCCTGACCGGACTTGCGTCGAGCGTGTTCAACTTCAACGGCAGCGCGATCAACTCATAGGTGCCATTGCGAACATCATCGAGGATCAGACCTTCGAGGATCGCCATCTTGTGCGCGCGCACGCGGTGATGCGCGTCCATTGTCTTCGACTCTTGCGGATCGAGCGACGGGGTATCGACTCCTATCAGCCTCACGCCACGCTCAGCGAGCCAGTCGATCGCATCGGCCGAGATGGCGGCGAACTCGCTGTCCCATTTAGCCGTCGGCGCCTTTGCGTAGGTCCGGATCAGTACGCGTGGAGCGAGTTGCAACTGCGCGCTACGCAATGCCGATTCGATCTCTTCGACACTGACATGCGAACCCCGTGGCTTGATCGCAAGGACCAGACACTCTCCCAGATACACATCCAGACCGACTGCGCCAATGGCGGCGCCGTCCTGGTCATAGTGCAACGGCGCATCGGCGTGTGTGGCGGTGTGAGGCGAGAGCGTCATGCGTCCGACATTCACGGGTGAACCTGCCTCCATCTTCCAGACTCGTTCGAGCGTGACAGGTGTATCGCCAGGCCAGACAGGCGTGTTCGAATCGATGGGAGCGCTGATGTCGAATAGTCGTTGAGGCATGAGTTTTATCCGTTTGTATTCATGCCAATGTTACGAGAAAGCCGCTGGTGATTGGTGTCAAAGCGAAGGTTGATAAGGAAGTCACGTCGAATATAAATCGGTTTGCGCCAACAAACATACAAAATGATGCTTTTCTGAATACGCGCTTCATCTTAGTGCGATTGAATGCCTTGCTCTGGTGCATAGGTACATGTGGTTTACTACAGCCGCTTTGTGTTGCTACACTTGATTCACTCGTGGCCGCTTCACTGGAGAGTTCGACATCATGTCTTACATCAGCGTCGAGATCAGGGCCTACGATGAAACACGCAAGGTGATCACCGTTGCGTTCAGCGAGAAGTGGCCCGTGGCGTTGTCGTCAGCAGTGATCGCCGAGCTAACGCTCGAAGATTGCGACACCATCGGCCGTGATGGCGAACTTGAGCACTCCGGTTTGACCGAAGATGAAGCATGCGTCTTGCGCATGTTGTTCGAGGATGAAGGCACAATCGAAGATTGCCTGACCGATCCAAGGAGACTGATCGGGCTCGTGAACGAGATGGATGAATGAACTCATAAGAACGATGAAATAGCCGTGCATACGCTCGGCACGAGACAATCAAATGACAACATACGATGTCGTTGTTCGCGACATTCCAGCAATGACCGTAGTTTCCGTCGATAACACGGGACCTTATATCCAGATCAGCAAGGCGTTTGATTCGCTCGTCGGCTGGCTTGCAGGCCATGACCTGCTGTCGCCGGAGATCCGCATGGCGGGAATCTATTACGATAATCCGAAAGTCGTTCCGGAATCCGAACTAAGATCCAAGGCATGTGCAGTGCTGCCGCGCGAAGTCGAAGTTTCTCCGCCCGTAGGTTTGACGCAGATACTCGGCGGCCAATACGCGGTGCTGCTTCACAAGGGACCATATAGCGAGATGCATGCGGCATATGAGTGGCTGTACGGACCCTGGCTTACAGGGTCAGGACGCGAAGCCGCCGATGCCCCTTCGTTCGAAGTGTATCTGAACAGTCCGAAAGATACGGCGCCCGCTGATTGGCTCACGGAGATTTGCGTGCCGCTGCTTTAGGCATCCTTGCGCAAGACAAGTATAAGGAAATCGATAAACGCTTTTACACGCGCCGTGGTCTGCAAGTGCTGCGGAATAACCGCATAGATGTCCGCGCCGGGCGTGCGATATTCCGGCAGCACATGCACGAGCCTGCCATCGTGCAGATAATCCGCTATATCCCACTCCGCACGTAGCAAAATGCCGTGGCCTTCCAGCGCCCATTTCACCGCGATCTCGCCATCGTTGGTTGTCAGGTTGCCACGCACGCGGACACTCTCGGTCTTCTCGGCGGCACCGTGTCCGCTGATCAGGCGCCAGATACCGTAGCCATCGTCGCCCTGGCGTATGCCGATGCAATTGTGCTGGACCAGATCGTCAGGCATTTGCGGAATCGGACGGTCCGCAAAATAAGCAGGCGCCGCGCACAACAACCGGCGATTGGGCGCAACCTGTCGGGCGATGACACGCGCGTCGGGCGGCTCGCCAAAGCGCACGCATACATCGAAGGCATTTTCGCTAAGCGCCGGCGGATCAACCGATAACTGCAACTGGACATCGACCTCTGGATAGGCACGTACGAATCGCGAAATTGCCGGCGCGATATGACTTCTGCCAAAACCCAGCGTTGCATTCACACGCAGTAGCCCGGTTGGCGCGGCGGAAGCGCCACCGAGCAATTGCGCAAGCTCATCCATTTCGGTCAGGATGCGGCGCGCCCGCGACACGTAAATCTCGCCTTCGGGCGTCAGGCTCATGCGCCGCGTGGTGCGGCTCACCAACGCAACGCCAGCTCGGGTTTCCATTTGCGCGAGATGTTTGCTTACCGCCGCCGTACTCAATCCTAACTCGCGGGCTGCCGCCGTCAGGCTGCCGCTGCCCGCGAGTATCGAAAAAAAGCTTAAGTCTTCTGCCTGGATTGGAGAGGTCATCGTTATTCCGCATCACTTTGCAAACCGCCAGAAGAAAAAGATTCTTAACTTCAGGTTAAGAACGATTTAAGTCTAGCAGCGTTTAGCACGCGCTTTTGCGCTTTAGGATGCGTTAGACGTTTAATCCGCCAAGAGATGAATATGAAGAATTACCGTATCGCGACCATTCCCGGAGATGGGATTGGCAAGGAAGTCGTCCCGGCCGGGCAAGAAATCCTTGAAGCGCTAGCCGCGCGTACTAACGGATTCAAATTTGAATTCGAGAGCTTCGGCTGGGGCGGGGATTACTATCGGGCACATGGCGTGATGATGCCGCCCAATGGCCTCGATGCACTTCGCGACAAGGACGCGATTCTTTTCGGTTCGGCCGGAGACCCAGACATACCCGACCACGTCACGCTGTGGGGTTTGCGTCTGAAAATTTGCCAGGGCTTCGATCAATATGCCAACGTGCGTCCAACGCGCATTCTTGCCGGTATCGATGCCCCGCTCAAACGCTGCGGGCCGAATGACCTTGACTGGGTGATCGTCAGGGAAAATTCCGAGGGCGAATATGCAGGTATTGGGGGACGTGCGCATCAGGGTCATCCAATAGAAGTTGCCACCGACGTTTCCATCATGACGCGCGCCGGCGTTGAACGCATTCTGCGTTTCGCGTTCCGCCTGGCAGCGTCACGTCCCCGCAAACTGTTGACCGTCATTACCAAGAGCAATGCGCAGCGCCACGCCATGGTGATGTGGGACGAGATCGCGCTGCAAGTCTCGAAGGAGTTCGCCGACGTAACCTGGGACAAGGAACTCGTCGATGCCGCGACCGCGCGCATGGTCAATCGCCCCGCCACGCTCGATACCATCGTGGCCACCAACCTTCACGCCGATATTCTCAGCGACCTCGCTGCAGCACTCGCTGGCAGTCTCGGCATTGCACCGACGGCCAATCTCGATCCGGAACGACGTTACCCGTCCATGTTCGAGCCCATCCATGGCTCCGCGTTCGACATCATGGGAATGGGCCTCGCCAATCCGATCGGCACGTTCTGGTCCGTCGTGATGATGCTCGAGCATCTCGGCGAAATGGATGCGGCCCGCACCGTGATGAATGCAATCGAACGCGTGATGGCCGACCCTGCGCTGCATACCGGTGACCTGGGTGGCAAGGCCACGACGCGGCAGGTGACCGATGCCGTCTGTGCCCTGCTTGCACCGCATGAAACGAATGCGCCGCAGACAGCTTGAGCTTGCGGGCGCGTAGGGGTTGACCCCTTGCGCGCAATGATCGCGAGCTCTGTGTAGACTTGATGAGTCAGGAAAATGACAGCGACCGCGTGCATTCAAACACCTCATGACCGTTCACGGTTTTCGAGGCAAAGTTTAAGGAGACACCCAATGTGGTTTGTCGGAAAAAGCGAATTGCTTTCGCTCATAGAACGTCACTGTCTAGATGAAGTCATGCCTGCGTTCAGCGAGCATCGAACCGTGCGGAAAAATACGACGATTTATCGGCCCGAAGATTCGAGCAATCACGTCTATTTGCTCAAGAGCGGCAGCGTGCGGCTCTTCAGGCTGACCGAGGACGGGCAGGAAATCACGCTGTCGTTCATCAAGGCAGGCATGTTGTTCGGAGATGGCGACGTGCTCAACGAAGCCAACTATTCGCATCATGCCCAGACGCTTGCGCCAAGCATGCTTTGCTATATCCGCAAGCCTGACTTCAAGCACCTGCTCGCACGCTATGACGTCATCAACCAATTTGTTTTGAAAAGTCATTACCGCCGGTGGCAGGAAGCGCAGCAGCTCATAGAGAACCTGTCGCTGCACGATGTCCGCAAGCGGCTCACGAATATCCTCGTGATGTTCGCCAACCAGATCGGCGTGGAATTCGACTATGCCGATGCGGGTGATTCGGTGCTCATCGACCTGTCGATTCCGCAGGACAAGCTCGCCGAGTTCATTGGCACATCGCGCGAATCGGTCAACCGGCATTTCAACGATCTCAAGGCCGACGGGCTCACCGCCATGCATGAACGCAAGATCGTGCTGACGCCGCTTTTCGTGGCGCGCTATCTGCCGCATAAGGCAACGCCCGCACAACACATTTCGTCGGCGACATTTCCAGCGCCGCCGTCCCCGTTCAGTTCGCAATATGTCAAAGCGCCGCTAGCGCGCGTTTGACCGCCTCAACGCCGCTGCGCGGACTGGACAAAACCGGTACGCGCAACGCGCCGAGCGCAGGCACCAGACGCGCCATGGAGACCTGCGCGAGCACCACGACGTCGACCTCGTCGGCAAGCGCCGCGATCGTCTGCTTGAGGATTTCGTCGTGGCGCGTGCCATCTCCCGCGAGCAACGCCTCGAACGCGCCTTCCGCGATCCGCTCGGTCACATCAACAGTACGGCCGAGTTCCTCCGCCTTGCGCCGGATGAGGCGTACAGTCGGGTCCAGCGTTGTCGATACGGTCGCCACCACGCCGATACGCCGGCCGATTGCGCTGGCTTCTTCGGCCATCGACTCGTCGATCTTGATTATTGGCGTTCGGATGAACCCCTTAAGCGAATCCGACGCCTCACCCACCGACGAACATGCGTTGAGAATGACGTCCGCGCCCATCGCCTGCGCGTTCGACATATAGCTATAGATTCGGCTCGCAACTTCCGGCGTCAGATGTCCGGCCGCGCGGACGTCGTTCAGCAAGCTGTCGTCCATGATGTTGATGATGCGGGCGCCGGCGATCAGTTCGTTGAGTTGCTCCTTGATCGGCAAGACGGTGACGGGTCCAGTATGGATCACAGCTATCGTAGTCATGGCTTTTAATGGTTGGTTCGTTGGGGAATTTCATGCCGTTGCTGCCGCCATCACGCGTTCCTGGGTCGCTTCGGCGCGGGTCATTTCGCCGTTCAGTCGCCCTTCACGCACGATCAGGATCCTGTCGCTAACGGCGAGCACTTCAAGCAAATCGGACGAGATCACAATGATCCCGATGCCTTGCGAAGCGAGACGCGCGAGCAGCGCATGCACTTCCGCTTTCGCGCCTATGTCGATACCGCGCGTGGGTTCATCGACGATCAGCACCTTTGGATTGCGTGCAACCCATTTCGCGATGACGATCTTCTGCTGATTGCCGCCACTCAGGTTGACCACCTTCTGCTCGGTACCTGGGGTCTTGATGCCAAGACTTCGTACGAATTGCTTGCAGCTCTCGTCTTCCTTTGCGCGCTGCAAGAACTGGAAAGGCGAATAACGTTTGAGATGCGTGAGGCTGAAGTTTTCGCGCACGCTCATTCCGAGAACCAGTCCTTGCGCCTTGCGGTCCTCTGTCACAAAGCCGATGCCATGTTCAATCGCATCATGGGGATTGCGGATGCTCACGCTCTTGCCGTCGACGGCGATACTTCCCGTGCAGGGACGAATGCCGAAGATCATCTCCATGATTTCCGTGCGCCCTGAACCCACCAGTCCCGCAACCCCGAGAATTTCCCCACGATGTAGCGTGAAGTCGATATCCCTGATCCGCGCCTCGGCGCCCTTCGTTGCGCGCAAGGACAAATCGCGAACCTCCAGCACGGGAACCCCGGTTGCGTGCGAACTGGACGAACCGGGATACAGGTCGCTCAGTTCTCGATCGACCATCATGCGAACCAGCGAATCGCGCGTGACTTCCGCAATGGGCGAAGTATCGACGGTACGGCCGTCGCGTAGAACGGTCACGTGGTCGGCGAGTTCGAATATCTCCTCGAGCCTGTGCGAGATATAAACCACCGCAATGTCCCGCTCGCGCAGCCGCTTGATCAGTTGCAGCAGGGTGCGTGTCTCGTGATGACTGAGCGATGCCGTCGGCTCATCCATGATGATGACTTTCGACTGATACGCGAGCGCCTTCGCAATCTCGACCATCTGCTGCTGCCCAACGCTCAATTCGCTAACACGCGTTGACGGATCGACATCCAGTTCGATGGTCTCGAGCATCGCCCTGGCCTCGCGCTCCATGCGCGGCCGGTCGAGCAACCCTACTCGGTTGAGCGGCTCGCGCGCGAGAAAAAGATTCTCAGCCACGCTCAGGTTTTCAACGACTGATAGCTCCTGATAAATGATGCCGATACCAAGCGCGCGGGCATGATTGCCATCGCGCATCTCGACCTCATTGCCTTCTATCAGGATCTTGCCGCCGGGGTCAGGCGCGTAGACGCCCGTCAGGATTTTCATGAGCGTGCTCTTGCCCGCCCCGTTCTCTCCGGCAAGCGCGAGCACTTCGCCTTGCCGGATTTGAAGGTTCACGCCATCGAGCGCCTTCACTCCGGGAAAGGTTTTGGAAATCGCGCGCATTTCCAGGAATGGCGTTGCCATGACGTTCCCTTTGCTTACTTCGTGTAACTGCCAATGTTGTCCTTCGTCACTACCGTCACGCCTGTATCGATATCTTTGGGCGCCTCGCCCTTTCCCTGGATCTGCGCGACCAGGTTATCGACAGCAAGCGAGCCCATGGTGACGGGACGCTGGACCATGATCCCTTGAATGGAACCGTCCTTGAGCGCCTTGAGCGTGTCGGGGAGATCATCGAATGCCAAGACTTCGAGCTTGCCTTTCATCGCGCCGAATTCCTTGGTGTTGAGCACCTTCGACACCGCCGGGCCGCCCACCTGACTCACCCCGAAGATTCCCTTCAACTGCGGATGCGCACGCAAGGTGGTCTCGGTAACCGAAACGCCTTTTGCAAGATCGTCTTCTGTTCCCTGCGTCTCCACGATCTTGATGCCCGGATACTTCGCCAGGCCCTTCTTGATGCCCGCAATGCGCTCGTTCAGGTTCACCGCGCCGAGTTGACCAGTGATGATCGCAACCTCGCCGTTGCCGTTCAGCGCTCGACCCATGGTCTCGGCCATCGTCGCGCCGGCCGATTCGTTGTTCGTGCCGATGTACATGGAACGTCCGCTCTTCGGCGAATCCGAGTCGAACGTCAACACCTTGATACCACTTTGCTGTGCGCGCTTCATCACGCTTTCAACTGACTTGGGTTCGTTGACGGAAATGGCGATGCCATCCACGTGCTTCGAAATCAGGTCTTCGATGATCTTGACCTGCGTGGAGCCCTGCGTGTTTTGCGGCACGACCCATTGATACTTCACGCCCAGCTTGTCGGCGGCTGTCTGTGCTCCCTTGTTGCAGTCATCGAAGAAGGGAACCGCCACCTTCGGCACCACGGCGACGGAGATATCCTTTGCGTCCTTGGCGTTTGCCGATGCACCCATAGAAAGCGCAACCGTCGCCACGGCCATGCTCATCACGCTGCGAAATGCTTTATCCATTTTCGTCTCCAAAGGTCTAGTTTTTAGTGGTGAAACAAAGGTTGGGAAGCGAAGATCTCAACGTCCCTTTCGGCGCACGCGCCAGATATCGATGCTGACCGCGAGCAGGATCACACAGCCGGTAATGGCCTGCTGCGCATAGGTATCGATGTTCAACAGCACCACGCCGTTCGTGATGATCCCGGCAAGCGCCGCGCCAATGATCGCGCCCTCCACGCTGCCCGCACCGCCGGAAAGACTCGCACCGCCAATGGCTGCTGCGGCGATCACGTCCAGCTCGGCGCCAAACCCCGAAGCCGGTTCCGCCGATACAAACCGCGAGAAGCTGACGACGCCTGCAATGGAGGCGATGAGACCCGACAACGCATAGACGATGAACTTGACGCGGAACGTACGCACGCCGCTGAGCCGCGCCGCCATTTCATTACCGCCGGTGGCATAAACATGCCGGCCGAAACGCGTTTGCCGCATCAGCACAGAAAAGCAGAGGGTCATTACAATCATGATGATCACGGGAAACGGGACGAATCCCACATACCCCTGCCCGATGAACGTGAAACTGTCGGGAACATCGGGCGTGACCGGCACGCCCTTCGTGATCATGTACATCAGGCCACGTCCAATGCTCAACGTCCCCAGCGTGGCAATGAATGGCGGCAATTGAATCCAGGTGATCAGCAAACCGTTGAAGCAGCCAACCGCGAGTCCGACCACGAGCCCCGCGATCACCGCGACCACAGGACCCGCGCCGTGCTGGAAAGCCAGCGCAGTCACGAGCGATGAAAGTCCCATCACCGATCCCACAGACAAATCGATCCCACCGGTAATGATCACGAGCATCATGCCTATTGCCATGATGGCGATCAGCGAGAACGACCTGAAGACGCCCATCAGGTTGTTCGTAGTAAGGAAATAAGGGGAAAAGATGCTGATCAGGATTCCGACAAGCAGCAATACGGAGAAGATATTCAGCTCGCGGATCTTGAGCAGGCCGCGCAACGTGGCGGTAAGTCCCGACGATTGCCGGTGCGGATCTTCTTTGGACGATATTGCAGCCACCGATGTCTCCTTGTTCTGATTCTGGTTTAGTAGGATCGTAGGCGGCGCAAGGTTGGCGAGTCTGTGACGGGCGTCATACATGTGCATCGGGGTTGTCCCTGATGCGCGGCATCGTGGGACTATGAAGTTCGTCACAGAAGCTGCGTGCGGGCCTCTGTACCATGCATCTCAAGGTGACGTCCCTATAAAACCAGATCAGGAGCACGAGACATGACGAAGCGAGTAATAGTGACCGGCGGCAGCGGGCTGGCCGGCAAATGGGTCGTTGAGGATCTTGTCGCACACGGCTACGAAGTGTTGAACCTCGACCGCGTGCCTATGGCAAAGCCTATTGCGCGAACGCTGATCACCGACCTGACCGATGCGGGCCAAGTGTTCAATGCGCTTGCGTCGACGACGGTGCTCAAGGAATTCGAGGACGACATCGAGCCCAAGCCCATCGATGCAATCGTCCACTTCGCTGCAATCCCGCGGATCCTGATCGTGCCGGACAACGAGGTCTTCCGCATCAACGTGATGGCGACCTACAACGTGCTCGATGCGGCGTCGAAGCTCGGCATCAAGAAAGTGATCGTGGCTTCAAGCGAGACCACGTACGGCGTAGTGTTCGCGCACAGGCATCGCAATCCGGAGTATTTCCCCCTGGACGAGGAATATCCTGTCGATCCCATGGACAGCTACGCCATGTCAAAGGTGATCAACGAAGTCACAGCAAAGGCTTTCCATGCGCGCACCGGCGCGGATATCTACTGCTTCCGGATTGGCAATGTACTGGACCCTGTCGATTATCAGAAATTCCCGACATGGCTCAAGGACCCGGGTCTGCGCAAACGCATTGCATGGAGTTATATCGATGGACGCGATCTGGCGACGGCGTGCCGGCTTGGCATCGAAAAAGACGGGCTCGGGTTTGAAGTGATGAACGTCGCGGCCGATGACGTTTCATCGGACCGGTCGACCGCCGATTTGCTCAAGGAGTTTTATCCGGGCGTGCCGGTGAAGAAGCAAATGGGAGAGTTCGAGACGCTGCTTAGCAACGACAAGTTGAAGCGCCTGCTTGGCTGGCAGCAGCAATACAAATGGCGTGAGCAAGTCGCGCTTTAAGTGCGTTGGCCGGGGATCCGCACTCAAAGCGCGATCCCCGGATTACCGTTTCTAACCTTTCCTGAATGCGCGTATTACATCGGCGAAACTGTTGTCGGCGCTCAAGCCCAGTTTCTCACCGCGTGAGACGTCCCACGCGCCAGGCCAGCTTCCCACGATCTTTTCAATCTTCGGATCTGGCTTCCAGTCGATCAGCGAAGCCACCTCTTCGCCTGCCACTTCCTTCAGCGCATCGACCATGTCAGTCACGCTGACCGACAAACCAGGCAGGTTGACCACGGGCCAGAGACCCAGCGCGGCCTGATCGAGTTCGCACCCTGCGATCAACGATTCAATCGCCTGTTGCGGCGACAGGAGCCACAAACGGGTATTGCCGTCCACCGGACATACCGCGCGTTCGCCATTCAGCGGCTCGCGAATGATGCCGCTCGCAAACGATGAAGCCGCGGCGTTGGGCTTGCCTGGCCGCACGCTGATGGTAGGCAGGCGCAGCACACGCCCATCGACAAAACCCCGCCGCGAGTAATCACACAGCAGCAATTCTGCGATCGCTTTCTGCGTGCCATACGATGACTGCGGATTCAGCGCAGTATCGTCGCGAACCACATCAGGCAGCACGCCGCCATATACCGCCACGGAGCTCGTGAACAACACGCGCGGCGCATGGCCGAGGGTCCGGCATACATCGAGCAGCAATCGCGACGCATCCAGATTGATGCGCATGCCAAGTTCAAAATCCGCTTCCGCTTGACCGCTGACAATCGCGGCAAGATGGAAGATCGCGTGCGTATCGGTGGTGATGCAGCGTTCCAGCACGCTTCTGTCCGCGATATCGCCCGTCTCGGCGCGTACGCGCTTATCGTCGAAATCGGGCGCGCGTACCACGTCGAGCAACGTGAGGCTGGCAATCGGCTTGCCCATCAGCGTGCCGCGTTCGAGGAGGCCGCGTGCGAGCCGCTGGCCCAGAAAACCGGCGCCGCCGGTAATGAGAATGTTCATGGCTTCACTCACGCACGTTGCAGATAGGGTTTGATCCAGACGAGGCCATCCGACGTAGCCGCTTTCGGCCGGTACTCGCAGCCGATCCAGCCGTCATAGCCCAGCGAATCGATAAGATCGAAAAGATACGGATAATTCAGTTCGCCAACGTCCGGCTCATTGCGATCCGGCACCCCCGCAATTTGAATATGCCCGATGCCCGCGTTCGCACGTTTCATGTCGCGCTTGAGCTTCACTGCAAGGTCGCCTTCGACGATCTGGCAGTGATAGCAATCGAACTGCACCTGAAGGTTAGGCGCACCGACTTCAGCGCAGATCGCCTGGGCATCGTCTTGACGGTTGAGAAAAAATCCCGGGATGTCGCGTGTATTGATCGGCTCGATGACCACCTTGATACCCGCTGAACGCGCCGCGCCTGCAGCACGTTCGAGGTTCTTCAGATAGACCGCACGATGTTCTTCGCGCGGCTGCTCCGGCGTGATCAATCCGGCCATCACGTGCAGCGTCTTGTTGCCGAGCACGGCGGTGTATTCCAGGGCTTTATCGAGCGAACGCGCGAACTCTTCTTCGCGTCCAGGCAACGACGCAATCCCGCGCTCGCCTGCCGCCCAGTCACCGGGCGGCGCATTGAACAAGGCTTGTTTCAGGCCGTTTTCGTCGAGACGCGCCTTGATATCGGCGGCCGGGAAGTCATACGGGAACAGGAATTCCACAGCCTTGAAGCCATCTTTCGCCGCGGCAGCGAAGCGATCGAGGAAGGCGTGCTCGGTGTACATCATCGTGAGATTGGCGGCAAAACGGGGCATGGCAATAAACTCCTTTTCAGTTCAGCGATTCACGAGCTTGGCCGGCACGAGCCATGTGGCAATGGCGCCGATCACCAGCATGGCCGCAAGTACATACATGCCGCTCGCGGTGCTGTGCGTGAGGTCCTTGAGATAACCGATCATGTACGGGCTTGCAAAACCGGCGAGATTACCGATCGAATTGATGACCGCGATACCGGCTGCTGCCGCCGCACCTGACATGAACGCCGTAGGCAACGACCAGAACAGCGGCGCGCAGGTCAATACGCCGGCGGCGGCGACAGACAACGCAATGATCGATATCGCTGTATTGCCTGCAAACGATGCCGCAACCGAAAAGCCAACCGCCGCTGCAAGCGCGGGCACGATCAGATGCCAGCGGCGCTCCCGGTGTTTATCGGCGCTATGGCCCAGGATGTTCATCACGACGATTGCAACCAGGAACGGGATCGCGCTCAACAAGCCTATGTTGAATGCCCCGGTCACACCGGTTGATTTGATGAACGTCGGCATCCAGAACGTGAGGCCGTATTGCCCTGTCACGAATGCGAAGTAGATCAGCGACATCCACCAGGTGCGGCGATCGGCGAAAAGCGCGCGCAGCGAATGTTTGGTGCTATCGCTTGCGTGTTGCGGCTGCGTGCTGATTTCGTGTTCCAGCAGGCGCTTTTCCGGTTCTGTCAGCCACTTCGCGCTGCGGATGTTGTTGTCGAGATAAAGAATGGTCGCAATGCCGATCAGCAACGCCGGGATCGCTTCAATGAGAAACATCCATTGCCAGCCTTCGAAGTGCCGGCTGTCGGAGAAGGTTTGCATGATCCAGCCGGACAGCGGATTGCCGAAGATGCCCGCAACCGGAATAGCCGACATGAATACCGCGATGATCTTCGCGCGCCGGTGCGATGGAAACCAGTACGTCAGATACAGGATCACGCCCGGGTAAAAACCGGCTTCAGCGAGACCCAGGAGAAAACGCAAGATGTAGAACTGCGTGGGCGTCTTGACGAACACGAAAAGCGCGGAGAGGATGCCCCACGTAATCATGATCCGCGCAATCCAGATGCGTGCGCCGATCTTGTGCATCAATATATTACTTGGCAGTTCGAACAGAAAATAGCCAAGAAAAAACACACCCGCACCCAGTCCAAATACCGTCTCGCTAAAACCGAGATCCTGGGACATCTGCAGCTTGGCGAAGCCCACGTTCACGCGATCCAGATAAGCGACCACATAACACAACATCAGAAACGGCACGATGCGCCAGAAGACTTTCTTGTAAGTGCTCGCAAGTTCTTTGTCGTCGTAACGGGCTGCTTCGGGCGCGCGTGTACCGCCCGGCGGCACGGCTTGTTCAGGGGTCATGCTTGTCTCCAGGAATCAAGTTGGGTGATCAGACCCGCTTCGCTACCATCGCGCGTTGAAGGTCTTGCGTAAGTCATCGATGGCCGCTTCTTCGAGCGGCTCAGGAAGAGGTGCATTGGTCGAAAGCGCCAGCATCCAGAGCCGCGCGGTTTCCTCGAGTTCTTCCAGCGCATAAGACGCGTGGCTGACGGATTTTTCCCACACGACAGGGCCGAGCCGTTCCAGCAGCACGGCACGCACCTTCGATGCGAGCGCCGCGACTTCTTCCGCTACAGCCGGATCGCCCGGGCGCCGGTAAGCAATCAGCGGCACGTGTCCAACTTTCATCACGTAGTAAGGCGTGAGGGGCGGCAGCACGTCGTCGTTGCGCCAGACACCGGCGAGCGTCAATGCAACGAGATGCGTTGAATGGGTATGGACCACGCCGTGTGCGTCGCTATTGTTCTCGTAGATCTTTCTGTGCAAGGCGAGCGTCTTGGAGGGCTTGCCGCCCGACACGTGATTGCCGGCATTATCGACCTTGGCGATATCCGCGGGGTCGAGCCGGCCGAGGCAGGCGTCGGTCGGGGTGATGAGCCAGCCGTCGTCGAGACGTGCGCTGATGTTGCCGGCGCTGCCGACGGTGTATCGACGCTCATACAGACTTGCGCCGGTCTCGCAGATCTCTTCGCGAATGCGGGTTTCACCGGTCGCCATCAAGCTGCTCCGTCCAAAGCCTTCAGCGCCTTCACGAAGAAATCCTTCGTGCCGAAGTTGCCGGATTTCAGTGCGAGGCCGATGGGTTCATCGCCGATGGACTGTGTCGCCGGCACGCCAGGATCGATCTGCGCGCCAATGCGCAATGACTTCACACCCAGCGCCTGGACCACGGCGCCCGATGTTTCTCCACCGGCGACCACGAACTTGCGCACGCCGGCATCGCGTAGCTTTGCTGCAATCGACGCCAGCGCCTGCTCGACCAGATGGCCCGCTTTGTCCACGCCGAGTTCCTTCTGCACGGCCTTCACTTCATCGGGCGTGGAGGTGGCGTAGATCAGCACGGGTTCGTCCAAACGCTCCGCGGCGAATGCGAGCGCTTGTTCGACGACGGACTCTCCACGCGATAATGCAAGTGGATCGATGCGAAAGCCCGGTTTGTTCTCGCGCCAATACGCAACTTGTTCATTGGTCGCCTTCGATGCACTCCCCGCCAGTACGACCGATCTTCCTTCGATCGACGGTAACTCGGATGCATGCGTGGCCTCAGCCAGCAGATTTGCTGCATGGAAGTTGTGCGGCAAACCGAGCGCGATGCCCGACCCGCCCGTGATCAATTTCAGCTGCGCACATGCTTCGCCGAGTACGTAGAGATCGGCGTCGGAAATAGCATCGGCGATGGCAAGACGCACGCCCTCGCTTTTCAGCGCGGTGATCTTCTCGCGCACCGCCTGCGCGCCTTTTGCGATCACGTCATACGCGATCAACCCGACCTTCGACTTTGTCTGGCGCTGCAACACACGCACGAGGTTCGGGTCCGACATGGGCGTAAGCGGATGATTCTGCATGCCCGACTCGTTCAACAGCACATCGCCGACAAACAAATTCCCGCGATAGATCGTGCGGCCGTTCTCGGGAAACGCGGGACATGCAATGGTGAAGTCGTCGCCGAGTGCGTCGAGCAATGCGTCCGCAACGGGGCCAATGTTGCCTTCATCGGTGGAATCGAAAGTCGAGCAGTACTTGAACAAGAACTGCTGGCAACCCTGGGCGCGAAGCCATTCGAGCGCGGCCAGCGACTGCGTAACTGCATTCGCTGCGGGAATCGTGCGCGACTTCAGCGCGACGATCAGCGCGTCGGCTTCGATCTCCGTATTCGATGCAGGGATGCCAATGGTCTGAACCGCGCGCATGCCGCTGCGCACGAGCATATTTGCGAGATCGGTTGCGCCGGTGAAGTCGTCGGCAATGCAGCCAAGCAGGGCTTTCGTCATTACTTCTCTCCTTTCGGAAGGTCGATGCCCGGAAAAATCCTGATGACCGCCGAGTCGTCCTCGCCGCCATGACCGGCTGTGGAAGCCATCATGAACATCTGATGCGCTGCAGCGGACAGCGGCAGCGGGAATTTGGACGCACGCGCGGTATCGAGTACGAGGCCGAGATCCTTCACGAAGATATCCACGGCGGACAGCGGCGTGTAATCGCCGGCGAGAATATGCGGCACGCGGTTCTCGAACATCCACGAGTTGCCGGCGCTATGCGTGATGACGTCGTAGAGCGCGTCAGGGTCCACGCCTTCGCGCAGGCCAAGCGCCATGGCTTCGGCGGCCGCGGCAATATGCACGCCGGCAAGCAACTGGTTGATGATCTTGACCTTCGATCCTTTGCCGTGGGTGTCACCCAGCCTGTACACCTTGCCCGCAATTGCCGCGAGCACGTCTTCGCAGGCAGCGTACGCGGCAGCGGGACCGGAGGTCATCATCGTCATCTCGCCTGAGGCGGCGCGTGCTGCGCCGCCCGACAGGGGCGCATCCAGCATCTGCAGACCGGCCGCTTCCACGCGTTTTCCAAGCTCGATTGCAAACGCGGGCGACACCGTTGCACATGCGAGCACCACGCCGCCGGGTTTCATCGATACAACCGCGCCCGGTTGCGCGTCTGTGCCGAACAACACGGTCTCGGTCTGCGCTGCGTTGACTACAACGGTGACCACGACCTCGCACTGGCTGCCCAACTCAGCAGGCGTCGCGCAGGCAATCCCGCCTTCGCCTGCAAAGGCTTCGAGCACTTGAGTGCGGACATCGCATGCATGCACCTTGAAACCTGCGCGCAGCAGCGAGCGCGCCACGCCCAGACCCATTGCACCCAAACCGATCACGCCTACATTTCTGGACATTTCGTTATCCTTTCGATTGATACGTCAGCAGATTCCGGCTTCCGCCAGGCGCCGAGCGGCGTTATATAGATGAGTCTGAGCGGCATTGCGCGCGGCCAGCGGATCGCGTGCGCGAATGGCGGCTGCAATGCGCGCGTGTTCCTCGCGCACTTGCCGAGAAAAATCTTCACGCAACGCTTCATTGCGGCGCGTCACCAGCGTGCCCGCTTCAAGATATTGATTGAGGAAAGCGAGCGTGGTGAGGAAGTACGGATTGCCCGTGGCGCTCGCAATGGCGCGATGGAACTCAACATCCTCAGTGACGCCGTCGTCGCCTTGCTCAACGGCGACATCGATTTGCGCCAGCTTCGCTTCAATGACGTCCATTTGTTCATCGGTCCGGCGCATGGCCGCTTCCGCCGCGACTTCGGCTTCGATAGCCCGGCGCAATGCCAGTATCTGCACCACCGCTCCCGGCTCCACGGCCTGCGCGTAGTCGATGCGCAGCGGCCGGATCCCCGCCCGCTCGACGATAAACACGCCGCTACCCTGCCGCGGTTCGACCATGCCCTCGTTTTTGAGGCGGGAAATCGCTTCCCGCACGACGGTCCGGCTGACGCCGAACTCCTGCGCCAGCACGGCTTCCGTCGGCAATTTGCCGGTGCTTGTGAAGCCGCCCTTTTCGATTTGCAGAAGGAGTTGTTGCGCGACGGAGTCGCTCAGCGCCCGCGCGGGAATCTTTTCGAACATGTATGCAGCATCATTAATTTGTTGGGTGATGTGGTCATCATACAAATTTCCAACAACTTTAAGATACTGGCAATTACCCTGATCCGCCTGGCGCCGCGAGGACGGGTGCCTAACGAGCGAGTATTGAGCGCGAGGCGCTTGTCCGCACCCCGCGCAACTCAGGCGGCGCGTCGCTGACCCTAATTCTGAACCGCAGCCCCGTTCGCCGAACCGTTCGATACGCCGCCATAAGCGTGATCGGCGTTGAGTTTTGCCTCGGCGGCCTGGATATCCGCCGGGTAATTTATGTCGCTGCTTGCCGGGTTATACCCCGCCTGTTCGACCCGAACCAGATCGGCCCTGACCTGTGCCCGCGTGATAGGGGCGTTGCCCGAGGTATCGGCCTGAGCAAAAGCGAAGGAAGGAATCGCGATGACAGCGGCGGCGATGGTTGCGCATATCGATGCTTTCATGATGGTTGCCTCTTGAGTGGTGGAACGTCAGTGCGGCACTGCTTTCTATGAGCGATGCCTGACTGTCATTCTGCGCACCCAACCGTGGCTCCAGGCTGACGCCAGGATTACAAGCGCGTCATGTTCGCCTCATGGGCGGTGCAAGCATCAGGCGGCGTTTAAAAAAATCACGCCGCAAGCATTCGGGTCCCGCGCTCACCCAGGCTTGCCACCCTGAACACCCCGACCGCTTCACGCAGACTGTTGGCCTGATCGGCCATCGCTTGCGCCGCGGCGGTGGCCTGTTCGACGAGTGCCGCATTCTGCTGCGTGACCTCATCCATCTGGCTGACAGCAACGTTGACTTGTTCTATCCCGGTGCTCTGCTCCGACGAAGCCGCCGATATCTCGGCCATGATGTCCGTCACGTGTCTCACCGACGTCAGCAAATCGTTCATGCTGCGGCCTGCATCGGCGGCGAGACTCGATCCTGTATCCACGTGACCGAGCGATTCGCCGATCTGATCCTTCACTTGCTTCGCAGCGCTTGCGCACCGTTGTGCGAGTGTGCGCACCTCACCTGCGACCACCGCAAAACCGCGGCCTTGTTCACCTGCACGCGCCGCTTCCACCGCAGCGTTCAGCGCGAGGATATTGGTCTGGAACGCGATGCCTTCGATCAGCGTAATGATCTCGCCCACCTTCGATGAACTCGCGGAGATCTCCTGCATCTTGCTGACCACGCTCTCGACCACATGACCGCCGGCAGCCGCTGCATCCGACGCACTCTTGGCAAGAATGTTGGCTTGTTTGGCGTTATCGGTATTCTGCTTGACCGTGGATGTCAGCTCTTCCATGCTCGACGCCGTCTCCTGCAACGACGCCGCCTGCTCTTCAGTGCGCTGCGACAAGTCCAGGTTGCCCTGCGCCATCTCGTTCGCGGCAACCGCGATCGAATCCGCCGATGTCTTGATGCCGCTGACAATGGCGCTCAACTGCGCGCGCATGGCTTCGAGCGATGCCATCAGGCTGCGGTCATCGTCACGACCGAGAACGACCGGCACGCTCAGGTTTCCGCCCGCGATCTCGCTTGCCACGCGCTGCGCTTCACCGGGTTCCGCGCCAAGTTGCTTCAGGATGCTTCGCGTGATGACCATCGCGGCCACCACGCCGATGATCAACGCAGCCAGCGCCGCCCCGAGCGTCACCACACGAAGGCGCGCGTAACCGGCTTGCGCACGGCTTGCGTCGTCGAACATGGTTTTCTTTTCCAGCTCGATCAGCGAGCGCAACGTCCCGCGCCATTCGATCTGCCTGGGACGCACTTCCTGGATCAGCGACTGGTTTGCCGACGCCTTGTCGTTCGACAAGATCTGCTGCGCCGTGCGCGCCATCAGCGGCATGGTGGTGGCTTCGTCGGACTTGAGCTTGGTCAGGAGCGTCTGCTCGGTGTCGCTGACATGTCCGCTGGATGCAAACGTCGCGGCGAGCGCACGCGCTGCGTCGTCATAGATGCCTTCTTCATGCCTGATCTTGTCGACGTTGGCCTTGACCTCTTTCTCGTCCTCGAACAGCAGCATGTCGCGGATCGCAATGGAACGCTGGTCCAGCGAAGAACGCATGGTCTGCGCAAGCGTCATTTCCTGAGTGCTGCGATCCACGATGTTCGTCAGCGTGTCGTTGATTCTCGACATTCCAAACAGCCCGACGAAAGCCACCACGCCGAGAAGCACCAGCAATGCACCAAAAGCCGCCGAGAGGCGCGTCACAACTTTGAACTGATTCATCAACATGACCTTGTTATTTGAGTTTGAAAGGCGGGCAATACCAATGCGCATGGCGAAGCCAAAGCGAATCATTTGCAAGGCTTCCGAAATGACGATGCCTTAGCTTTCGATGCTGTAAGCCATCGCGATGACAACTGGGCGTGTCGTCTCTCTGTCATGACTCCGGTTTCGGCGCCACAGGACACAAGGGGAAATCGGCTCGCATCTTGGAAAACGCGCGCGCATCCCTCTATTTGATGGCCAGACCGTGCGGGAGAAAATTTCGGTCTAGCCCGGGCTCGAAGCAAGCGTCGCTTCGAAACTCCAAGGCTGATTAACGGCAAACGAGCGCCATTCTTTAACGCTGCGCCAGATTAAAAATTTTTCAGATCAAATGGAATAGGTGGGACATGACGGTGTTCGCCCCTACACACACCGCTTATATCCTGGAGTTTTGAAAATGAAGATCCATGCCAAACTGGTCCTCTCGCTCATCGCAAGCGCATTGGTTTCAACCGGCGCATTCGCTCAGCAAATGCAAATGAAGATGCAACCCGTGCAGGATCAGCAGGCTTCACCCGCTGCCATGATGGCGGCGCCCCCGGCTCACGGACCGATCAAGAACATCGTTCTGGTTCATGGCGCGTTTGTTGGCGGAGCCGGATGGCGGCCTGTCTATGACATCCTGACGAAAGACGGATACAACGTGAAGCTCGTGCAGGAGCCGTTGACATCGTTTGGCGAAGACGTGAGCGCAACCAAGCGCGTTCTGGATCGTGAAGACGGCCCGGTCGTGCTCGTGGGTCACAGCTATGGCGGCGCGATCATCACGGAAGCCGGCAACGATCCTCATGTGAAGGCGCTGGTCTATATCGCAGCACATGCGCTCGATGTGGGTGAAACCGAAGTCAGCAACGGCAAGAAGTATCCGAACTCGACGAAGGCCGTCGTGAAGACGCCGGACGGTTTCCTGTTCTTGAATCCGGCCGATTACCCGGCCGACTTCGCGGCCGACTTGCCGCTGAAGCAAGCTCAATTCGAAGCGAATGCGCAGATGCCGACGGCAGCATCGGTCTTCTCCGGCGAGATCCCCGACCCGGCGTGGAAGACCAAGCCGAGCTGGTACATGGTTGCCAAGTCGGACAAGATCATCAACCCGGATCTGGAGCGCATGTACGCCGCGCGTGCGCACAGTCACACTGTCGAGATCCCGGGCGCCAGCCATTCCGTTTATGAGTCGCATCCGAAGGAAGTCGCCGCGTTAATCGAACAAGCTGCGCAACACGCGCAAGATCAAAGCTGATAGTTTTGACAAACGGCACACAACGCAACGGCGCTGAAGTTGCATTGCGTGCCTTCGCATTCCGATTATTTGCCAGAGAACTGCAAAACTGAATTGCCGTTTCCGGCGAATTGCCGGCGCTACATGGTATTGGGCGAAGTATGTCCCTCGGACAAACTCGATTGCCGTTGAGCAACTCGCGTTTTTCGGATAAATTAAAAACAACTCGCGTTCTCCTCGAAAGTTGTTGCCAAACATTTTCAGCGAGCCAGGGGCGGCGAGTGAGCTTGCAGCCCCGCTTCAAACACCTCGGATGATGGCGCGCATTTCGCGCCATCATCCGTTCATCGCATGGTCCCTGCGTTGCACCATTTAAAACGTATCGTCGTCAAGCGGCACGGTGTCAGCACGCGCGTAGAATCGAACCAGCCGATATCGGCCACTCGAGGGGACGACCATGACCGTGTACGCCAGGGACGAGGCAGCAAGGAAAGCAGTCGAAATGGTGCAGGCAGCGCTCGAAGCGGGGTTGCTGAAGGAAATCGTGGCATGCAGCTTCAACAACCCGGAGAAATCGGGAAAAGAAACGGCCATGTATCTGGGCGGGATGATCAGGGAACTGACCACGCAGATTGCCGAACTCTAGAACCTGTGCTTCGGTTGGGCGGTTCCGGTTCTACCCGCCGCCCAGCATCAATGTAGCGACTGTTGCGTCATCGTCTGTCTCGACAAAACCCTCCCGGCCGTACCATGCATACGCGATCCTGTTGCTTCGGAAGACATGCAGGTAAAGCGGCTTGTTCAAGCTGTACGCCAACGACACCATGTCGTTTAGCATCTCGCGTCCGATGCCTTGCCGCTGCACCGCAGGAACGACGCACAACATCCGCAGCCAGACCAGATCCGGTTCGACCTCCCAGTGCACGAACCCGCAACGCTCGTCGCCTTGCATCACGATCCTGCACGAACCCTGGCGAAGGCCTTTCGCGAATCCCGTTCGTTGAGCGTGTTCGTCCCAGCCGGTCGCTTGGGTGACGAAGCCGACCATCGTTTCTTTGTAGGTCTCGTACAACCATTCAGAGTCTGCCGATACAGCTTGCCGCATGTCGAGGTTCATTTGTGCAAACGCCTGTTCACTGTCCTATAGAATAGTGCGTTTTGCCCGGATGCCTATGTGGTTCAAGAACCTTCAGCTTCATCGTCTCCCGGCCCCTTGGGCCGTCACTCCTGAACAGATCGAAAAATGGCTTGCTCCGCACGCGTTCGTGCCGGGTGGCGGCGTGGAAATGCAGAGCCACGGCTGGGCAGCGCCGCGCGATGACGGATCACTCGTCTATGCCAAGAATCGCCAGATGCTGCTCGTCGCGCGCGCGGAAAAGAAGTTGCTGCCGGCCTCGGTGGTGACGCAGTTCGTCAAGGAACGCGCCGCTGAGCTGGAAGAGCAGCAGGGATTCAAGCCTGGCCGCAAGCAAATGCGCGAACTCAAGGAACAAGTCACCGACGAACTCTTGCCGCGCGCCTTCAGCATTCGCCGCGATACGCGCGTGTGGATCGATACCGTCAACGGCTGGCTCGTGATCGATGCAGCATCGCCCACGCTCGCTGACGACGTCCTCGGTCTGCTCGTGAAATCGATCGATCAGTTGCCGCTTGCAAGCGTGCGTGTCGCAATGGCGCCGGTCGCGGCAATGACGGACTGGCTGCTGTCGGGCGAAGGTCCCGGTGGCTTTTCACTCGATCAGGACACGGAGCTGCGTTCGAGCGGCGAAGGCAACGCGACCGTGCGTTATGTCGGCCATGCGCTCGAGATCGACGACATGCGCCGTCATATCGAAGCGGGCAAGCAATGCATGCGTCTTGCGATGACGTGGCAGGACCGGATCTCTTTCGTGCTGACGCCGTCACTGACCATCAAGCGCATCACGCCGCTCGATGTCATCAAGGAAGCGACCGATCCCACCGCGCACGGTGACGACGAAGTCTTCGATTCCGACTTCACGCTGATGACGGGCGAACTCGCAAAGATGCTGGCGGATATCGTCGATACGCTTGGCGGCGAGCAGGACTTTTCCAAGGCTGCCGCCTGATGTCGTTCAATTCGTCGTCGACTTGACGACGACCTGCGACTTCGTATCCCGTTCAATGCGTTTCAACGCCGGCTGCATGGCGGCGAACTCGGCGGGCGAGCACACCTGCTTGCCGAAGTTCGCCTGCAGATGACGCTCGGTCTGGAGCAGGTTGGTCGCAGGATCGAATACATAGCGAGATGAATACGTAAAGAACGTATCGCTGATATTGGTGTCCGCGGGGACGTCATTCACGCGCACGGTCTTCGGCAAGCTGAGTTGCGCGACTTCGTTGAAGTTGCCGCCAATGCACACGAACGGTTGCGTGCGAACGCGTTCGGCAAGCAGGTTCTCGACTTGCGATGCGATGCCGCCCGACAAACTCGTGAGCGCCGGCAATGCCGTGGTTCCGGTTGACCATACGACGTCATCGAGCGTGCCGCGTAACGTCGTGGTGACAGGCGTGCCGGTGGCATCCAGGTCGCTTGCCGTCAGGCTCGCAGCGCCGCGCAGCCCGGTCGCATGCAGACGGGCATCGGCGATTTGTTGACGGCGCTGGGGTGCCGCGTGCCGCAGGATCGCGCGCTCGGGTCCCGCGCTCCACCCCCCATCTTCAACTTGCGACGAAAACGCCGCTGATCCATCCGGCGCTACCGCGATTTGCAAACGCACATCGCGTGATAGCGGCTGCGTTGGCGGTGTCCGTGTGAGCGTGCCATCGCCAACGAGCAATGCCGGCCGATCCATCTCGGCAAGCGGCAGATATCCGAACTCGACGGCGGAAGCGGTGGCATCGGCGTACATATTCAAGCCCGGCAGCCACGTGATGATGTGATTGATCGCGCTCGCGCCGTAGCCCGGCACCGACGGTAATGTGTACACCGATCCGAGCGCGACCAGCGCCGGCTCGTTCTCGATTCCGGCCGCCAATAACAACGCCCCATACAGCGCCACGTAGTCCTTGCAGTCGCCATAGCGGTTCGCGAGGATCTGCGACGCCTTGTGCGGGACGGCGGGGCTTTGCCCCAGATAAAGCGATACGTAGCGAATATTGTGACGAACCCAGTCGTAGAGCGTCGCGGCTTTTTCGCGGGAGGTGGCGTTGTTACGCGTCAGCGATTCAGCCAGATTGCGAATGGCGGGATCGTTTGAGGTTGGATCGATGGCGCCATCGCGATAACTCGCCGCGAAGCTTTTGTAATCGGGAAACGTCGATACCATCAGTCGATCGCCGAATTGCACGTAGCCGACCGCACCCGCTTCAACGCGGTCGTAGTGCAGCGTGCTGTATGCGAATTCGTAGCGCGTGCGGCCGTTGTGCGTGACAGGCGGCAGGGCTTTGTAGCCGCGTGCATCGGCGTAAAGCGGCTTGTCTTCGGGCAGGTCGAAGACGAGCGTCTGGCTTTGAACGGGACCGCGGGCGGGCTCCACGAAATAATCGAACTGTCCGGGGATGACCGACTTCGACACCGTCTTGTGAAAACGCAGATGCACGGTCGACCCGGCATCGACGGCAGGAAAGATCACCGCCTTGAGGCGGCCGTCGGCGAAGGTCGGGGCGCCGGCGGAGCGCGGTTCCTGGATCTCGCGGATCTGGTCGGGGGCAACGTCGTGGCGGGTGCCATCGGCGCTGACGGAATAGGCGTCGCTGACCTGGACCGTCGATGTGGATTTGTCGAACCAGACATACCGCTGCGCGACATCGCCAATACCTGCGGATGTGTTGGCTTTCAGCGTGATTTCATCGTCTTCGGTGAGGGAACCATCGTCAGCGATGGTAAAGACGTGGACGTCGCTGATCGTGGTGGATGGTTGTTCGGTCTCCATGGTGTCGGCCGCGAACGCGGGGCGGAGCATGCACATCAGGAATGCGGCGAGCAGCGCAAGGGCATTGCGTGCACGGGATCGTTGCAGGTTCATGAGCCTTGGGCGCTCCGCCTCTGGATTGAGGCGTCAATCGTACAGGAGGTTTGGTTGGGCGCTTGGGCCGCCCGTTTCGTTCGTGCTGATTTTTGGCAGTAAGCGTGGGGTTGATCGCAGCCGCTGCGATCAACCCCACGACCGCCGCACTCAACCCCTCAAAACCGCCACATCACATTTCCCTGAATCGCATTATCGCGATACCCCCCGCCGTACTGGCCGGAATACGAAATTCCCACCGTGGCACTCTTGCCAACACTCACGTCGAGCCCGACCTCGACCACCGCCGTGTCATTTGCTGCACCGCAATCAAGGACGAAGCCAGCTTGCCCAAGCGGTGATTCATCCGTTCGAGCCGCGCCGCAAAAATTCAGGAAAACGCGCGGCATTTGCCTTGATCAATCACCTACCAGCTCACGTCAGCGTCCAACGGATAAACCGGCCGCTGCACATTACCGAAATCAAACAAACTGAAATCCGAACTGGTTACGCCCCGGCTGTCGCATTCGACCAGACCCTTTGCTATCGGCACGAACACCGGACGGCAATACATCCGCGATTTGAGAATCAAGAAGGTGGCACGCCGTGGATCGATACCCACGCTTTCAAACACGCCGAGATCCCAAGGTTCGTGCGTGCGCTCGGTCAGGACGATCTTCGCGACGCCGAGATCGAGCACCGCCGCCCGGCCCATATACGCGCGTTGTCCCGTGTAGGTCGGTCCGCTGATCACATACTCGCCATCGGTGAGCGCGCGCACGACGCCCGTGAGCGCCACCGGCGCATGGGGGTGCGCGGCACGACCGGCAAGCTTGTTGCCGACGTCCAGCGTAACGGTTGCACCCACGCCAGCGGCCATCAGCTTCGTAACCGCCTCAGGATCGCATATCGGCCCCATCACGATACCCGTCATGCCCTGACGGACAGCTTCCTCATAGACGTCCATGGTGTCGCATGTGCCGCCCGACATGCAGTTGTCGCCGTGATCGAGGAGGAGGACCGGTTTGTCGGCATCTAGAGCGAGCGCCGCACCTTCCGCCACGGAATCCGCCAGCGACGGGCTGCGATAAAGAAATTCCTCGCGCTCGTCCCAGATCTGCCGGCCAATACGCTCGGCCACGCGTGCGGCCGCTTCGCGATCGCCGTCGCCGACCACGACCACGCTGATGCACGGCTTCGCAATATCAGCGAGAGAAAATCCCGCCAGTATGGAAACGGCCAGCATGCCCTCGCGTTCCGCCGCCTGCGCGGCTTCCACCGCGCGCTTCATCGCGCCGGCCGCGCTCGCGCTGCGCAGCGTATGCGTCATCAGCGGCGGCTGCGACCACGCAATCACAGGACGCGACCGTCCCTCCAGCAAATCGAAGAAAAGCCGCGCGGCATGCGCGCCGCATTCGTACATGTCCACGTGCGGATAGGTCTTGAAGCTGACCATGACGTCGGCGTTATCGATCATTTTCTGCGTCACGTTCGCATGCAGATCGAGCGCAACCGCGATGGGCGCACCAGGCAGCGCGGCACGAACGCGTTCGAGCAGGTCGCCTTCGCCGTCGTTCGAATTCTCCGCGACCATCGCGCCATGGAGATCCAGCATGACGGCGTCGCAACCCTGCGCGGCATCGACAATCGCATTGCAGATCGCGTCGTAGGCAGCCGCTGCGACAGGCCCGCTCGGATTCGCCGATGCCGACACCGGCGTGACGATCTGTGCGCCCGCGTTTTCCGCGGCATCGATAAAAGCGGACATCGCAGTCTGCATGCCCTTGTTCTCGCGATACGCATCCTCGCCATGAACCGGGCCTTTGCGGCCAAACGCCTCCAGCGGCGTAGCCACCGGCGAGAACGTGTTGGTCTCGTGATTCATTCGGGCAATCAGGATTTTCATGCGGCTTCCAGTCAATTGTTTCGGATCACGAATGGTTCAGACCACGCCTACGCCGAGGTAGCGGTCCTTGATCGCATCGTCGCGAGTGAACGCGGCGTTATCGCCTTCATACACAATGCGACCCTGCTCGATGATGGTGTGGCGATCCGCCAGTTGCGTGCAGACTTCGAGGTTCTGCTCGACGAGCAGGATGGCAATGCCCGCCTCCTTGATCAGCTTCAGTTGCGCGACGATCTCTTCCACGATCACAGGCGCGAGGCCTTCCACGGGTTCATCGAGCATGAGCAACCGCGGGTGATTCATCAGCGCCCGGCCGATCGCGAGCATCTGCTGTTCGCCGCCGGAAAGCTGCGCGCCGCCGTTGGTGCGACGCTCTTTCAGGCGCGGGAAGATGCGATAGATATCGGCGAGCTGCCACGGAGAATCGCGGCGGGCGCCGAGCTTCAGGTTCTCCTCAACGCTGAGCAAACGGAACACGCCACGGTGCTCCGGCACGAAGCACACGCCCAAGGCCGCGATCCTGTGCGATTGCGATTTGCCGATGTCCGCGCCCTTGAACTTCACGCTGCCGCGCTGAGCAGCGACCACGCCCGCGATGGTTTTGAGCGTCGTGGATTTGCCCGCGCCGTTGCGGCCGAGGAGCGTGACCGTCTCACCCTCGCCTACACTCAGCGACACGCCCTGCAAGATGTGGCTCTTGCCATAAAACGCGTGGACGTCCTGCACATCGAGGATCATGCTCATGCGCGGCCTCCGGTAATCATGTTGCCGAGATAGGCACGGCGCACGCGTTCGTCGCCGCGGATATCGTCGGGTCGGCCTTCGACCAGTACGCGTCCCTGCTGCATGACCGTGATGGTGTCGGAGATGTCCATCACGATCCCCATGTTGTGCTCGATCAGAACCACCGTATAGTCGTCGCGCAGGCCGCGAATGAGCTGCTTCATGTCGTCGAGATCATCGATACCCATGCCTGACGTCGGCTCATCGAGGAAGATCGCCTTGGGCCGCGCCGCGAGCGCCATGCCGACCTCGAGCCTGCGCTGCTGGCCATGCGAAAGCGCGCCGGCAAGCGTCCCTGCAAAACGCGTCAGTGCGAGACGCTCCAGGATGGGGTCGACAATGCCGGTGTGCTCGAGCGCGCCGCGCGGTGGCATCCATGCGTTGAACGCGTGATTTGAATCGACGCCCTGGACCGCCACCCGCAAATTTTCGCGCACGCTCAGGTTTGCAAACAGGCTCGTCACCTGGAACGACCGGGCGATGCCGCGCTTCACACGTCGGTAATCCGCTTCGCGCGTGACGTCGTGTCCATCGAACACGATGTTGCCGGAAGTGATCGGCAGCGTGCCCGTGAGCACGTGGAACAGCGTTGTCTTGCCCGCACCGTTCGGGCCGATCACCGAATGCACCGTGCGCGGCATGATCCTCAGCGTGACGTCGTCGAGCGCGGTGAACTTGCCGTAGCGTTTCGTCACCGCTGTTGCGTGCAGAATGGCTTCGCTCACGAGACCTCCGTATTGCTGCGCGCACCGCGTTGCCTCAGCCGCTGCACGATCCGCTCGCCCAGTCCCCACAGGCCGCGCTGCATGAAGAGGCTGACTCCAATCAAAACCAGCCCGAGCAGCAGGAGCCAGCGCGGCCACAAGGTCGAAAGCCAGTCGGAAAACAGCACATAGAATGCCGCGCCGAGCACCGAGGCAAACAGATTCCCCGTGCCGCCGATCACCGTCATCACGAGGATCATCTCGCTCGTGTGATAGTCGATGTTCGATAGCGGCGCAATGCCCGTCATCAACGCATGCAGCGCGCCGGCAAGTCCCGTGACCGCGCCTGACACGACAAACGCCGCGAGCTTGAAACGCTTGACGTCGTAGCCGACGGCGGCGGCGCGCGCTTCGTTGTCGCGAATGGCGAGCAGCGTGCGGCCGAACACCGAATGCGACACGCGCATGAGGATCCAGAACGCCAGCAGGAACAGCACGGCGACAAACGCATAGAACTGCCATGGCGATGCAAGCGGCAAGAGCTGCTTGCCGAAGAGCGAAAGCGCGGGACGTGGAATCCCGAGCAGGCCGTTGTCGCCGCCCGTGAGGTCGGGCGACGTATAGGCGAGAAAATAAAACATCTGCCCGAACGCAAGCGTCAGCATCACGAAGTACGTACCGCGCTGGCGTATCGAGAACCAGCCGACGAGTGCAGCGGCCAGTGCGCCGACCAGCATCGCGGCGACCAAAGCGAGCGGAATCTGGAGGCCCGTCCTGGTGAGCACGAGACCGGCGCTGTAACTGCCGAGGCCAAAGAATATGCCTTGCCCGAAGGACAGCAATCCCGTTGCGCCGAGCAGCAGGTTGCAGCCGAGCGCGGCCAGCGCGTACACCAGCACTTCGGTTGCGAGCGATCCCGAACTCAAAGTGAGCGGCAACAGGCAGACCACGATTGCAGCAAACAGGATGAACCGATAGTGAAACAGCGCTTCCTTGAACGAGCGCTGCGGGGCGCGGGTATCGAGTGGTTTCGAATTCACGTGGCCCTGCCAAGCAGCCCGTTCGGGCGCAGTAAAAGGACGGCCGCCATGGCGACATAGATCATCAGACGCGCGCCTTCGGGCCACAACGTGCTCATGACGCTCTGAACGATTCCAACCAGCAAGCCACCTACCAGCGCACCAAGGAAATTCCCCATCCCGCCGATCACGACCACCACGAACGCGACGCTCAGCGCTTCGATGCCCATGAACGGATCGACCCCGCGAATCGGGGCGGCAAGCACGCCGGCAAGCGCGGCTGTCCCCGCACCGAGTGCAAACACGAGGCTGAATACTCGCAACACGTTGATGCCGAGCAGCGCCACCATCTCTGTAGATTCGCTGCCTGCACGTACCGCGCTTCCCAGGCGGGTTCCTTCGAGCAGCCACCAAAGGAGCAGCGCGAGAACCGCTGTAAAGCCGATCACGAACAAGCGGTATTTCGGGTAGATGAAACTGCCCCAGATCACCACGCCGTTCAGGATGTCAGGCACCGGCACGTTATCGCCAATGGGACCCCAGATGACGATGGTGAGCTCTTGCAGCACGAGTGCAAGGCCCACGGTCACCAGGATATGGAACTCGTGCTGCTGCGCGTAGACGTGCCGCAGGATCAGCTTCTCGACCACCCATGCAAGCACGCCGACCACCACTGGAACCACGGCGAGCGCGACCCAGAAGCTCATCGACCATTGCATGGCCTGGTAGCAGAAGTACGCGCCCAGCAAATAGAATGCGCCGTGCGCGAAATTCACGAAGCGCAGCAAGCCAAAGACAATCGACAATCCGACCGCGAGCAGGAAGTACAGCATCCCGATGCCAATGCCGTTCACGACCTGCAACAGATAAACGTTCATGGCTTTTCGTCTGAAATGAATCGATGCGAACGCGCTTGGTCGCGCGCTCGCCCGCACGCGATCAAGCCATCTTGCACTGGGTTTTATCGAGCGGCAGGAACGACTGGCCCGAACTCACGATGTCCGCGTAATCGTCCTTGTTCTTCATCTTCGCCTTCGCTTTTCCCTTGAGCAAGTAGTAGTTTTTCAGCACCTGGTGGTCGCCCTTGCGGATTTCCTCAGCGCCGGTCAGGCCTGCATACTTCATCCCCTCGAGCGCCGCGATGACCTTCTTCGGATCAGCCGTGCCCGCTTTGACAATGCCATCCAGCAGAATCTTCGTACAGATGTACGAGCCCGCCAGACTGTAGTTCGGGTTCGCCTTGAACGCGTCGTTCGCGCGCTTCACGAGATCGGCGTTGAGCGGCGAATCGATCGAATGCCAGTATTGCGCACCGAAATACACACCCTCGCAAAGGTCCGGACCCAGCGCCTCGAATTGCTCCAGGCCCGAGGCCCATGCCATCAGGATCGTGCAGTTGTTCTTCATGCCGAAGCTGACAGCCTGGCGCAAGGTATCGGAGGATTGCGAGCCGAAATTCAGGATCAGCAGCACGTCCGGTTTCGCCGCGACTGCATTGGTCAGATAACCGCTGAATTCCTTTTCATTGAGCGAGTGGTAGCTGTTACCCACATGCTCGATACCCTTCTCCTGGAAGATCGCTTTTGCAGCCGACAACAAACCGTCGCCGAAAACATATTGCGGCGTGATGGTGTACCAGCGCTTCGCTTTCGGCAGCGTCTGGATCAGCGGGCGTACGGTCTGCTCGATCGCGCCGAAGGTGGGCACGGACCAGCGAAACGTTGCGCTGTTGCAGTCCTTGCCGGTGATTTCATCGGCGCCGGCGGTCGTAATGAAAATGCCGCCTGCCTTCTCGACTTCCTTGCCCATGGCAAGCGATTCGGATGACAGGATGCCGCCCGCGAAAAAGCGCGCATTCTTTTGCTGCGCGATTTCCTGCACACGGCGCACAGCCGTGGCGGGCTTGCCTTCGGTATCGAGGACCGTATAAGTCAGCGGCTGGCCAAGCACCTTTCCGTACTGCTCGATGGCGAGCTTCATGCCCAGGTCAGCGTACTTGCCGTTCGCGGCAAACGGGCCCGACATGGGCACGGGGCAGGCGAACTGAATGGGACCGCTTTGCGCGAAGGCGCTCCGTGTGGCGAGGGTTTGCAAAGCCCCGGGTACAGCCGACAGCGCGGCCAGCTTCAAGACATTCCGGCGATTCAAAATTGACGCTCCTCGGGAAAAGGCGAGACCCGGATGACTGACGGGCCCGGCTAAAAAGCTTTTACAGAATGTTTGCTGGCGGCCACGCACGTCATGCGGCAGCTTTGACTGGAAACCTTTTATGTTGCTAGCCAGTGCCTATTTATCATGATAAATAGGATGAACTGGATCGTAGGTACAATAAATTCGGGTGTCAATAAGGCAAAATTCCGGGGTATCGGAATGCGCTGCAACAGCCGTCAGGAAGCGCTTTGGAGAAGGGTATGGAGCGAGGAAAAGCAGGTGCCACGATCGACATCAGGCAGCAGAAGCGCCCGGATCTGGTTGCCGAGGAAATCAAGCGGCTCATCACTGAACGGGATCTGAAACCCGGCGACAAGCTGCCGCGGGAAGTGGAATTGCAGCAGATGTTCTCGGTAAGTAAAAGCACCATCCGCGAGGCGTTGAAGTCGCTCGAGGTGCAGGGTTTGATCAAAGTGACGACCGGCCCGGGCGGCGGCGGAACCATTATTGAAGTGCCGCTGGATCGCACCCTGCAATTGCTGCAGAACTACCTGTTTTTCAAGGATGTCAGCATCGACGACATTTATACCGTGCGCAAATTGCTCGAGCCCGAACTTGCCGCCGGCGCCGTCGCGCATCTCACCGAGGCAGACTTTACAGCGCTCGATGACAGCATTGCCTGCTGTGACACGCCGTCCGCGCATCAAGATGGCGATATCGTCAAGCGCCGGCAGGAGGACGTGAATTTCCACGATATCCTCGCGGCCGCCAATCCAAATCCTTTCCTGCGTTTTAGCTGCGAACTGATCAACGAAATGATCCGGCAACTGATCGAATTCCGTAACGACACGCCGGCCGCCGAACTTGAACGCTTCGGTCAGGCCAATGTAAAAATCCACAAGGCGATCACGAAGGCCGCGCGCGAGCGCGACGCCGATAAAGTCCGCGAACTCATGGTCGTTCACATGACCGAGGCGCCGCGTTACGTGAAGCGCATGAAGGGCAAGCTGCGCGGCAGGCTGATCCTCGACGCCGAGATTCGCAAGCGCGTGAAAGCTCAGCCCGAGACTTGAACGCCTGCGTCTTATTTGCTCTTCAGCCGTTCGAGCAGCGCCATGGCCGCCGCCGGGTTATGCGCCTTGAAGCCGCTGATCACATAGAGATAGACATCGCGCGGGGTATCTTTCGGCGCGGCTTTCGCGACACTTTCGAGTCCCTTCGGCGTCGCACCCTGTGCCCAATCGCGCGCCCGCTTGGTCCACAAATCCAGAGCGGCGCTGTCATAACCTTGCGCCTCACCTTCGGTCGTCCCCATGATCCGCGCATAGACAAAGGGCGCGGTGACATCGGCGATCTGGGGGTAATCCGAATCTCCCGACATCACGATCGCCACCCCGTATTTGCGTGCGAGCGCGACGAACGCTTCGTCGCGAAAACTTTCGTGCCGTACCTCGACCGCGTGACGGATCGGATGGCCTTCGACTTTGGCGGGCAAAAGCTTGAGAAAACCCTCGAAGTCTTTTGGGTCGAACTGTTTGGTTGTGGCGAACTGCCAGTTGATCGGGCCGAGTTTGTCCTGCAGTTCGAGCACGCCGCTCGCAAGAAAACGCTCGACCGATTCGCCGGCTTCCGAGAGCACGCGCCGGTTTGTCGAAAAGCGCGGCGCCTTGAGCGAGAACACAAAATCGTCAGGCGTCTCGTCGCGCCACTTGGCGAATGTCGAAGGTTTCTGCGAGCCGTAGAAGGTGCCGTTGATTTCGATGGACGTCAGCTTCCCGCTCGCGTATTCGAGTTCGCGCTTTTGCACGAGGTCTTTCGGATAGAAGAGGCCGCGCCAAGGTTCAAATGTCCATCCCCCGATACCGACGCGAATGACCCCGCCATCCTTCGCAGGCTTTGCTGTTTTTGCGGTTTTTACCGGTGCGGTCTTTTTCGCCGCCGGCGTTTTCGCCGCTGTCTTTCGCGTCGCCATGTAATCTCCCTTGCCGTGAACGGATGCATTCCAGTGTAGCGAATCAGGGGATCGAACGCTTCAAGCCCAGCGCGCTCTCGAGACTCGCGAATATGGGGTTCACCCTGAGGCCGCAAGGGTTTGCGGCGTGGGACACTTTGCTGCATACCGCGACAGTCAGGCGCGCTTTCAGTTCTTTCGTTCCTCCGCCCTCACCCGCCGCGATGTAAGAAACGAACTTCAAACACGCAGCGTCGCTTTCGAACGCATTTCGGGCACGCTGCTTGCATCGAAGTAAGCTTGTTGGCGCATGCGTCGTGGCGCCGGCACCCGTTGGCTAACCTGATGGAGACGGCTATGAAATGGACGACCCCGAGCTTTACCGATATGCGCTTTGGTTTCGAAATCACGATGTATATCGCAACGCGTTAAGCGCTGCCGCCGCCGTCGGCTGTTGATGCCGGCGCGCGGCTTTAGCAGCGCTCCTGTCTCTCCCACAGCGTTCTTCGACTATCGGCTACTCGCCGACCTCACGTTGCTCACCGATCCCATCCCGCACCCTGCCTTCTTCGCCATCACGCGTGACGTCGATCATGCTCCCGGATGTCTTTTTCTAGAGGCACGCAGCCAATGAAAATCAAAGTGCTGGGCTCATCGGCGGGAGGCGGGTTTCCGCAATGGAACTGTAATTGCCGCAATTGCGCGGGGGTGCGTAGCGGTACGCTCGATGCAGAGTCGCGCACGCAGTCGTCGATCATCGTGAGTTCAACCGGCGACGACTGGCTGCTCGTCAATGCATCGCCGGATCTGCTCGCACAGATCGCGGCCCATCCGGAGTTGCAGCCGGCGCGCCGCCCGCGCGACAGCGGCATTGCGGCGGTCATCACCATGGACGCGCAGATCGATCATGTCACCGGTCTCCTGATGCTGCGCGAACGCGATACCCCGTTGCCCCTTTATGTCACCGACGCCGTGCTGCAAGACCTGAGCACGGGCTTGCCGGTTGTATCGATACTCGCGCATTACTGCGGCGTCGAACGCCACGCGGTCCCGCTTGATGGCGAGTCGTTCAGCATTCCCGCATTACCCGGAATCCGCATTGAAGCATTGCCGTTGTCGAGCAAGGCGCCGCCCTATTCGCCGCATCGCGCGGCGCCCCAACGTGGTGACAACATCGGGCTGACGTTCATCAACGAGGCGACTGGCAAGCGCGCGTTCTACGCGCCCGGACTCGGCGCGCTCGAACTCCACGTACTCGAAGCAATGAACGGCGCGGACCTGTTGCTGGTCGACGGCACCCTCTGGACGCCGGACGAAATGATCGAACTCGGCCTGTCGAAGAAGACCGCCGCCGACATGGGCCATCTTGCGCAAACGGGCCCAGGCGGCATGATCGAGGTGCTTGATTCGATCGAACGTGCGGGCGTGCGCAAGGTCCTCATTCACATCAACAACACGAATCCCATCTTGATCGAAGACGGTCCCGAACGGCAGCGGCTCGCCGAACACGGCATCGAAGTCGCCTTCGACGGAATGGCATTCGATCTTTGAACATGCATTAGCGCTTCGCAGGAGAAACATGTGAACGGCCCGAATCACGCAGATACGCAAGACGCCGGCAAAACTGCCTGGACCCGCGAAGAATTCGAGGCGCAACTTCGCGCGAAGGGCACGGCGTATCACATTCATCATCCGTTCAACGTCAAGATGAACGAAGGTGGTTGCTCGCGAGAACAGATTCGCGGCTGGGTGGCGAACCGGTTTTACTACCAGATCAACATCCCTCTGAAGGACGCGGCGGTCATGTCGAACTGTCCCGATCGGGAAACGCGGCGGCGCTGGGTGCTGCGCATTCTCGATCACGACGGTTACGGGGATGACGAAGGCGGCATAGAAACATGGGCACGCCTGGGCGACGCAGTCGGCCTCACGCGCGACGAACTCTGGTCGCTGGAACATGTGGCGCCCGGGGTGAAATTCGCCGTCGATGCCTACGTCAACTTCGCGCGCCGTGCGCCGTGGCAAGAAGCGGTGTGTTCATCGCTGACGGAAATTTTTGCGCCGCAAATCCACAAGGACCGGCTTGCGACATGGCCCACGTGTTATCCATGGATCGAAGCCGACGGCCTTACGTATTTCCGCTCGCGCATCTCGCTTGCACAGCGCGACGTCGAGCACGGCCTGCTAGTCACGCTAGACTACTTCAGGACACGCCAGCAGCAGGAACGCGCGCTCGAAATCCTGCAATTCAAGCTCGACATCTTGTGGTCGATGCTCGACGCCATCGAAAAGGCCTTTCCGCAATGACATCGCCAGCGCCAATGCTCAAGCTCAAGGGGATCTTCCGGCTGCAGTGGGAACCGGCGCAGGACGCGCATGTGCTGCTCTATCCTGAAGGCATGGTGAAGCTCAATCAGAGCGCCGGCGAGATCCTGAAGCGCTGCGACGGCACGCGCGATATCGACATGCTGATCGCCGACCTGGAGCAAGCGTTCAATACTCAGGATCTCGGCGGCGAAGTGAGGTTGTTCATCGCCGAAGCCGAGCGTCGTGGATGGCTGGAGGAAGCGACATGACCGCAAGCGTCATTGCCCCGCCGCTGTGGCTGCTCGCGGAACTGACCTATCGATGCCCGTTGCATTGCGCGTTCTGCTACAACCCCGTCAACTACACGGACCACAGCACTGAACTCACGACCGACCAGTGGATCGGCGTGCTGCGTGAAGCGCGTGCGCTCGGCGCGGCACAACTCGGCTTCTCCGGGGGCGAACCGCTGTTGCGCGATGACCTCGAAGTGCTCGTGCGCGAAGGACGGCAACTGGGTTTCTATACGAACCTGATCACATCGGGTATCGGTTTGACGGACAAGCGTCTCGACGCATTGAAGGACGCCGGCCTCGATCACATCCAGTTATCGTTCCAGGATTCCACGCAGGAGCTCAACGACTTTCTCAGCAGCACGCGCACGTTCGACCTGAAGAACCGTGTTGCAAGGTCGATCAAGGCGCATGGTTTCCCGATGGTGCTGAATTGCGTGCTCCATCGATACAACCTGCCGCACGTGGACAAGATCATCGACATGGCGCTCGCAATGGGCGCAGAATATCTGGAGCTCGCGAACACTCAATACTATGGCTGGGCCCATGCAAATCGCGCGCAACTGATGCCTACAGCCGAGCAACTAAAAGAAGCCGAAGCGGTGGTCGAGCGGTATCGGGAGAAGATCGGGCATCGCTGCAAGATCTACTTCGTCGTGCCCGACTACTTCGAGACGCGGCCGAAGAAATGCATGAACGGCTGGGGTTCGGTATTCCTCGGCGTGGCGCCCGATGGGGCCGCCTTGCCGTGTCACACCGCGCGTTCGCTTCCGGGCCTGACGTTCCCGAACGTCAAGGACACGTCCGTTCGCGAGATCTGGTACGAAAGCGATGCGTTCAACCGTTTTCGCGGCTTCGACTGGATGAAGGAGCCATGCCGAAGCTGCGAAGAGAAAACGATCGATGCAGGCGGTTGCCGCTGCCAGGCCTATTTGCTCACGGGCGACCCGGCCAACGCGGACCCGGTCTGCGATAAATCACCCCATCACGAGACGGTGATCAACGTGGTGCGGCAGGCTGCGGTACAACGCGAACCTGAAGAACATCCGATCATTTTCCGCAACGACAGCAACTCGCGCCGGCTGCGCTCGACCGTCTGAGAATAGACCGGTCAGCTCACATATCCGAGGTGCTCGGCCAGAATCACCGAGCCGATGGCGACCAGGATCAAGCCGCCCGCCACTTCCGCGCGTTGCCCAACCGCGCGGCCCAAGAAGCGTCCCACCATCACGCCGATGGTCACCATGATCAGCGTCGCAAGTCCGATGGTCGCAGCCGTAGAGAAAATATTCACATCGATAAAAGCGAGTCCCGCGCCCACCGCCATGGCATCGATGCTCGTTGCCAAGCCCGTCGCGGCGAGCAGCCAGAAACCGTGGCGCACGGGTTTTTCGGCCTCGGGCGTGGGCGTGCTGAACCCAGAGCGAATCATGCGCAACCCGAGCACGAGCAAGAGCCCGAAGGCAATCCAGTGATCCCACGACATGACGTACGGGGCCGCGGCCTTGCCGAGCGCCCAGCCGACGAGCGGCGTGATCGCCTCGATGACGCCAAAGATCAGGCCGGTGCGCAGCGCCTCGCGCATACGCGGACGGCGCAACGTCGCGCCTTTGCCGACAGCGGCGGCGAAGGCGTCCGTCGACATGGCGAAGGCGAGCAGGATGGTGGAAGCGATATTCATGGGGACAATGATCATGTTCGGGTCGGGACAGGAACATACGATGTCTCGCCGAGCCCGACCGGTCGCGGCATTACATCGATGGTCTTGCCAACCAGAATACAGATCGGTTGCTCATGCCACGGTTCGATCGAACCAAGCGTGTTGACATGAGCGCTTCCAATGGCTGGAAGCCGGCTACTCCCCAAGGACGGACAAAGGCTATCACGTTCGAAATGAATTTGTAATCTTCTCCGGGTTTTTTTAGCGTCCGTACATCAGGCACAGCCGATGCGCCTCCGCTCTGGTTGACCACCACCACGCGTTTTCCGCGACGTCCTGGCCCGTACAAGGTGGCCAGCCCAGATCCGCGCCTTCGATCCGATACAGCCGCGATGCCAATCACGATATCCATGCTGACGACTGAAAGCCCTCCCGGCGCAAAACCGTCTGCACGCCGGACGAGGCGCGCGCCATGAGATCCGGCCTGCCACCTGGAACAGCTTCGCGAAAGCGCCGCGGCCGGTATCGATGGACAGCGCTCAGCATGGCAAATTCCCTGTCACGCTATCCGCTCCTTGCCGGGATTGCCGGAACTGCCGTTGCGGTCGTCATGGCAGGCTTGTCGATCGCCACGTTGTACCAGGGCCGCGAAGAAGCACTGAGCCACGCCCGGGAGACGTCGGCCAATCTGGTGTCGATCATTGGCGGCGATATTGCCCGCAACGTCGAAATCTACGATCTGTCGCTTCGCGCCGTGGTCGATGGCGCGCAGGACGCGAGCATCATGGTGCTCCCGCTCAATCTGCGCCGCCGGATTCTCTTCGACCGCGCGACCACGGCGGCATACATAGGCGGCAGCTACGTTATCGATGCCCGCGGCCGCGTCATCATAAAAGAAAACCCCACGGCCACGCCGCCCGAAACCTTCGCCGAGCGCGAATATTTCCTTGCCCATCGAAACAACCCATCGGTCGGCTTGTTTTTCTCGCATCCCTACTTGACCCACGCGAACGGCGCGGCGATCGGCATGAGCCGGCGTATCAACGCGCCCGACGGATCGTTTGCCGGCATTGCGTTGCTGACCGTGAACCTCCAGTATTTCCGTTCGCTCCTGGACAAGATCGAAGTCGGCCCGAAGGGATCGATTTTTATCGTTCAGGACGATGGCGCGTTGATCGTACGAAAGCCCTTCCTCGGCGAGGATATCAATCGCAACGTCGCCGGCTCAGCCACGTTCGCCCGCATGACGCATACAAGCTCAGGGTCATACGTGGCGAAATCGCCTGTTGATGGGGTCGAGCGCATCTTCACGTTCGCGCACGTGCCAGGCACGCCGTTTATCGTGGGCGTGGCGCCCGCGCAGGAAGATGTGCTCGAAACGTGGCGCGCGCGCAGCACCGTGGTCGGCGTGCTGACGCTGCTGTTCGGGCTGAGTTTTATCGCGCTGTCGTGGCTTTTGACGCTGTCGTTGCGGGAACGGGCGCGCGCGCAGGAAGAGCTCGTGCGGCTCGCGGGCACCGACGCGCTGACCGGCCTGCCCAACCGGCGCGCCTTCGACGAGCGCATGGACGAGGAATGGCGGCGCGCACGACGCAGCAACACGGCGGTATCGGTGTTGTTCATCGACGTGGACTACTTCAAGGCCTACAACGACAACTACGGCCACGCTCTCGGCGACGACGCGCTGGCGGCGGTCGCGGAATGCATCGCGCTGTCGGTGCGTCGGCCCGGCGACATTCCAGCGCGTTACGGCGGCGAAGAGTTCGTCGTCCTTCTCCCCGATACCCAGATCGACGGCGCGCTTCATCTGGCCGAGACGATCCGTGCGCGCATCAGGACGCGTTCGATTGCGCATCGGGGGAGTCTGATCGGGCGGCTGACGGTGAGCATCGGCTGCGCCACGGCCGCGCCGCCGGGGCTCGGCGGCGCTTACGGCCTGCTCAGCGACGCGGATCAACAGCTCTACGAAGCCAAGGCCGCGGGCCGCGATTGCGTCCGCCCGATGACGCTCGCGAGCGTCGAAATCGCGCAGTCTTGAAGCACGACGCGCGCCGCGCTCGTTCGGCCAATCCTCTGCGTAATTCGCCATTTCGACCAAGCGCATGATTTGCAAGGTTTTTTTCCATCGGTATAATGCGACCTTCTCTCCGATGGCGCCCCTCCATGAGCCGACTACTCTTCCTGCTGACGCTGACCTTCAGTTTGTCGCTCGGCGCGATGCACGACGCCACGGCTCAGGAACGTTCCTTGGAGACGACCGCAGCGGTCATGGATCAAAAACTCGCCGCAAGCGAAGCCGATGCCGACGCCCAGGCAAAGCACCAGGTTTCCCGTCTCATCTCGCAGAAATTCGGCGTTGCGCGTGCGAAGGCCGAGCAGATTTCGGCGGCGGTGATGTCGGCGGCATCGAAATATTCACTTCCCCCCGCGCTTTTACTCGCGATCATCTCGATCGAATCCCGCTTCAAGGAAAACGCGCGCGGCGCGAATGGCGCAACCGGATTGATGCAGGTCGTGCCGTCTGCGCACAAGAAACTGGTGCGCAATATCGACCTGACGGAAGCCGATGCCAACATTGAAGCCGGGTCCGCAATTCTGCATGGTTACGTGCAGTCGGCACGCGGTGACGTGGATGCCGCGCTGAAAAGCTACGGCGGATCGAAAGCGTACGCCGAAAAAGTTGGTCTTCAGGTCAAAAAGATCTCGTCCCAGTTCGATGCCGAGCCCGCTGGCGCTCAGGCGGGATATTGATCGCCCCAAATAAGCAGACGTAACACTTCATCGTTGGCAACTCCGGTCCGCCCTTTCGGACCGTTTCTTGCTGCAGCTCTCTCCTGATTCCGCTTTTTATCGAAGACTGAACGCCGCAACAGCGGCGCAGTGCCTTACGCCTTCGATTCCCCGATGCGTCAACGGTCGGCATACCGATCGCCTCATCTCCGAGGAAGCCGTGACCAGACGCCCGTTCGAAGCAAACCATGAGCAGTTCGCCCTTTGGAACCCTAAACGTGCGCCCCTTTTCAGGGACGTGCGGCGCGTCGTCATTGCCCATCGAGATCCAATGATTGGCGAGTCATTCGTGCTGCTGCTGGGCCTGAAGGGCATGGCCGCCCAACACGTGACGACTCTTGAGGCGCTGGCCGGGCTGATCGATACATGGCGTCCGCAGGCGCTGATGATCGATACACGGCTGACCCTGGCTGGTAACACCGGCTTCGTTCGCACCCTCAGTCTCGACTCCGCGCACATTCGAACGTTATTGCTCGCCATGAGCAATTTCCTGCCGGAAGACGTGGTGAAGGACTTGCAGGCGGCCGGCTACGACGGCCATTGCCGGCGCCCGTGCGCAATGTGGCAAGTCTCGGAATTGCTCAGCGAATTTTTTTCATCGGCGGCCCCGCGCTGAGTTGCGGTATCAACCCTGCACAAGTTCACGCAATTCGTCGATATTGAACGGCTTCGCCAGAATGGTCACGCCCGTGTGCCGCGCGCGCTCGAATTCATCGGCATAACCGGTCATCAGCACGATCCGCTGCGCGGGCCACGTGCCGCGCACTTTCTCCGCCAGGTCGATGCCGTTGAGCCGCCCAGGCATCTGTATATCCGATAACACCAGGTCGAAGCGTCCACCTTCGTTGAGGACGTCGAAGGCTTTGTCGGCGGTGAGTTCGTGGCGCACATCGCAGCCGAACGTGGCGAGCACCGCCGCGACGCCTGCGGCGACTTCCTCGTTGTCCTCGACCAGCAGGACCGAACCCGGGCCTTGCGTTGTCTCGGGCTTCGGCAGCGCCGGGCCGCAAGCGTCCGCGTCAGGATCATCCGGCGGCACTTGCGGCGCAATGTTCCAGCGCGGCAAATAGAGCCGCACGGTCGTGCCGCGTCCGGGAACGCTGTCGAGCCGCGCCGTGCCGCCCGCCTGCTCGCACGCCGCCAGCACTTGAGCGAGCCCGAGGCCCGTGCCCGCGCCGCTCAGCTTGGTCGTGAAAAGAGGCTCGAACGCGCGGCGGGCGGTGACATCGTTCATGCCTTCGCCGGTGTCGGTAAAGGCCAGCAGCGCATATTCGCCGTCGGCCAGGACGTTATCGGCAGTGACCCGCACGTTCTGGCAGCGGATCGCGAAACGGCCGCCGTGCGGCATGGCATCGCGTGCGTTGACCGCAATATTGATGATCGCGAATTCGAGTTCCGTGGCGTCGGCGCGAACGCCCCACATGTCGGGCGAAACCTGCACCTTGACCTGAATCTTCTCGCCGACCGCCGTTTCGATCAGCCCGGCCGCAGCGGGCAGCCACGTGGTGAGATCGATGGCTTCCTGCTTGAGCGGCTGCTTGCGGGCAACGCTGAGCAAACGCCGGGCGAGCGCTTCGGCGCCCGCAGTCGCGCGTTCCACCGCCAGCACTTCCCGTTCGAGCCCGTTGAAGTTCTTGCGCCGCGCCAACTCCATGTTCGCCGATACCACCATCAGCAAGTTGTTGAAGTCGTGCGCCACGTTCGCGACCAGATTGCCGAGCGCGCCCATGCGCCGCAGTTGCCGGCTCGACGCTTCCGCCGAAAGCCGCATGGCCACTTCCGCCTGCCAACGTTCCCATGCGGATTGCTGCGAGCGCAACTGGCGCAGCGAGAACAACACGAGCAACCAGACCGCGATGCACGGCACGGCCGTGATCACCGCGATCAGCGCGTAATGCCGGCGCCAGTTCGCAAAGATGACGGACGTCGGAAAACCGCTTGCCACGTATAGCGGATAGTCGCCCACTCGCCGGAAAGCCAGGATCCGTTCGACACCGTCCACGCTCGAATTCACCCGCACGCGCCCGAACAATTCATTGCTGCGCATGGCCGACGTGAACGCTGAGTTTCGAGCGTGGGACACGTTGGAAGGACCCGGCGGTTCGCGCACGAGAATGCCGCCGTCGCGCCGGTAAAGGCCCACGGTCACGCCCGGATCGCCGTTCGATAAATCGTTGTAGAAGCTTGAGAAATATTCGCGCTTCAGCGCGATCGATACCAATCCGAGGAAATGTCCGTCGCTCGCGCTGCGCCCGACGCTCGTCGTAAATACATCGCTCTGGGCAATCTTGCCCACGAGCGGAAGCGAAAAATACGGTTCCGGACGAATGGCGCGGCCATTAACGAAGTCATCGCGTGTACCAATGGAAATTGACGGTACCGGATAAAAGCGGTTGCTCGCCAGCATGTCGCCCGTAGCGCCGAAAACGGTGATTCCGGCGACGTGCGCGAAAGATTCGCCTATCTCGCTCAGGCGTTCGTGAATCGGCTTCTGGTTTGCATGGATGCGGGCATCGTCGCTGTTGCCGAGCATCTCCACGACGCGCATCGACATCTGGCGGTTCAGGTCGAGCACCTTGCTCGCATGTTCGTCGGCGACGCGTGCGATGCGGTCGGCGATATCGTCGGCATCTTCCATGCGGCGCTGGTAATCGTAATAACCGTAGCCGAGCAGAAACGCGACCGGAAACAGAATCGATGCCGCCAGCACCATCAGCAAGATCCGCCGCGTTCCGGCGAAATTGCGCAAGGGCAAGGGCAAGTCCAGTGCCGAGGAATCCGACGAATGCAAGGCGCGAAGTCTCCAAATCGGGTAACCCGGTCGTCCGGCGAGCAGGTCGCATGAGCGTATGACCCGGCATCGGGTTACGTCAATAGCGTCCTGAAGCCGGGCGACGGAAAGCTGGATAACCAGCCGAACGCGCGCGGGGCAAGGCTCTTGCGTGCTTTGTATTATGTGCCGGAAATAACAGGGGCGTGCGTAGGCAAACACGTTCAGCGATACGGCGGACAAAAAAGAGCCGGCTACATCGATCGATGCAACCGGCCACCTTCATGCCTGAACACCTGCTTACTGCGGTTTCGACATGGCGCCGCCATTAGGCGCCGCAACGTTGCCGTTGTTGTTCGTGCTGCTGCCGTTGGCTTTCATGTTCGGCGTGGTGCCCGTTCCCGTGCCCATGCCACCGCCGGTTGCGGTGCTGCCCGGCGCTGCGCCCATGCCGGCACCGTTCGCGCCGCCCGAATTCGCGCCGCCCATGCCGCCTCCGCCGCCGACACCCGCGCCGTTACCGCCGGCTCCGCCTGCAGCGCCACCGCCGCCACCGGCGCCTGCACCACCGCCACCGCCCGCCTGAGCGTACACGCCGCCCGACAAGCCAAGGACAAGAGCCGATACCAAAATTTTCTTGGATATATGTTTCATTGCAGCCTCCTGGAAATTCCATTGATTGCGTTGCGAAGGACAATGTCGCAACGCCCGCCCTTCCTGTACTGCAAACGGCGTGCCGCTCAAGCACTTATTTGATGGGCGGTAAGCCTTGCCAGACGGGCATCCAGGCGATTACTGAGGGCGCGGCACTTGTGACCTTGCCCTGCGTGGACAAGGTATCGTCAAAGGGCTTTTAGAGGCGCAAAACAAAAACCGGGCATCGTGCCCGGTCTTCGGTCCAACATTCCGATACCCCGTTATTACCAACCTTGTTGTTGCTGGTAGTAACCGCGCTGGGGCGGCGGAGCGCACGGCACATAGGCACCGCGATAATTGTCGTAGCACGATCCCGGCGGCGGGCCCGGCTGTGCATAAACCGGTTGCGCATAAACCGGCTGATAAGCGGGTTGAGCGTAGACCGGCGGGGCATAAACAGGCGCTGCGTACACCGGCTGCGCCGTGACGGCAGACCCGACCAGTGCCCCAATCACTGCACCACCCAGCAATGCGCCGACTACGGCGCCGCCATTTCCGCCGTGATCGTGTGCGGACGCCTGACCTGCCATTGTGAGCGTACCGGCCATCAACAAGACTGCTGCAACGCGTTTCATTTGAGTTCTCCAGATCCCGTGGTCGGGACTATGGAAATGATCTTATGCGGGCAGCGAAGAAATAACTGATGCAGTTGGTAACGGATCATTTCAGCGGATACATATAGGAATGCCCCGCTTTGCAGTCCCGCTATACAGCCTTTTCACCCTTCAGTCGATGCCCGCCTTAGCGCCCGCTCGACCGCGCCGGTCTCGCCCTGCGGGACGAAGATATAACCCTGGCCCCAGACGGTCTGCACGTAGCGCGGGTCGGAGGGATCGGCTTCAAGTAGGCGGCGCAAGCGCCAGATGGATACATCCAGGCTGCGGTCGCGATAAGTCCCGGCCTGTCCGCGCAGCTTTTCATTCAACTGCGCGCGCGTGAGAACGACCATCTCGTTCTTGACGAAGATCTTGAGTGTTGCAAATTCGCCCGATCGCAGCGGCACGCGCTGGCCGTTGTGGCGCAGCTCGCGCGCAGCGAAATCCACTTCATACGGACCGAACCGGTACGGCGGCCGGTCTTCCGGCGCGCCCGGCGACGCTGCATCACGCCGCCTCAAGACTGTTCGGATGCGTGCGAGCAATTCGCGCGGATCGAAGGGTTTGGCCAGATAATCGTCTGCGCCCAGTTCCAGGCCGATCACGCGATCGATCACATCGGAACGCGCAGTCAGGAAGATGACGGGAATATCGTCGCCGGCTGCGCGCAGGTCGCGCAACGCGCTGATGCCATCCTGCTCGGGCATCATGACGTCGAGCACGACGATGGACGGCCGTTCTGCGTCGAGACGGCGCTTGAGGCCCGTACCGTCGTGCATTACCGATACCGCGAGGCCATGGCCTTGCAGGAATTCCCGCACGAGGTCGCGCACTACGGGGTCGTCGTCGACGAGAAGAACGTGTTGGGTCATGCAGCGATTCTAAGACGCGCAATATGACTTTCGCGACAGGGATTCCTTTCCGCGCCTTTCATCGGATTGCACGAGGAGCGATGGCTCGCGTGCCTCAGACGAAATCGGCGAGCCGCGCCGGCCAAGCCTCCGAGCCGGCAATGCGCGCAAAACGACGGTTTTCCCGGCGGCGTCGCGTAAGAATCCGTAACCATGCAAAGGTCACGGAAAAGCCGCATCCTTATCCTGCACAGCTAAAATTTCCCGCATGACTACATCGGTATTGATCGTCGACGACGACCCGGCAGTGTGCGACCTGCTGAGCCGTTTCCTGATTACGCGCGGGCTGGAAGTCACTGTCCTGCACGACGGCACCGCCTTGCGCCGGAGGCTGGAAGTCGAACGGCCGTCCATTGTGGTCCTTGACATCATGATGCCCGGCGTCGACGGCCTCACCGCGTTGCGCCAGGTCCGCGCCGCCGGGGACGACATTCCAGTCATCTTCGTCACTGCACGCGACAGCGTGACGGAGAAAGTGGAAGGCCTGGAACTCGGTGCCGACGATTACCTTTCCAAACCCTTCGATCCGCGCGAGTTGCTTGCCCGAATAGATACGGTTTTGCGGCGGCGCGCGCCTGCGTCCTCGGCGCGTCCCGAAACCCGCGCCAGCGAGCGTTTCGGCCGCTTCGAGCTCGACTTCGTCACGCGCGCGCTGTTGAGCGGCACCGAGCGCATTGCGTTGCGCGACAGCGAATTTGCGTTGCTCAAGGTACTGGTCAAGCATCCGTACAAGGTATTGTCGCGCGTGCTGATTCACGATCTCGTGCATCGTGACGATGCAACCTTCAACGACCGCAGCCTCGACGTTCCCATCTGGCGCTTGCGCAGGATCATCGAAGAAGATCCGGCGAGTCCGCGCCATGTCCAGACCGTGCGTGGCCAGGGCTACGTGTTCATCCCCGATCCCGATGGAGTCCGCGACCGCCCCGATCGTGCAGCGCCGGTATGAAGATCTTCGGCTTTCCTGCCCGGGGCTTTTCCGCCCGAGGCTTTCCTGCCCGAGGCTCCTCTGCCCGGAGCAACCCGTTCAACTCGCTGTTCGGGCGCATGGCGCTCATTTCACTGGTCGTGCTCTTTGCCGTGCAGGCCTGCTGGTTCGCGGTACTGACCGTGCAGCGTCCCCATCACGATGCCGAAGGTTACGCACGCGGCCTGACGCTCGTGCTGGCCGCCGCGAACGACGACGCGCGCCAGGGCGTGCGGATAGCGCCCGCGCTGAACGCGAAGCTCGTATTGGCCGCGAATCTTCCTGAAGGCGTCGCGTTGCGCGAACCGGATCATGGTCCGATCGTGCATTTGCTGCGCGAGCTGCGCAACCTGCTGCCGCGCGGCGCACAGATTGCTGTCGATGGCCCGAATCATTCGCCGCGTCTCTGGGTGCGTTATCCCGACAATCCCAACTGGATCGTGACGCCCGTGGACTTGCCGGCGGCGCCGCCGATTCTGATCGAATCCGTGGGGATGTTGCTGGCAGCCGTGATCCTTTCGCTGGTCGCCGCATGGCAATTGCAGCGGCCGTTGTCGCGTGTCGCGCAAAGCGCGCGGCAGTTCGGAACGGGCGAGCGGCCGGTGCCCGTTGAAGAACGCGGACCGCGCGAATTGCGCGACCTGATTCGCGCATTCAACCAGATGATGCGGCAGATCAACGACGCCGACGACGAAAAAGCCGTGATGCTGGCGGGCATCGCGCACGATCTGAAAGCGCCGCTCACACGCTTGAAACTGCGGGCGAGCGTGCTTGTCGACGACGACGCCGAGCGCGCGCATTTCATCCGCGATATCGATTCGCTGACGCGGATCGTGCAGCAGTTTCTGGAGTTCGCGGCAAGCACGCCGTCGGTGGGTCCGGCGGTCGGCGTGGACGGCTTCCTGGCGGAACAATTCGCGCAGGACGAGGCCGGCGAAGACGCGTTGTTCCGGCTCGAGCTGCTGGCGGGGGACGGATTCAGGTTGCCGCGGACATCGCTTGACCGGTTGGTGACGAATCTCGTGGATAACGCGCTGGAACACGGCGCACCGCCCGTCGATATCAGCACATCCCGCCGCGGCAATGAATGGGTGATCACTGTACGCGACTACGGCGGCGGCATCCCGCCGGAGCGTCTGAGCGATGCCCGCAAGCCCTTCGTGCGGCTTGATCCGGCGCGCGCCGGAGACGGCCATTGCGGACTCGGCCTGGCGATAGTCGGACGCCTCGCACGCGAACTCGGCGGCCGGTGCGAGATCAGCAACGGGCCGGAACACGGACTGATGGTGCGGATCGTGGTGCCGGTTGCGGCCGACTATTCGGATGCAGGCGGCAGCGCGCCGACGCAAACCACGCGCACGCCGCAACCCGTCATGGCTTCTTGAACACGGCCTGTTCGAGTTGATCGAAGTTGAAGGGTTTGGCCAGCAATGTCGCATCGCTCAAGTCACTGCCGAGTTCCGATGCAATGCTCGCGCCATAACCCGATGCCAGCACCACTCGCACGCGCGGCTGCAATCGCCTCGCAGCGCGCGCCAAGTCGAGGCCCGACATGCCGGGCATACGGACATCGGTGAGTAGGACATCGAAAGTCTGATTGCCGATCAGATCGAGCGCAGCCCGAGCGCTGTCCACCGCGTGGACCTGCGCGTCGAGCAGTTCCAGCAACTCCCGCGTGGCCTCGCGCGTGTTGATATCGTCTTCCACGACCAGGACGCGTAACGCCTGCGGGCCGGCTGGTTCCTCAGGGTGCGCCTGAATGGGCGGCTGGCTTTGTTCCGTGCGCAGCATCGAACGCACCTTGCGTGCGAGCGCATCCCGCCTGTACGGCTTGCTGATCAGCGCCACGCCTGCGTCGAGCCGGCCGCCGTGGACAATCGCATTTTCCGTGTAGCCGGAGGTGAACAAGACTTCCAGCGACGGCAGCATCTCGCGCGCACGACGCGCCATATCGACGCTGCGTAGCGGTCCGGGCATTACCACGTCGCTGAAAAGCAGGTCGACGTGAACGCCGCTTTCGAGCACGTTCAGCGCGCTCTGGGCATCGGCGGATTTCAGGACGTTGTAGCCGAGTTCGGTCAAGGTGTCGACAACCGTTGCGCGCACGTTCGGGTCGTCTTCCACGACCAGGATCGTTTCCGTGCCACCCGTGACCGGTTCGTGCAAGGTCTCCACGCGGTGCGCTTCTTCTTCCATCGATCGTGGAAGGTAGAGCTTGACCGTCGTGCCCTCGCCCGGTTCGCTGTAAAGCTTGATGTGGCCGCCGGTCTGTTTCATGAAACCGTACGCCATGCTCAAACCCAGTCCCGTGCCGCGGCCTTCCGGCTTGGTCGTGTAGAAAGGCTCGAAGGCCCGCGCAATAACCTCGGGCGCCATGCCGGTACCCGTGTCGGATACAGCGATCATCACGTACTGGCCGCTGCGCAGGTCGTCGTAATGGCGCGTGTACTCGTCATCGAGCATCGCGTTGCCGGCTTCTATGGTGAGGCGCCCGGCGCCGTCCATGGCATCGCGTGCGTTGATGGCCAGGTTGACGATCACGTTCTGCAGATGATTCGGATCGGCGAGCGTATTCCACAGGCCGCCCGACACCACCGTCTCCAGCTCGATGGTCTCGCCCAGCACGCGGCGCAACATGTCGTCCGAGCTGCGCAACAACCGCGCGACGTCCAGCGCCACCGGTTCGAGCGGCTGGCGCCGCGCGAACGCCAGCAATTGCGAAGCGAGTTTCGCGCCGCGTTCGACTGCTTCGTGTGCGGCAGCGAGCCGCCGCGTCAAGGACTCGTGACCCTCGGCGTCCTGCGCAGCAAGCTGCAGATTGCCGCCAATGACTTGCAGCACGTTGTTGAAATCGTGCGCCACGCCGCCGGTCAGCTTGCCGACCGCGTCCATTTTCTGCGACTGGGCGAGCACCGCAGCGGTCTCGCGGCGTTCGGATTCGCTTACGCGCAGCGCGGCAGTGGCTTCATCGATACGCTGTTCCAGCGTCTCTTTGTGCAGCTCAAGCGCTTCGCTGAGACGTTTTTGCTCCTGCAGCGCCGTGTCGAGCGAACGCAGGTTGAGCACGCGCGCAGTGATATCGCGGGAAATCGATACAAGCCATTCCACGCCCGTCGGACCGTTGACGGGTGAAACCGTCACCTCCCAGTACTTCGGCGTGCCTTTGGCTGTCGGACAAAGCGCTTCGAAGCGGGAATGCCGCCCCTGCAGCGCGTTGCTGATGGCATCGCTCAACAAGACGCGCGATTCTGCCGGCCACAACGATACCCACGACTTGCCCTTGAACGGCGCGAAGTCATCGATTTCCATCAGGCAGATGCCGTTCGCGTTCATGAACTCGAGCGTGCCGTCGGGTTTCACGATCTTGATGCAATCGGTGCTGCCGTTGAGGACGCTCAGGAAAAACGGGTCGGAATTAGGCGCGGCGTCGAGGGCCGGGGCGGTGGTCACGCCGGGTTCAGGCTCCGCCGGTTGCGGACCGAGGGGGAAACCGAACGGTACGTCGGCGCGCGCGGTGGGTTCGGGCGCCGGGAAGCAGTGTGCACCCGTATCGTCGAGACGTGCGATCGCGGAATCGGGGCTAACGGGGTCGGTCATGAATCGGGCACAGGCGAGGGGAAACGGCATGACAGCGCAAAGCTAGAGTGATGTATGCGCTGGGCGTAATCGCTAGTTGCAAGCAAACAACGCGCCAGTGGGCCTATCCACGATGTTTATCGTTGCGGAGGCTGTGGAGTGGACGCCCCACCGCAGGCAGTCGTCTGCATTTCATATGCGGCGTGTAAAAAGCGTCACGATGGCCTGTAGTTCTTGCGCGATTTTCCCGGCGGAGGCGCTTCGCAATGAAGTTGATATCGCCCGCTTTATGGTGAGGATCTCGTGCGTTTCCCTGATGGCGCTTGATCTTTTACAGGCCATCTCAGCGCAACTTCAAACAATACGCTCCAATATGCGTTGCCAAGCGCGCTTCTTGCTGACTCTGTTGCGCCCTGCGAGGCATTGCATCGCGGGGCCCGATCTCATGACCGGTGCGTTCGTAGATTGCCTGTCATGCACAACTGGCCGCGTCCACCGGGCGCGACATCTGGAGACACCCCATGCCTTTGGCAACGAATCACGCCGCTCATCAATCGCGTTTTCCCTCCGCGTTCGCCGCCGCCGTTCATGACGGCCTAACACATTCGCCGCAGAAAGAATTGCCATCGATGTATCTGTATGACGAAGTCGGCTCCGCGCTTTTCGAGGTCATCACCGCATTGCCAGAATACGGCGTGACGCGTGCGGAGGAGCGCGTGCTGCTGGCGCATTCGGCGGATATCGTGGCTGAATTGCCGCGCAACGTGACCGTCGCCGAACTGGGTAGCGGCAGCGGACGCAAGACGCGACGCATCCTGGAAGCGTTATCGAAGAAGCGGCCAAACGGCGCGACCGAATACTGTCCGATTGAAATTTCGCCTGCCGCGTTGCAATTGTGCAAGCGTGAACTTGGGGATATCGAGCGTGTTGCGATCGTTGGATATGAGCGTGATTACCTTGCCGGACTCGCCGAAGTCAGTGCCAACCGGCGCGAAGGCGAAGTACTGCTCGTGCTATTCCTGGGGAGCACGATCGGCAATTTTTCGCGGCTTGCCGCGACGCGTTTCCTGAAATCGATACGTGGCATGCTCAAACCCGGCGATGCGTTGTTGCTCGGCATGGATCTGCTCAAGCCGCTGGAAACGCTGATCGCCGCCTACGACGATCCGATTGGCGTTACGGCCGCGTTCAATCTGAATCTGCTCGCGCGGATCAATCGCGAACTGGACGCCGATATTCCGCTGGATGCGTTCAAACATCTCGCGCGCTTCAATCCCGATGCACGCAGCATCGAAATGCATTTGCGCGCAACGCGCCCGGTCAAGGCGACGATTCGCGCTGCTGATCTGACCGTGGAGTTTCGCGAAGGCGAAACGATCTGGACGGAGAGCAGCCACAAGTACAGCGCGGATGAAGTGGGGCCGCTGGCATCGGACGCGGGTTTCCGTTGCGCAAGGCAATGGACGGATGATGAATGGGGCTTTGCAGAGAGTTTGCTGGTCGCGGGGTGAGCATTGATCGCCTTTCCCGCGTGTGGCGTTATTCAGAACCCGCGCACTCCTCCGACTGAATCAGTTGGGTGCTGCGGGTTTCGTCAATGCGCATGTGAAGGACTGGGGCCGACGGCCGATGACGTTACCGGTATCCGCCCGCCGACAAGCGCTTGAACCTAGTGCTGCTCGAACCGCTCGAACCGCTTTTCGATATACCGCTCCTCACTGGTCAGATCCGTAACCCGCGCATGCGGCGGTCCGCGCCGCAACCATTCGAGCATTAGATCGACCTGATTTGCGGGCCCCTGAATCATCGCTTCAACAGACCCATCCTCGAGATTTGCCACCCACCCGCGGACGCCCAGCGAATGCGCGCGCCGCAATGTCGCGTGACGGAAACCGACGCCCTGCACCGCGCCCTGCACACGCACGTAATACGTTTCTATTCGAGTATCGAGATCCGGACTCGGCATGTTCGCTTCTCCTGATTATTGCGCCAACCAAGGCATAAACTTTTGGGCGGCCATGAACCGGCTCACGCCCATCAGGGAGCATTCTAGACAAGACCGGCAAAACGGACAGCGCACGCGTCCGCTTCATCGTCCCCAATCAGTCAAGCCGGAACGGCTGCGCGGTCTCTCCGGAATTGCTGCTGGCGCGCCGCGCCACCGCCTCGCGCGGCACGGTGACTTCGAACACCGTGCCATTCTCGGCATCGGAGCGCACTTCCACACGGCCGCCATGCATCTGCGCAATCTCGCGCGTGATGTACAGCCCGAGCCCAAGACCACCCGTTTCCTGCTGCGGCCTGCCCGACCGGTACGGCGCGAAAATCGTCGGCAGGACATCCACGGGAATCTCGCCGGCGTTCTGCACCGTGATCGTCACTTCGTCCGCTGTCTCACCGTTGAGGCGCACGTGGATTGGCGAACTCTCGCGTCCATGCGTCAACGCATTGCCGATCAAGTTCGAAAACACCTGCGACAACAAATCGCCATCGCCCTGCAGCAACGTATCGCCGTCGCGGAAAATGAAGATGCGCCCCTTGCCCACACGCGCTTCGTATTCCTCGACGATATTCTTCGCCAGCGTCAGCAATTCCACTGCCCGCGGCTGCAGCGTCACGCGTCCGCCTCGCAGCCGTGCGAGGTTGAGCAGCTGATCGACCATGCGCACCATCCGCATGCCGCTGCTCTTGATACGCGTGCCGATATTCGCGACGTTTTCATCAGGGACGAAACGCGCCAGATATTCCGCCGATGCAATCACCGCCGACAACGGCGTGCGCAGGTCGTGGCCGAGCACAGCCATGAGCATTTCGTTGGCATCGAGGAGATGCTGGACGGTTGCAAGCTGCGTGGCCAGTTGCTGCTTCTGCTTCTCGATCTGGATGAACACATCCACCTTCGAGTTGAGAATGCGCGAATCGTACGGCTTGTAGAGGAAGTCAACCGCGCCGGCTTCGTAGCCACGGAACGTGCGCCCGGTGTCCTGTGCGGTCGCGGTCAGGAAGATGATCGGCACGTGCGCCGTGCGCGGACTGCCGCGCATCAGTTCCGCAAGCTCGAAACCGTCCATTCCGGGCATGTTGACATCGAGGATGGCGAGCGCGACTTCATGCTTGAGCAGCAATTCGAGCGCGGCGGGACCCGATCCGGCGGCCAGCACGGAAATGTCGGGCCGCGCGAGCGAGGCTTCGAGCGCGGTGATGTTGTTCTGCACATCGTCAACGATCAGAACGTAAATCGGTTGCCTGTTGAGTTCCATTAGCGGAGTTCCATTTGGGGTGTCAGCTCCAAGTCAACCTGGGTCACGTCGCAGATCCTTGTCCGATGCCGCGCAAGCGTGCGGCCATCGCGTCGAGTGTAAGAACATCATGTACTCCGCCGCGCGCAATCGCGCCCAGCGGCATTGCGGTGGACGACGCAGTCTGCGGGTCCTGCACCCAGCAGCGGCCACCGGCGTTCCTGATCGCAGCGAGGCCGCGCGCGCCATCGTCGTTCGCGCCCGACAACACAATGCCAAGCAATGCATCGCCAAAACACAGCGCCGCCGATTCGAACAGCACATCCACCGATGGCCGCGAAAACCGCACCGGCGGATCGACCGATAACGAGATCGTGCCATCGGGCTCGACCAACATGTGATAACCCGGTGGCGCGAGATAAATCGTGCCGCCGGTGATGGTGGCTTTATCGTCGGGTTCCACCACCGGCAAGCGGCAACGCGCGGCAAACAGCTCGGGCAACAGGCTCGGCGAGTCGGCGCGCACGTGAACCACGACCAGCACCGCGGGGCGAAACCCCGCCGGCAACGCGGGCAACAACTGATTCAACGCCTCCACGCCGCCGGCAGACGCACCTATGACAATGGCGTCGATCCCGGCCAGCGGGCTGAACGATTCTTCCAGCACTTTCATCGTTTAAACCTTTTGATACAGGCGCTCGCGCGCATCGAAGTCGGCAAAGCTGTCCGCGTGTTTCGAAAAGCGGATGCTTTCCTTGCTGCCCAAGCCTAAAAACCCCCGCCGCACGAGCGAATCGCTGAAGAGACCCAGCGCGCGATCCTGCAACGCGCGATCGAAATAGATCAGCACGTTGCGGCACGACACCAGATGCGCTTCCAGGAACACGCTGTCAGTGGCAAGGCTGTGATCGGCGAAAACCACGCGCGACTTGAGCGTCTGCGAGAACTTCGCCGCACCGTAAGCCGCGTGGTAGTAGTCCGAAAGCGAACGCTTGCCGCCGGCCGCGAGGTAATTCTGGCTGAAACTCGCCAGCCGATCCAGCGGATAGATGCCGCTTTCGGCCTGCCGGAGCGCGCCGGCGTTGATGTCGGTGGCGTACAAAACCGTACGGTCCGCGATGTTTTCCTCCGCGAACAGGATCGCGAGCGACCAGAGTTCCTCGCCGGTACTGCATCCCGCAACCCAGACCTTGATCGATGGATACGTCTGCAGGATCGGCACGACCTGTTCGCGAATGGCGCGGAAATACGTCGGGTCGCGAAACATTTCGCTGACTTGTACCGTGAGGTACTGGAACAGGCGCGAGAACAGGGTGGCATCGCGAAGAATGCGTTCCTGCAGTTGCGAGAGCGTCGGATAGCCCAGGTCGATCAACGCCTGCCCTAGCCGCCGCCGTAACGAACTCACGGAGTAATGCCGGAAATCATGCTGGTATTTCAGATAGACGGCTTCGAGCAACAGCTTCAACTCGATGTCGAAGATGGCTTCGTCCGGATCTTTCGAGGTTCGATTTGGCATGGCGGCCTTCTACCGTTGCCGCAGCCAGACGCGACATAGCGAGACCAGCTTGTCCACGTCGATAGGCTTCGAAATGTAATCGTCCGCCCCGGCTTCCAGGCACTTCTGGCGATCGCTCGCCATCGCCTTCGCCGTCAGCGCGATGATCGGCAGGCGCGCATGTTCCGGGTCCTTGCGGATCTCGGTCATGGCAGTAAAGCCGTCCATCTCCGGCATCATGATGTCCATCAGCACCAGATCGATATCCGGATGACGCGCCAGCGCGTCCAGCGCCTCGCGGCCATTGCGCGCAATTTCAAGCTTGGCGCCGAGCGGCTCGATCACGTGCGACAACGCGAAGATATTGCGGACGTCGTCTTCGGCGAGAAGGATCGTGCGGCCTTCGAACACGTCGTCGCGCTGGCGCGCCGCGCGCAGCATGCGCTGCTGCTCGGGCGGCAATGCGCTTTCCACGCTGTGCAGGAACAGCGTGACTTCATCGACCAGGCGTTCCGGCGACTTCGCGCCCTTGATGATGATCGACTTGGAATAGCGGCGCAGACGCTGCTCTTCGTCGGGCGACAACACGCGCCCCGTGTATACGATCACCGGCGGCGATGCATGTTCCTGCGACGTAGATACCCGTTCCAGCAAGTCGTAGCCGGAGCCATCGGGCAGCGCCAGATCCATCACGATGCAATCAAACGTGCCGCGATTGATCTCGTCCATGGCTTCCGCAATCGTTCCCGCTTCGACGATCTCCACGGTCGTGCTCTGCAACAACGCGTGGATGCTCTGGCGCAGCGTAGGATCGTCCTCGACCACGAGCACGCGCCGCGTGCCCTGTGCGGACCGCGCTTCGAGCTTGCGGATCGCGCCCGCGAGCGTGTCGCGGGCGCTCGGTTTCAGCGTGTAGCCGATTGCGCCGAGATGCAGCGCGATATCGGCGTGATCCGTCGATGAAACCACGTGTATGGGGATATGGCGCGTCAGCGGGTCGTGCTTGAGCCATTCGAGCACGGTCAGGCCCGATTGATCTGGCAGGCCGACATCGAGCAGAATGCCGTTCGGCTGCAACTCGCGGGCGAGTTCCACGCCATGCGTTGCGGTCGTCGCGTGGACAAAGTCGAATTCGAGTTCGTGCGCGAGGTCGTGCAGGATTTGCGCGAAACGCAAATCGTCTTCGATCGCGAGGATCACGCGGTCGGGGCGCTTGCGGTTGGCGCGGTCATCGGCGATGGGTTGCGGAACATGATGGCTCGCAACCGACGCACGCCACGACGAAGGCTCGGAGATATTCGATGCCGCCTGCGCCGTCAGATGCGCCGGCGCGTGGCTTTGCACGGGCGCTTCCTGATGCTGCGGTTTGGCGAAAGCCTCGGAAGTTTCCACTGGTTCGCCCATGTGCCCGATCACATCCAGCTTTGCAGTAACCGTACCCTCACGCACGCCCAACGGCAGCGTGACCGAAAAGACGCTGCCCTTGCCCGGCTCGCTCGAAACGCTCACCGAGCCGCCCAGCAAACGCGAGAATTCCCTCGATATCGACAAGCCAAGGCCGCTGCCGCCATATTTGCGGCTGGTCGTGCCGTCGGCTTGCTGGAACGCCTGGAAGATCAGGTCCTGCTTGTCGCGTGCGATGCCGATGCCGGTATCGCGGACATCGAAGCGCACGGAGTCATCGTCGTCCTGGGCCTTATGCACCGACACGGTCACCTGCCCGCGCTCCGTAAACTTGAAGGCGTTCGAAAGCAGATTGCGCAGCACCTGCTGCAGGCGCTGGTTGTCCGTGACGAAATATTCCGGCACGCCCTCGGCGCGCTCCGTCACGAGCTTCAGCCCCTTCGAATCCGCGATCGGCGCGAACGACTGGCGCAGCGATTGCAGCATTCCGTCAATGGCAACCGGCGCAAACTGCACGTCCATCTGCCCCGCTTCCACCTTCGACAAATCCAGGATGTCGTTGATCAGTGACAGCAGATCGCTGTTCGATGAATGAATGGTCGCGGCGTAGCGCACTTGTTCGTCGCTGAGATTGCCGTGCTTGTTATCCTGCAGGAGCTTCGCGAGGATCAGCGAGCTGTTGAGCGGCGTGCGCAACTCGTGCGACATGTTGGCGAGGAACTCGGACTTGTACTGGCTCGCGCGCTCGAGCGCCAGCGCGTTCGCCTCCAGTTCCTTTTGCGCACGCACGAGTTCCGTTTTCTGCCGCTCGAGACTGTGCGTGTGCTCTTCCAGCCGCACGTTGGTCTGTTCGAGATCCGCCTGCTGCGTTTCGAGCCGCGCCTGCGTTTCCATCAGCGCGCGACCGCGCTCCTCCAGTTCTTCATTCGATACCCGAAGCTCTTCCTGCTGGACCTGCAGTTCCTCGCTTTGGCGCTGCGTTTCTTCCAGGAGCTCGACCATGCGCGCCCGGTACTCCGCCGAGCGCAGCGCCATGCCCATCGCTTCGGACGCGTTGTCGAGCAGTTCACGCGTGTCGCTGAAGGCGTTTTCGTCGCCGATAAAACCCAGTTCCAGCACACCGGTCACGTCGCCGTCGGCCATCATCGGCGCAACGACACTGTGGCTCGCCGCCGCCGATCCGAGCGCCGAACCGACCTTCAGGAATTGCGCCGATGCTCCCGTGACGACGAGGGCCTTTTTCTCATCGAGCACTTGCCCGACGAGTCCCTGTCCTCGTGTGATCCGTTGCGGCACGGCGCTGTCGGCAGGCAGCGCCCACGCCGCGATGCGCTCCAGCACGTCGCCTTTGCGCGCGTACAGCACGCCGACGCGCGCCCCAACGTACGGCACCAGCGAACGAAGGATGCCTTCGCCAATCGCAGCAGGGGTGAGTTCACCGCGAATTTGCAGTCCGACCTCGACTTCGCCCTGCTTGAGCCAGGCGCTGCGTTGCAGGTTCAGCCGCGATTTGATATAGAGATGCCCCACGCCGGCCAGCACGAACATCACGATCACGCCGATAACCCGGTTGATCTGCAGCACGAACGTGGTGACGACGGCGTCGCCTGTTGTGAGGTAAAAACCCAGCACCGTCAGCACGGACGCTGCGCCCGCAGTCATGAACGGCACGGTCGGCCGGTCGACCCACATGCACAGCGCGACCGGCAGCATGTAGAACACCCAGATGGCGATTCTCAGCGGCGTGAGCCAGTCGATGGCGAACACGATCATCAGCATCAAGACGATCGCAAAGTAAAGCCACACGGAGCGGTTTCTGCTGTCTATATGCATTGGCGAGTGAATATTGTTGAGATTTTGTCAGGCGCCGAACAGGCAGCACCGGACCATAGCACGACCCGCCAGCCCTTGTCACATATGGGCCTACAGCCGATTACGACGCTTCGGAAGACGGGCAACTGTTACCTTTCAATACCAATCAGAGGAAAAAATGACTGACGCTGTACATGGTCGCAGTGGGCGCGTGCTGGTTACCGGTGCGTCCGGATTCGTGGGCTCGGCGGTTGCGCGACTGGCGCGGGAACGCGGCCTCGATGTCCGCGTTGTCATACGCAAGACCAGTTCCCGGCAGAACCTGGAAGGTCTCGATGCCGAAGTCGTGTATGGCGACATGCGCGATGAAGCGTCCATGCGCGCCGCCATGAAAGGCGTGCGGTATCTGATGCACGTGGCGGCGGACTACCGGATCTGGGCGCGCGACCCGAGCGAGATCGAGCGCGCGAACCTCGACGGCACCGAAGCCACCATGCGTGCGGCGCTCGCCGAAGGCATCGAACGGATTGTCTACACGAGCAGCGTCGCGACGCTGAAGGTGAACCCGTCGGGTGATATCGCCGATGAAACCAAACCCGCGCAAGCCCATCAGACCATCGGTGCGTACAAGCGCAGCAAGGTGCTGGCGGAGCGCGCCGTCGAGCGCATGGTCGCGAACGACGGCTTGCCGGCCGTGATCGTGAATCCGTCCACCCCGATCGGCCCGCGCGACGTGAAGCCGACGCCGACCGGGCGGATCATCGTGGAGGCGGCGACCGGCAAGATCCCCGCTTTCGTCGATACCGGCCTGAACCTCGTGCATGTGGACGACGTCGCGAACGGGCATTTTCTCGCGCTCGAACGCGGCGTGATCGGCGAGCGCTACATCCTGGGCGGCGAGAATTTGTCGCTGCAACAAATGCTCGCCGATATCGCCGGGCTGGCCGGCCGCAAGCCACCGACCATCAAGTTGCCGCGTGGCCCGCTGTATCCGCTCGCGGCCGGCGCTGAACTCTTCGCCAAGTTCAGCGGCAAGGAGCCGTTCGTCACGATCGATGGATTGCGGATGTCGAAAAACAAGATGTACTTCACGTCGGCAAAAGCGGAACGCGAGCTTGGCTACCGCGCGCGACCCTATGGCGAAGGCCTGAGTCACGCGCTCGACTGGTTTCGTGAAAACGGTTATCTGGACCGCTGACCTGCAGGCGCGCTCAGTATTTAACGCGCGCCAACACGCATTTTGTTACAACACGTGGCACGACGCAGAGTACGCAGCAGTTAAAATCGCAGGTTCGATGCAAGGCAAGAAAAGGCATACACCGCATGAACTTAACCGACCAGCTCGGCGCGCTGGAATCAAGCCTCGATGAGCTGATTCTGGCCGCTGCTTCCACCCCCGCTGCTGATTCTCCTGTAGCTAGTTCACCCGCAGCCGATGTCGCTGCGACCACCGCGCCCGATCCGGCGCCCACGGCCGATGAAAAACCCACGCTGAATGTCTCGCGTCCCGGGAAAGACGTGATCGAGATGACAATCGGCGGAAAGACCGTGGCGTTGAGTCCCGAAGGCGTGTCGCAATTGATCGAGGAATTGTCGAACGCGCGTGCCTCGATGACCGTCGACCAGCCGAACGGCTTGCCCCCCGGCTGGCGGTATGTCGCGACGAAAAACCCCGTGATGGCGACACAGCGCTATCCGAATGGTGACCGCTTGCTGGTGTTGCGCCACACGGGCCACGGCTGGGTGCCCTTCTCGTTTTCACCGGATATGGTGATCGAGCTGTACGCAATGCTGACGCAACGGTGATGGAAGCAGGCCGTGGTTTTCAGCAACCGTGCCCGCGCAAATCAATGCATCACGGCGCCTGAACCCGCGCCTTCCACTGGCCGCCTTTTCCGCTCCAGAATCGCACTGCCGATCCCACCGTTGCGCTGACATAGAACAGCGCGACGAGCGGCAGCAGCGGCGCCCAGAAAATCGAGCGGCGGTAATACCGCAGCATTGGCGCGTAGGCGCAGCACATTGCGATCCATGCAAGCCACGCCGGCCATCCCTTCGCGCCCATGGATAGCGCAATGACCGGCGGCGCGAGATAGATCACACACATGCCGATCAGCGTGCCCGCCAGCAACAGCGAGGAATAGCGAAGTTGCGTGAAGGCCGTGCGCGCGATCATGTTCCAGACTTCGCGCCAGTCGTCATAGGGACGCAGCGACTCGCTGTCGGCAGCGAGATCCAGACGGATTGGACGCGCCGCATTCACGCCATTGCGAAACTTGATGCGCGAAGCCAGGCTGCAGTCATCGATAAGCTCACCGCGTATCGATTCGATACCCCCCGCCTCCACCAGCGCCGCACGCCGGACCATCATGCAGCCGCCCGCCGCGCCCGCCGTGCGGCTTTGCACGTCGTTGACCCATGAGAACGGATACAGCTTCGCGAAGAAAAATACGAACGCCGGGATCAACGCTTTTTCCCACGTCGAATCGCAGCGCAGACGCACCATCAGCGAGACAAGATCGCGATCCTCCAGAATCGCCCGTGCGACGAGCTGCGACGCTGCGTTGACGGGATGCTGGATATCGGCATCGGTCAGGAGCAGGTAATCGGCCGGCAATCCGAGCTTGTCGATCGCCCCGATTCCCTGCGACTGTGCCCACACCTTGCCCGACCAGCCCGCCGGCAAAGGTGCGGCCGTCAGCACCGTCAGGCGGTCTTCAAGCCCCAGGTCGCGGGCGGCGGCTTGCGCGGCGTCGGCGGTGCCGTCGGTGCTGTGGTCATCGACAACGATCAGATGAAACGATCCTGCGTAATCCTGCGCGAGCAAAGACGCGACCGCGCGGCCGATGACATCGACTTCGTTGCGCGCCGGGACGACCGCGACCACCGCGGGCCAGGCGCCGCGCCGTGCAATTTCGGCCTGTCCGACCGCGTGAACGGTGCTTTCGCTGAGTCGCTCGACAGCTTGCGCACGCCAGAACCCGCCGCGGGCGAACAGCAGGACAATCCAGATGAGAAGGGACAACCAGGCAATCAGGAGCATCGTCAGTTCGGTTCTACAGTTTCGTTGCTAGTTAAACAAACGCAATACCGCCGGGGTTTCGGCGGAACGCTTGGCGGAGCGCAACTTTACGCCCAAACGCTGGCGTAGGCAGGACGAAAGGCTCGCCGACAGGGCACGGCGGGAGGTGTCGCCAGATTGCCGACGCCGAGTGTCGAGCATGTATCGTGGCAGCGCTTCGTGTCGATATGCCATTCGGCCGAGGTAGCATTTCGAGGCACGCACGTCGGTTATATCCGCCAACGAAGCGAACCGCGTGCTGTCCGACGTGGCCGAGAGTGTCAATTTTGTTGGCTAAGCGCAACGACCAACAGCCGATAAACCAGACGTCGAAAGTCAAAAGTGCGAATGAAATTCGGCCACTTACGTGCGCGGATACGCGGCTAGCCGTAATAGTCAGGTCGGAACGGACACCGCTCCAACGCCCTCGCACCGCACCATATGGCCCTTTCACGCTGAATTTGCCGCGATCGAAGCGTGATTGAGCGGCATTCGCGCGCTGGCAGCATTCGCCCTGTCCATGAAGACATGCCGAGCACGAGCTTACGGCATCGCCGCCCAGGAAATAATTCGACCCTGCTACATGAAGTGGAACGACCCCGTAACAAGCATCCAAAAAGCGAACGCGTTAGAATACGCGGTCAAGTTCGGCCTTAAAGTTGAAACGAATGATCTGTTTTCAGGCATTTGTTTCGCGAAGCTTTTCGGCGAAGCTTTAATTTTGCTTACAATAAATTGACCGGATTTGATCGAAGCTTATAGCCGGTTCCATTCGAAACCCGCGTCAGTCGGAGTTCGCCCGAATATGCGTATTATCCTTGCTCAACCTCGCGGCTTTTGTGCGGGCGTGGTCCGCGCGATCGAGATTGTCGATCGTGCTCTGGAACGACATGGCGCGCCCGTCTATGTGCGCCATGAGATCGTTCACAATCGGCATGTTGTCGACAATCTGCGAAGCAAGGGCGCGCGTTTCGTCGAGGAACTCGACGAAGTCCCGCACGGCGCCGTCGCCATTTTCAGCGCACACGGCGTCGCGCAAACTGTAGAAGCTGACGCGCTGGCGCGCGGACTGGATGTACTCGATGCAACCTGCCCGCTCGTCACCAAGGTTCACGTGCAAGGGCGGCAATACGTCGCGCAGGGCCGCACGCTGATCCTGATCGGCCACGCCGGGCATCCGGAAGTCGAAGGCACGATCGGCCAGATTCCCGGCACCGTGGTACTGGTGCAGAGCGAGGCCGAAGTTGCAACACTGTCGCTGCCGCTGGACGAACCGGTTGCGTATGTCACGCAAACCACCTTGTCCGTGGACGATACGCGCGGCATTATCGACGCACTGCACCGGCGTTTTAGCGATATTGTCGGGCCGGATACGCGTGATATCTGTTATGCCACGCAAAACCGTCAGGCCGCGGTCCGCGAGCTCAGCACGCAAGTGGACGTGCTGCTCGTGGTTGGCGCGACAAACAGTTCGAACTCGAACCGCCTGTGCGAGATCGGCGCCGAAACCGGCGTGCCGAGCTACCTGGTGGCGGACGGTTCGGAAGTGAAGCCTGAATGGTTTGCGGGTGCGCAGGCTGTGGGCATCACGGCTGGCGCGTCGGCGCCGGAAGAAATGGTCAAACACGTAATTGATGCACTGCGCGCGCTGGGCCCTGTCGAAGTGACGACAATGTCCGGCCGCGAAGAAAAAGTTGAATTCAAACTCCCCGCGAAGCTGACAAAACCGCTTGCCGCGGCGACGGCTTCCGCCGGCGCCCTTCGCGAAGATTAAGGAGCACACGCAATTGTCTATTCCGATGCTGCAAAAAGTCCGGGTTGGCGCATACATCGCGCGCCAGCATTTCATGCGCAACAAGCGTTATCCCCTCGCGTTGATGCTCGAGCCGCTGTTTCGCTGCAACCTGGCGTGTAATGGCTGCGGCAAGATCGACTATCCGGATCCCATCCTGAACCAGCGCATTTCCATGGCGGACTGCCTTGCGGCCGTCGACGAATGCGGTGCGCCGGTTGTTTCCATTGCTGGCGGCGAACCGCTGCTGCACAAGGAAATGCCGCAGATCGTGAAGGGCATCATCGCGCGCAAGAAGTTCGTGTACCTGTGCACGAACGCGTTGCTGATGGAAAAGAAAATGGACGACTACGAGCCGAATCCGTACTTCGTCTGGTCGGTTCATCTCGACGGCGACAAGCAGGCGCATGACCATTCGGTCTCGCAAGACGGCGTGTATGAAAAAGCCGTTGCGGCCATCAAGGAAGCGAAGCGCCGCGGTTTTCGCGTGAACATCAACTGCACGTTGTTCAACGACGCCGATCCGGAACGCGTGGCGAACTTCTTCGATACGCTCGGACCGATGGGCGTGGACGGCATCACGGTGTCGCCGGGTTACGCGTACGAACGCGCACCGGATCAGCAGCACTTCCTGAATCGCGAAAAAACGAAGACGCTTTTCCGCGATATCTTCAAGCGCGGCGATAACGGCAAACGCTGGTCGTTCAGCCAGTCGAGCATGTTCCTCGACTTCCTGGCCGGCAATCAGACGTACGAATGCACGCCCTGGGGCAACCCGGCGCGCACCGTGTTCGGGTGGCAGCGTCCGTGCTATCTGCTCGGCGAAGGTTATGTAAAAACCTTCAAGGAATTGATGGAAACGACCGAGTGGGACAAATACGGCACGGGCAAGTACGAGAAATGCGCTGACTGCATGGTGCATTGCGGCTTTGAAGCGACTGCCGTGATGGACACGGTTGCGCATCCGCTGAAGGCGGCGCGCGTTGCGTTGCGCGGTCCGCGTACCGAAGGCGCGTACGCGAAAGACCTGCCGGTCGACAATCAGCGCCCGGCGGAATTCGTGTTCTCGAAGCATGTCGAGATCAAGCTGGAAGAAATCGGCCGCGCCAAGACCAACAAGGGCGGCAAGCAGACAACGACGGCTGCGGCCTGAGTTTTCAAGCGCGCTTGATTCCTGCGGCAGATCGCATGGAAGCGAACGGGTGGAAGACGTTGCGTTAAGCGGCGTTTTTCCACCCGTTCTTGTTTTCAAGACGCGCTTCAGGCAAGCCCGTGTAGCATCGCTTGTTTTCAGGCAAACCAAGCAGGACGCTATGGCCGACTTCAACGTAATGATCAACCTCGGCAAGGCCGACCTCGACGACTATCTGCTGCTCGCGAAGACACTGCGCAAATCAGGTTTCAGCGAGACGAAGGCGGCGCAAGTGGCGGCGGATTATCGGCTGCTGCCGGCTTCGTTCCGGTATTCAAGCGCGACCGAAGACATGATCGCAGTGAGGGAGAAGGCGATGAAGTCGGCGAAGAACGTTTCCTCGGCCGCGATGGTGCTTGTGTCAGAGTGCTGATAGCAACAGCCGGAACTTGCTGCGCATAAAGTTTCGCGGGGGGAGTCACTTTGCGTTCCAGTCATCTTCTCCGACAGCGCTCATTGGGGTTTCGTAACGCAATAGCGATCCACGCAACTGGTTGAGCGGGTCTTTACCAATGTCTTCGAGACACGCGCTTTTTTAAATACAATGGCATCGGGCGCACCGACTGGTTCAGCTTTCGTTTTTGCTGCAGATTTCAATGGCGTCGACATATCGGTGTGGCCTCGCATTCACGTTCCGTCACGTCGAACCAATATCGGTCCTCATAAAAAACGCAGCCCGCGAAAGCGGGCTGCGTTTTTCTAATCCACTTCGATCGACCTTATTCCGCCGTGCGCGCGTTGTGCGTGGTCAGGAACTTGATCAAGCCATCCACGCCGCCCTTTTGCAACTGGCCGGCAAACTGCGTCTGATACACCTGGATCAGCCACGCGCCCATCATGTCGATGTCGTAGATCTTCCAGCCATCGGGCGTCTTTTCCAGCCGATACCGCACCGGATTATCTCCACCCGTCGAATACACATGCGATTGAACAACAGCGTCTTTGGCGCCGGCGTCGAGCGTGGGGGCATCGAACTTGAACTTGACGTCTTCATCCCGCAGTTGCGAAAGCGACGACGTGTACGTGCGTACCAGCAGCGTCTGGAATTGTTCATAAAGCTGCTTTTGCTGTTCAGGCGTCGCCGTGGTCCACGCCTTGCCGACCGCAATCCGCGTGGTGCGCTGGAAGTCGGTGGCGGGCACGAAACGCGTCTGGACCAGTTGCGTGATCTTGGCCATATCGCCGCCGCGAGCTTGCGGGTCAGCCTTCATCGCGTTGACTGTCCCTTCCACGGCGCTTTTCACCACCGCGTCAGGACTTGTTTGCGCGAACGACGCGCTGGAGAAAAGCGCCGCCGAAAAAGCCAGGGCGACAAGGGCAATACGAGCGGGCAAATAACGTTTCATACGACCGATAGTTCGAGATTGGAGGGCAGTGTCCGGCCGAAAGCAAACGTCACCTGCGTGGCGATCGTTGCATCAGTCCGGACTCGATGCATCGTCAGTATATCGACCGGCGTCCCGGGTGACAGTTCATGGAAGTTTCGAGCCCGCTTCTTGGCGGCGCATCGGCATGGCGTCGATAGTCGATGTCAACTCGCTCGCCGAAATCGGCTTCGGCGAATCGATCTTCACGCCGCCGTCCTTGCCGACCAGCAACGCACGAAAGCTGTGCTGCTTTACGCTGAACCGCTGTCGAAGCGCGTTTGCGTTTTCGCTCGCGCCTTTGACCGAGTCGCCGATCACCTCGATCAGCGCCAGATCGCGCTCCTTGAATCCCGAGCCGGTTTCCTCGATGGCCGCGCGCTGGGCGGCAAGCTGCGCCGATTGCGGATCGGCGGCGAAAATCACGAGCAGACGATCGTGCCACGTGTGTTGATCGATGGAAACAGAGCTTGCGGCGAACCCGAGCTGGCTCGCCACGGCCGCGGCGAAAACGGGTGCTAGCAGGGAAAGTTTCATGGCAGCGCCTCCTTGTGCTTCATATTACGGCTCACGAGGAAACTGTGCTGAAGGCCAAGCCACGTCGCCGCGCTATGTCCCCAACGGCAACTGAGAACGCAATTCCTTGCGCATGACTTTGCCGGTTGGCGTCATCGGCAAGGCATCGACGAAACGAATCTCGCGCGGATATTCGTGCGCCGCGAGCCGCGTCCTCACATGTTGCTGAAGTTCGCGCACGAGGGTTTCGTCAGCGATAAAACCTCCGTTCAGCACAATGAACGCCATCACGATTTCCGTGCGCGCGGCATCCGGCGCGCCGATGACCGCCGCCATGCTCACCGCCGGATGCCGCAACAGACAATCTTCGATAGGCGCCGGCCCGATCCGATATCCCGCGCTCGTGATCACGTCGTCATTGCGCCCGACGAAGCGGATGAAACCATCGGCATCGCAAAGACCGAGATCGCCGGTCAACAGGAACGGGCCGCGGAATTTATCGCGCGTGGCCGGCTCGTTGTTCCAGTAGCGCAGGAACATGACCGGATCGGGCGACTTGATCGCGATATTGCCAGGCGTGCCGGGCGCGAGTTCCGTGCCGTTATCGTCGACGATCGTCACGCGATGTCCGGGCGCACTGCGTCCGATAGCGCCCGGCCGTGGCTCGAACAACGTCGAGCACGACGACACCACCACGTTGCATTCCGTCTGCCCGTAGAACTCGTTGATGGTCACGCCGAGCGCCGCCCGGCCCCACGCAATCAGCTCCTCCCCAAGCGATTCGCCGCCACTCGCCACCGCGCGCAGGGAAAGCTTCCACTGCTCGGGACGAGCGACCGAGCGCATCATCTTGAGCGCGGTCGGCGGCAGGAACGTATGCGTGACGCCGTGGCGGGCCATCAGGTCGAAGGCGGCGGGGCCATCGAACTTTTCGAAACGCCGCGCCAAAACCGCAACGCCGTGATGCCACGCCGGCAGCAAAACATCGAACAATCCGCCGATCCACGCCCAGTCCGCAGGCGTCCACATCAGTTTCGCGTTCGCCGGGAAAAGGCCTTGCGACATCTCGACGCCCGGCAAATGCCCGAGCAACACCCGATGCGCAAGCAATGCGCCCTTGGGTTTTCCCGTCGTGCCGGACGTGTAGATGATGGCGGCGGGGTCATCGGAGGAAGTATCGACTGGCGTGAACGCTTCCGTTTCCGCCCGCAGGGTATCCCAGAACATATGAGCGTATTCCGGCGCACTTTCGTCGTGCTCGCCTCCTACGTAATACGCCGCTTTGAGCTCCGGCAGCGTATCGCGGATCTGCTCGAGTTTCTGGAAGCCCGCGTGATCGGTGATGAGCGCGGCGGCGCCGCTATCGGCGAGCCGATACTGGATTGCATCCACGCCGAAAAGCGCGAACAACGGCACCGCGATGCAACCCGCCTTGTAGATCGCCAGATGCGCGATAGCCGTCTCCGGCGATTGCGGCAGGAAGATCCCGACGCGATCGCCACGCTTCAACCCGGCGCGCATCAACGCATTGGCGAATTGATTGGACAGTGTCTTGAGTTCGTCGAAGGTGAAACGCGTTTGCTCGCCTTCACGGGTTTCGTAGATGAGCGCAAGACGGCCCGCGCCATCGGCCCATTTATCGCAGACGTCCACGCCGATGTTGTATTGCGCGGGCACCTGCCACTCGAACGCCGCGTTCAGGGCGTCGTATGAATCGGCTGCGGGAAGCATCGTTTCTTCCTTGATTTTGAGTTTTACTCGTCGGCTTGTTGCAAGCCCGAAGGCGGCTGGTATCGCGAAAAACCGTTGAACGCAAGCGTACGCTCAGACGCCGCCAATGGCCACGAATGGCGCGCGTTGGGCACGCCGCCATCGACGCGAATCACCGACCCGCTGATGAAAGCCGACGCCTCCGACAATAAAAATACCGCCGCCGCAGCCAGTTCGGATTCCGTACCAAATCGCTGCAGTGGCACCTTGTGCTTGAGTTCGCGCAGCAATGCACGATACCGCTCGTCGTAGCTGTCCATTCCCGCCGATGCAATCCATCCCGGCGCCACCGCATTCACGCGAACGCCGGCGTAACCCCATTCGCACGCAGCAGTTTCGGTGAAATTCCACACGCCCGCACGCGCCGCGCCGGAATGTCCCATGCCGGGCATGCCGCCCCAGATGTCCGCGAGCATGTTGACGATCGCGCCGCCGTGATCGCGCATGTGTTGCGTAAAGCATTCGCGCGACATCAGGAAGGTGCCGTGCAGGTTGTTGCGCACGACGGCGTCCCAGCCGTTCAGCGAAATCTTCTCGAGCGGTGCGGGGAACTGGCCGCCCGCGCAATTGAAAAGGCCGTCGAGCTGCTTGAACTCGGCAAGCACGGCCGCGACGACTTGCTTGACGCTGGTTTCGTCGCGGATGTCGCAGGGGTGGCAGCCAACGCGTCCCGGGCTTTCCGGATAGTCCGCCGCGAGCTCGTCGCGAACGGCTTCGAGTTTTGCGAGCGTTCGTCCAACCAGCACGACCGATGCACCCAGCGATACCAGTTCATGCGCCGTACATCGGCCGAGTCCGCTGCCGCCGCCGGTGACCATGACGACCTTGTTGGCGAAGAGGCCGGGGCGGAAGACGGAGCGGTATCGATGCGTGGATTCCATGTCGGGTTCGCCGGAAGAAGTGAGGTTGAGTAAAACTCAAATCCTGAGCGCGCGTCAAGTTGGTAGATACCTTTAATATCGACTTTCAAGGGCTATAAGAATTTGAGCTAGACTCAAGATACATCCAGATCTTGCATCGATATGACCCAGCATAAAGCCCTCCCCGCCCGGCGCGCGCCATCGAGCGTCAAGTCCGAGCAACGCATCAAGGACATCCTCGCCGTCGCGCGGGAAGTGTTCTCGGAGCGCGGGTATTCGTCGGCCACGACGATCGAAATGGCGCGGCGGCTGGGGGTATCGGAGGCGACGGTCTTCACGTATTTCGCGGGCAAACGCGATCTGTGCGTGCGCGTGATCTGCGACTGGTACGACGAGATCATCGCGGAGATAGAAGCCACGTTGCCGCATGTCACGGGCACGCGCGCAAAGCTGTTCTTCCTGATCCGCACGCATTTGTACCGGCTGATGATCGACGGGCCGGGGCTCTGCGCGCTGATTCTCTCGGAGGGACGCGCGAAAGACGACACGTTCGGCAGTGAAATCCTGCAACTCCAGCGCCGTTACACTGCGCCGCTCATGCAGGTGCTGGCGGATGGCGTCGCTGCAGGCGATATTCGCGGCGACATGCCGCTCAGCCTGTTGCGATCGAGCATCTACGGTCCGATGGAACACGTCCTCTGGGACGCGATCAGCAAGAAGACGGTCGATATAGAAGAGACCTCGAACCGCCTCGCGCAGCTCTTATGGCAAGGCCTTCAGCCGCCTAATCCGAATGCCGCCGCACTCGAACAATTGCAGCGCGATATGGCCGCTGCCTTGCGGCTATATGACCAGACGTCTTCATCGAAAAAATGACGCCCTGCCGTCAGAGCCGGCAGATTTAACGCCCAATCCCTCGTTTTACTCGGAATCCCTCAGCCAGAGCCGCGCTTTTATCAGCGCGGGCCTTTGTGCGTCTGCCATTCGTTAAGTTCATTTTATTCAATTGAAAACCTTTGTTACTTGTGTAATGATATCGATTCGCATTTACACAATCGACAACTTAGGTTGCATCTATCGCTCAAGCGAGGTGCCGGCCGGTCGGCGCTTGTCTGCTCCAAACCCGTCAAAAACGCGTCGCGCGTAATCGCGACTCCCCTTTTCGGCTTGCGTCATGCGCGGCCATTAACCATCCAGTATCGGGAACGCCCATGTTGAGGAAGACACCGCTTGCCGCCGCGATCATGAGTTTCGTGGCTGTACCCGTTGCCGCACCGCTTTACGCCTACGCGCAAACCGCGCCGATCGCTCAGGTTCAAACGCCGGCCCCGGCGCAGCCCGAAGCGGCCGCGCCCGCAGAAAACGCGACGTTGCCGCCGGTCCAGGTGAACGGGCAAGTGGATACGTCGAATGATTTCCAACCGGAAAAATCGAGCGTCGGCGCCAAGGTGCCCACCGCATTACGCGATATTCCTCAGGCAGCCGTGGTCGTCCCCAAGTCCGTGCTGCAATCCCAGGCCGCGACCTCTTTCTCCGATGCCCTTCGTAACGTGCCCGGCGTGACCATCGGCGCGGCAGAAGGCGGCCAGATCGGCAACAACATCAACTTGCGCGGGTTCTCGGCTCGTACGGATATTTATCTGGATAGCTTCCGCGATCGCGGCCAGTACTATCGGGACACGTTCGACCTCGAATCCATCGATGTGCTGTACGGCCCGTCATCGCTTTATTTCGGGCGCGGTTCCACAGGCGGCGTGATCAACCAGGTGAGCAAGCAGGCCGGACTCAAGGCGCACGCATCCGTGTCCGCGATGGTCGGCACGGACGATCGCTACAGGGGCACCTTCGACATCAACCAGCCGCTTTCCAGCACGTCGGCCATCCGCCTCAATGCGTTCGGCCAGGATCTGGGCTCGACGCGCGATGTAATGAAAAGCAAGGACTACGGCTTCGCGCCCACGGCGACTTTCGGGATTGGCACGCCGACGGAAATCACGTTGTCCGCTCTGATCCAGCACAACCGCGACCAGCCGGATTACGGCATTCCGCCGGTCAACGGCGCACCGGCGCCGGTCAGCAAAAGCCAGTTCTACGGCTTCGAAGGCGACCGCACGATGCAGGATGTGCAGACGGTGTCGGCGCGTTTCAAACACCGTTTCAGCGATGACCTCACGCTGCGCAACCAGACGCAGTTCAGCCACTACAGCACCGAAGCCCGCGCAACAAATGCCGCGGCCGTGCTGACCGGGCCGCTCGGAACATCGCCGGCGCTGGCAAACGGCAACTTCACGTCGCTGCCACTGTCTTCGCTTTTCGTCAGATTGCAGGGCAAGGACCGCAATATCAACGACCACTCGGTCTACAACACGACCGATATCGACTACAAGTTCAACACCGGCTTCCTCAAGCATGAGGTGATCGCGGGCGTCGACCTGAGCCACGAGACCTACAGCAACCAGTCGTTCACCGCGACCACGCCGGGCTTGCCGTCGAACACCATCGCGATCGTGCCGCTGCTCAACCCGCAATACACCGAGCGTCCGGCCAACACGAAGGAAGTCGCGACCAACCTGGTGGAGTCGAGCGCGAACGGAATCGGCGTTTATGCCAACGATACGGTGTCCATCGGCCAGTACTGGAAGGTCGTGGGCGGCGTGCGCTGGGACCGTTACGAGGCGTCGATCAAGAACACGATCAATGCGCCATCGTATGGCACGCAGACCAACTTCTTTACGAGCGTGCGCGCCGGGATCATTTTCCAGCCGACCGACTGGCAGTCGTACTACGTGTCGTACGGCACGTCGTTCAACCCGTCGCTCGAAGCGCTGACGCTCACCAACAACCAGCAGAACATTCCGCCGGAATCGAACCGATCGTATGAAATCGGCTCGAAATGGGATTTGCTCAACGGCGGTTTGTCGGTGACGCAGTCGCTTTTCAACATCGATAAAACCAATGCCCGCACGGCCCAGCCCGACGGCAGCTACACACTCGACGGCGACGTGCGCGTGCGCGGTTATCAACTTGGCGTGGCCGGTCACATCACGAACAAATGGCAGGTCTTCGGCGGCTACACGTACATGGACGGCGAGGTCGTGAAGGCGCTGGACAACACGAACGGCAAGACGCTCGCCAACACGCCGCGCAACATGATCACCATCTGGACGACTTACGACCTCACGCCGCAATGGACGTTTGGCGGCGGGCCGGTGTACACGTCGTCACGGTATGCGGCCAGCACGAACTTCGTGCAGGTGCCGGCGTACACGCGCTGGGACGCGATGGCCGCGTATCACCAGAAGCGTTATGACATCCAGTTGAACGTGCAGAACCTGACCAACAAGCATTACTACGATGCGCTGATTCCGTCGGACGGCGGCCGCGCAGTGCCGGGTTACGGCCGCACGTTCCTGGCAACGCTAAACTACCGGTTCTATTGAACTTATTGGTCAGGCGCGGCGGCGCTGTATAAAAATCATGATTCTTTCCATACCCAACGTCCTCAGTCCCGAGGACGCCGCCGCGATGCGCCAGCGGCTCGATGCATCGGACGCCTGGGTGGACGGGCGCGCGACGGCCGGCTACCAGGGCGCGCCGGTCAAGCGCAACCAGCAGATCGCGCAGGAAGCGCCGATTGCGTTCGAACTGGGCGACGCGATCATCGCGTCGCTCGAGCGGCATCCGCTGTTTATCAGCGCGGTGCTGCCGAACAAGGTGTATCCGCCGCTATTTAACCGGTACGAGGGCGGGATGCACTTCGGCAGTCATGTCGATGGCGCCATCCGGCTCGTGCCGGGGCATGGGACGCGAGTGCGCACGGATGTATCGATAACCGTGTTTCTCACGCCGCCCGACGAATACGACGGTGGGGAACTGGTTATCGAAGATACCTATGGCGTGCAGGAAGTGAAGTTGCCGGCGGGATATGCGATTGTTTATCCGGCGACGAGCTTGCATCAGGTCCGGCCGGTGACGCGGGGAATGCGGGTCGCGAGTTTCTTCTGGGCGCAAAGCCTGATTCGCGACGACACCCGGCGCAGCCTGCTATTCGATATGGATACGGCGATTCAAAGGCTCAACGCCGAAAACGCCGACGATGCCGCCCGGCGCACGCTCGTGGGGTGTTATCACAACTTGTTGAGGCTTTGGAGCGAGACCTGATTGAGTCCGCGGCTCTACCAGGAAAGCTCCGCATCGCTGGAATTGGCAAATTCGTCAACTAGAAGCGCATCGTCGCCTGCTTCTGCAATGTCCTTGCTCGCTTCAGCCCAGCCTTCCCGCGTGGTTTCGATCTGCTTGCAGGAAACGGCCGCGTCGTTTTTCGGTTCCATCGTGCCTCCGTTTTATTCCAGGAACCGGACGTTAATACAATCTGCCGCCGCCTTTTGTCATTAACTGTATCTTTCGGAAACGCGCGCAAATCACTCGCACGGCGCCCTTGCCCGCTGCCCGCTCCTTACGACCGGTATACTCACCCGTCGCCGAAAGTCGCCTGAAACGCGCCTTTCGCACTTTGTCCCACAAGAATTACCGAAAAAGCCCTTCGAGGCATCCGTCTTCATGCTCACGCCTCTCATTGCGCGTCTTGTCACCTTGTCCATCCGCCGGCCGGCGTGGATTATCGTTTTATCGCTGCTGGCCGCCGTTTTCAGCGGTTATTACGTGCTGCATCACTTCAAGATCAGCACCGACATCAGCCAGCTCATCGAGACGGAACCCGAATGGGCGGCGCGCAGCCATGCCATCGACGCAGCTTTCCCCGAGCGCGGTTCCACCGTGCTCGTGGTGGTCGAAGCGCAAGCGCCGGAATTCGCCGATGCCGCCGCCAACGAGCTCGCCGCCGCGTTAGCCAAGGACACGAAGCAGTTCACGGCCGTCTCGCAACCGTCGGGCGGCGATTTCTTCGAGCACAACGGCCTGCTGTACCTCTCCACCAACAAAGTCGCCGATACCACCCAGCAACTCGTCAAGGCGCGTCCGCTGATCAACGCGCTGGCCCACGATCCCACGCTGACGGGTCTGGCCGGCACGCTCAACACCAGCCTGAATATCCCGCTGCAGCTCGGCCAGGTGACGCTCGGCCAGATGTCGAAGCTGCTCGGACAAAGCGCCGACGTGCTCGATAAAGTCATCGCCAATCAGCCGGCCGTGTTCTCTTGGCGCAATCTCGTCGATACCTCGGCCACCCAGCCCGCACGCGCGTTCGTCACGGTCCAGCCAGTGGTCGACTACAACGCGCTCGAGCCCGGCGCGAGCGGTTCGAACGCCATCCGCGCGACCGCAAGCGCGCTGAAGTTATCGGAGAATTACGGGGCGGTCGTGCGTCTCACCGGCGAACAACCGCTTTCCGATGAAGAATTCGCTTCGCTGAAAGATGGCGCTGTGTTGAACGGCATCCTGACGTTCATTGTCGTCCTGGTGATCCTCTGGCTCGCGTTGCGCTCGGGGAAGATGATTGTCGCCGTGTTCATCACGTTGTTCGTCGGACTCGCGATCACGGCGGCGCTCGGCCTGCTGATGGTCCACGCGCTCAACCTGATTTCGGTCGCGTTCATGGTGCTGTTCGTCGGGCTCGGCGTGGATTTTGGAATTCAGTTCGGCGTGCGGTATCGCGAGGAACGCTTCAAGGACGACCGGCTCGATGTCGCGCTCGTCAGCACCGCGCGGCATGTCGGCGTGCCGCTGACGCTCGCCGCCGCCGCGACCGCCGCCAGCTTTTTCTCGTTCCTGCCGACGGCGTATCGCGGTGTGTCCGAACTCGGGCAGATCGCGGGCGTCGGCATGCTGGTCGCGTATTTCACGAACATGACGCTGTTGCCGGCGCTGATCAAGGTGTTCAGCCCGCCGGGCGAAGCGGGTTCGCCCGGCTTTCCGAAGCTCGCGCCTGTCGACGAATTCCTCGCGCGCAATCGCAAGCCGGTGTTGATCGGCACCCTGATCGTCGTGGTCGGCGCGCTGCCGCTCCTGACGCATCTGCGCTTCGACTTCAATCCGCTGAACCTGAAGGACCCGAAAACGGAGTCGATGGCCACGCTGATCTCGCTCAAGGATGCGCCCGAAGCGGCCGTGAACGACGTGAAAGTGCTGGCGCCATCGCTTGAAGAAGCGGACAAAATAGCCGCCAGGCTCGCCAAATTGCCGGAAGTCGAGCGCGCGACGACGCTGTCATCACTGATTCCCACGGATCAATCCAAAAAGCTCGAACTGATCTCGGCCGCGGCAGCGCAGCTTCTGCCGGCGCTGAACCAGCGCGCCGCCGAGCCGGCCAATGACGCCGTGCGGGTGGCATCGCTCAAACGCTTGTCGAACTCGCTGGAACTCGCCGCCGACGAACACCCCGGCCCCGGCGAAAACGAAGCGCGCCGCCTTGCCGCGACGCTGAAAAAGCTCGCCGCCGCCGACGCCGCCACGCGCGATCGCGCCGAACACGCGATGTCGGAGCCACTGCGCATCGCGCTCGGCCAGATGCGTGCGCTGCTGCAGCCGTCGCCGGTCACGCAGGATTCGCTGCCCAAGTCCATGACCGAAGGCTGGCTCGCCGCCGACGGCCACGCGCTCGTGGAGGCATCGCCAAAAGCGCTGGAAGGCAAGAATCGCGACGACGACCAGATGCTCGCCCGCTTCGCCAATGCCGTGCAGAAGGCGGAGCCGAACGCCATCGGCGGCCCGATTTCCGTGCTGCATTCGGCCAACACGATCATCAAGGCGTTCGAGCAGGCGGCGGTGTTGTCGCTGATCGCGATCACCGTTTTGCTGTGGATCACCTTGCGTCGAGTGGGCGACGTTTTGAGAACTTTGATACCTTTGCTGGTTTCCGCCGTGGTCACGCTGGAATTGTGCGTTGTCTTCGGCATGCCGCTGAACTTCGCGAACATCATTGCATTGCCGCTGATGCTGGGTATCGGCGTGGCGTTCAAGATCTACTTCGTGATGGCGTGGCGCTCCGGGCAGACCGGTTTGCTGCATTCCAGCCTCACGCACGCGGTGATGTTCAGCGCCGCGACCACGGCAACGGCGTTCGGCAGTTTGTGGTTTTCACACCATCCGGGCACCTCGAGCATGGGCCGCCTGCTGGTTTTGGCGCTATTTACGACGTTGATTGGCGCAGTGGTATTTCAGCCGGTTCTAATGGGCAAACCCCGGGTGCAGAAGAAGGCCGCTGACACTCTTTAATTCGTACGATCACCAGCAAGATCCAAGGAAACGACTCATGACGATGGCAATCACGCCACGCGCCGCCCGCAACCTGCGCGCCCTGTCCGGCGGCGCGGCATTCGCCGCCGCATTGATGCTGGCGGGCTGCGCGACCGGTCCCGACCGAAAACCGGGCGATCCGCTCGAGCCGATGAACCGCGAGATTTTCAAGTTCAACGACGCCGCCGACAAATACGTCGCACGCCCGATCGCCGAGGGTTACGTGAAGGTCACGCCGAGCCCGCTGCGCACGGCCATCAGCAATTTCTTCTCGAATATCGGCGATATTGGCAACTTCGCGAACAACCTGCTGCAACTCCGGATCACGGATGCGACTGAAGACTTGATGCGCTTTGCGTTCAATTCGACCTTCGGTATTGGCGGTTTGATCGACTGGGCGACGCTCGCTGGCTTGCCGAAGCACAACCAGGACTTCGGTTTGACGCTCGGGCATTACGGCGTGCCGTCCGGTCCGTACCTGGTGTTGCCGCTGCTCGGACCGAGTTCGGTGCGTGACTCCACGAGCTGGATTGCGGGTTATCCGCTCAATCCAGGTACCTATCTGGCCGCCGGGCCGAATGCCGCGCTGTTCGGCGTGCGTTTCATGAGCGCACGGGCCGACTTGCTGGGCGCAACCGACATCCTGTCGCAAGCGGCGCTGGATAAATACGCGTTCGTGCGCGATGCCTACACGCAGCGCCGCCAGTATCTGCTGACGGGCGCAGCGAACGCCACGTTGCCCGACTACGGCGACGAAAGCGGCGCGACTGCCGTGCCGCCCGAAGGCGCGAGCGCTACGACCGCGCCGGCGCAGCCGGGCGCGGGCGGCAGCAGCAAGTCGCAAGGCTTGCCGGATTATTCGGACCCGGCAGCAAAGTAACGCTGATCTACCGCTGAACTCGCGGTACAGCTATCGGGCTGTATCGCGAGGAATCGGCGCCGGTGAGGGTTCTCCAACTAGCCGCGGCATTCCAAGCTGCGCGCGCAACATCCCTCGATCCAGCTCCTTCTCCCAGGCAGCGACCACGATCGTCGCCACGCCGTTGCCCACAATATTCGTGAGCGCCCGGCATTCCGACATGAACCGGTCGATGCCGAGAATCAATACCATCGCCGTCACCGGCACGGTCGGCACCACCGAAAGACTCGCGGCCAGCGTGATGAATCCGGCGCCGGTCACGCCCGTCGATCCCTTCGATGTCAGCATGGTCACCGCCAGCAGCGTGACTTCCTGCATGACGGTCATGTGCGTGTTCGTGGCCTGCGCGAGGAACAGCACGGCGAGCGTCATGTAGATGTTGGTGCCATCGAGATTGAACGAATAACCGGTTGGCACCACCAGACCGACAATCCCGCGCGAACATCCGAGCCGTTCCAGCTTTTCCATCAGTTGCGGCAACGCAGCTTCTGATGTCGATGTCCCCAGCACGATCAACAACTCGTCCCTGATATACGCCAGGAAGCGAAACAGGCTGAATCCGCACAGCTTCGCGACCAGCCCAAGTCCACACGTCACGAACAGGAACGCGGTCAGATAGAACGTGCCGATGAGTTTCATCATCGGCAGGAGGGATTCGATGCCGTACCGGCCGATGGTGAACGCCATCGCCCCGAATGCGCCGATGGGCGCAAGACTCGTGATCACGTGGACGATCTTGAAGAACGCCTTCGACAAGGCCTCGATCAGCCCGATCACCGGCTTCGCCGGTTCGCCCATTACGGCAAGCGCAGAGCCGAACAGCATTGCGATCAGCAGCACCGGCAGGATGTCGCCCTGCGTAAATGCGCCAACGAACGTGTCCGGAATGATGTGCATCAGGAAACCGGCCAGACCTTCGCCGTGCTCGGCCTTGGCCGCATATCCGGCGATCGAGCTTGCATCCAGTGTCGATGGATCGACGTTGAAGCCCTTGCCCGGCTGCAGGATATGCGCGGCGAGCAAGCCGATGGCGAGAGCAATCGTCGATACAACCTCGAAGTAGATCAGCGCCTTCCCGCCCACACGCCCGACTTGGCGCATGTCGTGCATGCTCGCGATTCCCGTCACCACCGTACAGAAGATCACCGGACTGATGATCATGCGCACGAGTTTGATGAAGGCGTCGCCAAGCGGTTTCATCGCGATGCCGTCGGCGGGAAGGAAGTGGCCGAGCAATATGCCCGTAATGATCGCGGCGATCACCTGGACATAAAGCACTTTGTAGAAGGGTTTCCTGGCGCGCTTGAAATTCATGTCTCCTCCGTGGTTGAGGCAAAGCGCGTCCCCGCCGCCTTTGGCAAACGCCGAAAAGCAGTCAGGGTCGCGTCGTTTTGAATGCGGCCGAAGCCGCGCGGGCTACATCACGGCAGCCCAGGGATAGCGCTCGAAGTGGCGCTTTTCGAAGGCCTGAATGTCGGCGAGTTGCGTGAGCGTCAGGTCGATCGTGTCCATGCCTTCGATCACCATGCGTTTATGGCGCGCCCCCAGCGGGAAGCTGAAAACCTTGCCGCTCGTGTCCGATGTCACGGTCTGCGCTTCGAGATCGATCTTGAGCCCGGATTCCGGATCATTCAGGGACTCACGCAGTAGGACGTCGACCGCCTCACGGTCCAGTTGCACGAGAAGCAGGCGATTGTTCATCGCGTTCGAGTAAAAGATCTCAGCAAAACTCGGCGCAATGACGGCATCGAAACCATTTTGCTGAAGGCCCCATACCGCGTGTTCGCGGCTCGATCCACAACCGAAATTCGATCCGCCAATCAGGATGCGTGCGGCTTTGTACTGCGGCTGGTTCAGTACGCAGGGTTGGATCGGATCGCCGTGTTCGTCGAAACGAAGGTCGTAGAGAAGGCCTGCGCTCAAACCGGCTTTGTCGATGATCCGAAGGAATTGCTTCGGCATGATCTGGTCAGTGTCCAGATTTTCGATGGGCAACGGCGCAGCGCTGCTTTCGATCATGGTCAACTTAGACATGGAACTTCTCCAGCGTGCGGACATCGGTGATCCTGCCGGTCAGTGCGGCGGCGGCGGCCATCGCGGGGCTCATCAGATGCGTGAGGCCGCCGCGTCCTTGCCGGCCTTCGAAATTGCGATTGGTCGTCGATGCACAGCGTTCGCCCGCTTGCAAAAAGTCGTCGTTCATCGCGAGACACATGGAGCAACCCGGCTCGCGCCATTCAAAACCGGCGCTTTTCAACGTGTCCGCGATGCCTTCCGCTTCGGCCTGACGACGCACGGAGCCCGAGCCCGGCACGACCATCGCGCGCACGCCCTGGGCGACCTTTTGCCCGCGAACGATCGCCGCAACGATACGCAAGTCCTCGATCCGCCCATTCGTGCACGAACCGATAAACACGCGGTCAATCGGCGTTCCGGCTATCGGCTGATTCGATTCGAGCCCGATGTACTCCAGCGCCCGGCGCAATGCCGCGGCGGCTTCCGGCGTGGCCTGGGAAGCAGCGTCGGGCACGAGCGCGTCCACGCGCATCGCCTGGTCGGGGCTCGTGCCCCATGTGACGAACGGCGCAATGTCGCTTGCGTTGAAGCGGTGCTCGGCATCGAAGCTTGCGCCGTCGTCCGACTTGAGCTGCGTCCAGTCGGCGAGCGCGGCTTGCCACGCGGTGTCATCGAGCGATGTTGCATGCGCACGGACGTAGTCGAACGTGGTTTGATCGGGCGCGATCAATGCCGCTCGCGCGCCCGCTTCCACGGTCATGTTGCACAAGGTCATGCGCGCTTCGGCCGAAAGCGTGGCGATTGTCGAGCCGGCGAATTCGACCGCATAACCCCGCGCGCCCTGAGCGCCGATCTGGCTGATGATCCAGATGATCAAGTCCTTCGACGACGGGCCGTATGGCAACGCGCCGTCGATCGTGATGCGCATGGTCTGCGCCACGCGATAAACAAGCGTCTGCGTGGCAAGAACATGCTCGACCTCCGACGTGCCGATACCGAACCCCAGCGCCCCAAGCGCGCCGTAGGTGGTGGTGTGGCTGTCGCCGCACAGCACGGCCATGCCCGGGCGGATCAGGCCCAGCTCCGGCGCGATGATGTGCTCGATGCCCTGCAGCGGATCATTCGCGGCGAACAGGCGAATGCCGGCTTTGTCGCAGTTGCGCGCGAGGTTGTCGGCTTGCAGCAGGGACGCTGCATCGCGAATCACGCGCGGCGATTCGGCGTGCGTCGGGATGATGTGGCTCACCACCGCCAGTTGCTGCTTCGGACGGCGCACGGGGCGGTGCTTCTCCGTGAGACCGCTGAACGCTTGCGGACTCGTGTACTCGTTCATCAGATGCAGATCGACGTACAGCAGGACGTTCTGGTCGTCGATATGCGAAACCGTGTGCGTATCGACGAGCTTTTTATAGAAGGTGGTGGGGGTCGGCATGGCTCTACTCTTTTAGAAACGGCAACGCACATTCGATCAGCAACTCGGGCGCTTCCTCGGGGATGTAATGGCCGCAGGGCAGCGCGTGGCCGGTGACCTTGTCGGAGAACGCGTTCCACTCGGCGATGGGATCGAAGCACTTTTCAATCACGCCTTCCGCACCCCAAAGCGCCAGGAATCCGCACACGATTTTCTGGCCATTCGCGAGCGACTCGCGGTCGTGCTCGAGGTCGATCGTCACGCTCGCCCGATAGTCCTCGCAGATGCCATGCGCCGTGCCGGGAATCTGCAGGCATCGCAGATATTCGGCGTAGGCCTCGGGCGTGAATGGCTTCAGGCCCGCGCTCCGTGCGCCAATGGTCTGCTTGAGGTAAAGGTCGGCGTCGGCGTTGATCAGCGTTTCGGGGAACGGCGCTGGACGCACGAGGAAGAACCAGTGCCAGTAGGCGCGCGCGAATTCGAACGAGGTCTTTTCGTACATCGCCAGAGTTGGCGCAACGTCGAGCGTGATGAGCCTTGTGACCACGTCAGGGTGATCCAGCGCCATGCGCACCGCAACACGGCCGCCGCGGTCGTGACCCAGCACCGCAAAGGTTTCATGACCGAGCGAGCGCATCAAGCCGACCTGATCTTGCGCAAGGCGGCGCTTCGAGTAGTTGCTGTGATCGGGCAGACCCTGGGGTTTATCGCTGTCGCCATAACCGCGAAGATCTGCGGCCACCAGCGTGAAGTGCTGTGCCAGCGCGGGCGCAACCTTGTGCCAGATCGCGTGCGTCTGTGGATGGCCGTGCAGCAGAAGCAATGCCGGGCCGGCGCCGCCGGTGATTGCCTTGATTTTGACGCCATCGACAGTAGCCGATACGTCCTTGAATTGATCGAACATCATTGTCTCCAACAGTTTTATGAAGTTTAATTGATGCGTCAGCCGATACAGTTTCCATTCAGGCAATCCAGACTTAACTTTCAGGAACGAATCCGATGGACGGTTTTTCCGATCTGAGCCTCTTCACACTGGTGGCGCGGCATCGCAATCTGGCAGCGGCGGCGCGGGACCTGGGCGTGACGCCGCCATCGATAAGCAAGCGTCTTGCACAACTCGAGCGGCGTCTGGGCGTAAGGCTTCTGAACCGGACGACACGACGCGTCAGTCTGACGCCCGAAGGCGAGTTGTATCTGGCGGACGGCTCCCGGATCCTCGATGAACTCGCGGAACTCGAGCAGTTGGTCACGAAAAGCCGAGGCGAACCGACCGGGTTGCTGCGCGTGAATGCATCGTTTGGATTTGGACGCAGACGCGTGGCGCCGGCGGTATCGAAGTTCATCGCGCGTTATCCGACGATCAAGATCCAACTGCATTTGTCGGACAGGCCAGTGAACTTGCAGGAGGAAGGCTTTGATCTGGGCATCCGTTTCGGCGATGTTCCCGATGCACGGATCAACGCGCGCTTACTGGTGAAGAATCGGCGGGTGGTGTGTGCATCGCCGGACTATGTGAAGGCGTTCGGCGCGCCCACGACGCCGCATGATCTGACGCGCCATGCGTGTCTCGTGCTTCGGGAGAATGAATCGGCTTACGGGACGTGGCACTTCACGCGCGGGAAGAAGGCTGAGACGGTCAAGGTCGACGGACCGCTAAGCAGCAATGACGGAAGCGCGGTTCTTGAATGGGCGCTCGATGGACGCGGCATTGCCGTTCGCTCGCAATGGGAAACGCAGACGCTGGTACGGGACGGAAAGCTCGTAGTGTTGCTGAACGACTGGGCGCTGCCTAATGCGGATATTCACGCCGTTTATCTCGAACGGCATCAATTGTCAGCAAAGCTGAGGACGTTTGTGGAGTTTTTAGGGGAAGAGTTAAGGGCGAATCTGGCTTAGCCATTGTTTAACGGCTCGACGGTATTCAAATGGCAATTGGCGAGCGCTATTAAGCGACTCGCCAACTGCCATTTTGGCTTTGACGCATAAAGCTCACGCAGCGCGCTCGAAAGCCGGTTGCGCATTGGCATTCCATTCGTCGACTTTTGCCGGGTCGGGGTAAGCGCGCCAGCGTGCATCGATTTCGGTCATGCCGTAGGCCAGCGCAAACTTCCGGGCATCCAGCGCGCACGCAAAGTGCCCGAGGATGCCACTCGCGCGCTGCATGCCGTCGAGTTCCCTGACGATCAGCATTGCAGCATATGTACCATCGTCGTAAGCAGCCAGGGGAATCAGAGTCACGTCTTTATAACTGATCTCTCCGTCGCGCATGTCAGACTCCTCTCAGCTTACGATTCCATCCGCCCAACGTTCTGGGCGGGTCGGGTGCATGTTTATGTGTTTAGGCATTATCGATAAACAAAAATCACCGAGTCATCAGGATTTGCCCTATTTCGAACTTTTTTAATAGATTGGCTGTAATTCATCGTTATTTCATACTGCGTCCGATGCGTTTGCTGATCTGTTCAGGATGTGCTTCGTTAATCATTCCATGTCTGCTGACATCGAAGACGAATGGGAGATCGGTTTATTGCAGCGCGAGGTGAAGAATCCGGGGTGTTTGCGCAGGACAGGCGAGTCCGGGATTGAATCTCATGTTCGACCTTTTTATCCTGTCGTATTCTGGCTAGACGATAACTTGACGAACTGAAGGCGTCGAGGCGAACGTTTATTCTGATCAAACGACTTTGGGGGACGTGTGAAAATAGAATCGACCGAATGGTTTCCGTTGAGCGACCACGCACCGGTTCGCGACGGCTGGTATGAAGTTCAACTCGCGAGCGGCAACACAGCGTTTGCGAAGTTTGGCGCGGGCGAGTGGACAGAAAAGCCGTTGCTGGTTTTCACGCACTGGAGAGGGTTGGTCGCCGATCCGGGCGTGGCGCGGGAAACCGGGGACATCAGCGCGGAAGTGGTTGCGGCTGAAGGGGTGAGAGCGGTGTGGGACAAGTTCTTCCCGGGGGCCGGCGAAGAAAAGCACGAGCCGCTGGAGGCTGGCTAAGCATATTGAAATTCGCCGAAGCTCTTCGGCGACTGCTCAAGGCCACCGCCCCCAGAACGCCTCCGAACCGCTGCTTTCCGTGCGAATGAAATCCGACAGCAGCTTCACTCTGGCAATGTCGCGAGTATCGGCATGTGACACCAGCCAGTAGGAACGGCTCAGCGCGATTTCATCAGGCAATATGCGCACGAGCGCAGCCTCCTTGCGCGCGATAAAACATGGCAGCACGCCGATCCCGGCACCGCCGCTCACAGCCGCCGCCTGGCTGATCACATTCGAGATACGCAAGGCCGGCATGAGCGCCGTCGATATCTGCGATAAATAATCAAGCTCGGTGCTCCACATCAGGTCATCGATATAACCGATCCATCGATGCTTGAAGATGTCCTGGAACATATTGATGGGCGCATGTGACTCAAGATATGCGCCCGATGCATAAACCCCCAGCGCATAGTCATTGAGCCGATGCGCATAAACCCGCCCGCGCGTCGGCCGCGTCATGGTCACCGCGATATCCGCTTCCCGCTTCGACAAGCTGAACATGCGCGGATTGGCAACAAGTTCTATCTCCAGATCCGGATGCGCCGCCGTGAGTTTCGCAAGCCTCGGCGCCAGAAAATAGGTGCCGAAACCCTCCGGCGTTCCCACGCGAACCGTCCCGGTCAAACCACCTGAAGGATCGTCGAGACGTGCGTTGATACGCATCGCCAGGCTCTCCATGGCCTCGGCATCGGTCATCAGCCGTTCGCCTTCGGGCGTCAGTAGAAACCCGACCGAACTGCGCTCGAACAACGTCACCCCAATGCTCGCTTCAAGCGATGCAACCCGTCGGCTCAACGTGGAATGGTCAACGCCCATTTGCTGCGCCGCGATAGTCAGGCGTCCTGCCCGGGCAATTGCAAGGAAGGCTTGAAGCGCATCCCAGTCGAATTTTCGCATGGGGATTTTTGCACAGCGCGGTTGTGGAATTGCCCATTCTATTGCAAAAAGCATGCTGCTATCTTTGGATCAAGGACGCTCTCAACACCCTTCCGATTATCACAACAAAGGAGACAGCATGTCGCTCATAGCGAAACTCGAAGCACGCGCTCAAGCAGGCCGGCCGGTTCGCGTCGGCTTGATCGGCGCAGGAAAATTTGGCTCGATGTATCTGTCGCAAGCCCCGCGCACACCGGGCATTCATCTGGTTGGTATCGCGGACATTTCTCCTGAGCGGGCGCGCAACGCGATGCATCGCGTAGGCTGGGAAGAAGCGCGTTATTCCGCTGCTTCGTGGTCCGAAGCATTGCGCAGCGGCTCGACATTCATCACCGACGACGCCGACGCCATGATCGCGAGTGACCACGTGGATATCGTGATCGACGCCACCGGCAGTCCCGCCGCAGGCATCCATCATGCATTGCTCTGCTGCAAGCACAAGAAGCACATCGTGATGGTGAACGTCGAGGCCGACGTACTCGCAGGTCCGTTGCTGGCAAGACGCGCGGCTGAAGCCGGCATCATCTACTCGATGGCATCAGGCGATCAGCCCGCGCTGATTGCGGAAATGGTGGATTGGGCACGCACCATCGGCTTCAAGGTGATCTGCGCCGGCAAAGGCACGAAATATCTGCCGGTCTATCACCAGTCCACGCCCGACACAGTATGGAGCTACTACGGTTTCACCGAGGAACAAGTCGGATCGGGAGACTTCAACGCGCAGATGTTCAACTCGTTTCTGGATGGCACGAAATCGGCGCTGGAGATGGCGGCTGTATCGAATGCGTGCGACTTGCGGCCGCCTTCCGACGGACTCGCGTTCCCGGCATGCGGCGTCGATGACCTTCCGAACCTGTTGAAGCCCGCGTCCGAAGGCGGAATTCTCCCGCATCGGGGAAGCGTGGAAGTGGTGTCATCGCTCGAACGCGATGGACGGCCTGTGTTCCGCGACTTGCGATGGGGCGTGTATGCGGTCTTCGAAGCGCCATCGGATTATGTACGCGACTGCTTTGCGCAATACGGGCTCAAGACCGACAGCAGCGGACGCTTCGCGGCCATGTACAAGCCGTATCACCTGATCGGGCTGGAACTGGGGATATCGATTGCGAGCATTGCCGTGCGCGGTGAAGCAACCGGCGCAACCACCGGCTTTCATGGCGATGTCGCGGCCACCGCGAAGCGCGACTTGCGCGCGGGCGAGCGGCTCGATGGCGAAGGCGGCCACACCGTCTACGGCAAGCTGATGCCCGCTGTCGACTCGCTGATGCAGGGCGCGTTGCCCATCGGCCTGGCGCACAACATGGTGCTGCAGCGGCCCGTTGCCGCGGGTCAGCCGGTTCGCTGGACCGATGTCGCCTTCGATGCCACCAAGGAAGCCGTAAAAGTTCGCCTCGAAATGGAAGCGATGTTCAGGAAGGAACTTGGCGTGGAGGTGGCAGCGGCCAAGCTCGCATCGTAGGGACCCCTTGATCACGCGGGCCTTGTCCGCGTGATTGTTCTCTATAACGCCCGCCAAAGGGCGACGGAGGAGACATGAGCCATATCAGCGACACCATCGTGGTCACGCCAACGGCGCGTACCGACGTCTACCGCAAGATAAGCTGGCGCATCATGCCGTTTATCGTGCTCTGTTATTTGTGCGGGTATCTCGACCGCGTGAATGTCGGCTTTGCGAAACTGCAGATGCTCAGCGCGCTCAACATGAGCGATGCCGTCTATGGCTTGGGCGCGGGCATTTTCTTCATCGGCTATTTCATTTTCGAAGTACCCAGCAACCTGATGCTCCACAAGGTCGGCGCGCGGCTGTGGATTGCGCGGATCATGATCACGTGGGCGCTCATTTCGGCCGCGACCCTGTTCGTCAAGACACCGGTGCAGTTCTACACCGCGCGATTTTTCCTGGGCGTGGCCGAAGCCGGATTCTCGCCGGGCATCATGCTGTACCTGACGTACTGGTTTCCCGCGCGCAAGCGCGGCTTTGCGCTTGGCGTGTACTACATCGCAATACCGCTCTCGGGCGTCGTGGGCGGTCCGCTGTCGGGTTGGGTGTTGACGCGCTTCGCGCATTCCACCGTCATGGCGGGATGGCAATGGTTATTTCTTATCGAAGCATTGCCGGCGCTCTTGTGCGGCATCGCCGTGCTTGCGTTGATGGTCGACAAACCCACTCAGGCGAAGTGGCTCACCGATACCGAAAAGAACCTCGTCACCAGCGAGATCGATCGCGAGGACGCCGAGAAAACGACGCACCACAACCTGCGTGCGATCCTCTCCGATAAACATATCTGGAAGCTTTGCGCAGTCTACTTCTGCCAGATCATCGGGCTGTACGGGATCAGTTTCTGGCTGCCGTCGATCATCAAGGATTCCGGCCTTACCGATGTCTCGGTCATCGGGTGGTTATCGGCGATTCCTTATCTTGTCGCCATCCCGGCGATCGTGCTGACGGGCATGAGTTCGGACCGGTTCCGCTCGCGCCGCATGCATTTTTCGGTGCTTGCCGTGATCGGCGCGGTTGGGTTCGCGGCGAGCGGTTATGTGGGGCATCACCCCGTGCTCGCCGTGATCTGGCTCAGCGTTGCGGCGGCTGGGATCTTGTCGGCGCTGTCGCTGTTCTGGAGCATTCCGTCGTCGTTTCTTGCGGGGACGTCGGTGGCGGTCGGGATTGCCGGGATCAACTGCGTGGGAAATCTGGCGGGGTTTGTCTCGCCTTATGTGGTGGGCTGGCTCAATGTCACCACGCACGATAACCGGATGGGACTGTACTTCGTAGCCGTGTGCCTGGTGCTCGGGGCGTTGCTGGTCAGGACCATATCGGGGAAGCTGGCGGACCGGTGAGTTGAACGTGGCGTAACCGGTTTATTGCGAGCCGGTTACGCCACGTTCACCAGGGCACGACCCGCCCCAGGTAATCCAGGTAATGCAATCCGGAGCGCCCTTCGTAGGCCTCCATTGTATTCAGCAGGTTCGGAATGCTTTCTTCGATAGTCAGACGCGCGCCCGACCCGCCCATGTCCGTCTTGACCCATCCGGGCGCCATCAACAGAAGGGTTTTCGCGTCGTCTTTGTGGCGCGCGGCAAAGCTGCGCATGAACATGTTGAGCGCCGCCTTGCTGCCCCGGTAGACCTCGTAATTGCCGTTCGTATTGTTCGTCACGCTCCCCTGCCCCGACGACATCACGCCGATTGTCCCGCCCGGATTCACAAGGTCCTGAAACGCTTCGATGACCCTCATCGGACTCAACGCGTTCGTCACCATGACACGCACGAATTCATCGGTCGATACATCGGCGATCGTTTCGCGATCATCGTTCTTGACGCCCGCGTTCACGAAAAGCACATCCAGTCGCCGGCCTTCGAGACGGTCGTGCAACGTGGCGACCTGATCGGGAATGGTGATATCGACTGTTTCGACTTCAAGCGCGCCCTGAGCGCTGTCCGAAAGTTGACACAGCTTTTCTGTCGAGCCGTCCCTGCCGGTGGCGATCACGCGCCGGCCGCGCTTGAGGTATTCCTCGACCATCGCGAATCCGAGGCCGCGCGATGCGCTGATCAAAAGGACGGTTTTCTGTTTAGATGTGTCTTGCATGGTTAGCTCCCTGTGTGTCAATACCACACAGCGACTATATCGATGCATCAGACATGGCGGAAGACGCAGCAATTGCACTTATAACCTGCATCAAACGCCATGCTACGATCAAGGCATGGCAGAACCTGATCTGAATCTACTCGTCGCACTTGATGTGCTGCTCGCCGATGGCAGCGTGGCCGGGGCTGCGCGTCGACTGGGATTGAGCGCGTCGGCAATGAGCCGGACCCTGACCCGTCTCCGTGAGACGACCGGGGATCCGTTATTGGTGCGCGCGGGGCGTGGGATGGTGTTGACGCCCCATGCAGAGACGCTGCGTCAGCGCACGCAAAACGCGGTTCATGAGGCGCGCGCCGTGCTCCGTCCATCGACGATGGAACCGGATTTTTCGACGTTGCAACGAACCTTCACCATTCGCGCCAACGATGGTTTCGTGGAAGCGTTCGGCGCGTCGCTTATTGCTGCAGCGAGTTCCGCTGCGCCGCGCGTATGTTTGCGTTTTGCGCCCAAGCTCGAGAAGACGGCAGCGTATTTGCGGGACGGGTCCGCTGATCTTGAAATCGGCGTTCTGGGCGCGATGGGACCGGAAGTCCGCGTGCAGGCCTTGTTTCGGGACCGCTTTGTTGGCGTTGTCAGGAAGGAACATCCGCTCGCGACAAAACGCAAAGTAACGGCTGAACGATACTTAGCGTTTGGCCATGTGGTTGCTTCTCGGCACGGCCGCACGAACGGACCGGTGGATGAAGCGCTGGCTGCTTTAAAGCTGGAGCGGACGATTGTCGCGGTGGTTCCGAGCTTTCCTGCAGCGCTCGCCGTGGCACGCGCTTCTGACCTGATTGCGCTCGTGCCCGCTTCACTTGTGAACGGTCAGCCCGAATCCGCCAGCATTCATGCTTTCGAGCTGCCGGTGAAGACCGAGGAGATCACGGTCTCGCAGATGTGGCACCCACGTTTGGAAGTCGATCCGGTTCATCGATGGCTTCGGCAGTTGGCGCTGAGTGTGTGTCGGGGAACGGCTGCGCGGGTGGGAAAGTAGCGGACGGCGGAGCTACGCTTTCAACACCCCCGCCCTCCCCATCGCATGCCGCGCCTGCACCAGCGACCCCTTCGCCGCCCTGGCATCCCCCGCAATCCTCAACAGAGCCCCAAGCTGCTTTGGCTCCCGTAAAAGCTCCCGCAGAATCGGCAAGATCGTAGTGGTCCCGTCATCCCGCAGCCCGACCGTCGCGGCCCTCGGCAAGCTCCTCCAGGCCGGATCCACAATCGCCCTGCACACGGCAAACGGCAATCCCCGCGCTTGGGCAATCGCCCCGGCGATATGCGATTCCATATCCACCGCCAGCGCCCCTGTCGACCGATAAAGCGAGCGCTTCTCCTGCTCCCCCGCCAGCGGCGCCGCAACGCCGGCCATCGTCCCTCGAACGGCCTTCGCCTCGACCGGCGTTCCGGCAAAAGCCGCAAACATCCGCGCAGACCATTCGGGATCCGTATCGATAACCCCAAGCGGCCCCGACACGGCGCTCGCAATGATCACCGTCCCCGGCTCCAGCTCCGGCGCAAGACCACCAGCCGTCCCAAAACTGACGATACCGGAACACCCCCGCGCCAACGCCTCGCTCAATGCGCGCTCGAGCAAATCCGCCCGAGCCGCAAACACCGCCTCGACGCCGGGCCCGCGCGCGATACGCGCTTCAAACGCCATCCCCGTTACTGCGATAACGGGCAAGCTCACATCGCCGCCATCACGCGCGTGGTGCCATCGCGCAGCATGTTCCGGTAACGAGCCAGCGCCCAAAGCGGGAAGAACTTTCTATAGCCGTGGTATCGCAGATAAAACACGCGCGGAAAGCCGGTCGCCGTGAACCTTGTTTCGTCCCAAAGCCCGTGCTCGCGCTGCGTGGACGTCAGATACTGGACGCCCTTCGCCACCGCCGGATGACCGACAAACCCCGCCGCCATCAACCCGAGCAACGCCCACGATGTCTGCGACGCCGTGCTCGGCGCCGCTTCATACCCGCGATAATCCAGCTTGTAACTCTCGCCGCCCTCGCCCCATCCGCCATCGGCGTTCTGGATGCTGATGAGCCATTGCGCGGCGCGCTGCATCCGCGAATCGGTCAGCGGCAATCCGGCCGCGTTCAACGCGCACAACGCGGTCCACGTCCCGTAGATATAGTTCAGGCCCCAGCGTCCGTACCAGCTTCCATCGCGTTCCTGATCGCGCAGGATGTAATCCAGCGAGCGCTTCGCCGGCTCGCTCGTCGCGGGCAACTCGCCAAGCTGCGCGAGCATCGATAGACATCGTCCCGACACATCCACCGTAGGCGGATCGAGCAACGCGCCGTGGTCGGAGAACGGGATGTTGTTGAGGTAATACTGCGTGTTTTCGGGTTCGAACGCGCCCCATCCGCCGTCGCTGCTTTGCATGCCGACGACCCATTCCCGCCCGCGCGCAATCGCTTCGCCGTACAGCGCGGTGCCGTTTTCGCGGTCGGCGCGATCCATTGCCATGGCGACAACGGCGGTGTCGTCGACGTCCGGATAATGCGGGTTCGCAAACTGGAACGCCCAGCCGCCGGGCCGGATAGTCGGCCGGCGCGAGATCCAGTCGCCGCGGACATCGAGGATCTGCAACGGCACGAGCCAGTCCAGTCCACGCGATACCGCCGCCCGCGCCTTCGGTGTATCGGCTTCGAGCAACGCGTGCGCGACGAGCGACGTGTCCCACACGGGCGATAAACACGGCTGGCAATACGCCTCGCCATTGGGCGCTTCATCGATGATCAAGAGCTTCTCGATCGACTTGCGCGCAATCGCCCGGTTCGGATGGTCTTCGGGATAACCCAGCACGTCGTACATCATCACGGAGTTGGCCATCGCGGGGAAAATCGCGCCGAGGCCATCCTCGCCGTTGAGCCGTTCATCGACGAAACGCACGGCCGCTTCTATTGCGCGCTGGCGTGTATGACGCGGGAACAGCGGATCGACGGTGCGCAGCACGGCATCCACGCAGCGGAACAACACGAACCAGCCCTGATGCTGATGCGGCGCACGTGCGGCCATGCCGGTGTTGACAGGGGCATCGAAAAAAAGCTCGTCTATGCGCACGCCCTTCGGATTGCGCGCCTTCGGCCGCTTCGCGTTGAGCACGAGCAAGGGCACGATAACGGTCCGCGCCCAGTAAGACACCTTCGACAAATGGAACGGAAACCACTCGGGCAAGAGCGTGATTTCAACGGGCATCATGGGTACGGCCCGCCATGAAATGACGCCGAACAGCGCGAGCAGGATGCGCGTGAACACGTTCGATTTTTCCGCGCCGCCGGCCGCGATGATCGCCCGGCGCGCGCGCTGCATGTGCTCGGCTTCGGGCAGGTCGCCAATCATCTTCAGCGCGAAGTACGCCTTGACGGTGGCGCTGACGTCCATGGCGCCGTCGGTGAACAGCGGCCAGCCGCCGTCGTCGCGCTGGATGCGGCGCAAGTATCGGCCGATCTTTGCTTCGAGGTCGGGCTTGGGCGTCTCGCCGAGGTAATGCACGAGCAATACGTACTCGGCGGGAATGGTGGCGTCGGCTTCGAGTTCGTAGAGCCAGTAGCCTTCGGGATGCTGATCGGCGAGCAGCGCGTCGGCCGCGCGGGATACCGATGCCTCCAACGCCGCCGCGCTGACTGGCGCGTTTGAGGCATCGGGTGGCTGGACAAAATCGTTCATCAGAGTTCCGTCGGGGGATTCATGAGGAGGTCCGCGGCCTTCTGGCCGGAGCGGATCGAACCTTCTATGGTTGCAGGCAGCCCGGTGGCCGTCCAGTCGCCCGCCAGCATGAGATTGGGCCAGCGGGTGCGGGTCGCCGGCCGGAGATTTTCCTGGCTCGGCAGCGCGGCGAACGTCGCGCGCTTTTCGGTGACGATCTGCCAGGTCGGCATGCGTTCAACCGGCAAACGCGCGGCTTTCGCCACTTCTTGCCACAGCGTGTGGGCAAGGGTTTCGCGCGGGGTATCGGTGAACCTGTCGGCGTCGTGGATGGTCACGGACAGGCGGTCATCGAAGGCGAAAAGCCAGTCGGCCGTGCCGTTGAGCAGACCGGTCATGGATTCGAATGCAAGCGGCGGATCAATGGCGAAATGCGCATTGATGATCGCGCGAAATTCGGTCGGCGCGGTAAGCCCCGGCACGAGTTCCCGCGCGACTTGTGCGGGCACGGCGAGCAGGACGCCGTCGTTCGGGCCGATGTCCACGCGCGTTTCATCGAAATCCAGCGTCGCCACGCGCGTCTTCGAATCACTGCCGGCAAAACTGATTGCGCTCAAGCGCGACCCGAGCCGTATCTCCGCGCCGCCGTATTGCAGGAGCCTCAAAGCCGGTTCGATAAACGCATGGCCCAGGCCATTGCGCGCCGTTATTGGCCGGCATGCCTGTCCGCCTTGCAGCACCGTTTCTTTCAGCACGTTGCCGGCGAGCACGGCACTGCCTTCACGCGGATCGACGTTGAGCAACGCGAGCAAGAACGGATCGAGCATTGCGTCCCAGAGCCGGCCGTTCGCGCGCAGTGTTTGCCCGATGCTGCGTCCCGGATTGGCAAACAGCAGTCGCACGAGCGCGAAATAATCGGCGGGCATGGTGCCGGGAACACGCGTGGCGGAATCGAAGATCCAGCCTGGAAACCGTCCCGGCGACATCTTCAGGGTCCAGCGCGAACCGCTGCGCAGGTCCATGAACGGATAGTCGGGCTGGGTCGGACCGATGAGTTCGTCGGCGGCGCCAATGGCTTTGGCAAACCCGAGCGCGGCGTGGTTGCCGGACAGGATCAGGTGGTTGCCGTTGTCGATCGTGGCGTTGAGCTTGATGTCGAAGTAAGAGCGGCACCGGCCGCCGGCATGCGGCGCGGCTTCGTGCAGCACGACCCGCGCGCCGCGCCTTTGCAACTGGACCGCGGCGGCGAGCCCGGATAATCCAGCGCCAATGACATGAACTGTCCGTGACATCAGAACACGTTGCGCGCCACGATCCACAACAGCCGTGAACGTGGCGTACGGACGTGATTGCGCGGGAGATCGAAGCCACGCTTCAGGTTCGCCTCGAGAACGCAGCGATACGCGCCCGACATGATCCGCGGCGCCTTGACCTGGGCGCGCGGCGCGTTGGCCATGATGGCGTCGGACTGGGCGTAGTGAATGCGGGCGCGCTCGGCAATGGTCAGGCACACACGCGGCAAGCGGGCGTCGCCGACTATGGATGCAATGTCGGTGGTGGAAATGCCTTCGCGCGACAGCAATTCGCGCGGCAGATAAACCCGGCCGATGGCCGCGTCTTCGTCGATATCCCGAAGGATGTTGGTCAACTGCAAGGCGCGGCCGAGATGATGCGCGAGACGCCGTCCGGCATCTTCCTGCATCCCGAATATCCTCACCGACAAACGCCCCACCGCGCTCGCCACGCGATCGCAATAAAGGTCGAGACTGGCTTCGTCGGGCGCAACGATGTCTTCTGAATCCATTGCCATGCCGTCGATCACGGCGATGAAGTCATCGCGCGAGAGATGGAACGCGTGGATGTGCTGCGTGAGCGCGCTCAGCGACTTGCGCGGCTTGCCGGCGTAGCAGTCGTCTATATCCGTGCGCCATTGCTCGAGCGCGGCAGCGCGTTCGTGGCGCGGCATGGTGCCGTCGTCGGCTATGTCGTCCACCGCGCGGCAAAACGCGTAGACCTGGTACATCGCGTCACGCTGCGCAGCCGGCAGGATGCGCATGGCGAGATAGAACGAGCTGCCCGAGGACGCTTTGGCGGCGTCGGGCGCAGGTTCATCGGCGATAAGATTGGAAACGGCCAAGACGGACTCCGCTGTGGCGCCCCCAAGGGCAGTAGTGTTAGATCGGGCGCCGTGCGTGAAACGCCCGGCCGTGTTGCAACGGCCAAGCGGACGCTCGTGCAAACCGGCGCAAACCGGCTTCTTGCTGCGTTGGAGCGGTTTAAGGAACACGCTCAAACGACGCCTGAAGCGACGAAAAGTATATCAATGTTTGTGACCGATTGCCCCTAGGCGACTTCCGCGGTTCGGAAAACCGCGTCAACCTTCGTACAAAACATCTGCGTCAGCATGTAACCCTCGTTGCAGATCGTGCGGATCAGCGCGCCGTGTCCTTCGGATCGCGTGCATACCACACGGTGGATCGGCTCGATGACCGCGAGGAAATCCCCAACGGTTCAGGTCTGACCGCTGATATCAATCGCCGGTTACCCGCTCCCAGCCAAGCATAAAAGCTTGTCGCACCCGGATTAAGGCACCGGTTTTATAAGCGCAGCAAATCAAGAGGACGCCCCTGTCCGATGAGGCCGCCGTAAAGGCGACTTTGAGCTATTTGTCTGTGACATTTTTGTGGCATAAATATTACCAATAAATGTCGTCATAGCACCGACGCAAATACATAAGCCGCATGCAGGGGAACGCTCGATTAACGGCTTGCTGGATAAACGAGAAAATCCAATATGAACGGCTTCGATGCTTCGATCCTTGGTTTTATCGCTCGACACTCGTTCGTTTCCCCCGGAATCAATTTCGCCATTGGCTCTTTGGCGGGACTTTATATCGCAAAAGGATTACTGCTGGTCGCAGCGCTTTGGTGGGTTTGGTTCAGCCCTGACAATCGTGCACCCTGGCGGCGGGAAGTTGTCATCGCGACATTTGCTGCTGGTCTGGTCGCCTTGATTGTGGGCCGCGGTTTGGCCTATTTCCTCCCGTTTCGTTCGCGGCCACGCTTTAATTCCAATCTGCATTTCACCATGCCGGTTGGCGCCAGGTTTGACGAGGTCCTGAGAAGCTGGAGTTCATTCCCGAGTGACCACGCAATGATCTGGATGGCGGTCTCGATGGGAATTTTCATTGTCTGGAAACGCGCGGGCTCTGCCGCTCTTGCCTATACGCTCGTCTTTATCTGCTTGCCGCGCGTGTACCTGGGACTGCATTATCCGACCGATATCATTGCCGGCGCTTTACTCGGAATGATGATCACGTATTTGTTGACGAGAGATGAAATCCGGCCGGCGGTCACACAGCCTGTAATGCAATTGATCAACCGATACCCTGGCCCGAGTGGCGCGCTGGCGTTCATTATTTGTTTCGAACTCATCAGCCAATTCGACGAAGTACGTCAGATTGCGCAATACCTTCTTAAATCCCATTCGCATTAGCACAGGGGCATGCATTGCGCACGGTTTCCCAACTTCCTGCGCAACTCCTCCAAAAAACCATCCGATTTCAAATAGAATCGCGTCAGGCGCCGACATGGAATAACGGCATGATTTATGCGCGCCAGGTAATCAGCGCGCATCCCGCGCGGCCGGAACCATCCGCACTCGAGTGAAAACGATCCATGACGCCGCATCGCGAGGACTCAGGCGCTGACCACTGGCAAGACGAGCCGCCGTTCCCGGTCGTGCCCGAGCGCAACTTCGCCGCTCAGCGCGCCACGTTGCGGGTCTTGCTGATCGCAGCCATTGTCCTGCCTTGCCTCTACGTGGCGGTCATGTCGTGGAGCGACCTGAAGGCGCGGGAAGCCGATGCCGCCGAGGTGGCCGAGCGCAACGCCCACGTCGCCGAAGAGCATGCGCTGAAAGTCTTCGATATGAACCAGACGCTCAACGCACGCGTAATCGATCTGATCGACGGCGTTGACGACGTCACGCTGCGCCGCGACGAGGCGTCCATCCACGACAAACTCAAGGCGATGGGCGGAGGCTATCCGCAGGTGGCATCGGTGAGCATTTTCGGCGCCGATGGACGGCTGATCGCCACCAGCCGGGTGTTCCCGGCACCCGATATATCCATTGCCACGCGCGAGGACTTCATTGCCGTGCGCGATCGTCCGGCGGTCGAGAATGTCTCGAGCGTCATGCAGGGCAAGGTAGTGGGCGAAAGCGTTTTCAATACCGCGGTGCCGCGCAAGGCGCCGGACGGGCAGTTCGCCGGGATCGTATCGATCGCGCTGCGTCCGAGTTACTTCGCGGGGTTCTATGAAGAACTGCTCGGCGATAACACCAGCGTTTCCCTCGGCCTGACAAGGGCCGACGGCGCCGTACTCGCGTGGTATCCGGTGCGCCCGGCGAACCGCATGGAACTCGCGGCCAGTTCGCCGCTGCGCGAAGCGTATTTGTCGGACCGGCACGCGGGCGTCGTGCGTATGCGCTCCGGGCTCGATAACCAGATGAAAGTGGTCGCGTTCCGGCGCGTGGGCACCTACCCCGTTTATGTATCGAGCGGCTACCCCATCGCAACGATCTGGGCCGGCTGGTACAGGCATGTCAGCGTACTGGTGTTGTCGCTGTTCGCGCCTTGCATCGTTTTGTGGGGCGTGATCTGGCTGTCGCTGCGCCGTCTCGCCAACGAAGAAGACGCGTGGGAACGCTGGCAGGCGGAAGCGTCGATGCGCCGGTCCATCGAATCGGCCTACCGGCAGGCGCGCAAGATGGAAGCGCTCGGCAATCTGGTCGGCAGCGTCGCGCACGATTTCAACAACCTGCTGATGATCCTTTCCACCAATGTGCAGATCGCGCGAAGGCGCGGCGCGCCGGGACTCGACCGCGAATTGTCGGCAATGGAACGCGCGCTCAAAAGCGGCCAGTCGCTGACACGCCAGTTGCTCGGCGTGGCGCGCAAGCAGCCGCTGCGCAACGAGACCATCGCGATTGGCAAATGGCTGCCCGCGTGCCGCGAACTGCTGAAGGCATCGCTTGGAGCGAAGGTAGCGCTGACGCTGGAATCGGATTCGGATGTCTGGCCGATTCGCGTCGATGCCGCCGAACTCGAACTCGCGCTGATCAACGTCGCGGTGAACGCCCGCGACGCCATGCCCAACGGCGGCACGTTCTCCGTGCGCGCTGACAATGTGCAGTTTCGCCACGAAGACGGCTTTCCGATAGTCGGCGAGTTCGTGCAACTGACGCTCGAAGATACCGGCGACGGCATGAGCCCCGAGATTCTCGGCCGCGCGTTCGAGCCGCTTTTCACGACCAAGTCGAAGGGCATGGGCACCGGGCTCGGATTGCCGCAAGTATTTGCGTTCTGCGAGCGCGCGGGCGGCGTTGCGACCATCGACAGCGCTGTGGGTGCGGGCACGTCGGTGCGGCTTTATCTGCCGCGGGCGAGCGCATCGGCGGTGCAGACGCCCGACGTCCCGAACGAGACCGCCGCGCTTGGCGATTCGGCGGGTTTGCGCGTGCTGTTGGTGGAAGACAACGAGGAAGTGGCTGCGGGCACGGAAGCGTTGTTAACGATGATGAACCATCAGGTCACGCATATCTTCAACGCCGACGGCGCGATCGCAATGCTGGACCTTGCCCGCCAGGATGCCTCCACGGGCGGCGCCTTGCCGTTCGACGTCGTTCTCTCCGATATCCATATGCCCGGCAAGCTGAACGGCATCGACCTGGCGGAGATCCTGCAGACGTGGACGCCGCGCGTGCCCGTGATCCTCGTCACCGGCTACGCGGAAGAACTCGACCGCGCGCGTCATGTGGATGCGCGCGTGCTGTCGAAACCATTCGATATCGGCCTGCTCGACTCCCTTCTTCAAGCCATTCGCGAAGACCTGACGGCACGCGCCGAGCACGGCGAGACCCCGCACTGAGTTTTTTCGCCCGGGTTTTGTAAAAACGTCCGCACTTTTCATGGGAACGCGGGGAATTGGCACTTCCCGCGCCGCCCTGCTGCGCCTGCCGCGCGACCCGGCACGGGAGTTGCGAACCCTAGCGGGACTTGCGGCAGATCCGTACAAACATGTACATCGCGTCGCAACTCACTCCAAGGCCACCCAGGGAGGCAGCCATGCGACACACAGTTATCGGTATCTTCGACACCTACGATCAGGCCGAAGTTGCGCGCAGCGCGCTGGTGGCCTCGGGCTTCGCCCACGCTGACATTGAACTCCAGGCCGCGCCGGAGCCGTCTTCGCTGGCCGATCCCGCGCTCGAACCGACGACCAGCGCAATGCAGCCGCCGGAAACAGGCGGCGTGCTGGCAAACATCGAACGGTTCTTTTCGATGCTGTTCGGCGGTCGCGATCAGCCGCCTGAAGTCGCACATTATTCGGAAGCCGTGCGGCGTGGCGGAATTCTGGTGGCGGTCGACACGCCGTCGGAAGAGCGCGCCGATGCAGCCCGTCATACGCTCGCCGAGCAAGGCGCAATTGACATCGATGAACGCGCCGCAAGCTGGGGCGCATTGAATCATCCAGGCGCGGGCTTTGGCACTGTTGCCGCTCCCGATGACCGCGATCATTCGTTGCTCGATGAACTCGGCTTGGGTTCGGGCAGTGCCGTGCCGGGACGCGCTCCCGTCAATCCGGCGGCCGATCCGCTCGCAACAGCCCGTGCCGATACCCGTGCCCGCGCCTATCCGCGTGGCAACCTGAGCGAGCCGGCAGCCGTGGATTCGCTTGATCCGATCAGCCCGGTTGCACGCGACCCGTTCGCCGGCAGCAGCGATTCTACGTACCGCGCGACTGGGGGAGATCCGATGACCAGCGGCTCGGTATGGCCGGCAAAAGATGAAGCCCACGAAACGACGCAGGGCTGGCGCCCCGTTACACCGGTTGATCCGCTCGATGAAACCGAAACGTCTTCGCAACGTGCCAGCTTGGCTACGCCCGTTGCCGGGTCGCTTAGCCAATCCGCTGCGGATCCGCTCCGGCCCGACCTGCCGCTGTCGCGCAACTCCATGCCCGACGAATACATGGAGTACGAGGACGACTTCCGCACCGACTATGAATCGCGTTACGCGGCCACCGGCGCACGCTACGAGGAATACGAAGATGCGTATCGTTACGGCGCGACGTTAGGCAACGATGATCGTTATCGCGGCCGAAGCTGGGATGATTCGATGGAAACCGAATTGCAGCGCGACTGGCAAAACCGTAATCCGCATGGTGAAGATACGTGGGAGCGCTTCAAGCTCGCAGTGCGTCACGGATGGGACCGCGTTACGGGGCATCATCACTTGTGATCCGTTGATTGCCTTGGCTGCTGACGGCCCGCTTCCGCGGGCCGTTTTTCATTGGCGTCAAGCCGCCGAAATCCGTTTGACCCAGGCCACGTATTTATCGACGAAAGCCTGCAGGAACTTGCGGGTGTCGTCGTTGACGATCTTGCCGGCTGCATCGATACGACTTTCATCGTGCTTGATGAACATTTCCGGCTGGCCCATCAGCGGCACATCTAGATACGCAAGCACGTTGCGCAGATGCGCCTGCGCGAGCGCCGTGCCTATTGCCCCCACCGACGTCCCGATCAACGCGCCCGGCTTGTTGGCCCACGCGCTTTGCCCCCACGGCCGCGAACCCCAGTCGAGCGCATTCTTGAGCACGCCGGGAATCGAGCGGTTGTACTCGGGCGTGACGAACAGCAAGCCATCCGCCTCCGATATCTTCTGCTTGAGCGTTCGCGCAGCTTCGGGAAAATCGGCGTCGTAGTCCTGGCTATAAAGCGGCAGGCTGGCGATATCGAGAAACTCGAACGAGAAATCCTGCGGCGCCAGGGATATGAGCGCGTGCGCGAGTTGCTTGTTGAACGAATCACGCCGGATGCTGCCAACAACAACCGCAATCCTAAAGGCCATGGTTATTCCCTCCAACTGAGTTGATCGCGTTATGAATGAAGGACTAAACGCGCGGCTTTGCAACGCATCGTCGCAATATCATAGGCGCGGATACGGCCATCAGGTTATGCGACTCGATGTGCACCGGCGGGATCGAGAAGCGTAATCAGCGAGCACTTTGGCCTTGCATTGGGCAATCCAAGCGAAAGCCGCCTGACATGCCCCTTTCAGCGCGTTTTTGAGATGATTTCCACAAAGTTGTCCACAGAATCTGTGGACAACTTTGTAGATGTTTAATAATTCGCACTAAACCGCCAGATGTTTGGCGGCAAAAAGCTGGATCCCAGCAAAAAAATAAAAGCGAAGTGAAAGAGGAAAAATACCGAACACGGAAACGGGTTCTTACCGAACCCGCAACGATGAAACGTTCAGCGCCCCACCGGCCGACATTCATGCGAAAACTACAACAATATGTTTTCTCAATCGACATTGGTCGCCGATAGCTATGTGGATAGACTGATTCATATCGATGGCGCAAGACGTGCCGTCATTCAAATCAGAGGTTCACATGAAACGCGCGCTTATCGGCAGTTTGCTAATTGGTGCGCTGGCTTCTTCAGCCAGCGTCTTTGCTCAATCTTCGAACGTCGCGCCAAGAACGCGTGCCGAGGTGAAGGCTGAACTCATCGTGGCAAGAAACAGCGGTCAACTCGAGACGATTCATTCGGAAAGTTATCCGCAATTGCTGCCGTATCAAACGGCGAAGGCGCTGGATGCATCGCGTACAGCTTCTGTGATGCAGGCGAACAGCGCGCGTATCAGCGCGCAATAAGCCAACACGCTTCCAGCACATTCTTCTCACACCTCGCTCCGATGAGGCTTGCCCGGCATTCATATGCCGGGCTTTTTTATTTGCGTCATCGCGTGATGGCGGCGAGACATAACGTCACCGTAACGAGCGATATCAGCGTTGAGAACAAGATGGTGCTCGACGTCACCGACGCTTCCCGCCTGTAGAACTCCGCCAGCATGAACGGGCCCGTGCCCGTCGGCAGCGCGCTGAGTATGACGGCGGTCTTCGCCCACAAGATGGGCAACGCGAACACATGAAACGCCAGCCACCAGGTTAGCAACGGTTGCGCGATCAGCTTGCCGGTGACGAGCATCGATGTCGTTCCTGCAGCGCCACCCTTCGACTTCTCGCCAAGGAACAAGCCAAGCGCGACCAGCGCGCAGGGACTTGCCGCTGCACCCAGCAGCTTGAGAAACGTATCCGCGCCGCCCGAGATGGTGAGGCCGGCGCCGCTCAATAACCATCCGGCAAACGGCGCGAACAACAACGGGTTGGTCACGAGCGACTTGATCACCTTGCCTATAGTCGCAGCGAAGTTCTTCTCGGTCTGCAACCCGAGTTCAATCAATACGATAGCCACCGCGAACAGCACGCATACCGTCATGATCAACGCGATCACCGCGGGTGCGAGGCTCGCGTGACCGAACGCAAGCGCACACAAAGGCAAGCCGATAAACCCTGCATTCGGATAGGCGGCATTGAGTGCATCGAGGCTGGCATCGGCGAGATGTTTTGATCGTTTCAAGCTGATCAGCAAGGTCAGCACGAAGATGGCACCCGATGCAATTCCGAACGCAGCGATAAACGCAGGTTGATCGAGTGAGCGCCAGGGTGTGGTGGCCATGATGTCGAAGAGCAGCGCGGGCAATGCGAGATACACGACAAAGCGATTGAGTTCCGACGATGCATTCGGTCCCAATCGATTCGTCTTGCGGCATGCATAGCCGGCAAAGATGAGACCGAACACAGGAAGGATGATGGTGAAAAGCGACGAGACCAACGACGGCATGAGCAGAGCGCAACTGATTGACGAGGGCGCCAAGCATAGCGGTAGATGCGTGTTGGCGCTGAGCGCCAAAAACCAAAGGTGAGCGATTTCGGGACCTGCGTGGAGGTGAGCTTGGTATCCCGCAAAAACTCACGCTAAGGGTGATTACAAGTATCGCTAACTAGATAGGGGATGCCTGCCGAGTTCATCGAATGGCTTAGGTATCGGCTGGAAAGCCTTTTACCATAAAGGCTTGCGAGCTTTCATCACGCGCCGTCTACTTTGCTTCTCGCCATGATCGATATACAGCGATCAATGCAGAGTACGAGCCATCGTGCGGCGTCGTGCATCTTGAGGTGAGGCAATACGGGACCCTGGTGTGCGGTGATGAGAAAGCACATTAAGACTCACCCGCACGCTGCACCTCAATGTTGAACACACATCACTAAAGCGAGCGTGATCAATGGCTTGCGGCCTGTTGTTAAAACAGTTGATACACACGGATACCTTTGCTAACAGGCTTCTCGGCTACCCTTCAGCATGAATCCGGTCGCTAAAGGTGAGCTTATGCGGGACCTGATCAAGCGCGGCAATCAACGGAACGAAGCTTGCTGAGAGTGCCACGCCACTGCATAAACACAACGAGGACATACATGACATTCAAGAGATCCGTCACCATCGGCGCCGCGGCTTTGCTGGTGATCGGCGGACTGGGCGTGCTGGCTGCCTGTGCATCAGCAGGAAGTGGCAAGAGCGGCAACGACGACGTGCCGGAACCTGCGAAGGCGGTCGATCTCGATCGATACCTCGGCCAGTGGTATGAATTTGCACGCTACGAAAACCGTTTCGAACGGGGCTGCGAAGCAGTCACTGCGAACTACGCAAAACGGGAAGACGGCTTGATATCGGTGATCAACTCGTGCCGCAAGGGAAGTGTGGACGGCACGCCGAAATCGGTCGAAGGCAAGGCCAAGATCGTCGCTGATTCGAATAGCGCGAAGCTGAAGGTCTCGTTCTTCGGACCGTTCTATGTGGGCGATTACTGGGTGCTCGATCACGCCGATGACTACACGTGGTCCATCGTCGGTGAACCAAGCGGGCGATATCTATGGATACTCACGCGTGAAGCGAAGCCATCGGCGCAGATGCGTACGGCGTTGATCGATCGTGCGCGCAAGCTTGGTTATGACGTCACGCTCTTGCGCGAGACGCTGCACTGAACGTCAGTCATCGATAGCGTCATAGAGATGACGCTCGAAGACAGCAGCCATTGGAAACGGCACGAGGCCGCGCCGCTGGATCATCAAGATGCCGATCATGTCTTCCACTGGATCGGCAAACCAGTTCGTACCCAATGCGCCCGGCCAGCCGAACGATCCCTTCGACCGATAACTTTCCGTGCGTTGCTGCGCGGGGTCATCGACAATCGCAACGCCCAGACCAAACCCCTGCCCCGCCCAAACGACCTGCCCAAACGCGGGAATGCGACGCTGCTCGCGCGTCAGGAAGTTCGTACGCATCAGATCAACAGAACGGTGCGACAACAATCGCGGTCCGTTCGCACGCTCGGTGGCATCGCCTCGAAGGCGGCCTCGGCCGAGCAGCATGCGGGCAAAACGCAGATAGTCATCAGCTGTCGATATCAGCCCTCCGCCGCCGCTTTGATACCGCTCGGGCTTGGCAAAGCGGCTCGTTGCGGGATGATCTTCCACCACGTGTTCTTGCGTCGATGGATCGATGGCGTAGGAAACAGAGAGCCTTTCGAGTTTTCCGGCCGGCACGACAAAGCCGGTATCCGTCATGCCCAGCGGATCGAAGATGCGCGTGCGGAAAAACGTTTCGAGCGGCACGCCGCTGACACGCTCGATTAACGAACCGAGCACGTCGGTCGAAATGCCGTAGTGCCAACGCGTGCCCGGCTGAAACATCAGCGGCAATCTGGCAACGCGTTCGAGCCACACGCTTGAATCGACCGTCGCGTCGATGCCGTTGAATACTTCGCTGTAAGCATCGGCGAGCGCGCCGAATGCGGTGAAATGGTAAGCAAAGCCAGTGCGATGCGTAAGCAGGTCGAGCAGGGTGATGGGCGCGCGGGCCGGTTCGGTGCGATCGAGTGGACTGCTCGGATCCAGGAGAACTTGCGGTTTGGCGAGTTCGGGCAGCCAGCGGGAGATGGGCTCATCCAGCGCGATCAGGCCGTCTTCCACGAGCATGAGCGCAGCGACGCTGGTTACGGGCTTCGTCATGGACGCAATGCGAAACAGCGTATCTCGCGACATGGGTTCCCGCGTTTCACGATCCCGGCAGCCGAGTGCTTCGACCATAGCGATTTCGCCGCGCCGCCATATCAGGGATACGCAGCCCGCGACCTCGTCTCGATCAACGAACTCCTGCATTGCACTTCGGGTTTGTTCCAGGCGCGAGGCGCTGAATCCAGCAGCAGACATTCATGTCCTTCAAAACGAGCTGTTCAGTGCTGGTATTTAAGCATGGTCAAATCGGTGACGCCTAGGAAGAGTTACCTGGAACAGGGGAAATGTTGGCACTCCCGGAAACGGATTCCGGAATAATCAATTCGATGCCTCAAGTTGCGTAAGCCGTTCGTGGATTCTCTGCATGCGGCTTTGCTGGGCAGGCACAAGCGCGCTGGAAGCCACCGAGTTGATTCTGTTACGCCAGTAAGATAAAGGAATACGGTCTTCGGGAGAAATCCTGCCGATGATGCGTTCAAGGTGAAGAATATCTGTCTCGATCTGCCGGTGATTCATTCGCCACTCCATTAGATACGTTATTTTTGCTTTATTTAAAACGAGAGTGTTCTTCATGTGGAACGAATAACCGATCCACACTAGGTATCAAAACGCCGGATTGATACAAATGGGCTGTAGCGCCGCTGTTGCCCCGAACGACGCCGCCGCAAACTCTGATCGCAGCATATCTCAATTTGATGAGTGACGTGTATTGCGCGGAGCCAATGCAGTAAGTATGAAACTATGAGCGTGTTCGAGTCGGAAAAATATTCGTGAATATTTAATACTTCGTTAAACAAATGAGCGCAAAGCGGAAATAATGGCGCTGGTAAAGTTTGTATTTGTTTTCAGCTTCGGCGCCGTGAAACCATTCGTGATTACTGCGTATTTGCATCAGCGATCAAAAAATTCCTATTGAATCGTTTGCGCGGTTTAAACCAAGTCGCCCTATTGGCGTTTTTTGTTGGAATATCAGTTTGCGCGGATCACCGTTCAGCCTTGATTCATTTGGCGTGGGCGAAGCCAAGGGCTGCGCACCCACGTTTACTTCGCGCGGCAGGCGATAAGTAATCCGTTCTGGCCGTTCTCGCTGCTTTGATCCAGCACATCGTAACTGCCTGCACACATGGCACGCGCGTTTTCCTGACAGTTACTCCAGCCGCCGTTCGAGGGGCAATTGATCATCGAGGTCGGGCGGCCGTCGGATGAAAACAGCGGCGGCGCACTGCTGCATGCGGACAATGCAGAAACAGCCGCGAGAAGCGGCACGAGCGCCAGAGAACGCACGGCAAATACCCAGGAAAGCTTCATCCGATACCCCTTTTTATCGCTGTTTTTATGATAACGCGAGTATGCCACGCGGCGGTTTCGGGGCGCCTTCCAGGCGTGCGTTTGAAGCTCACACCTGACGCGCCGTATCGACCTCGGCTTCGGGCCACAGGCGGGGAAAAAGGTAGCGAAACAACTTGAGCGGCAACGCAAGCTCGACCGGTCCTTTCGGCGTCTTCGAACTGACGATGCCCAGCTTGAAGAGATCGGCCAACGCGCGGTCCGCGGTTCGGCTTGCAAGCCCCGTCATTCCCTTGAACCGCGTCCTGTCGAGAGTTCCGACCGTACCCAGGTACGCAAGCGGTTGCGCAGCCTCGACGCGCAGAAAACGGGTATCGGCCTTGGTCGATTCGGCGGCCAGCATTTGCGCGAGTCTTGCTTCGAAAGCCTGCATCTGCAGCATGCTGTCCATGAACCTGATCTGATCCAGATAAACGCTCATGCAGAAGTCTATGAACTCCACCAGACCGCTTTCGCTCAGGACGTCCCTGCCGTCAAGATCGCCTTTGCGGCGCTGATCGGCTGCAATCAGATGCTTGTAGTAATCCGCTTGTTCGCGCGCAAAGCCGCGCATGGGAGACCAGAGCCCTTGCGTCAGCCCAAGCGCAGACAGCCCGATATGCGTATGCAACCGCGCCGTGCGCCCGTTGCCATCCAGAAACGGGTGGATCCATGCGAGCCGGTGATGCGCCGCCGTTAGTGCAATAACAGCCGTTTCGCCAGCCCGCGCGTAGCGATATCCGCGTGTCCACTCTTCCATGAACCGCGGCACAGTGGCCGGATCCGGCGGGATGTGCGCGCCGACCTTGACGCCTCGGTCCCGCCAGATGCCCGGCGTGATTTTTTCCTCTTTGCCGTCATCGCCCGTCTGGAGCAAGTCCTGCTCCGACAATTGGTCATGCAAATGCCGATGAATCGCCTGGACGACCGAGCTCTCGAAAAACGCTGTGGAATCGAAGGCGGGAAAGGTCTCTTCGCCCCAGCGCTCCGTGCCGATATGCGCCACCGCGATGCGCTGCTTAAGCGCCTCTCCCGGCTTGGCCGAGAAATCCTCCTGCAGCGCGCGCTCGATCAGCAGCGGTTCGGTATGCTGCCCTTCGATCTTGTTCGTATAGTAGGAATTCATGGGACGCAGCGCTTCGCGCAACAGATCGCGCAAATGAGGCATGCCATGCGCCGCGAGATCCTTCGCCTGACCGATAACATCCGCCGCCAGTGGACGCAATGTATCCATTTTCAGCTCGGAAGGCAGCATTGGATGCATCTGATGGACCGCGTAGTACGGATATTTCGATTCAGCGAGCGTCATGGTTGTTATCTGGCGGATTTAATGGCGAATCTTATGGACACTAAAAAACCATAAAAAACCATTATATTCCAGATAGATATCGACTCCATGGCGAATCTGGTGGCGAATCCTTCGGCGAGAAATCGGTTCGTCAGACCGCGATCCCCAGCGCCACGATCTTCTTGTACATCGTCGCCCGCCCAATGCCGATTCGCTGCGCCGCTTCGGCTACTCGTCCACCACTGGCATGCAGCGCATCGGAGAGAAACTGCTTTTCAAACGACGCCATGGCTTCTGCATATGGCACGACCTCGTCTTCCGCAGATGCCCTTGGCGGTTCCGGCTCCGGCGCGATACTTTCCGCACCCATGAACGACCCCAGCGCGCGGGCATCGATATGCTCGCTGTCCGACAACATCACCGCTCGCTCCAGCGCATTGCGCAATTCACGCACATTCCCAGGCCACGAATACGCGCACAAGAGGCGCAACGCGTCGTCGTGAAGAACGAACTGGCCGGCGTGACGCGGGCGGGCATCGGCGGAGAGCTCTTCGAGCATGGCGTATACGAGCGCCTCGATATCCCCTATACGCTGGCGCAACGGCGGCGCATGGATCGCCAGCACGTTCAGCCGATAAAACAGATCCGCGCGAAACCGTCCGCTCGACACAAGCGCCGGTAAATCCGCCGACGTCGCGGCGATGATCCGCACGTCCGCCCGCACAATGCGGTTCGATCCGAGCGGCTCGAACTCCTTTTCCTGCAACACGCGCAACAACTTGCCCTGCAGCGCGAGCGGCATATCGCCGATTTCATCGAGGAATAACGTGCCGCCGTCGGCGAGTTCGAATTTGCCCACCCGCCCCTTGCGATCCGCACCCGTATAAGCGCCCGCCGCCGCGCCGAAAAATTCGACTTCGAGGAGGGTGTCGGGAATGGCCGCGACGTTCACCGATACCAGCGGCCGCGCCGATCGCGCCGACGCGCCGTGAATGGCGTGCGCAAGCAGCTCCTTGCCGGTGCCCGTCTCACCGGACAACAAAACCGGCGAATCGACCTGCGCGGCGCGCCTCGCCTGGCGCTTGACGTCGAGGCTCGCCGTGCTCGTGCCGACAAAACTTGCAAACGTATATTTCGCGCGCCGCGCCTGTGCCAGCGATTGCCGTGTCGCGATCAGTTCCTGCTGCACGCGTGAATAGTGGGAAAACAGCGGCGTGAGCGCTTTCATTTCATCGAAGAGCGCGAAGCCGATCGCGCCGACCGTTTCGCCGAAATCGTCCTTCAGCGGCAAGCGCGTGACGACCAGCGGTTCGCGATCCGTCTCCAGCAAGTCGAGCAGGATCGGTTTGCCGGTCGTCACGACCTCGCGCATCAGGCTGTTCGGAATCACCGCTTCGCAGTCCCGCCCGATGGCGTCCTCGGGATCTGCAAACCCGAAACGCGCGGCGTAGCGCTTGTTGATCCAGACGACGCGCGCATCTTTATCGACGATAAACGTGCCTTCGCTGAAATTCTCGAAGGTCTTGAAGAGCGAATCCATCGCGCGGCGCAAAACGTCGCTGTAATCGACGGGGACGTGCGTCCAGTCGTTGAGCATCAGTGTCTCGTGGGTTTTCTCGATATCGAGACAGGGTATCTCGAAACGTGGAAAATCAGCAAGGCATTACACTACCGGCCGTTTGGCCGCGATTTAGAGGAAATCCAGCAGAAATTTCGGATAGCTTTCCAACGGTTTTCGTCTCGATTCATGGATTTCCGTCATGAATCCGTTGCCACGACCGCCGATTATTCCCGGAAAGCCTTGCCAAACAACGATTGGCACGGATGCTGCAATAAAGGCGCGCCCTACCCGGACCGTTCATTGCGCGCCGGGATATACAACAAAGTACGGAGACTCAATGTCGTTCATCATCGTCCTCGCCGCACTGGCGTTTCTCATGCTGGCCGCGTATCGCGGATACAGCGTGATCCTGGTGGCGCCGCTCGCCGCCCTCGCCGCCGTCCTGCTCACTGAACCCGCGGCTGTCGCGCCGGTGTTTTCGGGCATCTTCATGGAGAAGATGGTCGGCTTCGTCAAGCTGTATTTCCCCGTCTTCCTGCTTGGCGCCGTGTTCGGCAAGGTCGTCGAATTGTCGGGATTCTCGGAATCGATCGTGGCCGCCGCCATCCGATACATCGGCAAGACGCGCGTGAATGCGGTGATCGTGGCGGTGTGCGCGTTGCTCACCTATGGCGGTGTCTCGCTATTCGTGGTCGTGTTCGCCGTATATCCGTTCGCGGCCGAGATGTATCGGCAAAGCAATATCCCGAAGCGCCTGATGCCCGGCGCAATCGCGCTCGGCGCATTCTCGTTCACGATGGACTCCCTGCCCGGCACGCCGCAGATCCAGAACATCATCCCCACGACCTTTTTCAAGACCACGGGCTGGGCCGCGCCGATTCTTGGAACGGCCGGTTCGCTGTTCATCATCGTGGTCGGGCTGACCTTTCTCGAATGGCGCCGCCGCTCGGTGATGGCGACCGGCGAGGGTTACGGCACGTCGCTTGTCAATGAGCCGGATCGCGTGGAAAGCGCGCAGTTGCCCAATCCGTTGCTGGCGGTCGCGCCGCTGGTGCTGGTCGGCGTTGCGAACTTCGCGCTGACGAAGCTGATTCCCGTCTGGTACGGCGCGAGTTATTCCGTCGCGCCCGATGTGCTGCCGGGCGTTCATGCGGCGATCGTCACGCCGATCAAATCCGTGGTTGCAATCTGGGCCGTCGAAGGCGCGCTGCTGCTCGGCATCTTGCTGGTCGTGCTGACAGCGTTCGGGCGCGTGCGCGAACGTTTTGCCGTGGGTACGAAAGCGGCTGTGGGCGGTGCGTTGCTCGCCGCGATGAACACCGCCTCCGAGTACGGTTTCGGTGGCGTGATCGCGGCATTGCCGGGGTTTATCGTGGTCAGCAATGCGCTCAAGAGCATCCCGAATCCGCTGGTCAACGCGGCCGTTTCCGTGAGTTCGCTTGCCGGCATCACCGGATCGGCGTCGGGCGGAATGAGCATTGCGCTCGCGGCCATGTCGGACACGTTCATCAAGGGCGCGGAAGCCGCGCATATCCCGCTCGAAGTGCTGCATCGCGTGGTCGCGATGGCCAGCGGCGGCATGGACACGCTGCCGCATAACGGCGCGGTGATCACGCTGCTCGCCGTGACCGGGTTGACGCACCGCGAGGCGTATCGCGATATTTTCGCCGTGACGATCATCAAGACCCTGGCGGTATTTTTCGTGATCGCCGTGTATTACACGACCGGCCTGGTTTAACCCCCGGCGCGACATCTGGCAAACTTGGCGGCATCGACACCTGATGCCGCCATCCAACATCCTCTTCGACAGGACCCGCCCCATGACTTCATTCGCAGCAACTCCGCTCGCCGGCAAGACCGCACTCGTCACCGGATCGACCAGCGGTATTGGCCTCGGGATCGCCAATGCGCTCGCGCAAGCCGGCGCGAATATCGTGCTGAATGGTTTCGGCGACGCCACCGTGATCCAGAACGCGAAATCGCAGATCGAACAGCACGGCGTGAAGGCCGTGCATCACGGCGCGGATATGTCCAAGGCCACCGAGATCGAAGCGATGATCACGTTTGCCATCGAGCAATTCGGCGCCGTGGATGTACTCGTGAACAACGCGGGCATCCAGCACGTCGCGACCATCGATACCTTCCCGGTCGAGAAGTGGGACGCCATTATCGCGATCAATCTGACCTCGGCGTTTCACACCATGCGGGTTGCGTTGCCGAAAATGCGCGATAACGGCTGGGGTCGCGTGATCAATATCGCCTCGGCGCACGGGCTGGTGGGCTCGGTGGGGAAATCGGCGTATGTGGCCGCGAAGCACGGCATTGTCGGTTTGACGAAAGTAGCCGCGCTCGAAAATGCGCGCACGGGCGTCACGGTGAACGCGATTTGCCCGGGTTTCGTGCTGACGCCGCTGGTGCAAAAGCAGATCGACGATATCGCCGCGAAGGAAAACATCTCGCCGGACGCGGCGCGCTCGAAGCTGCTCGGCGAGAAACAGCCGTCGGAACAGTTCGTGACGCCGGAGCAGATTGGCAAGCTGGCGGTATTTCTCTGCTCGGAAGCCGCCGATGAAATGCGCGGTTCGGCGCTTCAGATCGATGGCGGCTGGACGTCGCAGTAGGCGTGCCGCCTGTCACATCAATTGGTAATATCGGGGTTCCCAGAACGGAGACTCCGATGACTGCCGAACACAATCGAACAGAAGAAGCGCAGGCGATGCAGCGCATCGTGAACGCCACACAGCAGGTCCAGGCGGCGTTCACGGCATTACAGGGGCAGTTTCCGCCGAACGGCGACGGCCGGCCTACGCAGATCGCATTGCAGACTTTCGACGCTGCGTTGCAGGAACTCGAAGAGGCGCAAGGCGCCTTCGACACCATGCTGAACGATCTCTTCGACGGAAATCGTTAAGCGGCATTCAGGCGCCGCGCAAGACAGGAACAACCGCCGGCGCCTTTCCCGAATCTGCAACCGGCACGGGTTCTTCCGGGTTCAGGCCTTCCCAGGAGACGCCATTGGTAGTCTGTAGCCGCGCAGCAGCCACGCACGCCTCGACCAGTTCCTTGAACGAAGTCGCCGCCGATGTCTTCCTGATCACCGCCTCGCCTTCCAGCGCGCTGTCCGGCACGACCAGCCCGACAATCAGATCCGCCGCCCCTGCCCGCTGATGCAATCGGCGCAGCAGATTGCGCAAGTAAGGCGGCGATTCGGCGGCATCGAAAGAAATCACGCAGATCAGCGAAACGCCGGTCAGGTCGACTTCATCGAAACGGGTACGGGAGAAACGCTCGTACGGCGCGAGATCGGCGCCCAGTCCGTGCTTGCGAAACAGTTGCACGGCAATCGTCGCGGCCAGATCGTCCAGCACGCCGCGCCCCGCGATGCACAGCACGGACGACGTATGCCCTTCGCTGGCAGCATCGAAATGAGCAGGCGGCGCTTCGTGGAAAATGCCCGCCTCGCGATCCGACATCTCCAGGCTTGCCGGCGGTTCTTCATCGGGGCGGGCGGCCATCACCACGTCCTCGACCTCTTCCAGCCCTTCGATGATATCCATTGCGGATTCGTTGATGCGTTTCAACTGGTCCGCCGTCACGACACCGCGCAGCACGTCCTGATGCGCGATCCGCAAACCCTCCAGCGCGACCTCGTCGTAATACGCGCTGAGCGAGCGCTCCTTGAGTAGCGATTCGGCCTGTACGAGCGCTTCGTCGGGATCGTTGGCGAGCAGCCGCTGATAAAAATTCTCCGCCGGCGTCAAGGCTGGACGGTCGCCGAAAAGCACGTCGAGGAATTCCAACCGATCCACATGACGCCCGAGAATCACGAGACACAGCGTCAATGGCGTAGATAAAACCAGCCCGATCGGCCCCCAGATCCAGCTCCAGAACACCGCCGCAACAATCACGGCAAAGGGCGAAAGACCCGTGCTGTGGCCATAAAGCATCGGTTCGACGATCTGGCCCGCGACGATGTCGGTGACCCCGAAGAGCACGATGGTCCAGATCATCATCGACCAGCCCGGGCCGACTGCCGTGGCGAAGATAACGGCCAGCAGCGCCGCAATCCACGTCCCCACGTAGGGCACGAAACGCAGCAATCCGGTCAGCACGCCGAACAGCAGCGCGCCGGGCACGCCTATGATCGCGAGCCCGATGGAAATCACGATACCCACGCCCATGTTGATGCCGAGCTGCGCGAGGAAATAGCGCGAAAGCCGCCGCGCGGCTTCATCCATGGCGGTCGTTGCGCGGTGCAGGTCGCGCGATCCGAACAGCCGGATCAGCCGGTCGCGCAGGTCTTCTCGCTGCAACAGGATAAATATCGCCACGACAAGGACAATGCCCGTGGTCTCGAGCGGACTGATGATCGGCGACAGGAAGCGCTGGGCAAGTTCCACTGGCGAAGGGGATGGCTCGTGGACTTCGACGGGCATGGGTGCGTCGATAGGAGACGCCGTCTGGTTCTCCTGGCTCTTGCGGATCTCCTCCTGCCGGTTCGGCGATATCCGTTTCAGCGCGGTTGCCGCCTTGCCAAGGAACGCATCAGCGCGGCCAACTGTCTTCTCCTGCACGGCATCGATTTTCCGTTCTACGGCGACCTGATAACGCGGCAGGTCGCTGGCGAGCTGCGCCACTTGCGCACCGATCAGCGCGCCAACCGCCGTCAGCACGGACAACGCAACGAGCACGGCCAGGATCACCGACGGCACTTGCCCCAGTTTCAACCGCCGCAACAAATCGACGAAAGGCGCAACCAGGAAGCTCAACAACACCGCGAGAATGATCGGGATCAGCACCGCGCGCCCAAAATACAGCGCGCAGATCACCACCACGCCGGTGACCAGCGAAAGCAACGCCCGCATGCCCGGCGCCTCGGGAGGCAAGACCTTCGACGCGGGCCGGCGCGGGACGGGATTTGGTGTCATCACATCGTTCTCTTATTGGCTTTAGCGGGGTTCATGATGCGGTCGCGCCGGCGATCCATCAAGGATCTCCGGCCAAGCGTTGCGATGGTTTGTAGAGTTGTCAGCCGCGAGCCGGTGTCCTGCGGTCTCGGGAAACGCACACGCCCGCCATGCATGAGCAAAGACCATGCCATTCGGGCGGGTATTTGACGGTGAGGCAATACGGGAGCCGCAATCAGCCCGCCATGGTCACCATGCGGCGGATGCGGCTCGCCATGGATTCGAGCGTGAAGGGCTTGGTGATCATCTCCATGCCGGTGTCGAGAAAGCCGTTGGCGCGCGTGGCCGACTCGGCGTAACCCGTCATGAACAGCACGCGGAGCGCGGGGCGAGAGGCCCGGGCGGCATCGGCAAGCTGGCGGCCGTTCAGCCCGGGCAAGCCGACATCGGTGACCAGCAGGTCAATACGCGCCGGCGAATTCAGTATCGCAAGTCCGGACGGTCCGTCGACGGCCTCCAGCACCTCATAATCCAGGTCGCGCAGGATCTCGCACACGAGCTCACGCACCGACGCATCGTCTTCGACCACCAGGATCACGTGGCCGCCGGCTGCGCGATGCGCTTCCGTCAGCTCCGTTGTCACCTCGGTCTTGCCCGCACCGCCGGTGAACCGCGGCAGATAAAGCCGGATGGTCGTACCGGCATCGGGCGCGCTTTCGATGGTCGCGATTCCGCCCGATTGCTTGGCAAACCCGTACGCCATCGATAAACCCAGCCCCGTGCCCTGCCCGAGCGGCTTGGTCGTATAGAACGGATCGAAGGCGCGCGCCTTGACGTCGTCGGGCATGCCGGCGCCCGTATCCGACGCCGATACCACCACGTACTGGCCCGGCGCGACATCGGGATGCGACGTTGCGAACTCGGGCCCGAGTTCCACGTTGTCCGTCTCGAGCGTCAGGCGGCCGCCTTCGGGCATCGCGTCACGCGCGTTGATCGCGAAGTTCAGCACGGCGTTTTCGAGCTGATTTGCGTCGCAGCGCGTGAGCCAGAGTCTCGGATTGGGAATCACGCGTGTATCGATCGCCTCGCCCATCGTGCGCTTGAGCAGATCGTCGATGGAATGCAGCAACTCGTCCGCGTTCACCGGCTTCGGGTCGAGCGGCTGACGCCGCGAAAACGCCAGCAGACGATGCGTCAGCGACGCGGCGCGGTTCGCAGCGCCGGTTGCCATCGTGATGAAGCGGTCGATGTCGTCCGTCCGGCCGAGCTGGGTATAACGGCGGATCAGTTCGAGCGGACCGGTAATGCCTTGCAGCAGGTTGTTGAAATCGTGCGCGATACCGCCCGTCAGTTGCCCGAGCGCCTCCATCTTCTGCGCCTGACGCAAGGCCTCTTCGGTTTGCTGCAGCGCGTGCTGGGTTTCCTTTTCGCTGGTGACATCGCGGCCGTTGCCGTACAGCGTGTCGCCCTCGGGCGCCGCGACCCACGATACCCATCGGTAAGACCCGTCCTTGTGACGGTTACGATTTTCAAACCGCACGATCCCCGAACGCGCGACGGATTGCAGCGCGGTCTCGGTGGCTTCCACGTCATCCGGATGAACGATTTCCGCGAACGACTTGCCGATCAGTTCGTCCTCACGAAAACCCAGGATGTCGGTCCACGCGGGATTGACCGCGCGCAGCACGCCCGAACTGGTCGCCACGATAAAAAGATCGCGCGAATTGCGCCAGATGCTGTTGCGCTCGCGAGTGCGGGCATCGACTTCGGCCGCGAGCGAATCGTTCAGCCGGCGCAATTGCGTTTCACTCACGCGCAGGCGTTCTTCGAAACGCTTGTGGCCCGTGATGTCGTATGTCACGCCAAGAAAACGCAGGCCGCCGCTGCTGTTGGCGATGGCTTCGCCGCGGCGTGCCATCCAGCGCTCTTCGCCATTGTCCGCGCGGCGGATGCGATATTCGAGATAATCCAGCGCGCCCGTATGCATGTCCTGGTGCGCCGTCAACACGCGTGCGCGGTCATCGGGATGCACGAGGTCCAGCAGTACGTCGAGATGGGTCTCATGGCGGGGCGTCAAACCCCACTGCCAGCAAAGTTCCTCCGATACCGCAATACGCCCGCTGTCCGGAAACAGCTCGAAGGTACCAATCCCGCCGGCCTGCTGCGCGATCCGCAAACGCTCTTCGCTTTCCCGCAGCGCGCGGTCGCCAGCGTGCCGCTCGATTGCCAGCGCCGTCACGCTCGCCACTTGCGCAATGTCGTCCAGTTCTTCGGGCGACGGCTTTTTCGGCATCGAATAGTAATTGGCGAAGGTGCCGAGCACGCGGCCATCGGCGGCGCAAATGGGCATGGACCAGCACGCGCGCAATTCGAACTTCCGGGCGATATCGCGAAAAGCGGCCCAAACCGGGTCTGTATCGATGTCCTCGACAATCACCGGTTCCCCGCGAAACGCCGCGGCCCCGCACGATCCCATTAAAGGGCCGGTTTCGAGGCCGTCGACAATGCGGTTGTATTCGTCGGGCAAACTCGGCGCCGCGCCATGAACGAGGCGTTTTCCGGTGGTATCGACCAGCAGCACGGAGGCGCGCATGGGTTGCTCCGAGCGGTTTTCCACCCGATGGATCACGTGTTCGAGCACTTCGGCGAGCGGCATGCCGGCCACGACGCGTCCCAGTACGGCGCGCTCGAATTCAAGCTGGCTCAGCGTCGAGAACAATGGGGGTTTTTGCATGGTCCGAAGCAAAAGCCGGTAGGTCGCAGGTGGCGTAATGCACGACATAACATACAGTCTTTACGCACAACGCGACGGAATGTTCCAAATCTTAGCATCCGGGTCACACGTGCCACGGATTAGCTACCCGGATGAACAATTTGTGTACACCCGTGCTGCGTCGGCTATTGGCCTGATCGCAATTATGTTTTTGGCACTCGGGCATGCATTGTGCGAGATGTCACGTGGTGAGCAGCACGCATTTTTCTCGGGTTCCATTGGATTGATATGGCAGTTGATTCGCCCTGCATCAGCATCTGCAAGTTCGACAGCAAAACCGGCCTGTGCATTGGCTGCTTGCGCACGAAGGACGAGTGCAAGAAGTGGAAAAAGCTGAAGAACAAGGCCCGGACAAAAATCATCGACGACAGGCCCAAGCGCGAAGAGAAGTTGAAGAAGGCGCGCAAATAAGGTCGCAAGTTTCGCCAAGCAGACTTACCCATAAAAACGCGTGACGGCTTAACGCGAATCCCATAAATCACGGACACGAAAACCCAACAAAGGGAGTTCAGTCATGGTTAATCACGTTAAGTTGAATCGCATTTTGACGGTAGCCGCCGCGGCGCTTGTGACCTCGTTCGCCGCGCAAGGAGTCGTGGCGCAAACCACGGGCATGAATCACGGACAGAGCCCGAACGACGACATGAGCGCACCGGCGAACAATCCTCGTCTGATGCCGAATGCGCCGCTCGGGAGCGAATATCCCAGTCACGGCAATGTGCAGGCCGGAGAGATGAACCTGAATCCGACCGATCCGCGCGCTCAGCTGGTCAACGGTTTGCCCAATAACACGCAAAGCGGCGGTTATGGCTCGCCGCTCGCGGGCAACAAGGCGAACGTGCCGCAGAATTGAGTTACTGAAGCGAGGCTGCGCGGTGGATGGTTTGCGGCGGTTCGCGCGAATGCGCTCAATATCGCCAATACCGATTTCGCGCACGCCTCGCCTCCCTGCAGGCATCAGTCATCGGGCGTTTTGTACGGCAACGGTAGCCTGGAAGGCATGGTCGTGGTGTTGTCGATAACCCGATCCACGTCCGCTGTCTTTTCCAGCTCAGACAGGAACTTGGCGGTATCGAATTGCTTCGATACACACCCTTGCACATAGATAAATCGCCGCTGCAGCGTGAGCCATAGCGTCGAATTTTCACGCCAGTGCAAGGTCGCATTGATTGCGTTCAGACGCCGTTGCACGGCTTCGGCAATCTCGCCATCGTATCGATACGCATTGGACAAGCGGCATCGCCCCTCCACCCAGCAACTATTGCCGCGCTCGATGCGGTAATGGGCATCGTCGAGCCATTCCTGGTCGGTCTGCAACGGACCTAAAGGCGCGGGGCAATGCGCAACAGCCGTAGATATCTGAAAGAACGGATCGTTACCGTGATTCGTGCGCGCACCCGCTGCGATCGCATTAGAGCCCGTAATTGGACTCGCGAACGCAAACAGAGTGCAACACATGGCGGACCTGATCAGTGCGTTTGATGGGTTCATCGGCGTGGGATCGAAACGGCAATATCGCAAGAATACGCGCGTGAGCAAGCTTCGCTGAAACACTTGCCGACACGCGAACACAAACCCGCACAAATCCCCGCAGATTCAAGACAGACGCGGGAGAGCCGCCTACCTACACTGCGGCTTCCTCTCCCTCGAACGCTCCCATTGTGCGCAAACGTCTGTCTCACCTTTGTCTTTCGACGCTCGGCCTGACCGGTGTCTCACTGGCGCACGCCGAGAACATCTATATGTTCTCGCTCGCCACCGGCATCGCACCGCGATATGAGGGTAGCCGCGATTATCGGCCGGTCGTCGCGCCGGTTATTGCCGCCCAGTTCGACAACGGCTTTTTTCTCAGCCCCATGGAAGGCGCCGGCTACAAGAAGGAATTTGCGAACGGCTTGTTTGTATCGACGGCGCTCGATTACGACTTCGGCCGCAGCGACAGCAATCGCACCGACCTGCCCGGCTCTAATTACCTCAAGGGCATGGGCCGCATTCCGGGCTCGCTGATGCTCTCCGTGCAGGCGGGCGCGCATGTGTTCGGTACATCGACCATCAGCGTGACGCTCGACCAACCGCTCACACATACCGGCCGCGGCTTGAGCGGTCACGTCGCCATGACCGTGCCGTTTCTGCAAACGCCCACGAATCAAGTCGATATCACCGGCTCCATCCACGCGGGCACCGGGCGTTATGCGCAAACCTTCTTTGGCGTTACCGACGCACAAGCGGCCAATAGCAACTTCCGGCCTTACTCGGTGAAAGGCGGTATCGACAGCGCGAAGGTTTCGGTCGGCTGGACCGCGACCGTCTTCTCCCCACGATGGTCCGTGCACACCGAAGCTGGCGCAAGCCGTCTTATCGGCAATTCCGGCGACAGCCCGATCGTGCAGAAGAAGGTCAATTACTTCGCGATATCGGCGCTGACCTACCGCTATTGATCCCAGCTCGTTCCCGTCGATCCTTTACGACCCTGTCCTGTTACCGAACGGAGCACACAATGTTCGCATGGCAAACCCCTCTCAACTACGCCTCCTGTGCTTCCCGCACCTGGCCTGAACGCCCGGCGCCTCACAGACAGGCACGTCCGGCCGGTGTGGTCAGTCTTGTACTCACGGGGGCGACGGGTTTTATCGGCGGGAATGTGCTGGTTTCGCTGGTCAATGGCGGCTTACTGGACCGCGTGGTGTGTCTCGTGCGTGCCGCCGACATCAGCAAGGCGATCGCGCGGCTACGCGCTTCAGCCGCGCGGTGCGGCTTGCCTCACGTACAAGCGGAGCGTTTGAGCGCGGCGAACGTGATCGTGGGCGAACTGGGCGGCGAGTTCTGCGGCGCCGATCTCGCGCGTCTTCGCGACGCATCTCATGTGATCAACTGCGCCGCAATGGCATCGTTCTCGAGCAACCCGCAAGTGCTCGATATCAACGTGCGCGACACGTTGCGCTTTGCATCGCGTTTCGATGGAAGCGCCGCGCTGCAACGCTTCCTGCACGTCAGCACCGCAATGGCATGCGGCACGCAATGCGGCGGCAACGTGCGGGAGTCGGCGTTTTCGCAGGCGGACGCGGGACATCTCGTGCCCTACACGCAAAGCAAGCGGGACGCCGAACATCTGCTGCGCAGCAACTTTCCGCGCCTGCCGCTGGTGGTCGCGCGGCCATCGATCGTGGTGGGGCATACCGTGCTGGGGACACTGCCGTCGGCGAGCATTTTCTGGGTGATGCGCGTGGTGCATGGCGCGCGCCGTTTCACCGCACGCGCCATGAGCCGGCTCGATGTCGTCTCCGGCGACGATTGCGCACGCGCGCTGATGCTGCTTGCCGTGAAGCCGAATCTGGCGTTCGACCTGTACCACGTGTCGGCGGGAACGGAAGCGCCGACTATCGGCAAGATCCTGATCGCGATGGACGAAGCCACCGGCATTCACGGCCGCCGCTACACCATTTGCGGCGAGCGCGATTTTCGCAAGATGGCGCGCGAGGTTGTCGGCCGCGAGAACTCGGCGAGCGGCCGGCTGATCGAACACGCGCTGCGGCTGTATGCCGGCTTTGCCGCGCTCGACTACACCTTCGACAACCATCGTCTGCGCGATGAAATCGGCTTCGAGCCATTGCCGTTCACCGACTATGTCAGCGAATGCGTGCGTACATCGCGGGGCGTGGGCATTGTCGAGCAGATGCGCTGGGACTTCAAATAAACGGTTCGCGCGGGACTGAGCCGCAATGACAGCTTCCTGCATGACCCGGCATGTAGAAGTGCTCCATGTAAGGACGACCATTCAAGCATGCTTGAGGTTACACGCTTAGAATCGAATCACGTTTGATACCAACCTCAAGGTGCTCCCATGACGCGTAAAAGTGCGATCGTGATTGGCGTAGGTGCGGACCTCGGCCTGGGTGCCGCGCTCTGCAAACTGATTGCGCAGCAGGATTATCACGTGTTTGTCGCGGGCCGTTCGCTTGAAAAGCTCGACACCGTCGTGCGCGCGATTACGGCGAACGGGCATCACGCCGAGTCAGTCGTAACCGATGCAACATCGGAACCCGATGTCCTCGATCTCTTCGATAAAGCCATGGCGTCCCGCGAAGGAATTGAACCGCCGTCGCTCGTCATCTATAACGTCGGCAATAACAGGCGCGTCGACTTTCGCGATTTGAGCCTCGACGATTTCGAAAGCTTCATGCGCACGGGACCCGTGGGCGCATTCCTCGTGGGCCGGGAAGCTGCGCGCAGACTCGTGCCGCTGGGACGCGGCACGGTGATCTTCACGGGTGCTTCAGCGAGCCTTCGCGGCAAGCCTGGCTTCGCTCACTTCTCGGCATCGAAAGCGGGCGTGCGCATGATCGCCCAAAGCATGGCGCGCGAATTCGGGCCGCTTGGATTGCACGTCGCGCATGTGGTGGTGGATGGGGGTATCGACGGTGAAAGGCTCAGGACTTCGCGTCCGCAAGCCGTTGCCGAACGTGGCGAGAATGGCTTGCTCAACGTCGATGCAATCGCCGAAACGTTCTGGGCCATTCACGTGCAACATCCGTCGGCGTGGACGCAAGAAATCGATTTGCGGCCGTTCAAGGAATCGTTCTAGTTTCCGGGGCTGATCGCAAATCATCAATTGCGGTCAGCTCCCGAATAAGCTCACCTTTTAGATGGTCGAGCGCGGTTATTTCAGCAGCAAGCGCGTTCGGATAAAGCCCGGCTCTTTCGAAAGTGCCTGGATCAGTCCATTCGATGGCGCGCGGTCCAGATCCGTGACCACATATCCCGTTTCGCCCTGCGTTTGCAGATGCTGCGCGACAATATTCGCGCCCTCCGCCGCAAGCTTCGTGTTGAGCGTGGCGAGCGCGCCCGGCGCATTGCCGTGAACGTTGAGCAAACGCGCGGCTGCGTCGAGCGGTCCCGGATTCACGTGCGGGAAGTTGACGGCCCCGACCGTGTCGCCCGTGGTCAGAAACGAAATCAGCTTGGTCGCGACCTCCGTGCCGATATTCTCCTGCGCCTCCTCCGTGCTGCCGCCGACGTGCGGCGTGAGGATCACATTCGGCAAGCCCTGAAGCACGCTTTTGAATTCATCGGCGTTTGTTTTCGGCTCTTCCGGGAATACATCGATCGCCGCACCGCCCAGCCGCTTCGCGTTCAACGCTTGCGCGAGCGCTTCGATATCGACGACCGATCCGCGCGACGCGTTGATCAGGATTGCGCCGGGTTTGAAGCAGGCGATCGTCTCTGCATCGATCATGCAGTTGGTTTGCGCGGTCGCCGGCACATGGAGTGTGACGACGTCGGCTTGCGATACGGCGTCGGCCAACGATTGCGATGCACGCGCCGAGCCCAGCGACAAACGCGCCTGCACATCGTAATAAACCACGCGCATTCCCATGGCTTCGGCAAGCACGCCAACCTGCGAGCCGATGTTGCCGTAACCCACGATCGCGATCGTCTTGCCGCGCGTTTCGAACGACCCGCTTGCGCCCTTCGCCCACTTGCCCGCATGCGCCTGTACGCTTTTTTCCGGAACGCGGCGCAATAGCAGAATGGCTTCTGCAATAACCAGTTCCGCCACCGAACGCGTGTTCGAAAACGGCGCGTTGAACACCGGAATGCCTGCTTGTGCAGCGGCGTCCAGATCGACTTGCGACGTACCGATGCAAAAGCAGCCAATCGCAAGCAGATGACGCGCGGCATCGATTTCATCGCGCCGGAGATGCGTCGCCGATCGAATCCCGACAAGGTTGTGCGCCTGGAGCGCGCTCAGCAGCTCTGCGCCAGCAAGCGCGCCTGCGCGTCGCTCGACCTCGAGCTTTGACTCGCTGAAACGGGCAACCGCGGTGTCGTGGATATTTTCGAGTAGAAGTACAGAGGTCATGGAACGCTTTTGAGTCGGTGACCTGGGCGTTGTGGGCCCAGCAAGTGGCAAGAGTAAACAAGGGCGCGCAAGTGGTGTCCCCGAACAAGTCGACGCCAAGCAATCGACGTCGTGTTCGATGTTACCGCTTGCAGCGCCCTAGCATTCGCCACCCTACTCGTGATATGGCCTTTATTTCAAGGCTTCACGCATACTTTGTTTGGCGATTCCTTGACTGATTGTTTTCTTGGGAAAACAATCAGTTCGTTTGAAACGTCCCAATACTGTCGGGTATCGCACTGAACTGGGTTCTCATGCCACCAGAGGGAACCGTCAAAGCCATTACTCAGATTCGATCTTATTGAAGATCGCAGCAAGCAGGAAATCACGACCTTGCTCGATGCTGCGCTTCGTACGTCACCGGCAAGTTTTGAAGCCACGCAGTATGCTAGTAACGTAGGTTTTCTTACGTAACCGCCCCAGAATCCATGTCGATGAATTCCATTGCCAGACGTGCATCGCGGACTTACGCCATGCCTGAGCGCAGCGACCGGCTCGACTTCTATATTCGCGACCAGACCCTGCGCTCCGCCATCACGGAACGGCACAAGCACGACTACTTCCAGATCCAGATCAATCTGGGGGGCGACACGCAGCAGCATATCGGCGATGTAACCCGTGCGTTTCCAACCGGAGCCGTCGCGTTTATCGCGCCGCATCTGGCGCATATGATCCCGCATCCGGCGCAATCGCGGTTTATCGTGATCAACTTCGCGCTGGATTTCCTCGGGCTCGATATCGATGCCTACGATGGCCGTATCGACCTGAACAACGTTCCTGTCGTCCGCTTTCCGGAGCTGGCGCCCTTCCGCTTTCAGAGCGAGCTGGATTTCCAGCTCGCGCCGGCCGATCTCGCCGAGGTGCAACGCATCGTTCGGGTCATGATGGACATCGATGGCACGCGGGGATTTGGCGCCGTCGGCCGCTTGCGCGGATACCTGCTGCAGTTGATCGGACTGGTTTGCGCACGATACGCGGATTCGTTGCTGCACCTCGCGGCGCTCAGCGAGCGGGCCGTCAGCCGCCGCGGCTCAGTCAGCAAGGTGATGCGCCATGTACTCAAGCACCTGAACGACGACGCGCTGTCCCTGCGATCCACCGCGGACGCCGCCGGTTTGACGACGGGGTATGTCGCGCGTTTGATGAAGAAGGAAACCGGACGCACTTTCGTGCAATGGGTCACGGACCAGCGAATCAGCCGCGCAAAAGCGCTGCTCGCCGACGATACACGCCGCGTGAAGGACATCGCTTTCCTGGTCGGCTTTCGCGATGAAGCCTATTTCACGCGGCGCTTTCGTCAGGCTGAGGGTTCATCGCCGACGCAATTCCGTGCAGCGCAATTTGCGGGCCGGTCAGTTTAGTCCAAGGCGCGGGCCGGTTTTGTCCTGCTATGGAAGATGCTCGAAGCATATCGTTCATGGGTGATGCAGCCTTTCTGCACCGACATCCCCATCTCTTCGAGTACCCGATATGACCGAATACGTCTTCGCTCCTTCTCCCATCGTTGCGGTTCCCATCGCCGGATCGACGGCGTCGTTTCCAGTGCGCCGCGTGTTTTGCGTCGGACGCAACTACGCCGATCACGCTCGTGAAATGGGCGCGAACCCGGATCGCGAACCGCCGTTCTTCTTTACCAAACCCACCGACGCCGTTGTGCCCGCGGCAGGAACGCTCGCTTATCCGATGCTGACCGAAGACCTGCATCACGAGATCGAAATGGTGATCGCGATCGGCAAGGCGGGAAGCAGGATCGATCCCAAGGACGCGCTCGATTACGTGCTGGGTTATAGCGTTGGCGTCGATCTGACGCGTCGCGACCTGCAGGCAATCGCCAAGAAAATGAGCCGGCCCTGGGACTGGGCCAAGGGTTTCGATGAATCCGCACCCCTCACGCCCATTCATCTCGCCGACAAAATCGGCCATCCGGGAACCGGCAGGATCTGGTTATCGGTGAATGGCGCAACGCGGCAAACGGGCGATCTCGCCGACATGATCTGGCCGGTCGCGGACATCATCAGCCACGTGTCGCAAGCAGTTGTCATCAAACCTGGCGACCTGATTTTCAGCGGCACGCCGGCCGGCGTCGGCGCGTTGAAGCGCGGCGACAAGGTTGCGGGCGGGGTCGATGGTGTAGCGGAGTTTGAGTTCGAGATCGGCAAGGCGTAGGCGCTTTCCACGCTTTTCGTTCATGCGGTCGCTTGCCTGGATGTGTATAACGTCAACACGTATTCCATTCATCGCGAGCGACCATGAGCAAACCTTTTCCGCCCGACGAACACGGTGGAGACAAGCGCCACCATCTGCGTTTTCATCTGCCGCACATGCATCTTTCATCGGTATTCGGCGATGACTGGTTCGCGCTCAAAGCCGAACGCTTCGCACGGTTCTTCGGCACGCCCACTTTTCTGATCGGACAGACAGTTATTGTCGCGTGCTGGATCGGGGTGAACGTCGCGGGCCTGACGAAGTTCGACATCTATCCGTTTATCTTGCTCAACCTCGCCTTTAGTCTTCAGGCTGCTTATGCTGCGCCGCTGATCCTGCTCGCGCAGACACGGCAGGCTGATCGCGACAAGGTGAATTCGGACGCCGATGCCCGACATCGGGAAGATATCGCCGCAGCGAACGAGGAACGCCAGAAGCAGGCGGCGAAGCAGGCGGATCAACTCGTCGCGCTGCTCGAGCAGAATACGCAACTCACCGAGATCACGCGGCAAATGAGCGAACGCATCGAAGCGCTGACGCTTGAGGTCCACGGCCGATTGGCGCAGGTGAATTTTAAAAATTGAGAGGTGTTCGGTCTCCCGTAAAGGCTCACCTTGGAAGATTCAGCTTTTACCGATGCTGGAAACAATGGATTCAGGTGATGACGATCCGCTTACCAAAATCGAACGCGAAGCTGGAAACCCAGCGTAAAAGGCAAGTCGCTTGATGGTATCGGCGGAATCAAGATGATATTCGCGCCGATACGACCGTACTCGGCCATGATCAAAGGCGCAGCCACGGGCCCGACCTTATGATCGTGGCCAAATCCCCACTTGCCGTAATCGTAGCCCGAGATAACGCCGCCCATGACGGCGAGGCGAACGTAACCCCAATGCGTCAACTCCGGCGCCCACACGCCGCCGCCATAAAATGAAGGCGCTGAAAGCGAATTTCGAAAATATCCGCCAGTCACGGCCCACTGGGGCGAAACCCAACATTCCAAACCCACGCCCGGATTGAATTGATCAAAGTGTTTTTTAGGATGTACGTGGTATGAGCCGATCATGGCGTCGGCCCACAGGCCATCGCCACATATTTCGGCTGCGGTGCCGTAAGAAGGTACGACAAACGCTGCCAGCGCGAAAAGCGCCGTTGGTAACAGAGACTTCTTGGGAATCACCGCTAACGTTTTCATTCGGCCCGGGCCTGTACGTTTACCTTCGCTCGGCAGCAGTCACCGAACGGGCGAGTTTTTTGGTATCAAATCCGAGCGGAACTGTACATGAACGTTATGTTTATTTGTGTGAAGCTGCGAGGGTTTCAGAGCCCTTGAGTCGCGATTCGTCGCACCTCAGATATCAATGAGTGCTGCCGGGTCTTGATATACGCGTCTAACCAAGAAACTTGATGCGCATAAAGTTTCCGCTTGGCGTGGGGCGACATAACAAGAAGGCCGTGCCGACTTGCGTCTGACACGGCCTCGCTTGCTGATCTACTTCGAATGAAACAACCGCCACTTAATCAAATAGTGACGGCGCGGTCGAACCGCTTAGTGCTTCTTCAACGCGTCCTTCATGTCTTCGCGGGCATCGCCTGCGCCTTTCTGCACCTTCCCGGCCGCCTGCTGCACGTCGCCCTTGGCTTCTTGGGCGCGATCACCCGTTACCTTGCCGACGACTTCGTTGACCTTGCCCTTAGCTTGCTTTACTACGCCGTCTTTCTGATCCTTGTTCATCTTCATCTCCTTTCGTATCAAAAGCGCGAATCCGATGTAATGAAGTTCGCGGCGCCATGTCAGGAAATGTCCTGACCGTGTAGACAGCATCGCAAATCCATGGTGGGTCCGACAGCCGATGGCGTCTGATTAGCGCGTAGGCGGAATCGCACATTGCGAGCTTGCATCAGCGCGAATCGGAGCGCCGCGATAAAGGGAGATTGCGAAAACCACTGTATGTTTGTACAGTATTGTACCTTGCCATTATCGCCGAAAGAGGGAGACAAAAATGGACATCGAAGAAGATCGTATCGACACCCCCGAATTCGCCCGCGTGGTGAGAGACCTTAAGCGAATCACACGCGAGGTTGCGAATCGCTATATCGTGCAAGGAGTCCCACTGTCGTGGCGGCTCCTGCTCGCAATCGAAGCAGAGGCTCTCGCGGATCTTGGTTTTGCCGGCCGGCACGAGTCAGCGCTCAGAGCTCTGTTTGCACGCCCGGTTGACCTGAGCTTTCCCGAAACAGACGATCTTGTAGACTTTCGCAGGTCCAATGCGCTGCCGCCCGTGTTTGCATTCGCAGTTGATGCTTACGACCAGGCCGCACGCGCCGGGCATCCCGAGTTAGCGGTTGCAGTTACGCATTAAAAGCGGCTTCGCCCGCAGGTTCACCTCTAAGGATCATTCCTGATGCCCCTGAACGCCAGGACCGACGACATTTTCGAGCGAGAGCGCGCGAGTTGGTACGCCGATCCGGTAAGTGCGTTCGATGCGTGGATGGCAGGTCAGGCATTCAAGGCATCGTCAGCGAACGTCTACCGCGCGCAATGGGGCCTGTTTCTTGAATGGCTGGACGTCAAACGCGTCAATCTCAAGACCGTGGACCGGCCCGCCATCGAACAGTTTGTAACCCAACTGGATATCCGGAAACCACAGCGCGTACGCTATCTACGGCTCATCGAGCGCGTGCTGGACCATGTTCGTCAGATAGAACTCGCGTCCACGAATCCTGCTCGGTTTATTGCACAAGATGGCGAAGCACCCTGGCGGGATGCACGGGAGAACGAGCCAACCGGTTTTCTATCGCACAACGAGCGCGCGGCGCTGGTCGCCTACCTTTTCTCGCCGATTGGTGATTTATCGGCCGGTCAACGCTGGCGTGAAAGCAGGGACCGTGCACTCGTCGGCGTATTTCTTGGAGGGGGAGTGAAAACGGGAGAGGCGGCCGCGCTGACCGTTAGTAGCTTTGACTGGAATCAGCCATGGCTCACAATCGAAGCCTCAAATTCCGCGCTCATACGACAAACCCGGCTCGCGCCTTTCGCCGTCGCGTTGCTTGATCAGTGGATCAGCGAACGAAAAACCGCCGGATTGCCAGGCGACCTGTTATTTCCGTCTACCGCGTCGGGGCGGATCATGCACAAGGCCACGATGCTGCGCTCTATCGATGCGGTCACGCTGGCCGCCGGTATTGCAGATTCCCGGGTAGCTCGCGCCAGTCCCCAGACCTTGCGCAACACGTTTGCCGCGGACCGGTTTGAAAGCGGAACGGTGCCCGAGCAGGTCGGACAGTGGCTGGGATTTCAGCAAGACATCTCAGCGCACAGGCTGCATCGGGCGTGGGAACGCTGGAGAGGTGAGGAAATACGGGAGCGTGATTTGGCCCATGCAAAGCATGACGCTTCGCTTGCGGACGAACGATCCGCCGGAAAATCAGGTCCCGAATAACCTCACCTTTCGACTTGCTGGCTCGCATCGAGCATTTCTGCGGTCTTGAAACATGCGACAGCCATAATCCGTGACGCCGTGGCACCCGACGATCGCTCACACTCAGGGCACGAAAGCTCGAACTCGTTTCCGTGCTGAGCAAGTTCGGGCTCACCAGCCATGCATGTTGGACAACGCGACGGCAGCACGATAAACGCGTCGACTTCGGTGCCGAGCGCCAAAATTTCCTTGTTCAATAACCGTCCTTCTTCGACCAACGAGCAAATGAGCCGGGCTGCACTTCTACTGATTCCGCTTTGCGCGCGAAGGGTGTCGCGCTCGGAGGAGAGTTCATCGATTTCGTCGGATTTCTCGCGCAGTTGCAGCTCAAGTCGGTCGGCGCGCGCTTTCGCAGTGCTGAGTTGCTGGATGAAATCAAATTCTTTCTGACTGGCCTGGCGCACACTCGTCTGGTACGTCGCGGCCATGCCGCGAAGCGAATCGAGTTCAACCAGCATCGGTTTGACGCGCCGCTCAGCCTCACTCACCGCGTCCTTGATCTGCTGCGCATAGTGCTCCGTGTTCTGCCGCAATTCGTAATTCAAGGTATCCAGTCGATCACGTAACGTGGCGTTTGTCAGTTGTTGGGCATCGAGACGTTTGGTCAGGGCATCGTTTTCACCCTCCAGACGCTGGATTAACGCGTGGAGACCGCCCTGAGCGTTTAAATCCCGGTCACGGAGCGCATGCATTTCTGCTTCCAATGCAGAATTGTGTGCCAACGCCGCGTCCGCCCGCGCTTCGCTTCGTAGGAGCGCTTCATTGACGGTAGCGAACCGTACTTCGAAATCGTGAAGACGACTCAATGCGGTGTCCGCGTCGCTCTTTGCTGCATTACGTTCTATCTCGAGCGATTGACTCGCTAAATGCCTTGCTTCCTGAAACAGTTGCCCAAGGAGTTCGCCTGCGCGCTCCTGCAAAGCATCGGGAATCGCGCCACCATCGATGCGAATTCGGGACGCCGACCTGATTCGGGTCCAGAACGCATCGATATCCTTCGGGATGTCGCTTGCGCTTCCGGTCTGAGTTAGGTCCCTTACGGTAGCCATGGATGGCCGGATGCCGAAATCGAAGAAGAGCCGCTTGCATGCATGTTGCGAAAGGTCTTGCCTTCGTGCGCCATTCGCTTTTAAGTCAGCAAGCTCAGTACGCAGATCGAGGCGCTCTTCATCATTCATAAACCCTCCCGGCACTTATTTCGTTCGATACATAATACATTACGTAGCGATCACTACGATTCCAAAGAAAGCTGAGAACTAAGCAGGCTTTGCACGCGCTCGTGCTCCGTTACGCCAAAATCACCTTCCGGCGGCAGTGGTTTCCGTGAAACATGTAGAGCTTAATAGCTTAACTTGTTGATTACTAGCAGTTTGTTTAAGCCGTGACTGCTTCGACGATGTTTCACGAGTCGAAGGGGTGTAACGGTTCTCTATCTAGAATCTCCCTGTCTTGAGAGTATTAGAAGTAAACACCTTTGAACCCTAGTTAAAAACGTTAACGCCACGGCAAACCCTTATGGAGTAAGGCTTTCCGGACGCAAAGGTGAGTGTCTGCGGGATAGAAGGTGAGCGCTGACGGGGGCTGGAGGTGATGGGGTTCAGGAACGACAGTGAGTCATCACGGGAGCATCCGTGAGCGGATTCGGGAGTCGTGCCGTTTTGACAGGTGAGATTATTCGGGAGACCCCGTAGTGAACAAGCCCGCCCAGTAGACAAGGAGCATCTGCGACATCAATTTGTTAAGTGAGTGTTTGCGGGGGCTAAGAAAACGCAAAAAATCTAGTTATAATCGGTCATTATTACCTAATGGTGAGGGTTCACGGGGGCCAACGTCACTCGAGGGTGAGGTTTTACAGGCGCCAAGACCGAATGCTTGCATGATCGCCTGCGATGTTTGCGGCTTAAGGTGAGGAGTTACGGGAGGGTTCGGGAGTGAAGTTTCAACCTTAAAGGCCTAATATTCTCGGTTTTAAGGGGTATTTCAGCTAGCGGCGGTAAAGGTGAGCTTTTTCGGGAGGCATCAACCGTCATTTGCTATGCCAGCGAGTACCCAGTAGTGATCCATCGGTGAGCGTATTCGGGAGCCCCTCTTGCACCTCGACGTTTTTAAACCACCGCTCGTCATCTGAAAACCCTGACTTCATCACCTAACATGTTGATAGTAATAAGAATATAAGGCAGATGCCGACAGCATCTCGTGCTTAGGGTGAGACTTTTCGGGAGGCTGCGATTTGAGTAGAAGTCGGCGCCACAGACCTTAGATCCTTGGCTAAGGTGAGCTTTTGCGGGGTCTTGGATCGTCGTAATCGGGCGTGTCCGGCGGATTTGGCACACGGCTGGACCTCGAAATCGCTTGGATGTGCCGCAAAGGTGAGGCTTTACGGGAGGTGCCCCATCGTCTATTTCAGGCCCGGGTGTCATCGTGGGGACGAAGGTGAGGGAATTCGGGAGCAGTGATGGTTCACGCGGATGGGCACATCACTCGGTGTTTAAAGCAGAATGAGGCTTCAAAGCGAGGTAACGGTGAGTGTTTTCAGGAGCGCAATCGTCAGGAATCAAGAGAAACAGCATTCGTAAGTGGTATTCAATGAGAATTTGGCAGCCTCTGCACGGAGAAAGCCCCTTTTCGACGATAAGCAGTTTTGGCGGAAGACATGCGGAATCGAAAATTTTTTTTGGGTGAGGTAATACGGGATCGTAGTTCGGGCGCCAAAATATAAGCAAAAGAATGCGTCAAACCGTTTACCCGCGTGGCGCGGGGATACGCAAGGCGGACGACGAACGGTGAGGGTGAGAACTTTCGGGAGCGCACCTCAGTGAGTTCAGTGCGCAAGTTGCTGATCACCGCTCAAGGGTGAGTTTGTGCCTGTAGACGAGCGTCACCGTCGCCGGTATCCTTTCCCAAAATTCTCCCTGACACCAAGCATGGCAACCAAACGCGCGAAGAAGACTGACGTGGTGAGCCCGAGTTCGGCGGAGCTGCGAAAAGCCGTTGAGGCTATTGCGATTCAGCCCAAGAGCGGAAAGATCACCCTGTTGACTCGCAAGTTGTTCAACGTCTTGCTGGCAGTCGCACAGCAGGCCGACGAATCTGGTGATACCTATCGGGCGTTGCTGTCGGATATCGTCGCAAATTCAGCGTTCGATTCCAACGATACCGCTTTGGTCAAAGAGCACCTGCGCCGGATGGTGTCGGTTCAGGTCGAGTGGAGCACGGGCACCTCCAGCCAGAAGCCAGGCCGGAAATGGGGGATATCGACGTTGATCGCGGACGCGGAAATTCTTGAGGATCCCGCGACCAGGCGCGTGTGGGTTGAATTTTCCTTCGCACCGAAGATCAAGAAAAAGCTGCTGGATCCGGTGCAATACGCTCGCCTGAGTCTGCAGTTTCAGAGTCAGTTGCGAAGCAGCGCCGGCCTGGCTCTCTACGAAATCTGCGTCCGATATCTGACGAATCCGAGTCATCTCACCATGCGTGAGACGTGGGAATGGTGGCGGCCGATCTTGTCGGGCACACCCGATACCGAAGCCGGCGACGAAGCGAAGCGCGAATACAAATATTTCAAGCGCGACTATCTCCGGCCGGCCATTGCCGAAGTCAACGCGGTGACAAATATTTTCGTCGAGTTGATCGAACATAGGGAAGGACGACGAGTCGCGGAGATCCAGTTCCGCGTAACTGAGCGCAAGCAACCCATGCTTGCACTCGATGAACACCCGAATGTCTTTGACAGTACGCTGGTTGATCGGATGGTCAAGATCGGCATACCCCTGAAAGATGCTCAAACGCTCTACGCGGACAGCGAGGAAAACCGGATTCGGGCGGCATTGCAAATGACCGAGCAACGGATGCGGAGTACCTCGTTGCCCCCGGTAAGAAGCGCGGCGGCGCTATTCAAAGATGCTTTGAAAAAGGGTTACGCGCCCCAACTCGAGGCGTTGCCTGCGGCAACGACCCCCGCGAAAACCAACGGCGCGCCGGCAGACGATCTCAAGGCGCGCCTGCTTAGCGAGTTTTCGGTTTATCGTCGGAAGGAAGCTCGCGCGCTGTACGAGGAGCAAGGTGAGTCGGAACGTGAACTGGCGCGCCAGACTTTCGAGGAAGATGTACTTCCGGAGCTCGGCGGTCACATGCGCGACGACTGGCGTAAGCGCGGACTCGACTCGAAGATGGGGGAAACGTCCTTTTTCGATTGGCTCGCACGCAAGACTTGGGGAGAGCCGACCGATGGGGATCTGCTCGCGTTCACACTGAATCAGAACCGCGCAGCGTAGACTAAAACGGCGGTTGTACGGCGCAAGACTTTCGTGTCTGGCGCCGTGGTGGATGAGTCGCTACGGGACTACGGGTTACCAGATTCTGTCTGCAGCATCATTTCTATCTGCTGCAGCAGCGCGTCGCGCTTATCCTTCGACAGGCCACGCAATCGCAACTCAAGTCGGTCATCGCCGTAGGTTTTAAGATCGCCCACGGCAATTCCCTCCAGTTTGATTTCCAGTCGCTGAGCATAGCGTTGGCGACCGGTTGGCTTCGGTGTCTCTTGCGCGCTTGCGCGTCCCTTCACGATGTCCGCGACTTGTCGGGTACTCAGATCGTCGGACGCAATCTTGTTGATCAGGCGCAGCGTCGCATCCGCGCCTCGTGCACTGTGGAACCGCGAGACCTGATACGCCATGTTCGAGCCGAACCGGTCTGGCCGGGCAACCATCTCGTGCATCACATTTTCGGGTAGCTTCGCGATAGCCAGCGCGACCGCGATGGTCGATTCGTCCAGACCTAGATGATCGGCGAGTTCCCGCTGACTTTGAAAGTAGTTTTCTTCAAGGAAACGCTTCCAGACGACAGCGTTGTCGAAGACTGTCTGGGAGTCGCGCTGTACGTTCAGATCATAACCAAGCTTATAGCTTTCGATCCCGATCGGGAGGTCGATGACAATCGCCTTCACTGTTTCCTTATTGGCTTCTTTAAGAGCACGAACTCGCCGCCCTCCATCGCTTACAAAGAAAGTGCCGGGATTATCATGGTCGGGTATCACGTGAATGGCCTGCTGCTGACCTTGCTTGGCCAGGTTGACGGCCAGTTCGGCGATCGACGCTTTCAGGTAAAAGTGGCGAGGATTAAATGGGCTCGGTTTGATTGCTTTCAACGGCAACTCGATCACTTGACCCTGAACGTAACGATTCTTGCGGCGCCAGTTTTTGAACGCATCCGATTCCGGATTCTGTGTGTCACCTTCGTATTCGGCTTCAGTGTATCCGCTGGACCTGCCGGTCACTTGCTTGTCGTTGCCAGCCTCTTGATTAACGATTTCGTCGATCGCGTTAATGCGATCGAGCGCCGTGCGCTTCTCGCTGCTCGTTGTGTCGGGCCGGGCCTTGAAGCCTTTGGCAAACGGATTCGGTTTCATTCGGGGTCCTTTATGCGCATAAAGTCAGGGAAGCATGGCGAGAACTTCGTCTGCACACGCACGTATTTCGGCCGCGGCAAGGCGTGAACCTCTGTCGCTCATCTGGAGCACGGTCTGACCCAAAGCCATTGCCTGCTTGTAGCACTCCCGTGTTGGGATCTGCGTCTTGAGCAAGGGGAAGCCCAATTCTTCGAGCGCCCGCTTCAGTTCTCGAGTCAACATCCGCTTCTCCTCGGTCTTGTTAAGGAGAAACACCGCATGCAGGTCTTCGTTCATGACCTGCGCTTGCTGGATGAGCTTGACCAGACCTACGCTTGACCAATAATCAGCAGGGGATGAGGACGTCGGAACTATGGCAACGGTTGCGGCGAGAAGCACCACACCAGAAACCTTCTCGGTGATGGATGGCGGACAGTCAACCACGATGATGTCGTAATCATTCACGAACTTCTTGATCTCGCGATGGATCTGAGCGCCTGCCTCGGAAAGATTCACGATGGGAAACGGAATGCCACTCGCCTCGTCCGACGCGGCGCTGGCCCAATGCACTAGGGTATTTTGGCCGTCAGCGTCTACGACGAGCACCCGTTTCCCCTTTTCGTGAAACGCAGCGCCTAAGTGCATTGCGATCGTGCTCTTACCCACTCCACCCTTCTGTTGCGTGATCGCAATGATTTCAGCTGCCACGTTTTGCTCCCAAATTTAGCTTTTTGAATTTTACATTAGAAGCTAACAAATTCTAGCGATAACGTAGGTGGTTGGCCGTTCGGTCAAGAAATCGGCGGAGTTTATGCGCATAAAGTCGACTTGCGACTTATGCGTCAAGGTTCGATGGCGTGGACAGTACTATCGCGGCCCGTGCTGGAGTCTAATTTTTGCGACTGAGTGGCGAGCCTTTGCATCAGCAGCTTACTGGCCTGCGCAGACCGCACGTTGCTTTATGCGCATAAAGTCCGGCCGACTATGACTTAGAGCAAGACAAACATGAACGGCGCTCACAGGATGAGAGGCTCGTTTCCGTTTGGGTGGTACCCATCGCGCATGTGCTTGACGCGAAAAAGAAAGAGCTTGCTGTGTAGTCATGTAGATGTCGATGCTCAAATATAGTGATCAAAAAAATACGGCTAGAACTACCGGTGGTCTATTCACAACCCCGCTACCGTTCCACGATGCCGCTCCAAGCATCCCGTAAGCAAGCACTCGTAAAATCGCCGCCACTAAGCGGCGGCGAACAGCCGCGGGTACGCTAGCCTCTTCTTTCAATCAGCCAAAGGCATTTCAGTGCATCTGACTTCGACTTTCGCCGCGTGGTCCGACCACGACACGCGTCTTCTCATCGCATGCGCGCTCGGATTGGCATCGATCATTGTTCTTATTAGCGCGCTGAAACTGGCGCCGTTTTTATCGATACTCGTTGGTACTTTCGTCGCTGGCTTTACCGCAGGCTTGCCACTTGAGGCCGTCGCGAGCGCTTTTAGTAAAGGCGCGGGCGGCCTGCTGGGCGACGTCGGGATCATCATCGCGCTCGGCGCGATGCTCGGTGCATTAATGGCGGAGTCAGGCGCTGCCGACAGGCTGGTCTCGACCATTCTCGATCACTCCACGCCACGGTCCTTGCCCTGGTTGATGGCGCTGGTGGCAATCGTGATCGGCTTGCCGCTCTTTTTTGAAGTCGGCCTTGTCATGATGGTGCCGATCATCTTCGTGATGGCGCGCCGCTCGAAACAGCCGATCTTACGGATCGCAATCCCGGCGCTGGCCGGCATGACGACGCTGCATGCGCTGCTGCCGCCGCACCCGGGCCCGCTTATCGCGGTGAGCGCACTGCATGCGGATCTTGGAATTACGATGGGTCTTGGTTTCATCATCGCAATTCCTGCTGTGATCCTCGCAGGCCCCGTGTATGGAATATGGCTGTCGCGCCGGATGCACGTCGACGAACCGGAGGAGATGGGCAAGTTGTTTGCATCGAAGATGGATGGTGCCGGTGCGCTCGACGCCCCCAGCTTCGGTATCTCGCTCTTGACGATACTTTTGCCCGTATTGTTGATGCTCGGCCGAACCGTAGCGAAACTAGCGGTCAAGCCCGAAACGCTGCTATTCGATACGCTCAATTTTCTCGGTGAGCCGCTGATTGCTCTTGGACTCACCGTTCTATTCGCAATCGTCGCGTTGGGCTGGACGCGTGGCATGCCGCGCGACAAAGTGAGTGGCATCCTGCGCAAGAGCCTGCCGCCTATCTGCGCGCTGCTGTTGACGATCGGCGCCGGTGGCGGCCTGAAGCAAACGCTGGTGTTGGGAGGCATCAGCACCACGATCGGGAAGATTGCCATCGGTTCGCACATGCCGCTCATTCTGCTGGCATGGCTGATCGCCGTTGCGCTGCGCCAGGCGACCGGCTCGGCCACGGTCGCGACCACAACGACGGCGGGCATCATCGCCCCGGTCGTGGCAGGGCTGAGCGCGACACACAACTCGCTGCTGGCGCTGGCGATTGGCGCGGGGTCGGTCTTTTTCTGCCACGTGAACGACGCCGGTTTCTGGATGATCCGCGAATACTTCGGTCTGCAGCTGAAACAGACGGTGTACGTCTGGTCGGTGCTTCAGACGATCGTCTCAGTGGTCGGCCTGGCGCTCACGCTGGTGATGTGGGGCGTGCTCACATAAGCACTGACGTGAAACGTGGGCAGATTGGCGAGGCAAGCGGAACTCCGAATCTAAAATGAGAAAAAAGGAGATCCATCATGCTTGCCTTGCGCCCCACCTGTGAATGCTGCGAAAAGCCACTCCCGCCAAACGCCCGTGACGCCATGATATGCAGCTTTGAATGTACCTTCTGCGAATCGTGCGCGCTGTCACGGCTTCAAAACGTATGCCCGAACTGCGGCGGCGGCTTCCAGTTTCGCCCGATCCGTCCGAAAGCGCGACTCGACAGCCGCCCGGCCTCGAAGGAAGTCCATCCAGCGGGCATAGATGAACACCAACATCGTGCGTTCCTGGATCGCTACGGCTCCATTGCGCCCTTTGATCGATAACATCTGCCGCCCCCTAGGGAATTCACCGATCTGAGCGCCGCTCATACCGGTGCGCAGTAATCATCGATTCCTCCTCGGCGGCGCTGGCTCTCACAATCTGTTCATCGATCCACTCCTTGAACGGAAGCCAACATGCCAACACCCCAATCCGAGCGCACTCTTCACATTGGCGAAGGTTTTGAAGGGCCGGGCGTCAATCTCGCCCATATCAATGTGCTTGTCGGACCCCGCAGCGGTCCTGCTGGACAGGCATTCGCGACCGCGCTCGCTACGCCGTCGGCGGGCCACGCGCCGTTTGTCGTCATCGCTCGGCCGGGTGTTCCTACCAAGCCCCTGACGCTGTACGTGAACAAGGCGCAGATTGCCAATGAGTTCCACGGGAACGCGACGTGGGGCGCTTCGCAGGCGGGCATCGCAAAGGCCGTCGCTGAATCGCTCGAAGACGGCACGTTGCCGCCGGAAGCGGAAAACGACTGGGTGGTCGTATCGGCGAACTGGGTCAATCCGTCAGCTGACGATCTGGATGCCGTGTTCCGCAACAATTATCGCGCGACTAAAAACGCCATCAAGGCGGCCATGAAAGGTCTGCCGTTAAAGCGCGACGTATTCGCCGCGGCGCGTGAAGTGTCGAATCCCTTCTATACCCCGAGTTCGTCGCAAGCCGCCCTTTAAAAAACCGCATACGGGTGTCGCATGCCGGCGCTCTACGGAGAATTGAATAATGGAATACGTTCGACTGGGCCAGTCCGGCCTGAAAGTGTCGCGCCTGTGTCTTGGCACCATGAACATGGGAACGCCGCAATGGAAACCGTGGATTTTCGACGAACAAAAGAGCGAGCCCATTGTTCGCCACGCGTTGGACGCAGGCGTGAACTTCATTGATCTCGCTGATTTCTATTCGTTGGGCGTGGGAGAAGAAGTGGTTGGCCGAATCCTTGGACGCCTTGCACGGCGTGAGGAAATCGTGGTCACCACCAAGGTCGGCTACGACATGGGCGAATATCAAAATGCGGGCGGTCATTCACGCAAGCACGTGCTCGATGGTATCGACGCATCCCTGCGCCGGCTGGGCATGGATTACGTCGACATCTATATGCTTCATTATTTCGACACTACCACGCCCGTTGAAGAAACCATGGCAGCGCTGGACGATATCGTCCGGTCGGGCAAGGCGCGTTATATCGGTGTGTCGACCATGTACACGTGGCAGCTTGCAAAAATCATTCAGGTTTGCGAACGAAATGGCTGGCACAAGCCGATCAATATGCAATTGCAATTGAACTTGGCATACCGCGAGGAAGAGCGCGAGATGATGCCGTACTGCGCGGACCAAGGTCTGGGTGTATCCGTATTCAGCCCGCTGGCGCGAGGGCTGTTGACGTGCGACACCGCGTCTACGCGTAACCAGACTGACTTCTTTACATCGCAGATGTACGGCGATGCGGCATCCCGTGAGATCGCCGCCTCTGTTGAGCGCGTCGCCCGGAGACGCGGCGTGAGCGCCGCGCAAATTGCCCAGGCGTGGGTACTGCAGCGCAATGGCGTGGCGAGCATGCTGGTCGGCGCAGATTCACCGGCCCAGTTCGACAGCGCACTTAACGCGCTCGGCATGGAACTCGACGCGGACGAGCTTTATGAACTCGAGCGCAACTACACCCCGTGTGATGTCATCAACGATTACACAGCCGGCCGCCGGGTCGCGCGTGAAGCACGCGAGCCGCAGGGCGCTTTTGTTCAGGCAATGAAGGACGCGGCATGAATCTTCTTCGAAAAGAACACTACATCGATGGTGTATGGCAGAGCAGCGCTGAGACCTATTCGGTCCTGAATCCCGCAACGGCAGACGTGATCGCAGTTGTCTCGAAAGCGGGCGCGCGTGAAACGCAGCAAGCCATTCAGGCAGCGGAGGGCGCGTTCCCAGCCTGGCGCGCGCTGACCGCAAAGGAACGCGGCGCTCGGGTGCGGCGCTGGGGCGAGCTGATGCTCGAGCATCGCAATGCCCTCGCCGAATTGCTTACGCGAGAGCAAGGAAAGCCGCTCGCGGAAGCACAAGGGGAGGTCGCGTATGCAGCGAGTTTCCTCGAGTGGTTCGCTGAAGAGGCGAAGCGCAGTTATGGCGATGTCATTCCGAGCTCGAAGGCTGGATCGAAGATCATCGTCACGCGGGAACCGGTCGGCGTGGTGGCGGCCATCACGCCGTGGAACTTCCCCCTCGCAATGATCACGCGCAAAGCCGGACCTGCGCTGGCGGCGGGCTGTACGATGGTCCTCAAGCCGTCTGAGGAAACGCCGTTGAGCGCTTTGGCTCTGGCCGTACTCGCCGCAGAGGCAGGAATCCCGGCGGGCGTGTTCAATGTCATCTCGGGCGACGCTGTGGCAATCGGGGCGGAGTTGACTGCGTCGCCGGTCGTACGCAAGTTGTCGTTCACTGGCTCGACGCGGGTCGGCAAACGTCTTGCAGCCCAATCCGCACACACGCTGAAGAAGCTTTCCCTGGAACTCGGCGGCAACGCGTCATTTATCGTATTCAACGACGCAGATCTGGACGCCGCCGTGCAGGGCGCCATGGCATCGAAATTCCGTAATACCGGCCAGACGTGCGTGTGCGTGAATCGCTTCTTTGTTCAGGCGGGGGTTTATGCCGAGTTCACGCGGCGTCTGACGCTTGCCGCCGGCAAGCTTCGCGTAGGCAACGCGCTCGAGCAAGAGGTTGATCAAGGCCCGCTTATCAACCATGCCGCGTTGAAAAAGGTCAATGATCACGTGCAGGACGCCGTGGCCAAAGGCGCAACTGTCATGACGGGCGGTCGTGCCCATTTATTGGGTGGCACGTTCTACGAACCAACCGTGCTGGCCCATGCGAACCAAAGCATGTCGATAGCGCAGGAAGAAACGTTCGGCCCGGTCGCCGCCTGCTTCCAGTTCGAAACAGAGGCTGAGGCAATCAAGCTTGCCAACGACACACCCTTCGGACTCGCCGCGTACTTCTATACCCGCGATCTGGGCCGAGCATGGCGTGTCGCGGAAGCACTCGAGACGGGCATGGTTGGCATCAATGAGGCAATCATATCCACCGAAGTGGCGCCGTTCGGTGGCGTCAAGCAATCGGGTCTGGGCCGCGAAGGTTCCAGATACGGACTCGACGAATACATGGAACTTAAATACATGATGATCAGCGGCCTGGCGGCGACCGAACGTTGATTGTCGCTAATCGATTGTAACCGCGTTGTTGCTGTCGCATACAGCTGGCAGCAACGCGAGTAAGTGAAGAACAAACAGGAGACGCAGTGAGTCATCAGGACACCTCAAGTAGTGCCATCCCCAATGGTCCCGGACCACATGCAGGTATGGCGCCAATCCGCACACCCGACAATTCGGCCTCGAAGCCCATGCTGCTCGATGACATTCCGCTGAACCGCTTCCATGTGAAGATCGCGGGCCTGACTTTCGGCGCGCATTTCACCGAAGGTTACGCGTTGGGCACAGTGGGATACGCGCTGGCCTCGATGAACCGGCAGATGCCGCTCGATTCGTTCTGGATGGGTGCAATCGGCAGCTCGGCGTTGATCGGCATTTTCCTTGGCAGCCTGATCTTCGGGCGCCTGTCTGATCGGCTTGGCCGCCAGCGCATTTTTCTCACCAGTTTTGTCATCATTACCATTGCCGCATTCCTTCAGTTCTTCGCCACATCGCCGCTGGAATTGTTTGCGCTTCGGGTTTTGATCGGCTTCGGTATGGGCGGCGACTTCACGGTCGGTCACGCCATCCTGGCAGAATTTTCGCCTCGCAAGCATCGTGGTGCGCTCCTCGGATCGTTCAGCGTTGTCTGGACGGTCGGTTACGTGGTGGCGAACGTACTCGGCATGTCGTATGGAGAAGCCAGTCCGGATGCATGGCGCTGGCTGCTTGCATCGGCGAGTCTTCCTGCATTCATCGTCCTGCTGCTGCGCATTGGCACGCCAGAGTCTCCGCGCTGGCTGCTCGGAAAGGGGCGCGTGAAGGAAGCGCACGATGTGGTCCGCAAGCATTTCGGCCCCGACGTCATTCTCGACGCTGAAGATAGCAGTCATGTTGGCGGTGGAAAGCACGGTTACGCACGGCTATTTCAACCTGACCTGATTCGCAGGACATTGTTCAACTGCGGATTCTTTGTGTGTCTCGTCATTCCGTATTTTGCGATCTACACATTCTTGCCAGGCATCCTGAAAGTGATCGGCCTGAGTGGTGGTTTCGGTGCGGACCTGTTGCTCAACGCTGTACTGGTCATAGGTGCGGTGCTCGGAATCTGGCTTACCATCAAGTTGCCCCGCCGGCACTTTTTGATTGGATCCTTTGCCGTGACCTGCGCCATGCTGGTGGCCATGAGCCTGCTGCCGTCATCTGCAACGCTTGCGATGATCGCTGCGTTTGCTGTTTTCACATTGACCATGTCGGCATTCAGCAATCTGGTTGGCGTGTTTCCCCCCGAATGCTTTCCAACCGAAGTACGCGCGTCAGGCGTTGGACTTGCCATTGCGTGCAGCCGGCTTGGCTCGGCAATCGGTACGTTCTTGCTACCGGTCGGCATCGCGCAGATCGGGTTTCACTACACCATGATGATTCTCGCCGCTGTTCTGCTTGTTGGCATGATCGTATCGATCGCCTGGGCTCCTGAGACACGCAACCTGACTCTGCGTGCCGCGAGCGGATCGTCATGAGATCCAAGCGTGCTGCCGGATAGGTTGGCTTCGCGCAGCAGCTCCCGATAAACCTCACCTTAAAAAAGGCGTCCGCTTGCGGACGCCTTTCCGCATTTTAAAACGCGATCGCATCAACCAAAAACCATCCCGATTTCGATATTAGGAATTCTTAGTTTCGTCCTAATTCTTCGGAGAGTTCCGAGGGTAATTCGAGGCATCGCGCTTTAAGATTCATTCACTCGCAGACGAACCGGTTCATCGCCTCTCACCAGAATCCAGACGATGAAAAAGGCGGCTCGCACTGCGCGGACGGCACTACGGGACACGTAGTTCAAGCGCCGCAAGTGTTCGAAACCTCGTTAATTTCTCTTTTGGAAAAACATCATGAAATCATTCATCTCCACTGTCGCTGCTGCTGCAACTATCGCGACCATCGCTTTGGCTTCGACCGGCGCGAGCGCTGCTGACGGCACCATCACGTTCACCGGTGCAGTGACTGACACGACATGTTCGATCGACGCAAAAGTTGCTGGCGCCGCCGACAAGAACGTCACATTGCCGACCGTAACAAACAGCACGCTTGCTTCGAAGGGCTCGACGGCCGGCACGACCTCCGCAACCGACCTGACGTTCTCATTGAGCGGTTGCTCGACAGAATCGAAGGCAGTCGCTCGTTTCGAAAATGGCCCGACGGTCGATCAAACCACGGGGTACCTGGCAAACCAAGCCCCCGCCGGCGCTGAAAACGTGCAAGTTCGCTTGCTGAACGCGTCGCACCTGCCCATCAACGTGGTGACGGGCGAGAACAACGACATGGCCGGCAACGGTGCGGCCATCGTTTCGGGCAACGCTGACCTCAAGTACTTCGCAGAGTACTACGCAACGGGTGCGGCAAAGGCTGGCCCGGTAAGCACGTCGGTTCAATACACCGTCGACTACCAATAAGGTGTACCAACGGGCATCTGCAGGTGCAGGTGCCTGTTTTTTTTTAAATTTTCGAGATACGTTTTTTACGGAGATGCATCAATCATGAAGTCCCTCAGGCAAATTGCATATGGTTTGGGCTTGATCGCGGCCCTCGTTGCCGGAAGTGCGGGCGCAAGCGTGACAGTGGGCGGAACACGCGTGGTGTATCCCCTTGAGAATCGTGAGATGACGGTCAAGCTGACCAATGATCGCAGCGAACCCTCGCTGGTTCAGGTCTGGATGGACAAAGGCAATGCCGCGGCGAAGCCGGGCGAGGCAAGCGCGCCCTTCGTGTTGACGCCGCCGATCTTTCGCATGGACGCCGGAAAATCCCAGACGCTACGAATGATGTACACGGGCGATGCATTGCCGCAGGACCGCGAGTCGGTGTTCTGGCTCAACGTGCTCGACGTACCGCCGAAGACTGCCAAGGATTCCGATGTCAACACGCTTCAATTCGCGTTCCGGACTCGAATCAAGGTATTTGCGCGTCCGAAGGGTTTGCCCGGAACCGCCGATGAAGCACCGGCAAAAGTGACGTGGAAACTCGTACCCGCCGTCGATAACAAAGGGTATGAAGTGAAGGCGACCAATCCGACGGCCTATTACGTGTCGTTCGGCAATATCAATGTGGTCGGTGGCGGTCAGACCTTCAGCAACGACATAGGCGGCATGGTCGAGCCGCATGGAAGCGCGCAGTTCCCGATCAAGAACATGAAAACAGCGCCGGCCAACGCCCGTGTCAAATTTTCAACCATCAGCGATTTCGGCGGCGCCGTGTCGCTCGACGCACCTCTCGCGCCATAAGACGTCGCCTGATCGGGGCGGCCATCGCCCTGGGTAACTGAAGGCGTCGCGGGCAGTAACTGGCCGACGCCTTCCTCAAGAAAGACTTTACGCATTTGCCGAACGGGCTGTCCGAACAGCCCGGTGGGTCAACTCGCGTCTGAACCGACTGAATAGACCGAATCAACGCAGGCCGAACCATGAAACAAGCTGCTCAACATGCTTTCTCCCGTCAAAGCCAGGATGCGATCCGGCTTCGTCTGAAGCCGATTGCCGCAATCGCATTTTCAATGATGGCGTGCGCCGCGATTCCGCAAGCAATGGCTGATGCCTCGGGATTGGATCAAAGCAAAAGTGGCACGGTTGCTGAAGTGAGCTTCGATAACACCTACCTGCGGCAGGATGGTGGAACGCCGATCGATACCAGTCGGTTCACGCGCGGCAACGCGGTTTCACCAGGAACCTATTCGGTTGACCTGTACGTGAACGGTGCGCGCCTGAGCCGCCAGGACATCCGCTTTGTTTCCAGGGGTGGCCCATTCAGCGCCAAGCCGTGTTTCACCCGTGCGATGTTGCAGCACGCGGGCGTCGATATGGCCAAGGCGGATGCGGCCGGCGGCCGGAAGGCACCGGCAACGACCCCGGCAGCCGATACCGACACCTGCGAAGAGATTGGCACGCTGGTGCCCGGCGCGACGGTCGACTTCGACTTTACCCAGCAAACACTCGAACTGAGCGTGCCGCAGGCAGTCATGCGTAACGCGGCACGAGGTTACGTGCCGCCCGAACAATGGGACCAGGGCGTCAACGGCGGATTCGTGAGCTATAACGCCAACACATTCCGGACCGACGGCTCGGGCCCCGGCTCAACCCAAAGCTATCTCGGCCTCAACGCCGGCGTGAATCTGGGCGCATGGCACCTTCGGCATCAATCGTCGATATCGTCAGGAACGGGGCAGCCCACACAGTTCGACAACATTGCGACCTACGCCCAACGCGATGTCGAAACGCTCGGCGCGCAACTGACGCTCGGCGATGCCAGCACAAGCGGCGAGATCTTCGACAGCGTGTCGTTTCGCGGCGCACAACTCGCCACCGATGACCGCATGCTTCCCGATTCAATGCGCGGTTATGCGCCGGTTGTGCGCGGTGTCGCAGAATCGAATGCACGCGTGACGATCCGCCAAAACGGCCAGGTGCTGGAAGAAACAAACGTTGCGCCCGGTCCCTTCGAGATCAATGATCTGTATTCGACCGGCTACGGCGGTGATCTGGTCGTGACGGTGACCGAAGCCGATGGCCGCAGCAAGGAGTTCACCGTACCGTTCGCATCGGTGGCGCAATTGCTGCGTCCCGGCGTCACCCGTTTCAGCGCGACGGCAGGCCAGTTGCGTAACGATTCCATCGATACAAAACCCGTTTTCGGCCAGTTCACGCTTCAACATGGCCTGACGAACACAGTGACGGCTTACGGCGGCGTGGTTGCATCGAGCGGATATGGCGCGCTGAACTTCGGTGGTGCATTGAACACCGGCTTCGGCGCGTTTTCGATGGACGTCACCGGCGCCATGACCAGCGTGCCGCAATCCCAGTCGATGCACGGCGCGAGCTTGCGCGTGGGCTACAGCAAGTTTGTCGGGGCGACCAATACGAACGTGTCTGTCGCGGCTTACCGGTTCTCGACAGCAGGGTATCTGAACCTGAACGATGCAGCGTCCATTCGCGATATCTCGGAGCATGGTGGCGATATCGATGCGATTTATAGACAGCGCAACCGCATGCAGGTATCGGTCAACCAGAAGCTGGGCGATCACGGCACGATGTTCGTTACCGGATCGTCGCAGAATTACTGGAATCGCGGCGGCACTGATACCTTGTTTCAGGCGGGCTACACCAACGCGTTCAAATACGGAACCTATAGCCTGACGGCCGGCCGCACGCGGACCATGGACGGAGAGTTATCGAACGAATTCTTGCTGAGCACGACGATCCCGCTCGGGCATACGGCGCACGCGCCGATGTTGACTACCAACGCCTCGTACAACTCGAACGGCGCCACGAACATGCAGGCAAATGTGAGTGGATCGCTGGGCGCCACGAACCAGTTCTCCTACAACGGCTACGGCACGTACAACGTCGGTGGCAATTCTGCCAACAATGGCAACGCCGGTGTGAGCGCAACCTATCGCGCGCCGTACGCTACGGTGAATGCATCCGCAAGCGGTGGCGGCGGCACGCGGCAGGTATCGGCGGGCGTGCAGGGATCGGTCGTGGCGCACCCGGGCGGAGTGACATTTTCGCAAACAGTGGGCGATACGTTCGGCATTGTGAATGCGCCTGCTGCTGCCGGCGCGACCGTGACGAACGCACCGGGAACGACGGTCGATTCACGTGGATATGCAGTGATTCCGTATCTGTCGCCCTACAGCATGAACGTGATCGATATCGATCCGAAAGGCACGTCCACCGATGTCGAATTTAAATCGACATCCGCGCAGGTGGCGCCCCGTGCAGGCTCTATAGTGATGATGAAGTACGAGACGGTGAGTGGTCGGGCGGCGCTGATTCAAGCGCCGAAACTAGGTGGTGGAACGTTACCATGTGGAGCGAGCGTGGAAAACGAACAAGGAAATACGGTGGGCGTAGTTGGTCAGGACAGCAGAGTTTTTGCACGCGGTCTTGAAGATCAGGGCGCGCTTACGGTGAAGTGGGGAAGTGGCCCCGTCGAGCAATGCAGGATCAGCTACACGTTGCCAAAAAAAGATCCAAAGGCATATAACCCAGGGTATTTATCGGTGCAATCGCATTGTGTGCCCTGGGGTGAAATGCAGGCGAATGGCGTCACGGGAACAGGGGCGTCGGGAAGCGCCATGCGCTGACACGAAGCTGGCTTTTCAAGTGACTCAACGTTCCGGCCAGAAGCACACGAGTGGTATCAGTGCAATCCGGCCGGTAACGAGGCGCTCATTTGATTCGTTCCGCTTCACTTGCCTCATAACGCAACCAGGCCGCGAACGAACTCACCGTTTCAGTTTCACGATGCGTTTCCGGCACATCGAGCCAATATCCAAACGGTCCGACCATCTCCACGTCGGACATTCTCACGAGCGCGCCTTCGGTCAGCTCGTCATCAATCATGTTCAGGTCCACAACCGCGAGTCCGACACCACGCCGCGCCGCGTGAATCGCTTGTTGCAGATTCGAAAACTCGATGCCGTTATCCGCGTAGCGCGCGGGCATCCCCGCTTTGGCCAACCAGTTTGGCCATAATTTCAAACGCACGTCTTCGTGTAGTACATGCAGCGCGGGCAATTCATCAAGCAGGCGCTCGACCGATACGCCGGCCAATCCGGGTGCGCCCACGAGTGCGTGTCTTTCCATCAGCAAAAGCTCCGAGCCGCCTTCTATGGTTGACTCGCGCGCGGGTTCGCGGCCGAACCGGACGCTGCAATGACATTCGCCGCTGTCTTGCGTCCGGATCGATAAATCCACGTCTGGCAGTTGCTCCGCGAGCGCGCCCAGCCGCGAAGAAAACCATTGCGTTGCAAACGTGGGGGGCAACGACACAACGAGACGCCTGCGTTCCACAGCACCTGATAAATGCCGTGTTCCCCGCTCGATGACATCAAACGCTTCCGTCACTGAGGGCATCAATGTCACGCCTGCCGGCGTCAGCCGGATCCCTTTGTGGTCGCGCTCGAAAAGCTTCACGCCCAACGATTCTTCCAGCAGCCGGATTTGCCGGCTTACAGCTCCTTGTGTGACGCACAGCGCTCGTGCTGCGCGGTTGAAACTCAAATGCCGCGCCGTCTCTTCAAAAAAACGTAGCGCAATTAACGATGGAAGGTGTCGCATAGTGATTCCTGACTGCCAGTCTCCCCAGTTGTTCTTGTTGGCCAGGTACATGCGCCCCGTTGTTTGCGAGCCAGGGTCTTTGTCCCGCGTTCGATAAAATTACCTTGATTCCGGGAGCGAAACAATAGACCTTTCGGCCAAGGTTAAAGCAGCAGGAATTCTCATAATGGGCTAACAGGAAAGCTGCGAACCCGCGGATAAGACGCAGGGGACTAGGCCATTCGACTAGTAGTTGGCGGGGCATGAATCGCCTATGCTGGATACATCCCGTTCCAGGAGGCTGCATGACCGTACGCAATCTCGACGCGCTATTCCATCCGAAATCGATCGCCGTGATCGGTGCGTCGCTGCGCGCGGGCAGTATCGGCGAAATGGTGTGGTCGCGGCTCAGTCGCGCGGGATTCGCGGGTGGGATCTGGCCGGTGAACCCGAAGCATCGTCAGATCGATGACGCTGTGGCCTACGCCCGGATCGAGGATCTGCCCGATGCACCCACCGTGGCAGTGTTGTGCACGCCACCCTCAACATGGCCGGCGATCGTCCAGCAGTTGGGCGAACGGGGCACGCGGGCAGTCGTAATCGTTGGGCAGTCGGGCGAAACCCGTGGCCAGACGGTCAGCAACTGGACAAACCGGACACTTGCCGCGGCACGGCCGTTCTTGTTGCGCGTGGTCGGTCCGGCAAGCCTCGGTGTGATGACGCCTCTCACTGGCGCCGTGCTGGGCGCGCCGTCATCTCCGGTTGCGGCTGGAGGGGTAGCGTGGGTATCGGCGTCGAATGCGCTGACCAATGGCGTGCTCGGTTGGGCGAACGCCCGCGGTCTTGGCTTTTCTAGAGTGGTGGCGCTGGGCGATGAGGCAGATGTCGATGTCGGGGATACCCTCGATTTTCTTGCAAGCGACGCCCGTACGCGTGCAGTCCTGCTTGCCGTTGAATCGGTGCGAATGGCGCGCAAGTTCATGTCAGCGGCGCGCGCTGCCGCACGCAATAAACCTGTGCTCGTTCTACGCACCGGCCACGACGATCCGTTCGACGCGTTATACAGCGCTGCATTCCGGCGTGCGGGTCTGGTACGCGTCGATTCTTTGGACGACCTCCTGGACGAAATCGAGACGCTCGGGGTTGGCCGTGTGGCGGCGAGCGATCGTGCAACCGTGATCACGAGCGACCGGGGCGTAGCAGCGCTTGCAGCCGATGCATTCGCCACCGCCGGCGACGCACTCGCACTCTGGCCCGACGCGGCCCGCAAGTCCGTCACCGCAGCATTGCCGGGCGCGCGGCTCGGCAATCCGCTGCAACTGGGCGACGCCGCCATTGCCGCTGATTTCGGCGCGGCGCTCGAAGCGCTGGCGCCGCATCGTGAGACCGGGACTGCGTTTGTGGTCCATGCGCCGACGCATGCAGCACCGGTTGCCGAGGTCGCGCGCATGATGATCGCCCAGAAGGATCATGCGTATCGCGGATTACTGGCGTGCTTTTTTGGTTGTGTCGATGAAGCCACGCGCGACGCGTTGCATGCGCACGGCATTCCGGTTCACACCACACCGCAGCGGCTCGCACGGGGTTTCGCCCGGCTGGTTGACTATCGCCAGGGCCGTGAATTGTTGATGCAAACGCCCGACGGGCCGCTACCCCAGGCGGTGGGGGCGCTCGACAGCGCGCAGGCTCAGGTGATGGCTGCGTTGAGCACTGGCGTGGCCGAGCTGGATGGCGAGCGTGCGTCGCGTGTTTTGAGTCAGTTTGGAATTGTGGTGAAGGCGGGGCCAACGGGGCCGCGTAGCGACGACGCCATTGAAATCGATGTACGTCTGCTCAACCATCGCATATTCGGGCCGGTATTCGAGTTCAGGGCTGCCGGGGCGCTCGGTTTGCCGGATTCCTTGCACGAGTTCGCCTTGCCGCCGCTGAATCCCTTGCTCGCCCGCGACCTCGTGATGCGCTCGCCAAGGGCGCGGGAATTGCCGGCCGAGACCTTGTTGAATGCGCTGACGGCTTTATCGAATGCGGTGTGTGAAATCGAGCAGATCGTGGCTCTGCGCCTGACAGTACGCGTCACACGCCAGGCGGTCGTGGTTTATGAGCCGCACGTGACGCTGGCCGCGCACCGCACGCCGCTCGCCATCCAGCCGTATCCGCGCCGGCTTGAGGAGACGCTGGACTGGAACGGATTCCAGGTCACCATACGTCCAATCCGTCCTGACGACGAAGCCGCCCACAGCGCTTTTGTCGCGGCAATGACGCCCGAGGACCTGCGCCTGCGTTTCTTTAGCTCAGTACGAAGCTTCGATCACTCGCAGCTCGCGCGCATGACGCAGATCGATTACGACCGAGAGATGGCGTTTATCGCAGTGACGGGTGAGGACGAAGCAATGCAGACACTGGGCGTGGCTCGCGCAATAGCGGATCCGGACAACGAGACCGCCGAGTTCGCGGTAGCGGTGCGGTCGGATCAGAAGGGCAGGCGTCTGGGCATGTTGCTGCTGTCGCGGATCATCGCGTATTGCAAGTCGCGCGGAACGCGGTGGCTCGCCGGCGAGGCGCTGCGGGAAAACACCGGAATGATCGCGCTCGCGCGCCGCTGCGGTTTTCAGATCACGCCGACGGATGATCCGGGCGTGGTGGGATTCCGCATGCGGCTGACCGACGCCGATTCGGCGCCGACGTGAACCGTTAACGCTTAAGCCGCGAGCTTGGCGAGCGCTTCGTCGACTTGCGAACGCGATACCGCCAGTTCTTCCAGCCACGCGTCGGCGTAGACGCTGCCGGTTTCGCGCTCCAGACGCGCGATGGTAGCCGCGCACCGGCTCGTGTCCTTGGGCGTTGCAATAAACGACTTGACCGATGCGCCCGAGGTGAACGCTTCGAACAAGGGTACGCGGATGTCGTCGGGCAGCGCTCGGCTCGTCCATTGATATGGCTTGCCGTTGAACGACAACTGCGGCGGCATGACGCGTTCTTTCTTCGCTGCAGGGATCAGGCCGAAGTTGCGGGCGGCATCGGCGATCTGGTCGGCGGTGAACAGCTCGTCCGCGCTGATATCGAATTGCGCAATGAATGTTTCGATGCTTTGCATCGCTGCTGCGCGGTCGTCACGCTTTTTCTGCGCGCGTGCAACGATGTCGCGCAGTTCATCGGCTTCTTCGCTCGTGATCGTAAAGCTGGACTGTTTTTGCTGGAGTTCGGAGAAGCGCTGGAATTCGGGATCGGACAGAAGTTTCGCCATGGCCTTGCTGAATGAAGACGCGGAAGATCGTACGAAAACGACCAGCCGCTTTTTGAGAGGGGCGCCATTCTATCAAGCCGGGCTGGAATACCGCGCATCGCGCACGGCATCGAGTTCAACCATCGACTTCAACCACCGAATTCAACTCAGGCTCGCGATACATCGACAGCGCCGCGGCCGCTTCGCCGAGCATTGCGCTGACGTCGTCAAGTGACGGTGCGACGTATTCATCGATACGCCTGAGAAACGGGCAGGTCAGCGTCGCGACGGCCTGACCCGAAGGCCCGAGCAGCGGAAAACTCACATCCATGACGCCGAACGTCTGCTGACTTTCCTTATGGAGGAAGCCGTCCGCGCGAATCCTCGCGTACGCGCTTTCGAGCGCGACCGGGTCCAGCGCTGTCTCGCCCTTGACCTGCGTGTGTTCGGCAAGCATGTGCGCGCGCTGTTCGGCGCTTTGGAACGCGAGCGTCACGCGCCCTGAACCGGTATCGATCAACCCGATGCGCGCGCCAAGCCGCACCGAAATACCCCACGTGCCCGGCCCGTCGACCTGCGCGATTACAAGAAGATTGCCCCGGTCGTACGTGGCGAGATGACACGATTGCTCGGCGCGATCAGCGAAACGCTGCATGACCGGCAGCGCTTCGGTGATCAGGCGGTTCATCGGCGGATGGCGATGCGCGAGCGCATACAGCTTGAGGCTCAGCGAATACCGGTCGCCCGCCGGCGAGCGCACCACATACTGCCGCGCGACCAGCCGTTCGAGCATCCGGTACATCTCGCTCGCGTTGCGCCCGAGCGATTTCGTGATCTCGGCGCGCGTCAATCCATCTTTTTGCTCGGCGAGCAATTCGAGGATATCGAGCCCTTTATCCAGCGCAGGCGCGCGATAACGGTCGGCGTCGGAGGGATCTTCTGCCTGCATGTCGGCCTTGTTGAAAACGATAAACGCACGATGCTAAGGGAAAACACGGACCGGTTCGGTGCGCAGTTAGCTTGACTTCGACTTGTCCGCATATGAATAATACGTTCACTGATGAACGATTGTACTGATACAAACCCGCGCTAGCGACACAATCGAAAACGAATTCAAGGAAGTCTGCGTGCCGCACACCCCGCACAACCGTACCGACCCACGTCTGATTCTTCAAAGCCCGCAAGACAATTGCCTGATAGCAGGTGCGCGTCTGGAGGCGGGCGAGCGCGTCGAGATTGAAGGGGAGGTCGTCACGCTGGCAAAGACCATCGACCTTGGACACAAAGTCGCGCGCCACGCGTTGCGCTCGGATCAAAAAGTGCTCCGTTACGGCGCGATTATCGGCCACGTGAATTCGGACGTTCAGCCCGGCGACCACCTGCACACCCACAATCTCGAGAGCGACTACATCCCGACCTTTACCCACGACGCCGGCCACGCGTTCGTGGATCACCGGGAAAAGCCAAGCCAATGACAGCAACCACCGCTCCCCAGCTTCAGGGTTTCTTGCGCGCCGACGGCCGCAAGGGTATTCGCAATGTGATCGCGGTTGCTTATCTCGTGGAGTGCGCGCATCACGTGGCGCGCGAGATCGTCACGCAGTTTCGCCCCGCGTTCGATGCCTTCGATGACCCGAATACCGAACAGGAACCACCGGTTCATCTGATCGGCTTTCCTGGCTGCTATCCGAATGGCTATGCCGAAAAAATGATGGAACGGTTGACCACACATCCGAATGTGGGCGCGGTGCTGTTTGTATCGCTGGGATGCGAGAGCATGAACAAGCACTATCTCGTCGATGCCGTTCGCGCGAGCGGCCGTCCCGCCGAGGTCCTGACAATTCAGGAGAAGGGCGGCACCCGCAGCACGATCCAGAACGGCCTCGACTGGATTCGCGAAACGCGTGCGACGCTTGCCGCCCAGCCAAAAGTGCCAATGGCGCTCGATGAACTCATCGTCGGCACGATTTGCGGCGGTTCCGACGGCACCAGCGGCATTACGGCAAACCCCGCGGTAGGTCGCGCATTCGACGCATTCATCGACGCCGGCGCCGCCTGCATCTTCGAAGAGACCGGCGAACTCGTCGGCTGCGAATTCCATATGAAAAGCCGCGCGGCACGGCCGGAACTCGGGCAGGAGATCGTCGCCTGCGTGGATAAAGCCGCGCGCTATTACTCGATCCTGGGACACGGTTCGTTTGCGGTCGGCAACGCGGACGGCGGCCTCACGACGCAAGAAGAAAAGTCGCTCGGCGCGTACGCGAAGAGCGGTGCATCGCCCATTGTCGGCATCATCAAACCGGGCGATATCCCGCCGGTCGGCGGCTTGTATCTGCTCGATGTCGTGCCGGACGGCGAACCGCGTTTCGGTTTTCCGAACATCAGTGACAACGCCGAGATCGGCGAATTGATCGCATGCGGCGCGCACGTAATCCTGTTCACGACCGGGCGTGGTTCGGTGGTCGGCTCGGCCATCTCGCCCGTGATCAAGATCTGTGCGAACCCGGCAACGTACCGCAATCTCTCCGGCGATATGGACGTAGATGCCGGCCGAATCCTCGAAGGCCGCGGAACGCTCGACGAAGTAGGCCGCGAAGTATTCGATGTCACCGTAAAAGTCGCGGCAGGCGCTGCGTCGAAGTCCGAATCGCTGGGTCATCAGGAGTTCATCCTGACGTACAAGACGTTCGACCCGGTCGGGCCTGCGTGCCTGCCGGCGAACGCTACGCCGCGGCACGCGGTATCGATTACTCCGGTTTGATCCACGCATTGAATAACGCACCGAATTACGCATCGAGAACCACGCGATGAACCCAATCACCGGAAACCCCGTCGTGAAAAAGCGCAAGGTCGGAAAAACATCGCTGGAAGTGACGGCGCTGTCGTTGGGCAGTGCGCCGCTTGGCGGCCTGTATCACGACTTGTCGGAAGACGATGCGCAGGCAACGGTCGATGCCGCCTGGCAAGCTGGCATCCGATTTTTCGATACCGCCCCGCACTACGGCCATACGAAAGCTGAACATCGCATGGGCGATGCACTGCGACGCTATCCGCGTGCAGATTACGTGTTGTCCACCAAAGTCGGACGCCGTTTTGTCCCGCGCACGACGCCATATGACGGCAGCGAAGGCTGGTCGAATCCCCTGCCTTTCCAGGCGACCTACGACTACACCTACGACGGCATTCTTCGTTCATTCGAAGATAGCCAGCAGCGTCTGGGAATCGTGGATATCGATATTGTTCTGATTCATGACATTGGCCGCGTTACGCACGGCGAGAAGAACGCGTTTTACTGGCGGCAACTCACGGACGAAGGCGGTTTTCGCGCGCTCGATGAACTACGGGCATCGCGTGGCGTGAAAGCGGTCGGACTCGGCGTGAACGAAGGCGCGGCGGTTCAGGAAGCGATGGCGGAGTTCAATATCGATTGCGCGTTACTCGCCGGCCGATACACTTTGCTTGAACAAGCCGTCCTCGACGACTTGCTCCCCGAATGCGAGAAACGCGGCGTCAGCATCTTGCTGGGCGGTGCATTTAACTCGGGCATTCTCGCGCGTGGGTTGACGCACGATGTGCCGCCGAAAGCGATCAACCAGAAGTTCAACTACGGCGATGCGCCGCCTTCGATCATCGAGCGCGTCGATGCGCTGGAACGAATATGCCGCGAGCATGGCGTCGCATTGTCGAGCGCGGCCCTTCAGTTTCCTTATGCGCATAAAGTTGTCGCTACCGTGCTCATGGGCGCGCGCAACCCCGACGAGGTACGGTCGAACGTTGCTTCATTCGCTGATCCTCTGCCAGCCGATTTATGGGACGCGTTGCGGGCGGCGGGACTGCTGCATGCATCGGCACCCGTGCCCGAACGTTCCGGCGAAGCCGAATCATGAGCGTTGAATCCATCGATGCGCACCAGCATTTCTGGGACCCTTCGCGCGGAGACTACGGCTGGTTGATACCTGAGCTTGGCGGTCTGTATCGCGAGTTTGGTCCGGATGACTTGAAGCCGCTTCGCGAAGCGGAGAATGTCTCTCGAACGGTGGTTGTGCAGGCGGCGCAGACCGTCGATGAAACCCGATACCTGCTCGATCTTGCGCGCAATGATTCATCTATCGCGGGCGTGGTCGGCTGGGTTCCACTGGACGCGCCGAACGCAGCCGATTTGATTGATGAACTGGCACGTGAGCCGAAATTCAAGGCCGTGCGTCCAATGCTTCAGGACCTGCCAGATGATCGCTGGATCGAGAATCCCGCGTTGGCGCCGGCAATTCACGCGCTGATAAAAAACAATCTCGCCTTCGATGCTTTGATATTTCCGCGCCACGTTGCGTCGTTGAAGATATTTGCGAAGCGTTTTCCTGATTTGCGGATCGTCATCGATCACGGCGCTAAACCGCAAATCAAGGACGGAGACGCCGGGTGGCAAATCTGGGCGGATGGCATGGCAGAGTTGGCGGCCTTGCCGCAAGGGTTGCGTTGCAAGCTCTCAGGTTTGGCGACCGAAGCTGCACCGGGCTGGACAACGGCAATACTGAAGCCTTACGTCGATCATCTTCTGAAGCAGTTCGGACCGGATCGCTTGATGTGGGGAAGCGACTGGCCGGTGCTGAACCTGAACGGCGATTACGCACAATGGCATGACGCAGCGCGGCAATTGACGTCGCATCTGAACGCACCGCAACAACAGGCCCTTTTCGGAGATACCGCAAAGACGTTCTACCGCTTATAAGGCGTGAAGAATCCCGACGGTATACATGGAATTTCGCGTCAGCAATCGCAACGAAAGCCGGGAATGGTAAAAAGACGTGTCATGTGAATGCTATGGTTCTATCTCACATTCTCTGAAACGCTGCTCCTGACGAGCCCTCTTTACACACGGGGCACATCGAACACCTCGTCAACCGAATCAAAACCTGAAACTGAAGGATCACTCACGATGAAACTGCTGCGCTTTGGGCCGAACGGTCAGGAAAAACCGGGTTTGCTGGATCAGAACGGCAAGATTCGCGACTTGTCGAACGTTATTGACGACATCGCAGGCGAAACGCTATCCGACGCCTCCCTTGCCAAACTGCGCGCAATCGATCCGTCCACGCTGCCTGAAGTGACGGGCGAACCGCGCATTGGCCCGTGCGTGGCGCGCGTGGGCAAGTTTGTGTGTATCGGATTGAATTATGCCGATCATGCTGCCGAATCTAACCTGCCGGTTCCGACTGAACCGGTGCTGTTCGGCAAATGGACCAGCGCGATTTGCGGCCCGAACGACGATATCGAAATCCCGCGTGAATCGAAAAAGACCGACTGGGAAGTCGAACTCGGCGTGGTGATCGGCAAGCATGCAAAGTACGTCAGCGAAGCAGACGCGCTGGACTACGTTGCAGGCTATTGCGTGATCAACGACGTTTCCGAGCGCGAGTGGCAGATCGAGCATGGTACGCAATGGGACAAGGGCAAGGGTTTCGACACCTTCGGCCCGATTGGTCCGTGGCTTGTCACGAAGGACGAAATCGCCGATCCGCAGCGTCTCGACATGTGGCTCGAAGTCGACGGTCACCGTTATCAGAACGGCAGCACCAAGACGATGGTCTTCGGCGTTGCCGAACTGGTCGCGTATCTGTCGAAGGTGATGAGCCTGCAACCGGGTGACGTCATCTCCACGGGCACGCCCCCGGGCGTGGGCATGGGCGTGAAACCCGCGCCGGTTTACCTGAAAGCAGGTCAGACGGTTCGTCTCGGCATTCAGGGATTGGGCGAACAGCAACAACGCACGGTCGACGCGAAATAAGCCAGCACCATAAAGAACAGGGGCCGTTCCAACAACCATTGGAACGGCCCCTTTTTTCGTTTCATTGCAGCAGAAAATTCAAGCGCTCACCGGCTCCATCTCCGCAGCCATTTCGCTGATCCGATGAATCGTTCCCTGTGCAACCGCGACGAGGCGTTCGGTGCCGCCATCGGTGACGTACACGTCGCATTGACACGTTGCCTGCGTCATTCCGGCATAGATCACGCGTGCGCGAGCCATCAAGGTGCCCGATACCGCCGGCCGCAGATAGTTGATCTTGTATTCGCCGGTGACCACCTTCGGCCCGAGGCGCAGCGCGCCGGCAAAGGTCAGGGCGTTATCGACGAGATAACTCACCACACCGCCGTGCACAAAACCGTGTTGCTGCCTGAGTTCATCGCGAATGGTCAGGCATAGCGTGAGACTCGTGGAGTCGACCTGCATGAGCTTCGTTCCCAGCATGGCGCTAAACGGCTGCGCGTTCAACGCGCCCCGTGCGATATCGACAATTTCGGCCATTCGGACACTCCTACATTTGGTTTCGGTCCAGTCAGCTTGAGTCCCACAAATCCGCATCGGGGCGAGGGCCATCGGCGCGGTCCTGCAGAAGACTGTAGGTAGCGCTTCTCCACTGTGCAAGGACGATCTCGAATTCGCGGACAAATTACCGGTTTAAACGGGATTTATCGGCGATTTGAACGCAGGACGGGATAGTTCACGCAGAAACACGAAACCTGAAACGCGAAACGCCTCGCGCGAATGGCGAGGCGTCCGGAGCGCGCTCGAAACACTTCTTGAAGCTTCAGGGCAACGCGTCGTAAGCGGTTGCGAGGTGGTAGGGCGTAGTCGAAGGCATTTCCGACCGGACGATAACGCCATCCGCCGTCTGGCTTTCGATCCACCCGTTCGGCCGCAGGAACCGATTCGTAAAGCGTTCGATCTGCGCGGGCAGTTGAGCGCGAACAGCATCGCCGGAGTGCGTGGCGAGCGCGCGCAGATATTCCGTCTGTGCCCAGATGCGCTGGGTCGAATCGATCACGCCGCCATGTTCACTGACCGATGCAGCCACGCCGCCCGTCACCGGATCCACGCCGCATTGCTGCACAAAATCGAACGCGCGGAACAACGCGTGCTCAAGCCCGGCCGCTCCGAAAGCCGCGTGCCCGCTGCCTTCGACCAGGAACAGCCATTCGAATTGATGACCCGGTTCGAGCCAGTTATTGGCGCTTCCAATCGGCAATTCAGCGATACACCCCGTTTCCTGATGCACGAATGCGCTCGAGACAGCGGCCGCAAGCTTTTCCAGCCGATGGTCGAACACGGCGAAGCCAGTGGCGTCGCGCGCGGCGAGCCACGCTTCGGTCAAATGCATCAACGGGTTTTGCAGCGGCGAGCCGAGTGCGGTGGAGAAGTCCTCGGTCATTGCGGATTGAAACAAGCCGCCTTCGGCGCTCATCAGGCGCTCGATGATCGCCGATGTTTCTTCGAGCACCGTCAGCGCTTTCTCTGCGTCCGCCGGTGCCGCGCGCCAGGCATATTCCGCGCAGGCAAAAATCACGAATGCGTGCGTATAGAGGTCTTTCTGGCGCTCGTGCGGCGCGCCGCTCGCGTCGACGCTATAGAACCAACCGCCGTTTTTCCTGTCCTGAAAATAGGTCTGAAGCGAATCGAACAGCGTATTGGCGTGTCCGATGTCCCCCGCGTGCGCGAACACGAAGAGCTGGCGGGCGCATGCCATGGCGCGGTAGCGACGCGCGGGGACGGGCGTCACGCCATCGGCGGAAACGGCTTCGTAGGCGAGACGCATTGCCGGGTTGTAGCCCGGGCCGCGCCAGATGGGCAACACGACGCGCTCGTAATGCGCCTTCAGGGCCGCGCCGGTGGAGGATGTTCCCGCAGTGAAATCTGGGTCGTGCATACGGCTTCAAGAATAAAGGTTGAGCCCGGCGGCGTTGCCACCGGACGCGGGCACCAAGGATAAATCAAAACGGCCGCCTGCCGGACCATCGTCGGTGCCCCGACGCCTGCAAGGCCACCGCAAAACGCAATCAAAGGAGAAAACGCACTTATGCCAGGCAATATGGACCTCATCGCGCGGCTCATCCTGGCCGCTGCGCTCGGCAGCGTGATCGGCTTCGAACGCGAACGGCTGTCGTGGGCGGCCGGGCTGCGCACGCACATGCTCGTATGCGTCGGATCGACGCTCATCATGATCGTGTCGGCGTTTGGTTTCGCCGATGTCCTCGGCCGCGATCACATCGTCCTCGATCCATCGCGGATCGCGGCGCAGGTGGTATCGGGGATCGGCTTTCTCGGCGCGGGCTCCATTCTGTTGCGCGGCGAGATCATCCGCGGCCTCACGACGGCGGCGAGCCTGTGGTCGGTCGCCGCGATCGGACTTGCCGTGGGCGGCGGACTCTACACGGCATCGATTGCTGCGACCATCATCATCCTGATCATTCTTGCGGGTATCAAGCCGCTGGAACGGCGGTTCATATCGGTGAAACAGCGCCGTCAGTTGACCTTGCTCGTGGAGCGCGGCACGTTGAATTTCCACGCGCTGCACGAGGCGCTCGGTGCGGGAAGCGTGCGGGTGAAGCAGTTTGTCGTGCAGCAAAGCGATGATTCCGCCGACCTGGATGAAGTGCAGATTTCGCTGTCGCGGGTGTCGGCGACGGAATATCAGGCGATTTGCGCAAGGTTGCGCGCGCTGGATACCGTGCGTGAATTCAAGGAAGAAGGCGCACTGTAGCGATGTGGTTGCCGAAATTATCGGCACCGACGTGCGACAATGCGCGCTCAAAAAATCCCGCAGACGTTTGGCGCCGGGCCGCTTTATAAGTGGTGGTGGTCGCTCGCAAGCTTCGCTTTCCGCGTTGTTCTTCATCATCGACTTATGCCCGATTCCGCTGTAGATCCCGCTCGTCCAGATGTTTCTCCCGCCTCGGCCGATGATCCCGCCAAGATGGCTGCCTGCGCGCCCGCTCCTATTGACGCCGCCGCCAGACTTGCTCGTGCCGCGCGGCCAGTGCAGCGTGGCGCTGTGATGAGCCGCGCGCCGTACGGAGCGCCGACGCTCGATCTGTTCGCCGAGGATACCGAGCGCGCCACGCTCCAGGCGTTGAACACGGACATCCGGCAGTGCACGCTGCCGGGCTTCGAATTGCCGGACGTGTTCATGGCGGCGGTGGAGGCTGTCTCGTCGATGGAAGACGCGCAAGAGCACTTGGCATCGATACGCGCGACGCGGCACGAAGCAAGGGAGGACGATACTGCCGGTTGTAGTCAACCCGAAGCACCCGCCAACGGCGAATTGCCGCTGGCGTCAGCCGATCACTCGAACACGGAACCGCACACCGGCTCCCGAAAAAGCTCACCGCAGGTTGACTAGGACTCGGGCCGCCACCCTCGCGGCTCACACTTTCCTGCATTGAACCCATCCGTGTAGGAAACCTAGCCGAAACAATCCGGTAACCTTTACGGTTTTTGCGGTCTTGATACTGCCCTGCCGTTGCTAAAACGCATAGATGTAGAAAAACTACGAAGAAAATGTTGCCTTGCGCTAGGAATCCGTCAGTGAAAACCCTATAATCATGCCTAAGGGATAACCCTGAACCAACCAACCGGAGTTTGACATGAGCTACCTCTTCGCACTGCTGCAAAAAATCGCATCGCTGTTTGAATCGCCGCATCTTCCGATGGACTCGGACTATTCGTACCAAGCCCGCCAAGCCGAAGCAGAGCGCGTTCGCAAGGCACGTGGCACCGTTTTCGGTATTCGTCTGTGAGCTGTCGCGAAAGCAGCGCGGACCGCGTCGAAAGTTGATCATGCTGTTGTTTTTTGCTTGACATGAAATTTTCGTAGTGCGGTCCGCCTGTTTTCTTAGAATTTGAATGATGTAGTTTTTCTAGCTTGGAAACGTTTTACCGATAGCCTGATTGTCTCTGGGGCCATCGTCACTAATTCCCCGCTTCATCGGCGTTGCTTCGCGCGCTTTCCGTTTCGCTTGCCCCACCGTATCGATTCCCCATACTCGCTTGGACGAGGCCTGATTCACGCCTTCGATTACAACTACATAACCGATCAGGTTACTGAAATCGTTCCGTAATATGTCATACGAAAAACGTGGTTTCATATTTTCGTTGCTTACACGGTGCGCCAAAAAAACCAGTGGCCCGCCGCCGCATATACGTCCTGAAACTCAATTCAATCAATAGCTTGAAAACTTTACGACCAAGCTCGGACTGTTCTTTCTATTGATACGAACACTTACAAGCCCTCACGTCGTGCAATCTGCGGCGTGGCTAAAGTGGTTTCAACGACGCGGCACTGGCGCAACACATCCCCACGTTCACCGCGCGTTTTGTGAGAAGCTAAAAAAGGAGAATAGTCATGAAAACATCACGCACGATCATCGCTGCCTTGCTTGCCGGCGGCGCGTTAATGACGGGCACGGCGGCATTTGCTCAGGTCGACAACGGCATGATTCACGGACCGGCCATGCAGCAAAGCTACGGCGAGCCCCACATGATGAAGACCGCCGTGGTGATCAACCTCGGCTGGCACGGCGACCGCTATTGGGACGGTCATCGGTATTGGCAGCGCGACGAATGGATGCGCCATCACCCGCATGATCAGGGTCCGCACCACCCGCCGCATGATGACCACCACCATGACTGATCTCACGGGCTGAGATCAGAACGAGATGCACGGCAAAAGCCGGCTTCCTGAAAAGGCCGCCGGCTTTTTTTTGCCCTGGATTTGCCGCTCCGATGCACGTCACGGCCGTTTGGCCGAGGCGCGGGTTTCAGGCCGCTACGCTATCCTAGCCGGCAAGGGTTGAATGATCGGCTTAAAAACAGCGGAGAGAAATTGAATCAGATCACTATCGGCGTGGTGGGCAGTGGCCTCATGGGCGTTGGCATTGCAACACAGGCGGCGCTGCACGGTTACCCGACCATCGTTCATGACATCGATGCCGCGCGACTGGCGTCGGTGCAGGCAAAAGCAGAGGCAATCCTTGAGGAACTGATCGACGCCGGCGTTTTCCATGCGGACGATAAAGCGGTTGTCCTCGGGCGCATTGAAACCACGGACAAGCTCGAACGTGTGGCGACGGCGGGGTTTATCGTGGAAGCGATTCCCGAAGTGCTCGAACTGAAAAACCGGACCTATAGGGCGCTCGAACCGTTACTGCGCGACGACGCCATCTTTGCCAGCAATACCAGCGGTTTTCCGCCCGATCTTCTCGCGCAAGTGTTGGAAAACAAGGCTCGGTTCGTGATTGCGCATTTCTGGAATCCACCGCATACCATCCCGCTCGTTGAAGTCGTACCGGGTACAGAAACCGATCCCGGGGTCACACGCCGCACGGCCGATTTGATGACGGCCATCGGCATGGAACCCGTTGTGCTGACAAAGGCTATTCCGGGCTTCGTTGGCAACCGCCTGCAGTTTGCCGTGTTACGAGAGGCGCTGGCTATCGTGAGGTCGGGCGCGGCGACCCCGGAAGTTGTCGATGCCGTGATGAAAGCGTCGCTCGGCCGGCGTTACGGCATGGTCGGACCGCTGGAAAGCGCGGATCTGGGCGGGCTCGACACGCTGCTCGACATCGGCTTGCATTTGATGCCCGAACTTGCGAAGGATGAAGACGTCCTGCAGTTGATGCGCGAGCGCGTGGAAAACGGTCACGTGGGCGTGCGCAGCGGGCAGGGCTTTTATGATTGGGACGATGCACACCACGCGCGCGTAAAGGCAGGGCGCAAACGGCTGATCCATCACACGGCAAAGCAGACCAGGAAGAATCATGAATGACAGCAGCAATACCACCGACACACATTTCTACCACCCCGACGAAGGACATCAGCTGCGACACGATCCGTTCAAGGCGATCGTTGCGCCGCGGGTGATCGGGTGGATATCAAGCCGGGATCCGAACGGCCGCGTCAACCTCGCGCCGTACAGCTTTTTTGGCGCGTTCGCGACGTTCCCGTACATCATCGGGTTCTCGAGCGAAGGGTACAAGGACAGCATCACGAACATCGAGGAAACCGGCGAGTTCGTGTGGAATCTGTCGAGCAGGCCGCTCGCCGAGCAGATGAACAAGACATCCGCGCCGGTCGCGCATGAGGTCGATGAATTCGAACTCGCCGGGCTGACCAAGGCGCCGGGCGTGAATGTGAACGTGCCGCACGTGGCGGAGTCTCCGGCGGCGCTCGAATGCAAGCTTCTGCAGATCGTCCGGCTAAAAGCGCTGGACGGCACGCCAATGAACAACTGGCTCGCGCTCGGCCAGGTGGTCGGCGTACATATCCGCCGTGAGTTCCTGAAGGACGGCATCTTCGATACCGCCGCCGCGCAGCCAATCATGCGGGCGGGATATCGCGGGGACTACGCCGCAATTGGCGAGATGTTCGAGATGATCCGGCCGACGTCGTAGGTTGATCAGACCCGGAACACGCTCACCGCGCGGTTGAGCTCAATCGCATGTTCGAGCAGTTCAGCGGTTGACTGTTCCGCTTCGCCGACCAGCGCCGCATTCTGCTGCGTCGCTTCGCCGATCTGCGCGACCGCGAGATTCACCTGCTCGATACCGCTCGATTGCTCGCGCGACGCCACGCTGATTTCACCGATGATCGCATTCACCCGCGCGACGCGTTCCACGATTCCGGTCATCGTGCCGCGCGCTTCTTCGGCGATCCGGTAACCATCGGCGACCCGGCCGACCGATTCCGCGATCAACCCCTCGATCTCCTTCACCGCGGCGGCGCTGCGTTGCGCAAGGCCGCGCACTTCGGATGCCACGACAGCAAATCCCCTGCCGTGTTCGCCGGCGCGCGCCGCTTCGACGGCCGCGTTCAACGCCAGGATGTTCGTCTGGAACGCAATGCCTTCGATCACGGAGGTGATGTCCGAGATCTTGCGCGCTGATGCATCGATTGCGCTCATCGTGGTGACGACGCGGCTCACCGCTTCGCCGCCCTCACGTGCCGCTTCGCTTGCCGATGCCACCAGTTGATCCGCCTGCGCCGTATTGGCGGCGTTTTGCTGCACTGTCGATGTGATCTGTTCCATGCTCGCGGCCGTCTCCTCGAGACTGCTGGCCTGCGTCGCGATGCGCTGCGAGATGTCGCTGCTGCCGGCCGCGATCCGTCCGGTGCCATCCGACATGTCCGCCGATGCACTGCGCACTTGCGTGACGATACGCGCCAGGCCCGTCGCGATGCCATCGATTGCGATCATCAACCGGCCGACGTCGTCTTCGCGCGTGGTGGCGAGGCGCACGCTGAGGTCGCCCGCGGCGATCTGTTCGCACGCGTGCGTGACGTGTTCCAGCGGCTGCGTCACGAGCTTGCGCACGGCAAAAAGCAGCACGGCGACCAACCCGGCGATCACGAGCAACCCCAGCACCAGGAAACGATGGCGCATGGCTCGCATATCCGCGAGAAGTTCATCGCGATACGCAATTCCGCCGATCACCCATTGCCATTCAGGCACTGAGCGAAACACGATCTCCTTCGCGCCGCCATGCACTTGCGGGTTCGCAAGCTCGGGCGTGGAAGGGGCATCGAAGGAAAGGCGGCCTTCTTTTGCGTCCAGCATCTGCTTGAACGGCGCGATGCGTTCATCGGCTGACTGGAGCGCCGTGCCGGTCGAGTCGCCTATGCCCGGATGCACCAGAAGCTTGCCGCGATTCGGCCCGCTCGATGCATCGATGACAAAGAAGTAGCCGTTCTCGCCGACCTTCAGATCGCGAATGTTCTGCTGCAGCGTGGCGATCTCCGCCGTGATGTCCACGCCCACGAACAACGCGCCGATCACGCGGCCCGATGCATCGGCGACGGGTTTGTACTCGGTGATGTACTGCTTGCCGAACAGCGACGCCATGCCGGTAAATCGCTTGCCGCCCACGATCAGCGCATACGCCGGGCTCTTGCGGTCGAGCAGCGTCCCGATCGCGCGCTCGCCATCCTGTTTTTTCAGCGAGGTCGTCACGCGCACGAAATCGTCGCCGCTTCGCGCAAACACGGTCGCAATCGCGCCGCTGCGTTCGAGGAACTGATCGGGAATCGAGAAATCGAGGTTCATCGGCTTGTCGCCGGCTTTGAATGTCGGCGTCGCCAGTCCGCCGATATCGACCTTTTGCGTTTCGTCCAGCGCAAAATCCGCCGGGAGGAAGCTCGAAAACAGCGTCATGGCGCGTTCGACTTCTGCGGTGACGGCTTTGTCGTAGAGACGGATCATCGTGCCGATTGCACGGTTATCGTCGTCCATGCGGTCGAGCGCCTGGGCATCGATCTCCTCGCCGGCCGAATGGGTGACCACAATGGTGAAACCGGCGACGACCATGGCCGCAAGAACGCACGCAAGAACAGCGAACTTCGCGCCGGCACTTGCCCGGCGGAGGTTGAATTTCGACATATTGATTTCTGAGATACATGTAGGGAATATGAAGGGTTAACGGCAGCGAGGCGGCATTCTTGACCTGAAACGACCGTTCGCAACGCTTCCGGGTCCCGGGAAAAGGCTGAAAGCTGCCTGAAATTCGAAGAAAAGCGCTGCCACTTGCTCTGGCGCGACATCCGAAAAACCTCACAAAATCGCTCTCGATTGCTCGCAAACCCTTTCCCAACAAGGCTCCGTCTTTTTTGCTTCGAGAAAAAGCAAATCGAGGTGTCGTATTTCCACATGTGAGCGTCGGAAATAGTCGGCAACCCGCACTTTTTTCTGGCAACTATGTATGCAGAGCGCGGACGCACGTCCGCCAACCAGGAGAGCGTTCGATGAAATCCGAAAAGGTCGTGGTCGAAAACCTGTGCAAGGTCTTCGGTACGAGCCCGAAGCAGGCGATCGACATGCTTGCCGGCGGCGCAACGAAAGAAGAGGTCTTTGCCAGGACCGGCCAGATTGTCGGCGTCCACAACGTGTCCTTCGACGTACGCGAGGGCGAGATTTTCGTGCTGATGGGCTTGTCGGGTTCCGGCAAGTCGACGCTGATCCGGCTGATCAACCGGCTGGTCGAGCCGACCGTGGGCAAGGTCCTTATCGACGGGCGCGATGTGGCGTCCGTCCCGCGCTCGGAGCTGACATCGCTCAGGCGCAAGGACATGAGCATGGTGTTCCAGTCGTTCGCGCTGATGCCGCAACGCACGGTTTTATCGAATGCGGCGTTCGGACTGGAAGTGGCGGGGATCGGACGCAAGGAACGCGAAAAACGCGCGATGGGCGTGCTCGAACAAGTGGGTCTCGCGCCGTTTGCGCAGAAACTGCCCGCGCAGTTGTCGGGCGGGATGCAGCAGCGCGTGGGTCTCGCACGGGCGCTGGCCGTGAACCCGTCGCTGATGATCATGGACGAGGCGTTCTCGGCACTCGATCCGCTCAAGCGCAAGGAAATGCAGAACGTGCTGCTCGATCTGCAGCGCGAACAGCAGCGCACGATCATGTTCGTGTCGCACGATCTTGAAGAGGCGCTGCGCATCGGCACGCGCATCGCGATCATGGAAGGCGGCCGCGTGGTCCAGATCGGCACGCCGCAGGAAATCATTTCGAATCCCGCCGACGACTATGTGCGCGCGTTCTTCGACGGTATCGACACAAGCCGTTATCTGACGGCCGGCGATCTCATGCAGACCGATGTCGTGCCGTTGATGAGACACGGCTCGCAGATCGATGCATCGAGCGTCTCGCAAGCGCTCAACGGCAGCGCCGACTACGCGTTCGTGATGGACCAGGAACGCAAGATCCGCGGGTTTGTATGCCGCGATTCGGTGGGCCAGGCATCGCCGGAAATCAACGTCATTGAATGCATTCAACGCACGACGCCGCTCGATGTGGTGGTCAGCCGCGTGGTCGCAAGCCGCGCACCGCTGCCGGTGGTCGACGCGGACGGATCGTATTGTGGTTCGGTCAACAAGACGAACGTCCTCAAGGCTCTGACTCGACATAGAGGCTCCCATGTCTGAAATTATTCCGCTCGGCAGTTGGGTCGATCACGGCGTCAAATATCTGCTCGACCACGATGCAAAAACCTTCGATGCGATCGGCCGGGTTATCGAGAGCTTCGCAGCGATGGTCGAACACGGGCTGCAAGCCATCCCGATGTGGCTGATGATGGCGATCTTTGTCGGCATCGGCTTATGGCGGGTTGGCTGGCGCTTTGCGCTCTTCGTGTTGTTGTCCCTGCTGCTGATCTATGCAACCGGCTTCTGGGACGAGATGGTGATCACCCTTGGCCTGACGTTGTCGGCGACCTTGATCAGCTTGTTGCTTGGCATTCCGCTCGGCATCTGGACGGCGAAGAGCAGGACCATAGAGACCATCGTGCGTCCGGTCCTCGACCTGATGCAGACCATGCCCGCGTTCGTGTACCTGATTCCTGCTGCCATGCTGTTCGGCCTCGGCCGCGTTCCAGGCATCTTGTCCACGGTCATCTTCGCGATGCCGCCCGCCGTGCGTCTCACATCGCTCGGGATCAAGCACGTGAATCGCGAGATCGTGGAAGCGGGTCAGGCGTTCGGATGCACGCCTTGGCAATTGCTTTACAAGGTGCAGTTCCCGAACGCGTTGCCGTCCATCATGACCGGCGTGAACCAGACAATCATGATGGCTTTGTCCATGGTGATCATCGCGTCCATGGTCGGCGCCGGCGGTCTCGGCAACGACGTGCTCGCGAGTATTCAGCGGCTCGATATCGGGCTCGGGTTTGAAAGCGGCTTGTCGGTGGTGTTGCTCGCGATCATCCTGGACCGCATTACGGAAAGCTTCGGCCGTTCGCCGGGTATGGCGCGCGCACCGCTGCTGTCAGGAATTCGCAGTGTCATGCGTGTGCGGCGCACGCCGGCTGCGCAACAAAGTTGAGTTTTTTGCAGGGCACGCGGTCAAATCAGCCAAGGATAAAAACCCGATGAAGCGAGACGCGATGGTGCCGGACCGGATTCATCCAGCGAGTCAGCCATCTGACTCGCCGTTATCGAAGCTGTCGCACTTCGGGTTTTTGACGCTGCCGAATTTTTCGATGATCGCTTTTACGAGCGCTATCGAAGTATTACGGATGGCTAACTATGTTGGACGCGCGGAGCACTACACATGGTCGGTGATCACGCCTGATGGCGAACCGGCGCGTGCAAGCAACGGCATCACGGTGAAGCCGACGAGGACGCTTGCCGAAGCGGGCATGCCGGATGTATTGATTGTATGTGCGGGCTGGCATGTCCGCAATTACGTGAACGACGACGTGATTGCGTTGCTGCAGCAGGTCGCACAGCAAGGCATACCGCTAGGCGGCATATGCACGGGCGCATATGCATTGCTGGCGGCCAATCTGCTCGATGGCTACAGATGCACCGTGCATTGGGAAGATATGTCGCCGCTGCACAAGAGCTATCCTCATGTGCGTTTCGCCGATGAAATCTTTGTCATCGACCGGGACCGCGTGACGTGCACGGGCGGCACCGCGCCGCTCGACCTGATGCTGAATCTTGTCGGCATGAGGCTCGGGCAGGCGCATGCGGCGCAGGTGTCCGAGCAATTCATCGTTGAACGGATTCGCGGCACGACCGATCATCAACACATCCCGGTGGACGCCCGTGTCGGTTTCTCACGCGCCGAGCTGATCGAAGTCGTGCGGCTGATGGAAGCCAATATTGAAGAGCCCCTTTCCCTGGAAGAACTTGCGCGGCTCGTGAAGCTCTCGCAGCGGCATCTGCAGCGCATGTTCAAGATGTTCCTGAGCGTATCGCCAACGCACTATTACCTCACGCTGCGCCTGCGGCGTGCGCGCGAGTTATTGCGTAACAGCGATGCCTCCATTTCGCGCGTTACCGCCATTTGCGGTTTCCACTCGCCTTGTCATTTCAGCAAGGCATATCGCGCGCAATTTGGCCATGCGCCGAGTATCGAGCGCAGGCAATCGGCCTAAAGATCAGTTTCAAACGTGACGCGCCGTGTCTGGCGCGGCATTGTCGTGTCTGCAGTTTCCACAATAGGGAGAAATATGAAACTTCACGGAATTGCGTCGTCGTGCGCGCTTGCGGTTTTAATGAATGTCACGATGTCCGGTGGCGCGTTTGCGGCCGACGCGGCGGCGTGCCAGAACGTGCGTTTCGCCGATGTCGGCTGGACCGATATTGCCGCGACCACGGGACTCGCGACCACTGTGCTGCAGGGTCTCGGATACAAGCCGACAAAGACGATCGCTTCCGTGCCGATTACGTTTGCGGGTATCAAGAACAAGCAGATCGATGTGTTCCTCGGTTACTGGTCACCGACGATGGACCCGATCGTCCAGCCGTTCCAGAAGGCAAACCAGATCAAAGTCCTGCCCGCGCCCAACCTGACGGGCGCGAAATACACGCTCGCAGTTCCCGATTACGCGTACCAGGGCGGCCTGAAGTCCTTCAGCGATATCGCCAAGAACTTCGACAAGCTCGATGGCAAGATCTATGGCATTGAACCAGGTAACGATGGCAACGCGTTGATCAAGAAAATGATCGACTCGAATCAGTATGGCCTGGGCAAGTTCAAGATGGTCGAGTCAAGCGAAGCCGGCATGCTGGTCGAAGTGGGCCGGGCGATTCGCGAGAAGAAGTGGATTGTGTTCCTGGGATGGGAACCGCACCCGATGAATGTATCGATGAAGATCGATTATCTGAGCGGTGGCGACGACGTGTTCGGCGCGAATTACGGCGAAGCAAAAGTGCTGACGGTCACGCCGCCGGATTATGCCGCGCGATGCCCGAACGTCGCTCATCTCGTCGATAACCTGAAGTTCTCCACAGATATAGAAAATCATGTGATGACGCCGATCATGAACAAGACCGATCCGAACAAGGCGGCCAAGGATTGGTTGAAGGCGAACCCGGCGGTGCTGGATAAATGGCTGGCGGGGGTGAAGACGTTCGATGGGAAGGATGGATTGACGGCGGTCAAGACCTACGTGGCGCAGTAAGCTTCGCTCGCGCGGGTGAACGGTATTAGATAGCCCGCGCGCGCCCTGGGAAAGTTTCATCGAAATCCGCGGCCAGTTCGAGCGTTGCGACGCTCGCCGCGTCTTCGGGCGCGGCCGTGCCGCGCTGCTCGCGATACATCATTGGCGCAAGCCCGAACTGCTTCCTGAATTCGCGGCCCAGGTGCGAAGCATCGGAAAATCCGCAGCTCGATGCAATATCGGCAACCGTTTTGTCGGAGCTGGTCAGCAACCAGGCGGCTGTGCGCAACCTCACTTGCTTGGCGTAAGCCTGTGGCGCCTTGCCCGTTTCGGCCTTGAACAACCTTTCCAGTTGCCGCGTCGATAGATCCAGTTTGTGCGCAAGTTCATCGAGCGTCAGTGAGCGTCCCACGTGCTGTTCCATCAGCAAGATTGCGCGCTTTACTTTCGGATGCGTCGCGGGCGCCAGGCCCGGCGGATGCGGTTGCGGCGCGTTGCCTTTTTGCATGTCATCGACAAGCAAGATGCGCAGCGCCTTTTGCACTGTCGCAGCTTCGAAATGACGCAGCAGGATTGCAGCGGCAACATCGATCGATGCACGCCCGCCCGAGCATGTGATGCGCCGGTGATCCATGACGAATAACCGGTCTGCAACCAGCATTTCTTCATTCACGCCGGGAAAACGTTCCACGAAATCCCAGTAATGAAACCAGCTTACGCAAATTCGATAACCGTCCAGCACGCCCGCGCGCATCAGGGAGAACACGCCCGTGCAAATGCCGACGAGCGTGGCGTTGGTGGTCGCGGCGCGGCGGATGAATTGCAGCGTGGCGTCGTTTGCGCCCACGCCTGAATGCAGCAGGCCGCCCACGACGACTACGTAGTCGAATGACTCGGCTTTGTCGAATGTCTCCCAGGGCGTAATCTGAATGCCGCAACTCGCACGCACCGGTGCAAGCGTTTCGCCTATCACGCTCCACGAGCACCTGACCGGCTTGCTGAAATCGCCTTCGTCGGCGGAAAGACGCAATAGATCGACAAAGCCGGAAAATGCCGTCAGCGTGAAATTCGGCAACAGCACAATGCCAAAGCGAATGCGCTGTTTGGCCGCCGTATCGGGCGACTGGGCGGGAAGGAGGTCAGCGGGATTCATGCGCTTGCCGTAGATGTAAAACCGAATTCAGGGAATGCGGATTCAAGAAACGCGACGCGATAATGGACCAGCATATCACTGACATTAAGTGCTTTGAAATTTCGAATCGCCCAATAGAAAAACGGCTTGCCCGGTAAAGAGCAAGCCGTCTTTGATAACCCCTGGCTGGCCAACCACTCCCGCCACAAGCTATTGACCGTCCCGGAGAACTTAATGAGCCGTGTGTGTAACGTGCTCGGCTTTCGGAAATTTGTGATGATGATGCGGCTTTGCGTACGAAACGGCCGGCGCAGCCACTGCAGCAACGATCAGAACTGCAAGGAATTTCTTCAGAAGATTGTTCATGAGGCGAACCTGATAAGCGAGAGTTTGACGAGGGGTTGACGTGCGTATTGCAAAACGCCGACACAGTGTAGCGCAGCGATTCCTCAACCAGAACTGGTCGATAACGCCTGCTGCAAAAGTGTTGTATTGCTGCCTACGTCATCAATAATGCTAAACCCTGCCACTTTCCCGGCATCAGGAATCTCGGTGAAACCCTGTCACGGAGCAAGGGAACGCCGGCTCGACATTCCCCTCCGGCGCATGGCTTACGAGCCCGAGCCGCTTGCCGTCACGGGGGCGGCCGGACCGCTCGGGGTCGCCGTGCCCATTCCAGGCGTATCGCTCTTGCCCATCGACGTGGAGCTCTTGTGCTTCATCGACTTGTGGTGCGTGGTGCCGGTCGTGCCCATGCCAGCGGCCTGGTTGGTGGTCTGGGCATTGTCACCCGCTTGTAAGCCGGTGGCCGAGCTGGGCGGATTGTTTTGTGCAAATGCCGTGCTGGAAACGCAAAGTACGGCGCCGATCGCGCATGCCATTGAGAAGTGCTTCATGCCTGTATTCCTTTCTGTAAGACTGGAGACGTCCATGGATCGTATGACTTCGAACAAGCGGACGCTCACTTGCTTGCTCAAACCCTTGTTCAGCATGTGACGTGCCACCACCATCGTGGATATGTTTTCACTTGCCAGTTTCCGCCGTTGAATATCGCAAATACGCCTGATCGCGCGGCGTCATCAAACTGACTTGGCACGCTGACGTCGCTGTCCCACGTGCATGCCGTTTTTGTTCTATCGGCGGAAATTCACGTGCGGTGCAATGGCTACCTGGTGATTCCCACGCATTCCACTTTCAAGGCAAGCCATGAATGTCAGCGTCTTCGATCTGTTCAAGATCGGCATTGGTCCGTCGAGTTCGCATACGGTCGGCCCGATGATCGCAGCGTGCAGGTTTGCATCGCATATTGAAGACGCAAATCTTCTGGCGTTCGTGCGGCGCGTGCGGGTGGATCTGTTCGGGTCGCTGGGCGCAACGGGCAAGGGTCATGGCACCGACAAGGCCGTGCTTCTCGGACTTGAAGGTTATCTCCCCGACTCGATCGATCCGGATGCGATCGAACCGCGTCTGCGGGCGATCCGCGAGTGCAAGACGCTGATGCTGCTCGGCAAGCATGAAGTGAAGTTCGATGAACGCGAACACCTCGGGTTTTTCCGCAAGCTGATGCCGGGCGCGCCGGGCTCGAGCGTCGTGCATCCGAACGGCATGCGCTTTCAGGCCTTCGATGAAAACGGCCAGTTGGTCGTCGAGAAAGAGTACTACTCGGTCGGCGGCGGCTTTGTGATCAACCGCGAAGGAACGCGCGTGAACGGCGTGCAATCGGGCGGCGAAGTTCCGCATCCGTTTCGCACCGGCGACGACCTGATGCGCGTGTGCCGCGAGACGGGTTTATCGATTGCAGAAGTGACGATGTTGAACGAATGCGCATCGCGATCGGAAAGCGAAGTCCGCGAAGGTCTGCTCGCCATCTGGCGCGTGATGGCTGCATGCGTGGAGCGCGGCTGCAAGGTTCGCGGCGAATTGCCCGGGCCGATGCACGTGAAGCGCCGCGCGGCCGATCTCTCGGCGCAATTGCGCCACCGCTCGGAAGAATCGCTGCGTGACCCGTTGTCGATGCTCGACTGGGTCAACCTCTACGCCATGGCCGTGAACGAAGAGAACGCAGCGGGCGGTCGCGTGGTCACCGCGCCCACGAACGGCGCTGCCGGCGTGATCCCTGCCGTGCTGCACTACTACGTGAAGTTCATGCACAACGCGACCGATGAAGGCATCGTCACGTTCTTGCTGACCGCCGCTGCGATCGGGATCATCTACAAAGAGACGGCATCGATATCCGGCGCCGAGGTCGGCTGTCAGGGCGAGGTCGGCGTGGCGTGCTCGATGGCCGCCGCCGCGCTCGCCGCCGTCATGGGCGGCACGCCCACGCAAGTCGAAAACGCCGCTGAAATAGGCATGGAACACAACCTCGGCATGACCTGCGATCCGGTGGGCGGGCTCGTGCAGATTCCGTGCATAGAACGCAACGCTATGGGCGCGATCAAGGCGCTCAACGCCGCACGCATGGCGATGAAAGGCGACGGCACGCACTATGTATCGCTCGATAACGTGATCAAGACCATGCGCGAAACCGGCGCGGACATGAAGACGAAATACAAGGAGACGTCGCGCGGCGGGTTAGCCGTGAACGTCATCGAGTGTTGAATTAACAGGTTGCAAGCCAGTTTCGCAACATCAACAAGTTCCAGGGAAACACCATGAGCCGCTATTCGATATTCAGCCTGCTGCGCAACGGCATGTCGTATCACGAGAACTGGGAGCGCCAGTGGAAGAGCCCCGAGCCGAAACAGGAATACGACGTGGTCATCGTCGGCGGCGGCGGACATGGTCTCGCCACGGCTTATTACCTCGCGAAAGAGCATGGCGTGCGCAATATCGCGGTGCTCGAGAAGGGCTGGATCGGCGGCGGGAATACGGCGCGCAATACGACGATCGTGCGGTCGAATTATCTGTGGGACGAATCTGCCGCGCTGTATGAAAAAGCGATGCAGCTTTGGGAAGGTCTCTCGCAAGACCTGAACTACAACGTGATGTTCAGCCAGCGCGGCGTGATGAACCTCGCGCATACCTTGCAGGATGTCCGGGATACTGAACGTCGCGTGAACGCAAACCGGCTGAACGGTGTCGACGCGGAATTCCTCACGCCCGAACAGATCAAGCAGATCGAGCCGACCATCAACCTGAATAGCCGATACCCCGTACTTGGCGCATCCATCCAGCGTCGCGGCGGTGTCGCGCGTCACGATGCGGTTGCCTGGGGTTATGCGCGCGGCGCGGATCAGGCCGGCGTGGATATCGTGCAGAACTGCCAGGTCACCGGTATCCGCCGAAACGGCAGCCAGGTGACAGGTGTCGATACAACCAAGGGTTTCATCAAGGCGAAGAAGGTCGCGGTGGTCGCGGCAGGAAACACCTCGACACTCGCCGACATGGCCGGCATCCGCCTGCCTTTGGAAAGCCATCCGCTGCAGGCGCTGGTCTCCGAGCCGATCAAGCCCGTGGTCAATACGGTGGTGATGTCGAACGCGGTGCACGCCTATATCAGCCAGTCCGACAAGGGCGATCTCGTGATCGGTGCGGGCGTCGATCAATATACGGGCTTCGGCCAGCGCGGCAGTTTTCACATCATTGAAGGAACGCTCGAGGCGATCGTCGAAATGTTCCCCGTGTTCTCGCGCGTGCGGATGAACCGCCAGTGGGGCGGGATTGTGGATGTATCGCCGGATGCATGCCCGATCATCAGCAAGACGGATGTCAAAGGCCTCTATTTCAACTGCGGATGGGGTACGGGGGGCTTCAAGGCGACACCGGGTTCCGGTTGGGCGTATGCGCACACCATTGCCAACGACGAGCCGCATGCGTTGAACGCGCCGTTTTCCATCGACCGGTTTTACACGGGTCATCTGATCGACGAACACGGCGCCGCCGCCGTCGCCCACTAATCCGCCTTAGGAGAAAAGGTATGTTGCTGATCGAATGCCCCTGGTGCGGACCGCGTGCCGAAACCGAATTCTCGTGTGGTGGCGAAGCAGATATCGCGCGACCGCTCGATACCGAAAAGCTCACCGACAAGGAATGGGGCGACTATCTCTTCATGCGCAAGAATCCGCGTGGCGTGCATCGTGAGCAATGGATGCACACACAGGGCTGCCGCCGCTGGTTCATGGCGCAACGCGATACCGTGAGCTACGCGTTCCAGGGCTATGACACGTTCGCGCGGCCACTCGCCGTGATGGAATTGAAAGAAGAAGGACAATCAGGACAATCGAAATGAGCCAGAAAGACCGACTCGCTACGGGCGGGCGCATCAATCGCGCGATCTCGCTCACGTTCACGTTCAACGGCAAGACGTATCAGGGCCATCAGGGCGACACGCTCGCGTCCGCGCTGCTCGCCAATGGTGTGCACTTTGTCGCGCGTAGCTGGAAGTACCATCGGCCGCGCGGCATTGTGACAGCCGACGTTGCCGAGCCGAATGCGGTCGTCCAGCTCGAGACCGGCGCTTATACCGTGCCGAATGCGCGTGCGACGGAAATCGAGTTGTATCAAGGGCTGGTCGCCACGAGCGTGAACGCGAAGCCGAGCATCGAAAACGATCGCATGGCGGTGAACCAGAAGATCGCGCGTTTCATTCCCGCCGGTTTCTATTACAAGACCTTCATGTGGCCGCGCAAGTTCTGGCCGAAGTACGAAGAAGTGATTCGCGACGCCGCCGGTCTCGGCAAGGCGCCGGAACAAGTCGATGCCGACCGCTACGACAAGTGCTTCGCGCATTGCGACGTGCTCGTGGTCGGCGCGGGTCCTTCGGGCCTTGCTGCGGCGCATGCGGCGGCTTTGTCGGGCGCGCGTGTGTTTCTCGTCGATGACCAGCCGGAACTCGGTGGCTCGCTGCTGTCGTGCCGCGCGGAAATCGATGGTGCGCCCGGGCTGAAATGGGCGCAAAAGATCGAAGCCGAATTGCGCAAGATGCCCGATGTAAAGATCCTGTGCCGCAGCACGGCGTTTGGGTATCAGGACCACAACCTCGTCACCGTCACGCAGCGTCTGACCGAGCATCTGCCGGTATCGATGAGAAAGGGTACGCGCGAACTGATGTGGAAAATTCGCGCCAAGCGCGTGATTCTCGCGACCGGCGCGCAGGAACGCCCCATCGTATTTGGCAACAACGACCTTCCGGGCGTGATGCTGGCGTCGGCCGTGTCTTCGTATCTGCATCGCTTCGCCGTGCTGCCGGGACGTAACGCCGTGGTGTTCACGAACAACGACAGCGGCTACCAATGTGCACTGGATCTGAAGGCTGCGGGCGCGCAAGTGACCGTCGTGGACCCTCGTCTCGCCGATGAAAAAGGCGCGCTGCAGGCTCAGGCAAAACGTTATGGTGTAAAGGTGCTGAACGGATCGGTCGTGACGGTTGCGCAGGGCAAGCTGCGGGTTGCATCGGTTGAAATCAACGCTTATTCGAATGGCACTGTTGGCGCAAAGCAAGCCGACCTGCCTTGCGACCTGCTCGCCATGTCCGGGGGCTGGAGCCCGATCCTGCACTTGTTCGCACAGTCCGGCGGCAAGGCGCACTGGCATGACGAAAAACTGTGTTTCGTCCCCGGCAAGGCCATGCAAGCCGAGAGCAGCGTGGGCGGTTGCGCGGGCGAATTCACGCTTGCCCGCGCGATTCGTTTTGCCGTCGATGCAGGCGTGGATGCAGCGCGTGCGGTCGGCTTGATCGTCGCACGCCCGACGCCCGTGCAAGTCGCCGAGATCAGCGAAGCACCGTTGACGCCGCTTTGGCTCGTCGGCGGCCGCGAGCTTGCGACGCGGGGTCCCAAGCAGTTCATCGACTATCAAAACGATGTATCCGCCGCCGATATTTTCCTTGCGGCGCGCGAAGGTTTCGAGTCGGTCGAGCACGTGAAGCGCTATACGGCGATGGGATTCGGCACGGATCAGGGCAAACTCGGCAACATCAACGGCATGGCGATTCTCGCGCAAGCCTTGAACAAGACCATCCCCGAAACAGGCACGACGACCTTCCGTCCGAACTACACGCCGGTGACCTTCGGCACGTTCGCCGGCCGCGAGCTGGGCGAGTTTCTCGATCCGGTCCGCAAGACTGCGGTGCACGAGTGGCACGTTGAAAACGGCGCTGCGTTCGAAGATGTGGGCAACTGGAAACGGCCTTGGTATTACCCGCGTCCGGGTGAAGACATGCACGCAGCGGTCGCCCGTGAATCGCTCGCCACGCGTACGAGCGTCGGCATCCTCGATGCGTCGACCCTTGGCAAGATCGACATTCAAGGTCCTGACGCCGCGAAGCTGCTCAACTGGGTCTACACAAACCCGTGGAGCAAGCTGGAAGTGGGCAAATGCCGATATGGCCTGATGCTCGACGAAAACGGCATGATCTTCGACGACGGCGTGACCGTACGTCTCGCCGACCAGCACTACATGATGACGACCACCACCGGCGGCGCGGCTCGCGTGCTGACGTGGCTCGAACGCTGGTTGCAGACCGAGTGGCCGGACATGCGCGTGCGCCTGGCATCGGTGACGGATCACTGGGCGACCTTTGCCGTGGTCGGACCGAACAGCCGCAAAGTCCTGCAGAAGGTCTGTCGCGATATCGACTTCGCGAATGCCGCGTTTCCGTTCATGAGCTTTCGAGAAGGGACTGTCGCGGGCGCGGCATCACGTGTCATGCGCATCAGCTTTTCCGGCGAACTGGCATACGAAGTCAACGTGCCCGCGAACGTGGGGCGCGCGGTGTGGGAAGCGTTGATGGCGGCCGGCGCCGAGTTTGACATCACGCCTTATGGCACGGAAACCATGCACGTGTTGCGTGCGGAGAAGGGTTACATCATCGTGGGCCAGGATACCGATGGTTCCATGACGCCGTACGACCTTGGCATGGGCGGACTCGTTGCGAAGTCCAAGGACTTTCTTGGCAAGCGTTCGCTGACGCGTTCGGATACGGCCAAGGCGGGACGCAAGCAACTGGTCGGACTGCTCGCCGAAGACGGGTCGTTCGTGATCCCGGAAGGCTCGCAAATCGTCGCGGGTCCGTTCAGCGGAGAGACAGCACCGATGCTCGGCCATGTCACCTCCAGCTATTTCAGCCCCATTTTAAAGCGCTCGATCGCGATGGCCGTGATCAAGGGCGGTCTCGACAAGATCGGCGAGTCAGTGATGATTCCGCTTGCCGGCGGCAAGCAGATGCCGGCAAAAATCACCAGCTCGGTGTTCTACGACAGCGAAGGAGCACGTCAACATGTGGAATGAAAACGGCAGCAATCAGACGGTCGTCGATCGTGCAATCGGGCAGGGCGTGTGGCAGGAATCGCCGCTGGTGGGCACGGACGGGCTGCTGAAGAAACATCTGGCTGCGGGATCGAAGGCGTTTCGTCTCGTCGAGCGGCCGTTCCTCGAACTGGTAAACCTGCGCGGCGATCTGCGCGATGCAGCGTTCGTTGCCGCCGTTGAAAGCGTGCTTGGCTGCAAACCGCCCGAGAAGGCGAACACCACGGCGACAGGCAACGGCTACGATCTGCTGTGGCTCGGTCCCGATGAATGGCTCGTGCGCTCGGTGGCATCGCATTCGGCCACGCAAGCGGCGCCGATGGAAGCAAAACTGCGCAACGCGTTCAGAGGTCTGTTCGCAGCCGCGGTGGATATCGGCAGTGGTTATACCGTGCTGGAAATAAGCGGTGCACGTACGCGCGATGTCCTCGCCCGCGGCTGTCCGCTCGACTTGCACCCGCGTTTGTTCGGCGCGGGACAATGTGCGCAGAGTCATTACTTCAAGGCATCGGTGACGATCGTTCCGACTGGAGATGACAGCTTCGACCTCGTAATCCGCCGCAGCTTCGCGGACTACTTCGTGAAGATCATGCTCGACGCGGCAGAGCCGCTTTTGTCGTGAAACTGTATGAACCGATCGGGCCTGGAGGCCGCGGCTGGCGCATCGTGGTCGATGAGCTGGTCGTGCCTACACGCATCGGCTTGTATGAACGCGAGTATCTTGCGCCGCAGCCCGTTGTTATCGATGCGAGCCTGCATTATCGATGCGTGCCGGTTGAAGGCGATCGCTCCGGGTTGATTGATTACGAGACTTGGTGCACACGGGTCTCGACATATCTCGAGAGCAAGCCGCATACGCGTTTGCTGGAAACGCTCGCCGTTGAAGTGGCAGCGCTGTCGTTCACGGAGTGGCCCGCGCTCGATGCGCTCACGCTGCTTTTGTACAAGCCGAAGATTCGGGAGGGCACGCGGCGTGTAGGCGTCGAGCTAGACTGGCACCGGGCGGACTTCGACTCATGGCGCGCGTCTGCCGAGTCGCATTCGATTGCAGTGCACCGAACGGTCGATGACGTCCACGCGCATTGAAACCGCCGGGCTTTCACAGCTCGCTTGCGAGCAACGCGACGCCGAGGCGGCCCTCGCGCTGCTTGATAGAAGCATCGCATTGGGGCACAGACGCATTGCGCTTATCCGATACCTGCATGCGCAGTATCTCGATGCACCGCTTTCAGCGCAGCATCATGATTACGTGCACAAGATTGCAGAACGCCTGAGCGCCGAGACCATCGTGCGCATTGCGATGGCCGCTCGCTCGCGCTTCGAGCAATGAATCAGTCGACCCGGATGGCGTGCGCGGATCGCTGCACCACGACAAGCGACGCAAGCAGAACCGATCCGCACGACACCACCACCGACAGCGCCGCACCCACCACGCCGAATATCAGGCAGAGGCAGGAGAGCAATGCGAGTGACACGCCAACTTCCATTGTCGACAAGATGACGAAGGTTCGTTTGCTGATCGAAAACACGGTTATCGATATCAGTCTGCACGCGAACATCAGCGATGCACCTAAAAAGATCAGGAACAGGAACAAGCATTGTCTTGAAGGTGAACCAAGACTTGCCGTGGGAAAGAGCCTGATCTTGAAGGCGAGAAACGCGCCAAACGTCAACAAGGCGCAGATCGCGATTGCAACGCCGAACACGGACATTTTCGAAAGATGTCTGCGCAAGGCGCGCAGCCAGGCAAGCATTCGCGAATGAAGGACCAGCGCCAACGCTTGCCCGAAATTGAACGCGAGGTTATGCACGCTTTTCGCGCCTCGATACAGCGCGGCGCCCGCAGGTCCAAGAAGCATGGCGGCGATGATCACGTCGAGATGCTTCGCTCCTGAAAATATCGCGTTCGAATACCAGCTGCTGATCAGCTCCTTACCGCCGAGACCGACCAGATGCCGCAATGCGGCCGGACCCGCCGGTGCGGCAGGTTCAGGTGTACGCACAATCAGGTAAGCACCAAGCAGCATCGTCCCGTACGAACCTTCCACGAGCAAAAGCAGATCGGGCAGATAGAGCGACCATGACGGATGTGTCGCGATGAGCCAGATCATCGAGCAACGGCACAACGCCGACACAGTGGAGACAGCACATATCGCGGCGTTTCCGCCCTTGAGCCGAAGATAGCCGAGCGCAAAATGCGAGGTCGCATAACCGACGGGCGCGATGACGAGCATCGGCAAGATCTGAGGTAATGCGATCGCTCCCGAGGCGGACATGATCCAGGCCGCGATGCTGAAAAACAAGGCCGAACCTGTTGCGCTGACCGTGTCCAGAAACAGCAGACTTGGAAAACGCTCACGAATTTTAGTGACGCTATACAGCCGGGCAGAACCGAAATTGAATACATCTATTGAAACGAAAAACAGTGCGAGCAACGCGTAAGAGCGGCCTAGCCACGCTGCGTCCAGATACTTCAGTGCGAAGACAACCGCGACAAAATTGCTTACTGCCGGCAATGCCGAGCCGAGCATGACATAAACCAGATCCTTACGCATTGCCATGTGCCTTCAGCAGCGCGTCGCAGTAGGTTCGATAACGGGCTTGTAACGCGTCGAAACCAAAGGGGAGCGCCGCTTCTCGCGCGGCCTTCGCTCGTGCCTGCAGGAGTGACCGGTCCCGAGCCAGCATTTCGATGCTTGAAACCAGGGCGGCAACGTCGCCGGGCGCGACCATGCTCTCTTCGCCCAGCACTTCCGGAATACCGCCTACGTTCGACGCAATGACCGGCGTTCCCGCGGCCATTGCCTCCAGCATCGCGCGCGGCATGCCTTCCTGAAAGGACGGCAATACAAACAAGTCATGTTCTGCGACGTGATCCGCGACGAGATCGGCATTGACGATGCCGACAAACGTAACGTGATCGCCAAGCCCCAGTTGCGCCGCTTGCGTTTCGAATTCGGGGCGCAGCGCACCGTCGCCGATCAGGGTCAGTTCGACGGCGATGTCCCGCTTATGCAGATCCGCAACTGCTTGCAGCAGGACGCCATGGCCTTTGCTGTGGTTGTGCATCATCGCGGTGTTGATCAATCGTAATCCGCCGTCGGGGCGCGGCGTCCTGAACAGGGGCGTTTCAAACAACGCATCCTTCAGATAGACGTCGCTGAACCCAAACATCATGTCTGCGTGTTTTGCAGGATACTTGCGCTGCAGGTACTCGCTTGTCACGTAGCGGACGGTAACTGCGCGAAGTGCAGCTATTCGCGTCGTCCAGCAATGAACGAGACGCGCAACACGCCGCAACGGGTGCCTTGATGCAGACGCGCCAAAGTAATCGGCAGGATCGGCGACGACTTCGGCCGAAAATCGCTTGCCGCCGATCAAACAAATGAATAACGCAAGCGACGCAATATTTCCGGGGAACCGGATCAACACAACAGGCGCCGTAACAAGCTGTCGATAAAGCCTTGTCAGCAAGCGCGGCACGCTCGTGATCAACGCACGCACGCCGCGATTCGCGCCGAGATCGACGAACGAAACGTGTTCGCCCGTCACGCGTTTACCAATTGCCTCCATTGCGGGAAATGAGCGCGCAACGATCACGACTTGATCGAAAGAATCTGTGAAGCGTGCGCCAAACCGCGCATAGCTCATGTGGGGACTCAGGAAATCTTCACCGACACGACGGAAGTTACCGTCCATGATCAGCGTTATCGAACGTGCGCAGTTCATCTTTGATCGCCTCCACAAAGTGTTCATGGCTACGTTTAACATTCGACTCGACGCGCACCCAGTATTGCTCCTCGTCTTCTACGAGCAGGCGAACTGCATTCGCTACTGCAATGGGATCAAAGTCGCTCGCATGAAATACGAAGTCGTCGAGCCCCAGATCGCCAAACGCTGCATGGCCCTTGCGTTCGTATGCGATGTGCACGCTCGGAACACCGGCGAGCACGCTTTCGAGGCTCCCATGAAGCCTCACCGAGACCACGATTGCAGAACGCTCGGCAAGCACGTCCTTGAGCATGGCCGCGTTGTCCACTCCGAGATGCTCGCGATAAAAAACATCGTCGCTGTTGCCGCGACCGCGCGCCTGTATCGCTAGCTTTGCGTCAGGCAGAAGCGTCATAAGCGCGCGCACGCGTTCCAGATATGCATTGCGGTAAGGCTTGTTCTGCAGGTCCCGAAAGACGAGGTACACCTGCGGCACTGCGATCCTTGTATGCCGCAAGGTGCCTGCCCCCGCTTCCTGCGCAATCTCCAGCACTACCAGATCGCCGGTTCTCGTGGCCGCCGGATGCGCGAGTTCGGACACGCTTTTGTCGTCGCGCAGGAAAATGCGTTCTACACGGCTTCGCACGATGCGCGCAAGCAGGTTTCCGGCAAATGTGTCGAACGGTCCAACGCTTTGCGGAAAATAAATCCGGCGGCTCGAACCGCCGAACGAAGACATGAGGATCTGGCTACCATGTGCGATCAATGACTTCCATCCTTCCGGTCTGCTCGATGCACGCAAGTAGCCACCGCCCACGCCGAAGTACACGGAACGTTGACGCAAGAACACGCCGAGAAACCGCCCGCGCAAGAATTCGCCAAGCGAAATGAGCCTGATATTCGCATCGTCGATATATCCGGCGAACGATTCCTTGTCCAGGCATACGACAGTGATCGTCCTGGTTATGCCCGCATCGCGGATCGCCTTGAGACTGAGTTTGACCAGCAGTCCGTCGCCGCTGTTGTGCGAACTATAGGCGTGCAGCAGATAATAATCAGGGGCGTTCATAGCAACTCATCAAGGTGTTGAGGAAGCGGTCGATCTGAAACGTACTTTCGAACACGTGACGCGCATTGGCGCCCATTCTTCTGCACTCGTCCAATGTGAGGCGGTTGAGGTTTTCGGCCAGGCACCTGCCCGTAAGCTCGCGAAGAATGACGCCGTTGTATCCATGGATGACCTGCTCGGGTAACGAACTCTCACCCGACACGACAATCACCTTGCCCGCGCGCATTGCCTCGATGGGCACGAGCGCAAGCCCCTCCCATCGCGACGGAACCACGATCACATCCATCTCGTGCATTGCGCGCCGTGTGCCGGCCGCATCCAGCCAGCCGTGATAGGTGATACGGGTATCGTTACCTGCTTCGATACCACCGCGTACCGCCGCGCCGAATGCGTGTATTTCAAGTCTTGCATCGAGTAACGGTAATGCTTCGAGAACGACATCAAAGCCCTTCTGATAATCAAGGCGTCCGAAATAACCGACTTTCGTTGAATTCGTTTCGGCACGATATTCAGGAATCTGGAAACGTTCGTCGGGGGCGATACCCGTATAGATGAATTCGATCTTGTCCGCCGGAATGCGATATTTGCGCGCCGCACGCAATTCGTCAAATGACATGCAAAGTATCCGGTCGCAGCGTTGTGCGAGTACGCGTTCGACCAGACCATACGCCAACTTTGCCGGTGTCGTCACGTCGGTTTTGAGAAACGACCACGCGTGAGGCGTATAGAGAACCTTCGCACCCGGATGATTTCGCAAGCGCACATACATGCCGGGAAACGAACTGTGGCAATGAACAACATCGGCATGCAGCGACGCGATGCGCAGTTGCAGTGCCTTGGATATGGACGAGAATCTAGCCGGGTTGCGGCTTGACCGGTAATCGGCTACTTCAATGCCATCTATCTTCAATCCGCCTTCCATTTTGCTGGTATCGCAAAGCAGTGTGATGTCATGGCCTAGATCGCGTTGCTTCGCGGCTAGTGTCTGTACATAGGTTGCAATTCCGCCGGTCCAGGTCTCGACTACGTGAACAATTTTCATGATGTTGGCCCTCCGAAGGCTGCGGCTTTGTTGTGGTCTTCGGAGAACCTCAATACAAAGGCCATCGGGAGAGCGAACAACACGATCCAGCGCACCACGTAGTACGCAAGTACGTTTGAATCGAACAGGAAAAACAGAAATGGCAATGGCATCAGTACGACTTTCAGCGGCAACCATTTCCGGTTGCGCGAACCGCTGATCGAGTTGACTGCGACCATCAATAACGCGGGTAGCGAGAAGGAAAGCACATATCCGATCAAGCCGAAATTCGCGAGGAATTCCCCAGGCATGCCGAATAACAGTGTGGTCTCGGCGTCGCCCGACGATTGCACCTCGTTGACGATATCGCTCTTTTCTTCTGCAAACGTGGACGGACGGTCTTCCCACAATGCTTTCGGTATGACCGATGCGGCCGCGCCCACGAAGCTTCGTCCCATCGGCAGGTCGTAGGTGTTCTTCGTGACCGTTTCGATGGTTTGCGTCTGTACATCGAAGCGTGACAGATCACGAAACAAAAAGAAGCTGACGGGACCCATGCTGAGCTCGAGCGATCGCTGATCGGCGAAACGTTCGGTAAGATTGCCGAGATCGGAATAGTCAATACCGAACTTGATAGGCATCAGCACGAGTGCGACGACCGCCATCAGGATGGCTGACATCTTCGCTGTGCGGCGGCTGATCGGTGCGACCAGGAAGTGATAGATCGACGCTGCGAACAGATAGGCGAAGATGATGCCCTGGCGATTCCCGAACACGCCCGATGCCAGCCAGCCCAACACGCCTATCTGGGCGAAGGCGACGGTTGTCATCAATCTGCTGCATCGCGGGCGCAACGTCAGGCATACGAAGATCCAGAGCGGCGCAGTATTTGCCAGTGCCTGCACAATGCCCAGGCCGCCGAGCGGATCGTATCCGGTCACGCTGCTCTGGAGCCGTTCGTCGTAGAGGTCGACGATCTTTGCGTAACCTCCCAGCTTCAAATAAATGAACGCGATGGCCGCGACTGACGTCAGGGTGAAAAAATAGACGAGTCCCGTAACACCGGACTGATCGGCCGGCGTGTTGTCGCGCTCGATTAGGCGACGCTGCGCCAAGTCCAGTGAAATCTTCAGAACCCAGATGCCCGCGACGCTCAGAAAGAACCAAAGCAAGACGGAGGTGCTGTCTTCCTTCAGCAGATCGAGATAAATCGCGTCGCCGGCGGCGAGCTGCCACGCCGGCAGCACGCAAAACGTCGCAAGCAGGAAGAGCTTGAACAGGCGCAGCAATTCGTTACGCGGGCGTATCGCGAGGATGCTTGCAGCCAGGACTACAGAGAGCGTGGCAGTCGTCGCACTGAGCTTGCCGAGAAAGACTGCGGTCATTGTGACGAGCACCGCCATAGCCGCAAGCACGAGCATGGGAACTGACGGCTGCGGGCGGCGCGGGGTCAGACTGTACCGTTTCATTTCGGCGTCCGCTTGTCAGTCTTGCCGTATTCATACGCGACATAACGGTATTGGCCGTACTTCGAACCGTATCGCAAGCCTTTGGCGTCCAGGCCGTTGAAAATCACGCCTTTTACGGCGACGTTGACCTGTTCGAGTTGCTTGTTCGATTCGAGCAACTCTCCGATAGTCGTACGCTTGAATCGCCCAATCAGGAATACGGTCGCGCAGTGGGCTGCGATGTTGACGGAATCGGACACTGCCCGGACCGGCGGCGTATCGACAATTACGAGATCGTATTGCGCGCTCATCTGGTCGAGCACGCGCAGCATGCGTTCGTTCTGTACCAGGTCGGCCGAGTTCGGCGGGAATGCGCCCGTGCTGATGAAATCGAGGCCAGGCGCTACGTTGCGATGCACCGCCTGATCGAACGTTGCCGTTTCAATAAGCAGGTCTGAAAGGCCGCATGTGCGGGGTTTGCCAAAGTATTGATTAAGGTAGCCCTTGCGCAGGTCGGCATCCACCAGCAAGACGCGCTTGCCTGCGGCGCTGACCACCGCGGCAAGATTCGCGGAGATAAAGGATTTCCCGATACCCGGCGTAGGACCCGTGATGACCACGCGATTATTCGCTGCGCCGAGCAATGCAAATTGCAGAGCGGTACGAAAGCTGCGCAGACTCTCGATGGGCGCGTCGTTCGGATGGGATGCAGCCAGAAGATGAACGCCAGCTGCGCGTCCCTCGACGTTCTTCGCGAGCACGCCCTGTGCCGGCGAGAACGGCACAGAGCCATATACCTTCATACCGGTGTGTTGCTCGATCTCGTGCGCATCGGTCAGACCGCCAAAGAGACCGTCGCGAAGGAATGCAGCGGCCACGCCGAGCATCAGCCCGATCATCCCGGCCAGTGCAAGCACCATCCCTTTGCGCGGCTTGACGGGTTCTTCGGGAACGTTCGCATAGTCGATCTGGCGAACGGTGCCGACCTTTCCTGCCTTGACGAGCTTCAGGCGCTCGACGTTATTCACAACATTGACGTAGGTATCGCTGTCCACCTGAAGGTCGCGCATGAGACGCAGGGATTCCTGCTCGATGTCGGGCAGCGCCCTCATGCGCGACGCAATGTTGCCGCTCTTGGCGGTTACTGCCGCGATCTGGTTATCGAGCGCACGCAGCGCGGGATGCCCCGGCGCGAAGCGGGTCGCCATTTCGGCTCTCTTCTGCTTTAGTTCGAGCAAGCTCGTGTCCGATGCAACACTTTCCTGCAAGAACGCCGTACCTTCCTGGCTCAGATTGAACGTGCCGCTCCTGTTGCGAAGCGCGTTGTATCGTTCTTCGGATTCGCTCAGCTTCGCCTTTAGCCTCGGCATCTGGCTTTCAAGGTAGGTCAATGAGCTTTGCGCCTCCGCAGTCTTGCGCTCGACGTTCTGCGTGACGTATTCCTGTCCGATCTGGTTCACGATGGACGCCGTCAAAGCTGGGTCCTTGCCGCGAAGCGTCGCGCCGATAATGCCGCTCTGCTTGCCCTTTGGCTCAATGTCGAGGTTCAACTGCAGGTTCGAGACAGTCTTGGGCTGCGAGTTGCGCACGAGCGTGAATTGACCGCCGGGTTTCGCATGCAGTTCTGTAACGAGCAGCCGGATCGTGCCGATCTGCTGCGTGACCTGCAACGCAACGCCAACATGTCCCTTGATAGGCCGGTCGAGGTCGGGGTAGTCAAGCTGATAGTCACCGTTGCCCAGCGCAGTGAGCGTGAGCGCTTCACCTTCTACCGCCTTTGGAACGTCGAAGGTCGCGAGCTGCAAAGACTCGGCACCCCACACATATCCGCCTTTGCCGAACAGGCCTGGCGTGGACATGCCCTTGTTTCTGCTTGCAATCCAGGCGCCGACGACCGGGAAATACTTCGGCTTGGCGTCGATATATAGCTGCAGCGTGTCGACCGCTTTGCCGATAACCATGCGCGAACGCAGTATTTCAAGTTCGGCGGCTGCTTGTGTCTTTACGTCGAAAAGCGCCGATGCATCGCCAAGCAGGCTGCCGGCGCTCACGCCATTGTCTTCGACCTGGATCATCATGTCGGCTTCGTACACGGGAGGCGTGATGACTGCATAGGCCGCGCCAATTGCGAGCGTGATGGCGGTGACAGCACCAATCAGGCGGCGGTTAGCAAGCAGCACGTCGAGATAACGGACAAGGTCGAGCTCTTCTACTGGCGACATCTTGGCCGGGGTATGTGTTATTTCGGTTTTCATCAGGATTACTCCGCATTCGGTTGGTGAAGCGCCCGAATCGGGGGCACCCAGCTGTCGACACTTTGCTCGATCAGACGGAGCGCGTGTTCAAAGGAAGAACGAGGTTGGCGGTAGGGATCTGGAATATCGACCCGTTCGTGTTCTCCGATACAGAACACTTTTCCCGCCGAGGTCGGGTAACGCCGGTGCACTTCTTGTTGCTGCGCACGGTCCATGACGAGGATCAGGTCGGCTTGTACGATCAGCGGCGTATTCACCAGTTGCCCGCGATGTGCCGTGATGTCCATGCCGGCTTCGTCCATCAATGCAACGGAAATGGGATCAGCGGGCGCGCCGATTACTGCATCAAGTCCGGCGGAATGGACGGTCATGGCAGGCAGCGCGCGGGACAAAAGCGCTGCCGCCATCGGGCTTCGGCAAATGTTGCCAATGCACAAGACAAGGATGTTTCTCATGACATCACTTCGCTACGACGGCGGCGGTGAGACCTGCGTTGATCGCGGGCATCAGCAAGCTGAGAACACGGCTGAAACGCACGAGGTTGCCGCTGTCCACGTACACCACGTCGTGCGGTTGCAGGTCGAACTGGTTGGCGAGGATCATTGCGACCGGAGACTTCGCATCGAGATGGAAGACCTTGGGGGTGTCGCCGAGCGAGTCGCGTATCACGTAGACCTGGCCGGGATTTGACGACGCCAGATTGACGCTGCCTGCCTGCGCCAAAGCGTCCGACAAGCTCAGCTTGCCGTTGCGCATCGGCATCGCGGTGGTCGGCTTGTTCACTTCGCCCATGACGAAGACGCCGCTTTCGTCGCGAGCAGGTACACGCAGCACGTCACCGCTCTTGAGCACGATTTTCGAAGGATTCTGACCGCGTTCCAGCATCTGCGAGAGGTTGATTGGATGCGAAACGCCATCGCGCACGATGACCATGCGGCTTTGATCAGCGGTCGGGCTGAAACCGCCCGCACGGCTGATGGCCTCGTATAGTCCCATGGGGATATCGTTGATCGGCTGCGGACCCGGCGTATGGATTTCACCATCTATATAAATCTGCGACGCCCGGTAAGAAGCGACGCGAAGCGTGACCTGAGGTTCGACGAACGACTTTCCGAGTGCCCTCACCAGTACGGCCTGTGCTTGCTCCGCGGTGAGGCCGGCTACGTGCACGCGACCGGCGTATGGAAACATGACGTCGCCGCGCTGGTCGATGACAAATCCCGCTACCGGATCAGCCGCGCGCGTTGCAGTTTGCGTGGGTGCCAGCTGTGCGGCGGCGAGTTCCGGGTGGTCCCAGACGGTAATCTGCAGTACGTCGCCAGGGCCGAGAACATAGGGCGTCGCGGGCGAGATCAGCGATTCGTTCAAGCCGGGCGCCTGACGGCTCTCGTCGCGCAATTGCCTGATCAACGCAACGTCGATCTCGCTCGTGGCGGACTGCAGTTGCGCTTCTTTACTCGCGTCTTCAGCGCCGGCGGTTTGCATTTGCGCCGTAGTACTTGTCGATATGTTTGCAGCGGTGCCGGTATCCATTTTCCATCCCGGCACAGCGGCGCAGGCCGACAATAGCGTGCCGGCGGCGCCTAGCGCTGCCAGTCTGAGCACGGTCGAGCGGACGGGTGTATTTGGGGTATTCATGAGGTCCTTCCATTCAGTTCATTGATGTTTGGTTCGTGGCGGGTCTTGTGCGGAGCTTCAATAAGCATTGCCATGCTTGAGTCCTTTCAAGACCGTCGCGGCCACGATGCGCATGTCCAGCGCGAAGGACCAGTTGCGGAGGTAATAGAGGTCGTGGTCCACTCGACCCTGCATTTTTTCGACGCGGTCTGTCTCACCGCGAAAGCCGTTGATTTGTGCCCATCCCGTGATGCCAGGCTTGATGCGGTATCGATGGATGTAGTCATCGACCACTGTCTGGTAGAAAGCGTCATGTTCGATTGCGTGAGGTCGCGGACCGACGACCGACATGTCGCCGATCAGCACGTTGATGAATTGCGGCAGTTCGTCCAGGCTCGTCCGGCGCAGGAACGCGCCAACGCGCGTCACGCGCGGGTCATTGCGGGTGGCCTGCTTCAGGACACCTTCGTCGTGCGCATGCATGCTCATGGAACGGAACTTGAAAATCCGGAACACCTGTCCGTCTGCGCCCTTGCGGCGTTGCGTGAACAACACCGGACCGGGAGAGGAGAGCTTCACGGTCAGCGCGATGACAATCATGAGCGGCGAAAGTACAAGCAGGGCGATCGCTGCGAACACACGATCGAACATGTCCTTGTTGGCAAGCGCGAGCGGCGACAGAGGCGACGCAACCAGGTTGATTGCAGGCATGCCGATCATGTCGATGACACCGCCATCGAAAAGGCTCAGGCTGCTGACGTCGGGGAAAAACCGGATGTTGATCAGGTCTTTCCTGAACTCTTTTACGAGGCTCGTAATAAGCGGCTGTTCGGACAATGGCATCGCCAGCCAAAGCTCGCGAACGTTACCGGTGCGTACGTGCTGCACGAACGCCGGAATCGACGCATGGCGCGAAATGGCAGCGTTGCGCAACTGGTGACTGGCGTGCGGATCGAGCGTCATGACCGCGTGAAAGCCTGACTCGCGTGATGCTTCCATCCTGCGGATCAGCAAGTCGCAATGCTCGCTCGCGGCGACGATCGCTACGCTGCGCGGGCTGGATTTCGCATGACGCATCCGTCCAAGAATGATGCGGGCGGTCAGGCGTGACAGCGCCAACGCGGCGGCGGTGATAAGGGTCCAATAGCCAAACCACAGACGCGATACGAGATCGGTCCTGTGGATGCAGAATGTCACGAGCAGTCCGCACAGTTGTGTCATCAGCCAGACGAATTCGATCTGTCCGAGCACGCTGCCGAGTGGCTTCGTCGCTTGATCGCTGTACACGCGAAATGCGTGAAACACGGCAAGCGAAAGCGCCATTGAAAAAGCCGTGGTGGACGCGACGATTGCTGCTGTTCCTGCCGGCGCGCTGTCGCCGAAGCGGAGTTGATAAGCCAGCGCGGCGCCGGCCAGGATCAGCGTGACATCCAGAACGCGGTTGAGAAGACCTTTGAGATTCAGCATGCTGGCCCCTGAACAGAGAGGGCCGCGCCAATGCTGTTTGAACGTGCGAATCCGGTCGACTCGATCACTGGCGCAATGCGAGCGTCGCATTTATCGAATTTATAGATATGCCATGTGTCTTTTAAAGTCATTATGATCACTTCAGTTAATCTGGTATTAAACAATTGCGTCCGATACTGCTGTTTTTCGCGAGGCGGCTATCGATTGCTGAACGATCCGAATTAATCGTCGATTGCAAAACTTCGAGGGTTATGGGCGCGGGAAATGGTTTGCACCGAGGCAATGCGGACCTCCGAAATCATTCAGGAGGTCTGTGCCGGAAAGAGCCGTGCGCTGTCATCGAGTGGACGTATTCTCACTGATCGATGACCCCTTGCTGATCGGAGCAGTCTTAAAGAGATAGGGTTCAGTCTTAAAAGACGGTGTTGCGGATATGGGAATTAACTGTGTGAGATATGATTTTTAATCGTGGTTCAAAACAAAAAGGGCATCCCGATTATTCAAACCGGAATGCCCTTGGTTGATGATTGATCTATCAGACGATGATTATATTGAAGCAACCATTTCCATCTTCCGCGCCTTCACTCCCGATGCGACAAAATACGGTGTATCGACACGAGCGAGCGGCGCGCGCCCGCGAATCGCGTCGGCGATCTTTTCAGCGAGCATGATGGTCGGCGCGTTCAGATTGCCGGTGACGATCTGCGGCATGATCGACGCGTCGACCACGCGCAGTGATTCAAGCCCATGCACGCGACCTTCGCTATCTACGACGGCCATATCGTCGTAACCCATTTTGCACGAGCATGACGGATGGTAGGCAGTTTCCGCGCGTTGCTTGACGAAGGCATCGAGTTGATCGTCGGTTTTCAGATCAGCGCCGGGATGCAACTCCCGGCCACGATACTTCTTCAACGCCGGCTGCTGCATGATCTCGCGCGTGATTCGGATTGCATCGCGGAATTCACGCCAGTCGAGCGGGTCCGACATGTAGTTGAACAAGATGCTCGGATGCGCGTTCGGATCGCGCGACTTCAACTTCACGCGGCCACGGCTGGGCGAACGCATCGACCCGACATGCGCCTGGAAGCCATGCATCTTGATGGGATTCGAGCCGTTGTAGTTGATCGCGACAGGCAGGAAGTGATACTGGATGTTCGGCCAGAGATCGTCGTCGCGCGTGCGAATGAAACCGCCGGCCTCGAACTGATTGCTCGCGCCAATACCCGTGCCCTTCAACATCCATTCAATGCCGATCTGCGGCTGGTTCCACCACTGCAGCGCGGGATACAGCGACACGGGTTCGAGGCATTCGTACTGCATGTACATCTCCAGATGATCCTGGAGATTCTCACCCACGCCGGGCAGGTCGTGGACCAACGGGACGTCGAGTTCGCGCAGCCACGTGGAGCGTCCAACGCCCGAACGCTGCAGCAGTTGTGGCGATGCGATCGCACCGCTGCACACCAGCACTTCGCGACGCACATGGGCAGTCACGTTTTCGCCGCCATGCAGGTACACAACGCCGATTGCCCGCTTCCCCGCGAACAAGACCCGGTCGGTCACCGCGTGCGTGACGATAGTGAGGTTGGGCCGATGCTTCGCGCGGTCGAGATAGCCCCGCGCCGTACTCGATCTGCGGCCTTGCGGCGTCACGGTTCGATCCATTGGTCCGAAGCCCTCCTGACTGTAGCCGTTGAGGTCATCGGTGCGCGGATAGCCTGCTTGTACGCCGGCTTCGACCATTGCGGCGAACAATGGATTGTTGCCGGGCTTCGATGTCGTCACGTGGACCGGACCGTCGCCGCCATGATAAGGATTGGGTCCGACGTCACGTGTCTCCGCTTTGCGGAAATACGGCAGGCAATCGGAATACGTCCAGTTTTCAAGGCCTTTTCTGTTGGCCCATCCATCGTAATCGAGCGCGTTGCCGCGGATATAGCACATGCCGTTGATCAGCGACGATCCGCCAAGCCCTTTGCCACGGCCGCATTCCATGCGACGGTTGTTCATGTGCGGTTCGGGATCGGTTTCGTAGGCCCAGTTGTATCGGCGGCCCTGCAACGGATAGGCCAGCGCGGCCGGCATCTGCGTGCGGAAATCGAAACGGTAGTCCGGGCCTCCGGCTTCGAGCAGCAGCACGGTCACGTCGGCGTCCTCCGTGAGACGCGACGCCAGTACGTTGCCCGCCGACCCCGCGCCGACGATGATGTAATCAAACTCCTTCGCGCTCATCGACCGCTCCTTAGAACACGGGTTGGTAGGGGCCCATCTCGACCTGAACGGACTTGATGCTGGTGTAGTGTTCGAGTGTGGTGATGCCGTTCTCGCGGCCGACGCCCGATTGCTTGTAACCGCCCACCGGCATTTCAGCGGGCGATTCGCCCCAGGTGTTGATCCAGCAGATGCCGGCCTGCATGGCATGAATCACACGATGTGCACGCGCAAGATTCTCCGTCACGACGCCCGCGGCCAGTCCATACGATGTTGCATTCGCACGGGCGATGACTTCGGTTTCGTCATCGAAGGTCAGGATGCTCATGACCGGCCCGAAGATTTCCTCGCGCACGATCCGCATGTCGTCGCGGCAATCGGTGAAGACAGTCGGCTCGACGTATTGCCCTTGAGCAAACGCACCATGCTCGATCCGCGATCCTCCCGCTATCAGCCGCGCGCCTTCCTTTTTCCCGCTTTCGATAAACCCCAGCACCTTGTGTAACTGAGCGGCGCTGACGAGGGGGCCGAAGTTGGTGTTGTCGTCTGTCGGAGACCCGATGCGAATGCGCCTCACCCGCTCGAGCAGCAGCGCCTCGAAGCGTGCATGGACGGTCCGCTGAACGAACACGCGCGTGCCGTTGGTGCAAACCTGGCCGGAGCTGAAGAAGTTGGCGCTCATTGCAATGTCTGCCGCGCGTTCGAGATCGGCGTCATCGAAAACGATCAGAGGCGACTTGCCGCCGAGTTCCATCGTGACTTCTTTCAACGATGAACCGCCGGCCATCGACATGACTTTCTTGCCAGTTTCAACGCCGCCGGTAAACGATATCTTCGCAATGTCGGGATGCGCCGCCAGCATTGCGCCAACGCGGCCGTCGCCTTGCACGACGTTGAATACCCCTGCCGGTATGCCTGCCTCCGTGAAGATTTCGGCGAGTTTCAACGTGCTCAGAGGCGTGACTTCGCTTGGCTTGAAAATCATCGCATTGCCTGCGGCCAGCGCTGGCGCCGCCTTCCAGCATGCGATCTGGATCGGATAATTCCACGCGCCGATGCCCGCGCAAACGCCGAGCGGTTCGCGCCGTGTATAGACGAACGATGTCGGACGCAGAGGGATCTGCCGGCCTTCAATGGCCGTCGCGAGTCCAGCGTAGTACTCGATGACATCGGCTCCCGTCACGATATCTACCGCGCGGGTCTCCGTAATCGGCTTGCCGGTGTCACGCGTCTCAAGCGCGGCGAGTTCGTCGTTGCGTTCGCGGAGAATGTCCACTGCGCGTCGCAAGATCCGCGAGCGTTGCATCGCGGTCATGGCGGCCCATTCACGCTGGCCTTCATGCGCCGATCGCACTGCGCGATCGATATCGGCGGCGCTCGCCTGCTGGACGCTTGCAAGCGTCTCGCCGGTGGCGGGATCGATGCTGTCGAACGTCTCACCGCTGGTGGCGTCCACGTAAGCGCCGCCAATATACAGGCGCTGCAATTCGAGTGCGGGCATGGCGTAGTCCTTTAGGTGAGAGTGCGGCCGCGTGTATCGAGCACGAGGTCGATGTAATCGTTGGCGAGCCGGATCGCCGACTTCGTATCGAACGGTTCGCCCGACAAGGCGCCGCGCAACCACAAGCCATCGATCAACGCGGCCAGCCCGCTTGCCGCACGACGCGCTGCAACACGCGGCAAGGCCTTCGAGAAATCCGCGCACAGATTTGAGTAGAGGCGTCGCGTATTGATGCGCTGCAAGCGCTGCAATTGCGGCTTGTGCATGCTCTCCGACCAGAACGCGAGCCACGTCTTTGTTACGGGATTGCTGACTTGCGCTGCGTCGAAATTCGCGGCTACCACGGCGCGCAAGCGCGCCCGCGGTTCGTCTTTCGCCGCACGGCGTTTGCGCGAGGTTGCGTTCCACAAGTCGCGCAGCACGTGCCGCATGGTGGCTTCGAGCAGGCCGTCTTTGTCGCCGAAATAATGGCTGACGATACCTGTGGAAATGCTCGCACGCTGTGCGACAGACGCGAGCGTCGTGCCGGGAAGACCTGCTTGGTCGATGGTAAGCAGGGTCGCATCGATCAACTGCGCCCGGCGGATCTCGCGCATTCCAAGCTTGGGCATGGACGTTCTCTCTTTAAAACGGTTGCCAGATGCGTGACCTGAATCCTAAGTATTTTATATTGAACGGTCAATCAATAAAAAACCGTCGTGTCGGTTTCGGCCAAACCCGTGTCGCGTTGGAGGCGCATCCCCCATGCGGGACGGGACTACGCTCCTGAGACGGTGCACGGCGTTGTCAGCCGTGCGGATCGTCCACGAGAGAAAGGAGACAAGGCAATGAGCAACAATCGCGGCGTTGTGTATTTAGGGCAGGGCAAGGTGGAAGTGCAGTCCATCGACTATCCGAAAATGGTTGACCCGGGCGGCCGGCAAATCGGTCATGGCGTGATTCTCAAAGTCGTCACCACGAACATCTGCGGCTCCGACCAGCATATGGTGCGAGGCCGCACGACCGCGCAAGTCGGGCTGGTGCTCGGTCACGAGATCACGGGCGAAGTGATTGAAGTCGGGCGCGATGTCGAGACGCTCAAGATCGGCGATCTGGTTTCCGTGCCATTCAACGTGGCATGCGGACGATGCCCGACCTGCAAGGCACAGAACACCGGCGTATGCCTGAACGTTAATCCATCGCGTGCAGGCGGCGCTTATGGTTACGTCGATATGGGCGGCTGGATCGGGGGGCAGGCAGAATACGTCATGGTCCCTTACGCCGATTTCAATCTGCTGAAGTTTCCGGATCGCGAACAGGCAATGTCCAAGATTCGCGACCTCACGTGTCTATCTGACATCCTGCCGACGGGATATCACGGCGCAGTGATGGCGGGCGTGAAACCTGGCTCGACGGTTTATATCGCAGGCGCCGGACCTGTGGGGATGGCTGCCGCGGCGTCGGCGCGTCTGCTCGGCGCGGCTGTCACGATTGTCGGCGACATGAACGAAGAGCGTTTGGCACATGCACGCAAGGTCGGATTCGAGACGGTGGATTTATCGAAGGATGCAACGCTCAGCGAGCAGATCGCGGCGATCCTCGGCACGCCGGAAGTGGATTGCGCCGTCGATTGCGTCGGCTTCGAAGCGCATGGCACCGGCAGCAGCGGACACCAGGAAGAAGCGCCAGCAACGGTACTGAACTCGCTGATGGAAATCACACGCGTGGCCGGGGCGATCGGCATTCCGGGCCTTTATGTCACCGACGATCCGGGCGCCGCCGATGCAGCCGCGAAGAAGGGTGCATTAAGCATTCGCTTCGGTTTGGGCTGGGCCAAATCGCATTCGTTTTTCACCGGTCAGACGCCTGTCATGAAGTACAACCAGAACCTGATGCAGGCGATCTTGTGGGACCGCTTGCCGATCGCTGATATCGTGAACGTGTCGGTGGTGACGCTCGATCAGGCGCCGGATGGGTATCGGCAATTCGATGGGGGTGCGCCGCGCAAGTTCGTAATCGATCCGCACGGGTTGCTGAAAGCCGCTTGAGGCTCGTGCTCCAAGGGCGTCGTTTGAGGCTTTAAATAGGGCCTTAAGCGGCGCTCTGGACGACCGCCATTGAAGGAACGACGGCTAGCGGCGGCAACTGGCGGCGGCGCTCGCGAGTGGGCGCCGTGCCGAATGCATCGCGATAACTCTTGCTGAAATGGCACGCCGACTGGAACCCGCAAGCCATCGTGATGTGCATGATCGACATATCGGTCTGCAGCAGCAGTTCGCGCGCGCGGCGCAGCCGCAATGTCAGGTAGTAGTGCGTCGGCGTCATGCCGAGATGCTCACGGAATAACCGCTGCAATTGCCGCTGTGACATCCCCGCGAGCCGCGCGAGTTCTTCTCGCGACAACGGCTCTTCAATGTTGTTTTCCATCAGCGAGATCACTTCGAACAGCGACTTGTTCGCCGACCCGAGGCGCGCGACGAGCGGCATGCGCTGCTGCGCGCTGGTATCGCGAACATGCTCCACGATGAACTGTTCCGCGATCTGCGTGACCTTCGCAGATCCCACGCGCGTGGCGATCAGGTTCAGCATCATGTCGAGCGGCGCGACGCCGCCGGTACACGTCACACGATCCCGGTCGATGACAAAAAGCTCCTTGAGAAATCGTGTGTCGGGAAATTCTTCTTTAAGTGCCGACATGTTTTCCCAATGAATCGCGCATGCGTAACCGGCGAGCAGACCGGCGCGTGCGAGTGCATACGTTCCGGTGCAAAGGCTCCCCAGCGCGCTGCCGAGTCGCGCGAAGCGGCGCAACGCAGCGAGATGGGCCGCCGTGGTTTCACGTTGCACATCGATACCGCCCACCACGAACACGATATCCGGTTGCCCTACGCAATCGACCGGGCCGGTATCGACGGAAAGACCGTTGCTTGCCGCCACGGGGCCGCCTTCCGGGCTCACGACGGACCACGTATAAAGCTTTTGCCCCGTCAGATAGTTCGCCATGCGCAGCACTTCGATAGCGTTTGTGAACGCGATCATCGTGAAGTTCGGTAGCGGCATGAACGCAAAGTGCGCGAGCGACGCGGTGCGATCGGGGGACATGGAGGAATGATTCCTTCGAATCTTTGGGTTGCTGTGTCGTGGGGCACGACTATGGACATTTTGTAGATGTTTGCAACTAGCATGCCATCAGGCTAAACCCTATTGGCATTGAAGCTTGCGCAAATGTAAGTGCCAAGCAGCGCACCGGGACGGGGATAGGGCGCAAGTCGCGCACCGCGCGAGCGCGCGAATTGTCCGCCGCAGTGCAGCAACAGACCGCATAACTCAAAGCGCGCGATGCGACTTGTGTAAAACGGACGCTCATGTCGGAAAAGGCCAAGAACACGTCTAAATTCATAAATTGGCGGATTCAGCGAAAGTCAAGAATAGACGCATCAGGAAGGGGTTTTCAAACGCTTCGGCATGACGAATCCACTTTCCAAAATACGACTTGTCCCCGAACCCACGGATGCTTCAATGGCAAATTCCACGACCCGCCCCGCCGCGCCTTTCTTTGACGAACCGCTTGCCACTCGCGATGTATCCGTGCGCAGCGCGATCCTCAAGGAGCTGGAGCGCCAGCAATCGCAAATCGAATTGATCGCGTCGGAAAACATCGTGTCGCGTGCGGTGCTCGAGGCGCAGGGTTCGGTGCTGACGAATAAATACGCGGAAGGGTACCCGGGCAAGCGTTATTACGGCGGTTGCGAATTCGTCGATGAAATCGAAACGCTTGCCATTGATCGTGTGAAGCGAATCTTCAACGCGCAGTTCGCGAACGTGCAGCCGCACTCGGGCGCACAGGCCAACGGCGCGGTGATGCTGGCGTTGACCAAGCCTGGCGACACGGTGCTCGGCATGTCGCTCGATGCAGGAGGCCACTTGACGCATGGCGCCAAGCCAGCCATGTCCGGCAAGTGGTTCAACGCGGTGCAGTACGGCGTGAATCGCGAGACCATGTTGATCGATTACGAGCAAATCGAAGAACTTGCGATGCAGCACAAGCCGACGTTGCTGATCGCGGGTTTCTCGGCCTACCCCCGCGAACTTGACTTCGCGCGCTTGCGTGCCATTGCCGACAAGGCCGGCTCGAAGCTCATGGTCGACATGGCGCACATCGCCGGCGTGATCGCAGCGGGGCGTCATCAGAATCCGGTCGAGCATGCGCACGTGGTGACATCTACCACGCACAAGACCTTGCGCGGTCCGCGTGGCGGCTTTGTGCTGACCAATGACGAAGACATCGCCAAGAAGATCAATTCCGCGGTTTTCCCTGGCCTCCAGGGCGGCCCGCTCATGCACGTGATCGCCGGCAAGGCCGTTGCCTTCGGCGAGGCGCTGCAGCCTTCGTTCAAGACGTATATCGACAATGTGCTGGCGAATGCCAGGGCGCTGGGCGAAGTGCTCAAGGCCGGTGGCGTGGATCTCGTCACGGGCGGCACGGACAACCACTTGCTGCTCGTCGACCTGCGTCCGAAGGGATTGAAGGGCAATCAGGTCGAGCATGCGTTGGAACGCGCCGGTATCACCTGCAACAAGAACGGCATCCCGTTCGATCCGGAAAAGCCCACAGTCACTTCGGGCGTGCGCCTCGGTACGCCGGCCGGCACCACGCGCGGTTTTGGCGTGGCCGAATTTCGCGATATTGGCCGCCTGATCGTGGAGGTGTTCGACGCGCTGCGCGACCATCCGGAAGGCCATGCCGCCACAGAACACCGCGTGCGCCGCGAGATCTTCGCGCTGTGCGAACGCTTCCCCATTTATTGATTACGTCCTCCCATTCTGGAGCATGAGATGAGCACACTGCACGACACCAGCATCATCATCGACGGGCTGAATATTTCGAAGTTCGAGCCTTCTGTGTTCGAGGACATGAGAAAGGGCGGCGTGACCGCAGTGAACTGCACCGTGTCGGTCTGGGAGAGCTTCCAGAAGACCGTGGACAACATCGCCGAGATGCGCCAGATGATGCGCGAACACAGCGACATTCTCACGCTCGTGCGCACCACCGACGACATCCGCCGCGCCAAGCAGGAGAACAAGACGGGCATCATCTTCGGTTTCCAGAACGCGCATGCGTTCGAGGACAACCTCGGTTATATCGAAACGTTCAAGCAGCTCGGCGTGAACGTCGTGCAGCTTTGCTACAACACGCAGAACCTGGTTGGTACAGGATGTTATGAGCGCGACGGCGGTCTTTCCGGGTTCGGCCGCGAAGTGATCCAGGAAATGAATCGCGTGGGCATCATGGTCGACCTTTCGCACGTGGGCGGCAAGACGTCTTCGGAAGCGATCGCTGCATCCACGAAGCCGGTCTGCTATTCGCACTGCTGCCCTTCGGGCCTGAAGGAACATCCGCGCAACAAGACCGACGAACAGCTCAAGGAAATCGTCGACGCCGGCGGTTTTGTCGGCGTGACGATGTTCGCGCCGTTCCTCAAGCGCGGCCCGGATGCAACCGTCGAGGATTATCTCGAAGCGATTGAATACGTGGTCGACCTGATTGGCGAAGACAACGTCGGTATCGGCACGGACTTCACGCAAGGCTATAGCACGGAATTCTTCGACTGGATTACGCATGACAAGGGTCGTTATCGCAAACTGACGAACTTCGGCAAGGTCGTGAATCCGGAGGGCATCCGAACGATTGGCGAGTTTCCGAATTTGACCGCCGCGATGGAACGCGCGGGCTGGAGCGAGTCGCGCATCAAGAAGGTCATGGGCGAGAACTGGGTTCGCGTGTTCGACAGCGTCTGGAACGTCTAAAGCCCTCATCCTTAGGAAGAAAACACAATGCAACCGCAACTGCCTATCGACGTCGATCCGGAAACCGGCGTCTGGACAACCGACTCACTGCCCATGTTGTACGTGCCGCGTCATTTCTTTACGAACAACCATGTGGCTGTGGAAGAAGCGTTGGGACGCGAAGTGTATGCAAAGAGCCTGTACTCGGCGGGCCACAAGTCGGCGTACCACTGGTGTGACAAGGAAGCGAAGCAGCACGGTATCAGCGGCATGGCGGTGTTCGAACATTATCTGAAGCGTTTGTCGCAGCGCGGCTGGGGTTTGTTTTCCATCGTCAAGAGCGATCCGGCTGCATCTACTGCCACCGTGCACTTGCACAACTCTTCGTTCGTGCTTGCGCAGCCGGGCAAGGAAGGCAAGCTTTGCTACATGTTCGCCGGATGGTTTTCGGGCGCGATGGACTGGGTCAACGATACCGCGCCGGAAGGCGCGAAGAGGGGTCCGAAGTCCTCCTCCGTCGAAACGCAATGTGCTGCGGAAGGCTATGCGCACTGCGTTTTCGAAGTGACGCCGCTGGCCGCATGAACGCGTGACAAGCCGCACAGTACATAGATAAATCCGAGGTCGACCGCGATGCGTTACCCCAACCTTTTCAAGCCTCTCACGCTGAACAAGCTGACTCTGCGCAATCGCATTGTCAGCACCGCGCACGCGGAGGTCTATGCGGAACCGGGCGGTTTGCCGGGTGACAGATATATCCGTTATTACGAAGAGAAGGCGAAGGGTGGTGTGGGATTGGCGGTTTGCGGCGGGTCGAGCCCGGTGTCCGTGGACAGTCCGCAAGGCTGGTGGAAGTCGGTGAATCTGGCGACCGACCAGATCATCGACCCGCTTGCGCGTCTTGCCGAAGCCATGCACAGGCACGGCGCGAAGATCATGATCCAGGCAACGCACATGGGCCGCCGCACCGCTTATCACGGCGAGCATTGGCCTCACCTGATGTCGCCTTCGGGCGTGCGCGAGCCGGTGCATCGCGGTAACGCAAAGATCATTGAAGTCGAAGAAATCAAGCGCATCATTTCCGATTTTGCAGCCGCTGCAAAACGCATCCAGGACGCCGGTATGGACGGCGTCGAAATCTCGGCTGCACACCAGCACCTGATCGATCAGTTCTGGAGCCCGCGCACGAATTTTCGTACCGATGAATGGGGCGGCTCGCTCGAGAACCGCCTTCGTTTTGGTAACGAAGTGCTCATGGCCGTGCGTGAAGCCGTGGGTCCGGATTTCTGCGTCGGCCTGCGCATGTGCGGCGACGAATTTCACGAAGACGGACTCGATCACACGCAGCTGAAAGAGATCGCTCAGTCGATGTCCGAGTCGGGTCTTATCGATTACATCGGTGTGATTGGATCGGGCGCCGATACGCACAACACGCTTGCGAACTGCATGCCGCCGATGGCCTTGCCGCCCGAGCCGTTCGTGCATCTTGCAGCCGGGATCAAGTCGGTCGTGAACGTACCGGTCATGCACGCGCAAAGTATTCGCGATGCGGGCCAGGCTGAGCGCCTGCTCGAATCCGGCATGATCGATCTGGTCGGCATGACGCGTGCGCAGATCGCTGATCCGCATATGGTCATCAAGATTCGCGATGGCCGCGAGGACGAGATCAAGCAATGCGTGGGCGCGAACTATTGCATCGACCGCCAGTACAACGGGCTCGATGTGCTGTGCGTGCAAAACGCGGCGACATCGCGTGAATCGACCATGCCGCATGTAATTGAAAAGTCGCGCGGGCCAAAGCGCAGGGTGGTTGTCGTCGGCGCGGGTCCTGCCGGACTGGAAGCGGCACGCGTTGCGAAATCGCGTGGCCATGATGTGGTGCTGTTCGAGAAGAACGACTATGTCGGCGGGCAGATCATGCTGGCCGCGAAGGCGCCGCAACGTGAGCAGATGGCCGGCATCGTCCGCTGGTTCGATATGGAAACGAAGCGCCTTGGCGTGGACCGCCGCCTGGGTGTCGCGGCTGACGAAAAGATGATCATGGCTGAGAAGCCGGACATCATCGTGCTGGCAACGGGCGGTTCGTCTTTCACGCAACAGGTTCCGGCGTGGGGCGTCGAAGAAGGGCTTGCCGTGAGTTCCTGGGACATTCTTTCGGGCAAGGTCGAACCGGGCAAGAACGTGCTGGTGTATGACGGCGTCAGCATGCACGCAGGTGCGGGCGTGGCGGATTTCGTTGCGAGCCGTGGCGCGAATGTCGAGATCGTCACGCCCGACGTCAAGGTCTCGGATGACGTTGGCGGCACGACGTTCCCGATTTTTTATCGGCGGCTGTATGCGCACGGTGTGATCTCCACGCCGAACTACTGGCTTGATAAAGTCTATGAGGAAGACGGCAAGAAGATCGCCGTGATCCGCAACGAATACACCGAAGAGCAGGAAGAGCGCGCGGTCGATCAGGTCGTGATCGAAAATGGCATCACGCCAAACGATGACCTCTACTGGAAGCTCAAGCCCGAGTCGCTCAATCGTGGGCAGGTCGATGTCCACAAGCTCTTTGCGTCCGAGCCGCAACCGTCGTTGAGCGAAGAACTCGGCAATGGCCGTTTCCTGCTGTTCCGCGTTGGCGATTGCATCTCCATGCACAACATCCACGGCGCGATCTACGACGCGCTGCGCCTCGTCAAGGACTTCTGATAATGAGCCCGGTGTTTGTCATTACCGCGTTGTTGTGGTTGTCGGTGGCGGGTCTGGCATTCGCATTGTTCAAACGCGCATCGTACTGGCGTGAAGGGCGCGCAACGGCCGCGGGTGCATACGGCTGGGGCAATCTGCTTTCCATTCCAAAGCGCTATTTCGTCGATCTGCATCATGTGGTCGCGCGTGATCCGTATATTGCAAAGACCCACGTGGCGACGGCGGGCGGCGCCATCGCTGCAATGGGGCTCGTGTTCATCAACTACGGGCTGGCGATATATTCGCCATGGATCGACAAGCTGATTTTCCTGGCTGCGTTGATCATGCTCGTGGGCGCGGTGTTCGTATGGCGTCGCAGGCATGGCGCCAAAGCGGTGCCGGCGCGTTTGTCGCGTGGTCCGTGGGACAGCCTGCCGCTGTTGCTGGGCTCGTTTGCGCTCGGGCTTGTGTTGTTCGTCGTGTTGCCTGCGTCGGCCATGTCAGGTGCGCTGGCGATCATCGTTGCGCTGCTGATTGCAGCCGGCGCGTTCACCATGACTTTCGGCGCCGCACGCGGCGGTCCGATGAAACACGCGCTCGCAGGTTTGCTGCATCTCGCGTTTCATCCGCGCCAGGAACGTTTCACCGGCCGCAGCCATGAGCATGACGTGGTCCCGCCGACCGCCCTCAAGATGCCCGTGCTCGATGCAAAAGAATACGGCGTATCCAGGCCGGTCGAGTTCCGCTGGAACCAGCTGCTCAGTTTCGATGCGTGCGTGCAATGCGGCAAATGCGAGGCGGCGTGTCCCGCCTTTGCGGCAGGCCAGCCGTTGAATCCGAAGAAGCTGATCCAGGATCTCGTGACGGGCATGGTCGGTGGAACGGACGCGGCGTATGCGGGCAGCCCGACGCCCGGAATTCCGCTCGGCAAGCACTCCGGCGCGCCGTCGAAACCGCTGATCTCCACAATGATCGAAGCGGACACTATCTGGTCCTGCACCACATGCCGTGCGTGCGTGCAGGAATGCCCGATGTTGATCGAGCACGTGGACGCTATCGTCGATATGCGGCGCAACCAGACGCTGGTCGAAGGTATCGTGCCAGGCAAGGGTCCGGAGACGCTCGCGAACCTGCGTGAGACGGGCAGCGCGAACGGCTTCGACATCGGTGCGCGTTATGACTGGGCGGTCGATCTGCAAGTTCAGGTTGCGCAACCCGGCCGTCCGGTTGACGTGTTGCTGATCGCAGGCGAAGGCGCGTTCGACATGCGCTACCAACGCTCGCTGCGTGCATTGGTCAAGGTGTTGAACAAGGCCGGCGTGGATTACGCCGTGCTTGGCGGCGTGGAAACGGATACCGGCGACACCGCCCGTCGTCTCGGCGATGAAGCCACATTCCAGCAGCTCGCTACGCAACTGATCGCAACGCTCTCGCAGTATTCATTCGGAAAAATCGTCACCGCCGATCCCCACGTCATGCATAGCTTGCGTAACGAATATCGCGCGCTTGGTGGCTTGTATGAGGTTCAGCATCATACTGCGCTGATCGCGGAACTCGTGGCGAGCGGCAAGCTGAAACCCTCGGCGGAAAGCGCGCTCGCGACGGGCAAGACCGTCACGTATCACGACCCGTGCTATCTCGGCCGTTACAACGGCGAAACCGAAGCGCCGCGCACGTTGCTCCGGACCATCGGCATCAAGGTGGTCGAGATGGAACGCAATGGCATGCGCGGCCGATGCTGCGGCGGGGGCGGGGGCGCTCCTCTCACGGACATTCCCGGCAAGCAGCGCATTCCCGATATCCGGATCAACGACGCTCGCGCGATCAACGCGGAGATCGTCGCGGTCGGCTGCCCGAACTGCACGGCGATGCTCGAAGGGGTGGTGGGTGCGCGTCCCGAAGTGCTCGACGTGGCCGAACTCGTTGCAGCGGCGCTGGAGTAAGCAATGCATACAATCAAACGAATCGATCCGCGCCGGCCGTTCTCTGTCACGGCTGAAGGGCTCAAGCGCATTACCCTGGGTGTTGTCGGCGCAGCAGGCGACGCCGACCTTGTGGCGCTCGGCGGCCATCGCGAACAGGTTAAGCCGCAGCGCACGACTTCTGCTGCGCTTCGTTCGCTGCTCGTGGCGGCGCACAGCGATCGCGGATCACTCGATGACCACGCGCGCCAGACGCTTGCCGCCGCCGCGTTGCTTGCGGACGCGGCCGCGCAAGTGGTGCTGCTGGTCTTTGGCGAATGGAAGGACGATGCAGCCGCGCTCGGCGCGGACAAGGTCATCGCAATGCCTGCATTCGACCGGCGCGCGTTCACGCCCGATGCCGCGCTGGACGCGCTCGCTGCGTGTGTTGCGGCGTATTCGCCATTGCATATCTTTTTGCCCGATAACGCCGCCGGTGACGGCGACCTCGGCCGTCGATACGCGGCGCAAGCCGAGGCATCGGTCGCGACGCAAGTCGTCGAAATCGACGCCACGCACGTCTCGGTTCACACGCAAGTGCGCAAGGCTTATGCAGTGCGCGCATTGCCCGACGTGATCCTGCTTGCACCGAATGCGGTCGATGTCCGTTTGCCTTTCGTCGGCGCGGGCGAGCAGGTTGCGGCTGAACAATTCGCCACGGCGAGTTCGAAAACAGCAAGCCCGTACAAGGACCTCGGCATCGAGGAAATCGACGCCGCGCAGGTTGCGCTGGAGGAGGCGGACTTTATCGTTTCGGCAGGCAACGGCGTTACCGATGTTCCCGCGTTCGAGCGGCTGGCGAGCACGGTCGGCGCGGCAGTCGGCGCGAGCCGCGTTGCCGTGGACGACGGCAAATTCCCGCGCGATAAACAAATCGGCGCGACAGGCAAGACCGTTGATGCAAGCATCTATATCGCCTTCGGGATCTCGGGCGCCGTGCAGCATTTGCAGGGCATCAAGGATTGCCGCCACGTGATTGCAGTGAACCTCGACGCCAGTGCTCCGATAGCAAAACGCGCGAACCTCACGATCATCGGCGACGCGGCCGAAACGATTGCAGCACTGACCGATGCCGCCGCCGCAGCACGCAGCGCACGTGCAAATCCTGGTGCGATGGCTGCGCACGGCAGCAATGTGCCGAACGCAGCAAAGCTGGAAGGAGCGCTCGCATGAACTCCAACGCATCGACGGCGAAACGCGCGGCGCGAATCGCGGTGCTCGTATCGGTTGGCCGTCATCCCGTGAGTGGCACTCAGCGCTATAGCCGCAACGACGCCGCTGCGCTGACCCTCGCCACATCGCTTGCCGCAAGGCATCACGCGTCGCTCGACGTGATCCACGCCGGCGACCCCACGAACGCGGCGTTGCGCGAATACCTCGCGCTGGGCGCGGCGAAAGTCGAAGTGCTTTCGGTGGCCGAGGGTGATGAAATAGCGCCGTCATTGAGCGTTCGCCTGAAGGGCTACGACCTTATTCTCACCGGCACACGCGCGGAAGGCACGCAGGACAGCGGCATGTTGCCGTATCAACTTGCCGACGCACTCGACATGTCGTTGCTTGCATCGGCGGTGGACATCGAGGTCGAAGCGGACCACGTGACGGTCCGGCAATTCCTGCCGAAAGGTTTGCGCCGCCGCGTGCAGGCGAAGCTTCCGGCGCTGATCGCCGTGCATCCGATGGCCAACGCCACGCCGCGCTACGCGTACGCAAAGCTGCGCGAAGGCACCATCGAAAAGGTGCTTGTCAGCGCCGCCAGCGCATCGGACAACAGGGCATGGTCCATCAAACCCGCGACCGCAAAACCGGTCCGTCTGGCCGCTGCCGAGAAACGCTCGGGACACGCGCGCATGCTCTCCGCGACGACGACTGAAAGCCGCGGCGGAAGCGTCGTAATTGAAGGGACTTCCGTCGAAAAAGCACAAGTGATCCTGGCGTATTTGCGCGAGCATCAACTCGTGGATTATTGATTCGCCATATGAAATTTCCCGCGCGTTCAAGGTCGCACGGGGTACCAAACCTCGGAGTACACGATGAAAGTTTCCGCTGACGTTCGCGCAATGATCGAACGCCGCAAGAAGGGCCACACGCTCGAAGCGCCGTTCTACGCAAGCGAGGAAATTCACGCACTGGACATGGACGTGATCTTCCGCAAGCACTGGATTCAGGTGGCGGTCGAGCCGGATGTGCCGGAAGCGGGCGACTACATGACAGTGGAACTCGGCAACGATTCCATTTTGATCGTGCGCGACGACGACATGCAGATCCGTGCATTTCATAACGTTTGCCGCCATCGTGGCGCGCGTCTGTGCAGTTCGGAAAAGGGTTCGCTTGGGAATATCGTGTGTCCGTACCATAGCTGGACATACAACCTGAACGGGGATCTGATGTTCGCCGAGCATATGGGCGAGCAGTTCGACAAATGCAAGCACAGTTTGAAGAAGGTCCATCTCGAGAACCTTGCCGGGCTGATTTTCATCTGCCTCGCAGAAACGCCGCCTGCCGATTTCGCGGTGCTGCGTGCGTCGATGGAACCTTATCTGCTGCCGCATGGTCTTGCCAATTGCAAGGTCGCGGCTTCGATCGACATCATTGAAAAGGGTAACTGGAAGCTCACGATGGAAAACAACCGCGAGTGCTATCACTGCGTCGCGAACCATCCTGAACTGACCATCTCGCTCTACGAATACGGGTTTGGTTATCAACGTTCCGCCGATAATGAAGAAGCAATGGCCGCGTTCGACAAGACCGTTGAAGAGCGCACGAAGCAATGGGAAGCGATGAACCTGCCGTCGAAGGAGATCGATCGACTCGCAGACCTCGTCACCGGCTTTCGTACGCAACGCCTGCCGCTCGATCGCAGCGGCGAGTCGCAGACCATGGACGCCAAGGTTGCATCGACAAAGCTCCTGGGCGGTTTCGAGCAAGCGGATCTCGGCGGCCTGTCGTTCTGGACGCAACCGAACTCATGGCATCACTTCATGAGCGATCACATCGTAAGCTTCTCGGTGATTCCGCTGTCAGCGGGTGAAACGCTCGTGCGCACCAAGTGGCTGGTGAGCAAGGACGCGCGTGAGGGTATCGACTACAACGTGGATAACCTCACGGCCGTCTGGCGCGCGACCAACGATCAGGACCGCGCGCTGGTTGAATTTTCGCAGCTCGGCGTGACCAGCAGCGCATATGAGCCGGGTCCGTATTCGCCTTTCACTGAAGGCCTCGTGGAGAAGTTTTGCGCGTGGTACATCGGGCGTCTCGAAGACTACGCGAATACGCCGGATGAAGCGGTCGTGCCGTCTTCGCACGGCGAGAAAGTCGTGTCGTTCAAGCGTTGATTACAACGCGGCACTCAGGTCTTAAGCGGAGAAACAGATGATGCGCGATCAGGCGACGTTCGAGCCCGCCCCGAACCGAGTCACCCAGCCCGAGTTCTGGGGCAAGCTTCCGGCGCGCTGGGACAGCGATACCGACGACACACTCGTCTGCTGCCACGTGCGTCAGGAAACGCATGACGTGAAGAGTTTTTTCTTTCGTGCGCCGAATGAGCGGACCTTTGTTTTCGAACCGGGCCAGTTCATTACGCTTGAACTCGAGATAGACGGCGAGTCGATCAATCGCTGCTACACCATTTCGTCGCCTCCCACACGGCCGCATACCATCTCGATCACGGTGAAGCGCGTACCGGGCGGGAAGGTTTCGAACTGGCTTCACGATAACCTGCAGACCGGTGGCAAGGTTCGCGTGCTGGGACCCGCCGGTGAATTTACCTGCGCGCGGCATCCCGCGCGCAAGTTTCTGTTTTTATCGGCGGGATCGGGGGTCACGCCTTTGATGTCCATGAGCCGCGCGCATCATGAACTGGGCGAAGATCGTGACATCGTGTTCCTGCATAGCGCCCGCACGCCGGACGACATCATCTTCGCGCGCGAGCTCGACCTGATCGCGGCGAACCAGGCGAACTTCCGGACTGCCTTCGTGTGCGAACGCGTCGGCGCGAGAACGAACTGGCCGGGTGTGACCGGTTTCCTGACATTGCCCTTGCTCAAGCTCATCGCGCCGGACTTCATGGAGCGCGAAATCTTCACGTGTGGTCCGGCGCCGTATATGAAAGCCGTCCGCGATCTCCTGGCGGAAGGCGGTTTCGATACCACGCATTATCACGAGGAAAGCTTCTCCTTCGAGACGATCGCCGAAGTCGCGGCCGAACTCACGACGGCGCATGTCGCCGATGCGTTGCGATCTCTGGAAACGTTTGCCGAAGCGCGTGAAACAGCGGTTGGCTTCGCACCGGTGTCCGAACCCGAACCAATCGCCGCGCCCGTTGAAACCACGTTCAAGGTCAGCTTCGCCAAAAGCAATCGCGAGATTGAATGCGGCAGCGGACAACATGTGCTCGATGCTGCGAAGAAATCCGGCGTCCGTCTGCCGGCATCCTGCACTCAGGGCATGTGCGGCACGTGCAAGGTCAAGTTGATTTCCGGCGAGGTGCAGATGAAGCACAACGGCGGCATTCGCCAGCGGGAGATCGATCAGGGCATGGTGCTTTTGTGCTGTAGCAAGCCTCTGACCGATCTTGTTGTAGACAAGTAAGGGTATTCATCAGGACCGGCGACGCACCGGGATAAAACGAGGTCGCATCCGGACAACTGGGTGTCGAAAAAAAACCAGTCGGCGTATTTCTGGCCAGTGATTCTAAAGCCTCAATAGTGTGTACCGCGAAGGGGAGAAGACAATGAAACTGATCAAGAAGCTAGTGGTATTAAGCGCGATGAGCGCAGCGTTGGCCGCAGCCAGTGTGTCCGCCATCGCCGCCGATGCAAAACCGACCATCAAGATCGGTTATGTGGAAGGCTGGGATGACAGCGTGGCGACGTCGAACGTGGCGGCGCAGATCATCGAGAAGAAGCTGGGTTATCCCGTGCAGCTCGTGCCCGTGGCAGCGGGTGTGATGTGGCAGGGCGTGGCGCGCGGCGACCTCGATGCAACCTTGTCGGCATGGTTGCCGGTCACGCACGGCGCGTACTGGGAAAACTTCAAGACGAAGGTCGTCGACGTCGGTGTGAACTTTCCTGATGCGAAGATCGGCTTGATCGTTCCGGAAGATGCGCCGGTCACGAGCCTTACGGACCTCGAAGCGAAGAAGGCGGATTTCGGCGGACGGATCGTAGGCATCGATGCAGGCGCGGGTGTGATGTCGAAGACATCCGAAGCAATCAAGGCCTATAACCTCGACTACACGCTGATGCCAAGCTCGGGCAGTGCGATGACGGCGGAACTGGCGCGTGCCGAGAACGCGAAGAAGCCGATCATCGTGACAGGCTGGAAGCCACACTGGATGTTCGCGAAGTACAAACTGAAGTTCCTGGAAGATCCGAAGAAGGTGTTCGGCGAATCCGAGCACGTGGACAGCGTGATCAATCCGGGACTTGAGACGAAGGCACCGACGGTGGTCGCATTCCTGAAGAAGTTCCAGTGGAAACCGGGTGAGATCGACAGCGTCATGCTCGCGACCACGAACGGCGCAAAACCGGCCGCTGCTGCGGATGCGTGGGTGAACGCACACGCGGACCGTGTGTCGAGTTGGACGAAGTAAATTCGTTCTAACGCTTCAACGAGAAACGCCGCTTGATTCAAGCGGCGTTTTTTATTGGTAGATCCAAACGACTACAGCACGACCGTCCGGTCGCCGTTGATAAACACCCGCCGCTCGATAAACGCCTTCACCGCCCGCGCGAGCGTGATGCATTCCACATCGCGTCCGGTCGCCAGCAAGCGCTCCGGCTTGTATGAATGGTCCACGCGTTCGACCACCTGTTCGATGATCGGACCTTCATCCAGATCATCGGTCACGAAATGCGCGGTCGCGCCGATCAGCTTGACGCCACGCGTGTGCGCCTGATGGTAAGGCTTTGCGCCCTTGAATCCGGGCAGAAATGAATGATGGATGTTGATCGCGCGTGCGGCGAGCTGGCGGCTTGTCTCGCCTGAAAGGATCTGCATGTAGCGCGCGAGAATCATCAGCTCGGCGCCGGACGTGTCGAACAGGTCGAGCAAGCGCGCTTCCTGCTGCGGTTTGGTATCGGCGGTGACGGGGAGATGATGAAACGGCAAGCCATGCTGAACCGCAAGCGGTTCAAGGTCACGATGGTTCGACCCGATCCCCACGATATCCATTTTCAGCTCACCCATGCGCCAGCGGAACAGCAAGTCCGCGAGGCAATGCTCCAGCTTCGAGACCAGAATCAGCACCTTGGGCCGCGCATCGACGTTATGGATGGCCCAGGTCATCGAAAAACGCTCGGCGATGGGCGCGAATTCCTGCTGCAGCGCGGCGATCTGCAGCGTTTCATCGCGATCCACGCCGTGGAAAACGCAGCGCACGAAAAAGCGCTGGCTGAGGTCGTCGTCGAAGACGGTGAGTTCATCGACGTAATAGTTATGCCGGTCGAGGAAGCCGACCACGGCTGCAACCTGGCCCGCGGCGCTTGGGCAAGCGACCGTGAGCACGAGTCGATGGGGTTGGGCTATAGACGCCATATCGCTGGACATGCGGTTCTCCACTCTGCAAAGGGCAGCGCCGCGAAGGCAGCGCGTGTACTTCGCAGTAGAGCAAACCGCACAGGACTGCGGCTAGAAGTTATGCGCCGTGATGATGGTATCGGAGCGTCAAGCGGGGGTTTGGGAAGCCAGGCCGCACTCGGCCAGCAGCCAGTCGCGGAATGCGCAAACGGCCGTTGTTTGTGCGCGCGGTGCGCTGAGCAGATATCCGCCATCGGTCATGACTGGTTTATCGAATAGTTGTACCAGTTGCCCGCTTGCGATGAGTTCGTCCACGAGCGGCGCCCATCCGAGTGCCACGCCCTGGCCCATGATCGCGGCGTGCGCTACGAAGCCGTAGCTGTTGAATGTAATGCCGCGATGCGCGGGCGGCGCGGTCAGCCCGTGCGCTGCGAACCATCCGTGCCACGAAAGCCATCGTTCCGGATTCGTCGGTTCAAGGTGCAACAACGGCCATTCGCTCAGGTCTGATGGTCTTACCGGTTTGCCATGCCGCGCGAGAAACGCGGGGCTGCATACGGGCGTGACCTGTTCCGGAAACAGCTTGAGCGCGCCGCGCCCGGGCCAGTTCATGGCAACGTGGCCGAAGCCGATCACGATATCCGCATGATCGTGCTCCGCTGCCAGGACGTCTTGCGCGGTGGTGATCCTTACATCGACGTCAGGCATGAGCGCCTTGAACTGCGAGAGCCTTGGCATCAACCAGTATGTCGCAAAGCCGAAGTCGGTCAGAAGGTTGAGCGACTGCTGCGAAGGTGCGGCATGACGCGCGCGGATATCGTTCGTGGCGATGCGGATGGTTTCGAGACTCTGGCGCACCGCTTCGAAGAGGCGCACGCCGTCTTCGGTCAACGTCACGCCGCGATGCCCACGCTCGAAGAGCGGCGCGCCGAGATTCTCTTCGAGCTGCACCACGCGCTGGCTGACGGCCGGCTGCGTGGAGCCGAGCTCACGCGCGGCCGCCGTAAAACTGGCGAGACGCGCGGCGGACTCGAACATGGATAACGCCTGCATTGGCGGCAAACGATCCTGTCTCGACATAAGTGCCCCTTATGAGCTCATAACGTTTTGCTCTCTTCACAGCCGCGATTTGAACGGCAATAGTGATACGCGATGCAGTGTGCCAGCGTTCCACCTTCCGATTCTATTCGAGCCTCGCCCCGATGCTTAAGCCAAGACAAAATATCCTCATCCTGATGGCCGACCAGATGACGCCGTTCGCGTTATCGGCCTATGGTCATCATGCGACAAAAACCCCGAACATGGACGCGCTCGCGGCGCGCGGCGTGGTGTTCGATTCCGCCTATTGCGCGAGCCCGCTTTGCGCGCCGTCGCGATTTTCATTCTTGTCCGGGAAGTTGCCGTCCAACATAGGTGCCTACGATAACGCCGCCGAATTTCCATCGCAAACATTGACGTTCGCGCATTACCTGCGTGCCGAGGGGTACAGGACCGTTCTTTCAGGGAAGATGCATTTCTGCGGTCCCGACCAGTTGCACGGTTTTGAAGAGCGCCTGACCACGGACATCTATCCCGCCGACTTTGGCTGGACGCCGAACTGGGATGACTTCGAGACCCGCCCGAGCTGGTATCACAACATGAGTTCGGTTATCGATGCAGGTCCTTGCGTGCGTACCAACCAGCTCGATTTTGACGATGAAGTCACCTACACCACGCGCCAGAAGCTGTTCGACATAGCGCGTGAGCGGCAAGCCGGCAAAGATGCGCGGCCGTTTTGCGTGGTGGCTTCCCTGACGCATCCGCACGATCCTTACGCGATTCCGCAGAAGTACTGGGACATGTATTGCGATGAAGACATCCAGATGCCTTCGTATCGCGACACGCTGGACGCCGCCGATCCGCATTCAAAGCGCCTTCGCCATGTCTGCGAAACTGACAAGACGCCGCCGACCGATCAGCAGATCCGCAATGCGCGTCACGCGTATTACGGCGCGATTTCTTACGTCGACGCCCAGTTCGGCGCGATCCTCGAAGCGCTCGATCAGTCCGGCATGGCTGATGACACCATCGTCATCGTGACGTCCGATCATGGCGAGATGCTCGGCGAACGCGGCCTTTGGTACAAGATGACGTTCTTCGAGGGCGGTTGCCGCGTGCCGCTGATCGTGCATGCGCCCGGGCAATTCGAGGCGGGTCACGTGAAGGCTTCGGTCTCGCATCTCGACTTGCTGCCAACGCTCGTTGAGCTCGGCCGCGGTTCGGCGCGGCCCGCGTGGCCCGACACGCTCGATGGTCAAAGCCTCGTGCCGCATCTTCGCGGCGACTCCGGGGCGCACGATGAAGCCATCGGCGAGTACCTTGCCGAAGGCGCGATTGCGCCCATCGTCATGTTGCGTCGCGGCGATTTCAAGTTCATCCATACGCCGGCCGACCCCGACCAGCTCTTCAACGTCACTGCCGATCCGCTGGAACGAACGAACCTCGCGACGCATCCGGAACATGCGGAGCGGGTCGCTGCGTTCGTCAAGGAAATCGCGCGGCGTTGGGACCTCGTAAAGCTGCGAGAGGAAGTCGTGCAGAGCCAGCGCCGCCGTCAATTCCATTTCGACGCCACCACGCAGGGCGTGATCGAGTCATGGGACTGGCAGCCGTCAGTCGATGCCAGCCAGCGTTACATGCGAAATCACATCGACCTGGACACGCTCGAAGCGATGGCACGTTTCCCCGCTGTCAAAAAATAAGCAAGCGCTCGCATAAAAACACACCCACAGGAAGCCACCATGAAAAAGCCCTTCAAACAAGCATTATTCTGCATCGCAGCGCTATGCGTATCCGTCGGATCGGTGATTGCGGCCGAGCCTCAAAGCTGCTTGCAGGTGAAGATGGCGGACCCGGGCTGGACCGATATCGATGCAACCAATGCCATGGCCGGCGTCGTGCTGAAGGCATTGGGCTACAAGCAGACCGTGTCGAATCTCTCGGTGCCGATCACCTACCAGGGTTTGAAGAAAGGGCAGATCGACGCGTTCCTGGGCAACTGGATGCCTGCGCAAGCACCGATGGTCAAACCTTTCGTCGATGAAAAATCGATCGAGGTCGTGCATCCGAACCTGACCAACGCCAAGTTCACACTCGCGGTTCCCGACTATGTGGCAGCGGCCGGCGTCCATACGTTCGCCGATTTGCAGAAGAACGCGGACAAGTTCGAAAGCAAGATCTACGGCATTGAACCGGGCGCGCCGGCGAACCAGAACATCAAGAAGATGGTCGATGAAAAGGCTTTCGGACTCAACGGCTGGAAGCTCGTCGAGTCGAGCGAGACCGGCATGCTCACGCAAGTCGAACGCGCTGTCCGCGAGAAGAAATGGATCGTGTTCCTTGCATGGGAACCGCATCTGATGAACACGAAGTTCCATCTCACTTACCTTGATGGCGGCGACAAATACTTCGGTCCGAACTTCGGCGGCGCGACGGTAAACACAGTTGCACGGACCGGGTATATCGGCGAATGCCCTAACGTTGGACGCCTCTTGAAGCAGATGACCTTCAACGTCGACCTCGAGAACGGGATCATCACGGACGTGCTGGAAAACAAGACCAACATTGACACCGCTGCCACAGCGGCGCTCAAGCGCAATCCCGATGTCGTGAAGGGCTGGCTCGATGGCGTGACCACCGCCACAGGCGGAAATGGTTTGCAAGCCGTACAAACCGCGCTTGGCTCCAAATAACAACACACGTCGCACATAGGCAGGTTTGCGTCGCAAACCGTCGAGCCCCGGTAAATATGGACTCGTACTTTTGCATGGCTGGTTCCTGCATCGGAAAGTACCGCAGCAGGCGCCGGCGTCACAAGCTTCAGATCACCGTACCAAGCCAGTCTCTGCAATAAAAATCGAGCGGGAAGCGTTGCGCGGCGCCGGCCTTAGTGGCGGCTTCGCCGTAGCAGCGCGGGACACGCTTTACCTAACGAACGAGCAAACACGGGTATCAGGGAGAATCAACGATGAAGAAGCGAAATGCCGCAAAGCTGGCGGCCCTTGCATTGAGCGCAAGCGCCGTATCCGCACCTGCCGTGGTCTACGCGCAAGGCAGCGTGACCCTGTACGGCATTCTGGATGCGGGTATCACCTACGTGAACAACACGGGCGGTTCGCACGCCTTCAGATTCGAGGACGGCATCTCGTACGGCAACCGTCTGGGCTTCAAGGGCGTTGAAGATCTCGGCGGCGGATTGAAGGCGATCTTCGCACTTGAATCGGGTTTCCATATCGGCACCGGCAGGTACGCGTTTGGTGGCGCCGAATTCGGACGTCAGGCATACGTTGGCCTGCAGAGCCAGTGGGGAACGGTATCGCTGGGTAATCAGCTCGACATGACCAACGAGTTCATGGAAGGCTACAACATTTCCGCTTTCGCGAGCGGCTACGCGATCCACCAGGGCGACTTCGACCGCATGAACGGCGACCGTTTGCCGAACGCGATCAAGTACATGTCGCCCAATATCAGCGGCCTCACATTTGGCGGCATGTATTCGTTCGGCAATGTGTCGGGAAACTTTCATCAGCAAAGCGCGTACAGCGCGGGCGCGCATTATGCGCACGGCGATTTCACCATCGGCACGGCCTACACACGCCTGAACAACCCGAACGGCATCTACGCATTCGATCCCTACGCGATGATCGGCACGAAGACCTTCCTCGGCCAGACCGTTGCGACCGTGGACCCGGCGACCGGCGCGGTCAACGACCTGTTCAGCAGCACTCCCCTTGCCGTCGATAGCCAGGCGACTTACGGCATCGGTTCGTCGTATGCGTTCGGAAACCTGATGCTGCTCGGCAACTATACGTACACGACCATCAAGGGTTTTGGACAGTCATCGCACATGCATGTGGGCGAAGGCGGTGCGTCCTATAACTTCACGCCGGCGCTTATTCTTTACGGCGGTTATCAGTTCACGGCTTTCGAAGGACACAAGTGGAACATGGGTTCGCTTGCGCTGCATTACCTCTTGTCCAAGCGTACCGATCTTTACATCTCGGGCGACTATCTGAGGGCATCGAACGGAGTGGATGCGGTCATTGGCTATAGCTTCACGCCATCGACATCGAATACGCAAAGCGACGTTCGTATCGGCTTGCGTCACTCGTTCTAGATCGATCAAGCCAGCGCGGCGGTATCCTGAAGCGGGACCGCCGCGCGTGGCGAAGCGCGGTCCTGTCGCGGGCTTGAACCAAAGCGCGTGCGATAAGTGCGCGAGAAATGCGATGGTGATTCGAAGCCGCACGCCACGCAAACCGTCGTGATCGACATATCGGTTTGCTGCAGCAACTCTCGGGCACGCGCCAGGCGCAGCCCGAGATAAAAATGTGTCGGTGTGTCTTTCAGCGCCGAGCAGAAGAGGCGTTCGAGCTGACGCCGCGTCACACCGATTTCCTCTGCCAGTGCATCTGGCGACAGTGGTTCCTCCATGTGCTGTTCCATCACGCCGATTACTTGAATCAGCTTGCGATTGTGGATGCCGTAGCGCGCCGCGATCTCCATGCGCTGATGATCCGAACGCTGCCGGATACGGCCGAGCACGAATTGCTCGGACACCTGCGCGGCGAGTTCCGCGCCGTGGCGGCGGCCGATCAGATCCAGCATCAAGTCGATGGAAGCCGTGCCGCCCGCGCATGTGATGCGCCGTGCATCGATTTCGAACAGCTCCTGGCTTACCGCCAGCGATGGATAGCGTTCCTGAAACGCCGATGCCGCTTCCCAGTGCAGGGTCACGCGTTCGTGCTGAAGGAGGCCGGCTTCGGCGAGGATGAAGCTGCCTGTATCGATACCGCCGAGCGTTGTGCCTGCGCGGTCCAACTTGCGGAGCCATTCGGCGAGTTCGCGGGAGTATTGGTCGAGCGGGTTGAACCCGGCGACCACGATCACGTTCTGAGCTGATTTGACGTCGGCGAGGGCGCATTCGGCGTTCAGGGAGATGCCGTTGCTGGCGCAGACCGGGCCGCCGTCGATGCTTAGAATATGCCAGCGATACAGTTCGCCGCGAAAGCGATTTGCCACGCGCAGCGGTTCGATCGCCGACATGAAGCCGATGGAGGAAAACTCCGGTAGCAGCAGGAAGTGAAAGTTTTCGGTCGGTGGCATCGAGGGTGGGTTTTTTTTTCGGTCTGACCGGGGAAGGTAGCAAGTGGAAATTGCTGGCGCAATGGGGAGGTTTCCGGGGGGGCGGGGCGGGGTTTCTCGGGGCTGGGTCGGGGTTGGGTCGGGGTTGAGGCCGGGTTGCTGCTTTTTAGGCTACCGCGCGTTCGTTGCTATCTGATTTTTTTAGCACTATTAGCCACTGTCCGTGGCGGGACTTCATTTCTTTTTCCAACGGCGAAAAAGAAACGAAGCAAAGAAAACGCCTTCCAACCGCTAACTCTTAAGTGTCCCGAGCGTGCAGTGACAACTGTTTGGTACTTCACAAGAACGCTCGACGCCATAACCACGAACAGTTGAAACCCTCCCCCTCCGTCAACAGATACCCACACGCTTCGCCACCAGTAACTGTGGCAGTCAATACGGAAACCTGGCCCAAGTAAACAACGGGTTGAGCACGTGACGGCGCTACAGCATCCTGAACTTGCCGAGACATCGCCACCGGTGGTCTCAGGCTCGCGCGGGCAAAACGGAACCAGTACAGCCAAGCCCGTCGTTCGGGCGTCAGCGCGCGCAGCGCGGAAGCCTCATTAACGGATTCCCACACTGGTGGCGAAGCGTGTGGGTTGCCGTTTACGGAGGGGGAGGGTTTCAAGTGTTCTTAAGTCCGGCGTCGAGCGTTCTTGTGAAGTACCAAACAGTTGTCACTGCACGCTCGGGACACTTAAGAATTAGCGGTTGGAAGGCGTTTTCTTTGCTTCGTTTCTTTTTCGCCGTTGGAAAAAGAAATGAAGTCCCGCCACGGACAGTGGCTAATAGTGCTAAAAAAATCAGATAGCGATGAACGCGCGAAAGCCTGGAGAGCAGCAACCCGGCATAGACCCCACCCCCGCCCCCGCCAACCCCGCCCCCCAAAAAAACAGTGCGAACGCCCCGCCTTGGTCGCACATGGTCAAAACCCGGTCGCAACCGGTCGCCTCAGCGGTATTCTGCGGCAGTACCTTTACCCACGGTCAGTTGGGACCGAACCGAACCCGCCCAGTCCAACCAGAACCCATCGGAACAGAAATCCATGCCCACCTATCCGGCCACGAAAAAGCTGTTCGCCTGCCTGTTTCTCGCGCTGACTTCATTCGGTGCCTCCGCCCAGAGCAAGGAAGACGCAACCTGCCACACGGTCCGTTTCGTCGATATCGGTTGGACCGACATCACGTCGACCACCGCGCTGGCATCGGTGGTATTCGAAGGCCTGGGCTACAACCCCAAAGTCACCGTCGCCTCGGTCCCCATCTCGCTGGCAGGCCTCAAAAGCAAGCAGATCGATGTATCGCTCGGATACTGGTGGCCAGTGCAGGAAAAGGTGGTCCAGCCGTTCATCGATTCGAAAGCCATCGACAAACTCGATCCGCCCAATCTTTCCGGCGCAAAAGCCACGCTCGCCGTGCCGAGCTATGAATACGACGCGGGCCTGAAGACGTTCCAGGACATCGCGAAGCATAAGGATGAGCTCGACGGCAAGATCTACGGTATCGAACCGGGCAGCAGCGCGAACGCGCAAATCCAGAAGATGATCGATACCAACCAGTATGGACTCGGCGGTTTCAAGCTCGTGCAATCGAGCGAAGCGGGCATGCTGGTCACGGTCGATCGGGCGGTCCGCGACAAGAAATGGGTCGTGTTCGTCGGCTGGGAACCGCACCCCATGAACATCCAGGTCAAGATGAATTACCTCGCCGGCGGCGACGAAGTCTTCGGTCCGAACTACGGCGAAGCGCGCGTCTACACGCTGACGAACCCTGACTTCCTGACGCGTTGCCCGAACGCCGGAAAGCTCGTATCGAATCTTCGCTTCACAACGCAACTCGAGAACCAGTTGATGATTCCCGTCATGGCGAAAGAGCGCCCGACAGACGCGGCAAAGGCTTATCTGAAGAAAAATCCGCAAGTGCTCGACGCATGGCTTGCGGGCGTGAAGACAGTGGACGGCAAGGATGGCTTGCCGGCAGTCAAGCAATATCTTGGCCTTTGAAAGGACGGCGTGACATGAACTACGAAGTAATCGTGACGTGCGCGGTAACGGGCGCAGGCGACACCACCGGCAAGCATCCGGCGATTCCGGTCACACCGAAACAGATCGCGGAAGCGGCGATCGAAGCCGCGCATGCAGGCGCGACAGTCGCGCACTGTCACGTCCGCGATCCGAAAACGGGGCGCGGCAGCCGCGATCCGGCGTTGTATCGCGAAGTCGTGGACCGCATCCGGTCATCGGACGTGGACGTGATCATCAACCTCACGGCCGGTATGGGCGGCGATCTGGAAATCGGCGCAGGCGAGTCGCCGATGGAATTCGGCGCCGCCACGGATCTCGTCGGTGGATTGACGCGCCTCGCGCACGTGGAAGAGTTGCTGCCGGAGATCTGCACGCTCGACTGCGGCACGCTCAATTTCGGCGACGGCGACACCATCTATGTTTCGACGCCCGCGCAACTTCGGGCGGGCGCAAAACGCATTCAGGAACTGGGCGTGAAGCCCGAGCTCGAGATCTTCGATACGGGCCATTTATGGTTCGCGAAGCAAATGCAAAAGGAAGGGCTGCTCGACGACGCCCCTTTGTTCCAGCTTTGCATGGGCATTCCATGGGGTGCGCCGGCCGACGTCGGCACGCTCAAGTCGATGGTCGACAACATGCCGGCGGGCGCGCATTGGGCGGGCTTTGGTATCGGCCGGATGCAGATGCCGATGGTCGCCCAAGCAATGCTTCTAGGCGGTCATGTTCGCGTCGGACTGGAAGACAACTTGTATCTGGATCGTGGTGTGCACGCGAGCAACGGGACGCTCGTACAGCGCGCGGTTGAGATCATCGAACGGCTGGGTGGGCGTGCGCTGACGCCTGCCGAAGGCCGCAAGAAACTCAAGCTCCCCGCACGCGGCGAACGTTTGCTCGATCGTCGCAAGATCGAGCAGTTTGCTTGAATTCAGATTACTAAGGAATCCAGTATATGCAAGTGAAGACGTTTGCTGCGTTGGGCGTTGGCGTGATCGGAAGCGGATGGGTATCGAGGGCACTGGCGCACGGACTTGACGTGGTTGCGTGGGACCCGGCGCCGGGCGCCGAGGAGCAGTTGAGAAAGAATGTGGCCAATGCCTGGCCCGCACTTGAGCGGGTCGGGCTTGCCGAAGGGGCGTCGAAGGGACGGTTGCGGTTCGTCGAGACGGTCGAGGAATGTGTCGCCGACGCCGACTTCATCCAGGAAAGCGCGCCCGAGCGCGAAGACCTGAAACTGAGCCTTCACGAGCGCGTTACGAAGGCGGCGAAGCCTGAAGCGATCATTGCTTCGTCAACATCAGGTTTGCTGCCAACGGACTTCTACGCGAGGGCTAAGGACCCGTCGCGTTGCATCGTCGGCCATCCGTTCAATCCGGTTTATCTCTTGCCGCTCGTTGAAGTTTTGGGCGGCGAACAGACGTCTGAAGACACGTTGAAAGCGGCGTCGACTTTTTATCAATCCATCGGCATGCGCCCGTTGCGCGTGAGGAAGGAAGTGCCGGGGTTCATTGCGGACCGGCTGCTTGAGGCGCTGTGGCGCGAAGCGCTGCATCTGGTGAACGAAGGCGTGGCGACGACCGGTGAAATCGATGACGCCATTCGTTTTGGCGCCGGCATCCGCTGGTCGTTCATGGGCACGTTCCTGACCTATACGCTTGCGGGTGGAGAGGCCGGCATGCGCCATTTCATGCAGCAATTCGGACCGGCGCTAGAATTGCCGTGGACCAAACTGGTTGCACCCAAGCTGACGGATGAACTCATCGACCGCGTGGTGGAAGGCACGACCGAGCAGCAAGGTTCGCATTCGATCAAGCAACTGGAGCGTTATCGCGATGACTGCATCACGAGCGTCCTCACCGCGATAGCCGAAGCGAAATCGCGCCACGGCATCACGGACTAAGCGGCCATCAATGGAAAACTGCACTATCCATCGCGACACGGTGAGGCCCGAGTGGGTCGACTACAACGGACATTTGCGTGACGCGTTCTACATGCTGATCTTCAGCCTCGCCACCGATGCGTTCATGGACCGCATCGGTCTGGATGAAGCGGGCCGTGCAGCCCGTGGCCGCTCGCTGTTCACGCTCGAGGCGCACATCAATTATCTGCATGAGATCAAGGAGGGCGCGGCGGTTCGCGTGGAGGCATCGGTGCTTGCATTCGATGCCAAGCGCGTCCACCTCTACATGGAGATGTTCGAAGGCGAGGGCGCCGAGCCCGTCTCGGCGAGTGAGCAGATGCTGCTGCACGTCGACATGACGAACGGCGCGAAATCGGCAGTCTTCGATACGGAAGTTGCCGCCCGTATCGAAGAGATGCATGCCGGGTCGATCAAGGAGGCGCGTTACGCCGGGCGCGTGATCGGCTTGCCTTCCAGATCCCGTTCGCCCGCTGGAACCAAACCCGCGTGAGCGCGCCAGGTCCGCAGCAACAATGCGTTCGTCACTACGCTCACGCTTGAGAACGCCATCGCGGCGCCGGCGAGCATCGGGTTGAGCAGGCCGAATGCGGCGAGTGGAATGCCGATCAGGTTGTACACGAACGCCCAGAACAGGTTCTGCTGGATCTTGCGATACGTGCGCCGCGCGATATCGATAGCGTCCGCCACCAGCGCCGGGTCACCGCGCATCAGCGTGATACCGGCGGCTTCCATGGCGACATCGGTGCCGGTCGCCATCGCTATGCCGATGTCCGCTGCGGCGAGCGCGGGCGCGTCGTTGATGCCGTCGCCGGCCATCGCGACTGCGCCTGTGGCACGCGCTTTCAATTCGGCGATCACGCGCGCCTTGTCGGCGGGGAGCATTTGCGCGTGCACGGCATCGGGCGCAATGCCGAGCGATTTTGCAACGCTCGCCGCGCTGCCGGCGTTGTCGCCGGTAATGAGGACGCTCTGGATGCCCATCGCGCTCAATCGGGCGATGGCTTCGCGCGCACCGGGTTTCATGGAGTCGCCAAAGGCCAGCAGCGCGAGCACGCGGGCAGGAGCGCCCAGGTCCACGAGCCACGACACCGTATTGCCGAGTTTTTCCAGTTCTGCGGCCCGTGTTGCAAGACCGTCCGGCGCGACAAGCCGCAATTCTTCCAGCCAGCGCGCGCTGGCAACCGCCAGATGACGCTCGGCGACGCGCGCTTCCACGCCGCGTCCGGCGACGGCTTTCGCGTCGCTTGCGTTGACCGGCTGAAGCGACTCGGCATCGGCGGCGGCAACGACCGCGCGCGCCAACGGATGATCGCTCAGCCGCTGGACGGCGGCGGCCAGCGCCAAGGCTTCCTTCCTGTCCACGCCGTCAGCGGAGTCGAACGCGGTCATCGACGGACGGCCGACAGTCAGCGTGCCGGTTTTATCGAAGGCAACAATTCTGATCCGATGCGCCATTTCCAGCGCCTGCGGGTCCTTGATCAGCACGCCGTGCCGCGCCGCAACGCCGGTCCCGGCCATGATCGCGGCGGGCGTCGCGAGCCCGAGCGCGCACGGACACGCAATCACGAGCACCGCGACCGCGTTCAGCACGGCCGTCTCGGCGCCCGCGCCCATAGCCAGCCAGCCGACCAGCGTCACGAGCGCGATCACCAGGATCACCGGCACGAAGATCGCCGATACCCGGTCGACGAGCCGCTGTATCGGGGCTTTCTCGGCCTGCGCCGATTCCACCAGCCGGATGATCCGTGCAAGCGTCGTTTCCGCGCCGGTCGCAGTCGTTTTGACGGCAATCGCGCCTTCGCCGTTGATCGATCCCGCCGTCACCCGCGCGCCGGTTTCCTTCGCGACCGGCAGGCTCTCGCCGGTAATCAGCGATTCATCCACGTGCGTGCGGCCCTCGCGGATCACGCCGTCCACGGGCATCCGTTCGCCCGGCCGGACGATCGCCACATCGCCTTTGCGCACTTCAGCCAAGGCGACATCGCGTTCCTGGCCGGTCGCGGTATCGCGAATCCGGGCACGGTCGGGGCGCAGCGCGTCGAGGGCGCGGATGGCGTCGGTGGTCTGGCGCTTCGCGCGCGCTTCCAGCCATTTGCCGAAGCGCACGAGCGTGATCACGACCGCGGCGGCCTCGAAGTAGAGGTGCGCCGACTGACCGGGATGTGCAAACAACTCGTAGACGCTCAAACCCCACGCCGCCGATGTCCCCAACGCGACCAGCAAGTCCATATTGCCTTCGCCGGAGCGCACCGCCTTGAAGCCGCCGACGTAAAACCGCGCGCCGAGCACGAATTGGACGATGCTCGCCAACGCGAGCGATACCCACACGCCAAGGTTCAGATTGATTCCCAACATCGGCAAAACGAGCGGCAGCGTGAGCAGCGCCGACACGATCACCGCGACGAGTTCGCCCCTATGAGCGGGCGCGGCCACTGGCGCGGCTTCCGGCTCGATGAACGTAGCTTCATATCCGGCCTTCGTGACGGCGGCCAGCAACTGGTCGCGCGAAACGGACGGCCCGGCGTGAACCGTGGCTTTCTCGGTCGCGAGATTGACGGACACGGTTTCCACGCCCGGCACCTTGGCGAGCGCCTTTTCGACGCGGCGTACGCACGAGGCACAGGTCATCCCGCCAATAGCAAATTCAGCCGTGTTCGACGCAACAGCCATGTTCTGACTTGTACCAGCAGACATAAAAGCATCCCGTTTCATTGCGGGCCATGAGATTCAGCTCGATAAAACCAGTATCGACATTCCAATCATTGGAAGGTCAAGGTGTATTTTCAAGAGAGTTTGTCCCTTTTTGCTGCGGCGCGTGAATAAAAAACCGGCACTATGTAGGTAGTTACCGATGGCTGGATTGTCCAAACATCAGACTTATTTCGAGGCTTCGTCACGCTCTTCTTGCCTATCCTCATTGGATAAGATAAAACGCGTTTTCAAGATAGCTTGAACGTCGGCGTGCAGATTCGCGGGGCCTTAATTTAAGAACCCGCCAGCGCGCGCGTCGGGCGAAGTAAAAAAGCCTAAACAGACCTAATTCGAATGAAAAATAACCGACGCTGGGCAGTTCCGTTGTTTCCGTTGCGTGGGGCACGCTGGATGGTTGCCGGTTTGAGCACGCTGGCAATACTGGGCGGGTGCTCGACGCAGGCGCCGGTCGCGACGAACGGCGACGGCTGGCGCAAGGACCAGGTCGCCGATGCCTATGTGTTCGGTTATCCGCTGGTGGCGTCCGATCTGTGGCGCGAAAAGACGACGGGCGGCGACGCATCGAAGCCCGGTCAGGCGGCGGTGAACACCTTGCGGCACACCACCGCGTTGCCGCCGGTCGGCGCGACGGGACGGCCGAGCGTGGATACGCTGGAATCGTCGGCATGGCTGGATGTATCGAGTGGACCGGTGCTGGTTTCGTTGCCGGCGTTGTCTTCCGTGCAGTCCACGCCTTCCGGAACGTTACGGGGCCGCTACTTTGATGCTCGCGCCTTCGATACCTGGACCAACGTGATCTATTCGAGCATCGGTGCCGCGCCCGCCGTGCCCGCGCCTGTTCCGAAGAAGCGCAGCAAAGCCGCGCGCATGGCCGCGGAGCAAGCCAGCATCCTTGCGTTCGTCACCAAGGGCTACACAGGCCCGCTGCCGGACGGCGTGACACGCGTGGAAACGCCTACGCGTTATGCATGGTTGTCGATCCGCGTGCGCGTGAACGGCCAGCGCGATGTGCGCGAAGCGCGCAAGCTGCAGACCGCAATGCGCATTGAAGCGCCTCCCGCCGATAAAACCAGTCCCACCACCGCCGGCGCCGCCTGGCCGAATGTGACGGCCAACACGCCGGCCGTGGTTCCGAGCGGCGACAAGGCCGAGTCACTCGATGCCACCGCGTACTTCACGCGCCTGGCCAAGGCCCTGGAAGACAATCCGCCCGTCCCCGACGATCCGCACGCCGTGACCTTGCTCGCGCAATTGGGTGTTAAAGCGGGTGAGCCGGTGCAATTCCGCCCATCGGATTCGGCCTTGCTCGCAACGGGTCTCGCCGATGGCCGCGCGCGCGTCGACACGGTTCCCTCTAACGCGCTGAGCCGCAACGGCTGGGTCTGGTTCGGCGACGCCGTCGGCAACTACGGCACCGACTACACCTTGCGCGCGTTCCTTGCCAAACGTCAGCCCGCCAGCGGCACGAAGGACGACGAAGTGAAGCCCGTCGCTTTCCTTGACAGCGACGCCCACCCGCTCAACGGCGCGAACACCTACGTGCTGCACTTCGCGCCAAACCAGTTGCCGCCGGTGCGCGGCTTCTGGACCTTGACCGCGTACACGAAGGAAGGCGCGCTGATCGACGATAAAGCCTTGCGGCTTTCACTCAGCGACCGAGACCGCCTGAAGAAGAATCGCGATGGCTCGACTGACGTGGTCGTTTCCGCGACGTCGCCGGGCAAGGCGCGTGTGTCGAACTGGCTGCCCGCGCCGGACGGCGACTTCCAGTTGATGATGCGTTTGTACGCACCCAAGCCCGAAGCGACGTCGGGGGCGTGGGCGCCGCCGGCTATCGAACGGCAATAGATGCAGGCTGTACGGACCATCGCTGGTTCAATTTGACGCTGTCGCGTCGTATACTCGGGCCTTCCGTTTCCCCCAGGTCACGCGCGGTCTCATGGCGCGCGACCGCGCTGTGAGGCCCGCATGGCAAGCCTGAACAAGACTTCCCTGACATCCGCCGGCCGTGGGCTGATCGATCGGGCAAATGCGGTCGCGAGTTCGAACCGCACGCGCCGGGTCGCGATTGGCCTGGTTCTGTTTGTCATCGTGATCGGGCTGCTGGGGTTTTTCGCGGCTCCCCCTTTAATTCGTCATATCGCCGAGCAGCAGATTTCCGCTCAGCTTGGCCGCCCGGCCACGATCGGCCGGATTGCGCTCAATCCCTATACGCTCAGCTTCGAAGCCGACCGCGTTCATATTGGCGAGGCGCAAAGTAATCTCCCGGCTGATTCCAGAAAGAGCGATTTCATCGATATCGAACGGCTGATCGTATTGCCTTCGTGGTCATCGCTGTTCCGGCTCGCGCCCGTAATCAATGAACTGAAGATCGATTCGCCGCGCTTTCATATCGTCCGATACGACGCGCAGCGCTTCAACTTCTCGGATCTCATCGAAAAGTTTTCGAAGCCGTCTGCCAAACCGTCCGATAAACCCGCGCGGTTTTCGGTATCGAATATCCGGATCGCGAACGGGCGCATCGATTTCGATGACCGGTTGCTCAAGACGCAACATGTGATCGATCAGTGGTCAGTCGGGATTCCGTTCATCGCCAACCTGCCTTCGACGACCGAGTTGTTCGTCACACCGTCGTTGCAGGCGCGCATTGATGGCTCGCCGTTGTCCATCAAGGGCCGCACCAAGCCGTTCGCCGAGTCGCGCGAGTCGGAAGTCGCGGTGCAGCTCGACGGGCTCGATTTGCCGCAAATCGTTTCGTACGCGCCGGCGTCGCTGCCGGTCGCGGTCAAGAGCGGCAAGCTGTCGACCGATCTGGACGTGAGTTTTTCGCTCACCGGCGACGCGCCCGTTGTACGCATCAAGGGCACGGCCGATATTGCAGATATCGACGTGATGGACAAGCAGAATGCGCCGCTGTTCGCCGCGCAGTCGCTGCACGTGAATGCGGTGAATCTGGAGCCGCTGCGCAATGTTTATCAACTGTCAGAAATAAAACTGTCGCAACCCGACGTAAAACTGTCCCGCGATAAAACCGGCGCCTTCAACTTCCAGAAACTGAGCGGTCCGCCGGCCAACAACCCTCCGGCGGCTGAAACCAAGGCCGCGGCCGAGACGCAACCGCTGGATTTATCGATCAGACATATTGCGATCGACCAGGGTCAGGTCACCTTCAACGACAGCCTGATGGCGCAACCCGCGCAACTCGGTCTGAAGGCGCTGGACGTCACGCTCGACGACTTCTCGACGCTCGGCAAACCGCCCGCGCGTTACACGCTGAAAACCGCGCTGGATCACGGTGGAACGCTGGCGGCATCGGGCGGATTCACCTTGCCCGGCAAGGACGCCGACGCGAAACTCACGCTCGCCGATTTGCCGCTGCCGCCGCTGCAACCCTATGTGGCGAACGCGCTCGCCGCGCGGATATCGGACGGCGCGCTCAGCGCGAACCTGCCGCTCCACGTGGACTGGTCGACGCCCGAGCCGTCCATCCAGGTCGGCGCCGGGGACGTCTCGCTCAAGTCGCTGAAACTCGTTCCGACCGCAAACACGGCGCCGGTCGCGTTGGCTTCGGCCCAGGCAAAGATCACTAAAATCGATGTAGCCGCACGCACCGCCGCGTTGGAGAGCGTGACGCTGAACGGTCTTTCCGTCGATGCAAAACGCCTGAAGGATGGCAGCATCGACCTCGCGGCGCTCGCCGGTCCGCACGAAACCGCGCCGGAGGCCAGCGCCACGCACAAGGCGGAGAAGGCCAACGCTGCGGGTCCGGCGTGGCGTTATCAGATCGCGCAGATCGCGCTCAACGACAGCACCGCCGATTTCACCGATGAAACCACGCCGACTCCGGTGAAGCTTCATATCGCGCCGCTGCAGGTGAGCGTGAAGCAGGTCACCGATGACCTGACAAAACCGCTCGCCGTGGATGGCCGGCTGACCATGAACGGCAAGGGCACACTGGCGACAGCCGGGACGCTGACCATCAAGCCGCTGAGCCTGGCGCTGCATGTGGACGCGAGCCAGCTCGATGCATCGGCGTTCGAGCCGTATTTCGGCAGCTCGCTGAACGCATCGCTTTCCAGCGCGTTGCTCACCGCGAACGGCGACGCGTCGTACTCGGGAGAAGGACGCACGCTGAAGGCCGGCTACAAGGGCGACGTGTCGTTGTCGAACGTGCGCTTGATCGACCGGGTGAGTTCCCAGCCGCTCGCTGGCTGGAACCTTCTCGGCCTGACGAAGCTCAACGCCCGATACGACGAAAAGGGCGCCGACGTGGAAGCTGCGCGCGTCACCTTTGCCAACTTTTATGGCCGCGTTCTGCTTGATGCGCAAGGGAAGCTGAATTTGCGCGATATCGTGGTGAAGGACAAGACGGGCGGAAAAGCAACGACAGCGACGACAGCGACGACAGCAACGGCCGCCGCCGAGCCCGCGCCAGTGGCCTCCGCCCCGGTCGTGCCCAAAGCGGCATCGACATCGCCCACGCCCAATCTGCGCTTCGGCCAGCTCGTGCTGCAAAACGGCCGTGTGACCTACACCGATAACTTCATCAAGCCGAATTTCACCGCGAACCTGGTTGCGATCACGGGGACTATCGGCGCATTCGGAACGCATTCGACCGTCTCCGCGCCCGTCGATGTCGCCGCGAAACTCAACGCAAACGGGCCGGTATCGATCAAGGGCACGGTGAACCCGCTGATTGCGAAACCCGCGCTGGACCTGACCGCGAGCGCGCACGACGTCGAATTGCCCAATATCTCGCCGTATTCCACCAAATACGCGGGCTATCCGATCACCAAAGGCAAGCTGAATGTGGACCTGCACTACCAGCTCGCCGACGACAAACTCTCGGCGAACAACCATCTTTTCATCGATCAGCTCACGTTTGGCGACCACGTCGACAACGCCACCGCGACCAAGTTGCCGGTGCGCCTGGCCGTATCGCTGCTGAAGAACTCGCGCGGTGAAATCGACGTGAACATCCCGATTTCCGGCTCGCTTTCCAATCCGGAGTTCTCGGTCGGTGCGCTGGTGTGGAAGGCGATCGTGAACCTGCTGGAGCGCGCCGTGACTGCGCCGTTCTCGCTGCTGGCAAACGCGTTTGGCGGCGGCAAGAACGCCGAGGAACTCGGCTACGTGGAGTTCGACCCGGGCTCGTCCACGCTCAGCGACGCCGGCAAGGAGAAGCTCGACACGATCGCGAAGGCGCTTGCGGACAAACCGTCCATCAAGATGGATCTGTCGGCGCGCGTCGATCCCGCCGTCGATGAACCCGGCCTGCGCGCCGCCTACGTCGACCGCCAGGTGAAGCTCGCCAAGATGAAGGATGCAAACGACGACAACCCGAACATCAGTCCTTCGACCATTACCCTTTCGCCCGATGAATACACGAAGTTCCTGACCAAGGCGTACAAGGACGCCGACTTCAAGAAGCCGCGCAACATGATCGGCATGACGAAGACGTTGCCCGACGCCGACATGAAAGCGGCGCTCGCAGCAAACGCGCCCATAGACGAAGCCGCGCTCGGCACGCTGGCGCAAAAACGGGCATCGGCGGTGAAGGCTTACTTTGACGGCAAGATCGACAGCAAGCGGATTTTCATCGTCTCGCCGCACATGAACGCCGATGGCATCAAGGACAAAGGCGCGCCAACCCGAGTGGATTTCGGCTTGCAATGACCGCTTTTAGACCGCGGTCAAAGAAGCGTGTTTATTTAGGCATGCGCTGAAAAAACGACGCCGTCATATGGTGTATGGCAAAGCGCGCGGTTCATGGCATTTTCGTCAAACCGCGCTACACTCATCTCATTAATGCAGCGGCGCCGGGCTACGCGCATGACCGCCGTGGACATCGTTCCATTTTCGTCCCGCGTCTTCGTTTCAGAGCCGTAAAAAATGCCGCCGAGCGTTCGCGTTTCAGACGCGAGCACGGATAAGCCAATATCAGGCGGCGTCCGGCACTTGGCATTTCCCCAACCGACTTCAGCGCTGCACAACCCGCAGGGAGAATCTCATGCTGTTGCATGATCTGGCTGACCGGTATGGTCCCGCTATCGTGTTTTTCAACGTGATGGGCGCCGCGCTCGGCCTGCCCGTTCCCGCCATGCCCACTCTGATCGTGGTCGGTGCTTCCGTCGCCATGATGGGCGCGAACGGCCATGCAGTGCTGCCGCATCTCGCGTTGATGCTCGCCATTGCCGTAGTGGGCGGCGTGCTCGGCGATCTCGTCTGGTTCCAGGGCGGGCGGCGCTACGGCGATCGTACGCTCAAGACCATCTGCAAGTTGTCGCTTTCGCGCGATACATGCGTGAAGAAGACCGAACGTTTCTTCGGCCGATGGGGCGTGCGCGTGTTGCTCGTCGCGAAGTTCATTCCGGGTTTGTCGCTGGTTTCGGTGCCGCTTGCCGGCGCCATGGGTGTGCGCACGCGCTCTTTCATTGCGCATGACGGCGTGGGCGTGGCGTTGTGGGCGGCGGTCGGATTGCTGGTTGGCGTGGCATTCGCGGCGCAACTCGACATGGTCTTCGCCATGATCGCGCAACTCGGACGGCAGGCGCTGATCGTGGTGGCGATCGCGCTGGCGGGCTACGTGGCGTACCGCTACTGGCGCCGGAAGATGTTGATGAAGACGCTGGAAACGGCGCGCATCACAGTCGATGAACTCTATGCGCTGATGGAAAACAAGCCGGTGCCGGCAATCTTCGATATCCGCTCGTCTGAGAAACGCGTGCTCGATCCATTCGTGATTCCCGGTTCCGTTTTCGCCGATGAACGCGAGCTCCAGAAGATCGTCGAGAGTTATCAGCCTGATCAGAAGATCATCATTTATTGTTCGTGCCCGAACGAGGTATCGGCGGCGTGGATGGCGAAGTCGTTGCGTAACGCTGGCTTCAAGGACGTCGTGCCGCTGACCGGCGGCCTCGATGCATGGCGTCTCGCCGGCCTCGAACTCAAACCGCTGACCGACTTCGGCGGCGCGCGCGAGGACCTGGGCGAAATGGCCGCCATGTGCCCGTGGCCTGCCAAATCGCCAGCCGCGGCCAAGGGCGCGCTGCACGAAGCCGTCTACCTTCATGGAGATCGACACGCATGAGTACTGCCCACGAAGGCATGAGCGAAGGATCGGATCACGCCCGGTCGGAATGGCGGGACAACGCGCCGCCAACGCGGGAAAACCTCGACACCATCAGTAACGACACCGTCTCGTCCGCGCCTTCGGAGACGCCCGCCGACGCTCCGTTTTCACCGCTGCAAAGCCGCCGTCACCAGATGTACCCGCACCTGACTGTCGATGAAATCGACCGCATGCGCGGATTCGGCGCGATCAAGTACTACCGCGCCGGCGAGCTGATGTTCGAAGTCGGCTCGCCGGGTCCCGGCATGTTCGTGCTGCTCAACGGCCACGTGCGGATCACGCGGCGCGACGGACTCGGGCATGTGCATCTGGTGGTCGAATCGGAGCCCGGGCAATTCGTGGCGGAAGTCGGGCAGTTGTCGGGGAAACCGGCTCTGGTCGATGGCCACGCGATCGATGACGTCGAAGCCATCCTGATCGCGCCCGACCGGCTGCGTGCGTTGCTCGTGGCCGAAGCGGATCTCGGCGAGCGGATCATGCGTTCGCTGATCCTGCGCCGCGTGGGTTTGATCGAAAAGGGCAGCGGGCCGATCCTGGTCGGTCAGTCGGACGATGGACGGCTGGTATCGCTGCAAGGCTTTTTGAGCCGCAACGGTTATCCGCATACCGTGATCGATGCCTGTACCGATCCCGAAGCCATCGCATTGCTGGAACGGATATCGACATCGAAGGCGGACTTTCCGCTCGTCATTTGCCCCGATGGCACGGTGATGCGTGCGCCCGATGAAAACCAGCTCGCGTCGCAACTGGGCTGGCTGCCGGAATTCGATCCCGCGCATATCTACGATGTCGCCGTCGTCGGCGCCGGACCGGCCGGATTGGCGACGGCCGTGTACGCGGCGTCCGAAGGTTTGTCGGTCTCGGTGTTCGATTGCCGCGCGCCGGGCGGGCAGGCGGGCGCGAGTTCGCGCATCGAAAACTATCTCGGCTTTCCGACCGGTATTTCAGGTCAGGCGCTCGCCGGTCGAGCGTTCGTGCAGGCGCAGAAGTTCGGCGCGCATATTGCCATTCCGACCGAGATCAAGGCGCTGCATTGCGATTGCACGCCCATTCAGATCGAATTGATGAACGGCACGCGCGTCACCGCGCACACGGTCGTGATCGCGACGGGCGCGGCGTACAGGCGGCCTGCGATCGAAGGACTCGAGAAATTCGAGGGGCGGGGCACGTATTACTGGGCGTCGCCGGTCGAGGCGAAGCTGTGCAAGGGCTCGGAAGTCGTGCTCGTCGGCGGCGGCAATTCGGCGGGACAGGCAGTGGTTTATCTGGCATCGCACGCGGCGCGCGTGCATTTGCTGATCCGGGGCGCGGGGCTGGAATCAAGCATGTCGCGGTATCTGATTGACCGGATCGCGTCGTTGCCGAACGTGACCGTGCATACGCGCACGCAGATCGAATCACTGCAGGGCGACGGCCGTACGCTCGCCGCCGTGCATTGCAAGACGCCTGACGGCCCGCTGAAGCTCGACGTGCGGCATCTGTTCCTGTTCACCGGTGCCGATCCGAATACGGCCTGGCTCACCGGATGCAACGTGAGTACGGACGGCAAGGGTTTTGTGCTGACGGGCCCGGAGGCGCATGGCGGCCACATGGACGGCGCGACGGCGCTCGAAACCAGCGTGCCGGGCGTGTTTGCAATCGGCGATGTGCGCTCGGCATCGACGAAACGCGTGGCCGCAGCGGTGGGTGAGGGCGCAGCGGTTGTATCGCAGATCCACGGTATGCTGGCCGCCCGGCAGGAACTGGCATTGCAGGCCGGCGAGGTGGAATAAACGGTCAGCGGCGCGTGACGGACTGTTGTGAACGAGCGGCGAATTGCAACGTGAACTCGATCCACCCGCTCGCCGAACAACTCGCCGATGCCGACCCGCCATGCAGTCGCATGATGGCCTGCACGATCGCGAGTCCGAGGCCGCTCGATTCCGTGAACTCGCTGCGCGCGGCATCGCCTCGGTAAAACCGGTCGAACAAGCGCGCGAGTTCATCCGGCGATACACGCTCGCCCTGATTGCCGATCACGATACGCGCGCCCTGCGCGTCCTCGCTGCCCGTCAGGCGAATCGTCGTGCCGGGCTCTGCATACCGGACGGCGTTCACCACCACATTGCTGATCGCGCGCCGCGACATGATCTCGTTGACGAACATCTCGCCTTCGGCCTGAACATCGAAGCTGAGATTGCGTTCATCGGCGAGACCTTCGAAGTAGGTCGCGATGGTCTCGAGCTGCTCGCACGTGTTCAATGTAGTGCGCTCGATTTCCTGTCGCTCGTGATCCGCTTGCGCGAGGAACAGGATGTTCTGCGCAATGCGTCCCAGCCGCTCGAGCTCCTCCAGATTCGATTCCAGCACGCTCTTGTATTCGCTTTCGCTGCGCGTGTGGGCGAGCGTGACCTGTGTCTGCCCGATCAACACGCCGATAGGCGTACGCACCTCATGCGCGAGATCGGCCGAGAACTGCAGCAAGCGTTCGTACCCGGTCGACAAGCGGTCCAGCATCGCGTTAAACGATACCGCCAGGCTCTGCAACTCGGTCGGCGTGTTCCCGACATCGAGCCGTGCGGAAAGCGTATTGGGCGTGATTTCGGCGGCTTTATCGGCCATCTTGCGCAAGGGCGTGAGGCCGCGACTCGATACCCACCACGCGAGCAGCGCCGTGACCAGAACAGCAATCGCCACGTTGATCCACACGCGCACGAGATACGTCGACAATACGCGCGCCTCCTGTGTCATCACGTGTGCAGCGATGATCTCCACTACTTGCCCGGTATCGCCCACTTGCGCCTGAGCCGCGACCCAGCGCATGCGCACGCCGTCAGGACGCGTGCCTTCATAGAGCGCGTCGAGATCCACCGCGCGATTCACCGGCACCGGGACCACCGGCGGCAACGGCAGGTTCTCCGGATTCACATTGATAAACGGCGCCACGCCCGGCCGCCGGAAAATGATCACATCCTGGCGATCGCCGAGCATGGTTTCAAAGAGCCGTGGCCGCGCTTCGATTTCCTGGATCGTATAGAGGTCGTGCAGCAGCGAGCGGAAATGTTCGACACGCCCGATCAACTGATAATCGGCGCGCGTCGACAGGGTCAAGCTCGTTGCGTGATAAAGCGATCCGCCGACCATGCTCACCACTACGCATACAATCAATGCAAAGAGGATCGTGATGCGGACAACGAGCGATTGCGAACGCATCGGATTCAATGCGACTCTCCGGTCGCGCCGAACGAATAGCCAATGCTGCGCACCGTGTGGATGAGCTTGATATCGAAGGGCTGGTCGAGTTTGGCGCGCAGGCGCTTGATGGCGACGTCGACCACATTGGTGTCGCTGTCGAAATTCATGTCCCACACTTCCGATGCAATCAGCGTGCGCGACAACGCCTCACCTTGCCGTTTGCAAAAGAGATGCAGCAACGCAAATTCCTTATTCGTCAGCGCGATGTCGATTCCCTGGCGAGTCACTCTGCGCCGCAAGACATCCACATGAAGATCCGCGACCTGAAACACATCCGATTCGCGGATCACGCCGCGCCGCAGTAACGTGCGGATGCGCAGCACGAGTTCCGTGAACGAAAACGGCTTTACGAGGTAATCATCGGCACCGAGTTCCAGACCATGGATACGATCGCTTACATGATCGCGCGCCGTGAGAAAGATCACCGGCAGATCGCGTTTGGTGCGCAGCGCCTGCATGATCTGCCAGCCATCGAGGCCGGGCAGCATCACGTCGAGCACGATCAGCTCGTACGGGTGCGCCAGGGCCTGATGCAGGCCATCGGCGCCGTTGCGAATCAGGTCGACCTGATACCCGGACTCCGTCAGCCCCTTCTTCAGATAGTCGCCGGTCTTGCGGTCGTCTTCTATAACGAGAATGGTCATGCGGCGGGTGTGTTGCGCTCGAACGCGCGTAGATTGCGAAGAACCTCATTCTAACGATCCGCCTCCCATGCGCCGGAAAGATGACAAAAAAGTCATTAACGTGTCATGCGTTCATCAGCGCGGTATCGTTAAGATGCGATCAAGCGACGCCGGTAACGGTCGCATCACTTTTTTCTTGCGAGGCGAATTTGGCTCAACCATCGACTCGATCCGTGACACCCGTGGCGAAGCCCCGCGCCATGCAGCCCGGCTGGGTTCGCATCACGCACTGGGTCAATGCGCTTGCGGTCGTGGTCATGGTCACGAGCGGCTGGCAGGTCTATAACGCTTCGCCCATTTTTCCGGCGCTGGTCTTTCCGGCCAGCATCACGTTGGGCGGATGGCTCGGCGGCGCGTTGCTGTGGCACTTCGCGGCCATGTGGGTGCTGGTCGTCAACTTCCTGATCTACATTGCGATGAACATCGTGTCCGGACGATTTCGCCGCAAACTGTTCCCTCTCAGCGTAAAGAGTCTTGTCGGCGATCTGCGTGCCGCGCTCACCGGCAAGCTCAAGCACGACGATCTGTCGCACTATAACGCCGTGCAGAAGGCGGCTTATCTTGCGGTTATCGTGGACATCGTCATCGTGATCCTGTCGGGACTCGCGATCTGGAAGTCGGTGCAATTTCCTTTATTGCGTGACTTGATGGGCGGTTACGACAGAGCGCGCGTCGTTCATTTCTTCGCGATGAGTTTCCTGGTCGCATTTTTCGTGCTGCACGTGGTGATGGTCGCCCTCGTTCCACGCTCGTTGTTATTGATGATCCGGGGCCGTTGATCATGTTGAACCGAAAGAGCGAACTGATTGCGAAGCATCTCGATGTCGACAATATCCTCAAGGACGCACGCAACGAATTGAAGGCGCCCGCGCGGCGTCTCTTCGGCAAGCGCATCTTGTCGCTGGGCGGCTTGATGATGCTGACCGGCTGCAACATCTCCGACGACAAGTCGGTCAACACCGTGCTGCGCACCATGTCGCGTTTCAACGATGACGCGCAAGCTTTCCTCTTCGATCCCAACAAGCTCGCGCCGACGTATCCCGAGTCGATGATCACGCGGCCGTTCCCTTTCAACGCGTTCTACGACATAGACGATGTCCCGATGGTCGATGCCGCCAGCTACAAGTTGCCCGTCGGCGGTCTGGTGAAGGGCAAGAACGTCTGGACTCTTGATGAGTTGCGTGCGTTGCCGCAGGAAAGCCAGGTCACGCGTCACATTTGCATTGAAGGATGGAGCGCGATAGGCAAGTGGGGCGGCGTGCGTTTTGCCGATTTCCTGAAGCGTTCAGGCGCCGATACTACAGCGAAGTACGTAGCGTTTCATTGCGCCGATAACTATTCTACGAGCATCGACATGCCGACCGCGCTGCATGCGCAGACGCTCTTGACGCTGACGTACGACGGTCAGGTCTTGCCTCCGAAATACGGCTTTCCAATGAAGCTGCGCATGCCTACGAAGCTGGGCTACAAGAATCCAAAGCACATCGTTGCGATCACCGTGACGAACGAATATCCCGGCGGGTACTGGGAGAACCAGGGTTATAACTGGTTCGGCGGGGCTTAAGCCTTTTTACTAATTACTATTGGAGTCTCCATGGCATCTGTGTCAATCCGCATGAAACTGGGTGTATCGATTGCAGCACTCGCATTTGCTGGCGTTGCGCTGGCCCAGGCGCCGGCTGCGAAGCCCGCGCGCATTCGTGGCGATATCGTCTCGATCTCCGGCGATACGCTCACCGTGCACCGTCGTAGCGGCGATACCGTGACCATCGACATGAAGCAGGACACGCCGGTGACGGCTGTGAAGAACATCAAGCTCGGCGATATCAAGGCTGGGTCGTTTATTGGCACGGCTGCGACCACTGGCACCGATGGCAAGATGACGGCGACCGAAGTGCTGGTGTTCCCGGAAGCGGCGCGCGGGACGGGTGAAGGGCACTACGCATGGGATCTGGCGCCGAACAGCACGATGACGAATGCGAATGTCGATCAGGTTGTGACCGGCACGAGCGGGCGGGATCTGAAGCTTTCGTATAAGGGCGGCTCGAATACGGTGACCGTGCCGGAAGGCGTGCCCGTGGTGACGTTTGCGCCGGCTTCGCGTTCGGACCTGGTCGCGGGGAAGAAGGTGTTTATTATCGCCAGCCCGGTTAAGGGAACGGAATACGCCGCTTCGCGCGTCGTGGTCGAGAAGGATGGGGTTGCGCCGCCGATGTGAGGTTTTCGCTTCATAGGCGTATGAAAGGACAAAGCCGACTTCGAGTCGGCTTTGTTGTTTCATGGTGCTGGCATTACCCCTCTTTCCCCTCCACCGTCGTCACCAAATCGCCAAAATCCGTCACCAACAAATTCAGCACAAACGGCAGCACCGTATTCTTCTCCATCGCAGCATTCGCCTTATTCGCCACCATCCTCAGCCTTTCGAACGCCTCCCGCGCTGCTTTGACATTCTCATCCTGCTGCCGTTTATCGGCATCGAGCGTAGCCGCCAGTGCCTTCGCCAACCCATCGAACGCATCCGCAGTCTCCCCCAGCGCTTCCCGCGTCGGCGGAGTCAACCGACCGGCCAACCCCACATCTCCCGCGAACGCCTGCCCTAGAAAGAGCGCATCGCGATGCAGCCGCGTCAGCATCGGCACGACCTTGTCGATCACGTTCTCGCGCGACCTTTTCACCGGCACGATAATGTGCTCCCGACCAGCCTCGGTAATCGCATCGTCGAGCGCCTGCTCAGCCGCCGCCGACTTTCGATGCAACCCTTCCGCGGTCCGCGCATCGTCGGGTTTGCGCAGATAAAGCGCGATTAATTCGCCGAGCGTTTGCACAATCTCACCCGCCCGATTGTGCGCGGCGTTGATCGCCCGGTTTGGCAGCAAGAACGCCACAAGCAGCGCCGCGCCGGCGCC